>NZ_BBYJ01000001.1 GCF_001528665.1 Microtetraspora malaysiensis
TCCGCCGCCGAAGCCGACCTGCTCGCCCGCTGCGACGGACGCACCCCCGCCCACCAGGTCGTCACGGCCCTCCCCCGCCCCGAGGACGGCTACCTCCTCCTCGAACGACTCGTCGAACGCGACCTCATCACCTGGGACGCCGCCCTGCCGATCGGGCGTGACGCGGAATCCGCGCTGCGCGACCGGATCGCGGCGATCGACGACGACGAGCTGCGCGCCGAGGCCACCGCCGGGCTCGACCGGCTCTGCGCCGCCCGCGACGTCGTGGCCGCCGCGGCCGGCGACCCGGACGCGCTCAAGACCGCGCTCGCCACACTCGACGAGGAGTTCACCGCCCTCACCGGCGCGGCCCCCCGACGCCGCGACGGCCAGATGTACGCCGGACGCACCCTCTGCTACGAGGACACCACCCGCGAGCTCGACGTCACCGTCGGCTCCGCACTCCTGGACGACCTCGCCGCACCGCTGGACGTCCTGCTCACCACCGCCCGCTGGCTCACCCACGCGATCAGCGCGGCGTGCCTGGACGTCCTGCGCGACCTGTACGCGGAGCTGAGTCAGGAGGCGACGGGCCCGGTGCGCCTGGGCGACCTGTGGTACCTGGCCCAGGGCCTGCTGTTCACCGGCGACGACAACCCGTTCCGCACGGTGGCGGCCGACTTCGCCCGGCGCTGGGCCGAGCTGATCGGGACGCCGGACACCGCCGCGACCGGCGGCCGGGTCACGCTCTCCTCCGCCGAGCTGGCCGAGTCGCTGGCCCGGCTCTTCCCCGCCGAGCGGCCCGGCTGGGCCGGCGCCCGGCTGCACAGCCCCGACCTGCAGATCTGCGCGCCCGACGTGGACGCCGTCAACCGGGGCGAGTACCAGGCGGTCCTCGGCGAGCTGCACCCGGCGTGGTCGTCCCTGGACAGCGCGACGCTCAGCCCGTTCCACCCCGAGCAGGACCGGCTGCGCGCCGACCTCGACCTCGACCTGGGGCCGGAGCGGATCCACATCCTCTATCCCGAGGACTATCCCCGCCACACCACCCGCACCGGGTACGGGCTGACCCGGCCGCGTGACCGGCAGCTCGGCGTGGGCAAGGCGCGTGGCGCGGACCCCGACCGGCTGCTGCCCGCCACCGCGGCCACCGTCTCCGACGAGGACGGGACGCTCGTCGCCACCGGCCCGGACGGGCGGCGATGGCCGCTGATCGAGATCTTCGCGGAGATGCTCGGCACCCAGCTGCTGGACATGTTCAAGCTCACCGTCCCCGGCGCGCACGTGCCCCGGGTCACGATCGACCGGCTCGTCATCACCCGCGAAACCTGGCGCACCACCGTCGGCGCGACCGGGCTCGTGGATGTCACGGACGAGCGCGCCCGCTTCCTCGCCGCCCGTACCTGGCGAAACCGGCTCAACCTGCCCGACCGGGTGTTCATCAAGATCGGCACTGAAGTGAAACCCTGCTACTTCGACCTCACCAGCCCGCACTACGCGGACGTGCTGAGCGCCATGCTGCGGACGGCCGGGCCGGACGTCACGCTCACCGTCAGCGAGGCCCTGCCCACTCCCGACCAGGCGTGGGTGCCCGACCACCGGGGCGACCTCTACTTCAGCGAGCTCCGCCTCCAGATCACCGACTCCCTCACCCCGGACGGTGCGCGGTGACAAAACTGGAACTGGGGAACACCGGCTGGGCCGTCTGGCCGGACGCGCTGCTGCGCACCACCGGCTTCCCGGCCGCCGGGCTGGACGCCTTCACCGCGCCCGCCGCCGCTGCCGCCGCCGACGACCTGCTCGCCGGCCACGGCGACGCCGAGGTCTTCGACAAGGTCTTCGCCGAGGCGATCGCGGCCGGAGCGGCCAAGATCTGCGAGATCGCCGCCGACCCGCTCTTCCGCGAGGCGGTCACCTGGCAGAACCCCGGCGTGCTCATCGCGCTGGACGGCCTGGTCGCGGGCGGTCCCGACGCGCCGCGGAACGTCCGCCGCCGGGACCGGGAACGCGCGGTGACCCGCTACTGGCAGCGGTACTGCGCCAAGAACGAGACCATCGGCTTCTTCGGCCCGGTCTGCTGGATCACCGTCGCCGACTCCGGCCAGGCGCTGGACGTCCGTCCCGGAGCCGGACTCCTCCGGCAGCGGGGAGTGATGTTCGAGAGCTGGGCCCTGTCCGCCTATGCCGACCACCTGGCCGCCGACCCCCGCGTGCGCCGCTGCTGGCCGCCCGCGCTGCTCCCGCACCTCACCCTGCACGAGCGCAGCATCCTGCGCCCGATGCAGCCGCCCCTCCCCC
>NZ_BBYJ01000002.1 GCF_001528665.1 Microtetraspora malaysiensis
CGGTTTCTGTTGGTGCGGGAGAGCGCTTCGGGCGGGGTGGAGGGGGAGTTCCGGTTGCCTCGGGAGGCGGGGGCGCGGTTGCGGGCGTTGGTGGATGCGTATGCGAAGCCGCGGGTGGTGGGGGATGAGCGGCCGCTGCGGGTGCGGAACGCGGATGTGTTGATCGCGTTGTTGGAGCAGCAGATCGGTACCGAGTTGCTGGTGTTGATCAACGACGAGTCCCTTCCCGATGACCCTCCCGCCTCTTCACCGGGCGAGACGTCCGGCTCCTCATCAGCGGGAACGCCCACGGCTTCGCGGCCGAAGGCGTCCGACCCTGCGCACTCCGCGACATCCGGCCGCTCGCCCGCCGAGACTCCCGGCCCGACGCGGTCTGAGGCGTCCGACCCCGCGCACTCCGCGACATCCGGCCCTTCGCGCAGCGAGGTGTCCGACTCCACTCCGGCCGGAACGTCCACCTTCTCGGGTGGGCAGGCGTCTGCCGCTTCGTCAGCTGACGTGTCTGGTTCGCCGGAAGGCAGCGCTCACGATGGTGTGCGGCGTGATCGCCCTGCCCGGGACAATGAGCGGCTCGGCCAGAGCGATCAAGATGACACGAGCCGCGAGCAGGACACCCGCAGCCACGGGCGACCCGACCAGAGCGCTGGGCACGACGCAGGGCATCGCCGGGAAACTCACGACGACGGGCGGCGAGATGAAGGCACTCGACGCGACGCGGACGAACGCGGTCAGAGAGCGGAGCGCGGCCAGAGAACGGGCGGCCAGGACACCCGGGCCGGTAGGCCGAACGATCGGCCTGCCCGCGATGGCGAACAGCGCAAACAAGGACCGGGACAAGCACGAGGCCAGGCACAGGCACAGGCACAGAGCCAGAGCCAGGGACGGGGGCGGGGTGCGGACTGGGCGACGCCCGGCGGGCTCATCTCAGGACGCACACTGCCCGGGCTGCTCCTGGCCACCGGACAGCTTCTGCCCGTCACCGACATCCACCGCCTCGCCCAGACCC
>NZ_BBYJ01000003.1 GCF_001528665.1 Microtetraspora malaysiensis
GGATGCGTATGCGAAGCCGCGGGTGGTGGGGGATGAGCGGCCGCTGCGGGTGCGGAACGCGGATGTGTTGATCGCGTTGTTGGAGCAGCAGATCGGTACCGAGTTGCTGGTGTTGATCAATGCCGGGTCCCTTCCCGATGACCCTCCCGCTTCTTCACCGGGCGAGACGTCCGGCTTCTCATCAGCGGGAACGCCCACGGCTTCGCGGCCGGAGGCGTCCGACCCCGCGCGCTCCAAGACATCCGGCCCTTCGCGGCCGAAGGCGTCCGACTCCACACCGGCCGGAACGTCCTCCTTCTCGGGTGGGCAGGCGTCTGCCTCTTCGTCGGCTGACGCGTCTGGCTCGCCGGAAGGCAGCGCTCACGATGGCGTGCGGCGTGATCGCCCTGCCCGGGACCATGAGCGGCTCGGCCACAGCGATCAAGACGACACGAGCCGCGAGCAGGACGCCCGCAGCAACGGGCGACCCGACCAGAGCGCTGGGCACGACGCAGGGCATCGCCGGGAAACTCACGACGGCGGGCGGCGGGATGAAGGCACTCGGGGCGACACGGAGGAACGTGGCCAGAGAGCGCCTGGCCAGGGCACTCGCGACGGTGGGCAGCATGGTCGGAGCGCTGGGCGCGACGCGGACGGACGCGGTCAGAGAGCGGAGCGCGGTCAGAGTGCGGGTGGCCGGGGCACCCGGGCCGGTAGGCCGAACGATCGGCCTGCCCGCGATGGCGAACAGCGCAAACAAGGACCGGGACACGCACGGGGACAAGGCCAGGCGCGGGGACCGGGACAGGAACAGGAGCGGGGACAAGCACAGGGGCGGGGTGCGGACTGGGCGACGCCCGGCGGGCTCATCTCAGGACGCACACTGCCCGGGCTGCT
>NZ_BBYJ01000004.1 GCF_001528665.1 Microtetraspora malaysiensis
ATGCTCCTTAGAAAGGAGGTGATCCAGCCGCACCTTCCGGTACGGCTACCTTGTTACGACTTCGTCCCAATCGCCAGCCCCACCTTCGACCGCTCCCCCCGGTAAACCGGTTGGGCCACGGGCTTCGGGTGTTGCCGACTTTCGTGACGTGACGGGCGGTGTGTACAAGGCCCGGGAACGTATTCACCGCAGCGTTGCTGATCTGCGATTACTAGCGACTCCGACTTCATGGGGTCGAGTTGCAGACCCCAATCCGAACTGAGACCGGCTTTTAGGGATTCGCTCCACCTCACGGCATCGCAACCCTCTGTACCGGCCATTGTAGCATGTTTGCAGCCCAAGACATAAGGGGCATGATGACTTGACGTCATCCCCACCTTCCTCCGAGTTGACCCCGGCAGTCTCCCATGAGTCCCCACCACCCCAAAGGGCGTGCTGGCAACATGGAACAAGGGTTGCGCTCGTTGCGGGACTTAACCCAACATCTCACGACACGAGCTGACGACAGCCATGCACCACCTGTACACCAGTCCGAAGAGGGCCCCATCTCTGAGGCTTTCCGGTGTATGTCAAACCTTGGTAAGGTTCTTCGCGTTGCGTCGAATTAAGCAACATGCTCCGCCGCTTGTGCGGGCCCCCGTCAATTCCTTTGAGTTTTAGCCTTGCGGCCGTACTCCCCAGGCGGGGCGCTTAATGCGTTAGCTACGGCGCGGAAACCGTGGAAGGTCCCCACACCTAGCGCCCAACGTTTACAGCGTGGACTACCAGGGTATCTAATCCTGTTCGCTCCCCACGCTTTCGCTCCTCAGCGTCAGAACTGGCCCAGCAAGCCGCCTTCGCCACCGGTGTTCCTCCTGATATCTGCGCATTTCACCGCTACACCAGGAATTCCGCTTGCCCCTACCAGCCTCTAGCCTGCCCGTATCCACCGCAGACCTAGGGTTAAGCCCTAAGCTTTCACGGCAGACGCGACAAGCCACCTACGAGCTCTTTACGCCCAATAATTCCGGACAACGCTTGCGCCCTACGTATTACCGCGGCTGCTGGCACGTAGTTAGCCGGCGCTTCTTCTACAGGTACACGTCAACTTCGTCCCTGCTGAAAGAGGTTTACAACCCGAAGGCCGTCATCCCCCACGCGGCGTCGCTGCGTCAGGCTTTCGCCCATTGCGCAATATTCCCCACTGCTGCCTCCCGTAGGAGTCTGGGCCGTGTCTCAGTCCCAGTGTGGCCGGTCGCCCTCTCAGGCCGGCTACCCGTCGTCGCCTTGGTAGGCCACTACCCCACCAACAAGCTGATAGGCCGCGAGTCCATCCCCAACCGAAAAAACTTTCCACCACCATCGGATGCCCGAAGTAGTCATATCCGGTATTAGACCCAGTTTCCCAGGCTTATCCCAGAGTCAGGGGCAGGTTACTCACGTGTTACTCACCCGTTCGCCGCTCGAGTACCCCGAAGGGCCTTTCCGCTCGACTTGCATGTGTTAAGCACGCCGCCAGCGTTCGTCCTGAGCCAGGATCAAACTCTCCAAACAATGTCTTCGAGTTTTTCCTGGCCAACATTCAACATGAATGTCAACCAAAGGAATCCATCCCCCCACACCCAAAGATGCAGGTAAGGACGGGGTTGTGCATCATGCACTGGCTTTTAGCACACTGTTGAGTTCTCAAGAAACGGAAGCGACCACCATCACCTCAGACTCGAAACCGAGCCATCCGCTCCGGGGCGTTATTCGCTTCGTTCTTTCTGTTTACTATTCTTCCGTGTCGCCCGGTCCGTGTCAAACCGCCCCATTTCGGAGCACTTGACCCGAACCGCGCAACTCCAGAGGAATCGCAGCCGCCCCGTTTCCGGGGCAACCCCTCTAACTTACCAGATCCTTGTCCGCTTCGCGAACGAATGACCCGAAACTGATCGTTTGAGGAGACTTGTCGAGTTTAGCCCACGCCGTCCCATGCCTGAACCGCTCAGCGGAAGGGGAAGGAAGACGCCGGACTGCGCCGACTGGACAAGATTAACAGCAGCCCAGAGTGTTCGAGCCACGAAACGCCGGGACGGGCCGGGCGGCACTCGTGCCGGCGGGGCGGGCGCCCGCGAACCGGGCGCCGATCGATCTTTGCCCCCCGATCAGGTAGAAACGGGAGATGGCTGAACAGCGTGTTCCCCGGGCCCTGATCGTGTTGGTCTGTACGGCCGCCGCCGTCATTGTCCTGGCCGGTATGCAGGCGGTTCAGTCGATCCTCGGTCCGGTGATCCTCGCGCTGACGCTCGTCATCGCCGTGTCCCCGCTGCGCGAGTGGCTCTACCGCCGCAAGGCCCCCGGGTGGATGCTCATCACGATCCCCCTGCTGGTCGTTATCGTGGTGCTGCTCGGCATGATCGCCATCCTCAGCTTCGCGGCGGCCCAGCTCGCCATCCTCGCGCCGACGTACGCGCACCAGTTCAACCAGGTCATCGCCGACCTCCAGAAGTGGCTGGCCGGGCTCGGCTACGGCGCCGCCGAGATCAACAGGGCGCTCTCCTCCATCGATTTCGGCAAGCTGATCGACGTGGCGCAGAGCGTGTTCTCCGGGCTGCTCGGGGTGTTCTCCAGCCTCTTCCTCATCGTGATCATGCTGCTCGCCATGAGCCTGGACGCGCCGATCTACTCGCGGATCATGGCCGCCGCGCGCGACGATCGGCCGGCCCTGATCATGGCGTTCACCACGTTCACGCACAAGACCAGGCGGTACCTGATCGTCTCGACGATCTTCGGCGCGATCTGCTCGGCGCTGGACATCGTGGCCCTGTACGCGCTGGACGTGCCACTCCCCCTGCTCTGGGGCGTCTTCGCACTGATCACGAACTATGTACCGAACATCGGTTTCTTCCTGGGCCTGATCCCTCCCGCGCTGCTGGGACTGCTCGAAGGCGGCCCGAAGACGATGATCCTGGTGATCGTCGCCTACATCGCGATCAACGTGGTGATCCAGTCCTTCATCCAGCCGAAGTTCCTGGGGGACGCCGTCGGGCTGTCCACGACGATCACGTTCCTGTCGCTGATCGTCTGGACCTGGGTACTCGGCCCGCTGGGTGCCCTGCTGGCGATCCCGCTCAGCCTGCTCGTACGCGCGCTGCTGGTGGACAGCGACCCGAACGGCAAGTGGGCGGCCGCGCTCGTGTCCGGCCGGTTGCCATCGGCCTCGAAGGCTCCCGACGCGGCCGCCTGACCTGGCACGACGCGTGGCGGCCTCCCCTGGTGCCCGGCATCGCGACGCGTATGGTCGAAACATGCGGCGATGGGACACCGACGAGCGGCAGACCGGGATCGCGGATGGCTCCGCCATGGATCCCGAGATCCGACAGCTACTGGAGTGCATGAATCGGGACGGCTGGGTCACCGAGGATCCCGAGGTGCACCTGCTGCCGCACCTGCGCCGGGCCTGCGGCTCGGAGTGGCTGCTCACCGGGCAGCGGCTCCTCCCGGACGGCGTCTACGAGGTCACCGTCTCGCTGGCCGGCGACCAGGAGGGGGTGCGCATCCACCGCGACGCGATCCGCCTCCTCTCCGCGGTCGCCGAGTCCGCCTTCTTCGTACGGCAGCGCGGGCCCGGAGTGTTCGACTGCGTCACGGGCGTGCTGGACGGTGACAGTCTTGAGTTCAAGAGCCACGGCCACCTGATCCGGCTGATCGTCAAGTGACCCGCGGCCGGGCGCGCGTCAGGGGGACGTGCGCTCCTGCACGGTGGGCGTGACAGTGAGCGCGTGCTGCGGCGCCGTAGTCGGCAGCGCTCTGCGGCGGCTCCACGGCATCCCCGCGATGAGCACCGGGAACAGCACGATGGAGCTGATCGCCCACGGCGAGTGGAGCTCTCCCCATTTCGCGCCGGTGAACTGGGTGAGCACCAAGTAGCCGATGGCCGCCCAGACGGTGCTGCCGATGATCACCGGCCACGCCCAGCGGGTGGGCCGGGCGACCAGGAACGGCATGAACCACATGAGGTACTGCGCGCCCAGCCGCGGCGTGAAGATCATGAACGCCAGGACGATCGCGGTCGTGACGTCGATGGGATCGGCCTTGCGCCACCAGATCACGCAGGCCACGAGCGACGCGTAAATGAGGTACTGGCCGATCTTGAGGGAGGTGGGGCTGAGCACCCAGTCGCCTCCGTTCAGCACCGCGGTCCAGCCCCAGTCGCCGGTGATCGGACGGACGTCGCTGGGACGCAGGCCGATCGTCTTGAGCACCTCGGGTAGCTGGTTCCACGCGGTCCAGCCGCCGATCGGCAGCGTGAGCAGGAACAGCACCGGCGGCAGGCCCACACCGATGAGCGAGACCACCCGGGAGCGCAGTCCGGGCAGGAACATGAGCATGCCGGGCACCAGGATGACCGGCCAGCTCTTCGCGCAGAGGGCCATCCCCATGAGCACTCCCGCCCACAGGGCGCGTCCGGTCGCCGCCCGGTCCGCGTCGGTCGGATGGGTGAAGCGGCGCAGGAAATCGGCCGGTCGTCGCCACGGGAGCGTCTCGGGGAGCGTCCAGCCGTTCGGCCCGCGAGCCACGACGAACGCCGCCACGGCGAACACCAGCGAGACCGGCTCGACCTGGCCGTGCACGGAGGCCACCAGGATCGCGAGGGGGTTGCAGGCGTATTGGAACGCGCGAAGCCTCGCGGTCGCGCCGCCGGCCAGCTTGCCCACGAGCGGGATGAGCACGATGTCGGAGACGACCGTCACCAGCCGGCCCGCGACCTCCCACGGGATGCCGAGCCAGAGCAACAGCCCGTACATGTACGGGATCGTGGGGAGGAAGTGCCAACCACCGTTGCTTTCGAGCACGGGGTCGCGGTGATTGAGGATCGCCTCACCCGCCGGGCGGAAGCTGTTCACGAAGTCGATCGGCTGCCAACTGTCCTTCGCCGACAGCACCATGATCAGGACACGGAAGCCGATGCCGACGGCCAGAGTGACGGCCAGCGACGGCTTCCATCCCTTCCGCTGTGCCAGCAGAGCAAGCAGCACACCGATGACGAGAACGAGGCCCGTGGGAATCGCGTAATCCATAACGGTCCCAAGACTGCCCGATGGGTGGCTATATCGGCCACCCGGGGAAGGAAGATTTCGGGGATTTTCGCGACAGAGCGTCGTAGCATGATTACTTACAGCAATATCAGGGGGTAGTGATGAAGTTGCGGTTGTGGATCGTGCTTGGCGTGGCCACGTTCGTTGGGATGGTGATCGGCTTCCTGTCCCCCTCGCGGAGCGCCCGGCACGACACGGGGCGCTGGGCCGCCTACCGTGCCCGCCGGGACGCGGATCTGGCCCGCAACACCCTGGCCGTTTTGGTGGACTCCCGGCCTATCTGACGCCGGGACTCGCTCCGCATGCCGTAGCAGGCAGGCCGGACCCGACCTGCCCGCCTTCGCAGACGTCAGAGTGTGGCAGCCCTCACCCGGTTCGGGAGATCAGCCGAGCGCGTCGAGGTAGGCGCGGTGGCTGCGCGAGAACTCGTAGCCGTTGTACTTGTCCCAGTTGATGGACCAGGTCATCAGCCCGCGCAGGCCGGGGAAGACGCCGTGCGGGCGGTAGGAACCGCATCCGGAGCCCTTCGCCAGGCAGCCGAACGCCTTCTGGACCTCGGCGACCGTGGTGAATCCGTTGCCCGCGTACGGCGCGGCCGGCAGGCCGATCGCCACCTGCTCGGGACGGAGCGGCGGGAACGTGGCGCCGCCGGCCACGGGGAAGCCCGTGAGCAGCATGTCGGTCATGGCGACGTGGAAATCGGCCACTCCCATGGTGTGGTATTGGTTGTCGAGGCCCATGATCGGCCCGGAGTTGTAGTCCTGGACGTGCAGCAACGTCAGGTCGTCCCGCATCGCGTAGATCACGGGAAGGTATGCGCCGGAGCGGGCATCCGCGGCGCCGTTCGGGCCGGGGCCGTAGAACTGGTAGCCGAGCTGGACGAAGAACGTCTCGGGCGCCATCGTGAGCGCGAAGCCCGGTCCGTACCTGGCCTTGAGGGTCTTCAGAGCCGAGATCAGGTTCACAATCACGGGTGTGGTCGGGTTCTTGAAGTCGTTGTCGCCGGGGTTGAGCGACAGCGAGTGGCCCTCGAAGTCGATGTCGAGGCCGTCCAGGCCGTACTTGTCGATGATCGCGGCGACGGACTGGACGAAGGCGTCGCGGGCGGCGGTCGTGGTGAGCTGGACCTGGCCGTTCTGCCCGCCGATCGAGATCAGCACCTTCTTGCCCGCCGCCTGCTTGGCGCGGATGGCGGCGATGAAGTCCGCGTCACTCTCGACAGCCGGGCATTCGGTGGCCGGACAGCGGGTGAACCGGATGTCGCCCGAGGTGACGGAGGTCGGCTCGCCGAACGCGAGGTTGACGAAGTCCCATTCAGCGGGCACATCGGCCATCCGGACATATCCCGATCCGTTGGCGAAGGACGCGTGCAGGTAGCCCACCAGCAACCGCTTTCCGCCGGGCGGAGGGCCGCTCGGAGACGCACTGGGAGATGCGCTGGGAGACGCGCTCGGACTCGGTGAGGGACTCGCGGACGGGCTCGCCGAAGGGCTGGCGGACGGGCTCGCGGACGGGCTCGCGGACGGGGAGGGACCGCCCCCGGGCCCGTCCAGCACCACGTCGTCGGCGTAGTACGCCCCCTGGCCGTACCAGCCGTTGAGATAGATCGACACGCTCATCGTGGACGAACCGGTCGTGAACGACGTCGTCACCTGGGTCCACGACGATCCGGGCGCCGCCCATGTCTGCGCGCTCACCCCCATGCCCGACGCGCCGAGAAAGACGTAGTTGCCTTGGACCCAGGCCGACAGCGTGTACGACGTCGAAGGACGCACCGCGATCGTCTGCTCGCACCGCCCCGTGTCGCTACCCGCAGGAATGGCGGACAACGCCTTCGACCCGGTGCGTACGGGCGACGAGACGGCCTGGGCGCCGGACGAGGCCGAGCACGTCCACCCCGACAGCCCGTCCTCGAACCCGGGGTTCACGGCGATGTTCGCGGCGTACGCCGTACCGGATGTGAAGAGGAAGCCGGCGGCGGCGAGCAGCGCGACCGCGCCGATGGTCAGCGGTTTCTTCATGGGCGTCTTCCGTTCGAGAAGGGGGTGTGGAACGGACTTCGGCGAGTTCTTTTAATAAAGTTTCTTAAAAGTTATCGGGATCGTAACCCCGCGCCCATGGGCGGACAAGGCCTAATCCGGCCGAGGACGCCGATCCCCCGGTGCGCGGCTCCGCCAACGGAATGCCAGGGCGGTGCCAGGCGGGTGCCAGCGCGGGCGGCGAACCTTCACTCCATGACGTACGCGATCGAAGCCGAAGGGCTCATCAAGCGATATGGGGACAAGGCGGCACTCGACGGGGTAAATCTGACGGCACGCCCGGGAGAGGTCCTCGCCGTCCTGGGGCCGAACGGGGCGGGCAAGACCACGGCGGTGCGCATCCTCGCCACGCTCGTCTCCCCCGACGGCGGCAGCGCCCGCGTCGGCGGGCACGACGTGGTCGCCCGGCCGCGCCGGGTACGCGAGCTGATCGGTCTCACGGGGCAGTACGCGTCGGTCGACGAGAACCTCACCGGCACACAGAACCTGATGATGATCGGCCGCCTGCTGGGGATGAGCCGGGCGGACGCACGAGCCCGGGCCGTCGGCCTGCTCGACCGTTTCCGCCTGACCGAGGCGGGCGACCGGGCCGCGAGAACCTATTCGGGAGGCATGCGACGGCGGCTCGACCTGGCCGTGAGCATGGTGGCCGACCCGCGGATCATCTTCATGGACGAACCGACCACGGGGCTCGACCCCCGTGCCAGGACCGAGCTCTGGGACATCGTGCGCGAGCAGGTCGCGGGCGGCTCCACGGTGCTGCTGACCACGCAATATCTGGAGGAGGCCGACCAGCTCGCCGACCGGATCGTGGTCATCGACCACGGCCGGGTGGCGGCCGACGGGACGCCCGACCAGCTCAAGAGCCGGGCCGGACACCGACGGTTGGAGATCAGGCCCGAACGGGATCTGAGGAAGGCACACGACATCCTCACCCAGGTCACCGGCGTCACGCCGCACGTGACCCGCGGCCAGGCGACCCACCGGCCGGCCACCGCTGAGGCGACGAATCGGCCGTCGAAGGACGCGATGTCCCGGCCTGCAGGGGGCACGGCCGCGGCGGAGGAACGGGCCGAGGGCGCGACCGAGCGGACGGCCGACGAGCGGACAGCCGACGAGCGGTCCGGCGCGATGCCCGGTCGCGCGTACGGGCCGGTCGAGGACGGCGTGCTCAGCGTGCCGATCATCGATCCGGCCATGGTGCCCGAGGTGTTCCGCCGCCTGGAGGACGCCGGGATCACGCTCACCGAACACGCGCTCCGGCGGCCGAGCCTCGACGAGGCGTTCCTCGCCCTCGTCACCACTCCCTCTCCGGAGTTGTCCACAGCCCCGCGGTTGTCCACAGGCACGGGCGGAACGGCGTCCGCATCGCGGCAGGCGCCGCCACCATCGTCAGAGCCGCCTGCGCCACGCCCCACCGTGTCGTCTCGGCAGCCGCAGTCCAGCGGAAGGAGCATGGCATGACCTCTCTCGCCTCTCATCGGGCCCGGCCCCGGAGCGGTGCGCTCATACAGGGGCTCACGCTCGCGTGGCGCAGTCTCGTGCCGCTGCGCAATGAGCCCGGGCGGCTCGTCCAGCTCCTGCTCCAGCCGATCTTCATGATCATGCTGTTCGTCTGCCTGTTCGGGGTGATGACGGGCAATCAGACGGGGACCGCCCAGTTCCTGCTGCCGGGCGTGCTCGTCCAGGTCGCGCTGGTCGCGACAAACACCACCGGCATGAATCTCGCCGAGGACATCGGCAACGGAGTCTTCGACCGGTTCCGCAGCCTGCCGATCGCGAGATCGGCCCCGTTGATCGGCCGGATCCTCGCCGACACTCTGACCATGCTGTTGACCGTCACGGCATCGCTGCTCACCGGCTTCGTCGTCGGATTCCGCGTCCGCACCTCACTCGCGGAGACGTTCGCCGGGGTCACCCTCGTGCTGCTGTTCACATTCGCGCTGTCCTGGGCCTCCGCGTGGATCGGGCTCAAGGCCAGAAGCGTCGCCTCGATGCAGGGCATGGCGACCGCCGTCCTGCTTCCCCTGACGTTCGGCAGCACCGCGTTCATCCCGGCGACCAACGTGCCCGGCTGGCTCCGCTGGTGGATGGACGTGAACCCGGTTTCACACCTGGCCGCGTCGCTGCGCGCCCTGCTCACCGGAGGGCCGCTGGGAGCCCACCTCTGGATCACGTTGGCCTGGGCCATCGCCATCGCCGCCGTCTTCTTCCCACTCGCCGTCCACAGCTACACCAGGCGGATCCGTTGACCATGGACATCACCGGCATCAACGAGCGGCTCGGCCGGGCCGTCGTCGCCGGAACAGAGTGGGCCACCATGCGAGGCGGCGTGCGAATGGTCGCCGGCCTCTGGCGCCCGTCCTCCGGAGGAAGGTATCCCGTCCGTCGCGCGCGTGCGGCTGCCCGCTCGTCGCATCGTGTGCGTGCCGCCTTCGCCCGATACGTCAGAGGTTTCGTCTCGGTCCTGGTTGGTCGTGCGTGGCGGTCAGGTCGAGCGGAGGAGCCGGTCGATCTCCTGACGGGACAGGGTGGCGCCGCGTGCGTACACCTCGTCGAACCGGGAGCCCAGGGCCGAACGGGCCGCCGTCGTCGCCGCCACGACGTCCGTGTCGGCGTCGGCGGAAGGGTGGATGGCGACGGCCGCGCCGAACAGCACGACCGCGCGCTCTGCGTCGCCCACGCGCAGCAGGGTGATCGCGAATCCGGCGACGGCCGAGGCGAGAACGGGCAGGTCGGGGGCGGCACCCAATGCGTCGATCGCCAGCAGATGGTGCTCCCGCGCCGCGGCGAAGTCGCCCCTCTCAGCGAGAGCTCTGGCATAGGCGTGGTGTGCCCAGGCCTCCTGCTGGGGGATCACGGGGATTCGACCCAGGTCCGCGATGACCTGATCGTAGACGCGCAACGCTCCGTCGAGGTCTCCTCTGCGCCGCGCCACCTCGCTCTCACCGATCCGGAGCTGGGCCAGGGCGTGCGCGGGAAGGTCGGGAGCGACGGCGGCCCTGGCCCGGGCGATGTCGCCGGCGGCGCCCTCGAGGTCTCCCGCCTGTGCGCGCAGGCCCGCGAGCCGGGTCAGTGTGGAGACCACCTCCTCCGCGCTCACCCACTCGGAGGTCAGTTCCGCGACCTCCTCTATGAGGCCGGGCGGCAGGTCACCGCGGGCGGCGTGGAGCGAGGCGAGGCCGAGCAGGGCCTCGCTGAGGCCCCAGCGTTCGCCGATCGCCCGGAAACCGGCCACGGCCGCCTCCAGATCCTGCCGAGACCGGTCCCGCTCAGGTTGGAAGCCGCCCCTGATCATGTGGGCCGAGCTCGCCAACCACGGGTCGTCGGAGCGCACATAGCCGTCGAGCAGGGCGAGGCCGTGCTCCTCCTGTCCTCCCATGAACGCCATGACGACCCTGCCGATCAGCAACATCGGATGGAGGGAGCCCTCACGGACCGCGCGGTCGATCAGCGCGTCCATCCGAGCGGCCATGGTCCTCAACCGGTCGGGATCGGCGAGCAGCGAGCCCAGCTTCGTGACGTCGACCGCGAACTGGCAGCCGGCGTACGCTCCGGCCAGGCCAGGGGGAGGTTCCTCCCCCGCCAGCGTGAGAACCTGCTCGGCCCACACCGCGCCTTCGGCCCGATAGCCGCGGAGCCACCAGAACCAGTTCAGCGAACCGCAGAGCCGTACGGCCAGCTCGACGTCCCGGCGATCCAGCGCCCAGCGGAGCGCGGCGTGGAGGTCATCCTGGTCGGCGATCAGCCGGTCGATCCATTCGATCTGGCCGGCCGTACGCAGTCGCGGCTCGGCGCTCTCCACGAGTTCCAGGAACCGCAGGGCATGGCGTCGCCGGAACACATCGAGTTCCCCGGCTTCGCCGAGCCGTTCGAGAGCGAAGGCACGGATCGTCTCCAACATCCGATATCGGCCGTCGTCCACCATCTCGACCAAGGACTTGTCCACCAGCGACGGCAGGAGCTCCAGCACGTCCAGGTCGGCACCGCTTCCGGTCGCGCTGAGCGGCCACTCGTCTCCGCACACACGCTCGATGTCGTCGAACGTCGCTCCGCCCGCGAAAACGGCGAGTCTGCGGGCCAGCTCCTGCTCTCTCGGGTCCAGCAGGTCCCAGCTCCACTCCACCACGGCGCGGAGCGTCTGATGCCGTGGAAGGGCCGTACGGTTGCCCGCGGTGAGCAAGCGGAAACGATCGTCGAGGCGCATCGCGAGCTGCGCGGGCGTCAGAGCGCGCAGCCGCGCCGCCGCCAGCTCGATGGCCAGGGGCATGCCGTCGAGACGACGGCAGATGGTGACGATGGAGTTCACGTTCGACTCGTCGAGGGTGAACCCCGGCCGCGCGCCGGCAGATCTCTCCAGGAGGAGCCGCACGGCCGGACAGTCGCGCGCCTCTTCGACCGTCGCGCCTTCGGGCGGCAGCCGCAGCGGTGGGATCGGCGCGAGCATCTCACCCGGGACCCTGAGTGGTTCCCTGCTGGTGGCGAGCACGATCGCCCCGGGGCATTCCTCGACAAGGCGACGCGCGATCAATGCCACCGCGTCGATCACGTGCTCGCAGTTGTCCAGCACGAGCAGGAGCCGCCGGGCACCCACGGCTGCGACGATCTGCGCGACGGGGTCGATGGGATCGATGGGATCGGCTCGCCACTCCCCCGCCGCCGATCGGTCCGCCGTAACACCGAGCGCGTCGAGGACGGCGTACGGCACGTCGACCGGGTCGGTGACGGGAGCGAGCTCCACCATCCGAAGCGTGTCGAGCACCGCCGAGGCATGAGGCTTCGGGCCACCGGCCACGGAGCCGGTGATGCCGAGTGCCGTTTCGACGGCGAGCCGCGTCTTGCCCGCTCCTCCTGGTCCGATGATCGTCACCAGGCGCGAGATCCGCAGCAGGTCGCCCACATGGGAGACCTCTTCTTCCCGCCCGACGAAGCTGGTCAGAGGCACGCGTGCGGTCGCCTGCCGCCGTCGCGGATCGGCCGAGCGCGAAGCGGGCGGCGAGGCTCCATCCGCTGCTGGGGGCGACGGCCGTACGGAATCGCCCCGCAGGACGGCGAGATGGGCGTCGCGAAGATCAGGCCCCGGGTCGACACCGAGCCCCTCGGTGAGCGCCTGGCGGGTGTTCTCGTAGAGGGCGAGCGCCTCGGCCTGTCTGCCACTAGCGGCCAGAGCACGCATCGCCAGCCCTTGCAACCGCTCTCGGAACGGGTGCTCCGCCGCCTCCGCGGACAGGTCGATCCGCCATCCGAGCGCCAGGTACGCCTCCGCCCGGGCCTCGATCACGGCCAGCCGCCGTTCTTCGAGCAGCGCGGCGGCGTTCGCCAGGTACGGCACGGCGTGCAGGTCGGCGAGCGCCGGACCCCGCCAGAGCGCGAGGGCATCGTCGAACGCACGGGCGGCCGCCTCAGGCGCCCGCTCGGCGTGACCACGTTCGGCGAGCCGGGCAAAGCGATGGGCATCGACATCGGCCGGATCGACGTCGACGAGATAACCGCCGGAACGAGCCATGATCACACCGGGCAGGCCCATGGCCGCGCGAAGTCGCTTGACCAGGGTCTGAAGTGCGTTCGCGGTGTTGGCCGGCTGCTCCTCGCCCCAGAGAATGTCGGCGAGGCGCTCCTGAGTGAGGAGCTTCCCGGGTTCCAGCGCCAGGCCGGCGAGCAACGCCCGGAGCCGCAGTCCGCCCAGGGCGATCCGCTCGCCGCCACGGTTCACGGCCTCCAACGATCCCAGGAGAGAAATCCGCACAGCGGACATCCTGCACCCCGCGCATGGCCTAGTCGTCCATTTCGCCCTGCTATGGAAGCCGTCACCTTTGCGACCAATTCATCCTCAAAGCGCAACCACGACCATCCGATCGTCTCGTCCTGGCCCACCCCGGCCCGCCAACCACCGGCTCAGCTCGGCAGAGGGACCGTCTGGTGAGCGGCTGAGCCGCCTCACCAGGCCGTCTGGACCAGGGTGAACACGCCCGCGCCGACCAGGGCGACGGCCCACATCCGGTCCAGGTTGAACCAGGCCCGGCGCAGAACCGTGAGCCCGGCGAACTCGTACACCGCGAGCGCGACCACCCCCGCGGTGACGAACATGGCGAGCGTGTGTATCCCGGCCACGAACAGGCCGCCGGACATCGCGTGGCCGTGGTGACCGGCCGGGATGCGGGTCAGCACGGGCAGCAGCATGAGGCCGGCGCCGTGCGCGGACGACATGAGGAACGACCAGGCGGCGAGCTGGCCGAGCGACAACCGCATGCCGACCCAGCGGAAGTGCCGCGTGGACAGCAGCCGCCACAGGCCGAAGGCGACGAGCACCACGCCCGCGCCGATCGAGAGCGCGGTGCCCGTCACCAGGGACCCGGTGGCGCCGACGACCAGCGCCACCAGGGCCACGGAGGCGAGATGGCCGAGCGCGATCACCGGGAGGGACTGCAGGAGCCGGTCGCGGCTGCGCTCCTGCAGTCCCCTCGCCACGGCGAACAGCCAGCCCATCGCGGGATTGATCCCGTGGAAGGCCCCCAGCAGGATGACCGCGGTCAGCGTCATGGGTAGCAGTACGAGTCCGAGGAGGCGTCGCCGCCCTGCAGCCGGGTCTGGTGCGGCCGCAGCCCCCGGAAGTCGTCGCCGTGCGGGAAGAACCGCTCGTCGAACGTGAACGTCTCCGAGTCGACCTTGGCCATCCACGCCCCGACCCCGTCGGGGTAGAACTGGTCGTCCCAGGATCCGTAGAGCGAGTTGGTGACGTAGACACGCCGGCCGTCGCGGCTGACCTCGATCATCTGCGGCCCGCCCGCGAGCCGCTCGTACGGCGCGGCCGGGTGGGGAGCGCGCCCGACGATGCCGCCGATGCGCACGGACCCGGTCTCGACCGGCGCGAAGGGGTCGGAGACGTCGTAGCGCTTCAGCTCGCCCGTCCCCCAGCAGGACACGTAGAGGTGGCGGTCGTCCACGGACAGGTCGATGTCGGTGACCAGCGGCGGCACGGCGCCGAACGGCTTGAGTATGTCGGGCAGTTCCTCGGGCGCGGCGGGTTCGGCCGGGATGTGGATGACCTTCCTCGCCTCCCAGCGGGAGCCCTCGCGGTGCCAGACCCAGATCGACGCGGACAGATCCTCCACGTTGGTGACCACCCCGGCGAAGCCGTACGTCTTGGTCGGGTCGTGGGCGGGGCGCAGTTCGAGGACCATCTGGTGCTGGTCGCCGAGGTCGATCTCCTGGACGTGCCTGCGCTTGCGCAGGTCCCAGAAGTGCAGGCGATGGCCGTACTTGCGGCCGAGCAGCAGCTCTCCGACCAGGCCGTCCTCGACCATGGACGGGGTGCCCCATTCGGAGCTCACCAGCACGTCGTGGTTGATGTGCCACCAGAAGTCGTAGGCGAGGTGCTGCGACCCGCGGTCGGCCTCCCACCGGCCGACCACCTCGAACGAGGTGTGGTCGAGCAGAGCGATGCCGCCGGGCCCGTCCTCGCCGAACCCGCCGAGCGCCGAGACGTACAGGCCCTCGGGGCCGCAGTGCACGGTGTGCGGGCGGGAGTATCCGGCGCGCTTGCCCAGCTCCTCAGGCTCGATGACCTTGACCAGCTCGGGGCTGACCCGGCCCTTGGTGTCGTAGACGTAGATCCGGGAGGAGCGCAGCCCGGGCACGATCAGGTAGCGCCGCTCGACGTGCGGGTGCGGCGCGCTGGGGCACAGGGCGCTGCTGCAGGCGTTCCACCCGAAGTGGTGGAGCTCGTCCCCCGTGTACGGAAGGTCCGTCCAGCCGACCACAGTGCCGTACGCCGGGGATTCGGGGTCGGTGTCGAGGACGGCCAGCGCGTCCGGCCGCTCCGCGGACCGGTCGAAGGCGGCGACGTAGGCGAGCTTCTCCCGGGGAGCGGCGACGGCGTCCCGGGGCGAGGGGTAGAACGTGGGATCAGGCGTCCAAAGGCTCATGCCCACCAGGTTCTTCCTACTTTTCCCACCGGGTCAATAGGTAATTTTCCTTACCGCTTCCGGTGACCCCAGGATTCTTCGCCAGGGGTGCGGGAATCCCGCCGACAGGTGGCGTGATATGTCATCTTTTGCGAGTGAACATGCCGGCGCGGGTCACGCGGCCGACAGGTCCGTCACCGCGAACCCAAAGGAAGCCCGCCCCATGTTCTTCGGCATCACCGACATCTGGACGTACGCCATCGGCGCGTTCCTGATCATCCTGCTGCCCGGCCCCAACTCGGTTTACGTGCTCTCCACGGCCGCCCAGCGCGGGGTACGACGGGGCTACCGAGCGGCCTCCGGAGTCTTCATCGGCGACACGGTCCTGATGGTGCTGTCCGCCGCCGGCGTGGCGTCGCTACTCAAGTCGAACCCCACGCTGTTCAACGTCGTCAAGTACGCCGGGGCGGGCTATCTGGCGTGGATCGGGTTCGGCATGCTGCGCGCCGCCTGGTCGGCGTGGCGCTCTCGAGGCATGACCGAGTCCGCCGCCGAGTCCGTCGCCGCCGAAGGCATGGCGACCGAGACGACGTCCGCCGGCAAGTCCGCCGCCGACCCGTTCCGCAGGGCGTTGGTGATCAGCCTGCTGAACCCGAAGGCGATCCTGTTCTTCGTCTCGTTCTTCATCCAGTTCGTGGACCCGTCGTACGGCGCACCGGCCGTCTCGTTCCTCATTCTGGGGACGATCGTGCAGATCTTCAGCGCGTTCTACCTGTCGATGCTGATCTTCAGCGGCACGTTCCTGTCCGCCCAGTTCCGGCGGCGGCGCAGGCTCTCGGCCGGGCTGACCTCCGGCGTCGGCGTGCTCTTCCTGGGTTTCGGGGCCAAGCTGGCGACCTCCAGCCTCGGCTGAGGTCGGCAAAGCGCGGGTCTGCCGGAATAGCAAGCCGTTTACCGCCGTTTAATCGGACATACCACGGCATATCTCCACAAAAGACCCGCTCAAAGCTGGCTGTCGTCCCGTGGCCGACCACCTCGGGCCGACGGCGCCAGGCCGCCTGGGGCGACGCGCAGCACGCCTCGCCCGGGTGATCGCGAGATCGCCGGGGCGCGCCGTCACCCCAGGGAGAGTCATGGACCACCAGCCCTTCACGCCGCCGCACCTGCCGTCTCTGCTGAGACAGGCGGTGCCGATGCTGATTGAAGGGGTGTTCGCCCCCCTCGCCGTCTTCTACGCCACCCTCACTCTGATCGGGCTCAACGGCGCCCTCGTCGCGGCCTTGGCCTGGGTCTACCTGGGCATGCTCTGGCGCGTCGTCCGGCGCACCCGCGTTCCCGGCACGATGGTGCTGACCGCGGTCGCGCTCACGACCCAGGCCGCGCTCGGTTTCTGGACCGGCAGCGCCGTCGTCTACCTGATCCAGCCCGAGGTCGGCACGATCTGTCTCGGCCTGGTCCTCCTCGCGTCCCTGCGGCTGCGCCGGCCGCTGCTGGCCAAGCTCGCGCAGGACTTCGTCCACCTGCCGGCGTTCGTGTTGAAGCACGAACGGGTCCGGCAATTCTTCGTCCGGGTCACGCTTCTCTGGGCGTTCGTGCTGATCGCGAACTCGGCGGGGAACATCTGGCTGCTCCTCAACGAGTCGATCGGCAGCTTCATGCTGCTGCGCACGGTGGCGATGGCCGCCGCCATGGGGCTGGCGATCGCCGTGTCCGTCTGGGGCTTCCGGCGCGTGCTGCACCGGCTGAACCTCGACGCCGCCACCGCATAGCCGTTCCGCCGCACAGCCGTTCCACCGCACAGCCGTTTCGCCACAACAGCCGTTCCGCGTACAGCCGTTCACGACGGCGTCAGCGGAAGAGCAGGATCCGGATCGCCAGCGGGATCGGCGTGCCCCCGCCCACCACTTCGAGGACCCGGTGCCGGGTCTCCGGCGTGTCGATGAGCCCCGCGACGACGGCGGCGACGTCGTCCCTGGGCACCGGGTCGTGCTGCGCCAGCGGCACGTCCGCGAGGGTCACCAGGCCGGTCCCCTTGTCGTCGGTGAGCCGGCCGGGACGAAGGATGGTCCAGTTGAGGTTCGGCCGGGCGCGCAGGTCCTCCTCGGCCGCGGTCTTCGCGTTGATGTAGGCCACCCACACCTCGTCGCTCCCCGGCGCGGGCGGCGCGCCCGCCCCGATCGTCGAGATCTGGATGAACCGCCGGACCCCGGCACGTTCGGCCGCGTCCGCGAGCAGGACCGACCCGCGGTGGTCCACCGTCTCCTTGCGCGCCGCGCCGCTGCCCGGCCCGGCGCCCGCGGCGAAGACCACCGCCCCGGCCCCGATCAGGATCTCGGCCAGCTGCTCCGGCCGGGCCTGTTCGAGGTCGCACCGCACGGGCTCGGCTCCGGCCGCCCGGACGTCGTCCACATGATCGGGGTCGCGTACCAGCCCCACCGGCTCGTCGCCGCGCGCGGCGAGCAGCCGTTCCAGCCGGAGTGCGATCTTGCCGTGGCCTCCCGCGATCACTACGCGCATCTGGCTCACCTCCCGCCGACGATCCTCGCACGGCACTGCGGACCGGGGCGGTACGGCGCGGCGGGCGCTCCCGTCCCGCCGGCCGGTCAACTCCGCGTCACTCCACGGGGTGGCCGAAGCGGAAGACGCCCCGCGGGTCGTAGGCGCGGCGGATCTCCGCCAGCCGCCGCACCGTCTCCGGCTGCCACGCGACCCTGAGCTGCTCGCGCAACGCGTCGCCGGTCAGGCCCAGCAGGTTGACCTGGGCGGGCCGGGGACCGGCCACCGCCATCAGGGTGTCGCCCGCCTTGGCCCCCTCCGGGGAGGCGACGGTGTGGGTGGACAGGCTGTAGGCCGCGTCGCGCCAGCCGACCGCGTTGCCCGCGTCGCGGGCCATCGCCCCGCCGAGATGGCGGATCTCGACGACCACCAGTGACTCGCCGGCGGCGCCGAGAACCGCGTCCGTGTCCACGTCGTCGAGCAGGATGCCCCGCCCCCACGAGGGCACCGGCCCCTCGGGGTCGTTGTAGACCAGGTGCGTGTCCCGGTACGGCATGTCGCCGAGCGCGTCGGCCAGCACCGGAGCCGCGGCGCGCATGGGAGCCACCACCCGGTCGCCGTCGGCGCCGGTGTGCACGACCCGGAGCGCGACCAGGGGCGGCGCGCCGCCCGGCGGGCGGAGCAGCGCCACGGACGTCGTGGTCTCCTCGGTCAGGCCGCGCGTCCAGTCGGCGTACGCGCGGAAGACCTGGCGCGCCGCGTCTCCGGGGTAGATCAGGCTTCCGGCGAAGACGTGGGCGTGCGGCAGGAGGTCGAACGTCATCGACGTGATCACGCCCAGGGTGACCTTGCCGCCTCTTAGCGCCCAGAACAGGTCAGGCTCCTGGTCGGCGCTCACCCGCCGGAGCCGCCCGTCGGCGGTCACGATCTCCAGGGCGCGTACGCGATCCGCGGCGTAGCCGTACGTGCGGGACATGAGGCCGATGCCGCCGCCGACGGTGTATCCGACCACGCCGACCCCGGGGGACGACCCGGAGAGCGGCGCCAGGCCGTACTCGGAGGCCGGGCCGACCACGTCCGCCCAGCGGGCTCCGGCCTGGACCCGAGCGGTGCGCGCGGCGGCGTCGATCGTGACGTTGTTCATCCGCCGCGTCGTGATGAGGAGGCCGCCCTCGGCGGGCAGGCCGGGCGCGTGCCCCATGCCCATGACCGCGACGGGCCGGCCCGCATCGGCGGCGCGGCGTACGGCGGCGATCACGTCCTCGGCCGACTCCGCGGGCACCACCGCGTCGGGGCGGTGCGCGATCGCGAGGTTGAACCCGCTTGTCTCCTGGTCGTATCCGGCGTCTCCCGGCTGCAGAATTCTCATGGGGACGAGCGTGGACGGGCGCGGTTGGGCGCGACTGAAGGACTCGGACTAGCGGGACGCAAGTCAGTGCCCGTTCAATTGCCGATATGTCATTCTCCTTCCGCTTGCTGGGCAATCTGGAGGTCTGGAACACCGAGCGGCGGCTGAACATCACCGCTCGGATGCGCCGCGCTCTGCTGGCCCTGCTCCTCGTCGACGTGGGCCGGGTCGTGCCCGCCGACGCCCTGGTCGAGCGGCTCTGGGGAGGCCGGCCTCCGTCCACGCCGTTCGGAACACTCCAGGCGTACGTCGCGCAGCTCCGGCAGACGCTGGAGCCCGAGCGCAGGCCGCGCCACCGCCCGGCGGTCCTGCTGACCCGGGGCACCGGATACCTCCTCGACGTCGCCCCCGAGCAGATCGACGCCTTCGCCTTCGAGGACCTGGTGGCCCGGGGCGACCTGGAGGCGGCCTTCGCGCTGTGGCGGGGAGAGCCGCTCGCCGAGTTCGCCGATGCCGCGTGGGCCGTGCCGTACCGGACCAGGCTCATGGAGATCTACGAGGCCGCGGCGGAGGATCGGGCCGAGGCGTGGCTGGCGGGCGGCCGAGCCGAGAGCGCCGTGGCCGAACTGGAGAGCATGATCGCGCGGCAGCCGCTGCGCGAGCGCCGCTGGGCGCAGCTCGTACGGGCGCTGTACGCGAACGGGCGGCAGGCCGACGCCCTGGCCGCCTATCACCGGTGCCGGACCCTGCTCGCGGACGAACTCGGCATCGATCCCGGGCCGGAGCTGCGCCGCCTGGAGACCGCGATCCTCGCCCAGGACCCGTCGCTGCCGGTCGGCGGCCGGTGGGAGAGCGCCCCGGCGGCACCCGCCACCGCCGCGAGCACACCAGACGAGCCGGTCGGCCGGGAGCGTGAGCTGGCCGTGCTGCGGGACCGGGTGGAGGGGCTGCGGATCGCCGGGGGCTGCCTGCTGCTGGCCGGCGAGCCGGGCATCGGGAAGACCACGCTGGCGGAGTCGGCCCGCCGATTCGCCGCCGCGTCGGGGGTCCCGGCCACTTGGGTGCGCTGTGTGGACGCCACCAGCGCTCCCGCCTACTGGCCGTGGGCGCAGGTCCTCCGCGACCTCGGCGGCCCGGCGGCGAACGCGGCCCTTGGTGTGGTGACCGGCGAGCGCCCGCTCCCCCAGGGGGACCGGTTCCAGGTCTACGAGGCGGTCCTGGCCGCCCTCGCCGCCGGGCCCGAGCGCCGGCTGGTGGTGTTCGAGGACGCGCACGGCGCGGATGCGTCGTCATTGGAGCTGCTCCGGCTGATCGCGGGTGACCTCGCCCGGCTGCCCTTCCTGTTCGTGGTGACCTCCAGGGACGGCACCGTCCTCGCCGCTCCGGCGGTCGAGCGCTTGGCCGTGGGAGCGCTGCCCGAGGAGGCGTGCGCGCGCTATGTCGAGCGGGCGCTCCCGGGAGAACCGGAGCTGGCGGGTGAGCTGGCCGGGCGCAGCGGCGGCAACCCGTTCTTCCTCGGTGAGCTGGTGTCGCTGGTGCGCGGCGGCGGCACCGTGGGCGGCGTGCCGGAGGGCGTGCGCGACGTGATCGCGCAGCGGGTCTCGGCCCTGCCGGAGCGTACCCGCGAGGCGCTCACGCTCGCCGCCGTCGCGGGCGAGGCGCTCGACCCGGCGGTGCTCGCCCAGGCCGCCCGGATGACCGGCGAGGAGCTGCTCGTGGCGCTCGACCCCGCACTGGGCGCGGGGCTCCTGGTGGAGGACGCCGACTCGTGGGGCTACCGCTTCCGCCACGGGCTGATCAGGGACGCCCTGTACGACTCGCTCGGCAGGGTGAGGCGCGGCGGACTGCACGCCCGCATCGCTGACGCGCTGGAGGCCACCGGCGCCGGCGCTACCGCGCTGGCGCTGCACTATCTCGCCGCGGGACCGCTCGGCGACCCGGAGAAGTCAGTGCGATACGCCAGGGCCGCCGCCGCGCTCGCCGTACGACAGACGGCCTGGTCGGAGGCGGTCGCCCACCTGCGCGACGCGGCGGCCGTCCTGATCGGGAACGCCGAGCTGCCGATGCGCTGTGACGTGCTCGTGGACCTGGGGCGGGCGCTGCGCGACGCGGGCGAGCACGCGAAGGCGCACGAGGCCATCGAAGAGGCCGTGGCGCTGGCCACCGCCCTCGACGACCCGACGCGGGTGATCGCGGCGGCGACGGCCTTCATCGGGGTCACCACGTGGGGCAGCCGCGAGTACGGCGAGCACGAACCCGCCGTGGTGGGGTTCCTGGAGAGCCAACTGGGAGCGGCGGCGGGGGATGACGCGACCAGGGTGCGGATCCTCGCGACGCTCGGCTTGGAGCTGCGCTACAGCGACCGGGTCGCCGACTGCGCGGCCTACGCCGAGCAGGCGCTCGACCTGGCCCGGCGGCTCGACGATCCGGACCTGCTCGCGCTGGCGTTCAACGCCTTTCTGCACGCGTGCCATGGGCCGTCCCATTTCGCCAGGACGCCCCCGGTGACGATCGAGGCGATCGACCTGGCCGCCCGGCGCGGCGCCCGCCGGGAGGAGTTCGCGTTTCGGATGCAACGCGTCTTCGAGGTGACGAGAGCGGGGGACCTCACGGCGTTGGACGTGCAGCTGGCCCGCTGCCGGGATCTCGCCGCCGAGCTGCGCTCTCCCGAGCTGACCGGGCAGCTCCGGCTGGCGGAGGCGACGGTCGCCCTCCTCTCCGGTCGCTGCGACGACTCCGAGAGGCTGAGGGACGAGGGCCTGCGGCTGATCGGACTGACCGGCGCGCCAGGTCTCACCTGGGCGCGGCTGGCCACGGACATCGCCCTGGCGCGGGCGCGGGGCACCCTCGCGGCGATGTCCGGCTCCCTGCTGGGCATGGCCGAGAACGTGCCATGGAGCTTCTCGATCAGCCGGCCGGCGGCGGTTCTCGCGCTCGCCGAGTCGGGCCGGGAGGACGAGGCGCGCGGCCTGGCTGCCCGCTGGTTCGCGCCACCCCCGGAAGACTGGACATGGATGTTTCCCATGGGGCTGTGGTCGGCGGTGTCGGCCCTGATCGGCGTCCCCGACCCCGCCCTCCTCTACGCGAGGCTGCTCCCGCACGCGGGCGAGCTCGCCGTCGCCGGAGTAGGCCTCGACTGCGGCGGTTCTGTGGACAGCCTGCTCGCCGGTCTCGCCGCCGCCATGGGCGACAAGGAGACGGCCCGCGACCACGCCCGGCGCGCCGTCGAGGCCGAGGAACGACTCGGCCTGGTCGCGTGGTCGCCACGCAGCCGCTCCTATCTGGACTGAACCTGCCTCCGACACACTTTGGGAACGCTCCCACCTCCCTGCCGGGGCACGACGGCGCTGTGAGAGGGTCGTTCCCCGCAGACGGAGGAGATCGCGGGCCAGCGGCGGTCCCTCCCGGACCGAGAGGAGCCCGATGGGTACCGCACTCGTCACCGGAGCGTCCCGGGGGCTCGGCGCCGCCATCGCCGAGCGGCTCGCCGCCGACGGCTGGGACGTCGCCGTGAACTACGCCCACGACACCGCCGGGGCGACCCGCGTCGTCGAGCGGATCCACGCCGGCGGCGGCTCCGCCCGGCTCGCCCGCTTCGACGTGACCGAGGAGGAGTCCGTACGGCGGGGCATCGCCGAAATCGGCCAGGTGGACGTCCTGGTGAACAACGCGACCGGCCCGCAACCCCTGCTGCCGGTCGAGAAGCAAACCTGGGACGACCACCTGGACCAGCTTCGGTTCTTCGTGAAGGCGCCGCTGCTCATCCTGCAGGCCGTACTGCCCGCGATGCGGGAGGCGGGCGCGGGCCGGATCGTCAACATCGGCAGCGAGGTCGCCGACCTCGGCAACCCGGAGTTCGGGCACTACGTGTCGGCGAAGGCCGCGATGCACGGCCTCACCCGCTCCTGGGCACGCGAGCTCGGCCCCTACGGGATCACGGTGAACACCGTGGAGCCGGGGTGGATCCCGGTGGAGCGGCACGCCGGCCTGTCCACGGCGGACTTCGACGCCTACCTGGACGGAGTGGCCGCGGGCCACATGGGAGCGCCGGCCGACGTCGCCGAGGCCGTGGCCTTCCTCGCCTCCCCCCGCGCCCGTTTCGTCACCGGGCAGCGCCTCGCGGTCAACGGCGGCAAGACAATGACCTGAGGCGTCCCTGAGACCGGGACCGGCGAATCCCCGCCCGTTTCAGGGTGATCCCCGATGGCCGCGACCGCCGGCGTGCAGCAGGCTCAGTTGTGATCCCCCATACCCGCTCCGGCGGCGGCGTGGGGGCGAGCAGCACGCCGGTGAGGAGTTGTGGAACGGTGAGCGGAACGGGTGGGCGGATCGCGGTCGCGGGTCCGATCCTCGCTCTCAGCGTCATGATCTGGCTGCACGTCGCCTACCCCGGCGCCGTGGACCCGCTGGTCGCCCCGGTCGCCGGCTACGCCTGGGTGAAGGGGGCCGGTCCCCTGCTCGCGCTGGGCGTCCTCTCGCTGACGGCGGGCATCGCCGGACTCGTCAGCGCGCTGGCCAGGGTCGAGCCGGCGCGGAGCGCGGCGGCGCGGGTGCTGCTCACGGGCGTCGCGGTGGCGCTGACGCTGGCCGCCCTGTGGCCGGTCGACGCCTCCGAGATCCACCGCTGGTCCATCGCGCTCGTCTTCACCGGCCTGCCGTGCGCGGCCTGGATCCTGGCCAGGCAGACCAGGGCGCTGCCGGGCTGGCGGACGGCCGGCCGGGTGCTCGACGCGGTCAGCCTGGGCTCCGTGCTCGCCCTGGCCGCGTATCTGCTGGGCCGTCCGGGCTCCCCCGTCGCCGAAACGATCGGCGGCGCGGCGTTCTACGGCCTCGCCGAGCGAGCCCTGGTGATCTCCGACGTCGTGCTCGTGCTCGCCATGGCGGCGGCGGCCACGCGCGGTCGTCCGGCCCGCGCCGTACCGTCCACCCCCTCTGGGTCGCTCGCCAGGGGAAACATCCGCTAGTGTCCCGGCATGTCCGAGGCGTACTTCCCCCGTGTCCAGACCGTCACGGGCGCCCTGCCCGTCTCACTGATCGAAGGACCCGTCCTTCCGGGTGAGCACCTGCGCACCGACACGCGCTGGGGCACGAGCGGCGACTCCGACCCGTACCGCTGGCTGGACGAGGAGACGCACGTCACCTCCGAGCTGGCCGAGCTGGGCCGGGAGCGGGGGCTCGCCCTGGTCGTCGAGCACAGCTGCCTCGGCATGGAGCGTGATGTGACGGCCCTGGCGCGGATCGCCACGGCGGCCAGGGTCGCGGTCGTCGCCGCGACCGGGTTCGCCCCGGAGCCGTTCAGCGGCGACCTGATCCGCCGGTACGGCGTGGACGACCTCACCGCCGACCTGCTCAAGGAGATCGGGACCGGCCTCGACGGCACCGCCGCCCGGCCCGGCGTCATCGTGGCCGCGACATGGGGCGAGCAGCCGACCGCGGCCGAGGCGCGCGCCCTCACCGCCGCCGCGCGGGCCTCGGCCCGCACCGACCTCCCGGTGGCCGCCGACGGCCTCGGCGTCCTGGAAGCCCTGCTGGCCGAGGGTGTCCCGCCCACCCGGCTGAGCGCCCGCTCGACCGACCCGCTCGTCCAGCGCAAGATCGCCGAGGCGGGCGCGTACGTCGGGGTGACCGAGGCCGAGCACGCGCTCGCGCTGGTCGAGGCGGGCCACGCGGCACACGTCCTGCTGAGCAGCGGCGTGTCCCGGCAGGGGCACCTGCGGGACTACGGCGGGCACGGGTACGGCCGGCTGTTCGACGAGGTCGTCCCCGCGATGCGCGCCGCCGGGATCGACGACAGCACGCTGGAGCTCATCACCTGCCGCAACACGCTGCGCTGGCTCACCGGTCTCGACCGCTAAGTCGTGTCTGACACGGCGTCCTACGCTCCTGGATGGAGCGCAGGACGCCGCCGCGTGCCGTCAGGAGTCGAAGCCGAGCCCCATCGCGTCGAGGGTGCGCAGCCACAGGTTGCGCCGCCCCTCGTGGGCGTCGGCCCGCGCGATCGACCAGCGGGTGAGCTGGATGACCCCCGACCGCGCCGGCTCGGGCGGGAACGGCACCGGCTTGGTCCGCACCATGCGCAGCCGGGTCCGCTCGGTGCTCTCACCGCCGAGCAGGTCCAGCATGACGTTGGCCCCGAACCTGGTGGCCCCCACCCCCAGCCCTGTGTATCCCACCGCGTACGCCAGCCGGGAGCGGTAGGCGGTGCCGTAGAAGGCGGCGAACCGGCTGCAGGTGTCGATCACACCGCCCCACCTGTGGGTGAAGCGGACGCCGTCGAGCTGCGGGAACGTGGTGAAGAAGTTCCGCGCCAGCTTCTCGAAGGTCGCGTCCCGCTGGTCGTACCCGTCCTTGATCAGGCCGCCGTTGTGATAGACGGCGTCGTAGCCGCCCCACAGGATCCGGTTGTCGTCGGTCAGCCGGTAGTAGTGGAACTGGTTGGCCGAGTCGCCGATGCCCTGCCGGTTCCGCCAGCCGATCTCGGCCAGCTTGTGGTCCGGCAGCGGCTCCGTCATCAGGACGTAGTCGTACACCGGGACCAGGAAATGCCGCAGGCGGCGCAGCAGCGGCGGGAAGACGCCCGTGCCCAGGGCCACCCGGCGGGCCCGGACGGTCCCGTGCGGGGTGACGATGTCCAGCCGCTCCCCGGCGTCGGAGACGGACCTGGCCGGGGTGTGTTCGAAGACGCGCACTCCCATCCGGAGGCAGGCGTCCCGCAGGCCCCACGCGAGCCGCGCCGGGTCCACCATCGCGACGGCGTCCCGCTCCCACAGCGCGCCGAGGTAGGTGGGTGAGTTCACCTCCGCGCGCACCTGGTCGCGGTCCAGATAGACGGGCTCGGAACCGAGGTCGCGGGCGGCGCGCTCGGCCTCGCGCAGCCCCTCGAGCTGCCACTCCTCGGTGGCGACGTTCATCTCCCCGGTCCGCTCGAACGAGCAGCGGATGCCGTACCGCTCGACGGTCGCCTCGATCTCGTCGAGGTTCTCCTGCCCGAGGCGCTCCAGGGTGGGAAGCTCGTCGGGCCAGCGGGCCAGGCCGTTGAGCAGGCCGTGGGTGAGGCTGGCGGCGCAGAAGCCCCCGTTGCGTCCGGAGGCGGCCCAGCCGATGCTCTTGCCCTCCAGCAGGACCACGTCCCGCGAGGGGTCTCGCTCCTTGGCCATCAGCGCGGTCCACAGACCGGAGAATCCACCTCCGATGACGGCCAGGTCGGCGGTGGTGTCGTTCGTGAGCCACGGTGACGGCTCCGGTGCCCCTGGCCGGTCCAGCCAGTACGGCGTGCGCTCCGCGTCAGCAAGCGCCTTCAGCGGATCCACAGATTTCACTTCCCTACGTGTCACGTGTTGATTGGTTGCGTGGCCCCGAGACGGCCGGTCACGCGCGGGATCCCCCTCGCTCCGATCTCACCTCTCCCTGAGTGCCTGTGACGTGGACGTGGTTGAGCCCCCTCGCCGGGCGAGGGGGCTCAACCGGGGTCTAGCGGCGGCGGCGCGCGATGAGCGCGTTGCCGAAGGCGATCAGCAACCCGGCCGCGAAGATCAACGTACCCATCACGTTGACCTGCGGCGGGATGCCCACCCGCGTGGATCCCCAGATCCACAGCGGGAACGTGACCGTGCCGCCCGAGTTGAAGTTGGTGATGACGAAGTCGTCGATGGACAGCGCGAACGCCAGCATCGACCCGGCCAGCACGCCCGGGAAGATCATGGGCAGCGTCACCAGCCGGAACGTCGTCCAGGTGCCCGCGCCGAGGTCCCGGGCCGCCTCCTCCAGGGAGGCGTCCAGCGTCATCACCCGCGCCCGCACCGTGATGGCCACGAACGAGATCGAGAACATCACGTGCGAGATCACGATCGTCCAGAAGCCGAGCGGGACGGCGAGGGTGACGAACAGCGACAGCAGGGACGCGCCCATCACGATCTCGGCGCAGGAGATGGCCGCGAACATGATGACGTTCATCGTCCCGGAGCCGCGGAAGCGGTACCGGCCGAGCGCGAGGCCGATGAGCGAGCCGAGCACACCCGCGATCAGCATCGTCAGCACGGCGATGAGCAGCGAGTTCACCAGCGCCTGGGTCAGGTCGCCGATCTCGAAGAGCTTGCCGTACCACTTCAGGGTGAAGCCCTGGAACGTGCTGTTGTAGCGGCCCTTCGTGTCGTTGAACCCGAAGAGGACCATCACCCCGATGGGGACGACCAGCCAGGCGATGACCAGCCAGGTGTAGATCTGCAGCCAGCGGCCGCGAAAGAGCCTCATCGTGCCGCCACCTCCAGCACGTCCTCGGTGCCGAGCGCCTTGGCGTAGGCGAAGATGCCGACCAGCAGCAGCGCCATCAGGGTGAACGACAGCGCCGAGGCCGTCGGGTAGTCCTGTGTGACGAGGTACTGGTTCTGGATGACGTTGCCGATCATCGTGGTGTTCGTGCCGCCGAGCACCGAGGCGTTGACGTAGTCCGAACTGGCCGGCACGAACGTCATCAGCACCCCGGCGAACACGCCGGGCAGCGACAACGGGAGCACCACCCGGAGGAACGTCTGGAACTTGTTGGCGTACAGGTCGTTGGCCGCTTCCAGCACCCGCGGGTCGATCCGCTCCAGCGCCACGTACATCGGCAGCACCATGAACGGCAGGAAGTTGTACGCCAGGCCGCCGATCACCGCGTACGGCGTGGCCAGGACGCGGAAGTCGTGGGGCAGCAGCCCCAGGTCCTTCAGCGGGCCGAGCAGCATGCCGTTGTCCGACAGCAGGAACTGCCACGAGATCGTCCGCAGCACGAACGACACGAGGAACGGCAGCAGCAGCAGGAAGAGGTAGACGGACTTGTGCCGACCGCCCTTGAACGCGATCCAGTACGCCACGGGGAAGCCGATGACGATCTGAATCAGAGTCGCGGCCAGGCCGTAGACCAGCGAGCGGATGATCTGGTCGTGGTAGTTCGTCAGCCCGTCGACGTACGACTGCCAGTTCCAGGTGAAGACGAACCCGTCGGCCACGTTGCCCGACTGCAGCGACAGCGACAGCATGACCACGGTGGGGACCACGAAGAAGATCGCGAGCCACACACCGCCGGGGAAGATCAGCGCGTACGGCGTCAGCGCCGCCCTCAGCCTTCTCATGAGGTCGTGATCGGCTGGAAGATGCCTTCGAACTTCTTCTGCTCGGTGGCGTCCGCGAGCGTCCGGTAGGTGCGCAGCTTCGCGTACACGTCGGCGCTCGGGAACACCAGCGGGCTGTCGGCGATCATCTCGAGCGTCTTCTTGTCCTCGCCGGTCGCCTTCGCCGCGTCGGCGCGAATGATCTCCTGCGCCGCCGGGACCGGCGGGACGTAGTTGATGTACTCCGCCATGCTGGCCGCGATGGCCGGCTCGTAGAAGAAGTCGATGAGCGTGATCGCGTCCACGGGGTTGGCGGCCGTCTTCGGGATCATGAAGTTGTCGGTCCAGATCGTGGCGCCCTCATCGGGGATCACGAACTTGAGGTCCGTGCCGTCGGAGAGGTTCTTCTGGAAGACGTCGCCCGACCACGCCTGGCAGAGCCAGATGTCACCCTTGGCCAGCGGGTCGATGTACGACTGGTCGTAGTACTTTCGGACGATCCCGGAGTCGCGCTGCTGCCGGAGCTTCTCCGCGGCCTTCTCCCAGTCGGCCGGAGTGGACTTCTCCGGGTCGATGCCCAGCGCGAACATGCCGAAGTTGGCGATCTCCTGGGAGTCGGACATCATGCCGACCTTGCCCTTGTACTTCGGATCCCACAGCGCGGCGTAGCTGGTCGGCGGGGTGTCGATGTACTTGGGGTTGTAGGCGATGCCGGTCATGCCCGAGGCGTACGGCACCGTGAACACGTTGCCGGGGTCGAACGACTCGTTCTTGTACCGCTCGCCGACGTTCTTGGTGAAGTTCGGCAGCTTCTCGTGGTCGAGGGGCACCAGGTAGCCGAGCTTGATGAGCTGGGTGAGCTGGATGCTGTTGGTGACGACCATCAGGTCGTAATCGATGGACTGCCCGGCGGCGAGCTGCGGCTGGATCTTGGCGAACCAGCTCGTGGTCTCCTGGATGACCTCCTTGTAGGTCACCGTGATACCGGTCTGCTCGGTGAACTTCTTCAGCTCGGGGTGGTCGGGGTCCATGTAGAGGGGCCAGTTGGCGAAGTCGATGTGACCGTTCTTCACCTTGCCGGCCCAGTACTTCTCCACTTCGGACTGCGCCTCGGCGGAGGAGGTCGGGCGGGCCACGCCCTTTCCCTTCACCCCGCAGGCAGCGAGAGCGAGACCGGCGGCGGAGAAACCGGCCACCCGGAAGGCGTCGCGACGGCCGAGGCGGCGCTGGGTCAGACCCCGGAGGAACGACGGGTCCGGTGTTGAGGGGTTGCTCATGGGGTTCTTGCTCCCGTGTCGAGAGGTGTTACTGCAGCGCGTAGGAGTGCTGCGGCTGCCACGACAGCCAGACCGTGTCGCCTCGTTCGGCCGTGGTGGTGCTGTCGTGCGCGTTCTGCTGGAAGACGGTGATCTCCGCCCCGCCCGCCAGGGCGACCGCGTAGCTGTTGGAGGTCCCGAGGTAGACCACCTCGGAGACCGTCCCTTCCACCATGCTAAGGTCGCCTTCGGGCCGTTCGGTGGAGATCGTGATCTTCTCCGGGCGCACGGTCAGCTCGACGGTGTCATCCTCGGCGACGGTTTCCCTGATCGGCACGACGACCCGGTCATCGGGGCCGAGCGCGAGCACGGCGGAAGATCCGTTCACCGCTCGCACGACGCCGCTGAGCAGGTTGGACGTCCCGATGAACCCCGCGACGAACTTGGTCGCGGGCCGCTCGTAGATCTCCCGGGGGCCGGCGAGTTGTTCGACGAGACCGTCGTTCATGACGGCGATGCGGTCGCTCATGGTGAGCGCCTCGCTCTGGTCGTGCGTCACGTAGACGAACGTGATGCCGACCTCGCGCTGGATCCGCTTGAGCTCGATCTGCATGTGCTGGCGCAGCTTGAGGTCGAGCGCGCCGAGCGGCTCGTCGAGGAGGAGCGCGCGCGGCCGGTTGACCAGGGCCCGCGCGAGCGCGACGCGCTGCTGCTGGCCGCCGGACATCTCCCGGGGACGCCGTTTCTCGCGGCCGACCAGGTCGACGATCTCCAGAATTTCGCCGACGCGGCGCCGGATCTCGCCGTCCGGCACCTTCTTGCGCTTGAGTCCGAACGCGACGTTGTCCCAGACGTTCATGTGGGGGAAGAGCGCGTAGGACTGGAACACCATGTTGACGTCACGCTTGTTCGGGGGAACGTTCGTGACGTCCTGGCCGTGGAGCCGGACGACGCCCCGGGTGGGCTCCTCGAAGCCCGCGATCATCCGCATCGAGGTGGTCTTGCCGCACCCCGACGGCCCGAGGAGGGAGAAGAACTCCCCCTCGCCGATGGTCATGCTGACGCCCTTGACGGCCGGTACGACCTCGCCGTGTGAGACGTACTCCTTCACGACCTCGTCGAGCTCGATGGCGGGCACCTGGTCGGAGGTAGCCTCGCCGGCTACCCCCGCACCCGCCTGGATCTCTGTCATTCCAGGCATATCCCTCTTTCAGGAGGCCGTACGGTCGCGCCGCCCGGCCTATTCACCGATGTAGTGCATCACGTGCTTGACGCGCGTGTAGTCGTGCAGTCCGAAGACCGAAAGGTCCTTGCCATAGCCCGAGTGCTTGAAGCCGCCGTGCGGCATCTCCGACACGAACGGGATGTGGGTGTTGACCCAGACCACACCGAAGTCGAGGCGCTTGGACATGCGCATCGCCCGGCCGTGGTCGGAGGTCCACACCGAACCCGACAGGCCGTACTTGACGCCGTTGGCCTTGGCCAGGGCGTCCGCCTCGTCAGAGAACGTCTGGATGGTCATGACGGGGCCGAAGACCTCGTTCTGCACCATCTCGTCGTCCTGCTGGAGGCCGTCGACGACGGTCGGCGCGAAGAAGTAGCCCTTCTCGCCGACGCGGTGACCGCCGGTGAGCACCTTGGCGTGCTCCGGCAGCCGCTCGAAGAAGGACGAGACGCGCTCAAGCTGGCTGGCGTTGTTGAGGGGGCCGAAGTAGGCCTCCTCGTCGTCCAGCCCGCCCAGCCGGGTGGCCGCGGCGGCCTCGGCCAGCGCGGCGGCGAACTCGTCGTGGATGCTCTCCTGTACCAGCACGCGGCAGGCGGCGGTGCAGTCCTGGCCGGCGTTGTAGAGACCGGCTCCGGCGATCGCCTCCGCGACGGCCTTGATGTCCTTGACGTCCTCGAAGACCACGACCGGGGCCTTGCCGCCGAGCTCCAGGTGGACGCGCTTGAGGTCGTCGGCGGCCGAGCGGGCGACGGCCATGCCGGCGCCGACCGAGCCGGTGATCGCCACCATCGACGCGGTGGGGTGACCCACCACGAGGCTGCCGGTCTCCCGGTCGCCGGTGACGACGTTGAAGACGCCGGCGGGGAGGACGTCACCGATGATCTCGGCGAGCTTGACGGTGGAGACCGGGGTGGTGTCCGACGGCTTCAGGACGATGGTGTTGCCCGCGGCGAGCGCCGGCGCGATCTTCCAGACCGCCATCATCATCGGGTAGTTCCACGGGGTGACCTGACCGATGACCCCGATCGGCTCGTGCCGGATCATCGAGGTGTGGTCGGCGAGGAACTCACCCGCGGTCGGGCCTTCGAGGGTCCGGGCGGCACCGGCGAAGAAGCGGAAGTGGTCCGCGGCGATGGGCGTCTCGTCCTCCGCCATGCGGGCGCGCGGCTTCCCGGTGTTCCGGCACTCGGCCTCGTTGATCTCGTCGGCCCGCGCCTCGATCGCGTCGGCGATCTTGAGAAGCAGGGTGGAGCGCTCCGCGGGAGTGGTCTGACCCCACGTCTCGAAAGCGGCGGCGGCGGCCGCATAGGCCGCGTCGACGTCCTCCTGGCCCGAGATGGGGGCCTGAGCGTAGACCTCACCGGTGGTGGGGTCGATCACATCGGAGAAGCGGCCGCTCACGGCGTCGACGAACTTCCCGTTAACGAAGTTCTGCAGACGGGTGGTCACCCTTGACCTCCTGGAGGTGTGCTGGTTGTCGCGACTCTGACAGAATAACTTGGCCTTAACAAGGGATTTCGTGGCGAAGATACCAAACTGCTACGAAATCGCTTGACAGGAACGATGGAACTGACAGCATGTAACACCAGGAAGGCAACATGTCAGGAACCGCCCCGTAACGGGGGCGTCAGGCCTGACTCGACCCCTCCGAGAGAGGAACTCCCCCGGGATGACGACTCCACCCAAGGTACGCTCGACCGCCAAATCCGGTCCGGTGGTGCTGGACGACATCTCCAAGCAGATCGTCGAGCAGCTCCAGATGGACGGGCGCAAGCCGTACGCCGCCATCGGCAAAGCGGTGGGGTTGTCCGAGGCCGCCGTGCGACAGCGCGTGCAGCGCCTGCTCGACCAGGGCGTCATGCAGATCGTCGCGGTGACCGACCCCCTGACGCTGGGCTTTCCCCGCCAGGCGATGATCGGCATCAAGTGCGAGGGCGACCTCGACATCGTCGCGCAGGAGCTCGCCTCCATAGAGGAGATCGACTACGTCGTGCTGACGGCCGGTTCCGTCGACATCATGGTCGAGGTGGTCTGCGAGGGCGACAGCCACCTCCTGGAGATCCTCGGCAAGATACGGGCGATCCCGACGGTGCGGGCGACCGAGACCTTCGTCTACCTCAAGCTCCACAAGCAGACCTACACCTGGGGCACCAGATAGGCGCGCCAGCCGGCCGGGATTTGGCGAGAATTCTGGCTAGACTGAGCACATGACGAAACTGCCTCTCAGCGAGGCGCGCGACGCCCTGTCGGCACTGGTCGATCAGGTCGAGCGCACGCATGACCGCGTCACCATCACCCGTCATGGCCGCCCTTCGGCGGTTCTCATCTCGGCCGAGGACCTCGACGCTCTGGAAGAGACTCTCGACGTCCTCAGCACCCCCGGCGCCCTGGCTGAAATCCGCGCCGCCCAGGAGGAGATCTCCCGGGGAGACGCAGTCGACGCGGCGGGCATCGCGGAGATCATCGCCCGCCGCAAGGAAGCGGAGAGATGACATCCGCCGACGCGACCCGATACGAGATACGCCTCGCCGCGTCGGCGGCCCGGAAACTGGAAACCGGGCCGCCGAATGGCTTAAGCCTCTCTGCGGCCGCCGCCGTGGCGGAGTTCCTCTCGGGACCGCTACTCGACGATCCGTACCGCTTGGGAAAGCCGCTGCGTGGAAAGCTCGTGGGGCTTCTCTCCGCCAGGCGTGGAGCGTACCGGGTCGTCTACTCGGTGGACGACGACAAGGGCCTCGTCCACGTCGTCCGCATCGACCACCGGTCGGACGTCTACCGCGTCTGACACCGTCATCCGCTCAGGACGTCTTGTTGAGGGCGAGGAGGCTGACCAGGTCGTAGGCGACGTGCGAGGCCGCGACCGAGGTGATCTCGGCGTGGTCGTAGGCCGGGGCGACCTCCACCACGTCCGCGCCGACCAGGTTGGCCCCGGCCAGGCCGCGCAGGATCTCCAGCAGCTCGCGGCTGGTCAGCCCGCCCGCCTCCGGCGTCCCGGTGCCGGGCGCGTGCGCCGGGTCGAGCACGTCGATGTCGATCGACAGATAGAGCGGCCGCTGCCCGATCCGCTGCCGCAGCGCGTCCACCACCTCGTCCACGCCGCGCCGCATCACGTCGGCGCTGGTCACGACGCCGAACCCCATCCGCCGGTCGTCGTCGAGGTCCTTCTTGGCGTACAGCGGGCCCCGGGTGCCGACGTGGCTGAGCGCCTCGGTGTCCAGGATGCCCTCCTCCACCGCGCGCCGGAACGGCGTGCCGTGGGTGTACTCGGCGCCGAAGTAGGTGTCCCAGGTGTCGAGGTGGGCGTCGAAGTGCAGCAGCGCGATCGGGCCGTGGAGGCGCGCGGCGGCGCGCAGCAGCGGCAACGCGATGGTGTGGTCGCCGCCGATGGTGACCAGCCGCGTGCCGTCCGCGGCCAGGGCGGAGGCGGCCTCCTCGATGGTCTCGACGGCCTCGTTGATGTTGAAGGGGTTGCAGGCGATGTCGCCGGCGTCGGCGACCTGCTGGGTGGCGAACGGCGAGACGTCCAGGCCGGGGTGGTAGGGCCGCAGCAGGCGGCTGGCCTCGCGGACCGCCGAGGGGCCGAACCGCGCGCCGGGACGGTAGGAGACGCCGGTGTCGAACGGGACGCCAACGACCGCCACGTCGGCTCGGTCCACCTCGTCCAGGCGGGGCAGCCGGGCGAAGGTCGCCGGGCCGGCGAAGCGCGGGACGCGGGAGGAGTCGACGGGCCCCCGAGGCTCGGTCATTCTTGGTCAGTCCTTTCGCAGGATGGGGTCGGAACAGGTGTCATGCGGCGCATGTGGCACGCGCGGTCTCACCCGTGCCACGGCGCGTACGGGCGCACCGTCCGCGCCGCGCAGGCGCAGCGGCAGCAGGGAGACCTCGATCTCGTGGCCCGCCCCCTGGTGGTCCACGAGCCGGTCGAGGTGCCGCAGGTTCTCGGCGATGACGGCGTGCGCGCCGCACAGCACGCGGTGGGCGGGGAAGTCCTCCGCCGGGGTGGGGTCCACGCTCAGCGCGTCGATCCCGACGGTCCGGATGCCCGCCTCGACGATCAGTTCGGCCGCTTCCCGGGTGAGGTACGGGTGCGCGAGGTAGTCCTCGCTCCCCCACAGCGACGCCCAGCCGGTGGCGATCAGCAGGATCGTCCCGGCCCGGAGCCGCGGGGCCACGAGGGCGGCGGGGATCGGGGAGCGGGGAGGCAGGCCGCGCGCGTCGACGACCTCCGCCGGGCCGACGAAGCGGTCGAGCGGCAGCTCGTCGAGGGTGGGGAGCCCGTCGCCGACGTGGTACGGCGCGTCCACGTGGGTGCCCGACTGCGACCCGAGATGCAGGCCGAGGACGTTGACGCCCTCGGCCGCCACGGTGAGCGCGGCCCGGACCTCCACCTCCGGGTCGCCGGGATAGACCGGCATGCCGGTCTCGATCGGCACCGACAGATCGATGATCATGCTGTCTCCCCGGGCGGCGGCTGTGCCTGATGCGGCGACACGCCCTACGCCTCGGCCAGGGCCGCGCCGGCCTCCACGATAGGCGGCACCGGCGTGTCGGCCGCGCGCACCAGACGCGGGCCGGCCGGGCCGTACACCGCGCGCGGCTCGGGGAAGACGAAGAGCAGGCCGAGGTAGAGGAGCACGGCGAGCGCGAGGCCGAGCGGCAGCGAGATGTCGATGCCGCCGGCGAGTTCGCCGAACGGCCCGACGAACTGGCCGGGGATGTTGGTGAACAGGACGGCCGTGAGCGCCGAGCCGAGCCAGGCGGTCATGCCGCGCCAGTTCCAGCCGTGCGTGAACCAGTAGCGGCCGCCGCTCTGCCGCCGGTTGAAGACCTGCAGCGCGTCCGGGTCGTACCAGCCGCGCCGGGTGACGTAGCCCAGGATCATGATCACCATCCAGGGCGCGGTGCAGGTGATGATGAGCGTGGCGAAGGTCGAGATGCTGGTGGTCAGGTTCGCGGCGAACCGGCCGATGAAGATGAAGACGATGGACAGCGTGCCGATGAACACGGTCGCCTGCACCCGGCTGAACCGGGAGAAGACGCTGCAGAAGTCCAGGCCGGTGCCGTACAGCGAGGTGGTGCCGGTGGACATGCCACCGATCAGTGCGATGAGGCAGACCGGGAGGAAATACCACGCGGGGGCGATCGCGAGCAGGCCGCCGACGTAGTTCGGCGCCGCCGGGTCCAGGTACGGCGCGGCCTTGGTCGCGATGATCGACGCGGTGGACAGGCCGAAGAAGAAGGGCAGCACGGTCGCGATCTGGCTGAGGAACGCGGCGGTCATCACGCGCTTGCGCGGGGTCGAGGCGGGGATGTACCGCGACCAGTCCCCCAGGAACGCACCGAACGAGACCGGGTTCGACAGCACGATCAGCGCCGCGCCGATGAAGGACGGCCAGAACATCGGATCGGCCGTGGACGCGAACGTCCCGGGGTACGACGGGTCGAAGTCACCCGCGAAGGCAACGACGCCGAGGACGAACAGCGCCGAGGCCGCCACCACCGCGATCTTGTTGATGAAGAGCATGAAGCGGAAGCCGTACACGCAGACCGTGAGCACGAGCGCGGCGAAGACGCCGTACGCGACGGCGTAGGTCAGGTCGGTGTCGGGCAGGCCCGCGAGCCGGTTCGCGCCGCCGACCAGGGCGTCGCCGGAGGACCACACCGAGATCGAGAAGAACGCGATCGCGGTGAGCAGGGACAGGAAGGAGCCGACCACCCGGCCGTGCACGCCGAGATGCGCCGAGGAGGAGACGGCGTTGTTGGTGCCGTTCGTCGGTCCGAAGACCGAGAGCGGCGCGAGCAGCAGCGCGCCGACGAAGAGGCCGAGCAGCGTCGCCGCGAGCCCCTGCCAGAACGACAACCCGAACAGGATGGGGAACGCGCCGAGCACGCAGGTGGCGAAGGTGTTCGCACCGCCGAACGCCACCCGGAAGAGGTCAAGTGGCCGCGCCGTGCGGTCGGCGTCCGGGATGCGTTCGACCCCGTATGTCTCGATCTCGGTGATGGGCGGCGCCTCGGCCACGGCTTCTCCTCTGAGGGTTGCAGGACGCGAGGTTCCTGGTCAGCGTGGTAATCCCAGCAAGTTTCGGCGAACCCGACCTCGACGACAATTGGGGCAGACACGGAGAAGCGCCGCGCGGGTTGTGGCCCACGACAAGGGGCCCGGGATGCTGGACCCGCCATTCGACGCTACCTTCGGGGAACCGGGGTGGAAGCACTCGCGATTCGCCGGCGGCGTTCCACGACTATGAGATAACTCACGCGAAAGCCCGGTCGCCTTTCTCGTCGAGGCGACCGGGCTTCTCTTTTTCAACATGACGAACTGTAATAACTTCTGCCTCCTCGTTCCCTTTTCCGCCCGCCCGCCGTGGAAGGCCGCGGGCGGGCGGAAAAGGGCGCCGGGAGGTCAGCTCATCCAGTCGGCGTTGCGCGCCCGGCGGGACGCGATCATCGCCTCCAGCTCCGCCTCCTCGCGCAGCTCGTGCGACGACGGCGACAGGAACACCGCCAGGAGCAGGGCGATGGTGAGCAGGCCGACGCCGACCATCAGGGGGAGCAGGAAGTCCACCGCCTGCGCGCCCGCCAGCGCGGCCTGCGGCTCCACGGGCTGGACGCTCAGCGCCAGCATGCCCGCGTAGTGCATGCCGTTCAGCAGGAGACCCGCCACCAGGGCGGAGCCGATGACCGGAACCGGGCCCCGCGCGCGCCGGGCCGACCGGAGGACGACGAAGGCCGCCGCCACGGCGACGAGCACGGAGACGGCGAGAAACACCGGGTTGGCGCTCACCTCCGCCGACATCGTCATCGCCTTCATGCCGATGTGCTGCGCGCCCGCCACGCCGAGCCCGGCCAGCAGGCCGCCCGCGGCCAGCGCGCCGCCCCGACCTCCCCCGAGGAACGCGCAGGCCAGACCGGCCCCGGCGGCCACGATCGCCACCAGCGCGGACAGGACCGTCAGGGCCACGTCGTAGCGGATCGGGGTGCCCTCGACCCGTACGCCCAGCATCCCGACGAAGTGCATGACCCAGACACCGGTCCCGCCGACCGCGAACGCCGCTCCGGCCAGCCACCACAACCGCGACATGCCCGCGACGGAACGCGCCCGCCCCGCCATCAACAGGCCGATCAGCGAGCCGAGCACGGACATCACGTACGCCAGGGCGGGCGTAATGAAGCCATGCGAGAAAAGATCAATGTTCGACACGAAAGTACTCATTTCAGGGAGATCATCGGCGACATGATGGCGAGGGCCCGGCCGGCACCTGATCACCGGGTCGCCGTTTACCCCCCGAAAAATGCCATTTCTGGCGGCGTTTCGCGCTTCAGAAGGGGCGCACAGGCGAATTCACTGACAATATGGAGCGCGATTTTGCATTTTGTCGGAGCCCCGGGCGTGGCCACGCGCCCCGTCAGGACGGCACCCGCGGGGTGTCGCGCGGCCACGGAGAACTAGCGTGGAGTTGTGGGCGACAACAAGCTGACGGTGGAGGACCTGGTCCGCTTCCCCGCCCTCCAGCTCCGGGTGCTGGCCGGTGAACGCGGCCTCGACCGCTCGGTCTCGTGGGCGCACGTGAGCGAGCTGGAGGACCCGACGCCCTGGCTGCTCGGCTCGGAGGTCATCATGACCACCGGCATCGGCGTCCCCCGCGGCGGCGCCAGGCAGCGGGCGTATCTGCACCGGCTCGACGACGCGGGCGTGGCCGCCCTCGCGCTGAGCGCCGGGCTCCACGTGCCGCCACTCCACCCGGCCTTCTTCGCCGCGGCCGAGGAGCGCGGCTTCCCGGTCCTGGAGGTCCCGCTGGCCGTGCCGTTCATCGCCGTCGCGCAGGAGGTGGCCGCGGCGGTGCAGGAGGACGCCCGGCAGCGGCTCGGCGCGCAGTTGCAGGTGTTCGGCGCGCTGCGCTGGCTGGCCGCCGAACGGCTCGATCCCGCGCAGCTCTTCCGGCGGCTGGAACGGCTGTCGGGATACGACGTCTACCTGAGCACCCCGCAGGGGCGGCCGCTGTTGCCCGGTGTGCCCGTCCCGCCGGACATCGCGTCGCTGCCGCCGTCCGTGGACGCCCCGCCGACCATCCCCGGCGGCTTCGCGGTCCCCGTGAACGCCCCCGGCGGCCCGGCCGGCTTCCTCGTGGCCTTCGAACGCGAAGGGGCCCGGCCCGCCGGGCTGGCCGTCGTCCAGCACATCGCCACGGTCGCGGCGCTGCAGGTCGCCATGGTGCGCCACGAGCGCGAGACACTGCGCCGCCAGGGCGCGGAAACCCTGGCCGAGCTGCTCCAGGACGTGCTGGACCCGGCCACCGCGCGGCGCAGGCTGACCCGGATGGGGATGTCACCCGACCGGGACGTGGTGCTCCTGGTGGTCAGGAACGTCGACGAGGACGCGGTCGTCCGGGCCCTCGACGAGCACCCCCACCTGATGCTCGGGCTCCACCCCGACCTCTACGTGCTCGCGCACGACCCGGCGCCGCTGCGCGAGATCCCCGGTGTCGCGGCGGGCGCGAGCCGTCCCCTTCCGCCGGGCTCTTCGCTCAAGGTCGCCCAGCGGGAGGCGCGGTGGGCCGCCGCCCGCGCCGCCGAGTCCGGCCAGCCCCTCGTGTCGTACGGCGACGACACGACCGGCCGGTGGCTGCCGGAGGACCCGGGCGTGCTGGCCGGCCTGGTCGAGCACGTGCTCGGCGACGCGCTGCGGTACGACGCCGCGCACGGGTCCGAGCTGATCGCCTCGGTACAGACGTGGATGGAGCGGGACCGGCGCACCGACGACGCCGCGCGGGCGCTGCACATCCACCCCAACACGCTGTCGTACCGGCTGCGCCGCTTCAGCGCGCTGACCGGCCGCGACCTGACCGCGACCGGCGAATTCGCCGAGGTGTGGCTGGCCATCCGCGCCGCCCAGCAGCTCGGCCGCATCCCCTGACCTCCGCCGTCAGAGGGCGGGCTTCTTCGAGCTGTACAGCCAGGCGTCGAACAGGGGGTCGAGGTCCTTCCCGGACATCTCCTCGGCGAGGTCGATGAAGTCCCGGGTGACGACGGTCGCGTGACGGTTGCGCTCCGCCCAGGTCTTCAGGAGCGAGAAGAACGTCTCGTCGCCGATCTTCTTGCGCAGCGCGTGCAGGGTCATCGCCCCGCGCTGGTAGACGGCCTCCCAGTCGAACATGTTCTTCATGCCCGGGTCGCCGGTCTTGATCTTCCAGAACCCGCTCTTGTTCTTGTAGAGGCCCGCAAACGTCTTCTGCGCCGAGGGGCCGCCGTGCTGCTCCTCGTACAGCCACTCCGCGTAGCTGGCGAAGCCCTCGTTGAGCCAGATGTCCTTCCAGCTCCGCAGGCCGACGCTGTTGCCGAACCACTGGTGGGCCAGCTCGTGCACGACCTCCAGGTCGTTCGACGGGCCGCCGTCGTAGACCGGCCGTCCCTGGGTCTCCAGCGCGTACTGGACGTTGACCTTGTCGCCGATCCCTCCCGTTGAGGCGAAGGGGTAGTCGCCGAAGAGCTTCGACCCCCACCCGACGACCTTGGCCGTGGTCCGGTGCAGGTGCTTCGACTTCTTCGCCACCGACGGGTCGTAGGCGGTGATGTTCAGCACGCCGCCCACGGTGCTCTCGGTGACCTTGAACTTGCCGATCGCCACCGTGGCCAGATAGGTGGCCATCGGCTCCTTCATCTCCCACTTCACCGTGGTCCAGCCGCCGCGTACGGACGAGATGCCGGAGTGCTTGGGCTCGCCGTTCGCGAGGACCGTCACCCCCACCGGAGTCGTGACGGTGAACGTGTACGTCGCCTTGTCCGCCGGGCTGTCGTTGGCCGGGAACCAGCTCCGCGCGCCGTCCGGCTGCGAGAGGACGACCGCGCCGTCCTTGGTGTTGATCCAGCCCTCCTTGCCGAGCGCCTTGTCGTTGATGGCGCGCGGCTTGCCGGCATAGGACACCTTGACGGTGAACTTCTCGCCCGAGGGCAGGCCGCTCGCCGGGGTCACCACGAGCTCCTGGCCCTTGCGCGTGTACGCGGCCTTCTTGCCGTTCACCTCCACCTTCTTGATCTTCGGACCGGAGAAGTCGAGGTTGAAGCGGGACAGGCCCTGGACGGCCGTGGCGGTGATCGTCGTCGTGGCGCTCAGCTTGCGGGTCTTCGGGCTGAACCGCAGCGCGATGTCGTAGTGCGCCACGTCGTACCCGCCGTTGCCCGCGTGCGGGAAGTACGGGTCGCCGATCCCGGACGAGCCGGGGGTGAACGTGTCCGCGTGCGCCGCGGTGGGGGCGATCAGGGCCAGGCCGGCCGCGGCGGCGATCGCCGCGAGAGGGGATCTTCTGTGCAGCATGCGCCCTATGGTGCTATATGGCGGTACCTCTTGGTCACATAGCGACCAAGCCACGTTCTCCGGACGCCCGAACCGCTCTGTCAGCGCTGGTCCAGGACGCCGGCGATCTCGGCGAGGAACGCGTCCACGTCGGCGATGGCGTAGCCCGTCTTGAAGACGACCGTGGCGAACGTCGCCTTCCTGATCTCTTCTGCCGTCACCGGCCGGTCGGCGGTGCCGCGCAGGGTCGCCACCACACGATCGAGGAACGCGTCGACCTCGTCCTCGACGTAGCCCATGCCGAGCCGTCCCGGCCGGAACGCCACCCGCTCGACGCGCTCCACCTGGAGCGCGAAATCCCCGTCGCCGGGAGCGGCGGGGATCGCCTCCGGGATTTCCCCGTCGGCGGCGGCCGCATCGGACGACACGACATCGGACGACGCGACGTCGGCGGTCGTGTCCACCGGACTCGCCCCGCCCACGGCCCCCGCGTCCCCGGGCTCCGTTTCCGTGGAGACAGGCTCCGTTTCCACAGGCACGGGGGTCGTTTCCGCGACCACAGGGGCCGTTTCCACGGACACTGGCTCCGTCTCCGCAGGCACCGGGTCCGTTTCCGCAGGCACCGGGTCCGTGCTCGCGGCCTCCGTGCCGGCGAGGGCCGGATCGGAGGACGGGCGATCTGGACGCGTCTCCGGATCACCGGAGCGGTCCGCGCCGTCGCTGTGCGCGGGACGGCCCGAAAGCGCCTCCACGGCGACGATGAAGGCGTCGAGCGCGAAGTCGACCGCCGTCTCGTTGTAGCCGCCGCGCTTGACCCGGAAGACCGCCGACCGGATCTCGTCCGCCGATATCGGCGGGCCGTCCAGATCGGTACGGCCCAGCGTGCCCTCGATCCGCCGGACGAGCTCGTCCACCTGGCCGGGGTCATAACCCAGACGAACTCCCCTGACACGTGGAAAGCGGTTCACGCATGTCCTCCCGGGGTCCGGCACGCCAAACCCTGTCCATTGTGGACGTACCGGGAAGGCCGCGCGAGCCGGGATAGGCTGCGAACCCTATGCGCGTCTCAAATCTGTCCTTCCGATATCGGCGGAGGGCTCCCTGGGTGCTCTCCAACGTGGATCTGGCCTTCGCGCGCGGAGATGTGACCGAGATCGTGGGACGCAACGGGGCGGGCAAATCCACACTCCTGCGGTTACTGGCCGGGCTGCTGCGTCCCGTCGACGGCACGATCTCCGAGCGCCCGGACGTCGTCGGCTACGCCCCCGAGCGTTTCCCCGTGGACCAGCCGTTCACCGTGGCGGACTATCTGCGGCACATGGCGCGCATCCGCCGAACCGACCCCGGCGCGGTGCAGACGTGGGCCGAACGGCTCGGCATGGACCATCTCCTGGGCCATCGGCTGGCCGACCTGTCCAAGGGCAGCGCGCACAAGGTCGGGCTGGCCCAGGCGCTGCTCGGCGGGCCGGGGCTGCTCATCCTCGACGAGCCGTTCGCCGGCCTGGACGCGGCGACCCGCGCGGAGCTCCCCCTGATCATCCGCGAGGTGGCGGAGCGCGGTGGCCTGGTGGTCGTCAGCGACCACCAGGGCGACCTGCGCGGCTTTCCCGATCTGCGTCGCATCGAGGTGGGCGGGACCACGGCCCGCGAGGTCGCTCCCGAGGTCGCGGGGGCGGAGCCGGACGATCCGGCGGACTCCGGTCCCCCCGAGGCCGTGACGATCCTTGAGGTCGTCGTCACGCTCTCCCGGGCCCGCGAGCTGGCAGACCGCCTGCGCGGAGAGGGTCACACGGTACGGATCTCAGAGGCGGAGGTGGCGGAGTGATCGCCCTGACCCGGTTCCGGCTCGCCGCCTACGTACGCTCCCATCGGGCGTTCCAGCCGCTCATCGGCCTGCTGGTCCTCCTGGCGATCCTGTACGGGGCCCCGCTGCCCCCCGGCGCTGAGCTGGGAGCCATGGCCGACTCGGCCGCCATCCTGATCCCGGTCTTCGCCTGGGCGGCCCGCGGGCTCCTGGACAACGAGCCGGACGAACAGCGGATGATCGCCATCACGGCCGTCGGCCGCCGCGAGGCCGTCGTCGGGCTCGGCGCGGCGTGGATCTTCAACGCCGGGCTGGCGGCGATCTCGTTCGCCGTGCTCACCCTGCGCCTGTCGGCCCGGCCGGAGGTCGCCGCGGTGCTGGCGGGCATCGGACTGCACCTGATCGCCATCCTGGTCGGCACCACGCTGGGCGCGCTGACGAGCCGTCCCGTCCTCAGCTCGCCGGCGGCATCGACCCTGGCGCTGCTCCTCGGTTATCTCGCGGTGCTGCTGCTCAGCCTGACCGGGCTGCCCTGGCTCACGGTCCCGCTCATGCTGTGGATGCGGGAGGCACACCAGGGCGAACTGCTCGCCCACTTCCCCGCTCTCGCCGCGTGGTCGCTGCTGTGGCCGCTGATCGGCCTCGCCGCGTACGGCAGGCTGCGCCGTACGCGGCCCTGACGGGCCTCGGGACCGGGGTCAGGCCTCGGGAGCGGCGGCGGCGAGCTGCCCGCAGGCGCCGTCGATCTCGCGTCCGCGGGTGTCGCGCACGGTGACCGCCACCCCGTGGAACTCCAGCCTGCGGACGAACGCGCGCTCGTCCTCGGGGCGGGAGGCGGTCCACTTCGAGCCCGGCGTCGGGTTCAGCGGGATGAGGTTGACGTGCACGAGCTTGCCCTTGAGCAGCCGGCCGAGCAGGTCGGCCCGCCACTCCTGGTCGTTGACGTCCTTGATCAGCGCGTATTCGATGGACACCCGGCGCTTGGTCTTGGCGGCGTACTCCCAGGCCGCGCCGAGCACCTCGGCGACCTTCCATCTGGTGTTGATCGGCACCAGGGTGTCGCGCAGCTCGTCGTCGGGAGCGTGCAGGGACACCGCGAGCGTGACGGGGAGTCCCTCGCCCGCCAGCTTCTCGATCGCCGGCACCAGGCCCACGGTCGAGACGGTGATGCCGCGCGCGGAGATGCCGAGCCCTTCCGGTGAGGGGTCGACGAACCGGCGGACCGCGCCGATGACGGCCTTGTAGTTCGCCATCGGCTCGCCCATGCCCATGAAGACGATGTTGCTCACCCGTCCGGGGCCGCCGGGCACCTCGCCCGCCGCGAGCTCGCGGGCTCCGGCGACGACCTGCTCGACGATCTCGGCGGTGGACATGTTCCGGGTGAGGCCCGCCTGCCCGGTGGCGCAGAACGGGCAGTTCATGCCGCATCCGGCCTGGGACGAGACGCACATCGTGGCGCGGTCGGGATAGCGCATGAGCACCGACTCGACCAGCGAGCCGTCGAACAGCCGCCACAGCGTCTTGCGGGTCGTGCCCCCGTCACAGGTGATCTCGCGTACGGGGGTCAGCAGCGACGGCATGAGCTGGGACACCAGCCGCTCGCGGACACCTCCCGGCAGGTCGGTCATCTGCTCGGGCGACGCGGTCAGCTTGGCGAAGTAGTGCCGGGAGAGCTGGTCGGCGCGGAACGGCTTCTCGCCCAGTTCGGCGACCGCGGCGCGGCGCTCGGCCATGGTCATGTCGGCCAGATGGCGCTGCGGCTTGGCGCGGCGCGGTGCCACGAGGGTGAGCTGGGCGGCGTTCCTGCTCTGCGGCTCGCTCACGCGGTCACTTCCGATCTCTCGTTCGTCTCGTCCGCCGGACCCCGGGCGACCCGCGGGGACCCCTCGGGGCGTACGGCACGGCGGCCCCGGCCAGGACGCCGGGCGACGCCTCGGGATGCTCCCGTCAGGGGGAGGCCGCGTGCGGAACGGCCGTCGCCGGGCGTCCTCGTAGCTTACCTGCGGGGGTGACGCGGAACCGCCGGGCGGATCTCCGTCAGGCGGGGACGAACAGCTGCAGCAGCAGCCATATGGGGACCAGCGTGAAGAGCAGCGAGTCGAGCCGGTCCATCACGCCGCCATGGCCGGGCAGCAACGTGCCCATGTCCTTGATGCCGAGGTCCCGCTTGATCACGGACTCGATCAGGTCGCCCAGGGTGGCGCAGACCACCGCCACCGCGCCCAGCACCGCGCCCTGCCAGTACGCCCCGTCGATCAGGAAGTGGACGAGCAGCGCACCCACCACCACGCAGGCGATGGCGGAGCCGGCGAAGCCCTCCCAGGTCTTCTTCGGGCTGACGACCGGCGACATCTTGTGCTTGCCGAAGAGAATTCCCGCGAAATATCCCCCGATATCACTGCTGATCGTGACAGCGATGAAGATGATCACGCGGTGCGGGCCGTCCTCCGGGACGAGCAGCAGCGGAACGAACCCGGCCAGCAACGACGGATAGACGGCGACGAACACGCTGCCGGTGGCGTCGCGGACATAGCCGTCGATGCCCTGGAACATGCGCCAGACCAGCAGCACCATCACGGTCACCGCGAAAGCGCCGACGAGGGACACCGGCCCGCCCCAGTACGCGCCACCCAGCATGGCGACCGTACCGGCGAGCAGCGGGATGAGCGGAACGCGCACGTCGCGGACGGCGAGTGTCCGGACCAGCTCGTGGACGCCCAGCCCCACGGCCGCCGCGAGCACGACGAGGAAGACCACCTTGACGACGTACAGCGAGCCGATGACCAGCGCGCCGAGCGCCAGGCCGACCGCGACCGCGACCGGCAGGTTGCGCCCGGTGCGGCCGCCGCCCGGTGCGGGCGCGGATCCGCTGGGCGAGCCGCCGGGAGACCCGTTCCGCGGCGTGTTCCGACCGTCGCTGGAGGAGGCGCTCATGTCCTCGGCCGATCCTCGGTCGCCAGCAGCCGTTCCGTCCAACGCGTTCTACTCCCTATACACGTGATCCCTGTGCCGCGCTGTTCGCGGGAACAGCACGGCACAAGGATCACGGCTGTGCCCAGGCGATGCCTAGACTTCCAGCAGTTCGGCTTCCTTGTGCTTCAGCAGCTCGTCGATCTTGGCGACGTGCTTCTGGGTCAGGTCGTCGAGCTCCTTCACCGCGCGGTGGACCTCGTCCTCACCGGCCTCGCCGTCCTTGACCAGCTTGTCGAGGACTTCCTTGGCGTGGCGGCGGATGTTCCGCACGGAGACCCTGCTGTTCTCGGCCTTGTTCCGGGCGACCTTGATGTACTCCTTGCGGCGGTCCTCCGACAGCTCGGGGAACACGACGCGGATCACGGCGCCGTCGTTGCCGGGGTTGACACCGAGGTCGCTGTCCCGGATGGCCTTCTCGATCGAGGTCATCGCGCCCTTGTCGTAGGGCTGGATGAGGACCATGCGGGCCTCGGGAACGTGGAACGACGCGAGCTGCTGGATCGGGGTCGGCGATCCGTAGTAGTCCACGTTGATCTTGTTGAACATCGAGGGCGCGACACGGCCGGTGCGGATGCCCGCGAAGTCTTCCTTGGCGACCGTTACCGCCTTGTCCATCTTCTCCTCGGCCTCGAGGAGGGTTTCGTCGATCACAGCGGCTCCCTATTTCCCTGCCGGACTCACCAGCGTGCCGATCTTCTCACCGCGGACCGCCCGCAGGATGTTCCCGTCGCCCATCAGGTCGAAGACCACGATGGGCAGGCCGTTGTCCATGCACAGGCTGATCGCGGTGGCGTCCATGACTCCGAGCCCCCGCGTCAGCACCTCGCCGTATTCGAGCTGGTCGAACCGGACGGCGTCGGGGTTCTTGCGCGGGTCGGAGTCGTACACTCCGTCAACCTGGGTGCCCTTGAGCAGCGCCTCGGCGCCGACCTCCAGGGCGCGCTGCGCGGCGCAGGTGTCCGTGGAGAAGAACGGGGACCCGAGTCCGGCGCCGAAGATGACCACTCGGCCCTTCTCAAGGTGCCGGATCGCGCGGCGCGGCAGGAACGGCTCGGCGACCTGCTGCATCGTGATCGCCGTCTGCACGCGGGTGTCGATGCCGCGCTTCTCCAGGAAGTCCTGCAGAGCGAGACAGTTGATCACGGTGCCGAGCATGCCCATGTAGTCGGCCCGGCCGCGGTCGATGCCGCGCTCCGACAGGGCCGCGCCCCGGAACATGTTGCCCCCGCCGACGACCACCGCGACCTGGACGCCCTCGCGGACGGCCTCGGCGATGGAGTCGGCGAGCTGGGCGACCACGGCCGGATCGATTCCGAGAGACTCGCTTCCGGCGAACGCCTCACCTGACAGCTTCAGCATCACCCGCTTCCAGCGCAACGGGCCGTGCTGCGACGAAGCCGCCGGCGTAGCGGGTTGAATGTTCTCCTGCACGACGGCGGCCTCCTCGATGGTTCTGCGGGTCAATTAGCTCCTGGCTTTTCTGGGTCGTGTCCCTAGCCTAAGCCTGGCCGACCTTGTAGCGGGTGAAGGCCAGGACCTTCACGCCCGCCTCATCGGCGTACTTGCCCACGCTCTTCTTGTTGTCCTTCACGAACGCCTGCTGCAGCAGGGTGAAGTCCTTGTACCAGCCGTTGACCCGGCCATCGACGATCTTGGCGATGGCGGCCTCGGGCTTGCCCTCCTCGCGGGTCATCTCCTCGAAGAGCGCGCGCTCCTTGGCGATGACGTCGGCCGGAACCTCGTCCGGGCTGAGGAACTTGGGAGCCATCGCGGCAGCGTGCTGGGCGATGTCCTTGGCCACGTCCGCGTTCGGGGCGTCGAGCTGGACGAGCACGCCAACCGCCGGCGGGAGCTGCGGGTCGGTCTTGTGCATGTAGGCGCCGACGTAGCCGCCATCCAGCACCGAGAAGCGACGGATCTCGATCTTCTCGCCGAGCGCGGCGTTGGCCTCGTCGAGCAGCTCCTTGACGCTCTTGCCGCTCAGCTCCGACTCGAGCAGGGTCGGGACGTCACTCGGCCGGGTGGCGAGGATGTGCGCGACGACCTCGGCGGCGAGCTCCTGGAAGCGCTCACCCTTGGCCACGAAGTCGGTCTCGCAGTTGAGCTCAAGCAGAGCGGCGGCGGTGTCGCCCTCCTGCTTGAGGGCGACGAGCCCGTTGGAGGCGGTGCGGGCCTCGCGCTTGCCGACATCCTTGGCGCCCTTGAGGCGCAGGATCTCGACGGCGCGATCGAAGTCGCCCTCGGACTCCTCGAGCGCCTTCTTGCAGTCCATCATGCCGGCGGCGGTCAGCTCGCGAAGCCGCTTGACGTCGGCCATGTTCACGGAAGCCATGTTTTTTCCTCTTCGGAACCCTGATGGGAAGTCGTTCCTGATCCCAGAGTCGGCGTGAGATCAGTTGTCTCGTGGACGGGGTGGGCGCGTCCGTCGGACACGCCCACCCTGTGGAGCCTTCGGCGCCGTACGGCGGGGCCGTACCGAGCCGGAACTAGGCCTGCTGCTCGCCCTCGGCCGGGGCCTCGGCGGCCGGAGCCTCAGCGGCGGCCTCGGCCGGAGCCTCAGCGGCCGGAGCCTCGGCGGCCGGGGTCTCGGCGGCCGGGGTCTCGGCGGCCGGGGTCTCGGCGGCGGCCTCGGCCGGAGCCTCGGCGCTCTCACCGGAGCCGGCGAGGAGCTCGCGCTCCCACTCGGCCAGCGGCTCGGCAGCGGCGACGCCCGCCGGCTTCTCGTCACCGCGGCCGGCGCCGGCGCGGGTCATGAGGCCGTCGGCGACCGCGTCGGCGATGACGCGGGTGAGGAGGCTGACGGCGCGGATGGCGTCGTCGTTACCCGGGATCGGGTAGTCGACCTCGTCGGGGTCGCAGTTGGTGTCCAGGATCGCGACGACCGGGATGCCAAGCTTCTTGGCCTCGCTGATCGCGATGTGCTCCTTCTTGGTGTCCACGATCCAGATGGCGCTGGGGACGCGGGCCATGTCCCGGATGCCGCCGAGCGTGCGCTCCAGCTTCTCCTTCTCACGACGGCGCATCAGGAGCTCCTTCTTGGTGAGCCCCGAGCTGGCCACGTTGTCGAAGTCGAGCTCCTCGAGCTCCTTCAGACGCTGAAGCCTCTTGTGCACGGTGGAGAAGTTGGTGAGCATGCCGCCGAGCCAGCGCTGGTTCACGTACGGCATGCCGACGCGCGAGGCCTGCTCGGCGATGGACTCCTGAGCCTGCTTCTTCGTGCCGATGAACATGATGGAGCCGCCGTGCGCGACGGTCTCCTTCACGAAGTCGTACGCCCGGTCGATGAACGAGAGCGACTTCTGCAGGTCGATGATGTAGATGCCGTTGCGCTCGGTGAAGATGAAGCGCTTCATCTTCGGGTTCCACCGACGGGTCTGGTGGCCGAAGTGAACGCCGCTCTCGAGCAGCTGTCGCATGGTTACGACAGGAGCCATGGTGATGGTCCTCCAGAACTCGGTTCCGTGCGGGAGCCCAACCGCCCCCGCCCTGACGCCCTGAGTCGTTCCAGCCGGAAGAACCGGACCGATGGGACAACTCATGAATGGGCGTGCGTATTCGGCCCGCATGCCGCAGGCCGTCGAACAGTCTACCTGGATCCGTCCCTTCGGATGACCGGGGACTTGACCGTCCCGAACACCGTCACCCTGGGCGATCGCGAGCGAATCGCCCCTCGCGCGACCGGCTCTGCGACAGGGGCGCGAGCACCCGTTCCCGCGTGTCAGGAGGGCTCCTGACCCTCCTCGCCGCCGGGGGGCGGGGCGGCCTGCGACGGCTGCCTGCGGGGCGCTCTGGGGAACATCCGGAGGTGGAGCTCCGCGAGCCGGGCGCCGGCCGGCGCGTCCTCGGCGGAGCGCTCGGCCACGCGGTAGGGATCGATCAACGCGTTGATCCGCTCCGCGAGCTCCCGCAGCTCTTCGGCGTCCACCCGCAGCACCGCGTGGGTGAGCCAGGCGGCGGTCCTCCACTCCGGAGGCTCGCGGTCCGACTGGGCGAAGTAGTCGCCGAGCCGCTGGTTCGCCTCCGCCAGGACCGCGTCGATCACGGCGTTCTGCGCCTCGACGAGATCGGGGGTCTCCTGGTCCGACGACTTGAACCCCCAGCCGGGCTGGAGCGCCCGCCAGACGCGCTCTCTGCCGTCCCCCCGCGGAGGCGCGTCGGCGACCAGCCCGTGCTTGGCCAGTTGCCGCAGGTGGTAGCTGCAGGCGCTCGGGGACAGCCCGGCGACCTCAGCGCACTCGGTCGCGGTGGCGGGGCCCTCCGTCTGAAGCCGACTCAGGATGGCCAGCCGCGCGGGATGCGCCAGCGCCCGCAACACACGGACATCGGTGACCTGCCGGGACCCCTCCGGCCATGAGCTCGCCATGCCTTCGAACCTACCGCCCCGGATGATATGAAGTATTGCTTTCACAGTTATGAAGTATTACCTTCATAGTTGTGACGACTCCCCTGATCCCCCTCCGCCGTCAACGGGACTACCGGCTCCTCTGGTCCGCCCGCGCCATTTCCGAGACCGGGAGCGAGATCGCCAAGCTGGCCGTACCGCTCACGGCCGCCGTGACGCTGGACGCGTCCCCGATCCAGATGGGCGTGCTCGCAGCCTCCTCGACGTTCCCGTTCCTGCTGGTCGGCCTGCCGTCCGGCGCGATGGCGGATCGCGTGGCCCGCCGCAGGCCCGTGATGGTCGCCTGCGAGCTGCTCTCCGGCCTCGCGGCGCTGTCGGTGCCGCTCGCCTGGCTCGCCGGGCTGCTGACCATCCCCTGGCTGATCGCCGTCGCGTTCACGATCGGCATGTGCACGGTGGTGTTCCGCACCTTCAACACGCCGCACCTCGCCACCGTGGTCGCCGAACCGCAGCGGACCGCGGCCATCGCGGGATTCCAGTCGGTCTTCTCCGTCGCCCAGATGGGCGGGCCCGGTCTGGCGGGCATGCTGGTCGCCCTGCTCACCGCGCCCGTCGCGGTCGTGGTCAACGCGGTCACGTTCCTGGTGTCCGCCGTCTGCCTGCGGGCCATCCGGACGCCTGAGAACGGCGCCGCGGCCGTGAAGCGCGGGCTGGGCCGGGAGATCGGCGAGGGCCTGCGCGTCCTGGTGCACCACCCCATCCTGCGCGCGCTCTGCCTCACCGGCATGATCGTGAACGTGCTCGGCGCGGCCCAGATGGCCCTTTTCGTCCTCTTCGCGGTGAACATCCTGGGACTGCCCGCGCCTCTGGTCGGGGTCGCGGCGATCGGCTTCGGCGTGGGCGGCCTGATCGGCGCCATGCTCGCACCCCGGCTGACCGCCAGGTTCGGCGAGAACAAGGTGCTCCTCGGCTCCGTGCTCTTCTTCCCTCTCGGGTTCGCCGCGACGGCGGGGGCCGGCGGCCCGCTCTGGCTCGCCATCTGCCAGATCTCCGGAGCCGAGGTGATCACCGGTGTGGCCGTCGTGGCCTACAGCGTGTGCTCCGGCTCGGTCACCATGCGGGAGGCGCCCGACGGGCTGCTCGGCCGGGTCAACGCCACGACGAACTTCGCCACCCAGGGAGTGATGGCCCTCGGCGGCATTCTCGGAGGCGTGCTCGGTGAGCTGCTCGGCCTGCGTCCCGCACTCTGGATCTGCGCGGCCGGATCGCTGCTCTGCATCGTCAGCCTGTGGCTGTCGCCCATTCGGCGGGGTGCTCGCCGGGCCGCGGCGGAGGACTCGCCCAGTACGGCTCCGCACCGTCAATCCGACCCGGAGGCCGCACGTACGTGAGCCGGCCGAACGCGCTGTCCACGCTCTCCAGGAGATCGCCCACCCCGAACCCCGGATCGCCGCCGGCGGACTCGGCGCGGTCGGTCCTGCCGAGTCCGTCCAGCCACCGCGCGGTCCGGGCGAGAGACAGCTCCACCCGCCAGGAACCCCCCTCGCCTCCACGGCGGAGCAACCCGGCCACGGCGCCGAAGGCGGCCAGGTACCCGGTGGCGTGGTCGAGCGCCTGGCACGGCAGAGAAGACGGGCGGGTCCCGTCGCCACCCTCGTGGGCGATGCCGGACACCATCTGAACCAGGCTGTCGAACCCCCTGCGCCGCCCCCACGGGCCGCGCGATCCGTACGCGGAGAGCTCGACGCACACCACGCCCGGCCGCAGCCCGGCGAGCCCCTCCGGCCCGAACCCCCGCTCGGCCAGTGAGCCGGGACGGTACGCCTGGATGACCACGTCGGCCCGCCGTACCAGCTCGCGCAGCGTGTCCGCCTCAGCCCGCAGATCGATGTGGCAGGACCGCTTCCCGAACGCGGTCTCCACCACCAGCCCGGGCACCTCGGGCAGGTGCCCGGCCCCGACGCGAAGCACCTCCGCGCCGTGCGCCGCCAGGATCCGCGCCGCGACCGGACCCGCGATCACCCTGCTCAGGTCGAGCACCCGTACTCCGTCCAGGGGCCGGCCGCCCGCGCGTGCGGTCCCGACCGGAGACGGCCCCGCGGAATCGAGGCGCGAGAGCGCCACCAGCGGCGTACCGGCCACCGTTTCGGCCTGCGGGTGGGCCAGCCACTCCTTCCGGCTGCGCATGGCGGCCGCGCACCCGCCCTCGCGGATCACCGCGTCCTCGATCTCCACGCTCGTACGGCTCTCGCAGGCCCGGGAGACCGCGTCCCGGTCAGCGTCAGGCGGGAGTCCCAGCGCCCGGAGCACGGCCTCCCGATGGTGGTCGAAGTTGCAGTGCAGCCGGACCCAGCCGCCGGACGTCCGGTAGTCGCCCGACAGGGGCGCCCACAGGCCGATCTTCTCGCCGTCGATCCGGAAGCACCGCTCGCTCATGAACGCGGCGACGGCGTGCCGCACGTCGACGCTCACCTCCGGCGGTGTCCGTTCCGGCGCCTCGTGCCGCGTGCCGTACCGCGCCACCGCGGCGGTGACCGCCCCCACGCTCACGGCGGCGGCCGTGGCGACGCGGAACACCGACGGCAGGCGGGGCTCCACCCCCGTGATCCGCACATCGGGAAGGTCGACTCCGACCTCCTCGCCGAGGCTTTCGATCAGCTTTTCCGTCACCTGACCCCCTCCTGGCCGTCCGTGACAGTTTCCTCCCTGCTTCCTCCCTGCTTCCTCCCGGCGCGAGGCCGTCGTCGTCGCCCGCCGAGCGGCACGTGGGAGGATTTGCCGCGCGTGGTGACCATTCCTGACGGAGGACGAGCGTTCATGCGCGACGAGAAGATCAGTGACTTCCTGGCCCGGCTCGCCGACCGCGTACCGGCTCCCGGCGGCGGGGCGGTCGCCGCCCTGCACGCCGCACACGCCGCCGCCCTGCTGGGGATGGTGGCCCGCTACAGCACGGGTGAGAAGTACGCCGACCACCGGGCGACCGTTGAACGCGTCATCGCCGAGACGGACAGCCTGCGGAACGCGGCGCTGCGGCTCTCCGGGGAGGACGCGGCCGCGTTCACCGCCGTCACCCACGCGTACAAGCTGCCAACGGACACCGACGAGGCGAAAGCCGCCAGGTCCGCCGCCATCGCGGCGGCCCTGATCGAAGCGGGCCGGCCGCCGGCCGAGGTGATCGGCATCGCCCGGGCGGTCGTCGAGCTGGCCGAGGAGCTGCTCCCGATCGGCAACCGCAACGTCGTCACCGACATCGCCGCCGCCGCGGAGGCGGCGCGGGCGGCGGCGGCCACCGCCCGGGTGAACGTCGAGATCAACCTCAGCGGCATCAAGGACGAGACGGCGCGGGCGGAGTTGGCGGCCCAGGCCGCCACGGTCGACGACATCGCCCTCCGCGCCGACCGGGTGACCGCCACCGTGCGCGAAGAGATCGCGAAGTGACCGCCGCCGTCCTCTCCGGCAGGGAACTCGCCGCCGCGATCAGGTCCGAGACCACGGCCGAGGCCGCGCGACTGAGCGCCGCCGGGACCGCGCCGACGCTCGCCGTCGTCGTCGCCACCGCCGACGAGTCCAGCGCCTGGTACGTCCGCTCGATCGCGCGTGCCGCCGAACAGGTGGGCATCACCTGCGACATCGTGGACCTCGGCCAGGAGGCGACCGGCCCGGAGATCCGCCGCACGCTCGACGCCCTCAGCGCCGACGATCGCGTCCACGGCATCATCCTGCAGACCCCCCTGCCGCCGGGAGTCGACGCCCAGGAGATGGCGCTCGCGATCCGCTTCGACAAGGACGTGGACGGCGCCAACCCCCTCTCCCTGGGGCGGCTGGCCGCCGGTCTGCCCGCGTTCGCCCCGGCGACGGCCGAAGCCGTCGTACGGATCCTGGAGCATCACGGGGTCGACCTGGCCGGCCGGCACGTGGCTGTGGTGGGCCGCTCCACCGTGGTGGGCAAACCCGCCGCCCATCTGTTGCTGGACCGGAACGCCACGGTGACCGTGTGCCATTCTCGTACGAGGGATCTCGCGGCGGTCACCTCCGCGGCCGACGTAGTGGTGGCCGCGGCCGGCCGGATCGGGCTGATCACGGCCGACCACGTCGCGCCGGGCGCCGTGGTCGTCGACGTGGGCACCAACCCCACCGAGGACGGCGGGCTGGTCGGGGACGTGGACGCCGCCTCCGCCGGCGAGAAGGCCGGGGCGCTGACACCGGTGCCGGGTGGCGTGGGGCCGGTGACGACCGCTCTCCTGCTGGCGCACACCGTCCAGGCCGCGAGCGCCCTGCGACGGGCTTGACGCGCTCCCCGGACGGGCCGTTGTCCACTCGACGAGCCGTTGTCCACAGGCCGAGGAGTTTCCACAGATCGGCCTAGCCGCCCTCGGCGCCCGGCCCGGATGAGCGAACGTCTGGGACCGGAGGTGGTCCCATGGCGGCCAAAGACGAACTGGGCAGGCAGGGCGAAGAGCTCGCCGCGGAGTTTCTGAGATCCAGGGGCTTTTCCGTCCTCGCCCGCAACTGGCGGTGCAAGGCCGGCGAGATCGACATCGTGGCGCGGGACGGCCGCGCGCTGGTCGTCGTCGAGGTCAAGACTCGCTCAGGGCGCAGCCACGGCACGGCCTATGAAGCGATCGGCCAGGCGAAACTCCACCGCCTGCGGGCACTCGCCGCCCGCTGGCTGGCCGAGCAGGACGAGCGTTTCGAATCCGTACGGGTTGACGTGATCGCCCTGGAGCGGTTCGCCGGCGACTTCGCCATCCGGCACGAGCGCGGGGTGGTCTGACATGGCCGTGGCACGCACCCGGTGCGTCACACTGATCGGCGTCACCGGGCACATGGTCGAGGTCGAGGCGGACGTCGGCCGCGGGCTGGCGGGAACGCATCTCATCGGCCTGCTGGACACCGCCATCAGCGAGGCCCGTGACCGGGTCAGGTCCGCCCTGCTCAACAGCCGTTTCGGGTGGCCGGACGCGCGGATCACCGTCAGCCTGTCCCCCGCCAGCCTCCCCAAACGAGGCTCGATCTTCGACCTCGCCATCGCGATCGCCGTACTCGGCGCCGCGGGGGCGGTCCCCGCGCACCGCATCGCCCAGCCGTTCTTCCTCGGCGAGCTGGGACTGGACGGCAGGGTCCGCCCGGTGCGCGGCGTGCTCCCCGCCGCCCTGGCCGCGGCGCGGGCCGGCGCCCGCACGATCGTCGTGCCCGCGCTGAACGCGACCGAGGCGGCGCTCGTCCCCGAGCTCACCGTGGTGCCCGCGGAGAGCCTGGCCGAGCTGGTGGAGCGGCTCCGCGAGGACGAGCCGCGCCGGCTGCCGGTGGCGATCGCGGGGCCCTCGCCGGCGCCCGGCGACGCGCCGCGCGCGGGCGAGAGCGACGGCGAAGACGGCCGTCCCCGTCTCGACCTCCGCGACGTCGCGGGCCAGGCCACCGGGCGCAAGGCGCTGGAGGTGTGCGCGGCCGGCGGTCACAACCTGTGGATGCTCGGCCCTCCCGGCACCGGCAAGACCATGCTGGCCGAGCGGCTGCCGACGCTCCTCCCGCCTCTGGAGCGCGCGCAGGCGCTGGAGGTCACGGCGATCCACTCCGTGGCGGGCACGCTGCCGCCCGACCGGCCGTTGCTTGACCGGCCACCCTTCGTGGCGCCGCACCACACCGCCACGGTCGCGGCCGTCGTGGGCGGAGGCAGCGGTCTCGTACGGCCCGGCGCGGTGTCCCTCGCCCACCAGGGGGTCCTCTTCCTGGACGAGGCGCCGGAGTTCTCGACCGGCGTCCTCGACTCGCTGCGCCAGCCTCTCGAGTCCGGCCAGGTGACGGTGGCCCGCGCGGCCGGCACGGTGACGTTCCCCGCCCAGTTCATGCTCGTACTCGCCGCCAACCCGTGTCCCTGCGGCGCGGCGGGCATGCCCGGCCACCGCTGCCGCTGCACGCCCACCGCACGCAGGCGCTATCTGGCCAGGCTCTCGGGTCCACTGCTCGACCGGATCGACGTGAAGGTGCGGGTCGCCCGCGCCACCCGCGCCGAGCTGATGGCGGACCGGCATGTCGCCGAGTCGAGCACGACCGTCGCCGAGCGAGTGCGGTCGGCGCGCGAGCGGGCGCTCAACCGCCTGGCGGGCACGCCCTGGCGCAACAACGCGGAGGTCGGCTCGGCGGCGCTGCACACCGACTTCCGGCTGCCCGTCAGTGCGCTCACCCCCCTGCACAGGGGCCTCGATCTCGGCACGCTGAGCGCTCGCGGTGTCGATCGAGTCCTCCGGGTGGCCTGGACGATCGCCGATCTGGCGGGCAAGGACCGCCCCGACGAGTCCGACACGTCGGCCGCTCTCGCGATGTGGCTGGGGGCGGACTGATGGTCGCCGACCTCGCCCACGACGTCCGGACGGACGACGTCCCGGAAGCGGAGCTCCTGGCCCGCGTCGCCATCATGCGGATGGCCGAGCCCGGCGATCAGGTGATGGGCAGGCTGATCGCGCGCTACGGCGCCGTGGCGGCGGCGGATCAGGCACGCCGCGGCGTCCTCGCCGCCGAGTTCGTCTCTGAGGAGATCAACCGTGCCCGGGCCGCGGGCCGTCCGCCCGCGCTGGATCGGCTCGCCGCGTCGTGGGCGGCCCGCTACGCCGACCCCGTTCGCGACCTCGCCGAAGGGCGCGAGCAGGGCGCCCGGTTGGTCGTTCCCGGCGATCCGGAGTGGCCCACCCAGCTCGACGACCTCGGCGACCGCCGCCCGTACGGGCTGTGGCTCCACGGCACGGTCAACCTGCGGTTCGCCTGCCTTCGCTCCGTCGCCATCGTCGGGGCCCGGGCGGCCACGGCGTACGGCGTGCAGGTGGCGTCCGAGCTGGCCTCCGGGCTCGGAGACAGGCGGTGGACCGTGATCAGCGGCGGTGCGTACGGCATCGACGCGGCGGCCCATCGTGGCGCGCTGGCGAGCGGGATGCCGACCGTCGTCGTCCTCGCCTGCGGCACGGACGTCTGCTACCCCACGGCCCATCAGGACCTGTTCCAGGTGGTGCGGTCCCAGGGCGTGGTGGTCAGCGAGGTCACCATGGGCTCCCGTCCGACGCGGCCGCGCTTCCTGGTCAGAAACCGTCTGATCGCCGCGCTGTCCCGGGGCACCGTGGTGGTTCAGGCGGCCGTCCGCAGCGGGGCGCTGAACACCGCGACCCACGCCAACGAGTTGAACCGGCATCTGATGGCGGTCCCCGGGCCGATCACCGTGGAGGTGTCCGAGGGCTGCCACGATCTCATCCGGCAGGGACGCGCCGTGTGCGTGACCTCGGTGCAGGAGATCACCGAACTCGTCGGGGCCATCGGCGGCGACCTCGCCCTCGTACGGCGCGGCCCCGCCCATCCACGAGATGCGCTGAACGACGAGACCAGGCGGGTGCTGGAAGCGGTTCCCACCCGCGTGGGCACCGGCCCCGCGGCGATCGCGGTCTCCGCGGGAGTGGACCTCTCCACCACGTTGAGCTGCCTCGGCGCGCTCGCCGTCGCCGGTTTCGTGGAACACGGCGACCGCGGTTGGCGGCTGCGCCACGAACCGGACGGATGAATCAGGTGACCGAGATCACGGACGGGGCGGCTGTCTACCATGAGCCGCATGGCCGACGGCGCGAGATCCGGTGCTCTCCCCAGCCCGAGCGGGGCGTTCGAGAGCGTGCTTGCCGAGTTCGAACGGCACCTGCGGGTGGAGCGGGACCTCTCCCCGCACACCGTTCGCGCGTACATGGGGGATGTCACCGCGTTGCTCGGACATCTCCGCGCGACAGGACACGACTCGCTCGACGCTCTGGACATCACCGTCCTTCGCGAGTGGCTCGGCGGGCAGCATCAGGCCGGGCGCTCGCGAGCGACGCTGGCACGTCGCTCCGCCTGCGCGCGCGTCTTCACCGCCTTCTGCCATCGCCGTGGCTGGACGGCGACCGACCCCGGCCTGCTCCTGGGCACGGCCAAGTCGCCCCGTCGCCTGCCCGTCGTCCTCGATCAGGACGAGGCCAGGGCGCTGCTGGACCGGAACGACGCGACCCGGGGACGGCTGTCCTCGCCCACCGAGACACCGCCGGCCGCTTCCCCACCCGCCACAGCCCCCGGCGGCGCCCACGTCCCCGCGTCCGTGGAGCCGGCCGCCGACGAGTCGGTGCCTGTCCTGGGGGTCCGCCGCACTGGCAACCGCGAAGATCGCGGGACGCCGCAGGCGGAGCGAACCGGGACGCGCCGAGCCGTCGACGGTCCCAAAGAGCTGCGGGACATCGCGATGCTCGAACTGCTCTACGCCACGGGCATGCGGGTCGGCGAGCTGTGCGGACTCGATGTGGACGACGTGGACCGCGGCCGCAACACCGTGTGTGTCCTCGGCAAGGGACGCAAGGAGCGGGTCGTACCGTTCGGCCTGCCCGCCCTCCGCGCCCTGGACGCCTGGTGCGTACGCGGGAGGCCGTCGCTGCTCCGCGAGGGCAGCGGACCCGCCCTGTTCCTCGGAGCGCGCGGCGGCCGGATCGACCAGGGCACTGTCCGGAGGGTCGTGCACGCTCGACTCGCCGAGCTCGAGGACGCCCCCGACATGGGACCGCACGGACTGCGGCACACCGCCGCCACCCACCTCCTGGAGGGCGGAGCGGACCTGCGCACCGTCCAGGAGATGCTCGGCCACGCGTCCCTGGCCACCACCCAGATCTACACGCACGTCTCGATCGAACGGCTGCGCAAGGTCTACCGGCAGGCCCACCCCCGCGCCTGACTGCCGGCGACTACGCCATCGATATCCGCGTTGTCCACAGAACGCGGTTCGGCTGGACAGGGCAGCACATGCCGATGCCACGCTGCTTCCATGCGCCTACTGACCGTGATGACGACCCTTCTCCTGTGGGCACCGTCGTCCTCATCGCCGTCATGGCCACCTTGGTCACCATGGCCACGGCCACTGACATGGTCGCGGGCACTGTGGTCGCGGGCACCATCCTCATCCGCACCGTGGCCGCCCTCATGGTCATCGTGGTCACGGCCGCCGGGGTCGGCCTCGGCTCGCGACGTGGGAGACCCGCCCCGGTGGCGGTGGCCGCTGTCGGGCCGCCCCGTTCTGGTCCGGCGGTTCCAGCCACCCCCGGAACGGTGGCTGGCCGGGCATCGCGGGGTGGACATCCAGGCCCTGCCCGGCGAGACGGTCCGTTCCGCCGGTCCAGGCGTTGTCGGATACGCCGGCGAACTGGCCGGGCGCGGAGTCGTGACCGTGATCCACCCGGACGGGTTACGAACCACGTACCTGCCTGTCCGAGCCTCGGTCCGCCCTGGCCAGGCCGTGGAAAGCGGCACCCCGTTGGGCGTCGCCGAGAATCTTCCCGGCCATTGCCCGGTCCCCTGCCTGCACTGGGGCCTGCTGCGCGGGAGCGCCTACCTGGACCCCCTCCTGCTGCTCGGACTCGGCCAGGTTCGCCTGCTACCGACCGCGGATCGGGCCGCCGCATGAGGCCTCAGGCGACGCAGGAGCCGCCCGCGTGCGGGGCCGTGGCCGCACCCTGTGCGGGGCCGTGGCCGGCCCCGCACAGGGTGCCCTCCGTGGCGGCCATGCCGGGCCGACGGAGCGGTCGTCAGCTGGAGAAGCCCTCCTTGGGCATCTCGAGGTCCGGCTTGGCCAGTTCTTCGACGTTGACGTCCTTGAACGTCACAACCCGGACGTTCTTGACGAACCTGGCCGGCCGGTACATGTCCCAGACCCAGGCGTCCTGCATCTTCACGTCGAAGAAGACGTCGCCGTTCTCAGCGGTGCGTACGTCGAGATCGACGGAGTTGGTGAGATAGAAGCGCCGCTCGGTCTCGACGACGTAGGTGAAGAGCCCGACCACGTCGCGGTACTCCCGGTAGAGCTGCAACTCCATCTCGGTCTCGTATTTTTCGAGATCCTCTGCGCTCATTCCGGTCCTCCTGTTTCGCACCCCACCAAGGCCGCGTGGTCAGACGACACCGGCCTCCGCTCCATTCTCTCGCATCTCCCCGTCCTCCCCGGTCAGACCGCGACCGACCACGACGGTGACGCCCATGCGCGTCCCGGTGACGTTCACGAAGGAGAACCGGTGCTGCGAGATGGGACCGTGCGCGGCCAGCGCCTTCCGATGGCCCGGCGTCACGTATCCCTTGTGTATCGCGAAGCCGTACTCGGGATGGGCGTCGTCCAGAGAGCGCATCAGCCGGTCCCGAGTCACCTTCGCCACGATCGAGGCCGCCGCGACGCACGCGGCCACCTGATCTCCCTTCCAGATCGCCAGCGACGGCGCGGGCAGACCCGGCACGGGGAAGCCGTCGATCAGCACGTACCCCACGTCCATGCCGAGGCCCGCGACGGCGCGGCGCATGCCGTCGACGTTGCTCCTGTGCAGCCCACGGGCGTCGATCTCCTCGGGCGGGATGACGACGACGCTCACCGCCCGCGCCCTGGCCTCGATCAGGTCGAACAGCCGCTCGCGCCTGGCGGGCGTGAGCAGCTTGGAATCGCTCAGCCCGTCGATCTCGCGTCCGAGGACGACCGCGGCCACGACCAGCGGTCCGGCGCAGGCGCCGCGCCCGGCCTCGTCCACGCCGGCGACCGGCGTGAACCCTCGCCGGGTCAGTGCCCGCTCGTAGCCGTAAAGTCCCGAATCCCGCCGGACGACGCTCGGCCGCGGGCGATACGCAACTGTCATGACGAACAGCAGCGTACGCCCCATTCCGTCCGGGCGGTACGGCAGCGGCCGAGAGGCACGACGCCGCCGATCAGTGGACCTTGGAGAACGTCTCCGGCCGCGAGAGGAGGCCGAACCGGGAGAACGGCCAGTACCGGATGAACGCCCGGCCGACCAGGTCGTCTTCGGAGATGGTGCCCTTGTATGGATCGTCGATGTACTCACGCGAGTCTCGGGAGTTGTTCCGATGGTCGCCCATCAACCAGACCCGGCCCGGGGGGACCTTCACCTCGAACCGCTGCTTGGACGGATAGACATCGGGATAGAGGTAAACGTTCTCCTCGTCGAGCGGCGTCCCGTTCACCGTGATCCGGCGCTTGGCGTCGCAGCACTTCACCGTGTCGCCGCCGACGCCGATCACCCGCTTGATGGTGTCCTCGCCGTCCCACCCCTTGAAGACCACGATGTCGCCGCGCTCCACATCTCCGAGGACGTAGGCGAGCTTGTTCACCGCGACCCTGTCGTTGATCAGCAGCGTGTTCTCCATCGACCCGGACGGGATGTAGAACGACTGCATCACGAACAGGTGCACGAGCACGGCCACAACGATGCCGCCGAGGGTGAACAGGATGGAGTCGCGCCAGCCGGAAGACTTCCTGGCGGGGGGATCCTTCTCTTCGGTCATGGTCACCTGCGGCAGGTTACCGCCTTGCGCGTAGGCGACGTCTAAGAGCCACGAGAGGGACGGCACCCACGAAGCCCAGGAGCGCCGGCGCGGCGTCGTCGCCCAACGCTCCGACGGCGTGCAGCGCGGGCTGGTTGAAGGTCTCGGGGATCGGCAGGACCTTGGCCCGGTCGAACGGCCACACGATGACGAACGCCCGGCCGATCACCTGCTCGATGGGGATGGTGCCGCCGCCCGGGTCGCCCTGGTGGGACCGCGAGTCCAGCGAGACGGACCGATGGTCGCCCATCACCCAGAGCCGCCCCTCCGGCACCTTGACCTCGAAGTTCGACAGCGAGGGCGCGTCGCCGGGATAGAGGTAGGACTTCTCGTCGATCGGCGTCCCGTTGACGGTGATCCGTCCCTGGACGTCGCAGCACTTCACCGTGTCGCCGGGGACCCCGATGACCCGCTTGATGTAGTCCTTCTCGCCCGGGATCAGCCCGAACGAGGTGCCGACCCAGCGGAAGAACCCGGCGACGGGATTCGACGGCTTTTCCTGGGGCACCTCGCCCTCCCAGGAATCGACCCCGGAGAAGACCACCGTGTCGCCGCGCTCGATGTCGCGCACGTGGTAGACGAGCTTGTTGACCAGGACCCGGTCGTTGACCAGCAGGGTGTTCTCCATCGACTCGGACGGGATGTAGAACGCCTGGACCACGAAGGACTTGATGAGCAAGGCCAGCACGAGGGCGACCACAATGAGAACCGGCAGCTCCTTCCAGAAGGAGCTCTTCTTCTCCTTGCCGTCTCCGGCTGCCTGCTGGGTGTCTTCCGCGACCACGTCCACCCCGTCCTCGGCCGAGCGGCGCGTGCCCGCATCCGGCGTCTCGCTAGTCATCGCTGTCGAGCCTAGATGATGTCCCTGACCGTGACCGTCGCCGACGCGACATAGGCACGGAAAAGAAAATGGCCCGCACCCCTGGGGTACGGGCCATCATGTCGATCGCCTTACTTGGCGGCCGGAGCGGCGTCGCGCTTCTCGCGGATGCGGGCGGCCTTACCGCGCAGGTCGCGCATGTAGTACAGCTTGGCGCGACGGACGTCACCGCGGGTCACGACCACGATCTTCTCGATGACCGGGCTGTGCACCGGGAAGGTGCGCTCGACGCCGACGCCGTAGCTGATCTTGCGGACAGTGAAGGTCTCGCGGGCACCGCCACCCTGGCGGCGAAGGACGAAGCCCTTGAACACCTGGATACGGGACCGGTTGCCTTCGACGACGCGGACGTGGACCTCCAGCGTGTCACCCGGACGGAAAGCCGGTACGTCGCTGCGGAGGGCAGCCTTCTCGAGCTCCTGGATCTGCGTGTGCATGACAGCGGTTCCTCATTGACATGGGCGCACGGAGGTCCACCCGGCCGAGTCTGGCTCGACGACGAGGGGGACACGCGCGCTTGGCTTGATACGTCTTGGGGGCCGGATCTCCACCCGGCCGTGTGCCGCCACGGTGAAGTCGGCAGCAGCGATTCAGTCTGCCATATCTTCGGCCGTCACGCGAAACGAAGCGCCCATCGGTCAACCTCCGGACGTGTCCGCCCGCCCGCGGATCTCGTCGAGAACCTGCCGGTCGCGCTTGTCGAGGCCCTCCGGGTCGAGCCGGGCGAGCAGCTCGGGCCGCTTCGCCGCCGTACGGCGCAGCGCCTCGTCGCGACGCCAGCGGGCGATCTTCCCGTGGTGCCCGGACAGGAGGATCTCCGGCACGTCGTGGCCGCGCCAGGAGGGCGGCTTGGTGTAGACGGGACCTTCGAGCAGGTTCTCCATCGCGCCCGGCGCGAACGAGTCGTCCGCCACCGAGGCCGCGTTGCCGAGCACGCCGGGCAGCAGCCGGCCGACGGCCTCGACCATGACCAGCACGGCCGCCTCGCCGCCGGCGAGGACGTAGTCGCCGATGCTCACCTCGTCCACCCGCAGGCGGGAGCCGTACTCGGCCATGACGCGGGAGTCGATGCCCTCGTAGCGGGCCGGGGCGAACAGCAGCCAGGGCTCCTTGGCGTACTCCAGCGCCACTTCCTGGGTGAACGGCCGCCCGCTCGGCGTCGGCACGATCATCCGCGGCAGGAGGAGGCCCTCGTGCGCCGCCTCATCCCCGGCTTCTCCCGGGACACCCAGGCCGGCACGCGCTTCCCCGGCACCCGGCACGGACGGTCCGGCGGCGTCGGCTGCCCCGGCGAGGGCCTCGGCGATGACCACGTCGATCGCCTCACCCCAGACCTCGGGCTTCATCACCATGCCGGGCCCGCCGCCGTACGGCGTGTCGTCCACGGTCCGGTGCACGTCGTGCGTCCAGTCGCGGAGCTGGTGGAGGTGGATGTCGAGGATGCCGCGGTCGCGCGCCTTGCCCATGAGCGAGACGTCCAGCGGAGCGAAGTACTCCGGGAAGATCGAGATGACGTCGACGCGCATTTACTCGGCCTCGTCGAGGTCCAGCAGCCCGGGAGGCGCGTCCACCACGAGCACGCCCTTCTCCAGGTCTATCTCGGGGACCAGCGCCTTGACGAACGGCACGTACGCCTCGCCGCGGGACGGGCGGCGCACGACGAGCAGGTCCTGGCCGTGATGCAGCACGTCGGCGACCTCGCCCACCGGATCGCCGCCCGCGGTGACCACGGAGAGCCCGATGAGCTGGTGGTCACTGAACTCGTCGGGGTCCTCGGACGGCGGCACGTCGGCCGAGTCGATCACGAGCAGCGTCCCGCGCAGCGCCTCGGCGGCGTCGCGGTCGTCCACGCCGACCAGGCTGAGCAGCAGGATGTCCTTGTGCCAGCGGGCGCCCTCGACCTCCACCGGCCCGGCGGAGGCGGGGTCGGTGGCGAGAGCCGTTCCCGGGGCGAAGCGCAGCTCCGGGTCGTCGGTGCGCACCTCGACGGTGACCTCACCGCGGACCCCGTGCGGTCGGCCGATCCTGCCAACGACTAGCTGCACTTCTCGTCTTCCTTCGATCGTGCCGGAAAGCAAGCCGGGGGACCCCCTGGCGAGGGTCCCCCGGCTGTGAGGTTCTTCTTAACGGGCCTCGTTCAGGTCGACCAGGTCGACCCGGACGTAATTGCCGTCGGCAAGCGCGTTCACGACGGTGCGCAACGCCTTGGCCGTACGGCCCCCGCGACCGATGACCTTGCCGAGGTCGTCGGGATGGACCCGGACCTCGAGGACGCGCCCGGTGCGGATGCGGCGAGCGCGAACCCGGACATCGTCAGGATGCTCGACGATGCCCTTGACCAGGTGCTCGAGGGCCTCCTCGAGCACCTCAGGCCTCGCCTTCCGACTTCTCCTCGCCGGCCGGGGCCTCGGTGACGTCGGCGGCCTCGTCGGCCTTCACGGTCTTCTTGGCCTTCTTGGGCGTGGTGGCGGCGCCGGCGGTGTCAGCGGACAGCGCCTCCTTGGCCGCGGCCTCGTAGAGGGCGTGACGGTCGGGCTTCGGCTCGGCGACCAGGAGCGGCGCCGGAGCGGGCTCGCCCTTGAACTGCTGCCAGTCGCCGGTGAGCTTGAAGAGCTTCAGGACCGGGTCGGTCGGCTGCGCGCCGACGCCCAGCCAGTACTGCGCCCGCTCGGAGTTGACCTCGATGCGCGAGGGGTTCTCCTTCGGGTGGTACAGACCGATCTCCTCGATCGCACGGCCGTCACGCTTGGTGCGGCTGTCGGCGACGACGATGCGGTACTGCGCGTTGCGGATCATGCCGAGCCGCTTGAGCTTGATCTTGACTGCCACGGGTGTGGTCTCTCCTGCTTCAGAGCGCGAGTGAGCGGTGTCACATCGAGTGGGGCACGATGGGAACCCGCTCGAGGGACAGGCGCGACCGGCGGGGGTGAGAGGGCACCCGCCTGGCCACGATGTTCCAACATGACATTCTGCCAGACGATCCAGGGTGCTCGGCGTCACCCCAGCCGGTTGCGGACCTGGAGAAAGCGCTGAACAAAACGCCGCAGCCAGGCATCGAACATGACATGCAGCGAATCAACCGCACCTCCCGCGCGGCGGCCGCCTCGGCGGTGGCGGCCGGCCTCCTGCTCTCCGCCGCCTGCGGCTCCGCGGCTTCCCGGGCGTCCGGCTCCTCCGAGCGCTCCGACATCCCGTCCGCGGCGGCCGCGGCGGCCATGACTTCGGGCCTCCCGGCCGCGCCCGGGTCCGTGGGGCCCGCGGACGCCTCCGCCCCGGCGGCGCACGCCGCTCCCCCGGCGGCCCCCGCCGCCGCCCTCGCCTCCGCGCCGGCCGGGCGATGCCGTACCGGCACGCTGAAGGCGCGCGTCGGCACGACCGACGCGGGCGCGGGACAGCGGTACGCGCCGCTGGTGCTCACCAACACCGGGAGCCGAACCTGCTGGGTCTACGGATTCGTCGGCCTGATCATGATCGACGGCAACGGGGACGCCCTGCGGACCAGGACCCGCAGGGAGTCCGTCCAGCCGCGCCGCGTGACGCTGCGGCCGGGAGCGGGGGCGCACGCGCGCCTGCACTGGACCGTGGTGCCGTCCGGGACGGAGTCCTCCTGTCCCCGTTCGGCCCGGCTGATGATCATCCCGCCGGACGAGGTGGCGCACCTGGAGATCCCCTTCGCCGCCGAGGTCTGCGGCGACGGGAAGATCGACGTCCGGCCGATGGAGCCGGGAACCAAGCTCTGACGGGGCCCCGCCGGCCGTCTCGGTGGCCGGCCCGGCGATCCGGGACGGCCACCCGAGGACGCGATCAGCGACGCGCCCCGGCCGGGGTCACTGCTTGGGGAACTTCAGCTTGGACGGGTCGAACCCCGGAGGCAGCTCCAGCCCCGGCGGGAGCTGACCGGCGCCCAGCCGGCCGAGCGCGCCGAGCCCCGGCGCGCCGCCCATGTCGGCGGCGGGCTCGGCGGGCGGCTTGCCCTGCCCGGCCTTGCGGGGGTCGCCGCTGACCCTGCGGCCCTTCTTGGCCTTCTGCGCCTTCTGCGCCTTGCCCTTGCCCGGCAGGCCGGGGATGCCCAGGCCCTGGGACATGCGCTTCATCATCTTCTGCGCGTCGAAGAAGCGGACGACGAGGTTGTTCACCTCGGTGACCGTGACACCGGAGCCCTTGGCGATGCGGGCCCGGCGCGAGCCGTTGATGATCTTGGGCTCCTGCCGCTCACCCGGCGTCATCGACCGGATGATCGCCGCGATGCGGTCGAGGTCCTTGTCGTCGACCTGGTTGAGCTGGTCGCGCATCTGCCCCATGCCGGGCATCATGCCGAGCAGGTTCTTGATCGGGCCCATGCGGCGGACCATCATCATCTGCTCGAGGAAGTCGTCGAGCGTGAAGCCCTCACCGGAGGCGAGCTTGCCCGCCATCTTGGCGGCCTCGGCCTCGTCGAAGGTCTTCTGCGCCTGCTCGATCAGGGTGAGGATGTCACCCATGTCGAGGATCCGGCCGGCCATGCGGTCGGGGTGGAAGGCGTCGAAGTCCTCGATCTTCTCGCCGGTGGACGCGAACATGATCGGACGGCCGGTGATGTGCCGCACCGACAGCGCGGCGCCGCCGCGGGCGTCGCCGTCGAGCTTGGTCAGCACGACGCCGTCGAAGCCGACGCCGTCCATGAACGCCTGGGCGGTGCTCACCGCGTCCTGGCCGATCATGGCGTCGACGACGAACAGCACCTCGTCGGGGGTGACCGCGTCGCGGATGTCCGCGGCCTGCTTCATCATCTCCTGGTCGATGCCCAGGCGGCCGGCGGTGTCGATGACGACGATGTCGTGCTGCTGCCGCCTGGCGTGGTCGAGCGACTGCCGGGCGACGGCGATGGGGTCGCCGACGCCGTTGCCGGGCTCGGGCGCGTAAACCGCGACGCCCGCGCGCTCGGCCATCACGGCGAGCTGCTGGACCGCGTTGGGGCGCTGCAGGTCGCAGGCGACGAGCAGCGGCGTGTGCCCCTGGTCGCGCAGCCACCTGGCGAGCTTGCCCGCGAGGGTCGTCTTACCGGCACCCTGCAGACCCGCCAGCATGATGACGCTCGGCGGGTTCTTGGCGAAGCGGAGCCGCCGGGTCTCGCCACCCAGGATCTCGATCAGCTCGTCGTTGACGATCTTGACGACCTGTTGGGCGGGGTTCAGTGCCTGGGAGACCTCGACTCCGCGCGCCCGCTCCTTGACCTGGGCGACGAATGCCTTGACCACCGGCAGCGCGACGTCCGCCTCGAGCAGGGCGATGCGGATCTCGCGGCAGGTCGCGTCGATGTCGGCGTCGGAAAGCCTGCCCTTGGACCTCAGGGAGGAGAAGACCGAAGTCAGCCGGTCGGAAAGCGTCTCGAACACGTGTTTGGCCAGCCTCGAAGCGAGTGGACGGTAAAGAGCTCGCCCCCCAGACTAGCCGCACGTACGGGATGCGTGCCCGAGCCGGGATCGCGCGGCCGGTCCCCGGCGTCGGCGCCGGGGGCGGGCCGCGCGCCGCGAGCGTGGGGTGTCACCAGCCGCCGCGGCTGCCGACGTGGGTGGTGAGCGCGTGCTCGACCAGCGTGATGAGCGTGCTCTTGACCGACTCCCGGTTGCGGGCGTCGGTCCGTACGACGGGGACCCGGGAGGAGATCGTGAGCGCCTCTCTCAGCTCCTCCTCCGAGTGGCTGTACAGCCCGTCGAAGCCGTTGACGCCGACGACGAACGGGAGCCGGGCCTCCTCGAAGTAGTCGACCGCGGGGAAGCTGTCCGCCAGCCGCCGCGGGTCGACCAGGACCACCGCCCCGATCGCACCGCGTACGAGGTCGTCCCACATGAACCAGAACCGGTGCTGACCGGGCGTGCCGAACAGGTAAAGAATCAGGTCCTGGTCCAGGGAGACCCGGCCGAAGTCCATCGCGACCGTCGTCGTGGTCTTGTGCGGCACCAGGCCGACGTCGTCGATGTCCTTGGACGCGTCCGTCATCACCGCCTCGGTCGTGAGCGGCACGATCTCCGAGACCGCCCCGACGAACGTGGTCTTTCCCACACCGAAACCGCCGGCCACCACGATCTTCGTCGAGGTCAGGCTCCGCTGAGAGCCTTGGCTAGAGCCTGCGAAGTCCACTGAGCACCCTTTCAAGCAAGTTCAGATCCGGCTTGCCCGCGTCCAACTGGGGCTGGTGCACGTGCACCAGGCCCTCGGCCACCATGTCCGCGATCACCACGCGGACGACCCCCAGCGGGATCCGCAGCAGCGCCGAGACCTCCGCCACCGATCTCACCTGGCGGCACAAGGAGCTGATCGCGCGGTATTCCGGCGGGCGGCCGGAAAGATCGAGGTGTGTGGACGTGGCCGAGGAGACCAGGGCCTCCAGGGCGAGTTGCATGCGGGGAGCCGTGCGGCCTCCCGTGACGGTGTACGGGCGCACCGGCGAGGAGGGCTCCTGGGGAAGCGGGGCACCGCCGTACGGCTGCCCCCATTGGTCCATGCTCAGCCCCTCGGGTTTGAGGCCTGGAGCTCGGCACGTACGGCGGGCGTGAGCACCTGTCCCGCACGATCCACCAGCAGCGTCATCTGGTAGGCCACCAGACCCATGTCGCAGTCCGCGGACGCGAGCACGGCGAGACACGAGCCGTCGCTGATGGACATGATCAGTAGTAGCCCGCGCTGCATCTCGACCACCGTCTGGTTGACCGCGCCGCCCTCGAACACGCGCGAGGCGCCCTGGGTCAGGCTGATCAAGCCGGCGGAGACCGCGGCGAGCTGGTCGGCCCGGTCCCGGGGGAAGCCGTCGGAGAACGCCAGCGGCAGGCCGTCGGCCGACACCACCACCGCGTGCGCGACTCCGGGGACCGACCCCACGAAGTCACTGATCAGCCAGTTGATGCCGCGAGCCCCCTGGCTCATCTCTCTCATGCGTCCTCCACATTGGTCGGGCCGGGATATCCCTGGTCCTCGCTCAGTTCGCCTCGGGCCACCGCGCGTCCCTGCTGTACGCCGCGCTGCAGGCTGGAGAGCCGGCTGCGTACGCGGTCGGCGGACAGGGCGGGCGGCGGGGAGGCCACCGGGCCGCCGGAAGCGGCGGTGCCGGAGGTGCCGGCGGTGCCGGCGGTGCCGGGGACGAGGTTGGCCCGCGGAACCCGCTTGGGCAGGCCGGAGGAGGTGCTCCCCTCGGAGGCCGGTTGGCGCACCGCGGCGTCGGCGGCCTGCCAGCCCGCCTCCACGTTCTCCTGGCGTCCCCATTCCGGGTCGTCCTCGGACGTGGGCGTCCGGCGGAACCAGGCCGACTCCACCGAGGCGAAGATCGGCAGGAACTCCTCGGGCTCCGCCTCCATGGGCAGGTCGGACAGCGCGGGCAGCGGCCCGGTGGCGTCCTCGGCGCCGAGGTCGCGCCTGGGCCGCATCCGGATCGGGGTGTCCTGGGGCGGTATCGCGGCGCCGGGCGGCTGCCAGCCGCCGGAGACCACGTCGGACCGCTCGCCTGGTCCGCCGCCTGAGGCGGCGGACCAGGGAGAGGGGTCGATCGGGCCGCTCCAGGAGGGCTGGTCGGGCGGGCCGGCCCAGGCGGACGGGTCGGGCGGCGCGCCCCACACGCCGGCCTCCTGCGGCGCGGCGTACGCGGCGGCGTGCCCGGCCATCGCGCCCGCGAAGGCGCCGGCGTGCGACTGGGCGGGAGGCTCGTGGTGCCCGACGAGGGACTCCGGCAGCAGCACCATCGCGGTGAGCCCGCCGCTGTCGTGCGGCCGGAGCTGCACGCGGATGCCGTTGCGCAGCGCGAGGCGGCCGACCACGAAGAGGCCCATCCGCCGGGACACGGACACGTCCACGACGGGCGGGTTGGCCAGCCGCCAGTTGGCCTGGGAGATCTCCTCCTGGGCCATGCCGATGCCCGAGTCGGTGATCGAGATCATCACGCCGCCGCCGTCGATGCGGTTGCCCGAGACGATGACCCGCGTGTCGCGTGAGGAGAAGGAGAGCGCGTTCTCGACGAGCTCGGCGAGCAGGTGGATGGCGTCGTTGACGGCCTGTCCGGCGAGCGCGACCTCGGACGGCACGTTGATCACGACGCGCTCGTAGCCCTCGACCTCGGAGAGGGAGGCGCGTACGACGTCGGTGACCTCGACCGGCCGGCTCCACCGGCGGGCCGGCTCCTGGCCCGCGAGGACCAGCAGGTTCTCACTGTTGCGGCGCATGCGGGTCGCCAGGTGGTCCAGCTTGAACAGGTTGCCGAGACGGTTCTCGTCCTGCTCGCCCTGCTCCAGCCCGTCGATCAGGGCGATCTGCCGCTCGACCAGGGTCTGCGTACGGCGGGAGAGGTTCACGAACATGGCGCTGATGTTGCTGCGGAGCCGCGCCTCGTCGCCGGCCAGCCGGACGGCCTCGCGGTGGACCTCGTCGAAGGCCCGCGCCACTTCGCCGACCTCGTCGGCCGAGGCGACGCCGAGCGGCTGGACCGGTGGCGGACCGTCCGCGTTCTCGGACTCGCGCAACCGCTGGACGGTCTCCGGCAGGCGCTGCCCGGCGATCTCCAGGGCCTCGGTGCGCAGCCGGCGCAGCGGCCGTACGAGCGATCGGGCCATGACGGTGGTGATGAGCACGACGACCAGCAGGAGCCCGATCACGAGGATGATGTTGGAGACGGCGCCGGAGCGGGCCTTCTGCTCCAGCGCGGTGCTCTTGGCGATGATGGTGTCGGTCAGCGCGTCGCCGACCTTGCGCATGCTGTCGGTCTGGAAGCTGGCCGCGTCGAACCACCGCTGCTCGTCGGACCCGCGGTCGAGCGCGCGGATCAGCCGCCCGGACTTCGCCATGGAGAGGGCGCGCTGGGCCAGGAACGCGGCGCGGTCGATCTTCTGGCCGGTCACCGTGTCGCTGTAGAACTGCCGCTGTGCGGTGCTCGCCTCGGCGAAGAACCCGGCGAGCTCGCTCTCCTGACCGGCGCGGGCCGCGGTGAACGCGTCCAGTTCGGCGGGGTCGAGCTGCTGGCGGGCCAGTCCGACGGCCAGCAGCGCCCGCTGTTTGGACACCTCTTCCTTGGCGCGGACGAGGGAGCCGAGCGCCTTGATGCTCGCGTTGAGCTCCTCGTCCACGACCCCCTCGGCGGCGGTGTCGTACAGGCGGAGCAGGTCGGAGACGAGGATGGAGTACTTGGTGATCGCGGGCAGCGGCGGAAGCTGGCTCTCCAGCACGGTCTCCCGCAGGGCGGGCATCTCCCCCAGCCGGCCCCGGGCGCGGACCACATCCTGCCGGCCGATGCCGCCGAAGGCGTCGTCGGCGGCCTGCATCTTGACCCGTACCTGCTCGACGGCGGTGTCCACGGTGCCCTGCTGGCGGCGTACGGGCGAGAGGAAGGCGCCGCTGCGGCGGTTGAGCGCGACGTAGCGGATGGACATGTCGCGTTCGAGCTGGAGCTCGTGCGTGAGCGCCCCGATGCTGCCGACCAGCTCGATCGCCTGACGGACCCGCTGATATTCGGCGGCCTCGGCGATGGAGCCGGACACACGGAAGCCGCCGAGGAGCATCGCGATCAGGGTGGGCGGCACGATCAGCGCGAGCAGACGGGTGCGCACGCGCCAGTTCTTCAACGCCCAGTGGCTGCCGGTTTCCGGTTCCGATGTGCTCGCGGTGAGCGGACCGCCGGCGACCGGCTCGCCGGGCGGACTCGGCTCGGCGCGGCGACCGCTCTCGATCGTTGCTGTCCTCACAGGTCGCAACCTCTCGCGCTGGTCTTTCCAAAAGGGCTTTGCAGGGGGTTCGCTCGGGAAACCTGCCACGAGTCAGGGGCAATTTGAGCACAAAGGGCTGAATTAACCAAACCGATCGGCCATTTTAGACCGCTCCAAAGGCCCGCCGAATGCGAGGGAGAGGGAGCGCGGAGAGCGACACCTGGGACGGACCAGCGAGAGCGACTCGCGCCCGAATCCGGGACCTGGCGCGGAACCGGTCCAATTCGCCATCCGCCGATTATCGGACATAGTGGATTTATTGACAAGTTTGGCGACATAGGCGACTTCTTCCCTGTTAAGAAGTTTAGGCTGCTGTACGCTTCTCGCCCGTCGCCCGCCTTCCGCGATCATCGTCCCCGGCCGGGCGCGCCTCTTCCCATGCCAAGGAGACTCCATGCGACTTATGGGTCGAACCTTCGCCGTCGGCGTTGCGGCCATGCTGGCCCTCGCCGCCTGCGGCGGTTCAGATAAGACCTCATCACCGTCTTCGGACGGCGCCGCGGCCGGCGGCGGACTGGAGAAGACCACGCTGGTCGTGGGCACAATCCCGGTCCCCGACATCGCTCCGCTGCAGGTCGCGATCAAGAGGGGCTTCTTCAAGGAGGAAGGGCTCGAGATCAAGCCCGAGGTCGTCGCGGGCGGCGCGGTCGGCATCCAGAAGCTGCTCGGCGGCAGCATCGACCTCACGCTCGGCGCCTACATCGGCACCTTCCTCGCCCAGGAGAGCGGCGCGGGCAAGTTCAAGTACGTCGCCGACAGCTACGGCGCGGCGCCCGGGGCCTTCGTCATCATGGTGAAAAAGGACTCCCCGATCAAAACGGCCGCCGACCTCAAGGGCAAGAAGATCGCGGTAAACACGTTCAGGAACGTGAGCCAGTTCACCGCCGAGGTGCAGATGAAGGTGGCCGGGGTGACGGCCACGCAGGACCAGTTCGTCGAGAAGAACTATCCGGACATGCCGGCCGCCCTGGAAAACGGTCAGGTCGATGCTGCCGCTATGGTCGAGCCGTTTATCACCGTGGAGTCGAAGGCGGGTGGACGAATCATCTCCGACGAGATGGCCGGCCCCACTCAGGACCTTCCGGTCGCCGGGTGGCTGACGACAGAATCGGTCGCCAATAAATACCCGAAAACCATGGCCGCATTCCAGCGCGCACTCGGAAAGGCGCAGGAACTCGTGGCGAACGACCGAAAGATCGTGGAAGAGGTCCTTCCGGATTACACGAAGATCGACGCGGCCACCGCGGCGGTCATCGCCCTCGGCTCCTACCCCACGTCCCTGAGCGAGACCCGGCTCGAACGGGTGGCGGCCCTCATGAAGGAGTACGGCTACCTCAAGAGCGACTTCGACGTGAAGTCCATAATGGTCGCTCCTCCGGCGAGCTGACGGAGACGACCCTCAGATCATGAACTACGCACGAGTGCTCCGCGGCGCCGCCGGCGTCGCGGGGTTCCTCGCCGTCGCCGAGCTCGTCGGGCTGAGCGGGCTGGTCGACGACCGGTTCCTGCCGCGCATGTCCGTGGTGCTCGGCGCGGCGGCCGGCCTGGTCGCCGACCCCGACTTCCTCGCCGACGCCGGCGCCACACTCACCGTCTGGGCTCTCGGGCTGCTGCTCACGGTCGCGCTGGCCGTACCCGCCGGGCTGCTGCTCGGCACGCTGCCCCGGGCCGAGGCGGCGGTGCGCCCGCTGATCGAGTTCCTCCGGCCGATCCCCTCGGTCGCGGTCATCCCGCTGGCGATCCTGCTCTTCAGTGACAACCTGCACCTGAAGCTGGCGGTCATCGTGTACGCGGCGTCCTGGCCGGTGCTGATCAACACGATCTACGGCCTGAAGGACGTGGACCCGCTCGCCAAGGAGACGCTGCGGAGTTTCGGTTTCGGTCCGATCCCGGTTTTGGCCCGGGTCGCGCTGCCCAGCGCCGCGCCGTTCATCGCCACCGGGATCCGCGTCGCGTCCGGCATCGCCGTCATCCTGGCGATCAGCGCGGAGCTGATGGCCGGGGGCTCCGAGGGCGTCGGCGTCTACATCACCGAGGCGGCGAGCGGCAGCCGGATCGACCTCATGCTGGCCGCCACCCTGTGGGCCGGCCTGTTCGGCCTGGTCGCCGACGTCGTGATGGTGGCGGTGGAACGCCGCCTCTTCCGCTGGCACCACGTCCGTACGGGAGGCGCCCGATGAAGGTGATCGCGGCTCTCGGCCGTCTGTGGCTCGTGCCCGTAGTGCTCGTGGCGTGGGAGGTCGTCACGCGCGCGGCGGAGCAGCCGTTCTTCCCTCCCCCGTCGGCCGTCCTCGCGCGGATGCACGAGATGTGGTTCTCCGGCCCGCCGTCCCGGCTCCTGCTGACGGACGGCGCGCTCGCCGACCTCGGCCCCAGCATGGCCCGGCTGTTCTCCGGCTGGCTGCTCACCGCGGTCATCGGCGTCGCCGCCGGGATCGCCATCGGGTGCTCGCCCCGGCTGTCCGACTATGTGAACCCGCTGATCCAGTTCGGCCGGGCCGTTCCACCGCCACTGCTCGTGCCGTTCTTCCTGGCCCTGCTGAAGCTCGGCACCCCGGCCCAGCTCGCCACGATCGTCTTCGGGGTGATCTGGCCGATCCTGCTCAACACGATCGACGGCGCGCGCACGGTGGACCGCCAGCATCTGGAGACCGCTCGGATCTTCGGGTTGTCGGCGGCCCAACGCCTGTGGCGGGTCATCCTGCCGTCCGCGCTGCCCAAGATCTTCGCCGGGCTGCGGCTCGCGCTCTCCCTCGCGCTGATCCTCATGGTCATCGCCGAGATCTTCGCGGGCACCGACGGGATCGGCTACCGGCTGCTCTACACCCAGCGCAGCTACCTCTATCCGGACATGTGGGGCTGCATCGTGCTGCTCGGCGTGCTCGGGTACCTGCTCAACTCCGCGTTCCTGCTGGTGGAACGGCGGGTGCTGGCCTGGCACCGGGGTGCCAGGCAGACTACCTAGGAAGGTCCCGTGCTCAAGATCACCGATCTGGTCCACTCGTACGGCCCGCACCGCGTGCTGGGCGGGGTGAGCCTCTCCGTGGCCGAGGGCGAGCTGGTCAGCGTCGTCGGCCCGTCGGGGTGCGGGAAGTCCACGCTGCTGCGTTCCGTCGCCGGGCTGATCAGACCGTCCGGAGGGCGCATCACACTCGGCGGCCAGCCGGTCGAACGGACGCCGGACGACCTGGCGATCGTCTTCCAGGACTACAGCCGGTCGCTCTTCCCGTGGATGTCGGCGGCGAACAACGTCGCGCTTCCGCTGCGGCGCAAGGGCTTGGACCGCAAGCAGCGCAGGGAGGCCGCGATGGCCGCCCTCGACCAGGTCGGGCTCGCCGACGCGGGGAACAAGTACCCGTGGGAGATGTCCGGCGGGATGCAGCAGCGCGTGTCCATCGCGCGGGCGCTCGCCTACCGGCCGTCGCTGCTGCTCATGGACGAGCCCTTCGGCTCCGTGGACGCGCAGACCCGCGAGGACCTGGAAGACCTGGTCCTGAACGTGTGCGCCCACCACGGCATGACGATCCTGCTGATCACCCACGACATCGACGAGAGCGTGTACGTCGGCGACCGGGTCGTCGTGCTCACCAAGTCGCCGACGGTCGTCGCGGCCGACCTGGTGATCGATCTCGGCCGTATCCGGGACCAGATCGCGACCAGGCAGCTCGACGCCTTCGTCCGGCTGCGCGCCGAGGTCGGCCGCCTCGTCCGGGGCGGCGGCACCGGCCACACCACCGAATCCACCTCAGTTCTGGAGAAGAAGTGATCGACTCCACCGGGCCCGTCTGGGACGCCATCGTCGGCCTCTCCCGGTTCGGCGCCCTCGCCGCCATGGCCGAGTTGGGCTGCGCCGACCACCTGGCCGCCGGCCCGCTCGGCGTGACCGACCTGGCCGCCCTCTGCGACGCGGACGCCACGGCCCTCGGCCGGGTCATGCGCGAGCTCGCCGCCATAGGCGTGGTGCGCTCAGTCGCTCCGCACGTGTACGAGCTGACCGAGGCCGGCCAGGTGATGCGCGGCGACGTACCGGGCAGCATGCGGCCGGCCGTGCGCGTGATGGCGGAGGAGGGCTACTGGCAGGCGCTCGGCCTGCTCCCCGAGTCCGTACGGCGGGGCAGGTCGGTGTTCGTGGAACGGAACGGGCCGTACTACGACTACCTGGCGGCGCGTCCGGAGGCGGCGCGGGAGTTCAACGACTACATGGAGACCCGGGCCGTGCCGATCGGGGCGGCGCTCGCGGCGGACTACGACTTCTCGGACGTGAAGACCCTCGTTGACGTGGCCGGCGGAAACGGGCACCTGCTCGCCGCGGTGCTCGCGGCCCATCCCACGGTGCGCGGCGTGCTCTTCGACCGGGAGCACGTGGTGGAGGGGGCCCGCGCGTCGCTGGAGGCGCGGGGCTTCGGCGAGCGGTGCGAACTGGCGCCGGGTGACTTCTTCACCGGTGTGCCCGCGGCCGACGCCTACCTGCTGGCGAGCATCATCCACAACTGGAGCGACGAGGACGCCCTGCGGATCCTGGGCAACGTCCGCGCGGCGATGCCCGCGGACGGACGGGTGCTGCTGCTGGAGATGGTGCTGCCCGACGACGACTCCCCGCACATCGGCAAGGAGGTCGACCTGCGGATGCTCGCCCTGCACGGTGGCAGGGAACGCACCCGCGGCGAGTACGCGGAGCTGCTCGCCACCTCCGGCCTGGCGCTCTCCCGCGTGCTGCCGCTGCCGGCCGGCGCGAGCCTGATCGAGGCACTGCCCGCCTGACGGACGCCGGCCCCGGCGCGCGCGTACGCGTGCCGGGGCTCGGTCAGCGGCCGCCCCAGCCGGGTACGGCGACCCGCATGGTGAGGGCGTGCTCGACCAGCGTGATGAGCGTGGTCTTGACCGACTCGCGGGTGCGGGCGTCGGTCCGCACGATCGGGACGTGCGCGGAGAGGCTCAGCGCCTCGCGGACCTCGTTCTCGCTGTGCGGGTACTGCCCGTCGAAGCCGTTGACGCCGACGACGAACGGGAGCTGGGCCTCCTCGAAGTAGTCGACCGCGGGGAAGCTGTCCGCCAGCCGCCGCGTGTCGACCAGCACGACGGCGCCGATGGCGCCGCGTACGAGGTCGTCCCACATGAACCAGAACCTGTGCTGACCGGGCGTACCGAACAGATAGAGGATCAGGTCCTGGTCCAGGGAGACGCGGCCGAAGTCCATCGCGACCGTCGTCGTGGTCTTGTGCGGCACCAGACCGACGTCGTCGATGCCGGCGCTGGCGTCGGTCATCACCGCCTCGGTCGTGAGCGGCATGATCTCCGAGACCGCGCCGACGAACGTGGTTTTACCCACGCCGAAACCGCCCGCCACCACGATCTTCGTCGAAGTCAGGCCCCGCTGAGAGCCCTGGCTAGAGCCTGCGAAGTCCACTGAGCACCCTTTCAAGCAAGTTCAGATCCGGCTTACCAGCGTCCAACTGCGGCTGGTGCACGTGCACCAGCCCCTCCGCCGCCATGTCGGAGATCACCACGCGGGTCACGCCCAGCGGGATCCGCAGCATCGCCGAGACCTCCGCCACGGACCTGATCTGGCGGCAGAGCGTGATGATCGCCTGCCGCTCCGGCGGGAGGGTGGACAGATCCTGGTGAGTCGAGGTCATGGAGGACACGAGCGCCTCCATGGCGAGTTGGAGACGCGGTGCCGTACGCCCACCGGTCACCGCGTATGGGCGTACCAGTGAACTCGGCTCCGCCGGCCCGGGTTGGGGAATCGGGTTCGTCCCGCCATAGCGCCGGTGGGCGTCGTCCACCGGCGGGTAGGGCTCGTCCGTCCAGCCGCCGCCTGCCACAACGTCCTCCTGTCGTCGCCTTTATCTGGGGTGGGACGCTTGGAGCTCGGCGCGTACCGCGGGGGTAAGCACCTGTCCCGCACGATCCACCAGCAGCGTCATCTGATACGCCACCAGACCCATGTCGCAGTCCGCGGACGCGAGGACCGCAAGACACGACCCGTCACTGATCGACATGATCAGAAGCAGCCCGCGCTGCATCTCCACCACGGTCTGCGTGACCGGGCCACCCTCGAACACCCGAGAGGCGCCCTGCGTCAAGCTGATCAACCCGGCCGCCACGGCCGCCAACTGGTCCGCCCGGTCCTTCGGGAACCCATCGGAGAACGCCAGCGGCAGACCGTCCGCCGACACCACCACCGTGTGGGCCACGCCGGGAACGTTGCCCACAAAGTCAGTGATCAGCCAGTTGATGCCGCGAGCCGCCTGGCTCATCTCCCTCATGCGTCCTCCTTGTCAGTGTCAGAGCCGCCACCGATGAACGGCGACGCCCCTGGATAACCCTGCTCACCGCTGACCTCTCCTCGCGCCACCGCGCGTCCCTGCCGGATGCCCTGCTGGAAGCTCGACAGCCGGTTGCGTACGCGGTCGGGCGAGAGCGATGGGGCGGGCGGCGGGGGTGCCGGCGTCGCAGACGCCGCCGCCCCGCTGGAGGCGATCGCCGACGCGGATCCCGGGACCAGGTTGGCCTTGGGGACCCGCTTGGGCAGGCCGGAGGAGGTGACCCCACCGAGCGACGGGTCGCTGGCGGCCTTGGCGGCCTGCCATCCCGCGTCGGCCGGGGACGACCACTGCCGCGCGTCGGCCTCGCCGGCCTCGCGGACTTCCTCGTCGGCGTCCTTCACGGCCTCCTCCGTACCGGGCTCGACCTTCCTGAACCAGTCGGACTCGACCGCCGCGAATATCGGCAGGAACTCCTCCGGCTGGTCCTCCATCGGCGAGTTGCGGATCGCCGGGAGGGGGCCGGTGTTGTCCGAGTCCGACTCGAACGCTCCGGTTCCGGAGGCGTCCCCCGTCGCGGGGGCGACCGGCCAGCCGCCGGAGTCCCCGGGCGGGGTGGGCCAGGAGGAGCTGCCCGGCGCGGGCAGGTGCCCGGGCCACGGCGTGTCGACGGGGGCTCCGGTGGCCTTGCCACGCTCGAACGGAGGCGGATCGAAGAGGTTGGGCGCGAACGGCTCCGGCTCCGGGGCGCCCGCGGCGAACGGGCCCGTCCCGAAGGAATCGGAGTCCGCACCGCGCTCGAACGGAGGCGGGTCGAACGGATTACGTGTGGTCGCGGGCGGCGGGTCGAACGGGTTCCGCCCGGTGGCGGGAGCATCGAACGGGTCACGGGCGGCCGGCGCCTCGAAGGCGTCGCGCGCCGGCGGCTCCGGCTCCCGGGGACCCTCGGAACCGAACGTGCTCTTGGCGAACGGCTCCTTGTCCCGGCCGAAGGTGTCGAACGGGCCGCGCTCGAACGGGTCGGCGCCGGGGGCGCCGACTCCCGGCGCGTCCGAGCCGATCACCGGCGTGCGCTTCGGGGCGTCGAAGGACGTCGGGCTGCCCAGCGCCGGGGCCGCGCCGAACGCGGCGGCGTCGAACTGGGCGCCGAACTGCGCGGCGGGCTCGGCCGGCGGCATGCCGGGGAAGGCCGGTCCGCCCTGCTGGCCGAGCAGCGCCTCGGGCAGGAGCACCATGGCGGTGAGGCCGCCCGCGTCCTGCTGACGGAGCTGCACCCGGATGCCGTGGCGCAGCGCGAGGCGGCCGACCACGAACAGGCCCATGCGCCGGGACACCGACACGTCCACGACCGGCGGGTTGGCCAGCCGCCAGTTGGCCTGGGCCAGTTCCTCGGCGGTCATGCCGATGCCCAGGTCGCTGACGGAGATCATGAGTCCGCCGCCGTCGATGCGGTTGCTCGACACGACGACCTTCGTCTCGCGGGGGGAGAACGAGATGGCGTTCTCGACCAGCTCCGCGACGAGGTGGACGACGTCGTTGACGGCCTGGCTGACGACCGCGCCGCCCGCGGTCACCTGCAGGCTCACCCGCTCGTAGCTCTCGACCTCGGAGAGGGAGGCGCGGACGACGTCGACGACCGGGACCGGCTGGCCCCACCGGCGGGCCGGCTCCTGGCCCGCGAGGACCAGCAGGTTCTCACTGTTGCGGCGCATGCGGGTCGCCAGGTGGTCCAGCTTGAACAGGTTGCCGAGACGGTTCTCGTCCTGCTCGCCCTGCTCCAGCCCGTCGATCAGGGCGAGCTGGCGTTCCACCAGCGTCTGCGTACGGCGGGAGAGGTTCACGAACATCGAGTTGACGTTGCTACGCAGCCGGGCCTCGTCACCCGCCAGGCGGATGGCCTCCTGGTGGACCTCGTCGAAGGCCCGGGCGACTTCACCGATCTCGTCGCGAGTGGTGACCTGGATCGGCGCGACCTCGACCTTGAGCGACTCGTCCTGCGACTCGCGCAGCATCTGGACCGTGCGCGGCAGCCGCGAACCGGCGATCTCCAGGGCCTCGCGGCGCAGGCGGCGCAGCGGCCGGGTGAGCGAACCGGCGACCGCGGTGGTGATCAGCAGCATCAGGCCGAGGAGCAGGAGGATCGCGGAACCGGAGATGATCGCGCGGCGCTGCTCGTCGTCGGCCATGGCCTGCGTCTGCGCCACGACGGACCCGGCGAGGCGCTGCTCGACGGCGTTCATCTTGTCCACGGTCGTGGTCATCGTCTCGAACCACAGGCGCAGGTCGTCGGTGCGGGTGTGGTCCAGGTCGATGATCCGGTCGTACTCACGCATCTGGGCGAGGGCGCCGGCTCGGAGGGAGTACGCCTTCTCGATCGGGATGCCCTTGACCGTCTGCGCGTAGAACTTGGCGTCGTCGGCCGAGGCTTCCCTCTGGAACGTCTCGAAGTTGCTTTCCTGCGCCTGGCGGGCTCCGAGGAAGTTGGCGAGGTCGTCCTTGGTGAACGATTTCTCCGCGAGGCCGACGGTGAGGATGCCGCGCTGCCGGGCGAGCTGCTCCTGGGCGCGGGTGAGCGCGCCGAGGGCGACACCGTCGGCGAACATCCGGTCGCTGCCGGTCGCGGTGCGCAGCTCGTCGGACAGCCCGTTGAGCACCTCGATCATGCTCTTGTACGTGCCGAGGACGGCTCGGGCGGGAACACCGTTGGAGTCGAACTGCTTACGGAGACCGGGGAGGCCGTCCATCCAGCGCTGCATGTCCTCGACCCGGTTCCGCACACGAGCGGAGTGGCCGCTGTCGAGCTGCTGGATCTTGTCGACGACGGCCCGCTTGGCCTTGTCGGTCTCCTGCCGAATGTTCTTCACCTGGGTCAGCCGGGTGAGCCTTCGGTTGGTCGCCGTGTACCAGGCGGTGTAGTCGCGCTCCACCGCGACTTCGTGCGAGAGGGCGCCCACGGCCTGGACCAGACCCGCGACCTCGTTGATGCGCCGGTATTGGACCGATGTGTTGACCGCGTCGGCGAGTTGGATGCCGCCGAGGAGCACACCGACGACCGTGGGCAGCAGGATGAGCGCGATGAGTCGGGACCGCACCCTCCAGTTCCCCAGCCGGAACCAACCGCCGTCCCCGGAAGCGCGCTTGGACGCCGGCTCGGAGGCCGGCATGGAAGCCGGTGCGGCCTCCGGCTGCGGGACAGCCTTGGGTTCTTGAGTACTCACGGGTTTTCGCAACCTCTTGCCGAAGTCATATACGCGCAGCCATGGCCCCCAGCCGCGATGCGGCTGTGACGCCTGGGACCTCATTGAAGCGAGGGTAATTGGAACACACCATTACCAGATCGGCCAAACGCGCACCGCGCTCAATCGTGGCCTTATTCCCTCAGAACGGGATGTTTGGGACCACATTTGGGTCCGTCCGAGCGATCCATATCGGCCGGATCTTGCGTTGTAACGGTCCCGGCGCCCCCCTGAAGGGAGGCGCCGGTCCATGCGTTCACGCGCGAGGTCAGCCGCGGAGGATCACTGCTGCGCCGCGATCTCGGTCGCCAGGCGGGTGTACTTGGCCGAGTCGGCGCCCAGGTCGATGATCGACTCACCCTGGAGCAGGTCGGCCGGGGTCATCTTGAGCGACGGGAACGACTGGATGGTGGCCGGGTTGACCTTCTCCATCGCGGCCTTGTTGGGGGCCTTGTACATGATGTTCTCGGCCAGCCAGCTGTGGATCTCGGGGTCCAGGATGTAGTTGATGAAGGCGTGCGCCGCCTCCTTGTTCTTGGAGGTCTTCAAGATCACCATGGTGTCCGCCCAGAGGTCGCTGCCCTCCTTCGGCACCGTGAACTTGATGTTCTTCTCGTTCTCCGGGCACCAACCGTCCCACGCCTCGACCATGACGGCCTCGCCGGACTTGAGCCGGTCACCGAACGTCGTGTCGTCGTACGCGAGGAGGTTGCTCTTCGCCTTGAGGAGAAGATCCTTCGCCTTGGCGATCTGGCCGTCGTCGGCGGTGTTGATGGAGTAGCCGAGCGACTTCAGGGCCGGCAGGGCCAGCCAGCGCTCGGTGGTCATCATCGTGACCTTCTTCTTGTACTCCGGCGCCGGGTCGAGGATGTCGTTCCAGCTCGTCGGCGCCGTCTTCACCAGGTCGCTGCGGTAGCAGATGCCGGTGGTGCCCCAGGTGTAGGGGACCGAGAACTTGTTGCCCTTGTCGTACGACAGCTCGGACGCCTCGGGGTAGAGGTTCGCGAGGTTGGGGATCAGCTCGTGGTGCAGCGGCTCGAGCAGACCCTGCTCGTTGAGCGCCTGGGCGTACTGACCGGAGACGAAGGCGACGTCGAAGCCGCTGTCCGCCGACGCGGTGAGCTTGGCCATCGCCGTCTCGTTGGTGTCGTGGATAGCGATGTTGATGGGGAAGCCGAGCTTCTGCTTAACCCTGTCCGGAAGGTCCTTGGGCGAGTAGCCATCCCAGATGGTGATGTTGAGCTTCTGCTGCTTCAGGTCCGCGTTGGGGTCCAGCTTGTCGGCGGACGCGGCGGGAGCCGCCCCGGCTCCTGTGCCCTCCGAGCCGCATGCTGCCAGGGCGAGGGCAAGACCGGCCACGATGGCGGCAGCCGGAAGACGGCGGGTGTACCGGGTACGGGACACGACCGTAACTCCTTCGGGATTCAGATCTTCGAGAGCTCTGCAAAGGGCAGGCCAAAGGAGGAGTGTTGCAGCCCCAACCAGGTTTAAGCAAGACTTATCGGACAGTGTTAGCGATCAGTGGGCGACCTGATTTGAATCCGTGTTCAACACGGTGCGACTTGTGACCCTGGTCAGAAATCGGACATTTAACCACAAAAGCCCCCATTAAGGGGCGCTCCACCGAGCCTTTTCGGCTCCCTCTCACACCCGGCTCAGCATGTCGCGCGGCCCGGCCCCCACCGCGGCCGGAGCGTGCCGGAGAACGCGCCGGGAGGCCGGCGGCGTCAGTATCCCGCCCGCGTGCGGAGCACGTACTCCACGAGGCTGATCAGCGTGGACTTCACCGCCTCGCGCGAGCGCGCGTCCGTCTTGACCACGGGTACGTGCGGGGCGAGCGACAGCGCCTCCCTCACCTCGTCCATCGAGTGCTGGAAGGAGCCGTCCCAGCCGTTCATCGCCACCACGAAGGGCAGCCCGGCCTCTTCGAAGTAGTCGATGGCGGGAAAGCAGTCGGCCAACCTGCGGCTGTCGACCAGCACGACGGCGCCGATGGCGCCGCGTACAAGATCGTCCCACATGAACCAGAACCTGTGCTGACCGGGCGTACCGAACAGATAGAGGATCAGATCCTGGGCCAGGGAGAGCCGCCCGAAGTCCATCGCCACGGTGGTCGTGGTCTTGTTGGGCGTGAGACCGAGGTCGTCGATGCCGGCGCTGGCGTCGGTCATCACCGCCTCGGTCGTGAGCGGCATGATCTCCGAGACCGCCCCGACGAACGTGGTCTTGCCCACGCCGAAACCGCCCGCCACCACGATCTTCGTCGAAGTCAGGCCCCGCTGAGAGCCCTGGCTAGAGCCTGCGAAGTCCACTGAGCACCCTTTCGAGCAGGTTGGCGTCGGGCTGTCCCTGGTTGAGCTGCGGCATGTGCAGACGGATCAGGCCCTCGTCGGCCAGGTCGGCGATGAGCACGCGGGCCACGCCGAGCGGGACCCGCAGCAGCGCGGAGATCTCCGCGACGGAACGAACGGAACGGCAGAGCACTATGATCGACTCCTGCTCGGGGCTGAGCAGAGTGTAATCATCGCTCATCAGGGTCACCGACGATACGAGAGTCTCCATCGCCAGGTGATAACGCGGCTCGGAGCGACCGCCGGTGACGGCGTACGGACGGAAGAGGGGCTCGTCCTCTTCCCCCTCACCAGGGCGCATTCATGTCTCCTATGACCCGGGTCAGCGCCGGGCCGACTGCAGCTCGGCGCGCAGCGCCGGGGTGAGCACTTGACCGACCCGCTCGACCAGCAGCGTCATCTGGTAGGCCACCAGGCCCATGTCGCAGTCGGCCGCGGCGAGGACGGCCATGCAGGAGCCGTCGCTGATCGCCATGATCAGCATGAGACCGCGCTGCATCTCGACCACGGTCTGCGTCACCGGGCCGCCGTCGAAGACGCGGGACGCGCCCACGGTCAGGCTGAGCAGCCCCGCCGCCACGGCGGCGAGCTGGTCGGCGCGATCGAGTGGAAACCCGTCCGAGTTGGCCAGTCGCAGGCCGTCCGCCGACACCACCACGGCGTGCGCGACCCCCGGGGTGCCGCCGACGAACTCCGTGATCAACCAGTCGAACCTGCGTGCCTCAACGCTGAGCGCGGTCACGAGCTCTCCTCCTCATTACCGGGCGCGGCGCCGGAGCCGGACACGTCGGCTCGGCCGCGCCGTACACCCTGCTGGTAGCTGGACAGCCGGCTGCGAACCAAATCGGGCGAGACCGCCGGTCTGGCCGCGTCCGGAGTGCTGGTCACCGCGTCCACCGAACCGGGCACCAGATTGGCCTTGGGGGTCCGCCTCGGCAAGCCCGCGTCCGTGACGCCGCCTGTGGTGGGAGCGCTCGCGGCGGCGGCCGCCCGGTATCCACTGTCCGCCTGGGATCCCCAGCTTCCCCGGGCCGCGCCGTCCCCGGACGGCCGGGCCGCGGTCGCGCCGGAGGCCGCGCCCGAGGTCAGGTCGGCGCCCGGTGTCTCCCGCGCCCCGGTCCCGCCGCCGTCGGCGCGTACGGCGCCCGCGGCCTGCTGGGCGGGACGGCGGAACCAGGCGGACTCGACCGCGGCGAAGATCGGCAGGAACTCGTCCCCCCGCTCCAGGTGCGTGTCGTCGGAGACCGGCGAGGGCATCGGGGTCGCGGCACCGATGGGGAAGGCGCCCGAGTGCTCGGTGAACCTGGGCACGTTCAGCGGCGACTCCGGGACGGACGGCCGCGAGCCCGCGACCCCCGGCCGGTCCGCACGCCCGGCCGGGTCGGAGGGCCCGGCGCCGGGACGTCCGTCGTGGTCGGAGTGGCGGGCCGAGTAGCCCGCGGGCGCGCTCCAGCCGGGCTGCGCCGCGGCGCCGTCGTCGGCCGTCCGGCCGGCGGTCCCGATGGCGGGGAAGCTCTCGGTGTCCTGCTGCCCCTGGTCGCCGAAGGCGGAGAACCCGCCGGGGGCGATCTGGGCGCCGCCGGCGGCCGAGAAGCCGCTGGCGGCGGGCTTGCGCGTGGGCAGTCCGTTCGCCCGGCCCGGCGACGCGTCGCCGGCCGGGGTGGTGGCGCCCGGAGCGGGAGTGCGGGTGTCCCGCTGACCCGGTACGGCGGCGCCCCGGGCGCCCCGCGCCGGGAGGGCTCCGCCCTGGGTCGGTTCGAGCCCGCCGCCACCCGGTGACCGCGTCGGAGCCGGCCCCGCGATCTGGGCGCGGCCCTGCTGGCCGTTCTGGCCGTGCTGGCCGCTCTGGCCGCTCGCGGGCAGGGCGGCGCCCGGACGCGCGGGCGCGCTCCGCTCGTCGCCGGCGACGAGCGCGGCCGGGAACAACACCATGGCGATCAACCCGCCGGAGTCACCCGGGCGGAGCTGGACTCGGATGCCGTGCCGCTGGGCGAGGCGGCCGACCACGAAGAGCCCCATCCGCCGGGAGACGGACACGTCCACGGCGGGCGGCTCGGAGAGTCTGCGGTTGGCCTCGGCCAGTTCGTCCGGCGACATGCCGATCCCGGAGTCGCACACCGAGAGCAGCACCGCGCCGCCCTCGACGCGGTCGCTCGACACCACGACCTTGGTGCGGTCGGACGAGAAGGAGATGGCGTTCTCCAGCAGCTCCGCGACCAGGTGGACGGAGTCGTTGGCGGCGTGCCCGGCGACCGAGGCGGAGCGGTGGACCCGCACGTTCACCCGCTCGTAGTCCTCGACCTCCGACAGGGCCGCGCGTACGACGTCGACCAGGAGCGCCGGCTTGCTGCGCTTGCGCGCGGACTCGTGCCCGGCGAGGACCAGGAGGTTCTCACTGTTGCGGCGCATGCGGGTGGCCAGGTGGTCCAGCTTGAACAGGTCGGCGAGGCGACGGCCGTCCTGCTCGCCGCGCTCCAGGCCGTCGATCAGCGAGATCTGCCGCTCGACGAGCGTCTGGGTCCGCCACGACAGGTTCACGAACATGGCGTTGACGTGGGTGCGCAGCCGGGACTCCTCGGCGGCCAGCCGGACGGCCTGCGCGTGCACCTCGTCGAACGCCTGGGCCACCTCGCCGATCTCGTCCTCCGTACCGAGGTCGATGGGCTGCACCTCGGGGGCGGCCCCGGCGTCGTCCGACTCGCGCATCCGCCGTACGACCTCGGGGAGCCGGGTTCCGGCGATCTCCAGGGCCTCGGCGCGCAGCCGGCGCAGCGGCCGGACCATCGAGCGGGCGATGAGCACGGTGGTGGCGAGGACCAGCATGAGCAGCGCGAGGATCAGCCCGGCGGCGATCAGCGCGTTGCGCTGCTCGGCCGACTGCAGGCCGGTGGCGCGGTCGATGACGGCCGTGGAGAGCCGCTTCTCGGCGACCGCGAGCTGCTCGATCGTCTTGGTGCTGTGCTGGAACCAGCGCACCACCATGCGGTCCCTGGACTTGTAGCCGCTGAGGGAGACGTTCTGGATCGCCAGGGTGATCGCCCAGGACTTGGTCAGCTCGGTGTCCACGACGTTCTTGTCGCTGAGGAGCCCGGCGAGGAAGGCCGCGTCGGCGGAGTTCGTCTCGGCGTAGAAGCGGTCGACGAACCCCTGCTGGCGCGACTGGGAGGCGATGAAGTCGCGCAGCTCGTAGGCGGTGAACCGCTGGTGCGGCTCAAGCAGCTCCCTGGTCAGCATCTGGCGCTGCCGCGACGCCTCCTCCTTGGCGTTGGCCAGCGCGCCCAGGGCCCGCATGTCGGCGATGACGACGGCGTCGTCGCCGCTCTGGCCGAGCTCGTCGTGCAGCCGCAGCAGGCCGGCGATGATGCCGCTGTAGTCTTCCTCGCTGCCCTTCTCGCGGACGTTCTCCAGACCGGAGAGCCGGTTCCCCGCCTGCTCGGCGAGCTGTACGGCTCGCACGCCGTAGCCGTCGTCGATCTTCGCGAGGTCGGCGGCGACCTTCCGGGCGAGGCCGTCGACCACGCCGTGCTGGTCGGCGAGGGTGATCTTGGTGGACCCGTCCACGTTGTAGACCCGCTTCGCGTCGCCGCCGCGCGCGGCGAGGTCGCGTTCCATGGCGAGTTGCTGGGAGAGGTCGCGCAGCCGTACGGAGTACTCGGCGGCCGAGCTCGTCCGCTGGTACGCGTTCAGGCTGTCCACCGAGTCGACGACCTTGGCGCCCGCGAGGGCCACCGCCACCAGGGTCGGCGCGACGATCAAGGCGGTCAGCCGGGAGGGAACGCGCCAATTCCGGGGTGCCAGGCGCCGCGCCCATGCGCCGCTCGGCGTCCCCGCCGTCTCCTCCGCGTCGCTTCGCTGCTCCGTACTCACCGGCCCCGCCATTCTGGGATGCCCTCACGCATCCCGACAGCATGAAGTGACATCGCTACTCAAACGCGGACAATTCGACCACAAGGTCACGATTACCGGCGATTCGCCCTCAAAGGCGCACAGAATTGTTACCAACTGGTAAGGGGTCTTTCCCCTGCGTCTCCGGCCACGTCTCCAGCTAGGTCACCGCAGCGCGGCGAGCACGTGTCGCCGTACGTCACCCCGCTGCTCAACGTCCACGAGAGGCCTGCCGGCCCGATCGACGACGTAGAAGACGTCCACGGCCTCCGCGCCGAGAGTCTCCACCCGGGCCGCTCTCACGTCAAGGCCACATTCGCCGAAAGCCCGCCCAATTCGCCACAGAAGCCCCGGACGGTCATGCGCCCGCACCTCGACCACCGTGGCCGTGCTGGACGCGTCGTCCACCAGCGTGACCCGCGGCGGCGCGACGGGGACGCGCGACCGCCGCATCGCGCCGGCCCGGCGGGCCAGCCGCCGCTCGATGTCCAGGCGCCCGGCCAGCACCAGGCGCAGGTCGGCCTCGAGCGCCGCCGGGTCCGGCGGCGAGCCGTACTCGGGCACGACGGCGAACTCGATCACGGCGGTCGAGCCGGCCGACGCCGAGGCCGCCGACCTGACGACGAGCCGGTGCGCGGCCAGCACCCCGGCCGCGTGCCACAGCAGCCCCGGACGGTCCGGCGCCACCACCGTCACCGCGCCGCCGTGGACCCGTACCGCGCCGCCGCCGTGCCGGGCCAGCGCGGCCTGCTCGGGCGAGAGGACCGGCGCGGGCGCGGGCGGCGCGCCGGACAGCACCGACCGCACCCGGCGCACCAGGTCGGCGACCAGCGACGCCTTCCAGGAGTTCCACGCGGCCGGGCCGGTGGCCTCACCGTCCGCGACCGCGAGCACGGCCAGGAGTTCCAGCACCTCGCGGGAGCCCACGGCCTCCGCCACGCGGGAGACGGTCAGCGGATCGTCGAGGTCGCGCCGGGTCGCCGTCTCGGGCAGCAGGAGGTGGTGGCGGACGACCCGGGTCAGGACGTCCACGTCCGCGCGCGGCAGGCCCATCCGGAAGCCGATGTCCCCGGCGACGACCTCGCCCGTCACCGAGTGGTCGCCCGGCCATCCCTTGCCCACGTCGTGCAGCAGGGCCGAGATGAGCAACAGGTCGGGACGGGACACCTCACGCGTGTACGCGGCGGCCGCCGCGGCCGTCTCGATCAGGTGCCGGTCCACGGTGTACCGGTGCACCGGGTTGCGCTGCGGGCGGTGCCGTACCCGCTCCCAGTCGGGGATGAGGCGCACGAGGACGCCCGACTGGTCCAGCTCCTCCCATACGGGCACCGCGGCGCGTCCCGCGCCCAGCAGCGACACCAGGGCGTCCCTGGCCTCCTTCGGCCACGGCACAGGGAGCGGCGGGCACTGCGCGGCCAGTGTGGACACCGTCGCGGGGGCCATCGGCAGCCCGGCCCCGGCCGCCGCCGCGGCGGCGCGGAGCACGAGAACGGGGTCCGTACGCGGTTCGGCGCCCCGGGCGAGCACCACCTCGCCGCCGTGCTCGACCACACCGTCGGCGAGCGGCCGCCGCCCCCGCGGCACGGGGCCGGCCAGCAGCCGGTCCACCGTCCGCCAGGTCGCGTCGAACGCGTGCGAGATCGTGCGCCCCGCCTCGGCCAGGCGGCGCATCAGCGCCTCGGCGTCCAGCAGGCCGAGGCTGCCCGCGACCGCCTCCTGCTCCTGCAGCACCAGCCGGTCCGCGCCGCGTCCCGTGACCAGGTGCAGCGCGTGCCGCGCGTCCAGCAGCAGCTCATGCGCCTCCCGGACCCGGGGGCCGGGCGCCGGGGCGACCCAGGCGGCGGCCACGGCCTGCATCGCCTGCACGTCCCGCAGCCCGCCCCGCGAGTCGCGCAGGTCGGGTTCGAGGAGGAAGGCCAGCTCGCCGCTCGCCCCGGCCCGCCGGTCGGCCGCCTCCCTCAGCTCGGCCAGCCTGCGCCGGGAGCGGGCGCGCCAGTCGGCGAGCACGGCCTCGCGCAGCGCCCGGGTCAGCTCGGCGTCGCCCGCGACGTGCCTGGCCTGAATCAGGCCGAGCGCCGCCTTCAAGTCCTCGCGGGCCACCTCGGCCGCCTCGTCGAGCGTGCGGACCGAGTGGTCGAGCCCGACGCCGGAGTCCCAGATCGGGTACCAGAGGCGGTCCGCGAGCCGGCCCACGTCGTCCCGGCCGTCGTGCAGCAGGACGAGGTCGAGGTCGCTGCCCGGGGCGAGCTCGCCCCGCCCCAGGCTGCCGACCGCGACGAGCGCGACGCCGTCGAACGCGTTCCGATCCGCGGCGGCGCGCCCGTCCCGGGCGTACGGCCGCGCGCACGCCGCACGGAGCAGATCGGCGAGCCACCTGTCGACGTCCGCCGCGCGTTCCTTGCGCGCGGCGGCGAACGAGCGAGCGTCCCCTCTCGCCATGCTGCTACAGGGCCTCCGGCCCGCGCTCACCGGTGCGGACCCGGACCACCGTGTCCACCGGCACGGACCACACCTTGCCGTCACCGATCTTGCCGGTCTGGGCGGCCTTGACGATGACGTCGATCACATCCTCGGCGTCGTCCTCCTCGGCGAGCACCTCCAGCCGGACCTTGGGGACCAGGTCGACCTGGTACTCCGCGCCGCGGTACACCTCGGTGTGCCCGCGCTGGCGGCCGTACCCGCTGGCCTCGCTGACCGTCATGCCCTTGACGCCGAACTGCTCAAGCGCCGCCTTGACGTCGTCGAGCTTGAACGGCTTGATCACCGCGGTGATGAGTCTCATGCGTCCACCTTCTTGACCTCGGCCGGGACCGCCGGCCCGTTGAGCGAGGCCACGCCGGAGGCGTGGACGGTGCCGAGGTCGTAGCCGGTCTCGGCGTGCGTCGTGATGTCGATGCCGGCGACCTCTTCCTCCCGGTCGATCCGGAAGCCCATCGTCTTGTCGATGATCTTGCCGGTGATCCACGCCATGGCGAAGGAGTAGAGGCCGACGACCACCGGGCCGAGCGCCTGGACGCCGAGCTGCGCGAGCGAACCGCCGTACAGCAGGCCCTTCTCCTGACCGTCCGCGAACGGGTAGCGGGCGATGAAGCCGAGGGCGACCGCGCCGATCGCGCCGCCGACCAGGTGGACGCCGACCACGTCGAGCGAGTCGTCGAAGCCGAGGCGGTACTTCAGCCCCACCGCGTACGCGCAGGCCGCTCCGGCGACGGCGCCGAGGAGGACGGCCGCCCACGGGTCGACGAAGCCGCAGGCCGGGGTGATCGCGACCAGGCCGGCGACCGCGCCGGACGCCACACCGAGCGTCGTGGAGTGCCCGTCGCGCAGCTTCTCCACCAGGATCCAGGCGCCCGCCGCGGCGGCCGCGGCGACCTGGGTGTTCATGAACGCCAGGCCGGCGGTGCCGTCCACGGCGAGCTCCGAGCCCGCGTTGAAGCCGAACCAGCCGAACCACAGCAGGCCGACGCCGAGGAGGACCAGGGTGAGGTTGTGCGGGCGCATCGGATCCTTGCGCCACCCGGCCCGCTTGCCCAGCACCAGCGCGAGCGCGAGCCCCGCGGCTCCGGCGTTGACGTGGACCACCGTGCCGCCCGCGAAGTCCTCGATGCCGAGACCGGCCAGCCAGCCGCCGCCCCACACCCAGTGGGCCACGGGGAAGTAGACGAGCGTCGCCCAGACGACCGAGAACAGCACCCACGCGCCGAACTTCGCCCGGTCGGCGATGGCGCCGCTGATCAGCGCGACCGTGATGATGGCGAAGGTCATCTGGAAAGCGGAGAAGACCATGCTCGGCATCCCGCCCTCCGCCTTCGTGGCGGTGTCGATGATGCTCTGCAGGCCGAGGGCGTCGAGGCCGCCGACGAGCTTGCCGACGACGCCGTCGCCGCCGCTGGTGAAGGCCAGCGAGTACCCATAGAGGACCCATGCGATGCTGACCGTGATGATGCTGACGAACGACATCATCATCATGTTCAGGACGCTCTTCGCCCTGGTCATGCCCCCGTAGAAGAACGCGAGCCCGGGAGTCATCAGCAACACCAGCGCGGTGGCTGTGATCATCCAGGCCGTGGTGCCGGTATCGATCTTGTCCATCGATCGCGGCCCTCCTTACATTGCCATGTGGCCGGCTATTCACGCGCTCAGTTGCGTCCGTCCAGGGCATCCTCGACCGGCTGGCGCACTGACGTTGGCCACAGATTGTTCTTCCGCCGTTTCACGCCGCCACCTCATGTGTTTCATCTCTGTGAAACTCGCCACCGTGGTGTTTCGCATTCGTTTCGGAAGGCTCACTTCCGGTCGAGGCACGTGTCAGGATTTAGGAAAGGGACCGAACGGCGAACGCATTAGGAAGCCGCACCACGCGGAATGCGCGGAACGAAGAAGAGCACAGGGAAGATCGCTGGGAAGATCACGCCCCGCTTGATCGAAAAATCCGGCCGGCCGTCCGAGGCGGGCGAGTTGTGACGGTGACGCGGCGAGATCGGCCGGCGGTTCACCCGGGACGCGCCGAACGCGCCCGACACACCCGAGAAGCCCTGGAACGCGCGGAAGCGCGCACCGGTTCCGGTGCGCGCTTCCGCTCACGCCCTACTCACTCTGGCGGGCCCCCGCCCACGCCGCTCGACCGCGCCGCGCGGCCCGCGCTCAGGCCGCGGCGCCCGCCATCTTGCGCAGCCGCAGCAGCGCGTCGCGCTCCAGCCGCCTGGCCCGGTCACGGCCGATGCCGTACCGCTCCCCCACCTCGGTGAGCGTGTGCTCGCGGCCGTCCACGAGGCCGTACCGCCAGCGGAGCATCTCGCGGGCCTGCCCCTCCAGACCCGTCAGCCACACCTCCAGGCGCTCCCGCTCCAGCGTGGCCATCGCCTGCTGCTCCGGGTCTGCCCAGGTCTCGTCGGCGATCATGTCGCCGAGCTCCGTCTCGTCCTCGTCGCCCACGCCGAGCTGCAGCGACACCGGGTCGGACGCCCAGCGGCGCAGCTCCCGAACCCGCTCGATCGGCAGGTCGAGCACCGCGGCGAGGTCGGCGTCGGTCGGCTCCACGTCCAGTTCGGCCAGCATGTCGCGGCGGACCCGCATCAGGCGGGTCATCTGCTCCCCCGCGTGGGTGGGCAGCCGCACCGGACGCGCCTGCTCGTGGATGGACCGGCCCACGGCCTGGCGGATCCACCACGTGGCATAGGTGGAGAACTTGTAACCACGCCGGTAATCGAATTTCTCCACGGCCCGGACCAGGCCCAGGTTCCCCTCCTGGACAAGATCGATCAGCGGCATCCCCCGGCCGGAGTATTTCCGTGCCACCGCGACCACCAGGCGCAGGTTCGCCTGAATGAACTCGTCCTTCGCGCGCCGCCCCGAAATCGCGATGCGTTCCAGCTCCTCGTCGGCCGCGTCCGAAACCCTGGGCTCGACGCGTCCGCTGTCCAGCAGGTGCTCGGCGAAGAGGCCCGCCTCGATGCGCTTGGCGAGATCCACCTCCTGTTCCGCGGTCAGCAGGGGGACCCGCCCAATTTCCGCCAGGTAGGTCCCCAGCAAGTCCCGATCAGAGACGTGCTGGTCGTGCGTCCGATTCCCCGTCGCCATTCGCTGGCACCTCGTTCCGCCGCCGCCGTATGTCCGAGTCGAGTCGGCCCAGGCCAGGGCTTTCCCGCCGTCTTTGTCCTGACCCGATCAACGATTTGGCCACAAGAAAGATTCCCAGAACTAATACGACTGGAGAATGGTTTTCGGCGTCCTACTCAAGGAGGAGGCGCCGCCCCGGAAACGGTTCTGTTTACCCCCTGAGGAGGACGTCAAACGACGCGGGCGCCGTCCTTCCACACCTGGTCCACCAGCGGCACGCCGGGGCGGTAGGCCAGGTGGACGTACGAGGGAGCCGAAAGGATGACGAGGTCGGCCCTGGCGCCCACCCTGAGCACGCCCACGTCGGTCCTGCGCAGCGCCCGCGCGCCTCCGGCGGTCGCGGCGCGCACCGCCTCCTTGGGGCTCATCCGCATCTCACGTACGGCCAGCGCCACGCAGAACGGCATCGACGAGGTGAAGGACGACCCGGGGTTGCAGTCGGTGGCGAGGGCGACGGACACGCCCGCGCCGAGCAGCCGGCGGGCGTCCGGGTACGGCGAGCGGGTGGAGAACTCCGCCCCGGGGAGGAGGGTGGCCACCACCCCGCTGTCCGCCAGGGCGGCCACATCGGCGTCGGTCAGGTGGGTGCAGTGGTCGGCCGAGGCCGCGCCGAGCTCGCAGGCGATGCGCACGCCCGGCCCCTCGCCGAGTTGGCCCGCGTGGATCCGGGCGCCCAGCCCGGCCCCGATGCCGGCGGCGAGGATCTCCCGGCTCTGGTCCCCGTCGAACGCGCCCCGCTCACAGAACACGTCCACCCACCGCGCGTACGGCGCGCACGCCTCCAGCATCGGCCCGGTCACCAGGGAGACGTAGTCGTCGGCGCCGACGCCCGGCGGCACCACGTGGGCGCCGAGATAGGTGGTCTCGGCGGTGAACCGCCCGGCGATCTCCAGCGAGCGGCGCTCGTCCTCGACGGTCAGGCCGTAGCCGCTCTTGATCTCGACGGTGGTCGTGCCCTGCGCGAGCATCTCGGCGACGAGGGCGCCGGCGTTCGCGGCCAGCGCGGCGTCGGCCGCCTCGCGGGTCGCGGCCACGGTCGTGCGTATCCCTCCGGCGGAGTACGGCAGGCCCTCCATCCTGGCCGCGAACTCGGCGGTCCGGTCCCCGGCGAACACCAGGTGCGCGTGGCTGTCCACGAACCCCGGGATGACGGCACGCCCCTCCACCCCAATCCGCCGGTCGGCGGCGGGCACGCCCGGTCCGGACGAGGGGCCGATCCACGCGACGACCCCGTCCTCGACGATCAGCGCGGCGTCGGCGATCTCCTCGTGCTCAGGGTCGGCGGTGAAGAGCAGCCCGATGTCCTCGAAGAGCGTCGCCCCACCGGCCGGTGCGTCTGATGTCATCCCGCTCACCCTCGTTTCCTGGTCGTCGACCGCTTCCCGTTCGGGCAGGTCCGCCCGCCGCGCTATCCCCTGGCGTCGGCGACGGCGTCCCGCAGGAGCGCGCCGACGTCGCCCAGCACGTGCCGCCCCTCCTCGACCACGCGGCGGCCTCCGGAGACGACCGAGTGCACGTCGCCCGCCGTGGCCGCGAAGACGACCGTCTCGGCCGCCGCGCCCTTGGTCGTGCCCGCCGTACGGACCGAGTCGAGGCGTACGGAGACCAGATCGGCCCACGCGCCCGGGACGAGCAGGCCCGCGTCGGGGAAACCGAGCGACGCGTGTCCGGCCGCGGTGGCGGCGTCGAGCAGCTCGGCGGCGCGGAAGTGGCCGCGCCGGCGGGTGGCGAGCCGCTCGTCCAGTTCGACCGCGCGCGCCTCCTCGAACAGGTCGATGACCGCGTGGCTGTCGGAGCCCAGCGTGATCGGCGAGCCGCCGTCCAGCAGGGTGCGCGCCGGGCCGATGCCGTCGGCGAGGTCCCGCTCGGTGGTCGGGCACATGCAGACGTGCGTGGTCGAGCCGCCGAGCAGCGCGATGTCGACCTCCGAGAGATGGGTCGCGTGGACGGCGGTCGAGCGCGGGCCGAGCGCGCCGTGCTCGTGCAGCAACTGGACCGGCGTGGCCGAGTACGCCTGGACGCAGTCGTGGTTCTCCGCGCGCTGCTCCGAGACGTGCGCGTGCAGCGGGACCGCGTGCCGGTTGGCGAACTCCGCGACCACGCGCATCTGCTCCGGCGGCACCGCGCGGACCGAGTGGATGGCCGCGCCGACCACCACGTCGTGCGCCTCGCGCAGGGAGCGGCCGAGCGTCTCCACCCTGCCGGCCCAGCGGTGCGCGTCGCCGTCCCCGAAACGGAGCTGGGTCCCGGTGAGCGGGTGCCCGATCGCGCCGGTGAGGTAGCAGGTGTCGAGCAGGGCGATGCGGACCCCCGCCTGCCGCGCCGCCTCGATGAGCGCGTGGCCCATCGCGTTCGGGTCGTCGTACGGCACGCCGCCGGGCCCGTGGTGCAGGTAGTGGAACTCGCCGACACAGGTGACGCCCGCGAGGGACATCTCGGCGAACGTCGCCCGGGCCAGCGCGAGATAGCGGTCGGGGTCGAGCCCGGCGGCCACGGCGTACATCTGCTCGCGCCACGTCCAGAAGGTGCCGCGCTCGGCCTGGGTGTGCCCGCGCAGCGCCCGGTGGAAGGCGTGCGAGTGGGCGTTCGCGAGGCCGGGCAGGGTCAGCCCGGCGAGTCGTGTCGCCCCCGGCGGGGGCGGGACCTCGGGTTGGACGGCGGCGATCCGCGCGCCCTCCACACGGATGGACACGCACTCCACCACCTCGCCGGGCGGCAGCCACGCCATCTCGCACCAGTAGGTGACGCCTCGGTCGGTCCCGGCGGACGGGTTCAGCCCCGGCACAGATCCTCCAGAACGGCGGCGAGCGCGACGACGCCCGCGTGGCAGTCGGCGGGCTCGGCGAACTCGCGCGGCGAGTGCGACACTCCGGTGGGATTGCGGACGAACAGCATCGCGGTGGGCACTCCGGCGACCGCGAGGACCCCGGCGTCGTGTCCGGCTCCCGTCGGCACGGCGGCCACGCCGGCTGTCCCGTACGAACCGGACCCGGAAGTGGAGTCCGTGGACGCGAGGCCGGCGGACGCGGCGGCGGCGACGCGGTCCCGCAGCGACGCCTCGAACACGACCTCGGGCGTCCACGACTCGCACGCCACGTCGGCGGCCCCCGGACCGCTCGCCGCCAGCTCGGCGACCAGCCGGCGGACCCGCTCCTCGTCCGCGCCCCTGGCGTCCAGCCACGCAGACACGCGGGACGGGATGGCGTTGGCGCTGCCCGGCTCGACGCGTACCTTGCCGAAGGTCGCGAGGGCGTCGTGCCGCTCGGCGGCGGCGCGGGCGTCGAGCACGGCGCGGGCGTAGGCGAGCATCGGATCGTCCCGGTCGGCCAGCGCGGTCGTGCCCGCGTGGTTCGCCTCGCCGTGGAAGTCGAACCGCCACCGGCCGTGCGGCCAGATCGCCTCGGCGACGCCGACCGGCTCCCGGAGGGCGCGGCCCTGCTCGACGTGGAGCTCCACGAAGACCCCCACCCTGGCCAGGGTCTCGGGGTCGGCGCCGAGATCCCCGGGGCGCCGACCCGCCCGCGCCAGCACCTCGGCCAGCGTGTCGCCCTCGTCGTCGGTCAACCGCCGCGCCCGGTCGGGGTCAAGCACGCCGGTGAGCAGCCGAGAGCCCACGCACGGCACGCCGAACCGCGCGCCCTCCTCGTCGGTGAAACAGACGACGCCGAGCGGCCGTACCGGCTCGAAGCCGCGGGCGCGCAGCAGGTCGACGGCCAGGAACGCGGAGACCACGCCCAGTGGGCCGTCGAAGGCGCCGCCGTCCCGGACCGAGTCGAGGTGGCTTCCCGTCACCACCCCGGAGTCTCCGGCGGACGCGCCCGCCGAAGCGGGCCGCCACCAGGCCCAGAGATTGCCGTTGCGATCCTCGTCCAAGTCCAGCCCGCGCCGCGCCGCCTCCTGACGGAACCACTCGCGCAGCTCCAGGTCGGCCGGGGACCAGGCGTCCCTGCAATATCCACCGCTACGGGCGCTCCGCCCGATTTCCGAGAGAGCCTCAAGCACGGCGCCATCCTAGTGAATGGACCCATTCAGCCGGAACCGGTCATCACCTCGGCTCAGACGGGCGGAAAGCCGGAAGGACGGATCGTGATCTCGGTGATCTGGGCATCCGGGGTGGCGGTCGCCGCCGCGAGCACGGCCTTGGCGACCGACTCCGGGGCGATGTACCGGGCCGCCTCGTAGTCGCCGCCCTCCTGCTCCCGCACGTCTTTCTGCATGTCGGTGGCGATGCGGCCGGGATAGATGGTGGCGACGCGCACGCCGTTCGAATGCTCCTCAAGACGCAGCGCGTCCGCGAAGGCCCGCAGCGCGAACTTGCTCGCCGCGTACGCGCCCCAGCCCGGGTTGACCCGCTGCCCGGAGGTCGAGTTGATCAGGACGACCTGCCCGCGCGCCGCGCGCAGCGCGGGCAGCAGCAGCCGGGTCAGCTCGGTCACCGCGAACAGGTTGACCTCGAAGGTCCACCGCCAGTCCTCGACCGGGGCCTCCCCGACCTCGCCGAGCCGTGCGACGCCGGCGCTGTGGACGAGCAGGTCAAGCCGGTCGAAGTCCGCCACGTCGGAGGCGGTGACAGAGGTCAGCTCGACCGGCCAGGGCCGCGCGCCGGGAAGCTCGGCGCACACGGCGTCCAGCGCGGCTCGGTCGCGGCCGCCCAACAGCAGATCATGCGTCGGAGCGAGAGCCCGCGCGACGGCCGCGCCCACCCCGCGAGATGCTCCGGTCACCAAAGCAACAGGTCGTTCCGTCATTGGCCCACCATAGTGATCCGGCCAGGCCATCCGTGAACGCGCGTCACCGTACCCAGGGAGCAGGTCCACACCTCGGCCACGCGCGACCGGGCCGGTCAACGTGCGGGCTTTACCCGGACCTGGCCGAGCATGTTCCTCTTGTAGGGTCGCTGCCGTATCCGTCGAGCACGTCGAAGGTCCAGAGCGGAGCGGCATACATTGCGCGGAAAACGACGAGCGTCGACCGGTGTGGGAAAATCCATCGCCTTCGCGGTCCTGGCGTTTTTCACCATGGCAGTGGGACTCCTGCAGATCGGCGACGGTGCGGCCGAGTACCGGCGTTTTCAGAGCGCGCTCCCTTGCCGCGCCGAACCGGCGGAATGGGATAACGCGAGCTACTGCCATGAGCTCCGGGCGAGGGTGACGAAGAAGATCCACCCGCCCAACATCCGCGGCTCTCAGTCGAATCCCCGGCTGGAAGTCGAGGAGCTCGACCGTGACCGGCCGTACAAGGTGATCTTTCCGGTCAGGACGTCGTCGATGGTGACCGTCGCCGACGAGATCCTGGTGCGCAAATGGGAAGACAAGGTCGTCCAGATAATGGCGGCGGGACGATGGTGGGATACGCCGGAAATCCCGGTGGACGATCCCACCAGGGAGATGCGTATCGCCGGGCTTTCCGGCGCCGTGCTGCTTTTCATCATCGCTTTCGGAGTGCTGCCCCGACTCCCCGCCAGGACGCCCGCCGGTGAGCGCCGGAGGAAGACCTTCATGATGGTGATGCTTCCCATCGCGGTCACCGGCCTGGCGGGGATCCTCCTCGGCTCGGCCGGGTGGACGCGATACCTCCTGGTGTCCGGCGGGATTCTCATCCTCGCCGCCGCGGTATCGGCCGGGATCGTCTTTCTCGGTACTCGCTCCCCGGAGCGCCTCACCAAGATCACCGGGCGGATCAGGTAGGCGTCGCAACCGCCCGGGACATGACGCGAGGTCAGGGGTGGAAGACGCCGGTCTGGTCGGTCATCCGCTCGTACTCGTCGAGCCGGGCCTGGGTGCGCAGCGGGGCCGCGTCCGCCATCGCCTCCACCAGCGCCATGGCCAGGGCCATCGGCGCCGTGTGCGAGTCGAACACGAGCCGCTCCCCGACCGGCGCGTCCATCACGACGTCGGCGGGGAACGGCACGTCCGGCCGGTCGGTGATCACGGCGGTGCGCAGCCCCAGTTCCTTCGCCTGTTCCAGCGCCCGTACCGCCTCTGCCGGATATCTGGGCAGGATGACGGCGAGCAGCCACCCGGCGCCGGCTCTGCGGGCCGCGTACAGGCCGTCGGTCAGCTCCGACCCGCCGTGGACGAGCAGCCGCACATCGGGGTGGATGCGCCGGGCGTAGTACGCGAACGTGGTGGCGAGGCCGCTCGACACGCGCAGACCGAGGACCGGCAGCGGCTCGGACGCGGCCAGGGCCGTACCGACCTCGCGGAGGGAGCCGGCGAGACCGGCGGCCGGGCCGGTGGCGGCCAGCCGGTCCCGGACGAGGGTCAGGTTGCGGATCTCGCCGTCCATCGCCTCGCACAGCAGCCGGTCGGGCTCGGGGCGGCCGGGCTCGCCGCCGTCCGCCCCGTTCCCGCCGACGACCAGAGGACGCAGCGCGTGACGCAGGTCGAGATATCCCGAGAAGCCGAGGGCCATCGCGAAGCGCGTCACGGACGGCTGGCTGACCCCGGCACGCTCGGCCAGCTCGACGCTGGACAGGAAGATCGCCTCGTCGAGGTGCCCTCGGAGGTAGTGGGCGATCCGGCGTTGAACGGGCGACAGCCGCCGGCCGTCCAACAGCCGGTCAAGTCCACCACTCACACTGCCCCCAACGCGGCGTCCCCCTCCTCCTCATCCCCAAGATCGGGAACGGAGGCGTCGCGCATGGGAACCGGGATGTCGTGCTCGCGGGCGACGGTGACGGCCGTCTCGTACCCGGCGTCCACGTGGCGGATCACGCCCATGCCGGGATCGTTGGTCAGCACGCGGCGCAGCTTCTCGCCCGCGAGGGCCGTGCCGTCGGCCACGGTGACCTGGCCCGCGTGGATCGAGCGGCCGATGCCGACGCCGCCTCCGTGATGGATCGACACCCAGGACGCGCCGGACGCGACGTTGACCATCGCGTTGAGCAGCGGCCAGTCGGCGATCGCGTCGGAGCCGTCCGCCATCCCCTCGGTCTCCCGGTACGGCGAGGCCACGCTGCCGCAGTCGAGGTGGTCGCGGCCGATGACGATGGGCGCGCTGATCTGCCCGGACGCCACCATGTCGTTGAACCGCTCGCCCGCCCGGTCGCGCTCGCCGTACCCGAGCCAGCAGATGCGCGCGGGCAGGCCCTGGAAGTGGACCTTCTCCCCGGCCATCCGGATCCACCGGGCGAGCTGCTCGTTCTCGGGGAACAGCTCCAGGATGGCGCGGTCGGTCTCGGCGATGTCGCGCGGGTCTCCGGAGAGCGCGGCCCAGCGGAACGGGCCCTTGCCCTCGCAGAACAGCGGCCGGATATACGCGGGCACGAACCCCGGGAAGTCGAACGCCCTGGTGTAGCCGGCGAGCTTGGCCTCACCTCTGATCGAGTTGCCGTAGTCGAACACCTCGGCCCCGGCGTCCTGGAACCCGACCATCGCCTCGACGTGCCGGGCCATGGCCTCCCGCGCCCGGCGGGTGAAGGCGGCCGGGTCCTTGTCCCGCTCGGCCGCCATGTCCTCGAACGCGACGCCGAGCGGCAGGTACATCAACGGGTCGTGCGCGCTCGTCTGGTCCGTCACGACGTCGATCTCCGCGCCGCGCCGCAGCAGCTCCGGTACGGCGTCCGCCGCGTTGGCCTCGACGCCGATCGACAGCGGCTCCCGCCGGTCGCGCGCCTCGTACGCGAGACGCAGCGCCTCGTCGAGCGAGGACGCGTGGACGTCGAGGTAGCGGTGCTCGATCCGGCGGGTGATGCTGCGCGGGTCGCAGTCGATGCAGATGGCGACGCCGCCGTTCATGGTGACCGCGAGCGGCTGGGCGCCGCCCATCCCGCCGAGACCGGCGGTCAGGGTGATCGTGCCGGCCAGGGAGCCGCCGAACCTCTTGGCCGCGACGGCCGCGAACGTCTCGTAGGTGCCCTGGAGGATGCCCTGGGTGCCGATGTAGATCCAGGATCCGGCCGTCATCTGGCCGTACATCGTGAGCCCGGCGGCCTCCAGCCTGCGGAACTCCTCCCAGTTCGCCCAGTCGGGCACAAGGTTGGAGTTGGCGATGAGCACCCGGGGCGCCCACTCGTGGGTCTGCATCACGCCCACCGGCCGTCCCGACTGGACGAGCAGCGTCTCGTCGGCCTCCAGGCCCGTCAGCGCGCGGACGATCGCGTGGTAGGACGGCCAGTCCCGCGCCGCCCGGCCCGAGCCGCCGTAGACGACGAGTTGCTCGGGGTGCTCGGCCACCTCGGGGTCCAGATTGTTGCGCAACATACGGAGGGCGGCCTCCTGCGGCCACCCCTTGGCGGTGAGCGTGTTGCCGCGCGGCGCGCGAACGACGGGCATCGGGCGACCTCCTGAATGAAGGCATTCACATTTGTCACCCGAAGGATACGGCGGAAGGCGGCGGCGGGGCACCCCACGTCGAGACGGGGGACGCCCCGCCCACAGCCGGGCTCCAGGACGCACCGCACGCGTTCACCCCCGGAGCCGGCCATGGCGAAGGAGAGGTTCCGCACCTCCTGTCCTCCCCGGTCCACCGCCCCTCCACCGGGTCAGCGCGGTAAAGGGTCCGTACGGCTTCCACATAACCGCAGGTCACCGGACATCCATTCGATTCAGAACACCATTTCTGAATGTCATGCTTTCCAGTCAGGACGCGGTGGTGGGCGTCCTTTCGGCCCGTACGGCCCGGGCCAGGCCCGCGATGACGAACGCGAGGGCGACCAGCAGCGCGCCGGCCCACAGCGGGGAGCGATAGCCGAGGCCCGCGCCGATGGCGACGCCGCCCAGCAGGGGTCCGGCGGCGGCGCCCACGTTGAGGGCGGCGGTGGCGAAGGCCCCGCCCAGGGACGGCGCCTCGGCCGCCGCGTAGAGCACCCGCGTGATCAGGGTCGAGCCCACGGCGAACGAGAGCGTCCCCTGGACGAAGACGAGCACGACCATCACCACCGGGTTGCCGGCCGCGACCGCGAACAGGAGCCATCCGGCGAGCAGCGCCGGTCCTCCGACCAGCAGGAGCCGCACCGGCCGCGCGTCGGACATCCGGCCGGCCACGGTCACACCGGTGAACGAGCCGAGCCCGAACAGCGCGAGCATGACCGGCACCCACCCGTTCCCGAAGCCGCCGACCTCGGTGACCAACGGAGCCAGATAGGTGAACGCGCAGAAGGTCGCGCCGTTCACCAGGGCGCCGAGGAGCAGGGTCACGATCAACCGGGGGTCGCGCAGCGCCCGCAGTTCCCGGCGGGCGCTCGGCCCGGCCGCGACCCGCTCCCCCTGCGCTCCGGCCCGCGCCGTCCCGTCCGGCTGCGTGGACGGCTCCATGGACGGTGCCGTGGCCGGGACCGAGCGCAGGATCGCGACGACGGCCGGTACGCAGACCAGGGCCACGGCCCAGAACGCCGCGCGCCAGCCCCACATCTGGCCGAGCAGGGCGCCCGCGGGCACGCCCACGACGCACGCGACGGTGACGCCGCCGAGCAGGACGGACGTGGCCCGGCCCTTGGCGTCGGCGGCGACCATGCCGGTGGCGGTCGCGATCGCCACGGCGAGGAATCCCGCGTTCGCCAGCGCCCCGACCACCCGGGTGGCGAGCAGGACGCCGAACGAGGTGGTGACCGCGCCCAGCACGTGGACGAGCATGAAGACGATCAGGAAGACCAGCAGCGCCGTACGCCTCGGCCAGCGCAGGCTGAGGATCGCGGCCGACGGCGCACCGACGATCATGCCGACGGCGAACGCCGAGGTCAGCGCTCCGGCGGACGGGATGGACACGTTCAGATCGGCGGCGATGCCCGGTACCAGCCCGGACAGCATGAACTCGGACGTCCCCTGGGCGAAGACCGCCAGCCCGAGGATATAGATGGCGAATGGCATGAAGAGACCCCACTACCGCGTCGCGGACAGATGACGAGGAAGCGACGGGCTGACGCCGCGCCCGGATCGGGCGGCGCGGAGCGCCGGTCCGGCAGGGGCGCGGGCCGCCCGCGCGTGACGGCTCCCGGGACGACGGCGCCGGCCGCCACCACGAGACCGGGTGGACGGCGAGAACCGATCCGGGGAGAAGGACAGCCCGTGCAACGGCGATTCGGTGGCGGCCAGGCGCGGCGGACATACCGCCGCAGAAGTGCCCTACGTCAGGAAGGCCCGCAACAGGACGCGCTACGCGTCAGGCACGACGAAGCCCCATCACGAGATGACGTCGACGACGACATGGCGTGATCGCGAAGGAGGCCACCGCAAAAGCCGGCGGCTAGCGTCTTGACGCCTCGGGGCTGGACATGGCCGGAACCCTAGTGAAATCGGCGGCGTCCCGTCCACCGGTTATCCACTTCGCGGTCTCCCACCGAGGCGAACCGGCGCGCGTTCGTGACCGCCCGAGGGGCCTGCGGGATCCCGCGCCCTCCGAACCTGTGTGTATCCAGGCGTGGACGTACGGGATCCCGGACGGCGCGTCAGGAGGCGACGAGGAACTGGGTGGCGGCGAGTTCCCGGTAGAGGTCGTCGGCCTCGACCAGCTCTTCATGGGTGCCGGAGGCGCGGACCCGGCCCGCCTCCATGACGATGATGCGGTCGGCGCCGGTGACCGTGGACAGGCGGTGCGCGATCACCAGAACCGTGGTCTCGCGCGCCACCTCGGCCACCACCTCGCGCAGGCGCAGCTCGTTGACGGCGTCGAGCTGCGAGGTCGCCTCGTCCAGGAGCAGCAGGCGCGGCCTGCGCAGCAGGGCCCGCGCGATCGCGACCCGCTGCCGCTCGCCGCCGGAGAGCAGCACGCCGCGGTGGCCCACGGCGGTGTCGAGGCCCTGGGGCAGCCGCTCCACCAGGTCATCCAGGCGCGTCCGGGCGAGCGCGTGTGCGATCTCCTCATCGGTGACGCCGGGGGCGGCGAAGGTGAGGTTCTCGCGGAGCGTCCCGGCGAGGATGGGCGCGTCCTGCTCCACGTAGCCGAGCGCGGCGCGCAGCTCGTCGAGCGGCCAGTCGCGGATGTCGCGGCCGTCCACGGCGATGACCCCGGAGCCGGGCTCGTAGAACCGCTCGACCAGGCCGAACACCGTGGACTTGCCCGCTCCCGACGGGCCGACGAGCGCGGTCATGCCGCCCACCGGGACCTCGAAGGTCACGCCGTCGTGGATCACCGGCCGGTCGTCGGCGTATCGGAAGCGGACGTCGGTGAAGGTGACGCCGGCGGGCGCGCCGCCGCCCGCGACGACGGAGACCGGCGGCTCGGCGGGGAGCTGGGCGATCTCCTCGATGCGGGTCACCGCGGCCAGGCCGTTCTGCATCTGGGTGAGGCTCTGCACGAGCTGCCCGATCGGCGAGACCAGATAGAACAGGTACAGCAGGAACGCGATCAGCGCCGAGATCTCCATCGCGCCGCTCGCCACCCGGGCCCCGCCCACGCCGAGCACGGCGAGGAACGCGAACTGCACCGCCATCCACGCGCTGATGTCCGTGGCGGAGCTCCACGCGGCGGCCGTCACGCCCCGGTCCCGCGCCCGGGTGGCGGCGACGGTCACGGCCGCGATCTCGCGGGCCTCCGCGCCGCTCGCCTTGACCGTACGGAACGCCTGGAGCGCCCGGTCGAGCGTGGAGCTCATCTCGCCGAGCGCCTCCTGCGCCTGGAGGGACGCCCGTCTGATCTTCGGGGCGATGAAGGCGCCGGCGACGCCGACCAGGGCCACCACGCCCAGCGTCACCAGCAGGAGCACCCAGTCCATGATCGCCATCATCACCACGGCGCCGACGAACATGAACACGGAGCTGACCACTCCGGCCAGGGAGTCGGTGCAGACGCTGCGCAGCAGCGTCGTGTCGGAGCTGACCCGTGAGAGCAGGTCGCCGGGCTTGAGCCGGTCCACGTCGGCCACGCGAAGCCGCAGCATCCGGTCCACGAGGTTCCGCCTGGAGGCGAGCACGACACCCTCGCCCATCCGTTCGAGCAGGAACCGTCCCCCGGCGGACACCACCGCGCCGGCCAGCACCGCCACCGACAGTCCGATGATCGGGCCCACCAGGTCGGCCCCCTGCCCGAAGGCGTCGATCACGGTCTTCGCCAGCAGCGGCATCGCGAGCCCGGCGAGACTGCCGACGAGGCTGAGCGCGCCGCCGAGCAGCAGGGCCCGCTTGTGCGGACGGATCTGCTCGATCAGTAATCGCCAGGGTCCGCGCTTGGCGATGCCGGTCATTTTCAGCGGCCCCCGGGCAGCCTCCCCCCGCCGAACTTCCTGTGGATCGCCTGCCTGCCGACTTCCAGGGCTTGCGCTATCCGCCCCCATGAGCTCCCCTGCACACGGGCTCGCCGTACCCGCACGGCGGCCAGCCGATTGACCTGCCGGCGCGGCTCGGCGGCGGCCCGGAGCACGTGCGGCGGGTCGTCCCCTCCGCTTCGGTCACCAGAGCCACCGGTTCTCCGTTCATGGTGTCAACACCAGTTGACGCACCAGAAATGACGGGAACGAGCCGTTTCGCCCGCCGACGCCGTCGTGATCAACGCCCGGGGGCGGCCTGTAGTGCCCGGCCCCGGAAGGTTGACGGCGGATCACCGCTGGGCGCCGGCCTCCTGAAGCGGTCGAGGACGGTACGCGCGGAACGCGGGCACGGACAGGCCCACGATGATGACGGCGACGGCGCAGAGCACCCCGCCTCCCACCCAGGCGGGCACCAGGCCGACCGCCGCGGCCGTCGCTCCCGCCCTCATGTCGCCGAGCCGCGGCCCGCCCGCGACCACGACGTAGAAGACGCCCTGGAGACGGCCGCGCATCTCGTCCGGCGCGTACGTCTGGAGGATGGTCTGCCGCCACACCGCCGAGACCAGGTCGGCGAAACCGCCCGCCGCGAGCAGCGCGACGACCAGCCACAGCTGCTGGGCCAGCCCGGCGGCGGCCACCGTGAGCCCCCACAGCGCGATGACGAAGGTCAGGGCCACGCCCTGCCGGCGGACCCGGCCCACCCAGCCGGAGAACACGCCCCCGACGACCGCCCCGAGCGCCACGCTCGCCGACAACCAGCCGAACGCCATCTCCGAACCCTCGAAGCGCGTCGCGGCGAGTTCGGGATAGAGCGCCCGCGGCAGCGCGAAGGCCATGGCGATGATGTCCACGACGAACGACATCAGCACGACCGGATTGCCCATGATGTACCGCAGGCCGTCCACCACCGCGCGCACGCCCGGCGCGGTGGACTCGCCCAGCGGTTCGAGCCGCGGCAGCCGGGCGGCCGCGTAGAGGGTGGCGCCGAACAGGAGCGCGTCGATGAGGTAGGCCATGCCGGCTCCGCCTCGGGCGAGCACGAAACCGCCGAGCAGCGGCCCGAGCACGGAGGCGAGGCTGCCCAGGGTGTAGTTCAGCGTGTTGGCCGACGGCACCAGCTCGGCGGGCACCAGCCTCGGGATGATCGCGACGCGGGTGGGCGAGGACACCGCCACACCGATGGACTGCACGGCGACGGCCGCCATCAGCAGCCAGATATTCGACAGGAAGAACGCGTTGAAGAGCAGCGCCAGCGTGGCCGCCCAGCTGATCAGGGAGCAGACGAGCAACAGCTTGCGGCGGTCCACCGCGTCGGCGATCGCACCGCCCCACAGCCCGAACACGACCAGCGGCACCAGCGCCACCGGGCCGAGCATCCCGACCCACAACGACGACTTGGTGAGCGCGTAGACCTGGGCGCTGACCGCGACCGCGGTGAGCTGGAACCCGATGAACGAGAGGGCCTGGCCGAACAGCAGGCGGCGGAAGTGCGGGATCGCGAGCGGCCTCGTGTCCAGAAAATGCCGACGTATGAACCCTTGGACACCCACCGTTTGCTCAGCCACGATCATCCACCATCCCACGCCGTGAAATTTCCGGCGCTTGGGGGTGGCAATACACGTTCGGGGCTCAGCCCCGGCGGTCGCGCCGCCGGGTCACGGCCGGGATGTCGAGGCCGCGGGACCGCTGGCGCGGCGCGGGAAGGCGGCGAAGGCGGAAGCGCCAGTGGGCCGTGGAGAGCTCCCGGCGGCGGGCTCTCCGCTGCGGCGCGGGGAGGTCGTGGCGGCCGGAGACGAACTCCTGGACGGCGATCTTGATCCGGATGGCGGGCCGCCGCCACCGTTCCTCCCGGTGGGCGGCCCGCGCCATCCGCCGGGGCTTGGGCCGCCTGGCTCCCTCGGCGTAGAACCAGCGGGCCCACGGGGAGCCGGGCCGGGCCAGCCGTACCGCGCCGGCGTAGACGATCGGCGGGAGGAAGAGCCCGAGAAGACCACTCCAGATCTTGCCCTTGAGCAAGGTGATCACGGCGAAGAGAAGGTTCACGACGAGGAAGCCCGCCGCGAACCACCTGCCCTCGGGGGTGCCGTCAGAGGTGTCCCAGCCGAGTGGACGCAGGCCGAGCAGCAGCAGGCCGGTCGCGGCGACCGCCACGAAGACCGCGTCCACCGAGGTGCGGCCCTCCCGCGACCAGTAGACGTCTCTCAGATGCAGGATCAGCGCGAACTCGTCCAGCACGAGGGCCGAGCCGACCCCGAACACCGCCGCCGTGAACGCGTACCAGCCGGTGGAGATGCCCGAGACGACGAGACTGGAGACGCCGCCGAGCATCATGAGCACCACGCCGAAGACGACGTGGTGGATGTGCATCTCGCCGACGCTGACGTTTCCGAACCACCAGCGCACCCGGGATCTGATCAACCGCACGTTGATCCGCGTGAACACGAACGCCACGATCAACGCGACGAAGAAGCAGAACAGCGGCAGCCGATGCGTCTCCACCACGCTCTCGTGAAACCAGTCGGCCAATGTCGTACGCCCCCCGGCGATGGTCCTGCCCCCTTACGTCATCTTCGCCCCACTTGAGGGCGCCCCCTGATCCACCGGTCGCCCGACCGCCTGCCTTGCCGGCTGGGACCGGCTCAGGCGAGGAAGCCGCGCAGCAGCGCCGCCGTCCCCTCCAGATGCTCGGCCACCGCCCGCCGGGCCGCCTCCGGGTCGCGGGCCAGGATCGCCTCCACGATCGCGGCGTGCTGGACGGAGGCGTGCTCGATGTTGGGCCCCAGCACCGGGATGGCGTTGAGCAGGTCGGTCACCCGCAGCCGGGCGTCCGCGCAGGCGGCGGCCAGCAGCGACGAGCCGGTCAGCTCGGCGATCGACAGGTGGAAGGCCGTGTCCAGCCGCCGGTAGTCCTCCGGAGCGGCCTCGTTCACGTCCTCCAGCCGCCGGACGAGCGTCGCGCGCTGGGCGGGCGACAGTTCGGCGCTCGCCAGAACCTCGGCCGCGCCGCACTCGACCGCCATCCGGAAGGTCAGCGCGTCCTCCAGGTCGCCCTGGCCCATCGCCGCGACCGCCCGGCGCAGGTCGCCGCTCTCCGGGCGCGGCGGCTCGTAGACGACGAACGCCCCACCGTACCGGCCGCGCCGTACGTCGAGGAAGGCGGCGTCCTGCAGCGCGCGGATCGCCTCCCGCAGCGTCACCCTGCTGATGCCGAGCTGGGCGGCCAGTTCGCGTTCGGGCGGCAGCTTCTCCCCGTGCGCGACGACCCCGAGCTTGATCGCCTGGAGCAGTCGCTCGACGGTCTCCTCGAAGGCGTTGCCCGACCTGACCGGCCGCAGCAGCGGGAGCATCGAGGGCGCGTCCACGGTGGCTCCTTCCGTTGCGGCCTGCCCGGTGACCTGCCTGCTTTCGGGGACCTTGCCGGGGGACGGCCGCGCGTGCCCACTCTCGGGCGGCCACCCGCGTGCGGACGCCGTACGAACGCGTCCCGGCGCGCCCGCGGGAAACGCCGGCGACCGCCGGACGGGAGGCCCCATCCCATCCTTCACAGGGCGTTTCGGCCGAGATTAGCTCACACCGGTGGTTGACGCGGGCCCGGGCCGGATGCTTGCATCCATCCATTGGTCTGTTTCCAGACATTTGACGCCCCGAGGAGGCGGTGTGCTGACCGTCGAGCAGCTTCGCGCGGACATCGAGGCGGGCCGGGTTGACACCGTCCTGCTGGGGATCACCGACATGCAGGGCCGGCTGCAGGGCAAGCGGCTGTCCGCCCGCTACTTCCTCGACGAGGTGCTCGAACACGCCGCCGAGGGGTGCAACTACCTGCTCGCCGTGGACGTCGACATGAACACCGTGGACGGCTACGCCATGTCCTCCTGGGAGCGCGGGTACGGCGACTTCGTGATGCGGCCCGACCTGGCGACCCTGCGCCGGGTGCCGTGGCAGGAGGGCACCGCCCTGCTCCTGGCCGACCTGGTCTGGGAGGACGGCTCCGACGTCTTACCCTCCCCCCGCCAGATCCTGCGCCGGCAGATCGAGCGGCTCGCGGCGTACGGCTGGACCGCCTTCGTCGGCACGGAGCTGGAGTTCTGCGTCTACGACGACACGTACGAGGAGGCGTGGCGGCGCGGCTACCGCGACCTGATCCCCGCCAACGCCTACAACGTGGACTACTCGCTGCTCGGCACGGCGAGGATCGAACCGCTGCTGCGCAAGATCCGGCTCGGCATGGAGGGCGCCGGCCTGTACGTCGAGTCGGCGAAGGGCGAGTGCAACCTCGGGCAGCACGAGATCGCCTTCCGGTTCACCGACGCGCTGACGACATGCGACAACCACGTCTTCTACAAGAACGGCGCCAAGGAGATCGCCGCCCAGGAGGGCAGGTCGATCACCTTCATGGCCAAGCCGAACCAGCGTGAGGGGAACTCCTGCCACGTCCACATCTCGCTGCGCGACGCCGACGGCGCGCCGGTGATGGCGGGGCGGGAGCCGTACGGACTGTCGAGGGTCGGCGAGCACTTCATCGCGGGCCAGCTCGCCGCGCTGCGGGAGCTCACCCTCTTCTACGCGCCGAACATCAACTCCTACAAGCGGTTCGTTCCGGGCAGCTTCGCGCCGACCGCGGTGAAGTGGGGCGTGGACAACCGCACCTGCTCGCTGCGCCTGGTCGGGCACGGCCCCTCGCTGCGGATCGAGAACCGGGTGCCCGGCGGGGACGTCAACCCCTACCTCGCGGTGGCCGCGCTGATCGCCGCCGGGCTGCGCGGCATCGAGCACGAGCTGCCCCTTGAGGAGCCGTGCGGCGGCAACGCGTACGCGTCGGGCGCCGCGACGGTGCCGGGCACGCTGCGCGACGCGCTCGCCCTGTGGGAGGGCTCGGCGCTCGCCGAGGAGGCGTTCGGAAAGGACGTCGTGGACCACTACGCCAACAACGCCAGGGTCGAGATTGCCGCGTTCGACGCGGCGGTGACGGACTGGGAGCTCTTCCGGGGGTTCGAGCGACTGTGAAGATCGTCAATCCGGCGACCGAGGACGTGATCGCCGACATCGAGATGGCCGACGCGGCCGAGGTCGACCGCGCGGTGGAGCGGGCCAGGGCCGCGTTCGCGTCCTGGCGGGCGACGGCGCCGGGCGACCGGGCCCGGCTGCTGCGGCGGTTCGCCCGCCTGGTGGACGACCACGCCGAGGAGCTGGCCCGGCTGGAGATCGCCAATGCCGGGCACACGGTCGGCAACGCCCGCTGGGAGGCGGGCAACGTCCGCGACGTGCTCGACTTCTACGCCGGTGCGCCCGAACGCCACCACGGCGCGCAGATCCCGGTGCCGGGCGGCGTGGATGTCACCTTCCACGAGCCGCTCGGCGTCGTGGGGGTGATCGTGCCGTGGAACTTCCCCATGGTGATCATGATGTGGGCTGTCGCCCCGGCGCTCGCCGCCGGGAACGCGGTCATCGTGAAACCCGCCGAGTGGACCCCGCTCACCGCGCTCCGGCTGGCCGAGCTGGCCCTGGAGGCCGGCCTGCCCGAGGGGGTGCTCCAGGTCCTCCCCGGGGCCGGGGAGGTCGCGGGCGCCCGGCTGGTCGAGCATCCGGACGTACCCAAGATCGTGTTCACCGGCTCGACCGAGGTCGGCCGGCTCATCGGGGCCACGGCCGCCGCGCGGGTGAAGCGGGTCACGCTTGAGCTCGGCGGCAAGAGCGCGAACATCGTCTTCGCCGACGCCGACCTGGACCGGGCCGTCACGTCCGCGCCGATGGCCGTGTTCGACAACTCCGGGCAGGACTGCTGCGCCCGCTCACGGCTGCTCGTGCAGCGCGAGATCTACGACGACTTCCTGGAGCGGCTCGCGGCGGCGGTGCGCGAGGTCCGGGTCGGCGACCCGCTCGACCCCGCGACCCAGATGGGGCCGCTGGTCAGCGCCGAACACCTCGCCCGGGTCGCGTCGTTCGCCGGGCCCGGGCTCACGCCGTACGCGCGGGGCGCCTGCCCGAAGGGCCGCGGCTACTGGTTCGCGCCGACCGTCCTCGCCGCCCCGCCCGGGTTCGACCCGCTCGGTTCCTCCGATGCTCCGGCGTTCCGCCGGGCGTACGAGGAGGAGATCTTCGGGCCGGTTGTGACGGTGGTCCCGTTCGACGGCGAGGAGCACGCGGTGCGTCTGGCCAACGCCACGCCGTACGGGCTGAGCGGGTCGATCTGGACCCGCGACGTCGGCCGGGCGCTGCGCGTGGCCCGCGCGGTCGAGGCCGGCAACCTGTCGGTCAACTCGCATTCGAGCGTGCGCTACTGGACGCCGTTCGGCGGGTTCAAGCAGTCGGGCCTGGGCCGGGAGCTCGGCCCGGACGCCCTCGCCGCCTTCACCGAGACCAAGAACGTCTTCATCGCAACGGAGTAGAGACCTATGCAGCGTTTGCAGGATCGTGTGGCCGTCATCACGGGCGCGGGCAGCGGCATCGGGCTCGCCACGGCGCGCCGGTTCGCCCAGGAGGGTGCGAAGGTCGTCGTGGTGGACCTCGACGAGGTGGCGGGGACCAAGGCCGCCGACGAGGTGGGCGGGCTGTACGTCAAGGCGGACGTCTCCGTCGAGGACGACGTCGTCCGGATGTTCCAGACGGCGCACGACGCCTTCGGAAGCGTGGACATCGCCTTCAACAACGCCGGCATCTCACCGCCGGAGGACGACTCGATCCTCACCACCGGCATCGACGCCTGGCGCAAGGTGCAGGAGGTCAACCTGACCTCGGTGTACTACTGCTGCAAGCACGTGATCCCGTACATGCGCCGCCAGGGCAAGGGGTCGATCGTCAACACGGCGTCGTTCGTGGCGGTGATGGGGTCGGCCACCTCGCAGATCTCCTATACGGCCTCCAAGGGCGGTGTGCTGGCGATGACCCGGGAACTGGGCGTGCAGTTCGCCCGCGAGGGCATCCGGGTGAACGCCGTGTGCCCGGGGCCGGTCGACACCCCGCTGCTGCGGGAGCTGTTCGCCAAGGACCCCGAGCGGGCGCAGCGCCGTCTGGTCCACATCCCGATCGGCCGCTTCGCGCGGGCGGAGGAGATCGCGGCGGCGGTCGCATTCCTCGCCTCCGACGACGCCTCGTTCATCACCGCGGCGGAGTTCCTGGTCGACGGCGGCATCTCCAGCGCGTACGTCACACCGCTGTAGGCCGGGTATCACTCGCTCGTGTCATGCGGTCGCGCCCGGTCGCCGCGACCGGGCGCGTCCCCGTGGCACGCCATCGGGGAGCACGAGGAAAGGCGGCGGCATGGCCCGTCCGATCATCGGGATCACGTGTTACGTCGAACCGGCGAAGTTCACCGTCTGGGAGATGAAGGCGGCGCTGCTGCCGTACATGTACGTCGAGCAGGTGGCCCGCGCGGGCGGGCAGCCGGTCGTCCTGCCCCCGGCGGGCGACCCGGCCGGGCTGGCCGGGCGGATCGACGGGCTGGTCCTCGCCGGAGGCGGCGACGTGGACCCGGCCAGGTACGACGCCGAACCGCACCACACCACCGACTACATCCGGAAATTTCGTGATGAGGCGGAGTTCAGGATGGTGCGCGGCGCCCTCGACATCGGCCTGCCGTTCCTCGGCGTGTGCCGGGGGATGCAGGTGCTGAACGTGGCGATGGGCGGTACCCTCCACCAGCACCTGCCCGATGTCGTCGGCCACCTCGGGCACTCCCCCGCGCCCGGCGCCTTCGGCCGGCTCCCGGTACGGCTCTCGCCCGCCCTGGCCAAGATCTACGAGGCCGAGGAGGTGACTCCCGCGCACTATCACCACCAGGCCGTCGACCGGCTGGGCGACCGCCTCGCGGTCACCGCCGAGGCGGACGACGGCACGATCGAGGCGGTCGAGGTGGAGGGCCACCCCTTCGGCCACGCGGTGCAGTGGCACCCGGAGGCCGACGAGCACGCGCCTCTCTTCGACGCCCTGGTACGCGCCGCCGCCCGCCGAGGCCGCTAGGCGTACTGACCACGGGCCGTGGCTTCGGCGATCACGGCCCGCATCAGGTGTCCGAAGACACCCGCCGTCGCCCAGGAGCGAAACCTGTCATAGGCGGTGGACTGTGGCATCAAGGCCACGACCTAACCCGGCACAAGTCATATCCAAGGGGTGCTACCTAGCCTCTCCCTGGACGTTAGACCGGGAGCGTCCAGGTATCGAGATGCGTACGCAATATGCACCTCAGTTCTTCCCGGATTTCCACGGCGAAGGATCAAGGAATTTCTCATGCAGATCGGATATACAGTCCCGCAGTACGGTGCCTTCGCCGACCCGGATTTCATCCGGCAGGCCAGCGCGGATCTGGAGGCCATGGGCTACAGCAGCCTGTGGGCGGGTGATCGAATCATGCTGCCGCTCGCACCCAGCGATCCCTACCCGGCAGGAGACGGCGAGATCCCCCCGGCCTTCGCAACGTTCTTCGACCCGCTGACCGCATTGACGCTGGCCGCCGTCAGCACTCGGGAGGTCCGGCTGGGAACCAGCACGCTCAACGCGCTGTGGCAACCGCCGGTCCTGCTCGCCCGCATGCTGACCTCGCTCGACCTGCTCAGCCACGGACGGCTGGACGTCGGCATCGGTCTCGGCTGGCTGCGTGACGAATACACCGCGACCGGGGTGCCCTGGCAGGGGAGGGGAGACCGGCTCGAAGAGACGCTCGACCTGATGGAGGCCGTCTGGAGCAGTGAGGTGGTCGAGCACAAGGGCACGCTCTGGACCGTGCCGCCGTCGCACATCGACCTCAAGCCCCTCCAGCGGCCGCGCCCTCCGATCCTGCTCGCCGGTTACACGCCCTCGGCTCTGGAGAGGATCGGCAGGCGAGCCGACGGCTGGCTGAGCACGGCGATGCCCATGCCGTATCTGACCTCCCTGTGGGATATGGCGCTGCAGACCGCGGCACGCGTCGACCGGGACCCGTCGGCCCTGCGAATGGTGGTGCGCGTCAATCCGAAGATCACCGATTCTCCCGCGCCCGACGACCAGGTGCCGCACGCCGGAACCGTGCAGCAGATCGGTGATTACCTGCTGACCCTCGCCCAAGCCGGTGCCCACGAGGCGTTCGTCGACCTGCAGACGACGACGTCCTCGCGCGATCAGTTCCTGGACGTCGCGCATGAGCTCATCACCAGGCTGCACGCCGGCTGAGCCGGGTCGGGCTTGGCGACGTAAGCCCTCTCCTGCCGGAACAGCCGATCGAGCCGGGGTCGAGGAACAGGGGTTCAGCCCTAGGGTCGCCGCAACCGGTCCCGGGGTTGCGAACCGGTTCCGGAAGTCCCTAACCTGACCAAACGCTTGTTTGTGAGGCTCGGGCAGGAAGGTGCGCGGAGTGAGGGACTTCGACGGCAGGCCGGGCGTGGCCGTGGTCACCGGCGGTTCCGGCGGCATCGGGGCGGCCGTGTGCCGCCACCTCGCGCGGCGCGGCTCCGCGGTCGCGTTCACGTACCGGTCGAACGCGGCCGCCGCGGACGCGCTGGTGGCGGAACTCTCCGCCGGCCCGGCGACCGCCGTACCCGCCGGACGGCCGCCGGACCAGGCGCGATCAGTGAACCCCGGACGCACGGACCAGGCGGAACGCGCGGATCCGGCCGTCGTGACCGCCGCGCGCGTGGAGCTCACGGACGCCGACGCGGTCGCCGCCTACGTCGAGTCGATCGTCGCGCGGTTCGGCGCGATCCACACCCTCGTGCACGCCGCGGGCCCGCACGTGCCGATGGTCCACCTCTCCACGGTCAGCCCGGCGGCGCTCACCGAGCAGCTGAACGCCGACGTCACCGGCTTCTTCACCGTCGCGCGGTGCGCGCTGCCCGCCCTGCGCGCCTCCCGGGGGTCGATCGTCGCCGTCACCACCGCCGCGACCCGCCGGTACCCCGTCCGCGACGGCCTGTCGGCCGGGCCGAAGGGCGCGGTGGAGGCGCTCGCGCGCGGGCTGGCCGCGGAGGAGGGGCGCTTCGGCGTCCGGGTGAACTGCGTCGGCCCCGGCATGCTCACCGACGGCATGTCCGCCCGCCTGCTGGCGTCCGGCGACCTGGACCAGCGCGCCCTCGACGTGGCGATGGGCAACATCCCGCTGCGGACCTTCGGCTCCGCCGACGACGTCGCCGAGGCGGTCTGCTTCCTCGCCTCCGACCGGGCCCGATTCGTCACCGGACAGAAGCTGGACGTCGACGGCGGCTACGGCATCTGACCCCTTGGCCATTTCACTCCTGGGCCAGCAGCCGGGCGAGCGGCAGCCTCTGGGCGAGCAGCGCGGGGGCCACGGCGGCGAGCGCGGCCAGCGCGATCGCGAGAGCCCCGGCCACCCCCGCCCCCGCGATCACAGCGACGGGCAGCTCACCGGCCAGGGCGAGCGACGCGGCGAGACCCAGGACGGCTCCGGTGAGCGCGCCGGCCAGACCGATGGCGACCCCCTCCGTCACGATCAGCCGGGCCATCGCGCCGCCCGACCACCCGGTGGCCCGCAGCGCCGCCAGTTCGGCGTCCCGCTCCCGGATGCCGAGGTAGAGAACGTCGGCCAACGCCAGCGCGGCCAGCGCGAACATGACCGCGATCGCGACATAGTCGGCCGTGCGCGCCTGCAGGACGACCGCGTCCCCCAGCAGGGAGCCGATGACCCGGCCGCGGAAGCCGTACGTCACGCCGAGCAGCAGCGTCAGCGCGAAAACCGCCACCGTCAGCGTCGACGCGCCGAGCAGGGCCCGGCCGGGCGCCCGCGTCAGCCCCGCGAGCGCGAGTCCGGTCACGCCTCGCGGCGACCTCGCCCGCCCCGGCAGCCGGACGGCCGGACGGACGGCCTCCACCGGCGGCACCCGCGACGCCTGCCAGGCCGGCACCAGCCCCGCGAGCAGCGCGAGGAGCAACGCCGCGGGCACGGCCAGCCAGGCTCGCACGCCCGGATCGGGCAGACCCGCCCACGACGACAGCGGAGCGGCCAGCGCGGCGGACAGGCCGCCCGCGAGCAGGCCGATCACGCCGACCTCCGTGAGCACCGCGCCGAACATCCGGGGGCGCGACCAGCCGAGGCAGCCGAGCACGCCCAGCTCGACCCGGCGGGCCCGTACGGCGGCCGACGCGGCGTTCACCACGAACATGCCGCACACGGCCAGGATGAGCGTGAAGAGGATGACCGACTTGCGGTCGGCCGCGGTCAGGATCCGGTAGGCCACCCCCTTGTTCACCCACCCCTCCTCAAGAGTGAGCGCGGGCCGTCCGTACGACCCGGCGGGCAGCTCCACCGTCATCGGCGACGGTGACGAGCCGATGGTGATGTCCACGTCCAGGCCGGTCGCCGCCACGATGTCCCTGGCCACCTGGCTGATCCGCTCGCGGCTGACCGCGTCCGGACCGGTCACTCCCGCGACGCGGACCCGGACCACGCTGAGCGGGGCCGTGCCCCCGGTGACCGAATTGATCCGTCCCAGCCCTTCGAGGTTGGTCAGCAGCAGGGGCGGCGTCTGGAGATATCCGCCGACGTTGTCGTTCGGCAGCAGGTTTCGCCCGCCGAGCAGCTTCTCCGTACGGCTGTCGCCGGGCCGGGCGGCGGGCGGCTGGTACGTCTCCATCGGCAGCCCCGCCAGCTCACTGAACCCGGGCAGCTTCTCCGGGTCGAACCGCCCGATCACCCGGGTCGACAGCGTGTCCCAGTCCGGCAGGAACGTGGGACGCAGCGGCCGGAACTGCGCGTCCGCCGCACCGATGGGGGCGTTCGCGTGCCCCTCCCAGCCGAGGAAGAAGTTCGCCGTCTCCCCGAATGCCTTGCCCAAAGCCGGGTCCCTCCAGATGGCCGGATCGTCGCCCACCGGCACGGCGGCGACGTGCCGGTCTCCCAGCTCCCGATACTCGGTCGACCCCGCCGTCCAGAAGCGGGTGAGGGCCATCGACATCTGCCCTTTCGGGATGTTCTGCCACCCGTCGAGCATGCTGTCGTAGGCGCCCGCGGCGTCCAGCGTCACCCGCTTGACGATCTCGCCGTCCTGCGCGGCGAGGTACTTCTTCAGGGCCTTCACCGGCGTCCCCTTGACGACCTCGCCCGCGGCCTCGGCGGGCAGCCTGCGGATCACGACCTCGTCCCGCTGGTCGGCGTACGGCCGCGCCGCGGCGAGGAGCACGATCTCCTTGCCGCCTCCGGTCGGCGGTATTTGGTACTCCTCCTCCGTTCTGAGGTAGCGGCCGGCGACCACGGCCTCGTCCAGCCCCGCCAGCCGGGCCTCGGCGTCCGGATCGACGGCGGCGAGCAGGAAGGGGAACTCCTGGTCGACGCTGACGACGGCCCGTCCCGGGGTCCCCCGGTGGCTCCACATGTCCTCGGTCGTCGTTCCCAGGCCGTACGCCGTGCTCGTGGACCAGTACCCGATCTGCGCGCCCCCGTCGAAGGGGAACGTCTTCTGGTTCGCCCAGCCGCGCTCCTTCCGGTCGAGCAGCGACGGGCCGAGCGCGACCTCCCGTCCCGATGCCAGGTTCTCCTTGGCGAGCAGCCTGACGTCACCGCCGCCGCTGCGCTTGTTGAGGGGCACCCGGACCGGCCGGCGGGTGACGTACTGGTAACGCGGCCCGCCGTAGGAGATCCGGGTGAGCCCGCGGTCGGTGACCCGGGTCTGGTCCACCCGCAGCATGGTGCGGTCACCCTTGTGGAGCACGTCGGTGACGTCGACGCTGGCCGAGCCGCCCTGGGTGACGTAGCCGACCATGCCGATCGGCGCGGCGACGTCCACGCCGTTGATCCGCTTGATCTTCTCGTACTGGTCGAGGGTGATGCCGCCGAAGATGCCCGACAGGTAGTTCTGCCGCACCAGCGAGCGGGTCCGCTCCAGCTCGGTGGTCGACCCCTTGGGACGGACCAGGATGTCGTACTGCGCGCGGAAGTTCTTCCCGACGGTCCCGACGATCTCCAGGCGCTGGGTCTCGGCCGTTCCGGTGAGCACGGTGAACCCGGTGGCCGCGACGAGGATGCCGGCCAGCAGCACGAGGGAACGGCCCAGCTCCCGGCGGAGCCGGGCCCACGCCAGGCGGATCATCCGAGCCGTCCGATCCGGTCGAGCACGTCCTGCGATGGCGTGAGCCGCTCGTCGGAGACGACCTTCCCGTCCTTCATCCGTACGACGCGGTCGCAGACAGCCGCCAGCTCCGGGTTGTGCGTGGCCATCAGCATGGTCATGCCGTGCGCCTCCCGCAGCGTGAGCAGCAGATCGACGATCTCGTGTCCGGTGGCGCTGTCGAGGTTGCCAGTGGGCTCGTCGGCGAGCAGCAGCGGCGGCCGGGCGATGAGCGCTCGGGCGATGGCGACCCGCTGCTGCTGGCCCCCGGACAGCCGGCTCGGCAAGGCCGAGGCGCGGTCGGCCAGCCCCACGGCCTCCAGCAGCTCCATGGCCCGGGCTCTGCGGTCGAAATCCACCCGTCGGGGAAGCACGGGGGCCAGCACGTTGTCCAGCACGCTGAGCGCGGGCAGCAGGTGGAAGCGCTGGAAGACGAACCCGATACGCCGGCGGTACCGGTCGAGTCCCCGCCGTGAGAGGTCGTGGACGCGTTCGCCGTCGACCACGATCTCACCGGCGTCGGGCGGGTCCATCGCGCCCACCAGATGGAGCAACGTCGACTTCCCCGCGCCGGACGGCCCCATGAGCGCGACCGCGCTTCCCGGCTCGACGTCCAGGCTCACCTCGTCGAGCGCCACGGCCGACGCGTACTTCCGGGTGACGCTTCGCAGGCTGACTTCGACTCCCATGGCCGGTACATTGTCACAATGTAGGGCAGCATGGGAGGTCCTACATTGTCACAATTGAGGAAGGTGGCTCCGGATGCCGCTCAGCCACGCCGTCCTGACCCTCCTCGCCGACGGCCCCAGCCACGGCTACGAGCTGAAGACCAGGTTCGAGGCGGCCGTCGGACCTCAGTGGGGCGGGCTCAACATCGGGCACCTGTACCAGATCCTCGACCGCCTGGTCCGGGACGGGCACGTCGTCCGCGACCACATCGCACAGAGCGACCGCCCCGACAAGACGATCTACCAGCTCACGCCCGGAGGCGCGGAGGAGCTGCAGACCTGGGCCACCACCCCATGGGTCCGCACCTCCGGCTTCCGCGACGAACTGTTCCTCAAGCTCCTCGGGGCGAGCCGGCTCGGCTCCGAGGCGCTGGCCGCGTTCGTCTCCGCCCAGCGACAGGCCCACCTGGCCGACCTCGGCGCGCTCACCAGGCAGCGCCGCGCCCACTCCGGTGACCCGCTCGTCGCGCTGCTCATCGACGCCGCCGCCGCGCACATCAAGGCCGACCTGCAGGTGATCGACTCCGCCGAGGAACGCCTGACCGGCCTCACCTCGGGAGACGTCCCGATCCACACCGCCACCACCACCGGCGACCAGGCCACCGCCTGAGGAGCCTGCGGCTGTCACCCGCGGCAAGGTCGCCGGGAGGCAGGGAGAAGTGAACGGCCCGTGTGGATCAGTTGTCGGGATATAGTGCAGGCGATTTCGGTCACATGGCGAAAAGCGTCACTATCTGGTCAGGTGGTAGGTGGAGGACCAGTCAGTGCTCGGTGCGGTGGGCATCGGCGATTTCGACGAACAGGTCTACCGATTCCTGCTCCGCCACCCCGACCGCACCGTCGCCGACCTGGCGGGCTCGCTGCGGGTCAGCACCGCACGGGTACGGCACACGCTGGCCCGGCTGGCCGAACTCGGACTGCTGCGACGCACCAGGCCGGGCAGGTACGAGCCGGTGGCGCCCGAGGCGGCGCTCGGATGGCTGATCGACAGGCGCCGCTTGGAGGCCGAGGCGGGACTGGCCGAGGTCCGGACCACGGTCGCCGACTTCGCGCAGCTCTACCAGTCGGGCCGGCTGCGGGCCGACCCGGCCGGCCTGGTGGAGATCCTCTCGGGCGAGGACGCGGTGAAGCGGCAGATGACGGAGTTGAACAGGGCGGTCACGTCGGAGTTGCTGGTGCTCGACCGGCCGCCCTACCTGGGGTGGCCCGACGACTCGGTGGACACCAACGAATCGGAGATCGCCAGCACCCGGGAGCTGATCGCACGGGGGGTGGACATCCGGGTCGTGTACTGCCCTGAATCCCTGGAACGCCCCGGCCGGTTCGAGACCCTCCTCCGGCTGGCCGAGGGGGGTGAGCGGTCCAGGCTCCTGCCCAGCCTGCCGTTCAAGCTGCGGGTCGCCGACCGGCGGCTGGCACTGATGCCCCTGGTGGACGGCGTCTACGACAACGTCGCGCTGATCCGCCCCTCCGGCCTGCTCGACGCGCTCATCGAGCTGTTCGACGCCTACTGGGAGCGCGGTCAGCCGCTCACCGGCGCCCCGCCACCGGTCGGCGACAGGCCGGACGAGGAGGACCTCCTGGTGCTCCGGATGCTCAATGCCGGGCTGAAGGACGAGACGATCGCCAGGCAACTCGGGGTGAGCGCGCGCACCGCCACCCGCCGGATCGCCGCGGTCGTCGAACGGCTGGGCGCCACCACCAGGTTCCAGGCCGGTGCCGAAGCGTCAGCGCGTGGCTGGCTCTGAGGGAGGCACATGGTCCGCTGGATCCATCTGTCCTCGTTCACATCGCACCGATCGATCCTCCGGCTCGCGTGTCGTGATCCACGAGCGAACCAATAGGACGGGTGATTCCATCGCCCGGAAAAGGCTGTGCCCCGGGTGGCCTGCGATGCAGAGGCAACACCGGGGCTTAGGTGACTCACCGTATCCCGACGAGCAGCTCAGAGCCCCCCGCCGGGAGCGGGCCGAGTGATCGTCGTCGGATCATCAGTACGAGTGGTCAGGGCGGCCAGGTAGTCGTCCAGGAGCTCGACTTGCCGCTGTGGCGGGAACGCCGCCGGGTCGAACAGGGCCTGGACCACCAGGCCGAGAATGAAGGACTGAGCGCCGGCCGCGATGTGCGCGGGGTCGCCAGGAGGCAGGTCGCCGAGCTTCTGGGCCGCGGCCACCCGCTCGCGCAGCCCGTCGCGGCTTTGCGCGTACTTGCGGGCGTAGTCGGCGCCCAGGGCGGGGTCGGAGAGCGCGGCGTCCCAGGAGGAGACCCAGATTCGATTGCTGTCGGCGGCTTCAGGGGTCAGCGGCAGGATGTCCAGCAGTGCGTCCCTGAGGGCGGCCAGACCTTCCCCCGTGTGGCGGCGGGGACGGGAGACGGTGCGCTGTTCGAGTAGATCGAGGGCGTACGCCACCAAGGCCTGTTTGGTGGGGAAATAGTGCGTGAGCAGGCCGGTGGTCGCGCCGAGTTCGGCGGCGACGGCACGCAGGGTCAGGCCGGCGAAGCCGCGAGTGGCCATGACCTGCCAGACCGCTTCGGAGACGTCGCGTCGGCGGGCTTCGTGATCTCCCTTGGTGCGTGACACGCTGCCACGGTACATTGCCATAACGCTTGTTATGTGAATGGGGAGGCCCTCATGTTCTCGCTGCCGCTGCGCGACGGTGCTCGCCTTGGTGGGCTGGAGGTCTGGCATGCCGAGGAGTTCGCCGACCATCTGGATCGGGCTCGCGAGCACATTCGCCCGTGGGTCGGGTCCGCGTTCGTCACCGACGACATCGACGGGGCGCGGGCCACGCTCAAGCGATATGCCGAACGCCAGGCCGCCGACGGTGCCCGCATATATGGCATCTGGCGGGACGGAGTGTTGGCCGGCGGTGTGATGTTCACCGATTTCAATACCGCTCTCGGCTCGTGTGAGATCGGTTGCTGGCTGGAGCCGTCCGCTGAGGGCCACGGCCTGATCACGCAGGCGTGTGGCGTGTTGCTGGACTGGGCGTTCACGTCCCGGGGGCTGCACCGGGCCGAGTGGCATTGCCGGGCCGACAACGACCGCAGCTCAGCGGTGGCCAAGCGGCTCGGCATGACGCTGGAGGGCGTGCGACGCGAGGCATGGCCATACGAGGGTGTGCGCTACGACAAGCAGGTCTGGGCGGTCCTTGCTCCCGAATGGCGCGCCCTGGGCCGGTGACCGGCTGACCGGTGGCGCACGGGACACCGCGAGCGTCATGTCCCGAAGCCCCACGCCCACCCACAGCCGGCCCGGATCGCGCGGCGAGCGCCGAAGGCCGGGGGCCTTCGGGCCGTCACGTGCGAATGGTGATGTCCGCGCCGGTCAGGCCGGTCGCGGCTCGGGGGTCGGCGCCTCTCGGTTCCGGACCGGTCTGGTCGCCTGCTTCATCACGCACGACGGCATCCCCGCCGTCGCGCGCGCCGGCCGGCGCCTCCACGTCCAGCGGCTGCGCGTACTCCCGGTCGATCCGGTCCTGAACACGCCGCAGCCGCGCGAGGTCGCCCCGGCGGTGCGCCTCGTTGAGTGCGCGCGTCCACGAAGGGTGACACATGAGAGAACTCCTTTCATCGATGCCTGCGAGCATCTGGGCCGCACGCCGGGTAGCCACCACGGGACAGAAGGGGCGGAGCCGGGTGCGGCCGCGCCACCCGGCTCAACGCGACGCGGTCTCCCACGCGAACCCGTCCGGGTCGGCGAAGGACCCGATGTCACCGCCGATCACGAGCCGGTGCGATCCGGTGCCCTCGGGAGAGACGCCGGCGTCCTTGGCAAGGGCACGGCGCCCGTAGAGCGCCAGCTTGACGGGACTCGACCCCGTGGCGAACTCGACGTACTTGCGGCCGAAGCTCTTCGCCACGGCCAGGCCACGGTCAACGTAGAACCGCCTGCTCGCGGCCACGTCCGCCGCTCCCAGCAGCAGCACGATCTCGTCGATCTGCCGGGTGGCCGGGCCGGTGTCCTTCTTCGCCGAGGTCGCGACCTTCCAGATCGTCCCGTCCGGGGCTTGGACGACGCCGCCGTAGCCCCAGAACGACTTCGTGACCGGCTTCACCGGCGATGCGCCGGCGTCCAGAGCGGCGCCGATGAGACTGTTGACGTTGGCCGGCTGGGACACCGTGAGCGACAGCGTGAACCCACGGAAGCCGGTCGTCGGCGCCTCCGAGGCCCGCAGGCGCACCGGCGAGTCCAATCCGAAGGCGTCGGTGTAGAAGCGTTCGACGGCGGTGGGGTCGGCCACCTCAAGGGTGACGGATTCGATGGAAGCCATGGCGATGACGCTAGTTGCGGCCCCCTGACCGGCGCTTCTCGATTCCTGATCGCTCTGTCGCCCGCTTCGCCACTCCCGCCGCCCGGCGGCCAGGAACTGCCCGAGGGCGCCGCCGAAGAGCAGCCGCCGACGAACTGTTCACATTCACGATGGATCAGGAGGAGTCCGGCGACACAGTGATCACCTGGCTGGCCGTCGGGTATCACGACATCTACCGATCGTGAGAGGACCGGTTTCGCGCGGCCGCGTCCGACCACTAGGCTGGCGGGGCACCGAATGAACCCGTGCGGGAGAGCGTCCTGACAAGCCGGTCAGGTCCCCTGAAGGAGCAAGCCCTCCCCGCGAACCTCTCAAGGCAAAGGACCGTGCGGGCCAGGTGACCTCTGGAAAGCAGGCCGTGACCGGCCTCGCCGAAGGTGAAAGTCCGGCAAAAAACGGACGAAGCTCTCAGGCACCGATGACAGAGGGGGAGGATGCTCTCATCCGTCTTCCTGAGGTGCGATCATGTCACGATCTACCCCGTTGCGTGAGGTTCACGAAGGCCTCGGCGCCACGCTCACCGACTTCGCGGGATGGCAGATGCCCCTGCGCTACGGCAGCGAGTCGGCCGAGCACAACGCGGTGCGCACCGCGGCCGGGCTGTTCGACCTGTCCCACATGGGCGAGATCCACGTCACCGGCCCGCAGGCGGGAGAGGCCCTGGACTACGCCCTCGTCGGCCACCTGAGCGTGCTCGAGCCCGGCCGGGCGAGATACACGATGATCGTCGCGGAGAACGGCGGCGTGCTGGACGACCTCATCGTCTACCGGCTCGCGCCGGAGGACTTCATGGTCGTCGCCAACGCGTCCAACTACGCCAAGGTCGCACAGGAGCTGACCGAGCGCGCGAAGTCGTACGACGCCCAGGTCGAGGACCGGTCGGACGCGTACGCGCTGGTCGCGATCCAGGGGCCGAACAGCACCGCGATCCTCGGCAAGCTGACCGACGCCGACCTGGTCGGACTCAAGTACTACGCGGGCCTCCCCGGCACGGTCGCCGGGTTCGAGGTCATGATCGCGCGTACCGGCTACACCGGCGAGGACGGGTTCGAGCTGTTCGCCCGGCCCGAGGACGCCGCCGGGCTGTGGAACGCCCTCACCGAGGCGGGCGCGGAGCTGGGGCTGCGGCCGTGCGGCCTGTCCTCCCGCGACACCCTCCGGCTGGAGGCGGGCATGCCCCTGTACGGCAACGAGCTGTCCGCGGAGATGACGCCCTTCGACGCCGGGCTGGGCCGGGTCGTGAAGTTCGACAAGCCGGGCGACTTCGTCGGGAAGGCCGCGCTGTCTGGGCACCCGGCCCCCGAGCGGCGCCTGGTCGGCCTGGTGGCGCGCGGCCGACGGGTCCCCCGCCACGGATACCCGGTCACGCGGGAGGGCGAGGTCGTCGGCGTGGTGACCAGCGGTGCGCCTTCACAGACTCTTGGCAAGCCCATCGCCATGGCGTACGTCTCGGCCGACGCCCTCGAAAAGGGAAATCTGGCCGTGGACATCCGTGGCAGCCAAGAGCCCGTTGACGTCGTTGATCTGCCTTTCTACAGGAGGAGCAAGTGAGCAGCATCCCCGAAGAGCTGAGCTACACCAAGGAGCACGAGTGGGTGGCCGGCGTTGACGACGGTCTCACCGTGACGGTGGGTGTGACCGCGTTCGCCGCGGAGCAGCTCGGTGACGTGGTCTTCGTGCAGGTGCCCGAGGTGGGCAGCACTGTCGAGGCCGGTGACGCGGTCGGCGAGGTGGAGTCCACCAAGTCGGTGAGCGACATCTACGCCCCGGTCGGCGGCGAGATCGTGGAGACCAACCCGGCGGTCGTGGACGACCCCTCGCTGGTCAACTCCGACCCGTACGGCGAGGGCTGGCTGTTCCGCGTACGTATGGAGGGCGAGCCGGAGGACCTGCTCTCGGCCGCCGAGTACACCACCCTCACCTCGGGCGAATCCTGATATTCCCTGAGATTTCCAGATAAGGGCATGGATCATGGCGATCAGTGTCTTCGATCTGTTCAAGGTGGGCATCGGGCCGTCCAGCTCCCACACGGGCGGCCCGATGGCCGCGGCGCACAAGTTCGCCCGCGGCCTTCACCAGGACGGTCTACTTGAGAAGACCTCGCGCGTCGAGGTCATTCTGTACGGCTCGCTCGGCCTGACCGGCAAGGGCCACGGCAGCGACAAGGCGGTGCTGCTCGGCCTGTCCGGGGAGAAGCCCGAACTGGTCGACGTGGACACGGTCGACGCGCGGCTCGCCGCCATGCGGGAGTCGGGCACGGTCACCTTGTACGGCTCCCGCGAGATCCCCTTCGTCGTCGGCGACGACCTCGTCTTCGAACGCAAGATCACGCTGCCCCACCATCCGAACGGGATGCGGTTCACCGCCTTCACCGACTCGGGCGAGATCCTGCGCGAGAAGATCTACTACTCGGTCGGCGGCGGGTTCGTCGTGGACGAGAACGCCACCGGCGCCGACCGCATCAAGCCGGACGACACCGTGCTCCCCCACCCCTTCACCACGGGGGCGGAGCTGCTCGCCCGGTGCTCGGAGACCGGCCTGTCGATCTCCGCGCTCATGTTGGAGAACGAGCAGGCCTTCGGCCGCACGCCCGCGCAGATCCGCGAGGGGCTGCTGCACCTGTGGTCGGTCATGGCCGAGTCGGTACGGCGCGGCACCACCATGGAGGGCGTCCTCCCGGGCGGGCTCAAGGTCAGGCGGCGGGCGAACCAGTTGTACCGCCGCCTGCAGACCGAGGCCGACCGCGACCCACTGCGCGCGATGGACTGGGTGACCCTGTTCGCGCTCGCGGTGAACGAGGAGAACGCGGCGGGCGGCCGGATCGTCACCGCCCCGACGAACGGCGCGGCCGGCATCATCCCGGCGGTGCTGTCGTACTACACGCGGTTCGTCGAAGGGGTCGACGACGACGGCGTCGTGCGCTTCCTGCTCACCGCGGGGGCGATCGGGGTGCTCTTCAAGGAGAACGCCTCGATCTCCGGCGCCGAGGTCGGCTGCCAGGGTGAGGTCGGGTCGGCCTGCTCGATGGCCGCGGCCGGGCTCACCGAGGCGCTCGGCGGCACCCCTGAGCAGGTCGAGAACGCCGCCGAGATCGGCATCGAGCACAACCTGGGCCTGACCTGCGACCCGATCGGCGGACTGGTTCAGATCCCGTGCATCGAGCGGAACGCGGTGGCGTCGGTCAAGGCGATCGCCGCGTCCCGCATCGCGCTGCGCGGCGACGGCCGCCACTTCGTGTCGCTCGACAAGGCCATCAAGACCATGCGTGACACCGGCAGGGACATGCTCGACAAGTACAAGGAGACCAGCCGGGGCGGCCTCGCCGTCAACGTCATCGAGTGCTGATCAGGCGCCCGGCCACGGCGGTGACCAGGCCGGTGTCGTCCGCGAGGTCGGTGGCGCCGAGGACGAGCAGGAGCGCCCGTACGGCCTCCGCGTCCCGGCGTCCCGACCAGGCCGCGCGCAGCCGGGCGGCCGCGGGGTCGTCCGGCTCGTCGTCGTGGGTGTGCCGGGCCCACGCGGCGAGCGCCGACTCCAGCACCGGGTGTCCCCGCCGTGAGCCCCGCGACTCGCGGGACCGCCGGGAAACCGCCGAGAACGGAGGGAAGCGCGATGGGTGAGCCGCAGCCGCGGGGCGCGATCACGCTCGGAGAGACCATGGCCCTGCTCACCACCGAGCGCACCGGTCCGCTCCGGCACGCGCCGAGCATGGCCGTCGGCGTCGGCGGCGCGGAGAGCAACGTCGCCATCGCGCTGCGGCGGCTCGGCGTCCCCGTCACCTGGATCGGCCGGGTCGGCGCCGACGGTTTCGGCGACCTGGTGCTGCGCGAACTGCGCGCCGAGGGCCTCGACGTACGCGCGATCGTCGACGACGGCGCGCCCACCGGCCTCATGGTGAAGGAACGGCGCACCAACCAGTCGCTGAACGTCTGGTACTACCGGGCGGGCAGCGCCGGATCGCGGCTGAGCCCCGCCGACGTGGCCGAGGACGCCATAGCCGGCGCCGCGCTGCTGCACGTCACCGGCATCACTCCGGCGCTCTCCGACTCCGCCGCCGAGGCCGTGCGCCACGCGGTCGGCCTGGCCCGCCGCCACGGCGTCACCGTCTCCTTCGACGTCAACTACCGGGGCAGGCTCTGGAGCCGGGCACAGGCGGCCGAACGGCTGTCGGGCATCCTGTCCGACAGCGACGTGGTCTTCGCCGGGATCGAGGAGGCCGAGCTGTTCGTACCCGCCAAGGACGACCCGCTCGACCTCGCCGCCGCCCTCGCCGACCTCGGGCCGACGCAGGTGGTCGTCAAGCTGGGCGCCGAGGGGTGCGCCGCGCTGGTGGACGGCCGTCCGCTGGTCCGCCCCGCCGTACCCGTGGAGGTGCTCGACCCGGTGGGCGCGGGCGACGCCTTCGTCGGCGGATACCTCGCCGAACTGCTGGCCGGCGCGCCGCCCGAGACCCGCCTGGACACCGCCGTCACCGCCGGGGCGTTCGCCTGCACGGTCTCCGGCGACTGGGAGGGCCTGCCCACCCGCGCCGAACTCGGGCTCCTCACCCGCCAGGAGGGCGTCACCCGCTGAACCCTGCCTATTGTCACGCCTCCGGCGTGACGGCGCTCGGCGCCTCAAGGCAACGCCTTTCTTCACAGGATCATGCTTTATCCTGGCGGTTCCTGATTTGTCGGTCGGTTAGGCAACCGCAAGGGGGAAGGTGTCCTCGTTCCTGCGGTCGCACCTGGCGTTCGCCGCCGTGCTCGTGCTCGGCGTGGCGTTGCGGGCGCTGGCCGTGCTCGGCTACCGCCCGGCGCTGTGGTTCTGGGCCGACTCGTTCGCGTACCTGAGTTCGGGCCTCGATCTGCGCCCGCTGGCGTCCCGCCCGTCCGGCTATTCGCTGTTCCTGTGGCTGCTCAGCCCGCTGCGCGACATCCAGGCCGTCGTGATCGTCCAGCATCTGCTCGGGATCGGCATCGCCGTCCTCGTCTACGTCATGCTGCGCCGCCGTACGGCACTGCGGGGATGGATCGCGGCGCTGGTCGCCGCGCCGATCCTCCTGGACGCCCACCAGATCCAGCTCGAACACCTGATGATGGCCGACCTGCTGTTCACCTTCCTGGCCGTGGCCGGGGTGGCGATCCTGGTGTGGCGGCCGAAACCGTCCGTCACGGCCGCGGCCGCGGCGCTGTTGGTGCTGGCGCTGGCGACCGTCACCCGGACCATCGGGCTGCCGCTGATCGTCATCGCCGCCGGCTGGCTGCTGCTGACCCGGGCGGGCGCGCGAGCGCTGGTCTCGGGCGTCGCGGCGGCGGCGGTCGTCCTCGGCGGCTACGCCGTCTGGTTCCACAGCGCCCACGGCTCGTACGGCATGGGCGGCAGCAGCACGTGGCTGTGGTCGCGCACCATGACGTTCGCCGACTGCGCCAAGATGGACCCCGCTCCGCGCCTCACCCCGCTCTGCCCCACCGAGCCGAGACTGGCCGCGCCCGCCTACATCTGGGACGCCACCTCCCCGCTCCAGCGCGTCGGAGCGAAACGGGAGGAGCTGGCCGGCGAGTTCGCGTCGCTGGCGATCCGCAGCCAGCCGCTCGACTTCCTGCGCACCGGGTTGAGCGACGCCCTCTGGGCCTTCGAGTGGGAGCGCCGGGTCTACCCCTCCCCCGGGCCGCAGAGCGCGTACGTCTTCCCTGATTCGGCGAAGCCGTTCCCCGACAAGATCGCGTCCGCGGGGCGCACCGCGACGCAGCTCACCACCGCCTACCAGGGCTCCTCGGGCGAGACCCGGGTGGTGGAGCCGTGGGCGGGGTGGCTGCGCGCCTACCAGGAGCAGGGCTACCTGCGCGGGCCGTTCCTCGCGGTCATCCTGCTGATCGGGCTGGGCGGCCTGCTCGTGCGGCGGTGGGCCGTGATCCCGCCGCTGGCCGCCGCCGCGGCCCTGCTCTTCGCCCCGCCGATGATCGCGGCCTTCGACCACCGCTACATCGTGCCGGTGGTGCCGCTCGCCTGCCTCGCGGCCGGGCTGGCACTGGGCGCCCGCCGGTCAGCGGCGCCGGATGTGCAGCCTGACCAGCGTCGGAAGGTCTCCGCGGCCGACCATGCTGCGCACTCGTGACACCGCCTCGGCGTTCAGCCGGCCGATCACGTCGGCCGGGTCCGCCTCGGGCAGGAGGTCGATGCTGATCCGCATCCTGCTGTCGCCGACCAGCCGCACGTACAGCCTGCCGATGCCCTGAACGCCCTTGAGCGCCACGCCGAGCATGGCGATCCCCGAGCCGGTACGCGTGCCGATCCGCCCCCAGCCGAGGGCGACGAGCAGCCAGCGCGTCGCGACGATGCCGATCACCAGGGGTACGAGAACGCCGAAGGGCCGCGCCCAGGCGTTCTCGGTGAAGAAGCTCAGGTCGAGCACCGGGTCCCCGGGCCGCTCGCCCGCGGCGAGCAGCACGGCGACGCCGCCCACCAGCAGGGCCAGGCCGACCACGAGGATGCCGACGCGGTTTCCCAGGTACGCGCGCATCGTCACACCCTCGCCCGGCGCAGCCGTACGACGACGTCCTGACGGCCCTGGACGCCGAGGCCGGCGAGCCGGTCCCCGACGGCGGTGCCGACGGCGCGGAGCAGCTCGCCCGCGCCCTGCGCGCGGGTGACGACGGTCACCTCGATGCGCCGCGGGTGGATGTGGACACGGGCCGCCTCGACCCCCTCGACCCCCCGCGCCGCGCTCGCCAGCGTACGGCGCAGGCCACTGCGGGTGAGGCCGATCACGAGATGCGGGTCGGTGGTCTCCACGGCGACGAGCCGGGGACGCCCGGGGGTCAGTGCGAGGGCGACCAGCAGCGCTCCGAGGACGATCATCGCGCTCGCCACGCTCCGGACGGCCGGGTCACCGAACGTGAGCGAGAGCAGGCGGCCCAGCCGGGGCCCCGCCGGGGCGCCGAAGAGGCTCCCGATGCTCACCGCGAGCACGGTCCACGCCGCCGTGGCGATCACGACGGAGACCAGGACGCCCGCGGGAGCGCGCCCGGGCCGCAGCGCGCGGACGGCGTTGCGCCGCAGCGTGCGCTGTTCCGTTCGCCCCGACGCTGACGGGGAGGCCGCGAGGATGTCCTCGACGATGCTCATCGGGCCGATCACCACTTCCCGTGTACAGGCATGCTCACGTGCATATGCGTACACCGCAAAAGATCGGCGGGGGTGATGCACCACTCCATCGACTGAATCTTGGAGGTCCGCCGCCGCAAAATTTGCCCCGCGATTAATGTGAACCCGACTCATATATTCCGGAAGAGCGGTACTAAGCTGCCGACATGGACGACCGACAGCGCTTGGACCGGGCCACCGCTCATCTGGAGGCGCCGTTCGCGGTGCTCGACCTCGACGCGCTGCGGTTGAACGCGGAGAGCATGGCCCGCCGGGCGGCCGGCAAGCCGATCAGGGTGGCCAGCAAGTCGATCCGCTGCCGCCCGATCCTCGAACGCGTCCTCGCGATGGAGGGATTCGCCGGGATTATGGCGTTTACCCTCCCCGAGGCGCTCTGGCTGGTCTCCACGGGGATGCGCGATGTGCTCGTGGCCTACCCGACCACCGACCGCCACGCCATCCGCGCCCTGGGCGCCGACCCGGTCGCGGCCCGGGAGATCACGCTGATGGTCGACTCTCCCGAGCACCTGGACCTGCTCCAGGGCCAGCCCCACGAGATCCGGGTATGTCTGGACATCGACGCGGCGTTCGTCGCGTTCGCCGGCAAGCTGCGGGCGGGGGCGCTGCGCTCCCCTCTGCGCGAGCCCGCGCAGGCCGCGGAGATCGCCGCCGAGATCGCCCGGCGTCCCGGCCTCCGCCTCACCGGACTCATGGCGTACGAGGCGCAGATCGCCGGCGTCGGCGACAAGATCCCCGGCCCGTACGGCACGGTCGTCCGCTGGATGCAGGCGCGTTCGCGCCGCGAGCTGATCGTCCGCAGGGGCCGGATCGTGCAGGCCGTACGACGGGTCGCCGACCTGGAGTTCGTGAACGGCGGCGGCACCGGCAGCATCGAGACGACCGTGCGCGAGAAGGCGATCACCGAGGTGGCCGCCGGGTCCGGCTTCTTCCACCCGCGGCTGTTCGACTTCTACCGCAACTTCGACGGGCACCCGGCGGCGCTGTTCGCGCTGCCCGTGGTGCGCAAGCCCGCGCCCGGCATCGCGACGGTGCTCGGCGGCGGCTACCACGCCTCGGGGTCCCCCGGGCCGACGCGACTGCCGCAGCCGTACCTGCCGGCCGGGCTGCGGTACGACGCCAACGAGGGCGCGGGCGAGGTGCAGACGCCGCTGCTCGGCGACGCCGCCTCCGACCTGCGGGTCGGCGACCGGGTGTGGTTCCGCCACGCCAAGGCGGGCGAACTGTGCGAGCGGTTCGCCAGCCTGCACCTGATCGAGGGCGACCGGGTGGTGGAGGAGGTCCCCACCTATCGGGGCGAGGGCAAGACCTTCCTCTGACTCATGCGAAGACCCCTGATCGGGAGTCTCCGATCAGGGGTCCTGGTGCGTTCTGGCGCTCTGCCGGCTCGCCGGCGTGCGGTCAGCTCCGCCTGCGACGGCGGAGCAGGAGGACGGCGGCGCCCACGACAAGGGCCGCGCCCACCACCATCAGAACAGGGCTGATGTCCCTGGGCGGGTACTCCTCCCAGACACCGGCCTGCCCCTCCTCGCCCGGCCTGACCTGCCGATGCTGGCCCCCGACCAGGCGCTCCGCGTTCGCCTTGACCTTCGCCACGCTCCGCTCGGCGACGCGCTTCGGGCTCACCCGGTCAGCTATGGCGTCGACCGTACGAGCCAGCTCCACTCGCGTACGCTCGATCTCCCGCTCAAGCGCATCGGGATCGGTGTCCGCCATGGCGACCCCCTCCTGTGGTACTAAATGTCCGATCAGTCTGCCAGTTCACGTGGCCGCGTCGTACGGCGGCCGACCCGGTAGCTTTATAAGCGCCTACCCGCATCCTCGCGGGTCACCCGCGTTGCGCGCGAACCATGGGCTTTTCCGTCCAATAGCAGGAGGACTTGATGAGCAGGCTCGAGCCGGGCGACGCCGCACCGGACTTCACCCTTACCGACGCCGACGGAACTGACGTCTCGCTCGAGTCGTTCCGCGGCAGGAAGGTCGTCCTCTACTTCTACCCGGCCGCGATGACGCCCGGCTGCACCAAGCAGGCGTGCGACTTCCGCGACAACCTGAACGCGCTGACCGGCCACGGCTTCGCCGTCCTCGGTGTGTCGAAGGACACCCCGGCCAAGCTCCAGCGGTTCCGCGAGCACGACGCGCTGACCTTCCCGCTGCTCTCCGACCCCGGCCTGGACGTCCACAAGGCGTACAGCGCGTACGGCGAGAAGCAGAACTACGGCAAGACGATCATGGGGGTCATCCGGTCCACGTTCGTCATCGACGCCGACGGCAAGATCGAGAAGGCGCTCTACAACGTGAAGGCCACCGGTCACGTCGCCCGCCTGCTCAAGGAGCTCGGCGTCTCCTGACCGCGTAAGGAGGCGTGTCGCGGTCGCCGGGCCGCCCGAAACGGCGGCCGCGCGGCGAGCGGGCCGGGCCGAGGCGGCCACCGGCCCCGCCGACGACAGCACGGCGGTGTGGGCGCGGCGACGCTGTGTGGGCGGCGCACACGTCGCGATCCCATATTCCGGCGGCGGCCGAACGGGGGACACACCACATATCACGGAACGGCGGTCGTCTATACCGTCACGGGCAGATGTCGGGCCTGTGAACGAGGAGCCGCTCGTGATCCCACTCCCCGACGGCGGAGCGCCGCTGTCCTCCCCCCAGAAACACTCGCCGAGCCGCCCCGCGACCCGCCCGCCGGGACACCCCGGCCGGCGGGTGTCCGCCTCCCTGCCCGTCGTCGCCGCCCTCACGGCGCTCGGGCTGATCGCCGTCCTGCTCGCCGGGGCGCGTCCTGCCCGCGCCGCCGGACTGGAGAAGGTCACCGGGTTCGGATCCAACCCCGGCGCCCTCAACATGTGGGTCTACCGCCCCGACGGGCTGCCCGACGGCGCGCCCGCCGTGGTGGCCCTGCACGGCTGCACCCAGACCGCCAATGACTACTTCACCAACTCGGGATGGCGGAAGTTCGCCGACCTGCACCGCTTCGCGCTGATCCTCCCCGAGCGGATCGACGCCACCGCCTTCCCCTCCAACTGCTTCCTCTGGTACCAGGAGGCCCACATCAAGCGGGGCCAGGGGGAGGCGCTGTCCGTCGCGCAGATGGTCGGCCACGCCACCGGCGCCTATCATCTCGATCCCGCGCGCATCTCCATCACCGGCCTGTCGGCGGGCGGCGCGATGGCCGCGGTCATGCTCGCCACCTACCCCGACCTGTTCCGGGCCGGCTCCGTCGTGGCCGGCCTGCCGTACCGATGCTCTCCGCCGGCCTCGTCGAGCACCTGCATGACCGGGGCGGTCGCCAAGACCCCGGCCCAGTGGGGCGACCTCGTCCGGGCCGCCTATCCGGGGTACGCGGGACCGCGCCCCAGGGTCGCCGTCTGGCACGGGCAGGCCGACTACGTCGTCAACAAGGCCAACGGCGTGGAGCTGCGCGACCAGTTCACCGACGTGGCCGGGGTCGGCCAGACGCCGACGTCCACCGAGAGCCTGCCCGCCGGCACCACCCTGGAGCGGTACGGCGACGACGCGGTCCGGTTCTACCAGGTCGCCGGGATGGGGCACGGAACTCCGGTGGATCCCGGCGGCGCGGCCGACCAGTGCGGCACCGCGGGGGCCTACTTCCTCGACACCGTCTGCTCCGCCTATTACGACACCCGGTTCTTCGGCCTCGACGGCTCCCCCACCCCCAGCCCGTCGGCCAGCCCCACACCGAGCCCGACGCCCACACCCACACCCACGCCCAGCACGTCGCCGTCGCCGTCACCGTCACCGTCACCGACGCCGACGGCGACCCCGAGCGCGGTCTGCGTGACCGCCAGCAACTACGCCCACACGGTCGCGGGCCGGGCCTACCAGGCGGGCGGATACACCTACGCCAACGGATCCGATGACGCCATGGGCCTGTGGAACGTCTTCGTCACCCACACGCTCCGGCAGACCGGACCGGGCTACTGGAAGCTCGCCGACGGCCAGTGCTGAACCCCCCGGCGGCCACCCGCCTGTAGCACCACCCGCCACGTGGCGGACCGACACATCGCGCCCACGTCACGTATGGACCGGACACGCCGGCCCGCCGACTCCCCCATCGGCGGGCCGGCCCGCGCGCACGAGAACCGGCGGAGCGAACTCGGAAGCACCCGGCGGGGCCGCGAGATGGCTGGGCCTAACACCACATCCCCGCCCGTTGTGGGGACAGAGCACATGGAACCGCGATCACGCTTTGCCTAGCCTTTCCGCCAATCCGGTCAGGTTCTCCGCCTGCGCTTTCCCGATCTCCCCCCATGCCTGCAGAAAAGAGTTGACCATGGGTCGTAAGAGTCACCCGGTCCGGCTTCCCGCGGCGCTGACCACCGCGGCGGTCCTGCTCCTCGCCGCGGCGTGCGGCAGCCCCGGCACCGCCGGCTCGGGAACCGGCGGCGGCACGGAACCGATCAAGGTCGGTCTCGTCTACTCCAAGTCCGGACCGCTCGCCTCGTACGGCAAGCAGTACATCGAGGGCTTCCAGGCCGGGCTCGACTACGCCACGAACGGAAGCAAGAAGATCGGCGACCGGACCGTCGAGGTCACCGAGGTGGACGACGCCGGAGACCCGGCCAAGGCGGTGTCCGCGGCGAAGGACCTGATCGGCAAGGGATACAAGATCCTCGCCGGCTCCACCTCCTCCGGCGTCGCGACCCAGGTCGCGCCGATCGCCGAACAGAACAAGGTGCTCTTCGTCTCCGGCCCCGCCGCCACCGACGCGGTCACCGGCGCCGGCACGTACACGTTCAGGTCCGGCCGCCAGACCGCGCAGGACATCAACACCGCCGCCGCCTTCATCGGGGACGTCCAGGGCAAGAAAGTCGTGGTCTTCGCCCAGGACAGCGCGTTCGGCCAGGCCAACGTGGCCGGCGTGCAGGCCGTGCTCGGCGCCAAGGGCGGGAAGGTCGAGCCGCTGCTCGTCCCGGCGAGCGCGACGGACTTCACGCCGTTCGCCACCCAGGCCAAGGAGGCCAAGGCCGACCTGCTGTTCGTCGCCTGGGCGGGCACCACCGCGCAGGCGATGTGGACCGCCCTCGGCCAGCAGGGCGTCTTCGACGCGACGACCGTCGTGACGGGCCTCGACATCACCGCCACCTGGCCCGCGTACGGACCGGTCGCGGACAAGGTCAACTTCCTGTCGCACTACTTCGCCGACGCGGCGGGCACCGACGTCGAGAAAGCCATGACGGAGCGCGTCACCAAGGCCGGCGGCGCCGTCGACCTGTTCACCGGCGACGGCTTCACCGCCGCCCAGATGATCGTGCACGCCGCCGAGAAGGGCGACGACCCCGACGCGATGGTCAAGAGCCTCGCCGGATGGAGCTTCGACGGCGTCAAGGGCGCGATGACCGTACGCGCCGAGGACCACGCCCTCCTCCAGCCGATGTTCCAGGCCAAGCTGACCGGCGGCGCGACCCCCACCGCCGAGGTCGTCAAGAAGCTCGACGCCGACGCCGTCGCGCCCGCGGCGGCCGCGCAGAAGTGACCGGCACCGTCGCCGCCCCCGCCCGGCCGGTCCTGCGCGTACGCGGGCTGAGCTGGGCGGTGGGCGGGGCCCACATCGTCTCCGACGTCGGCTTCGACGTGGCCGAGGGCGAGTTCGTCGCCGTCATCGGCCCGAACGGCGCCGGCAAGACCTCGCTGTTCAACCTGATCTCCGGACTGACCCGGTCGACCGGCGGCACGATCGAGCTGGACGGCCGCGACATCACCCACGCGCCGCCGCACCGCCGCGCCCGCCAGGGGCTCGGCCGCACCTTCCAGTCCTCCAGCGTCTTCCCCGCCCTCACCGTCGCCGAGAACGTACGGCTGGCCGCCGCGGCGCACCGCGGCACCTGCCTGCGGATCTGGCGGCGCGCCGAGTCGGACCGCGCGGCGTGGCTCGCCACCGCCGAGGCCCTCGAACGCGTGGGGCTCGCCCACCGGGCCCGCGAGACCGCCGGATCGCTGTCCCACGGCGACAAGCGCAAGCTGGAGATCGCCATCCTGCTGGCCACCGACCCCCGCCTCATCCTGCTGGACGAGCCGATGGCCGGGGTCGGCGTGGCGGACGTGCCCGCGCTCACCGAGGTGATCCGGTCCGTCCACCGCGAACAGGGCCGCACCGTGCTGATGGTGGAGCACCACATGGACGTCCTGCTCGGCCTCGCCGACCGGGTCGCCGTCATGCACCACGGCAGCCTGCTCGCCCTCGACGCGCCGGACGCCGTCATGGCCGACCCGGTCGTGCAGGAGGCCTACCTCGGGGAGGCGCTGTGACACCGCTGCTGGAGATCGCCGACCTGCACGTGCGGATCGGCAGCTCGCACATCCTCCAGGGCATCGGCTTCGCCGTACCGGCCACCGGCGTCACCGCCGTGCTCGGACGCAACGGCGCGGGCAAGACCACCACGCTGAAGGCCGTACTCGGCATCGTGCCGAAGACCGGGAGCGTACGCCTGGACGGCGAGGAGATCGGCGCACTGCCCACGCACGCGATCGTCCGGCGCGGCCTCGGCTACGCGCCCGAGGACCGCGGCATCTTCGCCGGGCTGACCGTCACCGAGAACCTCCGGCTGGCCGAACGCGGACGCGGCCCGCACCGATACGACCTGGTCTACGAGATGTTCCCCGAGCTGAAGCAGCGGGGCGCGCAGCGCGCGGGCACCCTGTCCGGAGGCCAGCAGCAGATGGTCGCGATCGGCCGCACGCTGCTCAACGACAACCGGATGCTGCTGGTCGACGAGCCCACCAAGGGGCTCGCGCCGAAGATCGTCACCGAGGTGGCCGACGTGCTGGAACGCGCCGCCCGCGAGGTGCCCATCCTGCTGGTGGAGCAGAACCTCGCACTCGTACGGCGGATCGCCGACCATGTCGTGGTCATCGAGCAGGGAACCGTCGTCCACACCGGCGAGGCCGCCTCCCTGCTCTCCGACCCCGACCTCACCCGCGAACTCCTGGGGGTGGCGTGACCTCTTCCGCACTCTTCTCACGGCCGCGGCCCGGCGATCCCGCACGTGAGGAGGCTCGATGAGCAACATCGTGCTCCTCGCGCTCACCGGCCTCGGCCTGGGCGCGCTCTACTTCCTCATCGCCTCCGGGCTGTCCCTCATCTTCGGACTGGCCGACGTGCTGAACTTCGCCCACGGCCTGTTCCTCGCCGTCGGCGCGTACGGCACCTGGTGGTCCTCGACGCATCTCGGATTCCCGTTCGTGCCCGCCGTCATGTTCGGCGTCGTGGCCGGCACGGTGACCGCCGTACTCGTCGAGACACTGCTGATCCGGCCGCTCTACCGCCGGACGATCGAGCAGGTGCTCGTCACCGTCGGCCTCAGCCTGGCGGGGGTGGCGCTGCTGCAGGCCGCCTTCGGCGCCGACCCGCTGACGTTCCCCCGGCCGGAATGGGCCACCGGGACCACGCGCATCCTCGGCGCGATCGTGCCCAACGACCGGTTCCTGCTGATCGGCGCGGCCGTCGTGGTGCTGGTCGCGATCCAGGTGTTCCTGCGCCGGACCCGCTTCGGCCTGATCGTCCGGGCCGGCGTCGAGGACCGGACCATGGTCACCGCCCTCGGCATCAACGTACGCACCGCCTTCACGCTGGTGTTCGCCATCGGCGGCGCGGCGGCCGCACTGGCCGGAGCGCTCGCCGGGGTCTACTTCGGCAACGTCTCCCCCGGGCAGGGCACCTCCCTGCTCATCTTCGCCTTCATCGTCGTCGTCATCGGCGGCATGGGCTCGGTCACCGGCTCGGCGATCGCCGCCGTACTCGTCGGCCTGGTCCAGCAGTTCACCAGCTTCTACGCGGCCGCGGGCGTCGGGGAGGCCTCGGTCGTGCTCCTGCTCGCCGTGGTCCTGCTGGCCCGGCCGGGAGGCCTCGCAGGGAGGGCAGCGTGACCACGACAGCAGACGCCTCCGAGACCGCGACCGCGGACGACCTCCGCCCGCGTCCCGACTCACCCCGCCGCCGCTGGATCCGGCGCGGCGCGCCGGTGGCCGCCTTCGCCGTGCTGGCGATCCTGCCGTTCTCGACGCTGGACCTGCCCGGGCTGCTGCCCGGCCCGGCCAATAGCCCGGGATCGCTGCAACTGCTCGCCGTCTGCCTCGTCTTCGCCGGGCTCGCGGCCACGTACGACCTGCTCTTCGGCCGTACGGGGCTGCTGTCCTTCGGGCACGCGCTCTATGTGGCGCTGGGCAGTTACACGGTCAACATCGCCGTGACGAAGCTCGGCCTCACCCTCCCCGCCGCGCTGCTGCTCGCCGTACTCGTGGGCCTGGTCGTGCCCGCGCTCCTCGGCGCCGTGGCGCTGCGGGTGAACGGCATCGCGTTCGCCATGGTGACCCTCGCGACCGCGCAGGTCGGCTCGATCCTCGTGATGAGCGATCCGGGGCGGCTCACCGGCGGCGAGGAGGGGCTGCCACTCGCGCCCGACGCGATCCCGGCGTTCCTCTCCGGCGTGACCAACACCGCGAACCTGTACTGGATCGCCCTCGGCTACCTGATCGTCGTGCTGGCGGTGATCGCCTGGGTGGTGGCGTCGGAGCCCGGCCGCGTCTGGCAGGCGATCCGCGAGAACGAGCGCAGGGTGTCGGTCCTCGGTCTCCCGCCGTACCGGTTCCGGCTGCTGGCCTTCGTGATCGCGTCGTTCCTGGCAACACTGGGCGGGGTCGTCCACCTCTTCCTGGTCGGCGGATCGAGCCCGCAGATCACGACGTCGAACTTCACCCTCGCCTTCCTGGTCATGGTGGTGCTCGGCGGTACGGGAAGCCGCTGGGGCGCCATGCTCGGCGGCGTGCTGTACACCTACCTCGACCACCGGCTCGCCGCGCTCGGCACGTCCGACGCCGTCGCGGGCCTGCCGGAGGTGCTGCGCGCGCCGCTGTCCGAGCCGCTGTTCGTGCTCGGCGTGCTCTTCATCGTGATGGTGTACTTCCTGCCGGGCGGGCTGGCCAGCCTCGCCGCCCGCCTACGCGGCCGTACGAGATGATCGGCCGCCGCCTCCTCGCCCACGGATGAGCCCGGCGTCTCGTGACGACGGCGTGGATATTCATGTCCGCTTCGTTGTCCCGGGACGCCGGATCCGGCGTCACATCACGGACATTTCCGAATTTAGTCCGAATTCGGCCCGACCGAAATTGTCGGTGCCGCTCCATAAGCTCAGACCATGGCGAACCCGGAGTACAAATACACCCCCGAGCCGCTCGCTGCGGCGGCCGCCAACTCCATCAGCATCGCCGATGTGCTCCGCCATCTCCGAATCCCGTGACCCGGGGGCACGCACGCGCACATCAGCCGCCGCCTCAAACACTTCGGCATCGACCCCGCACTTCCTCGGCCAGGCACATAGCCGGGGCACATGGTCCCCCGCTCGTCGTCCCGCGACGGAGATCCTGGTCATGCCGCCAAAGGGCAGTTCTTGACAGCGACCGGCGTTCCTACGCCGTGCCCTTCGCGAAGTAGGAGTTCCCTACGAGTGCTCACGTTGTAGGATAGGCGGCACTTGGCCGGGTCAGTCGCTGACGCTACACGCCGACCACATCAGCGGAAATCGACTCGACAACAGAATAGAGAATCTGCGATTCTTTTGCCCGAGCCGTCATTCACAAACGGATGATTTCGCAGGCGAGGGAAAGTCACAGGGGTCGTAGTCCAACGGCAGAGACGACGGCTTTAGGTGCCGTACAGTGCGGGTTCGAATCCCGCCGACCCCACATTTAAATTAAGTGAAAGCCGCCTCTTTCCACAGAGGCGGCTTTCGCTTTTCTTTCACGGAAGTGCCGATTCCGCGCCACACCTCAGCGACGGGGGCATGCGCAGGGACGCTACTCGGAGCGGCCGGAGCGGGGCACCGCGCAGCGGAATCCGCTCTCGGTCTGCTGACAGAGCTGCGACAACTGCTCCTGCAGGTCTTTCATGCGCTGTCCCCCACCGAAGGATCGGTCCCGCTGGCCACGACCGTCCAGGTAGCCGTTCTCGAAGGGCGCGCTGTACGCGTGCTCCTGGTTCCAGATGGCGGTGCCGACCGCGACCGCGCCTCCGCCGAGGATCGCTCCGATCAGCCCGGCGACGATGAACTGGCCCCCTCGCCCGCGCGCGAACGCGCCGAATCGGTGGGCGGCCGACTGTGGCCGGCTGCCGGAGCCCGCTCCGGCCCCTCCGGCCGTGGTCGCCCATCCCGGCGCGGCCCAGCCGGGACCGCCGGGGCCGTACGCGTATGTTCCGAAAGCCGGTCCGGCCACGACGGCGGGCTGGCCGTACATCGGCGTGACCGCAGGGCCGGACGCGGGCATGCCGCCCGGTCCGTAGCCGGGCCCGGGCGGACGCGCCGGACCGGGTTCCTGCGTCCACCCGTGGGGCGCCGGGCCGGGGGCGTGCATCGGCGTGGTCGCCGGGCCGTACGGAGGTGCGAAGGTCGGTGCGGGTCCGGGCCCACCGGGACGCGGCCCCGGCGCTCCGCTCGGCGACGTGAAGGGCTTGAGCCCGAGGTCGGACATCGAGTCGGCGGTCGTGGGCGTGGCGCCCGCGGCGGCGTCGGTGGAGTCGGCGGGCTGCTCGGCGGTTCCGGCGTGTCCGGAAGACGGCTGCGCCGCGGAGTCGGCAGGCGCCGCCGTGGCCGGGCCGGAGTCGTGACGCTCCCCGAGTGCCTGGCCGTCTGGGTCGCGCGGCTCATCCTCTGCGCCGCGCGACCCGGCGTCACGATCCGCCATCACACAGATCTCCCTTTACTCGCCCGCAAGGGCATCCCCTCGTAAAGAGTGCCCGACGAACCGTAAGTGTGGCGTAAATGTGGACATGTCGCTATGCGACCCGGGTCGTAGACGGGGATCCGTCACAGGGGGGAACCGCGCCCACCTGCGCATTACCTATCGTTAGTGCCGTGTTCGGCAGACTGCGCGCCTGGAAGCGACGCCACTCCCTCCTCGTTGACACGCTCGCTCTCGCACCGCTGGCGCTGCTCGGCCTGCTCTCCACCCTGTCCACCTCCTCCTATGCGGACGTGTCCGGGAGAGACAGGTTCGGCCCGGTCGTGCTGCTGCTGCTCAGTGCCATGCTCGTGGTGCCGTTGATCTGGCGGCGGAAATATCCGGTCGGCGCGTTCGCGATCGTCGCTCTCGTGTGCTTCGTCCAGTGGGCCGCCGGGATCGCCATCCTGCCCGTCAACTTGGCGGTCCTCGTGGCAATGTACGGCGTGGCCGCGCGCCGCCCCTTGAAATGGGCGATAGCGGCGGCCGTGGTCGCCGAGATCGGCATCTTCCTGTCGCTGGTCCGCGAATCCCATGACGTCCTCAACGCCTGGCCCGGGCCGACCGTGTTCGTCGTCGCGATCTGGATCAGCGGCATCTACGTCAACATGCGGCAGCGGTACGTCGAGAGTCTGGTTGAGCGGGCGGAGCGCGCCGAGCGCGAGAGGGACCAGCAGGCGCGCATCGCGGCCGCCGCCGAGCGCACGCGGATCGCGCGTGAGCTGCACGACGTGGTCGCGCACAACGTCAGCGTGATGGTCGTCCAGGCCGACGGCGCCGGTTACGCCATCGACACCGATCCCGAGCAGGCCCGCCGTGCCGTGCAGGCGGTGTCCTCGACGGGGCGGCAGGCGCTGGCGGAGATGCGGCGGCTGGTGGGGGTGCTGCGCGACGACCACACATCGGGCGGCGAGTACGCTCCGCAGCCGGGTCTGGAGCAGCTCGCCGATCTGATCGATCAGGTCCGCGCGTCGGGGTTGCCGGTGGACTTCACCAGGTCCGGCCCTCAGCCTGAAGTGCCGGATGGAGAGCAACTGGTGATCTATCGGATCATCCAGGAGGCGCTGACGAACACCCTCAAGCACGGCGGCCCCGGCGTCAGCGCCTCGGTCCAGGTGGAGTACGGCGCGCACGACGTGACGCTGACCGTGTCCGACGACGGGCGGGGCGCCTCCGCGGCGCGCGCGGACGACGGGCACGGTCTGATCGGCATGCGGGAACGGGTCGGGATGTACGGCGGCACGGTCCACGCGGCGCCTCGCCCGGGAGGCGGCTTCCGGGTGACCGCCCGCCTCCCGATCGGCCAGACGGCATGAGAGCCTCAGAGGGTGCCCAACACGGCACGATCCCCCGAAGTGGCACAAACCAGCCCGCCCCTGGACGAAGCGAGGAACTGTGATACGCGTGATGCTGGTCGACGACCAGGTGCTGGTGCGGACGGGTTTCCGGATGGTGCTGGGGGCCCAGCCGGACATCGAGGTCGTCGGCGAGGCCGCGGACGGGGCGGCGGCGGTGGAGGCCGTGCGCTCGATCGAGGCCGACGTGGTCCTGATGGACGTGCGCATGCCGCGTATGGACGGCGTGGAGGCGACCCGCCAGATCTGCGCGTCCTCGTCGTCCGGACCGCGGGTGCTCATCCTCACGACGTTCGACCTGGACGAGTACGCCTTCGCGGCGATCAAGGCGGGGGCGTCGGGCTTCCTGCTGAAGGACGTGCCGCCGGCCGACCTGCTGACCGCCATCCGGGCGGTCCACGCCGGGGACGCGGTGGTCGCGCCGAGCACGACCCGCCGGCTGCTTGAGCGATTCGCCGTCCACCTCCCCGACGACAATGACGCGCCGCGCGACCTGGACGGCCTGACCGCCCGGGAACGCGAGGTGCTGGTCCACGTGGCTCAGGGCCTGTCGAACACGGAGATCGCCGCGCGACTGCACCTGGCCGAGGCGACGGTGAAGACGCACCTCGGCCGGATCCTCGCCAAGTTGCGGCTCCGCGACCGCGCCCAGGCCGTCGTCTACGCGTACGAGACCGGGCTGGTCGTGCCGAGCGGCGGACTTCAGTAGCAACGGACGTACACCGAGAGTCGTACATCGGGCGTCGCGGATGCGCGGAAGGGGCAGGTCAGGTCCCTTCCTCCAGCCGAGAGAAACGCATGATCACGGCCATAGCGTTGGCCGCATGACGATGACTACGGACGTCCGACAGGCCGTGACGGCAAGGGGACTCAAGAAGGTTTACGGCCAGGGCGACGCCGCGGTGCACGCTCTGCGCGGGATCGAGGTGGGGTTCGCCACGGGGGCGTTCACGGCGATCATGGGGCCGTCCGGCTCCGGCAAGTCGACGCTGATGCACTGCCTGGCCGGGCTCGACACGGTCTCCGCGGGTGAGATCCACATCGGCGACGTGGAGATCACGAAGTTGAACGACAAGCAGCTCACGCTGCTGCGCCGGGAGCGCATCGGGTTCGTGTTCCAGGCGTTCAACCTGTTGCCCACGCTGACCGCGGAGCAGAACATCCGGCTCCCCTTGGAGATCGCGGGCCGGCAGGCCGACCAGGTCCTGTTCGACCGGGTGATCGAGACGGTGGGGTTGGGCGAGCGGCTGGGGCACCGGCCGACCCAGCTCTCCGGCGGCCAGCAGCAGCGGGTCGCGGTGGCGCGCGCGTTGATCAGCAAGCCGCAGGTGATCTTCGCGGACGAGCCGACGGGCAACCTTGATTCGCGCAGCGGCGCCGAGGTGCTGGCGTTCCTGCGCCGGTCGGTGCGCGAGCTGAACCAGACGATCGTCATGGTGACCCACGATCCGGTCGCGGCGTCGTACGCCGACCGGGTGATCTTCCTGCGGGACGGGCTGCTGGTGACCGAGCTTTTCGAGCCGACCGCGCAGACCGTCCTCGACACGCTGATGAAGCTGGAGGCCTGAGCCGTGTTCAGGACGACTCTGGCCGGGCTGCTGGCGCACAAGCTGCGCCTGCTGCTCACGTCGCTCGCGATCACGCTGGGCGTCGGGTTCATCGCGGGCACGTTCGTGCTGACGGACACGATCGACGCGGCGTTCGCGCAGAAGTTCACCGCGGACGCCGCCAAGATCTCGGTCGCGGTGCTTCCCGACGGGGACAAGGCCGACCGGCGGCAGGATCCGATCCTCACCACCGGCGACCTGGCCAAGGTACGCGGGGTGCGGGGCGTCGCCGACGCCCAGGGCATCGTGCAGGGCACCGCCCCTCTCCTCGGCAAGAACGGCAAGGTCGCGGGGAGCAGGGCGACGGCGGGGATCTCCGTCCCCGAGGGCGCGCTCAACCGCACGGTGATCACCGAGGGCTCGTCGCCCGCCGCCGCCACGGAGGCGGTGCTCGACAAGGACACCGCCAAGACCCGCGAGTTCGCGGTGGGCGACACCATCACGGTGCTCGACGCGAAGCAGGTCAAGCACCAGTTCACCCTGGTCGGGCTGTTCGACGTCGGCGTCAACCAGGAGCTGTCCTTCACGGGGGCGGTCGGCTTCACCGCGGACACCGCGCGGCAGATGACGGGGGCGAAGGGGTTCCGGGAGATCGACGTCCGCGGGGGCGACGGTGTATCTCCGGAGGGCCTGCGCGCCTCGGTCGCCGCCGCGCTCGGCTCGGGTTACACGGTCAAGACGGGCACGCAGCTCGCCGACGACCTGGCGGCGGCCAACAACATGGACACCGCGTTCATCAGGATGGGCCTCCTGCTGTTCGGCGTGATCGCGATGCTCGTGGCGGCGCTGGTCATCTACAACACCTTCAACATCCTGGTGGCGCAGCGCGCCCGCGAGATGGCGCTGCTGCGCTGCATCGGCGCGACGAAGAAGCAGGTCTTCGGCTCGATCCTGCTGGAGTCGGTCGTGGTCGGCGTGCTGTCCTCGGTGCTCGGCCTGCTCATCGGGCTCGGTCTCGGCGCGGGGGCACTGGCGGTGCTGGGCGCGGTGGACGCCCCCATCCCGACCGGGGTCGGCGTCTCCCTCTCCACCCGGACGATCGTCGTGGGCCTGGTCATCGGCATCATCGTGACGGTCGCGGCGGCCCTGCTGCCCGCCCGGGCGGCGACCCGGGTGGCGCCGATCGCGGCGCTGCGGGCCCAGGTCGAGGAGAGCACCTTCCGCGCCGGCATGCTGCGGATCGTCTTCGGGGCGCTCTTCCTGCTGGCCGGTACGGGCATCACGGCGCTGGGAGTGTCGAAGGACCCCGGGCAGGACGCCCTGCTGGCGGTCATGGCGGGCGGCTGTGTCTTCTTCCTCGGCGTGCTGATCCTGGCGCCATTGATCGTCAAGCCGTTGAGCGCGTTCGTCGGCTGGCTGCCCGCACGGCTCTTCGGGGTCCCGGGCAAGCTGGCGGTGGACAACTCGCGGCGCAACCCCAAGCGTGCGGCGACGACCACGGTCGCGCTCACCATCGGCGTGACGCTGATGACGCTCATCTCCGTGGTCACCACCACGACCCGCGCGACCGTCTCCGAGCAGCTGGACGCGCAGTTCCCGGTGGACTACATGATCGGCACTCAGCAGCACGACGCGACGATCCCGCGCACGGTGGCCGCGGACCTGCGGTCCAAGCCCGAGTTCGGGTCCGTGGTCGCGGTCCGGGAGACCCAGACCAGGATCAAGGGGCAGTCGGTGAACGTCGGCACCTTCACCGTCGATCCGGAGTTCAAGGTCGCCCCGGTCACGGGGTCGATGCAGGATTTCGGACCGGGCACGGCCGCGGTGACGAGCTGGACCGCCAAGGAGCTCGGCGTAGCGGTCGGCGACACCCTGGAGGCGGCCGGCAAGGGCTACCGCGTCGTCGCGCTCCTCTCCGACCAGGCCACGCCCGTGTACGGCGTGAGCCTGACCGAGCAGGACTTCGACGCCGCCTTCCCCGAGGCCATGGACAGGTCAGTCCTGATCAAGGTCAAGGACGGCGTGGCCGCCGAGACCTCGCGCCGGATCGTCGAGGCGGCGACCGAGCCGTACCCGGCCGTCCTGGTGGAGAGCGTGACCGAGACCCGGGGCGCGTTCGACGAGGCGCTGGACATGATCACGATGATCATCACGGGCCTGCTGGGGCTGGCGGTCCTCATCTCCCTGCTGGGCATCGCCAACACGCTGTCGCTGTCGGTGCACGAGCGGACCCGGGAGTCGGCGCTGCTGCGCGCGCTCGGCCTCACCCGGCCCCAGCTCCGCCGGATGCTCTCGATCGAGGCGTTCGTGCTCGGCCTCATCGGAGCGCTGGTGGGCGTCGCCCTCGGTGCCACCTTCGGGTGGGCGGCGACCCAGACCATGGTGAATGACGTCGTCTTCCGGGCGCCGGTCCTTCAGATCCTCGGCTTCGTCGCCCTCTCGGGGGTGGCCGGCGTGGTCGCCGCCCTCCTCCCCGCCCGGCGCGCGGCGAAGGCGTCCATCGTCGGCTCGCTCGCCAGCAGCTGACGACCATGCGGACACGCCTCCCGGGGACGCCCCGGGAGGCGTTGCCGTACCGTTCGAAGGCCGGTCAGCGGGGGAACTGGTCGGCGACGGCCTGCGGGGCGAGCAGGGGGCGGACCATGGTCTCGCCGGTGTCCTTGTCGATGACCAGGCAGCCGCCCCCGACCGTCTCCGGCAGCGACCGGGGGTCGTCGGGGTCCGCGCCGCGCGCCCAGGCCACGTACACGCGGCCGATAGTGAAGATCTCCACCTTGCCGTGCCGGCCGGTGAAGTAGGCCTTCGCCAGTTCGCGTGCCTTCTGGAGCGAGACCGTCAAAGGCGCAGCCCCTCCCGGTCGATGATCACGCTGAAGACGCCTGTCACGTCGGCGTACGGCGGTTCGACCGCCATGTGGCCGCGCTGGGCGTCGATCCAGACGATCTCTCCGTAGCTGTTGACGGCGTTCCACGCGTGGCTGCCGCCGCTCGGCCAGCGGGTGATGAGGATCGCGGCGGCGCCGTGCCCGCCGGTGAGGAGCCGCCGGCCGATCACGGCGTACGCCCGGCGGCCGTGTCCCACGTACTCGAACCGGTGCCCGATCCACCGCTCTGCCCGGGACACGCCCTTGGCCTCGCCGGTCAGGACGGGGGCGCCGCTCTCGTCATGCTCGGGGAGCCGCGGAGCGGCCACGATCGGCTCGCCGTGCCAGGTGGACAGCACGGAGAGCGCGCAGTCGACGGCGTTGGTGGAGCGGAACGGGTCCTCCGAGGGCCCCTCGGCGTTGATGAGCCGGATCCAGGTCCCGCGCGGGTCGGGGAACCGCCCGCCGACCGCCTGGTCGAGGTCCCGCTGCGCCTGCGAGTCCGGCTCGGCGAGCCCGCCCGGCACGCCGTACGGCCGGGCCAGGTCGAGGCGGGGCGGGCGCGTCGGCCGGTCGAACCAGTCCGGGCCTCCGGCGAGCGCGATCGGCGCGTGGACCCGCGGCGGAGGTTCCTCAAGCGACTGCGCCGGCACCTCCGCGGCCTTCTCGTAGTCGAGCCAGCGGCGGCCGTCGGGGGCGACGACCGGGTTGTAGACGCCGGTCGGCAACCGCCACCGGGACGTGCCGTGGGACTGCCGTCGGGACTGCCGGTGGGTCATCTCCTGAGGCACGTGCCGCGGCTCCCCTCGACTCAGGCGCGTATCAGGATGCCGATGCTAGAGGGGGACGGCCCCCGGCAGGCCTCATTCCCGCACACGCCCGGGCGGGTCGCACCGGTTCGCCGGTTAGATCCGGTTCAACCCGCCCGGACTCTGATGGTGTGGTGGCCGGTGGCACCGTCCGGAGCAGGTGGGGCGACAGCCGCCGTCTGGGTGTATCCGGTGGCGTCCGTCGCGCGGACGGCGATCGTGTGGCCACCGGGGGCGAAATCCCAGTCGATCGACCATTGCCGCCAGGTGTCCGGCCCGGGCACCTCGGCCAGCGTCGCCCGCCGCCACTCGCCGCCGTCCACCTGGACCTCGACCGCGTCCACGCCACGGTGCTGTGCCCACGCCACGCCCGCGACGGTCGTACGGCCGGCGGGCACGCTGTCTCCTTCGCGAGGGACGTCGATCCTGGACTGGGTTTTGATCGGAGCCCGGGGGGCCCATCCGCGGGGCGTCCAGTACGCGGTGTCCTCGTCGAACCGGGTGACCTTGATCTCGGTGATCCATTTGGTGGCGGATACATAGCCGTACAGGCCGGGGACGACCTGGCGCACCGGGAACCCGTGGGCCGCGGGCAGCACCTCGCCGTTCATCGCCACCGCGAGCAGCGCGTCCCTGCCGTCCATGACGACGTCCACCGGCGTGCCGCTGGTCCAGCCGTCCTGCGAGACACTGAGCAGCATGTCCGCGTCGCGCCTGATCCCGGCCTCGCGCAGCACGTCGGCCAGGCGGGCGCCGAGCCAGCGGGCGTTGCCGACGTACGGCCCGCCGACGTCGTTCGAGACGCAGGTCAGGGTGACGTCCGCCTCCACCAGGGGACGCCTGAGCAGGTCGGCGAAGGTGAGCTCGACCGGCCGGTCGACCATGCCGTGGATCTTCAGGGTCCAGGACCGGGGATCGACGCCGGGCACGACCAGCGCGGTGTCCACCCGGTAGAACTCGTAATTGGGCGTGACGAACGGTGCCAGCCCCCTGATGCGCAGATCGGCCCCGGCGGGGAGCGGCTTCGCCGCGACCGCGGGGCGCGGCAGCATCCTCGCCACGCTTCTCCTGGCGCTGGTGACGTCTCCGCGCCCGGCGAGCAGGCGCCCGGTCACCACGCCGGCCCCGGCGACGCCCGCGCCGACCGCGACACCGGTCAGGAGTTTGCGCCGGTCGAACGCGTAGAGGTCGGCCCCGGCCCGTCTGACGGAAGGTCCGGCGGGGGTCGTCGGCTCGGCCCGTCCGCCGCTTCCGGCCCCGATGCCCGGCCCGGTCCCCGTCTCGGCCGTACCCGGCTCCGTATCCGGCTCCGTACCTGGCTCTGTACCTGGCTCTGGGGCCGGCTCGGTGCCCGGCGGCGCGGTGGCCCCCGCGCGGCGGAAGAGCAGGACCAGCGTCCAGGCGCCCGCGGCGGCCCCGACCATCGAGGGGAGGAAGTCGAGCGGCCCGGAGTCCGGGCGACTCACCGCGGCGATGATCCCCACCACGCCGAACGCGGCCAGGCCGGCGGTGCCGTACCCGACGCGCCATCGGGCGATCAGGCCGAGAGCGGCCGCGATCAGAGCGACCACGACGACGATGCCGGCGACCAGGACCGTCTTGTCGTTCTCACCGAAGGTGCGGATCGCCCAATCCTTCAGCGCGGCGGGGGTCCGGTCCACCATCGCGCCGCCGACGGAGACCACCGGCGACGCGCTCGCGGTGGTCAGCCCGGCCACCAGCTCGGCGACGCCGAGCCCCACAGCCCCCGCCGTCACGCCGGCGAGCGCGGCGGCCCACGCGGGCGGGCGCGAGCCTCTCGCGTTCGTGTTCACACGTCCGACGGTATGCCTCCGCGGCCACGACCGGGAGGCCATGCGGAGATCGGCTCCGGGGACATGGTCAGGCGGACGTGCGCAGCAGCTCGGGGAGGTCGGCGGCGAGCGCCCGGAAGGCCCGGCCGCGGTGGCTGATCGCGTTCTTCTCCTCGGGCGACAACTCGGCGGTCGTCCGGGTCTCGCCGTCGGGCACGAAGATCGGGTCGTAGCCGAAGCCGCCGGTGCCGCGCGGCTCGCGGAGCAGAACCCCGCCGATCACGCCTTCGACGACGTGCTCCTCGCCGGTCGGCAGCGCGAGCGCGGCGGTACAGGCGAACTGCGCCCGGCGGCGCCCGTCCGGCACGTCGGAGACCTGGGCGAGCAGCAGGTCGAGGTTGGCCTTGTCGTCGCCGTGGGCGCCCGCCCACCGCGCGGAGAAGATGCCCGGCATGCCGTTCAGCGCGTCCACGCAGATGCCGGAGTCGTCCGCGATCGCGGGCAGGCCGGTACGCGAGGCGACGGCGTGCGCCTTGAGCAGCGCGTTCTCGGAGAAGGTGAGGCCGGTCTCGGCGACGTCCGGGATCTCGGGGAAGGAGTCCATCCCCAGGATCTCGATCGGCGCGCCGGTCTCGGCCAGGATCCGGCGCAGCTCCGCGACCTTCCCGGCGTTTCGGGTGGCCAGGACGACCTTGTGCATTCTTTCTCCCTTGCTACCGGCCGGGGGCGGCCGGGCCGTACGGGCTGCTCAGGCGAGCGCCTCGGTCTGCAGGCGGGTGAGCTCGGCGCAGCCTGCGGCGGCGAGGTCGAGCAGGCCGTCCAGCGCGGCGCGGTCGAACGGCGCGCCTTCGGCGGTGCCCTGGACCTCCACGAAGTCGCCCTTGCCGGTCATCACCACGTTCATGTCGGTCTCGGCCTTGACGTCCTCGACGTAGCACAGGTCGAGCATCGGCGCGGAGCCGACGACGCCGACGGAGACGGCGGCCACGGAGGTGACCAGCGGGTTGCCCGGGCACATCTTCTTGGCGCGCATCCAGGCGATCGCGTCGGCGAGCGCGACGTAGGCGCCGGTGATGGCGGCGGTGCGGGTGCCGCCGTCCGCCTGCAGCACGTCGCAGTCGAGGACGACGGAGTTCTCCCCGAGCGCCTTGTAGTCCACGCAGGCGCGCAGTGAGCGGCCGATCAGGCGGGAGATCTCGTGCGTCCGGCCGCCGATCTTGCCGCGGACGGACTCGCGGTCGCTGCGCGTGTTGGTCGAGCGGGGCAGCATGGCGTACTCGGCGGTGACCCAGCCCAGGCCGCTGCCCTTGCGCCAGCGCGGCACGCCGGCCTCCACCGTCGCGGCGCACAGCACCTTGGTCTCGCCGAACTCGACGAGCACGGAACCCTCGGCATGGGCGAGCCAGTTCCTGGTGATCGTCACGGGGCGAAGCTGATCGGGTCGACGTCCGTCTGCACGAGCCATGACCTTCACCCTAGGTCATATACCGCACCGCTTCGGGCCAACTCGGTCCGTCCGCGGTAGCCGCCCGCGGCCGCGTCGGCGAGGACCCGCTCGGGGTCGTACCACGGCACGAGATGGGTCAGCACGAGGCTCCGCGCCCCCGCCCGCGCCGCGTGCTCGGCCGCCTGCCGTCCGGTGAGGTGGATGTCGGGCCGTTCTCCCGGCCCCTCGACGAAGGACGCCTCGCACAGCAGCAGGTCCACGTCGCGGGCCAGCGTGACGAGCTCCGCCGACTCGCCGGTGTCCGCCGAGTACGCCACGGAGCGCCCGGCGTGGGAGACGCGGAAGCCATACGTCTCGACGGGGTGGTTCATGGGCGCGGCGACCACCTCGAAGGGACCGATGCGCCGGGTGCCGGGCCGGAGCCGTACGAAGTCGAAAGAGCGCTCCATGACGGGTTCGTCCGGCATCGCGTAGGCGGCGTTGAGCCGGCGGGACGCGTCGGCCGGGGCGTGGACCGGCACCTTGGGCAGCGGCCCGTCCGGGGAGTAGGTCCGCACGACGTGGTACGCGCACAGGTCGAGGCAGTGGTCGGCGTGCAGGTGGGAGAGGCAGACCGCGTCCACGTCGTAGAGCCCAGTGTGCCGTTGCAGCGCCCCGAGCGAGCCGCTGCCGAAGTCCAGGAGCAGGCGGAACCCCTCCGCCTCCAGCAGGTAGCAGGAGGAGGGGCTGTCCGGGCCGGGGAAGCTGCCGGAGCAGCCGACGATCGTGACCTTCATCGGGTCCTCCCCTCGCCGGAGCCGTCGCCGCCGGGAGCCGAGGAGGCCGGCCGGCCGTCTCCGGAACCGTCTCCCACGCCGTCTTTCGAGCCCGAGGATGAGCCGTCGCCGACCGGGGCGAGCTCGACCGCCTGGATCTCCGGGCCGAGGAAGCGCCGCCCGAGCTGCTCAAACAGGGCGGTCTCGCCCGTCGCGCGGAAGACGTGCCGCGGCGGCTCGCCCGGTGCGCCGGCGAGCCCCCGGTCGTGCAGGATGCGGAAGACGTCCTTGGCCGTCTCCTCGGCGCTGGACACGAGCGTGACACCGTCCCCGGCGACGTACGAGACCGCGCCGGTGAGCAGCGGATAGTGGGTGCAGCCGAGGATCAGCGTGTCGCAGCCGGCGTCCTGGATCGGCTTCAGATAGCCGCGGATCACCTCGATGAGCTCGTCGCTCATCGTCTCGCCGCGTTCGACGAAGTCGACGAGCAGGGGCGCGGGTACCCCGATCAGCTCGACGTCGGGCGCGGCGGCGAACGCGTCGTGGTAGGCCATCGACGCGATCGTGGCCCGCGTCCCGATCACCCCGACCTTGCCGTTGCGGGTGGCGCGCACGGCCCGCCGGGTGGCCGGCTGGATCACCTCGACCACCGGTACGTCGTACCGCTCGCGCGCGTCGCGCAGCACGGCCGCGCTGGCGCTGTTGCAGGCGATGACGAGCATCTTGACGTCGTGCTCGACCAGGTGGTCCATGACCTCCAGGGCGTACCTGCGGACCTCGGCGATCGCCTTCGGCCCGTACGGCTGGCGCGCGGTGTCGGCCACGTACACGATGGGCTCGTGCGGGAGCTGATCGATGATCGCGCGGGCGACGGTGAGGCCGCCCACCCCGCTGTCGAAGATCCCGATCGGCCTGCTGTTCTCCGGCATGAGTCCCAAGGTTAGGGGACCGGCGGCGATTCGCTGAGGGTAAGAATGCTCACACCGCCGGTGGGTTTCGCGCCGGGTGGCTTCGCGTAGCGGCTACTCCGTGTGGAGCACCTTGGAGATCGTCAGGCGCGCCGCCGACCGCGCGGGAGCGAACGCGCCGAGGACGGCGATCGCCAGGCCCGTGAGGGTCAACAGGGCCAGCTGCGGCACATGCCAGACCGCCTTCGCCGACTCGGGGAAGACGATCGAGCCGACACTGTCCACGACGATGCGGTGTCCGGCGATCCCGATGGGGATGCCGAGCAGCCCGCCCACTGTGCCCAGAAGCGCCATGGAGGCCGTCATCATCACCGTGACCTGCCGCGGCGTCATGCCGATCGATTTGAGCATGCCCAGGTCGCGGCGACGCTCCCTCGTGTTCAGCAGGACGGTGTTGAAGACGCCGAGTGCCGCGACCAGCGTGAGCAGCACGGTGAAGATCGAGGCGAAACCGACCACGGTGGGAGTACTGATGGACTCGCCCAGGTCCGCGTCGATTTCTGCACGCAGTCCGGGATCGGCGGATCGGACCGCCTTCGCGTAGGCCTTGGGGTCGGCGCCGGGCTTGAGCTGGACGTGGTAGAGGTCGGCTGGGATCTTCGGGGCGAGCGCTGCCAGCGTCTGCCAGGAGGACCAGATGAAGCGGGGCCCGCCGTCCATGACCTCTCCGACGATGGTGGCCGGTTCCTGCTTGCCCTTGAGCGTCAGGGTGATCTCATCGCCGATCTTCAGGCCCCTCTGGGACAGGAATGCCGGCGGGACGATGACCTCGCCCGGTCCTTCCAACCAGCGGCCCTTGACTATCTGGTCGGCCAGGCTGGGCGTGTCCCCGCGCAGGAACTGCACGTCGAGCGGCTGCTGCTGGTAGCCGGCCAGGTCCACGCCGACGAAGACGCCCGCGGTGACCTTGAGGGTGCCGGGCAGGGCGCGGAGCATCTTCTCGGTCTCCTGGTCGCTCAGCTTCCGCGTCGGCTGCCCGAGTCCGGTCCTGCCGGCGCGCACGTAGAACTCGGTGGCCGCGCCGGTGCCGCCGGCTTCGGCGAAGGCGACGAGCGTGCTGGTCAGGCCGGTGGAGAGGGTCACCGTGGCCACAGCTACGATGACGGCGCCCATGGCCATGAGGGAGCGTCCAGGGCGGGCGAACGGCTGGCCCAGGCCCAGGCTGAGGGAACGCGGCAGTCGGGTCGCGCCGAGGAGGCGCTGCGCCCGCAGCCCGCGGCCGGTGCGCGGCGCGCTGCCCGCGTTGAGGGCGCGGGTGGCCGAGAGCCGGCGCGCCCGCAGTGCGGGGATCAGCGCGGCGAGGGCGGCCAGCGCGGGCATGGCGATCAGGACGACGATCGGGACCCAGGCGCTGGTCCCGATGGTGGCAGTGCCGGTCTCGATGCCCTCGAAGGCGGCCTGCAGAACGGGTTTGGTCAGCAGGGCGCCGAGCGTGATTCCCAGGACGCAGCCGGCCACGGCGGGCAGGCAGACCATGGTGAGATAGACCGCGACCACCTGGTTGGGGGTGAAGCCCAGTGCCTTGAGCACGCCGATGTGCCTGAACCCCGAAATGACCGCGCCGCTGATCACGTTGCCGACGATCAGGACCGCGACCACCAGTCCGAGGACGCCGAAGAGCGTCATGAAGGGCAGGTAGTCCTCACTCTGGCCGGAGAAGGCCGCCTTGACGGAGAGATAGGAGCGGGAGCTGCTCAAGGCCCCCTCCGGCAGCGCCGCGGTGATGGTGGCCAGGCTTGTGCGGATCTGCTGCTCCGTCGCCGCCGATGCGAAGCGGTAGAGCATCTGGCTGGTGGCCGGGGCGAGCGCAAGTTGCTCGGGGAGCACCCACGCACCGGCGGATCGGCTCATGCTGGTGGCGAAGCCGACGACGGTCAGTGACGTTCCCCCGGGCAGCTTGAGCTTCGATCCCAGGGCGCCGGGCTTGGGTGGGACGTTGAAGCCCTGGTTGATGGCGATCTCTCCGGGGGCGGAGGGCCAGCGCCCCTGGACGACCTCGACGCGGTCCACGGCACCTGCGGGGTCGGCCCGGCCGGCTACGACGAGAGGTCCGGCGGGCGCGGCGGGCGAGCCCTTGGGGACGGCGATGATCGTCTGGTCGAAAGGACCGGCCGCGGCCTCGACGCCCTCCTGCCGTGTGGTCTTCTCCAACTCGGCGCGCGAGACCTTCGCGGTATCGAAGACGGCGACCACGTGGGCACCGTTCTGCTGGCCGAATGCCTTGTCGAAGGGGGATGTGGCGGCGTCGAGCAGCCCCAGAGCGAGCATGCTGGTGGCGCTGGAAGCGAGCACGACCAGCCCGATCACCACGGTCTGGAGTCTGCGCCGCCGTACCGCCGCGCGCGCGGCCTGCCACACCGCGCTCATGGGGTCGTCTCCAGGGCGCTCTGGCGCACCACCCTGCCGTCGGCGAACTCGACCAGCCGGGTGGCGCAGCGGGTGGCCAGCTGCGGATCGTGGGTGACGATCAGCAGGGTGTGGCCGAGCCGGTTGAGTTCGATCAGCAGGTCCATCACCTGCCGGCCGGAGCCGCTGTCCAGCGCTCCTGTCGGCTCGTCGGCCAGCAGGAGGGCAGGGCGGTTCATCAGAGCCCTGGCGACCGCGACCCGCTGACGCTCGCCCCCGCTCAGCGTCGCCGGGTAGTTGTCGCGGCGTCCGGCCACGCCGAGTTCCTCGAGTAACTCCAGTGCGCGCAGGCGCGCCTGCCTGGCCGGGGTGCCGGTCAGCTGCGCGGCCAGAGCGACGTTGTCCAGCGCGGGCAGGTCGTCGATGAGGTTGAAGAACTGGAAGATCATGCCGATCTGCCGGCGCCGGAACAGCGCCAGGCCGGTCTCGTCCAGCCGGCCCAGATCCTGCCCGTGCACCAGGATCGTGCCCGAGGTCGGTCGATCCAGGCCCGCGACCATGTTGAGCAGGGTCGACTTGCCGCAGCCCGAAGGGCCCATGACCGCCACGGACTCCCCGGCGCGGATCTCCAGGGAGACTCCGTCCAGTGCCGCCGCACTGCCGTACTCCTTACGCAGGCCCTCGACCCGGATGACGGGCTCTCCCGCGTTGTCGTCCATTGTCATGGCACATCAGCGTGGCCGGGCCGGGCTACAGCACCACGTGAGCAAGGCAAGAGGATGGCAAGAAATCACCGACAAACGTGCTGTCATTGCCACAATTCGCTGGTGACCTACACCGTGCTGCTCGCTGAGGACGACCGGCCCATCCGGGACTCCCTGGTGCGCATCCTCCGCCTGGAAGGGTACGAGGTGATCGCCGTGGCCGACGGCGTCCAGGCCCTGGCCGCCGCACATGATCGCGCCGCTGATGTGCTGGTGCTGGATGTGATGATGCCGGGTGTCGACGGGCTCGGCGTGTGCCAGGTGTTGCGCGCCGAAGGCGACCAGACGCCGATCCTGATGCTCACCGCCAGGGTCGAGACCTCCGACCGGGTGGCCGGCCTGGACGCCGGCGCGGACGACTACCTGCCCAAGCCGTTCGAACCCCTGGAACTGCTGGCCCGCCTGCGCGCGCTGCTGCGTCGCGCCGGGCACGGCCAGGACGGCGCCGTCATCCAGGTCGGCGACTTGCGCGTGGACCCCGCCGCACGGCGTGCCTGGCGCGGCCCGCGCGAGCTCGCCCTCACCCGCACCGAGTTCGACCTGCTCGAACTGCTGGCCCGCAACCAGGGCATCGTGCTCAGCCACGCCACCATCTACGAGCGCATCTGGGACTACGACTTCGGCCCCGGGGCCAAGAACCTCATCGTCTACGTGGGCTACCTGCGCCGCAAGCTGGACGTGCCTGGGCGGCCGCCGCTGATCCACACCGTGCGCGGGGTCGGCTACGCCCTGAGGCGACCATGAGCCGTCGCAGCCTGCGCACCACTCTGGCGCTTGGCTTCGCCGCCATGGGAACGCTGGTCATCGTGCTCGTCGGCGGGCTGAGCTACGACACCGCCGCCGACATGGTGCGCGCCGACGAGAAGGCCCTCTTCGCGGGGATCGTCAACGACCTGCAGATCCAGGTGCGGCAGGGACGCTTCACGGCCGACGACCTCATCACCGACAACCCCAGCCGGAACGTGCTGCCCAAGTTGTTCCGGGCCGCCCGGATCAGCATCCAGGTCCTGGGTCCCGCCGCGCAGCGCCCTGCCCCGCTCCCCTTGGACCGGCCGGGCACCGACCGACAGCCCGGCTACGGGCCCCGGGGCGAGTTCGCCATCGGTGGCGTGCGCTACCGCACCGCCACCGTGCCACTCGGCGACGGCCGTGGCGCCATCAGAATCACCCAGCGGCTCAGTGACACCGACGGGCTCCTGGCCCAACTGGGCCGACGCGTCATGCTCCTGGCCGGGGCCGTCGTCGTCATCGCGGCGGTAGGGGGATGGTGGCTGGCCCGCAGGAGCACCCGGCGGCTGATCCGGCTGACCGCCGTCGCCGAAGAGGTCGCCTCCACCGGCAAGCTGGAAGTGGCCGTGCCGGTCACCGGCGAGGACGAGATCGGCCGGCTCGGCCGCTCCTTCGACGACATGCTCGGCCGTCTCGCCCGCGCCAAGCACGACCAGCAACGTCTGGTCCAGGACGCAGGGCACGAGCTGCGTACGCCGCTCACGAGCCTGCGCACGAACATCGCGATCCTGCCCCGCCTGGGCGAACTGCCGCCGCAGGAGCGGGAGAACCTCCTACGGGACTTGACCCAGGAGTCGCGCCAGCTGACCACCCTCGTCGACGAGCTCTTGGAGCTGGCCGCCGGCGAGCACGAGGGCGAAGAGCCGGTCGAGATCCAGCTGGCCGACCTCGCCGAAGAGACGGCGGCCATGGCCAGGCGCCGCAGCGGGCGGGAGATCCGGGTACGCGCCGCCCCCGCCGTGGTCACCGCGCGCCCGGTGGCACTCAAGCGCGCCATGTCCAACCTGCTCGACAACGCCGCGAAGTTCGACCCTGACGGCGCCGAGCCGATCGAGCTGGTCACGGAGGCCGGGCGGATCGAGGTCCGTGACCGGGGCCCCGGCATCGCCGAGCATGACCTGGAGCGCGTCTTCGACCGCTTCTACCGCGCGATCGCCACCCGCGACCTGCCCGGATCCGGCCTGGGCCTGGCCATCGTCAAGGACGTCGCACACCGCCACGGCGGTGCCGCCTTCGCTGCCAACCGCTCGGGCGGCGGAGCCGTCGTGGGCCTCACACTCGGAGCATCAGGGGGTCCATGACACAACCCCCGGCTCAGCCGCGGCCGACGCGGGCGAGCTGGCGGGACTGGGCGACCAGGCGGCCGGCCGAGTCCCACACCTCGATCTCCTCGTCGAACCAGCCGTCGCTGACCAGCCTGCCGCTGCCGAGCACGGTCAGCCAGCCGGGCGCGGGCAGCGCCCTCAGGTACCAGGTCAGCTCGACGGTCGGCGCCCACCCCCGGCCGCCGGCCGAGAACACGACGGGCGGCAGCGCGTCCACGGCGAGCGCGATGATGTACGGGTCCGGATCCTGCGGCTCGACCATCCGGAAGTACGCCCGCGACTCGGGCCGTCCGCTCGGGGCGCCGTGCAGCCAGCTGATCGAGCTCGGGTCGAACCGCAGGTCCACCTGCGCGCCGAGCGTCATGTTCGACTCCGGCTTCGGCGGCGGAAGCCGCAGGCAGTCGGCGAGATCGGGCATGGCGACCTGGGGCGCGCCCGACCAGTGGGGCGCGGCCTGCGGGTCCAGCGTCGCCGTGGTGACCAGGATCTCGATGTACCGCTCGCCGTCCCTGACGAGGGTGGCGCGCGTCATGGCGGCGGTCCGGCCCGTCTTGAGGCGCTCCAGTCTGACCGTGGCCGGTCCGGGCGGGATGGGCTTGAGGAACTGCACCGAGGTCGAGACGGGGTGCGGGTGCGGCGAGGAGTCGGTCACCGCCCGCAGCATGACCGCCATCAGGTAGCCGCCGTTGAGGGGGCCGCCGATGGCGTATCCGTCGTCCAGGCAGACGTCGTAGGTCGTGTCGTCCACCTTGATCGCCTGCGTCGCCTCGTCGAACTTGGTCACCGCGCCCCCGATTCCCGAATGTTGTTCTAGTAATCAGTACCTTAACGGCTCCTCGGCATCCGCCCTGTTTCGGGTCAACCGAAGTGCAAGCATTTCGCTACCGTTGCCGCTTACGTTGAGAGTTGCCCACTGTCACCGGACATGTGAGAGAGAGATGCCTGCCGATATCCCGCCGTTCCCTCACGGCCAGGATCCCGATCGGACAACCCCCAATCAGAGGCCGCAGCCGTACCCGCAGCAGCAGCCTTTCGGCGACGGGCACACCCAGCAGTGGCCGCACCCGGAGGAGCTCGGCCCGCCGACCACGCCGCCCGGCCCGCCGATCGCCGCCAAGCGCGGCCGCGGCTGGATCATCGCGCTCGTCGCGGCGGTGCTCGTGTGCGTCGTCGGCGGAGGCGGCGTGTGGGCCGCCGGCGTGCTCAGCGGCGGCGGAACCCAGCCCCACGACGTGCTTCCCGGCAACGCCATCGGCTACCTGCGGCTCGACCTCGACCCGGCGGCCAACCAGAAGGTCGCGCTGTTCGGCATCGCGCGCAAGTTCTCCGTTACCAAGGACGTCTTCTCCGGAGACGATCCCCGCGAGTCCCTGTTCAAGGTGCTCCGCGAGGCAGGCGGCGAGCTCGACGGAGTCGATTACGCCAAGGACGTCGAGCCCTGGCTGGGCGACCGCGTGGGCTTCGCCGTGCTGCCCCAGACCTCCGGGGACCGGGCGGGCGAGAACGTCGCGCTCGCCGTACAGGTGAAGGACGAGGCCGCGGCGCGCGCGGGCCTGAACAAGCTGGGCGCCGGCACGAAGGAGAGCGGGTCGGGCATCGCCTTCCGCGACGGATACGCGATCCTCGCGCGCAGCCAGGCGGAAGCCGACCAGTACGCGAAGGCGGCGCCGCTGTCGGAGAACGAGCGGTTCGCCGGCGACACGGACGCGCTCGGCGAGCCCGGCGTGCTGTCCTTCTGGGCCGACCTGGGCGCGATCGCCAAGAGCGAGGCGCAGAACGGAGCCGCGGCCGAACTGGTCCGGAACAGCCGGTTCACCGGAGCCCTCAGGTTCGGGGACGACTACGCCGAGCTGACGGGGTTCGTCAGCGGCACCGGCCTCAAGCCGGCCGAGACCGACGTCAAGCCCGTCAAGCTGGGCGAGCTGCCCGCCACCACCGCCGCCGCGTTCGGCGTCTCCGGCCTGGGCGACATGGTGCGCGAGCAGTGGGAGAAGCTGCGGACGGCGGTGGAGGAGACCGCCGACGGTCGCTCCCTCACCCAGTCCACCGAGAAGTACGGCATCAAGCTGCCGGACGACCTGGTCACGCTGCTCGGCGAGAGCGCCACCGTGGCCGTGGACCGTGAGGGCCTGACCGGCGACCAGCCGAACGCCGGCGTGGTGCTGCGGACCGACCCGGCCAAGGCACGCGAGGTCCTGACCAAGCTTGAGTCGTCCGCGGCCGAGGGCGGGGTCGCGCCCGAGCTCGTCAAGGCCGAGGGGGACGGCAAGCTGGTCGTGGCGACCTCGCAGGATTACGCGAAGACGCTCGCCACCGATGGCGCCCTCGGCGACGAAGAGGCGTTCCGGCTGGCGGTGCCCGGCGCCGACAACGCCACCTTCGGCCTGTACGCCGACCTCGACCGGTTCGAGGAGTTCTACCTCGGCGACCTGCAGGCCGAGGAGCGGGCCAATCTCCAGGTGCTGCGGGCGGTGGGCCTCAGCGGCCGGATCTCCGGCGAGAACGCCGGCTTCACGCTCCGCGTCCTGTTCAACTGACCCGACCTGGAACCCTGGTTCGGGCCTGGGAAAACGTCGAGGGCCGGTTCCGATCAGATCGGAACCGGCCCTCGGTCACGTGTCGGCGGGGTCTCGCGGATCCCCGCCGGCGTGAAGATCAGCGAAACGCCGTTCGGGGGTTCAGGCCCAGAGCTGGCCTTCGAGCCGATCCTCCGCCTCGTCGAGGGTGCCCTCGTAGGCGCCGGTGGACAGGTATTTCCAGCCGCCATCCGCCACGATGAACACGATGTCGGCCCGCTCCCCCTCCTGTACGGCCTTGCGCGCCATGCCGAGGGCGGCGTGCAGGGCGCATCCGGTGGAGATGCCGGCGAAGATCCCCTCGGTCGCGAGCAGCTCCCGGGTCCGGCGCAGCGCGTCGGCCGAGGTCACCGAGAACCGTGTGGTCAGCACCGAGGCGTCGTAGAGCTCGGGGACGAACCCCTCGTCCACATTGCGCAGGCCGTAGACCAGCTCGCCGTACCGGGGCTCGGCCGCGACGATCTTGATGTCGGGCACCTTCTCCCGCAGGTAGCGCCCGACGCCCATGAGCGTGCCCGTGGTGCCCAGACCCGCCACGAAGTGGGTGACCGTCGGCAGATCCGCGAAGATCTCCGGCCCGGTCGATTCGTAGTGGGAGCGCCAGTTGGCGGGGTTTCCGTACTGGTAGAGCATCACCCAGTCGGGATGTTCGGCGGCGAGCCCCTTGGCGACCCGGACCGCCTCGTTGGAGCCGCCCGCCGCCGGCGAGGAGATGATCTCGGCGCCCCACATGCGCAGGAGCTGGCGGCGCTCCTCGGAGGTGTTCTCCGGCATGACGCAGATCAGCTTGTATCCCTTGAGCCGGGCGGACATGGCCAGCGAGATGCCGGTGTTGCCGGAGGTCGGCTCCAGGATGGTGCAGCCGGGGGTGAGCAGGCCGTCCTTCTCCGCCTGCTCGACCATCCACAGCGCGGGGCGGTCCTTGATCGACCCGGTCGGGTTGCGGTCCTCCAGCTTGGCCCAGATCCGCACGTCGTCCGAGGGGGACAGGCGCGGCAGGCCGACCAGAGGCGTGCGGCCGACCGAGTCGATCAGCGAGTCGAAACGCATGCTGGTACGGCTCTCGCCTAGCGGGCGCCGCCGGCGACGGCGGGCAGCACCGTCACCGTGTCGCCGTCGGCGACCGGCGTGCTCAGTCCGCCGAGGAACCGGACGTCCTCGTCGTTGAGGTACACGTTGACGAATCGGCGCAGCCCCGAGTCGTCCACCAAGCGGTCCCGCAGGCCCGGGTGACGCGACTCAAGGTCGCCGATCAGCTCTTCCAGGGTGGCGCCCGTGCCGTCCACGGCCTTGGCGCCGCCGGTGTAGGTGCGGAGGATGGTCGGAATGCGGATCTCGATGGCCATCGCGGGTCAGTCTCCTTGATCAGTGGTCGTCATGGTGAACAGCCCACCTCATTGGAACGGAGGCGGGCAGGCGGCGATTCCGCTGCGGAACGGAACTCAGCGACAGTCGTAGACGACGACAGAAGGGGTGTGCGCGAAGAGGAACTTCTGCACGGGAGATCCGGGACACACTAGGCCCGGGAGGACAGCCGACGACAGCCCGGGGCGGACGTCATCAAAAGGCATGACGCCAGTCTAGCCGTACGCCTCCACGATCTTGACTGGCTCCTCCGTTATGACGCCCTCCACGATCCGGTAGGAGCGGAACTCCACATCGTCCTCCGAGGCCGTCGAGACGAGCACGTAGTGCGCGTTCGGCTCGGACGCGTACGACACGTCGGTGCGCGAGGGGTACGCCTCCGTCGCGGTGTGGGAGTGGTAGATGACGACCGGCTCCTCGTCCCTGTCGTCCATCTCCCGCCACACCCGGAACTGCTCCATGGAGTCGAAGCGGTAGAACGTCGGGGAGCGCTCGGCGTTCTCCATCGGGATGAACCGTTCCGGCCGGTCGGAGCCCACCGGGCCGGCGATGACGCCGCACGCCTCGTCCGGGTGATCCGCCCGTCCGTGGGCCACGATCTTGTCCACCAGTTCGCGCGCGATGGTCAGCATGGCCTCACCATAGGGCACGGACGAGCGTGTCCTGGAGGTAGGTCAGCCACTCGTAGATCGCGAGAGCGGGGTAGCGCGGATCCTCCTCCGACATCTCCGCCATCTCCTCGTGGATCTGCTCGGTGACCTCCAGCCGGATGCCGAGCGCGAGCCGCACGTCGTTGAGCGCGCGCAGCCACGCCCCCGCCTGCTCCGCGGTGAGTTTCACCACGCCGGGCTCGGCCGTGTCCAGCAGCGTCTGCGCGTCGGCCCGCTTGCCGTCGCGCAGCGTCGCCTCGGTGTAGCGCCGGAACTCCTCCGACGCCTTGTCGTCCTCGGCGTACGCCGACGGGAACAGCCGGGCGAGCACGGGATCGGAGGGGACCTCGCCCGAGCCGATGCCGAGCGCCCGCTCCAGCGGGTCCTCACCCGTCACTCCAGGCTCGACCAGGGTGAGGATCTGGGAGACGAGCGACGCGAGAACCGCCACCTCTCCGGAGTCGAGGACGATCGACACACCCTCGCCCGCGGGCGTGAAGCCGGTGCTCACCCGTCACTCCGTTCACCGTACGGCGGACGAACTCCTCGCCCGCCACCGATCCGATACCTTCGGGGCCGCCCCGCACGCGCCACACCCATCAGCTGTCCCGCTGGACCGTGGCCCACAGGCCGTACGAGTGCAGGGTCTGGGCGTCGCGCTCCATCTCCTCGCGGCTGCCGCTGGCGACCACCGCCTTGCCCTTGTGATGCACGTCCATCATCAGCTTCTCCGCCTTCTGGCGTGGGTAGCCGAAAACCGTCTGGAAGACGTATGTGACGTACGACATGAGATTGACCGGATCATTCCAGACAATCGTCAGCCACGGCAGATCCGGCCGTACGTCCGTCGACGGACGTTCGACCTCCATCGGAGCGGTAGCACCCACGTAACCATCCTGCACCACACCCGCCGTAGTCTCGACACGTGCAGATGACCATGAGCAGCGCCTTGCTCACAGACCACTACGAACTGACCATGCTGCAGGCCGCCCTCGCCGGGGGAGCCGCGCACCGCCGGTCGGTCTTCGAGGTGTTCGCCCGTCGCCTGCCCGGAGGCCGGCGATACGGAGTGGTCGCGGGGACGGCCCGCGTGCTCGACGCGCTGGAGAACTTCCGGTTCGGCGACGAGGAGCTGGAGTTCCTCCGCGCCGGCCGTGTCGTCGACGAGCGCACGCTGGAGTTCCTCGCCGGATACCGCTTCACCGGCCAGGTGTACGGCTACCGCGAGGGCGAGTCCTACTTCCCCGGGTCACCCGTCCTGGTCGTCGAGGGCACGTTCGCCGAGGCGGTCCTGCTGGAGACCGTGATCCTGTCGATCCTCAACCATGACTGCGCGGTCGCCTCGGCCGCCTCCCGCATGGTCCAGGCGGCCGGCCGGCGGCCGATCATCGAGATGGGCTCCCGCCGCACGCAGGAGCTCGCCGCCGTCGCCGCCGCCCGCGCCGCGTACCTGTGCGGCTTCGGCTCCACCTCGAACCTGATGGCCGGGCACCTGTACGGCGTGCCGACCGCGGGCACCGCCGCGCACGCGTTCACGCTGCTGCACGACTCCGAGGAGGACGCCTTCCGCGCCCAGCTCGACTCGCTCGGCGTCGGCACGACCCTCCTCGTCGACACGTACGACGTGGCCAAGGCGGTGCGTACGGCGGTCGAGCTGGCCGGACCCGACCTCGGCGCGGTGCGGATCGACTCCGGCGACCTGGCCGAGGTCGCCCTGGACGTGCGGCGGATCCTCGACGCGTTCGGCGCGAACCGGACCAGGATCGTCGTGACCGGCGACCTCGACGAGTTCGCCATCGCGGCGCTCGCCGCCGCCCCCGTCGACGGGTACGGCGTGGGCACCTCCGTGGTGACCGGCTCCGGCCACCCGACGGCGAACTTCGTCTACAAGCTGGTCGCCCGCGAGGACGCCGGCGGAGTGCTGCGTCCGGTGGCCAAGCAGTCGGTCGGCAAGCCCAGCAGGGGCGGCCGCAAGTGGGCCTACCGCGCGGTCGAGGACGGCACGGCCGTGGCCGAGATCGTCACGGGCGAGCCGGTGGAGGGCAGGCATCGGCCGCTGCTCGCGGAGCTCGTCCGGGACGGCGAGGTCGTGGGCCGCGAGCCACTGGAGGACGCGCGGGCGCGGCATCGCGCGACAGTGGCGGAGCTGCCGACGATGGCGCACAGCCTCTCCCCCGGAGACCCCGCGATCCCTACTATCTTCACTTGATCCCGGGGGGACCGGCGGATGAGGACGACGCCGGTCCCCTCGCGGTCGCTTTACTCTGTTTTGCATGAAATCCGCGCTCATCATCGTGGACGTGCAGAACGACTTCTGCGAGGGCGGCAGCCTCGCGGTGGGAGGCGGCGCCGAGGTGGCCGCCGCGATCAGCCGGTACGCGCGGCGGCATGGCTACGACCATGTGGTGGCGACCCGCGACTACCACGTCGACCCCGGGCACCACTTCGCCGAGCGGCCCGACTACGTGGACACCTGGCCGGCGCACTGCGTCGCGGGCACGGAGGGCGCGGGATTCCACCCGTCACTCGACATCGCCCCGATCGAGGAAGTGTTCAGCAAGGGCGCCCACGCGGCCGCCTACAGCGGCTTCGAGGGCGTCGCCGACGACGGCACCACCCTGGCCGGCTGGCTCCGCCGGCACGGCGTGGACACGCTGGACATCGTCGGCATCGCCACCGATCACTGCGTACGGGCCACCGCCGTGGACGGCACCCGCGAGGGCTTCGCCGTACAGGTGCTGCTCGACCTCACCGCGGGTGTGGCGCCGGAGACGACCGAGGCCGGGCTGGCCGAGATGGCCGAGGCCGGCGTGCGGCTCACCGGAACCCCGATCGTGCGCCGCTGACCTCCCCGGCCCGCGGCCGGAGGCCCTGGACCCGCAGCCGGAGGCCCCTGAAAGCGGGGCGCGTCGAGGCGCTCGGCTCCCCCGGCTTTCCGCGGAGCGTTCAGGCGGGGATGGCGAGCGAATGTTCAATTTGGCCCGCACGAAGCGCGAGAGATGTGTTACGTAGAGTGACAACTCCTCGCGATTGGCGGCGTCGATGTTCGCGTTCCTGCTCGGCCTGTCCTGGCTCGTCCTCACTCCCATCTGCATCTGGCGGCTCTTCGGTCGCGACCAGACCAGGCTCGCCCGCCTGACCGGAGTGCTGACGCTGGCGACGTTGGAGGCGGCCACACTGGCCGTCGCCTGGACGGACCAGCCGTCGCACGAGATGGCCAGGCACGGCATGGCCGGAGAGTCCGGGGACGTCGTGGCGCACACCCCCACGCCGTCCGCGTCCGCCTCTCCCGCCTGCGCGACCCGCGCTCCCGCCCCCGAGTTCGTACGGCCGGAGCAGCGCGGACACGAAGGCGTGCGGAGCATGACGATCTACTGGACGGCGGCGCCCCAGCAGTGCGGGACGGCGACGGTGACCTTCCGGCGCGCCGGCCGCCAGGTGCGGGTCTGGCTGGAGGAGGGGCCCGCGCGCGGCGACGACATCCAGGGGCGACAGGCCCGGACGCTGCCCGTACACGTCGCCGAAGGACGGGCGGCGCTCGACCTGACGCTCATGCCGCCGCTGCGCCCCGGCGTCCGGCTGCTGGCCGTCGACGGCCGCACCGGCCACCGCATCCCGGAGAAACGCCCGTCGAACGGCTGACGTCGCCTGCCGCCCGCCATGGACGGCGGCATGGATGCCGGTGAGGCCGCGCCGTGCCGCCCCACCGGATGCGAGCCGTGGTGACGCCGCAGCCGCCGTCACGAGGCTGTGGGGCGGGTCGTACGGACCCCGGCCCCACGGACACCGTTTGCCGCGATCAGGAGCGGGGGCTCACCTCCGCTGGGTGGCCCACTTTCTGATCATGGCGATGCGTTCCTTGATCTGCTCCGCCGAGGCCTGCGCGATCGCCGGCCCGCCGCAGGAGCGGCGCAGCTCCGCGTGGATGACGCCGTGCGGCTGGCCGGTGCGGTGGTTCCACGCGCCGACCAGGCCGTTGAGCTCCTTGCGCAGCTCCTGCATTTGCTCGTGCGGGGCGAGGGCGGGCGCGGGCTCCGGGGCGCCCTTCCGCCGCTTGGCGGCCTGCTGGTCGGCCTGCCGCCTGCGCAGCAGGGACGCCACCTGGTCGGGCTCAAGCAGCCCGGGAAGGCCGATGAAGTCCTCCTCCTCGGGAGAGCCGGGCGCGGCCGCGGTGCCGAACTCGCCGCCGTCGAACAGCACCCGGTCGAACGTCGCGGACGCCTCCAGCGTCTGGAACGGCAGCTCGTCCCCGAGCGCGTCCGGCTGGTTGCGCTCCTGCTGGGCGCGTTCGAGCAGGGAGTCGTCCAGCCCGTCCTCGGCCTGCGCACGGCCCAGGACGTGGTCGCGCTCCTCCTCCATCTCGGCGGCCAGGCCCATCAGGACCGGAACGCTGGGCACGAAGACGGACGCCATCTCGCCCCGCTTGCGGGCCCGGACGAAACGTCCGACCGCCTGCGCGAAGAACAGCGGCGTGGAGGTGCTGGTGGCGTAGACCCCGACGGAGAGCCGGGGGATGTCCACCCCCTCCGACACCATGCGGACCGCGACCAGCCAGCGCGCCTGGGAGGCGGTGAACTCCTTGATCTTCTTGGAGGCGTCCGGGTCGTCGGAGAGCACGATTGTGGCCCCCTCGCCGGCCACCGTCCTGATGTGCCGGGCGTACGCGCGGGCCGACTCGTGATCGGAGGCGATGATGAGCCCTCCGGCGTCGGGGACGCCTCGGCGCACCTCGGTCAGCCGCCGGTCGGCCGCGTGGATGACCTGGCGGATCCAGTCGCCCTTCGGGTCGAGCGCGGCCCGCCACGCCTGGGAGAGCTGGTCCTTGGTCAGCGGGGTGCCGAGCGTGGCGGCGATCTCGTCGCCCGCCCGCGTCCGCCACTTCATCTCACCGGAATAGGCGAGGAAGATGACCGGGCGCACGACCCCGTCGCGCAGCGCCGGACCGTACCCGTAGGAGTAGTCGGAGGCGCTGCGCATCGTGCCGTCGCCGTCTTCGACGTACGTGACGAAGGGGATCGGGCTGTCGTCGGAACGGAACGGCGTGCCGGTCAGCGACAGCCGCCTGGTGGCCGGCTCGAACGCCTCTCGGACACCGTCACCCCACGACTTCGCGTCGCCCGCGTGGTGGATCTCGTCGAAGATGACCAGCGTCTTGCGCGCCTCAGTGCGCGCCCGGTGCAACGCCGGGTGCATCGCGACCTGGGCGTACGTGATGGCGACGCCGGTGAAGTCACGCGAGGTGGCGCCCTGGCTGTTCTTGAACTCGGGGTCGATGGCGATGCCGACCCGGCTGGCGGCGTCGGCCCACTGCCGCTTGAGGTGCTCGGTGGGGGTGACGACGGTCACGGCCTTGATGATGCCGCGCGAGAGCAGTTCGCTGGCGATCCGCAGGGCGTACGTGGTCTTTCCCGCGCCCGGCGTCGCGACAGTGAGGAAATCCCTCGGCTCACGCCGGAAGTAGAGGTCGAACGCCTCCTGCTGCCAGGCACGCAGCTTGGTCGCGGTGCCCCAGGCGGCGCGGTCGGGATAGGAGGGCGAGAGATGCGATGCGGCGGATACGCTCAACGACGCCTCCCCCATCCCGTTGGAACAATGCTGTATCTATCGGTTCGCTCCCTCACAGTGACCTCAGAGTAGCCCGCCCGACCGACAAGACGTGCCGACCTGTCGAGATCCTGGCGGCGATTGTCCCGCTGTGCTACGGCGCCCGCGACGCTGAGAAATGCCTCACAGTCGTCCGCGCCAACCGCCCCACCTGCCCGGCGACGCCGAATACGGGGCCGCCACCCCTCATGGGCGGCGCTGGGGGCGATGATCACGATGGACGCCGGCTGTGTGGCCGCGGCTCGCGTCCGCCCGAATGCCGGACGAGGGGAATTCCGTCACCGTACGGCGGCCATGACGGCGTCGATCTCCGCGCGGGCGGCCGGTTCGTCGGGGTGAGCGAGCCCCAGGAGGACGGTGCTGGTGCCTTCGGCGTCCACGAGCAATGTCACGCGGAGGAAGGCGGGCTGGTTCACGGCGTCCCGGTAGTCCGCGCGCAGGGCACGCGTGTAGCCCCGGCGGGAGCCCGCGGTCACCGCCCGGTCGTCCACGACGTCGATCTTGTCGCCGCGGAGCAGGAGCCGACCGTACATATCGGTCAGGGAGACCACCGCCGGGCGGGGGTCGGCCGGGTCCGCCCGCTCGCCACGCCGGACCATCACTGTGGCCTGCCCCTCGTGGACGGCCACCGACGTGAACCCGGTGACCGGAGCGACGACGCCCTCCCGCCAGCCGGGAGGCAGGTCGTACGCGACCCGGGCCAGCGGGTCGTCGACCGTACCGGCGGGGGCGCCGCCCATGACGGTGACGACCAGCACGCCGATCACCAGGCCGGCCGCCGCCGAGGCGAGGGTGCCGACGATGAGGCGGACGAGCCGGCGGGGCATGCGGCGCGGCGGCGGGATCGGCGTGCCGTACCGGCTGGCCGACGGCGGCAGGCTCTCGCCGAGGTCGTCGTCGAAGAAGGCGCCCTGCCCAGCTCCCCCGGTCCCACCGCCTTCGGCGGCATCCGGACCGGCGCCGGGCGGGACGGCACCGCCGCGCGAAGGGTCGGGCCGGGCGGTGTCGTCCTGGTCGGAGGGCGGCCACACCCGGCGCGCCCATTCCTCGTCCACGGCGCCTCCTGAACCGCGCCCGGCGGCACGAGCGCTGCTCAGGAGTTAGTCATGCCCGCGGCCGCCCGTCAACGGGGATCCCGGCATTCGCCACCGGCGGGCTCAGGCCCGCGACCGGCGGTAGGTGTCCCACATCTCGTGCATCCGGGCCGCCTGTCCCGCGGTGAACTCGTACATGCACCGGTCGTACCCGTAGTCCATGAAGTTGTGGACCGGGTCGTCACCTGGGGAGGGGCAGGAGTCTCTGCGCCCGGGGCAACCGGGGCTGGGTGACGCCTCCGGAGGCGTGTCGTCCACGGAGTCACCTGGAGGCTTGCAGCCGTTCTCGAAGGTGTGCAGCAGGCCGAACCAATGGCCGATCTCGTGTACGGCGGTGTAGCCACGGTCGAAGTTGACCAGCGGCCCTCCGGGCATGCTGCGCCAGTCGATCACCACGCCGTCGAGCTTCGGCTCGTCCTTGTACCAGTACGGGTACGTGGCGTATCCGAGAACGAGCTGGCTGAGCTGGCCGACATAGAGGTTCAACGTCTCCGGCCCGCCGGTCCGGAGCTTGCGCTTCATCGGATCCTCGTTCGCGACGGGATCGCGGAACCACTGGGCGTTGGCGGTGTGGGTGATGCCTTTGAGCTCGAAGCGGAAGCCGGTGTCGGCGCCGCCCACCTTGCCGCCGTAGGCGGAGTTGAGCGCGTCCACCTGCCGGCGGACCGCGGAGTCCGGCGCGCCGAACGCGCCGTCCTTGATGACGTGCACCCACAGCGGCACGGTGATGACCTCGACGGCCTTCCGGACCCGCCCGCTCCGGCTCGTGACCTTCACCTGTGCCAGGCGGCGGTGCAGGTCGGCGGACATCCGGCGGACCTGCCGGGTGTCCGGAGCGCGCGGCTCCGCCAGTCTGGCGGGGGCGTCATGGTGCGCCCGGGCCCGGCACGCATCTCTGGCTCCGATGGACCCGGCTCGGCTCTCGGCGGGAAACCCGCACACCGTTAAGAGACATGCCAAAGAGACGGCGAGCACGCGCCGGGCCATTCGCTCCCCCGATACGACTGGTCAGACAGACAGCTGACGCTAGCCGCACCGGGAGCGGTCATCCCGGATCGACACTCACTCGTCGGAGGGCTCTCCCTTGGGCAGCCCCTCGTAGATCTCCTTGCATTCCGGGCAGACGGGGTACTTCTTCGGATCCCGGCTGGGCACCCAGATCTTGCCGCAGAGGGCGCGGATCGGCGTGCCGGTCACCATGCTCTCGGTGATCTTGTTCTTGTCGGCGTAGTGCGAGAACCGCTCGTGGTCGCCGTCCCCGTGCGAGAGCCTCGGAGTGACATCGCTCTCGGGAAGAATCTTCGTACCGCTCACGAGTACCGATTTTACGCGGGAAAGGAAACCGCCCCGCCCGGTCCGCCCGGGAGAGGGAGGACCGGCGGGGCGGATAGGCGCCACACCTGGGAGGAACGCCACACACGGGGTGGCCGGCACGGTGCGGGACGGGGTCAGCCCACGTGGACGGGCGCGCCCTCCGTCTTGCGGCCCGCCTTCACGAAGAGGGCGAGGAGCGCGGCCAGGATGGCGACGCCCGTGCTCACGGTGAAGCCGAGGTGCAGGCCCTCCATGAAGGACAGGTGCGCCGCCTTGGTGATGAGGCTGCCCATCGGCTCGGGAAGCCCCTGAAGGCCGCCACCGCCCACGGTGGCGGCCTTCTCCAAGAGGGCGAGATCCTTCGGCGGGATCGCCGACGCGGCCGAACCGAGGTTGCCGACGAACATTTCCGCCACCTTCGACGACACGACGGCGCCCAGGATGGCGGTGCCGAGCGCGCCGCCGACCTGCATGGCCGACTGCTGCACGCCGCCGGCGACGCCGCTGAGGTCCTCCGGCGCGTTGCCCACGATGATCTCGGTCGCGCCGACGAAGACCGGCGAGAGGCCGAACGCGAGCAGGACGAACGGGATCGCCGTGTCGATGAACGCGGCGTCCATGCCCAGCCGGGACATCAGGAACATCGCGACCGCGGTGACCAGCATGCCGCCCGCGATGGTGATCTTCGGGCCGAGCTTCCCGATGAGGACGCCCGCGAGCGGCGACGCGACGATCATGCCGGCGCTCATCGGCAGCATCCGCAGACCGGACTCCATCGGGGACAGCCCGTGCACGCCCTGGAAGAAGAACGTGAGGAAGAACATGGCGCCGAACATCGAGAACGCGACCATGATCATCAGACCGGTGCCGATGGAGACCGAGACGTTCCGGAACAGGCTGAGCGGCAGCAGGGGCTCCCGCGCGCGGGACTGCCAGAACAGGAAGATCGCGCCGATCACCACGGTCGCGGCGATGAACCCGATGGTCCACGGGTCGCCCCAGCCCCACTCGGGGGCCTTGATGATCGCCCACACCAGCGAGAACATCGTGCCGGACAACAGCACGACGCCCAGCCAGTCGACCCGCGACAGCGTCTGCGCCCTGCTCTCCTGAAGCACCCACAGACCGACGGCGAGCGCGATGACGCCGACGGGCACGTTGATGAAGAAGACCGACTGCCAGCTCACGTTCTCCACGAGCAGGCCGCCGATGATCGGACCGCCGGCGCTGGACAGGCCGATGATCGCTCCCCACGCGCCCATCGCCATGTTGAGCTTCTCACCCGGGAAGGCGGAGCGCAGCAGCGCGAGCGCGGCGGGCTGCAGCATCGCGCCGAAGAGACCCTGCAGCACGCGGAGCGCGATCAGCGCGCCGACCGAGCCGCTGAGGCCGATCGCCAGTGACGTCAACGCGAAGCCGGCCACGCCGATCAGGAAGATCCGCTTGTGGCCGAAGAGGTCGCCCAGCTTGCCGGCGGTGATGAGGAAGACCGCCAGCGCGAGCAGATAGCCGCTGGTCACCCACTGGAGGTCGGAGAGCGACGCCTTCAGTTCCGCCTGGATCACGGGGTTCGCGATCGAGACCACGGTGCCGTCAAGCATCACCATGATGACGCCCAGCGAGACCGCGAGCAGCGTCATCCACGGATGACTCTTGCCGCTCCCCGCGGACGCGTCTGGTTGTACGGCCAACGCCTGAGCCATGATCGAGACCCCCCATATCCAGAGAAGACAACCGGAGTAACTTATGTCACCTCATGACAGATGACAAACTCTTTTTTCCGGCATACGGTGCCATGTGGCAGATTATGAAGCGAGGGTTTCGTGAAGGTGACAACCATGGGTCTGCGGGAACGCAAAAAGCAGAAGACCCGGATCGCGCTGATCGACGCTGCCCTCGACCTGTTCCTAACACACGGGTACGACATAACGACGGTCGACCAGATCGCGGCCGCCGTGGACGTCTCGCCGCGGACCTTCTTCCGCTACTTCGCGTCCAAGGAGGAGGTCGTGCTCTCCCCGTGCCACGACGGCCAGGAGATCTTCGAGAGCGAGCTGGCCGCCCGGCCGGCGGACGAGTCACCGTACCAGGCGGTGACGGGGGCGATGCGCACCGCCCTGGCCACGATGCGGGACGGTGATCCGGCCACGGTCGACCGCTTCGTCAAGGTGGGGCGGCTCATGGAGGAGACCCCGTCGCTGATCGCCGCGCAGATGTGCCTGATCGCCCAGGGCGAGCGGCGGCTGGCCGAGGAGGTGGCGCGCCGCCGCGGCACCGGCGTGGACGATCTGCACACCCAGTTCGTGGTGTCGCTCCTCACCACGATCAACCGAGTCCTCATGGAACACGGCCCGGACGACCTCTCGCTTCTGCTCGAACGCATGGAGCGGATCCTCGCCGTCGCCGAGCGCTGCCTGCGTCCCGGCTGGGACCGCTGAGAGGCCGGCCAAGGGGCCCTGGGCCCCGGCTCGGCCTCTCCGCCGAAATTCGATCAATGTACCGTTCATCGGCGGCCGTCCCGATCCCGCTGGTCAGCCTCCGCCCCCTCGATCTCGGCCCCGCGTCGCCTGTACGGGCGTAGGGTCCGCGCCTATCGTCCTGGGAGCGCTCCCCTAGGACACGATCGAAGGTGGGTCATGAGTACACGATTCGCCGCCGCGGCCGCCGCCCTGGCCGCACTCCTGATCTCGCTGCTCTCCTTCACCGCGCCCGCGCAGGCCGCGGTGGGCCTCCGGGTGAGCGGCGGAAAGATCTACGAGGCCAACGGCAGCCAGTTCATCATGCGCGGCACCAGCCACGCCCACACGTGGTTCCCCAGCCAGACCGGCTCCTTCGCCGGGATCAAGTCTCTCGGCGCCAACACCGTACGGGTGGTCCTGAGCGGCGGCCGGTGGACCGCCAACAGCGCGAGCGACGTCTCCGACGTCATCGCCCTCTGCACGCAGAACCGGCTGATCTGCGTGCTGGAGAACCACGACACCACCGGGTACGGCGAGCAGAGCGGCGCCTACACCCTGGACCAGGCCGTCGACTACTGGATCGGCCTCAAGAGTGTCCTGGCCGGCCAGGAGAACCACGTCGTCATCAACATCGGCAACGAGCCGTACGGCAACAACAACGCCTCCGCGTGGACCGCCGCGACGTCCAACGCGATCAGCCGGATGCGCGCGGCGGGCTTCCAGCACATGCTCATGGTCGACGCGCCGAACTGGGGCCAGGACTGGGGCTTCGTCATGCGGGACACCGCCGCGACCGTCTTCGCCGCCGACCCGCAGAAGAACACCGTCTTCTCCATCCACATGTACGGCGTCTTCGACACGGCGGCCGAGATCACCGCCTACCTGCAGGCGTTCCAGACGGCCGGGCTGCCGCTGGTGATCGGCGAGTTCGGCAACCTGCACTCCGACGGCGACCCCGACGAGGACACGATCATGGCGCAGGCGCAGGCGCGCGGCATCGGCTACCTCGGCTGGTCGTGGAGCGGCAACGGCGGCGGCGTCGAGTACCTCGACCAGGTGACGAACTTCAACGTCAGCCAGCTCACCTCCTGGGGACAGCGCCTGTTCAACGGCGCGAACGGCATCAGGGAGACGGCGAAGGAGGCCACGGTCTACAGCGGCGTCACGCCCAGCCCCTCCCCCTCGGCGAGCCCGTCGAGCTCCCCCAGCCCCTCGCCGTCCGCCAGCCCCTCGCCGTCCCCGAGCCCGTCGGCCTCTCCGACCGGCGGCGGGCGGGCGTGCTCGGCGACGTACACCGTGGTCGGGCAGTGGCAGGACGGCTTCCAGGGCGAGGTCACGGTGACCGCGGGCGGCGCGCCGATCAGCGGCTGGACCGTGAAGTGGACCTACGCCGACGGCCAGACCGTGACACAGTCCTGGAACGCGACGATCACGTCGAGCGGGTCGAGCGTCACCGCGAAGAACGTGAGCTACAACGGCGACCTGGGCGCCGGGGCGAGCACGACGTTCGGCTTCCTCGGCTCACGGAACGGCCCGGACGGCGCGAACGGCACGCCGTCCCTCAGCTGCACGGCCGCCTGACCCGGCGCTGACCGGAGCGGGCACCGGCCGGGCGCGCTCCCCGCGCGTCCGGCCTCCCGCGCGTTCACCCGTACGGCTCCGCGGTCAGTTCAGTTCGGGGTCGTCGGGATAGGTCGCCACGAAGGAGAGCTCCCCCTCCTGGCGGCGCAGCACGGCACGCCAGAGCTCCGACGGGTCGGCGTGGAAGGTGTCGCCCGGCTCGGAGTCGACGATGTACCAGGCCCCCTCCTCGACCTCGTTGCGCAGCTGGCCCGACGTCCAGCCCGCGTACCCCGCGAAGATGCGCATCTGCGAGATCTCCCCGGCGAGGATCTCGGGCGGCGCGTCGAGATCGACCGTGCCCAGCCGGTACGCGGCCGACCGGCCCGACTGCAGGCGGCGCCAGCCCAGCGGATCGCCGCCGCTCTGCACGGCGGCGAGCGCCAGCGCGCTGTCGGTCTGCACCGGGCCGCCCTCGAAGAGCACGGAGGGGCCGGTCACCAGCGCGTCCCACGACGGAAGCACCTGCGTCACCGAGATCTCGCTCGGGCGGTTGAGCACGACGCCGAGCGAGCCGCCGCTCTCGTCGTGCTCAAGGATGAGGACGACGCTGCGCCGGAAGTTGGGGTCTTCCAGCAGTGGCGTCGCGACGAGCAGCCGACCGACGTAGATCCCTTCCGCCATACCCTCCATCATGAGGGAGAAGGCGGGAATCACGCACGCCGCCCCGGGCATCGACTTCGTCTTTCCCGGCGGATCCGGCGCCCGCCGGGAGCCGGTCAGGCCTCCGTGAAACCGCGGGCCCGCCCGCCCGCCGACTCCCGCACGGCGGCGGCGACCGCGCCGGCCACGTCGGGGTGGAAGACGCTCGGGATGATGTAGTTGGGGCCGAGCTCCTCGTCCGTCACGACGGCGGCCAGCGCCTTCGCGGCGGCGAGCAGCATCTCCGAGGTGACCACGTTGGCCTGGGCGTCGAGCAGGCCGCGGAAGACGCCGGGGAAGGCCAGCACGTTGTTGATCTGGTTCGGGTAGTCGGACCTGCCGGTCGCCACCACGGCCGCGTGCTCCCTGGCCTCGTCGGGCGAGACCTCCGGCTCGGGGTTGGCGAGCGCGAAGACCACGGAGCCCTCGGCCATGGACGCGATGTCGTCACCGGTGAGGATGCCGGGGGCGGAGACGCCGATGAAGACGTCGGCGCCCTTGACCGCGCCGCGCAGGTCGCCGCTGTATCCCTCGGCGTTGGTGTGCTCGGCGATCCAGCGCAGCGACTCGTCGAGGTCGTCGCGCCCCTCGTGGACGGCGCCGAGGTAGTCGCAGACCACCACGTGGCGCACGCCGCCGGCGAGCAGCAGGCGCAGGACCGCGGTCCCGGCCGCACCCGCTCCGGCGAGCGTGACGCGGACGTCGCCGATCTCCTTGCCGACCACCTTGAGCGCGTTGGTCAGCGCGGCGAGCACGCAGATCGCGGTGCCGTGCTGGTCGTCGTGGAAGACCGGGATGTCGAGGAGCTCGCGCAGCCGCCGCTCAACCTCGAAGCAGCGCGGCGCGGAGATGTCCTCCAGGTTGATGCCGCCGAAGCCGGGGGCGATCAGCTGGACGGTGCGCACGATCTCGTCGACGTCCTGGGTGTCGAGGCAGAGCGGCCAGGCGTCGATGCCCGCGAACCGCTTGAACAGCGCCGCCTTGCCCTCCATCACCGGCAGCGCCGCGGCCGGGCCGATGTTGCCGAGGCCGAGGACGGCCGAGCCGTCGGTGACCACGGCCACCGAGTTGCGCTTGATCGTGAGCCGGCGGGCGTCCTCGGGGTTGCGCGCGATGGCCATGCTGACCCGCGCCACACCCGGCGTGTACGCCATGGAGAGCTCGTCGCGGTTGCGCAGCGGGACCTTCGACTGCATCTCGATCTTGCCGCCGAGGTGCATGAGGAAGGTGCGGTCGGACACCTTGTGAATGGCGACGTCCTCGACCGTGCCGAGGGCGTCGACGAGGGCCTGCGCGTGATCGGTGTCCCTCGCGGCGCAGGTCACGTCGATGCGGAGCTTCTCGTGACCGGCCGTGCTGACGTCGAGCGCGGTGATCACACCACCGGCGCTCTCCACCGCGTGGGTGAGGAGACTGACGGCCTTGCCGCCTGCCGGCACCTCAAGACGAACGGTGATCGAGTACGAGACGCTCGGCACGGTGGCCACGTGAATACGCTCCTGTTGTCATGTGCTGTCTGCGCATGCGCGTCTCCGGAGACCGTGACGTTGTCGGTCCGTGACGGCGCCGGGGACGCACCAGTGTCCACACATTACAGGTCCCGGCGGGATGCATCCGCTCCTTCGAGGACACGGCGTCACGGAGACGTCGCGGCGAAGGCTTCCGCGCGGGCGAGCGCCCCGGCCGGGGCACATCCGACCGGCCCGCGCCGGAGACGGCGCGGGCCGGAACGGGCCGACATGGTCAGAAGAGCGCGCTCGCCAGGTTGCGCCGCGCCTTGGAGACGGCGGGGTCGTCGCCGGGCAGGGTGTCGAACAGGCCGATCAGGTGCACCCTGGCCCGGTCCCGGTCGTCTCCGGCGCTGCGCCGTACGACACCGATGAGCCGGTCGAAGGCGGCGTCCACGTCGCCGGCCAGCATCTCCAGGTCGGCCGCCTGGGTCTGGAGGCCGACGTCGCCGGACTGCTCGGCGGCCCGGCCCAGCACGTCCGCCGGATCGAGACCCTGCGTGCGGCGCACCAGCCCCACGCCCGCGAGGCCGATCTTCGCCTCCGGGTTTCCGGGCTCCCGCGCGAGGAGCCGCTCGAACGCGGCCTGGGCGGCGTCCAGGTCGCCCTGCTCCACGGCCTCGTCCGCGGCGGCCAGGTCCGGGTCGAGCGGCGGCTCCGCCGGCTGCTCCGCCCCGCCCGGGGCGGCCAGCTCGACGCCGAGCTGCTCGAACACCTGCGTGAGCGCCTGACGCAACTGCGGCTCGGAGAGCGGGCCCTCGAACAGGGGCATGAGCTGCCCCTGGACGGCCAGGTAGACGGTCGGCACGGCGCGCATCCGCAGCGCCTGCGCCAGCTCCGGGTTGGCCTCGACGTCCGCGCGGGCCAGGATCCACGCGCCGTCCGCCTCCGCCGCCAGTTTCTCCAGCGTCTGGCTGAACTGCTGGACCTGCTCGGCCCGCGGCACGGTGGCCTCGACGATCACGGGAACGCTCATCGAGCGTTCGACGACGTCGGCGGTGAAGGTCGCCGCGGTGACCTCGACGACGGTGGCCGCCGCCGCGTCCGGGTTGTGCGCGGCCGCCTCGCGCCGCGCCTGCGCTTCCAGAGCCTGCTTGCGCGCGCCGAGGTCCACGGCGCCGTAGAGCGATCCAGGTCGGTTGAAGTCCGCTGCCATAAGTCCAATCCTGCCGTACGCGCGTGGCTGTTCCATGCCAACCGTGCCTCCTCGGGGCGCCCGGGGGCTCCGCCCAGCGCGGAACGGCTCCATGACGGGGCCGCGACGGCTCTGTCGCGGCGGGCGCGCGCGGGCGGCGGGAGCCGCGTCAGAAGCGCGCGGGCTCGGAGTAGGTGCCCCATTCCTCCCGGAGGGCGGCGCAGATCTCGCCGAGCGTGGCCTCGGCCCGTACGGCGTCCAGCATGGGCGGGATCATGTTCCGGTCCGATCGGGCGGCGGCGACGAGGGCGGCGAGGGCGGCGTCCACGACAGCCTGGTCGCGTACGGCGCGGCGGGCGGCGAGGGCGCGGCGCTGCTCCCGCTCGACCTCGTGGCTGATCCGCAGGATCTCCAGCGGCTGCTCGACGGTGGACGTGTGGCAGTTCACGCCGACGATCTTCTTGTCGCCCTTCTCCAGCTTGCGCTGGTAATCGAAGGCGGACTCGGCGATCTCGGTCGTGAACCAGCCGTCCTCGATCCCGCGCAGGATGCCGGACGTCATCGCGCCGCCACCCCCCATGTCCCGAATTTTCGTGAAAATGGATTCTGCTTCGGCCTCCAAGCGGTCGGTGAGCGCCTCCACGTACCACGAGCCGCCCAGCGGATCGACGACGTTGATGACCTCGGTCTCCTCCATGATCACCTGCTGGGTGCGCAGCGCGATCTCGGCGGCCTTCTCCGAGGGCAGGGCGAGCACCTCGTCCAGCGCGTTCGTGTGCAGCGAGTTGGTGCCGCCGAGGACCGCGGCGAGCGCCTCGATCGCCGTACGGACGATGTTGTTGTCCGGCTGCTGGGCGGTGAGCGAGACGCCGGCCGTCTGGGTGTGGAACCGCAGCCACCGGGCCTTCTCCGTACGGGCGCCGTACACGTCGCGCATCCAGCGGGCCCAGATGCGGCGCGCGGCACGGAACTTCGCGATCTCCTCGAAGAAGTCGATGTGCGCGTCGAAGAAGAACGACAGCCCGGGGGCGAAGACGTCCACGTCGAGCCCGCGTGAGAGCCCGAGCTCGACGTATCCGAAGCCGTCGGCGAGCGTGAAGGCCAGCTCCTGTGCGGCCGTGGCCCCGGCTTCCCTGATGTGGTAACCGGAGACCGACAGCGGCTTGTACGCCGGGATCTCGGCGACGCAGTACTCCATCAGGTCGCCGATCAGCCGCAGGTGGGGCTCGGGCGGGAACAGCCACTCCTTCTGGGCGATGTACTCCTTGAAGATGTCGGTCTGCAGCGTCCCGTTCAGCCGCGCGGCGGGGACGCCCTGGCGCTCGGCCGCGACCACGTACATGCAGAAGATCGGTACGGCGGGGCCGCTGATCGTCATCGAGGTGGTCACCTCGCCCAGTGGGATGCCGTCGAAGAGCACGTCCACGTCGGACACGGAGTCGACGGCGACGCCGCAGTGGCCCACCTCACCGAGGGCGCGCGGGTCGTCGGAGTCGCGGCCCATCAGGGTCGGCATGTCGAAGGCCACGGAGAGGCCGCCCCCGCCGTTGCGGAGGATCATCTTGTAGCGCTCGTTGGTCTGGCGCGCGTTGCCGAACCCGGCGAACTGCCGGATCGTCCAGGGGCGTCCCCGGTATCCGGTGGCGTACAGGCCTCGGGTGTAGGGGTACTCCCCCGGCCAGCCGATGCGCTCGTATCTGGGGTCGTCGCCCTCCGGCCCGTAGACGGGCGCCACCTCCAGCCCGGACAGCGTCCGGTGCTCCTTCCGGGGGCCGCGTGCCATCGCCGCGTCGTACCGCGCCTGCCAGCGGGCGCGTCCGGCCTCGATCTCGTCCGCGTTCATGTGCCCACCCCCATCAGAAAAATACTAGGACGTCCTACTAAATCCCGCCATAGCACCACCACTCGGGTAACCGCAGCACCAAAGATCACACCTTGGCCGCAATGCAACACGGATCTATGACAGGGGCCGTCGTTACCGAAATATGAGACGCGCATGGTTGATGTCCCCATGGAGGTGGATGTGAAGCGCGTCATTGTCGTCGCCGCGGCCGCGGCACTCGCCGCGGCCACGCTGGCGTCGCCGGCTCAGGCGGTGCGCACCACGGCCGAGCCGGCCGCGCAGACCGAGTACGTCGTCCTTTACAAGGAAGGCGCGAACGCGGCCGACGCCCAGAAGGCGATCGAGGCCGCGGGCGGTTCCATCGTCAAGGTCAACGAGGCGGTCGGCGTGGCGACGGTCACCACGACCAACAGCGGATTCGTCGCCGCGATCAGGGACGATTCCGCGATCGAAGGGGTGGCGCGCAACCGCGCCGTCGGCGTCGCGCCCAAGACCGCCAAGCTCCAGGCGGGCGTGGTCAGGGCCATCCGGTCCAAGGCGGTCGAGAAGGAGGGCAGGGCCGACGCGGCACACGCCAAGAGGGGCAAGAAGCCCACGAACGAGCCGCTCAGCGATCTGCAGTGGGACCTCGACCAGATCCACGCGAACGAGGCGCACAAGTACGAGCGCGGCGACAAGCGGGTGCTCGTCGGCATCATCGACACCGGAGTGGACGGCACCCACCCGGACATCGCCCCCAACTTCAGCAAGGCGCTGAGCCGCAACTTCACCGTCGACATCCCCACGGACGCCGACGGCAACGAGGTGGACGGCCCCTGCGAGGTGGCGTCCTGCGTCGACCCCGTGGACGTGGACGACGACGGCCACGGCACGCACGTCGCGTCGTCGATCGCGTCCCCGATCAACAAGCTCGGCGTCTCGGGCGTGGCCCCCAATGTCACGATCGTGAACATCCGGGCCGGCCAGGACTCCGGCTACTTCTTCCTGCAGCCGACCGTGGACGCACTCACCTACGCGGGTGACATCGGCATCAACGTGGTGAACATGAGCTACTACGTCGACCCGTGGCTGTTCAACTGCGTGGACAACCCGGCCGACTCCCCCGAGAACCAGCTCGAGCAGGCCACCGTCATCAAGGCGACCCAGCGGGCGCTCGACTACGCGCACAACAGGGGCGTGACCCTGATCAGCGCGGCGGGCAACGAGGCGATGGACTACACCAAGACCAACGTCGACACGACCAGCCCGGACTTCGCGAGCGTGCCCGGCCGGGCGCCGTATCCCCGCACGATCACGCCGGCCGGCTGCAAGTCGATGCCCGGCCAGGGCAACCACGTGATCTCGGTCTCGTCGACCGGCGTCAGCAAGCGGAAGGCGTACTTCTCCAACTACGGCAACGGCTTCGTCCACATCGCCGCTCCCGGCGGCGACGTGTACGACACGCCCGACGACACGCGCGACATCAGCAAGGCGACCCTCGCCGCGTACCCGAAGGCGCTCGCCGTCGCCAACGGCGAGATCGACGAGAACGGCGAGCCGACCGTCCCCTACGTGGTGAAGGACTGCAAGGGCTCCACCTGCGGCTACTACCAGTACCTCCAGGGCACGTCGATGGCCTCGCCGCGCGCCGTCGGCGTCGCCGCTCTGATCATCAGCAAGTACGGCAAGCACGACCCTCGGCGCCCGGCCCGTCTGGCCATGGACCCCGCCGCCGTGGAGCGGATCCTGCTGGACACGGCCACGCCCATGGCCTGCCCGAGCCCGGCGGCGTTCACCTACACGCGGCACCTGCCGTCCGGCTCGACCGTGACCGACACGCACACGTGCGAGGGCGGTACGGGCGGCAACGGCTTCTACGGCAAGGGCATCGTCGACGCCCTGAACGCCGTCCGCCGATAGGCCGCGCCCCTCTTGTGACCGCCGGCGGACCGCACGGTCCGCCGGCGCGTCGGGGCGTCGGGGCCGGGCCGCCGGGAGGCCGTCCGGCCCCGGCTGGGTCTCAGTCGGCGAAGTCCCCGGCGGCGACCCTGAGCGTCCGCAGCAGGTCGAACATCTCGCCCAGTTCCTTCTCGCCGTACATCGCGAGGCCGAAGTCGGCGGCCATCAGATCGGCGGTGGCGAGCCGTACGACGTCGCGGCCCCGGTCGGTGATCTCGGCGAGCACGCCGCGCCCGTCGCGCGGGTTGCGCATCCGGCGCACGAGCCCGGCCCGCTCCAGGCGGTCCACCGTGTTGGTCACGCTCGTCGGATGCACCATGAGCCGTTCGCCGATCTTGGAGAGCGGCAGCGAGCCCGCCTTGCTGAACGTGAGCAGCACCAGCGCCTCGTAGCGCGCAAAGGTCAAATCGTACGGCTTGAGCAGCGCGTCCAGTTGCGCCAGGAGTATCTGGTGGGCTCTCATGATCGAAGTTACGGCGGCCATCGCGGAGGACGGCCCGAAGTTCGCTCGCCAGCTCTCGGCGGCCCTTTCAATGGGGTCGAACGGGAGGTTGAGCGGCTTCGAGATGAACACAGCGATACGTTAGCGCGACCTTAGTCCCGTTTGCGCTGCGTACGCTGTGTAACCAAATTGATTCCTTGACCCCAGAACTCCGGCGTCAAACATCACGCTCCGTTATGGTTGCCACGTCAAAAGGTGAGGCGGCGGCAAACCCGGAGGGCAACGCGAGCCAAGTCTGCTAGTCGGCAGGCGACGGCGGGCGCGCCCTGCGACCAGCGCCACGGGGACCGGCGCGGTCCGCGCCGCCGCCCACCCGCACGGGGGGTTTGTTCGATGGTCAACAAGCAGGTGACGGCGCGGACGTTGCGCCGCGCACGGTCCTGGGCGTGGCCGGGGGCCGCGCCCGGCCGTGGATAGCCGAAGAGGCGTTTCACGCGAGGAACTCAAGCAGGGCGCGGTCGTGCTTCTGGCCGTGCTGCTCGTGCTTGGGCTCGTCAGCGCGTGGAGCGTCCTCATTCCAGGCGTCATGGATTGGGACAACATCGTGGTCGCGGTCATCGGGTCGCTCCGGCTGACCGGTCCGGTCGCCGCGGCCTTCGCCGCGTGGGTCGCGGCGCGCCGCCGCCGCGCCGACCGCCTGCGCGCGCTCACGACGTGGCAGGCGGTACGGCCGCCGCTCGCGATCCTCATGGTCGTGGTGGGCGCCTTCGGCGCCACCATGACCGTGCTCGCCGTCCGCGCCCTGATCACCGGGGAGGGCGACGGCCCGCTTCCCGGCGGGGTCGCCATGGGGGCCGCCGGTCTCTCCCTTTATGTGGTCGCGGGCTGGGTGGTCGGCTGGGTGGCCCCGGTCGCCGTCGCGCCGCTGGCCGCCGGCTTCGGCACGTACGCGCTGTTCACGTGGCTCGCCGGCGGCGCGCCCTGGGCCGACCGGCTGGCGCCGGCGGTGCACGACCCGTACGACGCGCTGCGGATGATGCCGGCGGCGGCGTTCACCGACCAGGCCCTGTGGCTGGTCGGCATCACCACCGCGATCCTGCTGGGATGGGCGGCACTGATCACCCGGCAGACGCTCGCGCTGGCCGCCGCGCTGATCGCGCTGCTCGCCGCGGGCACGGGGGTGGCCCGGCTGCTGGGCGAGCCGCATGAGGTCGCGGCCAGCGAGAACATCGCCTACACCTGCCAGGAGTGGCCGATCGTCGTGTGCGTGCATCCGGGGATGCGCGGCGGGCTCGGCGATCTGGGCAGCACGTTCACCACGATCGCGGCCCGCCTGGCCGGCACTCCCGCCGCGTTCAACCGGGTGGAGCAGCGGTCGCGCTCCGACACGGAGGAAGTCGGCAAGGGCATCGTGCCCATCCACGTCGACGACCTCGACGCCGGGTACGCGGACCGGGCGGCGTCCGAGTTCGTCGAAGGGCTGGCCCGGCCGTGCCCCGGCTCCCCGGCCGGCGGATATCGCGCGATCGTCGTCGCCTGGCTGCGCGACGAGCCGCTGCCCTCGGGTCCGCTGCCCGAGCACCGGCGCGCCGCCGCCTGGTTCGCCCGGCTGACCGAGACGCAGCGCCGCGACTGGCTGCGGATGTTCTTCACGGACTTCGCCACCTGCCGGCTGCAGAGCCGCTACTTCGGCGGAGACGTCCGGCGGGAGCCCCCCGCCGCTCCCAGCTACCCCATGAACCCCCCGTACGAGCACGAGGACACCGCCCCGTCGCGCCACGAGCCCCCCACTCCCGGGGCGGGCGAGACGGCCCGGCGGCCCTCCCGCGTCCGCTGAACCCGGCGGATCGCGACATGCCGCGCGAAGGTGAGACTCGGGCCGATCTCGGGAAGATTCCCTCCGTGAACCGCCAGACTCAAGCCCCCGAGGGCTCGCCGGTCCCAGAACCCCCGATCCGGCGCTCCCGGCGCGGCTGGCGGTGGCTGGCCGGGTTCCTCTTCGTCGTGCTGATCCTCGTCGTCGGCGCGCGGCTCGCCTTCTCCTGGCTCGACCCGTTCGGCGAGCGCACCTTCGACCGCAGCGGCCCCGTGCTGCTGCGGTCGATCCACAACCTGAGCCGGTTCGAGGCAGCCACCGGGAACTTCCAGGTCGTCGTCGATCTGGAGAAGGACGCCGCCTTCCTGCCCGACGCCATCAAGGGCACCAGGACCCTCTTCGTGGGCGCGGGGAACGTCGACGCCTACGTGGACTTCGGCGCGCTCGCCAAGGACGCCATCACCGTCTCCCCCGACCGCACCTCCGTCACCGTACGGCTCCCGCACGCCCAGCTGGAGAAGCCCAACCTGGACAACGGGCGGTCGTACGTGTTCGCCCAGCAGCGCGGCCTGCTCGACCGCGTGTCGGACTTCCTCTCGTCCTCGCCGCAGAACCAGCAGGAGCTGTACGTACTGGCCGAGAAGAAGATCGCCGAAGCGGCCACGTCCAGCGACCTGCGCGCGCGGGCCGACCAGAACACCCGGTCGATGCTGGAGGGCATGCTGACGACGCTCGGCTTCACCGACGTCGTGATCCAGTACTCCTCCGAACCCTGACCGCCCGCCGGACGGCTCAGCCGAGGTCGGCGAGCAGCTCGTCGGCGGCGGTGTAGGGGTCGGTCTCGGCCGCCACCAGGCGTTCCGCGAGGCGGTCGAGCCGCCGTTCGCGGCCCTCGGCCGCGAACCGGGCGCGCAGCCGCGCCAGCGCGATGGTCTCGATCTCGTCCCGCGCGCGGGCCAGCCGGCGGCGGCGCAGCTCCCCCGACTCATCGAGGTACGCGGTGTGCTTGTCGAGCGCGGCGATCAGGTCGTCGGCCCCCTCGCCCTTCGACGCCACAGTGGAGACGATCGGCGGCCGCCACGGCCCGCGCAGGGGCGCGACCGTGTTCCGCAGCTCGCGGACCAGGGCCTGGGCGCCGTCGCGGTCGGCCTTGTTGACGACGAACACGTCGGCGACCTCGAGAATGCCGGCCTTGGCCGCCTGGATGCCGTCGCCCATCCCCGGCGCGAGCAGGACGACGGTGGTGTCGGCCAGCCGGGCCACGTCCACCTCGGCCTGGCCGACGCCGACGGTCTCGACCAGGATCACGTCGCACCCGGCCGCGTCCAGCACCCGCAGGGCCTGCGGGGTGGCCCAGGCGAGCCCGCCGAGGTGGCCGCGGCTCGCCATGCTCCGGATGAAGACCTCGGGGTCGGTCGCGTGCTCCTGCATCCGCACCCGGTCGCCGAGCAGCGCGCCGCCGGTGAACGGGCTGGACGGGTCCACGGCCAGAACGCCCACCCGCCGGCCGCGCCTGCGGAACGCCCGGATGAGCACGCCGGTCGAGGTCGACTTCCCCACGCCCGGAGAGCCGGTCAGCCCGATCACGCGCGCGCCGTACGGCCCGCGGCCGCCCTCGGGGCCGGTCGCGGTGGCGAACGCCGCCATCACCTCGCGCAGCCGCTCGTCGCCGCCCGGGGCCGCGGCGGCGTTCTCGACCAGCGTGATCAGCCGGGCGACCGCCCGCGGCCGCCCGCGCCGCGCGTCCGCCACGAGCGTCCCGACGTCCATGGCAACCTCCGCATCGCTCGCCGCCCGCGGTTCAAGCCTAGACACGCGATCTCAGGCCGGCCCGGCGGCGCGTACGGCGCGCGCCGGGCCGCGGGGCGGACACGAAGAGGCGGCGGAAAGACGGGGAAAGGCCGCGGAATGGGCGGTGGAGAGGCCGCGGATCAGTCGCGGGAGGGCACCCGGACGATCAGGGCGTCGCCCTGGCCGCCGCCTCCGCACAGGCCGGCCGCGCCCACGCCGCCGCCGCGCCGCCTCAGCTCGTGGGCGAGCGTCAGCACGATCCGCGCGCCCGACGCGCCGATCGGGTGGCCGAGGGCGATGCCGCCGCCGTTGACGTTGACCTTGTCCTGCGGGACGTCGAGCTCCTTGACGGACTGGAGCACGACCTGGGCGAACGCCTCGTTGATCTCGACGAGGTCGAGGTCGTCGGCGGTGATGCCCTCCTTGGCCAGCGCGTGCTTGATCGCGTTGGCGGGCTGGGACTGCAGCGAGTTGTCCGGACCGGCGACGTTGCCGTGCGCGCCGATCTCGGCCAGCCACTCCAGGCCGAGCTCCTCGGCCTTCGCCCGGGACATGACGACGACCGCGACGGCGCCGTCGGAGATCTGGGAGGCGGAGGCCGCCGTGATGGTGCCGTCCTTGGCGAAGGCGGGCCGCAGCCCGGCGAGCGTCTCGGCCGTGGTGTCGCCGCGGATGCCCTCGTCGGCCGAGAACACGATCGGCTCGCCGCCCTTGCGGCCCGGCAGGGTGACCGGCACGATCTCGTCGTCGAAGACGCCGGTCTTGGTGGCCTTGGCCGCGAGCTGGTGCGAGCGGGCGGAGAACTCGTCCTGCTCCTCGCGGGTGATGCCGAACCTGGCGTTGTGCCGCTCGGTGGACTCTCCCATGGCGAGCTGGTCGAACGCGTCGGTGAGCCCGTCGAGGGCCATGGAGTCGACGACGCCGGCCGGGCCGTACTTGACGCCCTTGCGCAGGCCGGGCAGCAGGTGCGGCGCGTTGGTCATGGACTCCATGCCGCCGGCGACGACGACGTCGAACTCGCCGGCCCGGATGAGCTGGTCGGCCAGCGCGATGGCGTCGAGCCCGGACAGACACACCTTGTTGATCGTCAGCGACGGGACGGTCATGGGGATGCCCGCCCTCACGGCGGCCTGCCGGGACGGGATCTGCCCCGCGCCCGCCTGGAGCACCTGCCCCATGATCACATACTGCACGTCTGAGGGGGCGACGCCTGCACGCTCAAGCGCCGCCTTGATGGCGACGCCGCCGAGGTCGACGGCGGACAGGCCGGCGAGCGAACCGAGCAACCGCCCGATGGGCGTACGAGCTCCTGCGACGATCACGGAACCGGACATGGGATGGGGCCTCCATCACGGAATCTGGGCGACGATGTCACGATACCCAGGAGTGTCCGAGTGATCGCCATGGTGGTCGCCCACATCTCCCGGGCCTGGCAAAGTGGCGAGAGCGCGGACCGCAGACGCGGAGGAGTGAGGAAATGCTGCTCAGGATCGACCACGTGGGCATCGCCTGCCACAACCTCGAAGAGAAGATCGAGTTCTACGAGACGACCTTCGGGCTCACCGTCGTGAGCCGAGAGGTGAACGAGGAGCAGGGCGTACGGGAGGCGATGCTGCACGTCGCCGACGCGCCGAGCGGAGCGTCGTACGTGCAGTTGCTGGAACCGCTCCACCCCGACACCGCCGTCGGCAAGTTCCTGGCGAAGCGCGGCGAGGGCATGCATCACATTGGCTATGGAGTGGCCGATGTCACGCAAGCTCTACAGGATATCGCCGCAAAGGGCATAAAACTCATCGACGAGCGTCCGCGGCACGGTTCAATGGGCGCCTCAATCGCGTTTCTTCACCCGAAAGACGTGGGAGGAGTCCTGACGGAGCTGGTCGAGACAGCGCGGCATTGACCCCTCTGAACGCAAGAAAGGTTCACACGTAACAAGTCGCACATAAAGCCTGAGGGGGCGGCCAACGCGGCAGTACCGGAGTACGCTGGCGTATCACCGGACGAGGACCCGTGATGGACTCCCCCCTCGGCTGTCCGAACCCCCCGTCCGGCCCGTGTAGCCGTCTCGACAACCCAGGATCGAGCCTCATGCAGTCCGACATCGACGCCCAACTCAACAATTTCTTTGAAGACGCCCCTTCTCGGGAATTCGACGTGGTGCTCCGCGGCTATGACCGGCACCAGGTCCACGACCACTTGAAGACGCTCGACACAGAACTGCGTCAGGCGCGTGAACAGGTGAGCGGGCTCCAGCGGGAGCTTTCTGACTCGCAGCGTCAGTTGCAGGAGCAGGAGCGTCCGACCTATTCCGGTCTCGGCGCCCGCATTGAGCAGCTGCTTCGTCTTGCCGAGGAACAGGCCACCGAGCTCGTCCAGGCCGCCAGGTCGGAGGCCAACGAGATCAAGGCGCAGGCCAAGGTGGACGCCGCCGACATGCGCGCCGCCGCCGAGAACGAGGCCGCCGAGAAGCGCGCCCTCGCCGCCCGCGAGGCCGAGGACATGCGCAGCACGGCCGAGCGCGACGCCGAGGAGATCCGCGCGACCGCCAAGCGCGAGGCCGACGAGCTGACCTCGACCACTGAGCGCGAGGTCGCGAAGGTCCGGGCCACCGCCGACCACGAGGTCGCGGAGAAGCGGGCGGACGCCGAGCGGGAGATCGCCAAGCTCCGCACCACCACCGAGCGCGAGGTCGCCCAGCTCCGGGCCTCCACCAAGCGCGAGCGCGACGAGGTGCTCACCACCGCCAAGCGCCAGGCCGACGAGATGCGCGCCCAGGCGCAGCGCGTCCTTGAGGAGTCCGAGGCCAAGCGGGCCCAGGAGGAGGCGGAGTTCGAGATCCAGCTCGCCTCCCGGCGCGAGGAGGCCGAGCGGCAGGAGGCCGAGCGCCACGCCACCGCCCAGGCCAACACGCAGAAGCTCGTCGCCGAGGCGGAGCAGCGCGCCGCGACGGCCGAGCAGCGGGCCAGCAAGGCCACCCAGCAGGCCGAGCAGACCCGGCGCGAGGCCGACTCGCACGCCAAGCAGCTCCTCGCCAACGCGCGGAAGAACGCCGACCAGCTCGTGGCCGACTCCAAGGCCAGCGCCGAGTCGATCGTGACCGACGCCAAGAACGAGGCCGAGCGCACCCGCACCTCCATGCAGCGCCAGGTCGACGAGCTGACCCGCCAGCGCGACAGCATCACCAGCCACCTCGCCCAGCTTCGGCAGCTCCTCGGCGGCGCCCCGCTGCCGGGCATGGACGCCGAGCCGGCGCCGGTCGCGGCCGCCCCGGCCAAGCCCGCGCTGTCCGCCGCGCCGAGCGCGGACAAGCCGGTCTCGGTCGCCAAGCCCGTCGAGAGCAACGGCAAGGCCGACGACGACGCCGAGTGGTGGCAGGAGTAACAACCGGCGCTAACGGGGCAGTCGACGGCTATGACGACACCATGAGCAGGGCCCGGCGGATCACCTCCGCCGGGCCCTAGATCCAGCCGCGGCGGGCGGCCTGGACGCCCGCCTGGAAACGGCCGGTGGCGCCGAGGCGGCCGAGCAGCGAGGCGATCCGGCGCCGCAGCGTCCGCTCGGAGATGCCGAGGTGCCGCAGGATCGCCTCGTCCTTCATCCCCACCCCGAGCAGCTCCAGGATCTGCCGGTCCACCGCGTCCAGAGCCGGCACGGACGGGGCCCCCGCCAGGGGCGCCGCCTCGCGCCACAGCGTCTCGAACAGGGCGACGAGGGCGTCCGTGAGAGCGCTGTGCCGTACGACGACGGAGGTGAAGTGGACGCCCTCCTCGTTGCCGGTGAGCGGCAGCAGGGCGGTCACACCGTCGACCAGGACCAGCTTGATCGGCAGGTTGGCGTGGACCCGCGACTGCTCGCCCAGGCTCATCATCTGCCGGATCTCGTCGAGCTTGGCGGGCAGATCCAGCACGGCGGAGGAGTAGATCGCGCGACAGCGCACGCCGCGCGCCAGCGCCGCCTCCTCGGCGCTGATCGACGTCCCCGAGGAGGCGGCGTACGGCGGGGCGTCCAGCGCGAGCACCTCCTTGGACGCGCCGGCCAGCAGCTCCCCCACCCGGCGGCTCGCGGCGGCGCTGCCCTCGACCACCTCGATCACCCGTTCCGGGTCGGCGCGCAGCAGCCCCTCCTGGAAGTCGGCGGCCAGCTCGTCGGCCACCAGACTGAGCCGGTCGAGCTCGGCGCGGCGGCGGCGGATCGCCCCGCCGAGGCCGATCCTCGGGTCGGCCGCGCGCAGGCCGCGCCGTTCGGCCGACTCCAACAGGCCGAGCTCCATGAGCCGGTCCACCGAGGCGCGGACCGCGTCAGGCGATGCCTCCAGCCGCCGCGCGCACTCCTCGACGGAGCAGCGGGGGTCACGGAGCAGCAGGCGGTAGATCCGTTCTTCGAGGATGTCCAGGCCGATGGCGTCCCACAACGTGGCACCTCCGTGGCATGTTCCGGTCATTGGCCGGATCAGGTCACATGTTTGTATCACAATCGTGGTGTCGCACTGCAAAGGTAGCGGCATGGAGCCAACGCGGAGTATTGCCTCCGCGAGCTCCTTGAGGGAGGAAAGCAGAGGGAGGGGACGCAGGCCTGGACGGTGACCCCGTCGGCCGCGTCCGCCCCTCGCTCATCGCCACACCGGCGCTCCAGACCCGCCGCCGTCCGGCGCCCCCGCTTCGCTCAACGGGCTTGCCCCGCATGCCCTCAACCGGGATGTGCGGTCCGGCCGGAAACGTGCTCGCGGCTCCAGCGCTTCTCCCGGCCGGGCTCTCCCACCGACGACCGCGTCGTCATTCACAGCAGGACCAGGATGCCGACGCCCAGCAGGAGGTCGAGTATCGCGCACCATTCCGCCATGGACCGAGAGACGATCCGATTCGCGCGCAAGTGGAAGATGTCCCAGATCCCGTGCGCGATCAGAGCGGCGGCCATCACGGCGCTCCCCAGCGCCCAACCGGCGTGCACGGCGGCCAGTACGACGGCGCCGAAGACCAGCATGGCCGGCGCCTGTAGTGCGCAGAGCCCCGGCCTGCGTAGCTGCCCCCGGACCAGGCCGATCACGGCGATGACGAGCGCGGCGGGGCCCAGCACAACGGCGTAGCCGACGCCCAGCACCTGGCTGACCACCGCCACGACGGTCAGCCCGAGCACTGTCAACCAGGCGGAACGAGGCCGGTCCAGAACCGCTGTCGTCAGATAGGCGAGCGCGGCGACGAACACGAAGACGCCGGCTGCTCGCCCATCGTCGACATGGAAGAGGAACGCGCAGGCGATTCCCAGCCATGTCGGCCACCGGCGCACCAGCGCCCTCACGATGCGGGGCAGCGGAGCCGACCGGCGTACAGCGGGCCTGCGGTCATCAAGCATCGGGTGCGTCATGGCCCCGAGCCTGTCCGGCCAGCCACTTCCCTGCCGAGCGCCCGTGGAAAGTATGTCCGAAAACTTGGGATGCCTACCCGATCAGACCTACCATCCAGAGATGGCAGAGCGGCGGGTTGTCGTGGTCGGTTATGAGGGCGCCGAATTGCTCGACATCGCCTGCATCACGACCAGCCTGGAGATGGCCAACCGGGTCGGCTCGGTGCGCCCGCCGTACCGGATTTCGGTGGTCAGCCCGGGTGGGCGGCCGATCGCGCGCCAGTCGGGGCTGACCCTGCACAGCCAGGGCTCGCTGCAGCGGACCATCGGCCCGATCGACACGTTGATCGTGTCCGGCGGATGGGGCCACACGCGCGCCGCCGAGGACCCGGTGATCGTCGGCAACGTACGCCGGCTGGCGCGGGAGAGCCGCCGGGTGGCCTCCGTGTGTACGGGGGCGAGCGTGCTCGCCGCGGCGGGACTGCTCGACGGCAAGCGGGCGACCACTCACTGGCAGTTCGCCCGGCAGCTCGCCGCCCACCACCCCGCCGTCACCGTGGACGCCGATCCGATCTACATTCGGGACGGTGCGATCTCCACCGCCGCCGGCGTGACCAGCGCCCTCGACCTGATGACCGCGTTCATTGAGGAGGACCACGGAGCGGGGCCGGCCCGGCAGGTGGCCCGGGCCCTGGTGACCTACCTCCAGCGGCCGGGCAACCAAGCCCAGATCAGCATGTTCACCGCAGCGTCACCCGCCGAGCACGACGTGGTCAGGCGAGTCGTCGGGCACGTGACCGCGAACCTCGACGCGGACCTCACCACCGCCACGCTCGCCTCGATCGCCGGCGTCAGCGTGCGGCACCTCACCCGGCTCTTCCTCACCCACCTCGGCCAGTCACCCGGCCGCTTCGTCCGCCTGGCCCGGACCGAGGCGGCCGCCCACCTGCTGGCCACGACCGCCCTACCTGTCGCCCGCGTGGCGGCCCGGTGCGGGTTCGGCACGGCCGAGGCGCTCCGCCAGGCGTTCGTCAGCCGGTACGGAACGACCCCCTCGCGGCACCGCGCCGCCAACGCGACCCACGGCTGAGACGCCGCTTCCGCGAGGGCACCGAACCGGCCGACTCCCACGTCGGCCTCCGCTCTCCCCACCCGGTGTCGCGGGGATCCGCGGCCTCCTCCAGCAGGGCCAGGGCGCCTGGAACCGCGGAGCGTGCTTCACACCGTGCCCTTCGCCATGCCCGGGTTCAGGGCAGGGAGCGGACGAAGTCGGCGACGGCGTGGTTGAACGCCTCGGGATTCTCCATCGCGGACAGATGGCCCGCCTCGGGGATGACGGCGAGCCTGCCGTCGGGCACGGCCTCGGCCATCGCCTCCGCGTCGGCCCGCGGGGACAGCTCGTCCTCGTCGCCCACGATGACCAGCGCGGGCGCCGTCAGGGCGCGGAGCGTGTCGAAGGAGTCCGGGCGGGCCGCCATGGCGCGCTGCGCCCACGCCACGGCCGGAGGCGGCGCGGACTGGACGAGGCCGCGTACCCGGCCGGACACCATGGGCCTGCGCCGCGCGGTCGTGGCGCCGAGCTGCGGCGGCAGGACCTCGTCCACGAGGATGGCCGGACCGTCCCGGAGGACCGCCGCGGCGATCCGCTCGCGGTTCTCCCTCGCGGGTGCGGGATCGGCCGCCGCCTTGGTGTCGGCGAGGATCACGCCGAGCAGGCGGTCGGCGTGGCGACGGCAGAAGGCCATCGTGACGTACCCGCCCATGGACTGGCCGCCGACCACGGCGCGCTCGATCCCCTCGCGGTCGAGGAGCCGCGCCACGTCGTCGGCCATGACGTCGAGCGAGGGCGCGTCGTCTCCGAGGGGTGAGCCGCCGAAGCCGCGCAGGTCTGGAGTGATCACCGTGCAGGCGCGCGCCAGCCCCTCACGCTGCGCCTGCCACATCGCCGAGGAGAACGGGAAGGCGTGGAGCAGGACCACGGGCGTCCCGGAACCGGCTGATCGCGAGTAGAGCCGCATCTGGCCAACGTAACCCGCGATCGCCGTCCATGGCCTGCCGGCCCACGCTGTCACGTCGAGTGCGCGAGCGGTCAGGACAACGCGGTCTGGCCGCCGTCGACGAAGAGCACCTGGCCGGTCATGTACGCGGACGCCGGGCTGGCGAGGAACAGCGCGGGCTGGGCCATCTCCTCGGCGGTCCCCCAGCGGCCCATCGGGACGCCGCTGATGGTGGCCTTGCTCGCGTTCTCGTCCTCCCACAGGTTGCGGTTGAGCTCGGTCGCCGTCCAGCCCGGGCACAACGCGTTCACCCGTACGCCCCGGGACGCCCATTCGACCGCGAGGGTCTTGGTGAGAGCGACCAGCCCCGCCTTCGCCGCCCCGTACGGCGCGAGGAAGGGGGCGCCCTTGGCGGCGACGGAGGCGACGTTGATGACGGACCCGCCGCCGCGCTCCAGCAGGTGCGGGGCGAACGCGTGCAGGACGGCCATCGCCGAGTCCAGGTTGAGCCGCATGGTCTTGTCCCAGCCGGTCAGCCGCAGGTCCTTGAACTCGGCGAGGAAGCTCGACCCTCCGGCGTTGTTGACGACGACGTCCACGTGGCCGAGCGCCTCGATCGCGGCCTGGACGGCGCCCGCCACGGCGTCGCGGTCGGTCACGTCGCAGGGGATCACGTGGGCCGCGCGCCCGTGGTCCTCGATCTCCTTGGCCACCTGGGCGAGGCTCTCGGCGGATCGGGAGACGAGCGCGACGTCCGCGCCCGCCTCGGCGAGCGTGAGGGCGATGGCCCTGCCGATGCCGCGGGACGCCCCTGTGACGAACGCCTTCTTGCCCGAGAGATCGAACGCCTGCACGGTGCCTCCACTGGAACAGAACATAGCTCTACTGTTCCTGTTTATACCGCTTCGGCACCCACGATGGCATCCGGCCCGGATGTCAGACCTGGGTGGGCAGGGGGCCCGCGGCCGGATTCACCCGCTTGACGATCTCGTCGAGCACGATCCGCACGTACGGCTCGCCCACCCACAGGTGCTTGGCGCCCTCGACGCCGACCACCTCGACCTGCGGCACCCGGGCGAACCGCGTACGCGCCTCGTCGGGCCGCAGATAGTCGTCGTGTTCCGGCACCAGCGCGACCAGGGGCCGGCCGAACTCCGCCCAGGCGTCCAGGTCGGCGTCCGTCGCGCGGTGGAGCGGCGGCGAGAGCAGGATCGCGCCCTCGACGAGCGGGTCCCGGCCCCACTTCAGCGCCAGCTCGGTGCCGAACGACCATCCGACGAGCCACGGGCGGGGCAGGTCGTGGAACTCGGCGTACTCCAGGGCCGCCGCCACGTCGAACCGCTCGTCCTGACCATGGCCGAAGGCGCCCTCGGACGTCCCCCGGTCCGAGGTGGTGCCCCGGGTGTTGAAGCGCAGCACCGCGAGGTCGGCCAGCGCGGGCAGCCGGTACGACGCCTTGCGCAGCACGTGGCTGTCCATCATGCCGCCGTGGGTCGGCAGCGGATGCAGGCAGACCATTGTGGCCGCGGGGGGCCGGTCCTCGGGCAGCGCGATCTCACCGACCAGCGTCAGCCCGTCGGCCGTGTGCAGCTCGATGTCCTCCCGCCGCGCGGGCAGCACCGTCGACGCCCGGATCTCCGCCACCATCGCCAAACCTCCTGCACAGTTCCTCTGAAGAGCTGGTGAAAACCCGCCGATGGCCGCGGCCGTCAGTAGCGGGTGCGGCCGGGGCCGCGCTTGACCCGGTTGCGCCAGCAGGCGGTGTGCCAGTGGCGCCGCTCGTTCTCGCCGCCGGTCCAGTTGGGCCAGGAGACGAGGTGCGCGAGTCCGATCCTGATCTCCTGGTCGCAACCGGGGCAGCGGTAGATCTTGTCCGCCGCCCCGCCGACGATGCGCCGCACCTGCCACTCGCCGTCGGGCCATTCCTCGACCTGGCCGATGCCGAACCGCCCGGCGAAGCCCAGGCCCTCGTCGTCGGCCCCGTCTCCTCCGCGTCCGCCGTTCCCGGGACGCCGTGAGCGGCGCGAGGAGCCGTCAGAACGGCGGGCGCGGCGCGGGCTCACCGGGCCTCCTCGCGGACGCGCGCGGCCCACTCGGGACGCGTACGGACGGAAGGGTACGGCAGGGCAGGGGGCAGGAAAGGCGCGACGGGGGTCATGTCAGTCAGAACGAGTGGTCAGCCGGCGTATTCCCGGATGCTGCGCACGCCGGCCGTGACGAGCTGGTCGAGCAGCGGCACGGGGGCGAACGCCGGCTCGCGGTACTCCGCGTAAAGGGCGCGCAGCCCGTCCCTGACCGCCTCCAGGCCGATGGCGTCGAGCATCTCCAGCGGCCCCGCCGGATATCCGCAGCCGAGCCGCATCCCGGTGTCGATGTCGCCCGCGGAGGCGTACCCCGACTCCAGCATGCGGACCGCGTCGTTGAGATACGCGTACAGCAGGGCGTTGACGACGAACTCGGCCCGGTCTCCGCACATCACCGGGGTGCGATCGAGGATCCGCACCAGGTCGTGTACGGCCGCGGTGGTCTCCGGCGAGGTCAGCACGGTGGAGGCGACCTCGGCCACGCCGTCGCCGACGAGGTGCAGCCCGGCCAGCCGCTCGGGGTGCGGCAGCCGTACGGCGAGCTCGACGACGGGGCGGTCGGACAGGGCGAGGACCACGTCGGCGTCGCCGACCGGGGTCAGGTCGGCGCTTTCGGCGACCACGGGCTTGAACCCGGCGCGCTCGACGGCCGTGGCGAGCGTCTCCGCCTCTGGCCCGCCGCCGACGATCCCGACCGTGGACACGGAGGCCGCCTGGCGGGCCTCGGGTGTGGCGGGGGCGGCTTCGCCGTAGGAGTGGAAGCCGCGGCCGGTCTTGCGGCCGAGGAGCCCCGCGGTGACCAGTTCGCGCAGCACGGGCGCGGGCGCGTGCCGCCGGTCGCGGGTCTCACGGAACAGGACCTCGCACACCTCGTAGGAGGTGTCCAGGCCGATCAGGTCGAGCAGCGTGAACGGCCCCATCGGCAGCCCGACGCCCAGCTTCATGGCGGCGTCGATGTCGTCGCGGCCGGCGACGCCCGCCTCCAGCAGGACGCAGGCGTGGTTGAGATAGCCGAGCAGCAGCCGGTTGACCACGAAGCCGGCGCGGTCGCCGGCCGTGATCGGGGTCTTGCCGAGGCTCCGGGCGAGCGCGGCGATGTCGTCGGCGAGACCGTCGTCGGTGACCACGGTGTGGATCACCTCGACCAGCTTCATCACCGGGGCGGGGTTGAAGAAGTGCATCCCGATCACCCGTCCGGGCCGGGACGTGCCGGCGGCGATCGCCGTGACCGACAGCGACGAGGTGTTGGTGGCGAGCACCGCCGACGGCTTGCAGACGCGGTCCAGGTCGGCGAACAGGACGCGCTTGAACTCCATGATCTCCGGGATCGCCTCGATCACCAGGTCGGCGTCGGCCAGGTCCGCACGGGAGGTGGTCAGGGAGACCCGGCCGAGGATCTCGCGCCGCGCGTCCTCGGTGAGCTTGCCCTTCGCGACGGCCCTGCCGGTCGAGCGCTCCAGGTGGCCGCGACCGCGCTCCAGGGCCGCGTCGTCGGCCTCGACCCCGATCACCCGACGGCCCGACCGGGCGAAGACCTCGGCGATCCCCGCACCCATGGTGCCGAGTCCCACCACACCGACAGTCTCAAACGTCTGCGCCATGGGGTCAGTCTCGCAGAGGGGGCCGATCCGGCAGAGGGCAGGCGGCGCGACCGGTAGGGTTGGCCGCTATGCGGCTGGTCATCGCGCGGTGCAGCGTGGATTACGTGGGGAGGCTGACGGCCCATCTGCCCATGGCGCCCCGCCTCATCTTGATCAAGGCGGACAACAGCGTCTCCATCCACGCGGACGATCGGGCGTTCAAGCCGCTCAACTGGATGAACCCTCCGTGCAAGCTGCGCGAGGACGACGGCACCTGGACGGTGACCCACGGCAAGACCGGCGAGAAGCTCATCCTCACCATCGAGGAGGTGCTGCACGACTCCAGCCACGAGCTGGGCGTCGATCCGGGGCTCCAGAAGGACGGCGTCGAGGCGCACCTGCAGGAGCTGCTCGCCGAGCACATCACCACGCTGGGCGACGGCTGGACGCTGGTCCGCCGCGAGTACATGACGGCCATCGGCCCGGTGGACATCCTCTGCCGCGACCACCGCGGCGGCACTGTGGCGGTGGAGATCAAGCGCCGCGGCGAGATCGACGGCGTCGAGCAGCTGACCCGCTATCTGGAGCTGCTCAACCGCGACCCGCTGCTCGCCCCGGTCAAGGGCATCTTCGCGGCGCAGGAGATCAAGCCCCAGGCCCGCGTGCTGGCCACCGACCGTGGCATCGACTGCGTCACCCTCGACTACGACGCGCTGCGCGGCATCGAGCCGGAGAATCCCACACTCTTCTGACGTCCGGTGTCCACCGAACGGTGGACATCAGGATTCAGTCGACCAGGGGTGTTCTGACGTAAAGCGCCGGTAGATCCTTGGGGGCGTGAAAAACGCTATTGAGGTCCGCGGGCTGACCAAGCGGTACGGCGACGTCCAGGCGGTCAAGGGCATCGACCTCGACATCAGGAGGGGCGAGGTCTTCGCCTTCCTCGGTCCCAACGGGGCGGGCAAGTCGACGACCGTGGAGATCCTTGAGGGGTACCGCAAGCGGGACGCGGGCGAGATCTCGGTGCTCGGCGTCGACCCGGGCCGGCCGACCCGGGAGTGGCGCTCCCGCATCGGCATCGTCCTGCAGACCGCGAACGACGCCGCCGAGCTGAGCGTGCTCGAGACGGTGCGCCACTTCGCGGGCTACTACCCGAACCCGAGGGACCCCGACGAGGTGATCGCCGCCGTGGGACTCTCCGACAAGGCGAACAAGCGGGTCCGCCAGCTCTCCGGCGGGCAGCGGCGGCGAGTGGACGTCGCCCTCGGCATCCTGGGCAACCCGGAGCTGATCTTCCTGGACGAGCCCACCACCGGTTTCGACCCCGAGGCCCGGCGGCAGTTCTGGGAGCTGATCGAGGGACTGGCGCAAACGGGCAGCACGATCGTGCTGACCACCCACTATCTGGACGAGGCCGAGGCACTGGCGGACCGGGTCGCGGTCATCGCGGGCGGCCGGATCGTCGCGGAGGGCGAGCCCGCGACGCTGGGCGGCCGGGACACCGCGAAGGCCGTCGTGACCTGGGAAGAGGGATCGGTCGAGACGAGCACGCCGACCAAGACGATCGTGGAGCTGAGCCGCCGCTACGACGGAGAGGTCCCCGGCCTCGCTGTTCACCGCCCCACGCTCGAAGACATCTATCTGAAGCTGATCGAGGCCCCCCGTGACTGACACCGCCACCGGCACCGCCCCCAGCCGTACGGCCGCCACGCGCGCGATGCCCTCCGCCCTGAAGCTCGGCCTGTCCCGCGGAGCGGTGGAGACGAAGATGTTCTTCCGTGAGAAGGACGCCGTCGTGTTCACCTTCTCCTTCCCGATCATCCTGCTCATGCTGTTCGGGTCGATCTTCGCCGGCCCCCTGGAGGGGTCCGGGGTCACCGTGTCGCAGCTCTACACCGCCGGGCTGATCGGGGCCGGTGTGATGGGCGCCGGCTTCCAGAGCCTCGGCATCGGCATCGCGGGCGACCGCGACGACGGCACGCTGAAGCGGCTGGCCGGAACGCCCATGCCGCGCAGCGCCTACTTCATCGGCAAAATCATCAACGTGCTGGTGATCGCGTTCCTGGAGGTCGTGATCCTGCTGGCCATCGGGGTCCTGATGTACGACCTGGACCTGCCCAGCCAGGTGTCGAGCTGGGTGACCTTCGCCTGGGTGTTCCTGCTCGGGGTCACCGGCGCGGCGCTGCTGGGCACTGCGGTGAGCAGCCTGCCCCGCTCGGCGAAGAGCGCCGCCGCGGTCATCAGCATGCCGTTCGTGGTGCTGCAGTTCATCTCGGGGGTCTTCATCCCGTTCACCCAGATGCCCGAGTGGCTGATCAACATCGCCTCGGTGTTCCCGCTGAAGTGGATGTGCCAGGGGTTCCGCGCGGTGTTCCTCGGAGCCGACGGCGCCTCGCTTGAGCTGACGAAGTCGTACGAACTGGACCGAGTGGCCCTGATCCTCGCCGCCTGGGTGATCGGGGGTCTGGTGCTGTGCCTGACGACCTTCCGCTGGAAGGGCCGTCGCGACGGATGAGCGCGTTCCGGCGCCGGGACCGGCGCTTCTCCGCCGAGGGCATCGCCGTCCCTTGTGAGGACGGCCCGCCCGGCGCCGGCCACGCGTGGAAGGCGTTCCACGGCTGGGAGCTGCTCTACGCCCTGGTGCTGGCGGTCACGGTCGCGCTCGTGTTCGCGGACGACGACCTGACCGCGGTCACCAGGGCGGTCGCGCTCGCGCTGCTCGGCTGCTGCACGGCCGGGTACCTGCTCCTCGGCCGCCCGGCGATCGGGGAACGCGGCGCCCGCGACCGCCGCGGCCTGCTCTATGTGGGCGTGATGATCGCGACCTTCGTCCCGGCCACGATCATCACGACGTCGGCGGCCATCGGGCTGTTCGCGCTCTGCCCGCAGGTGTTCATGCTTCTGCGCGACCGGCGGGCCGTCGCGGTGCTGCTGGCGCTGAACATCGGCCCCGTGGGCATGTTCCTGGCGGCGTACGGCACCGCCGCGAAGCTCGGGTTCGTCTGCATCGTCCTGATCGGCGTCGCGTTCGCCGGCGTCCTCGGGTCGTGGATCAGCCGCATCATCACCGAGAGCACCGAACGCGCGCGGCTCATCGAGGAGCTGTCCGCCAGCCGCGCCGAGGTCGCCCGCCTGTCCGCCGAGCGCGGCGCGCTGACCGAGCGCGAACGGCTGGCCCGGGAGATCCACGACACCCTCGCCCAGGGATTCACCAGCATCATCATGCTCATCCAGGCCGCGGAGTCGCAGCCGGGGGCGGCGCCGGGGTCACGGCATCTGGCGCTGGCCGTACAGACCGCCAGGGAGAACCTGGCGGAGGCGCGCGCCCTCGTCGCGGCGCTCGGCCCGGTCCCGCTGGACGGGTCCACCCTGGACGAGGCGCTGCGGCGACTCACCACCCGGCTGGGCGAGGAGTTGGGCATCCAGGCGTCCTTCGCGGTCGAGGGCATCTCGCGCGCGCTGCCCGCCAACAGCGAGGTGGTGCTGGTCCGGGCGGCGCAGGAGGCCCTGGCCAACGTCCGCAAGCACGCCGCCGCGTCGGCCGTTCAGGTTCGCCTCGTGTACGGTGCGGCCGAGGTGACGCTGGTGGTCCGCGACGACGGGCGCGGGCTCGGCCCCGGCCCGACCTCGGGGTACGGCCTGCGCGCCATGCGGAGCCGCGTCGAGCAGGAGGGCGGTGCGTTGAACGTGACCGGTTCGGGGACGACGCCCCCGAAGACCGGCTCCATGACCGACACGGTGACCGGCCCAGCGAGAGGACCGGCGAGACGCACGGCGACCAGATCGGGGACGACGCTGACCGTCACCCTGCCCGAGCCGGCGCCGCCGCCGATTCCCGAGAAGGAGAGTGACGTTCCGTGATCCGCCTGATGATCGTGGATGACCACCCCGTCGTACGCCAGGGCCTGCGCGGCATGTTGGAGTCCGCCCCGGGCGTGGACGTGGTCGGGGAGGCCGGCTCCGGCGAGGAGGCCGTCGTACGCGCCCGTGATCTGCGGCCGGACGTCATCCTCATGGACCTGCGGATGCCGTCGGGCGACGGGGTCGACGCGACCAGGCTGATCCTGGCGGAACGCCCGGAGAGCCGGGTGATCGTGCTGACGACGTACGAGACCGACCAGGACATCGTGCGGGCGGTCGAGGCGGGCGCGGCCGGCTACCTGCTCAAGGACATCTCTCGCGCCGACCTGCTCGGCGCGGTCGAGTCGGCGGTGCGGGGAGAGACCGTGCTGGCCCCGTCCGTCGCCACGAAGCTCGTCACGCGCATGCGCGCGCCCGTCGCGGAGTCCCTGTCGCCGCGCGAGGCGCAGGTGCTCTCGCTCGTCGCCCGGGGGCTGACGAACGCGGAGATCGGGACCGAGCTGTTCATCAGCGAGGCGACGGTGAAGACCCACCTGCTCCGCGTCTTCGCCAAGCTCGGCGTCTCCGACCGCACCGCGGCCGTCACCACCGCGCTCGGCCGCGGCCTCATCTGACCGTCGTTACGCCCCGTAAAAGGATGAATCAAGATCGAATACAAGGGTGAATTGACCAGCTTGTCAAGTAAATGACCTTCCTTTCGGGCGGCCGAAAGCGCTAATTTATAGATACTTTCGCATAAAGGATCTTGCGTCCATAATGGTTGCTTCTGGGGGGTCATTGACGGCGTGAGGTGAAGTAGTGGCGGGACGCGAATACCGGGGGATGTCAGCCGAGCAACGGCTGGCCGACCGAAGAGAGCGGTTGATCACGGCCGCGTACGCGCTGTTCGCCAATCCAGGCTTCCACGGCACGACGATCGAGCGGCTGTGCGCGACCGCCCGCATCTCCAACCGGGCGTTCTACGAGTGCTTCTCGGGGCGCGACGACCTGATGCGCGCGGTCTACGACCGATGCGTGGAGGAGACGCTCTCCTCCGTGTCGGCGGCCATCAAGCAGGCGCCGCCCACGTTGGACGACCGCATCGTGGCCGGCATCGGAGAGTACGTCCGGTTTGTAACGAAGGACGCCCGGCGCGCCCGCGTGATGCACGTGGAGGTCCGCCGCGCGGGCGACGTCCTCAGCGGCGCCCGGCAGCGCTCCGTGCTGGAGTTCAGCAAGGTGATCGAGCGCGCGGTCGACGACGTGCAGCACCGCCCCCCGCTGGAGTCCCACCTGCTCGCGCTCGGCGTGATCGGGGCCATCACGGAGCTGCTCATCGAGTGGGTCCTGAGCGACCCCGCTCCCCCCGTGGACCGGCTCGTCGCCACGGCGATCCACATCTTCCGCAGCTCGTTCCACCCCTGACATCGGCGAGCGCGACGCAGGAGCCCGGGTGCGGCCTCAGATCCACCCCATGTCCTGCGCGACGCGGATCGCGGTGATGCGGTTTCCCCCTCCCAGCTTGCTGATGGCGCTGGACAGGTAGTTACGGACGGTCCCCTCGGTGAGATGCAGTTCGGCGGCGATCCGCACCACCGACGCGCCCTTGCCCGCCAGGGCCAGCGCGTCGCGCTCCCGCTCCGTCAGCGGGTTCTCCCCCGCGGTCATCGCGGCGGCCGCCATCTCCGGATCGAGGTAGCGGCCGCCCGCGTGCACCTTCCGGATGGCGCGGGCCAGCTCCTCGGCCGACGCGTCCTTGGGCACGAATCCGCGCACCCCGGCCGCGAGCGCCCGCCGCAGGTATCCGGGCCGCCCGAAGCTGGTCAGGATCAGCATCGCCCGGCCGGGCAGGCTCTCCGCCACGGACAACCCGTCCATCCCCGGCATCTCGACGTCCAGCACCAGCACGTCCGGCTCGTGCTCCCGTACGGCCTGGGCCACCAGGTCGCCCCTGCCGACCTGGGCGACGACCTCGATGTCGGCCTCCAGGCCGAGCAGCATGGCGATCGCCTGCCGGATGAGCCGCTCGTCGTCGGCGAGCAGGACGCGGATCATGCCCCGACCTCCACAGGCAGCGGGGCGACCGCCCGCAGGACGAACTCGCCCGATCCCGTGGGCCGCGCCTCCAGCGTGCCCCCGACCGCCGCCATGCGCTCACCCAGCCCGGCCAGGCCGCTTCCGACATCCTCCACCGCCCGGTGAGCCGCGCCGTCGTTGCGCACCTCCAGCACCGCCTCCTCGTCCGAGTGCCGCACCGTGATGTCGCATCGCGACGCCGAGCTGTGCCGCAGCACGTTCGTCGCCGCCTCGCGGACCACCCACGCGAACACCGGCGCCACCTCCTCCGGCACCTCCCGGTGCGGCAGATGCAGGCGGCAGGTCACCCCGGCCGCCTCCAGAACCCCGCGCACCGTCGTCAGCTCGGCGTCGAGGTCGAGCCGCCGGTAGCCGCGCACCGTCTCCCGCAGCTCACGCAGCGCCGTCCGGGCCAGGCCGCGGACCTCGGCCATCTCGTCCCTGGCCGCGTCGGCGTCCGCGCCGGTGAGCCGTACGGCGAGCTCGCTCTTGACCGCGATGGCGGAGAGCTGGTGGCCGACCAGGTCGTGCAGGTCGCGGGCGAAGCGCAGCCGTTCCTCGGCGACGGCCAGCCGCGCCTGGGCCTCCCGTCCGGCGTGGGCTTCCTCGGCGAGCCGGTAGATCCACACCCAGAGCCGGTTGGTCCAGGGGAAGATCGAGCACATCACGAGGTAGTAGACGCTGACGCCGACCACCCCGCCCATCGTGGTGTTCGTGTCCAGCGAAATGCTGGGATCCGCGCCGGCCAGCGCCCCGAGCACGCCGAACGGGGTCACCACCACGGCGGTGCCGGCGCCGAGCAGCACCGCGACCCGGCGCGGCACGGCGATCGCGGCGAGCGACAGCCACGCCAGCGGCGCGAACCCCCACCCGGTCATCTGCGAGCCGCCGACGATCATGACGCCCAGCGACAGGGCGCCGGCGACCACGACGTCGCGCACCGGGTAGCGGTGGGCCAGGACCGCGTCGCTGATGCGAAAGAAGAAAACGCTGAAGGCGACGAGCCCGGCGACGGCGAGGAGGGCGCGGGGCCACGTAAGGATCCCCAGGGCCACCGCCGCCGCCGTCGTCACGGCAGCCAGGAACCAGACCAGGATCAGCGTCCCGATCATCGTCCACCGGACGACCTTGCGCGCCCGATTCAACCCCTCAGCCACCATCCGGCTCCACTTTAGCGGCCTTTGACCACGTCAAGGAGCCGCACCCGCGCGCCCGTGCGCAGCACGGCCCGCTCGTAGATCCGTGCGGCCAGCAGCGCGACCGCCACGGCCGCGGCGGCCATCGCGACGGCGGAGACCGCCACCTGCCAGAAGGGGACCTCGGCCGCGGCCGCCCGCACCGGCATGACCATCGACGAGAACGGCGGGACGAACGACGTGATCGTGGCCACGGTGCTGGTGGGGTCAGCGGCCGAGTAGAAGGCCACGCCGTACGTCACCATCATGGTCATCGTCATCGGTGTCAGGACGTTGCCGACCTCCTCCTGCCGCGAGACGAGCGAGGCCAACATGGCGGCGAACGCCGCGAAGAAGAGGTAGCCGAGGACGAACCACACCACCACGCCGGCCACGATCCCGGCCATCCCCGGTGGGAAGTCGACCGCCAGTCCCGATGCCAGCGCGCCGACCAACCCCGCCGCGATGGCGACGACCAGGTTGATCAGGCCGACGACCCCCAACCCCAGGATCTTTCCGCCGAGGAGCTGCACGGGGCGAACCGACGTGAGCAGGATCTCGACGATGCGGCTGCTCTTCTCCTCGACCACGCCCATCGCGACCATCATCGGCGTACCGATGACCAGCATGAACAGGATGACCACCAGCACGACCGCGATGCCGGTGCGGGTCTTCTGGTAGCGCGTGTCCGCGCCGACGGACTGCATGACAAGCGGGGTGACCGTGACCCCGGCGGCGCCGATCTGGGCCTCGCGGTGCGCGCTCTGCAGCAGCAGCCCGAGCTGGTCGTCGATCTCACCGTCGGTCAGCACCTTGGTGCCGCCGACGAGCGCCGCGTCCACGTCGCCGTCGAGCACGGCCCGCTTGGCCGCGCCCTCGTCGGCGTAGTCCTTCCACTCGACCTTGGCGTCGCCCCACACCTGCAGCCGCTGGGAGGCGACCACGCCCACCTTGAACGAGTCCGAGCCGCCCAGGATCTTCGGCGCGAACGCGACCGCCCCGATCAGCAGCGCCGAGATGACGAGGCTGATGACGAACGACTTCGACCGCACCTGGGTCCGGATCTCGCGCCCGGCCACCAGCAACAATCCGTTCACGCCACCGCCTCCTTGAAGATCTCGGTGAGCGTCGGACGCTCCACCCCGAAGTGTTCGACCCGTCCCGCGCGCATCGCGGCGCGCAGCACGCGCTGGTCGTCGTCGTCCTGCGTGACCAGCACCTCGCGACCGCCCTCGACGGTCAGCTCACCGGCCAGGTCCTGCGCCCATCCCGGCTCGGGATCGGCGACGACCACACGCAGTTTGCGCCCCTCGGAGGCCCGCAGCTCGTCCACGGTGCCGCTCGCGACCATCCGCCCGGCGGAGATGATGCCGACCGAGTCGCACAGCCGCTCCACGAGTTCGAGCTGGTGGCTGGAGAAGATCACCGGCACGCCGCTCCTGGCCCGCTCGCGCAGCGCCTCGGCCAGCGCGTCCACCGCCAGCGGGTCGAGCCCGGAGAACGGCTCGTCCAGGACGAGGACGTCGGGGTCGTGGACCAGGGCCACGGCGAGCTGCACCCGCTGCTGGTTGCCCAGCGACAGCGACTCGACCGCGTCCTTCGCGCGCTCGGTGAGCCCGAGCCGCTCCACCAGGTCGCCGGCCGCCTTCCCGGCCGCCGCGGGTGACAGCCCGTGCAGCCGCCCGAAGTATTCGATCTGATCGGCGACCCGCATCTTCTGGTACAGGCCGCGTTCCTCCGGCATGTAGCCGAACTTCCGCCGCTCCGCGAAACCCAGCGGAGCGCCCTTCCATCGCACCTCACCGGAATCGGCCTGCATGACGCCCATCACGATCCGCATCGTGGTCGTCTTGCCCGCGCCGTTCGCGCCGACGAAACCGAACATCTCGCCCGGCCGTACGGCGAAGCTCACCCGGTCCAGGGCGACCTTGCCCGTCCCGAAAGTCTTGCGCAGTTCCTGCGTCTCCAACATGTCACCGATCATTTCGCGCTCCGCCGGACGCCTGTAGACGTCGATATCAAACCTTCCGGATGACATATGTCATGCGGTCGCTCCTGGCCCGTTTGACGCACGCCGGCGACGACAAAGCGGCCGCCCATCAGGCGGGCGACTACGTGGGCGCCCGTGTCAAGAAGACGGGTCCGAGCGCCTGAGCGGGTTCACGCCGGAACGCCGCGGGACCCGGCACCGACCGGGCTTACGGGGATACGCGAGGGTTGACCATGCTTGACCGGTATTGGATAACTGAGTTCCGACACGGGGAGTAAACCCGCGCTGTTACGGAGCCGCCCATGATCGGCCCTGCTTCCCTGGCCCAGGTGGGCCGCGACGCCCAGTTACGGACCCTCCTCCAGGCGGCCGGCAACCCGCCCGCGGTGATCCTGGTGCAGGGTGAGGCAGGCATCGGCAAGACCCGCCTGGTCCACACGGCGATCGAGCGGTTACGCGCCGACCGCCGCACCGTGCTGCTCGGCCACTGCCAGCAGCTCAGGGAGCCGTTCCCGTACGGCCCGGTGTTCGACGCGCTGCGGCACGCCGCCGCCGCGCTGCCCGCCGGCGACCGGCTCAACCCCGTGACCGGGGCGCTGCGCGGATACCTGCCCGAGCTCACCGGGCACCTGCCGCCCGCGCCCTCGCCACCGCCGCTCGACGACGCGCGCGCCGAGCGGCACCGGCTGTTCCGCGCGGTGCACGCGCTGCTCGCCGCCGCGGCGCCCGCCGCGCTCGTCGTCGAGGACCTGCACTGGGCCGACGACGGCACCCGGGACCTGCTCTGCTTCCTCACCGGCCAGCCACCGGAGGGCCTGGCGCTGGTGGTGACGTTCCGCAGGGAGGACCTCCCCGTGCCCGGCCTGCCGTTCGGGCGCGCCTACCGCCGCCGGCCCGGCGTGCGCAGCGAGGTGATCTCGCTGGCCCCGCTCGACGTCGAGGCCGTGGGAAGCCTGACCAGCGCGCTGCTCGGCGGCGCCCCGGTGCCGAATGACTTCGCCGCCCGGCTGCACGAGCGCACCGCCGGAGTGCCGTTCGTGATCGAGGAGGTGGTGCGCTCCCTGCTCGACGACACGGGCCGGTTACCCGGCGGCGAGGACGCGCCCGAGGTGCTCGACCGCATCCCCGTGCCGCTGCTGCTGCGCGAGGCGATGGCCGAGCGGCTCGCCGGGTTCTCCCCCGCCGCCCTGCGCGCCGTCCGCGCGGCGGCCGTGCTCCGGATGGCCGCCGACGAACCGCTGCTCGCCGCGGTGGCCGGCGCGGAGTGCCCGGACGCCGACGCGCACGAGAGCGGCCTGTCGGAGGCGCTGCGGGCCGGCGTCCTGCTCGAACACCCCGACGGCCAGTACGGCTTCCGGCACGCGCTCGCCCAGCAGGCCGCCTACGACGCGATCCCGGGGCCGGATCGGCGGCCCATCCACAGGCGGGCGATGGCCGCGCTCTCCGCGCTCGACCCGCCGCCGCTGGTACGGCTCGCCTACCACGCAAGGCACGCGGGCGACCTGGCCGCCTGGCGGCGCCACGGCGCGGCGGCCGCCGACCACGCCGCCGCCGTCGGCGACGTGCCCCTGGCGGTCGAGGTGCTGGAAGGCATGCTGGCCGACCCGAAACTGCCGCGCGACGCCCGCGGCCCACTCGCGCTGCGACTGAGCAGGATCGCCGCCGTCGGCCTGTCGTACCGGCGGGTGGTGCGGCTGCTGCGGCATCTGCTGTCGGACGGCTTCCTGTCCCGCCACGTCCGCAGCGAGGCGCGGCTCAACCTGGGCGTGCTGCTGGCGAACCAGGCCGGCGCGAACGCCGCGGGACGGCAGGAGATCCTGGCCGCGCTGCCCGAGCTGCACGACCGGCCCGACCTGGCCGCCCGCGGCCTGGCCCTGCTGGGGCTGCCCGCGTGGGGCGGCGAGCCGCTGGACATCCACGAGGCGTGGATGGACGAGGCGGAGCGGCTGCTCGCGTCCGGCGAGGACCAGGATCCCGAGCTGGCCGCCGCCGTCCACGCCAACAAGGTCACCCTGGCCATGCTGGTGGGCTCACCTCACGCGTTCACCCTGGCCTCGGCGCTGCCGGAGAACCATCCGTCGGCGGCGGTGCGCAGGCAGGCGGCGCGGGCGTACTCGAACCTGTGCGACGCGGCGACGGCGCTCGGCCACTACGGCGCGGCCGAGAAGTACGCGGCGCGCAGCAGGAGGATCTCCGACGAGAGCGGGGCGCTCTACCCGGTGTACCTGGTGGAGATGTCGTCGATCAGGCTCGACTGGCTCACCGGACGGGTGCAGGGGTTGCGGGAGCGCGCGGTCGCGGCGGTGGAGATGACGCTGGAGGCGCCGCTGCTGGCCGTGGAGGCGCGGCTGGTGCTCGGCATGCTCGCCCTGGCCAGGGGTGAGTGGCAGGAGGCCGGGGAGCAGCTCGACGCGACCGGCGTGCGCGACCCCGACTCCGGATATCTGCCGGTGACCGCGCCGGCGTCCGCCGGCCTGATCGAACTGCACCTGACCCGCGACGCGCTGGACGCCGCCCTGGCCGAGACCGAATGGGCGGTGGGCCGGCTGCGCCGCAAGGGCCTGTGGGTGTGGGGCGACCAGGTCGTCCCGCAGGCGATGGCGGCGCTGCTCAAGGCCGGACGCGCGGACGAGGCCGCCGATCTGGTGTCCGAGTTCGCGGCGGGCGTCGACGGCAGGACCGCGCCGTCCGCGCACGCGGCGCTCGACCTGGCCCGCGGCGGACTGGCCGAGCACGAGGGACGGCGCGACGAGGCGGCGGGACACTACGCGCGGGCCAAGTCGGCCTACGAGGGGATGCCCCGCCCGCACGCCGCCGCACGGGCCGCGGAGGCGGAGGCGGGCGCCCGGCTCGGCCTCGGCGAGCGCGAGGAGGCCGCCACCCTCGTCTCCCGCGCGGCCGAGCGGTACACGGCGCTGGACGCCACCCGCGACGCGGCCCGCTGCCGCCGCCTGCTGCGGGAGATCGGCGCGGCCGGACCGGCGCGCCGGACCAGGAGGGCGGGCGTCCTGTCCCCCGGGAGGCCGAGGTGGCCAGGATGGTGGCCCTGGGCCGTACCAACAGGGAGATCGCCGAGGTGCTGTTCCTATCCCGCCGCACCGTGGACACCCACGTCGCCCGGGTGTTGCGGAAGCTCGGCGTGCGCACCCGCAACGACGTGCGCGAGCCCCGGCCGGACGACCGGCCGGGGCCCGACTACTAGTCGCGGTCAGACAGTGATGCTCCAGGAGTCCAGGTAGCCCTGGTCACCGAGGTAGACGTCCTCGATGTCGAGCACCCACGTGCCGGACGCGTTCTGGCTCACCGGGACCGAGAAGGTCCTGGTGCCGTACGGGGTGCAGGTCGTGCCGCCGTACGCGTCCACCAGGTACCAGGTGCCGTTGGGACCGCGGAGCCAGATGTCCAGGTCCTCGGCACAGGGGTGACTGATGGTGATGGACAGCTTGACCGGCGACACCGCCGCGCCCGACGCCGTGGACGTGATCGTGCTCTGCGCGTTCGACCAGTCCCGGATGGCGACGCGCGTGTTGTTGGTGAACGTCCTGTTGTCCGTGGTGCTCTGGACGGTCAGCGCGTACGTGGTGGTGTGGGTGCCGGTCTCGCCGACACCCGTCACCGTCACGGTGTAGGAGCCGGCCGGTGTGGTGGCCGCGGTCGAGATCGTCAGGGTGGACGAGCCGCCCGAGGTCACCGACTGCGGGGTGAACGAGGCCGAGGCCCCGGTCGGCAGACCGCTCGCGGACAGGTTCACCGTCTGCGCGGTGCCCGCCGTGGTGGCCGAGCCGATCGTGGAGGTGGCCTGCGCGCCCGCCTTCACCGTCCCGGACGCCGGGTTGGCGGAGATCGAGAAGTCCCGCGTCGGCGGCGTGCCGGTGCCGGCCGCCTGCTTCCAGACCGCGTACATGGCCGCGTCGGCCGCCCGGTCGAGGATGGTGTCGTTGATGTTGCTCGTGGTGTCGCACGAGGCGTGGTAGCAGGAGTCGTACGCCCGGCTCGCGGTGCCGCCCCACTTGGCCGCCTGCGCCGCCGTCTTGGTGTAGCTGGCGCCGGCCGCCACGCCGGAGCTGGCGATGCCCGCGTTCCGGAAGGAGGCGTCGTCGGAGCGGTTGGCGCCCTCGGTGTTCTCCTCGGGCTGAAGGTTCAGCTTGTCGTAGAACTCCTTCAGGTACTGCGCGCCGGTGGTGGTGATGTTGTTGATGAAGTAGCCGCCGTTGGGCGAGCCCACCATGTCGTAGTTGTAGTAGACCTTGATCTTCGACCGGTCGGTGGAGCTGAGCGAGCTGACGTAGAAGGCCGAGCCGTTCAGGCCCTGCTCCTCGTCGGTCCACCAGCCGAACCGCACGTGCTTGGCGAGGCTGGGGTTCTTGCTCGCCAGGGTGAGCGCGACCTCGAGCAGGGTGGCCGAGCCGGAACCGTTGTCGTTGATGCCGGGGCCGGCCGAGACGCTGTCGAGGTGGGCGCCGGACATGATGACCTGGCTCTCGTCACCGCCCGGCCAGTCGGCGATCAGGTTCGGACCGGCGCCGCTGGTGCAGCGCGAGGTGCAGCTCTGCCTGGTCACGGTGTAACCCGCGGCCTTCAGCTTGTCCTCGACGTACTGCACCGACTGCAGGTAGCCGTTGGTGGTGGACCTGCGGGTGCCGCCGTTGCTCGTGGCGATGCTCTGGAACTGCGTCAGGTGGCCCTTGACGTTGGTGACGCTGACATCCGGCGGCTCACTGCCGCCCGGCTCCTGCCCCACCACGAGGCTGTAGGTGGCGCTGTGCGCGGTCGAGCCGGTTCCCGTCACCGTGATCTGGTACGAGCCCGGCGCGGTGGCGGCGCCGACCGACAGCGTCAGCGTCGAGGAGCCGCCCGAGGTCACCGACGACGGGCTGAAGGACGCCGTGGTGCCGCTCGGCAGACCGGACGCGGAGAGGGTGACCGTCTGGGCGGAGCCCGAGGTGGTCTGCGTGTTCACCGTGACCGTCGCCTGCCCGCCGGGCTGCGCGTTGCCCGACGTCGGGGTGAGCGTGAGCGAGAAGTCGCCGGTGGTGGTGCCGCAGGCGGGCTCGTTCGACGCCGCCGCCACGCTGATCGCGCTCCACGCCGCCTTGGTCGTGTTGCACTCGGCGCTGCCGGCGCCGAACAACTCGATCGCGGCCGCCACGGACGCGGCGCGCGCGTCGGTGTAGCGCCACGTGGACGTCTTGCGGTTCAGCGCGCCCAGGAAGATCTTTCCGGCGTTCTGGATGCCGACACCGGTCACCGACGACGGCCCGCCGGAGCAGATCGGGCTGGACGGCTTTCCGCCGCCGGGGTTGTTGCCCTCGGCGAGCAGGTAGAACCAGTGGTTCAGCGGCCCGGCCGCCGAATGGACCTCGGTGCTCGGGATCGAGGACGAGTAGCAGTTCGGGTCACCGAGCGCGCTCGGGTTGTACATGTTCCGGATCGGCCCGCTGCCGACGAGATTGACCTTCTCGCCGACCAGGTAGTCCGGCGGGTCGTTCGGGTCGTTCGCGTAGTGCTCGGTCAGCGCGCCGAAGATGTCGCCAGTGGCCTCGTTGAGCCCGCCGTTCTCGTTGCCCGAGCCCGCGCCGCCCGGCGTCGTCTGGAAGATCGCGTGGCCGAACTCGTGCGCCACGACGTCGATGCTCGTCGCCTGCCGGGCGTTGTCCTGGCTGTGCCCGAAATTGGTGTAGCTGCCGTTCCAGTACGCGTTGACGTCGCTCAGCCCGACCCGGGCCGGGTAGCCCCGGCCGGAGCCGTTGATGCCGTTGCGGCCCAGCCAGTCGCGCAGCATGTCCCACTCGCGCTGCACGGCGTAGAGGGCGTCCACGCAGGCCGTCTCCAGGTTGGTGCCCGAACCGTTGCCCCACGCGTCGTCCGTGCCGGTGTAGGCCGAACCGGTCTGGCCGCCGCACTGGATGCCGGGCCGGCTCGTGTCGGTCATCGAGTACGAGCTGCCCGAGCCGCTCGTGCCGATGGTGACCTGGCCGTAGTAGTAGCCGTTGCCGGTGCCCTCGCGGACCAGGTCGTAGGAGTCGGCGACCTTGCCGGTCTTGGCGTCCACGAAGACGTGCTGGACGCTGGGCTTGCCGTCGGCCAGGCCGGAAACGGTCGCCTCCCACGCGAGCCGCGGCCCATCGCCCCACGCCAGCACGACCAGGCGGGGCTCGGCGGAGTCGTCCACGCGGGACAGCCTGGACTTCGCCACCTCGGTGGCCCGCGCGGCACTGATCTTGGGGCTGGTCGGCACGTCGGCCGCGCTCGGCCCCGTCGCCGCCACGGTGTCGCGGACGTGCCCGGCCGCGTCCGTCACGACGACCGCGTCGCCGCCGACCACCGGCAGTCCCTTGTACGTGCGCTCGTAGGCGACGAAGTACATGTCGCCCGCGCTCGGCGTCACCGCGATACGGCGGTACGCCTCGTCGGGTCCCCTTCTCAGCTCGTCGATCCCGCTGGCGACGGCCTTGTCCGCCACCGCCGCGGCGAGCGACGCCGGATCTGCCGCGGCGACCGTCGCCGGGTCCGCGGCGATCCGCTCAGGGGCCTGGTACCGGTCCTTCGAGGGGCCCGGTGGGGCGGCGGCGCCGGCGGGGGAGGCCAGCAGAGCCACCGACGCGGCGGTAGCCACGCCGACGGCGGCCGCGAGTAAGCGTTTCACGCTGTCGTGCTCCTTTCGGCGGATTCCCCGGGCCGGCCACCGCTGAGCGCGCGCCTGCGGGCGCGGGCCGAGGGGTCACACGGTGACGGGACGGGGAATCGGGGGGTGAAAGAACATGACGAAGAGGTGAGCGAACCGTTTCGCGCCTCATTGCCGCCAGACGCTAGGCTCCGTGCCGCCGAGTGGAAATCCGTATGGCCATCGGTAAGCGATACCGATAATTCGTCGGCCCTGGTCACGCATGACCAACTCGCGGGCGCGTCCGGCCCGGGCGCGAGAACACGGTCACGAGAAGACCGGCCGATACGGAGGATCGCGCCTCCGAGCGGCCGGCGGCGCACCGTTACGCTGGCCCGTATGACGCGTGCTGACAACGACAAGCCGGTCGTTCTTTCCAAGATCTACACAAAGACCGGCGACGACGGGACCACCACACTCGGGGACATGAGCCGCACGTCCAAGACCGATCCACGGCTCGCGGCGTACGCCGACGTGGAGGAGGCCAACGCCGCGATCGGCGTCGCGCTGGCGATCGGCGCGCTGCCCGGCGACATCCCGGCCGTCCTCCGGCGGGTGCAGAACGAGCTCTTCGACCTCGGCGCCGACCTGTGCGCCCCCGTCAAGGAGAACCCGGAGTACCCCCCGCTGCGGGTGGAGGAGTCCTACATCGCGTGGCTGGAGGAGCAGTGTGACCGGTTCAACGCGGATCTGAAGCCGCTGCGGAGCTTCATCCTGCCCGGGGGAACCCCCGGCGTCGCGCTCCTGCACGTCGCCCGTACGGTCGTCCGCCGGGCCGAGCGGACCGCCTGGGCCGCCCTGGAGGCCCACGACGACGTGAACCCGCTGACCGCGAAGTACCTCAACCGGCTGTCGGACCTGATGTTCATCCTGTGCCGGATCGCCGCCGACGGCGACGAGATCCTCTGGGTTCCCGGCGCCTCACGACGCTGAATTGCGCTCGCTCCGCTCACGCGGGTTCGGGGCGCCTCAAGTCGGCTCGTGCCCTCGTCACGTCCTCACTCCGGGCGTTTCTCTTTCCTGCACCCCCGAACGTGCCTTTCACGCGTCGGAGCAGGCGACCGGCAGACCCCTGGGCGCTCCATGAGCGATGCTCTAGGGTGCGTTCGTGGTGATTTCAGAGCTTCGGGGGATGACGGCGAGCACCATCGCCACCGTCCTGGTGAGCGCCAGCCTCCTCGCCGGGACAGCCGTCACCTGGATCGTCAATCGGGACGTGACACCGCGCCTCGCCGATGTGCTCCTTCCGCTCGTCGCCTGCGCCGCGCTGCTGTTCCGCCGCCGCCACCCGGTGCCGGTCCTTGTCGCGGTGACCGCGGCGTGCGGCCTGTACTACCCGTTCGCGGCGCTGGACGGCCCGCTCTTCCTGGCCGTCCTGGTCGCCCTGTACACGGCCGCCGACCTGGGACATCTCACCGCGGCGATCACCGTGGCCGCGGTCGGGCTGCTCATGATGGGCTACGGCGAGGTCCTCGGCCCGAGCCGCCACCTGGACGACAGCGAGTTCCTCCTGCTCGCCGGGTGGATGGTGGCGAGCGTGGCCATAGGCGGGGTGACGCGCAACCGCCACGCCTACCTGGAGGAAGCCCGCAGGCGTTTGGCCGAGGCCGAGCGGACCAAGGAGGAGGAGGCGCTGCGCCGGGCCGTCGAGGAGCGGCTGAGAATCGCCAGGGAACTGCACGACGTGATCGGCCACAACATCTCCCTGATCAACGTCCAGGCGGGCGCCGCCCTCCATCGGATCAAGGAGCGGCCCGAACAGGCCGAGCCCGCGCTGGCCGCCATCAAGGAGACCAGCAAGGAGGCACTCCGGGAACTGCGGGCGACACTCGGCGTGCTCCGCCAGGTCGACGAGGAGTCCCCGGTCGCTCCGGCGCCGAGCCTCGCCCGCGTGCACGAACTGATCGAGCGGACCGGCCTCACCGTGCGGACCGAACTGGCGGGCGAGACACGGGACCTGCCCGCCGAGGTCGACCTCGCGGCGGTCCGCATCGTGCAGGAAGCGCTCACCAACGTCTCCCGCCACTCCGGCGGGACCGCCGCCCTGGTCACCATCCACTACGGCGAGGAGGATGTGACCGTACAGATCGACAACGGCATGTCCGGCGACGCGACGGCACACGACGTGGAGGCATCCGCCGAGAAGGCGTCCGGCGGCGGCTTCGGCCTCAAGGGAATGCGGGAGCGCGCCACGGCCCTGGGCGGCTCGTTCGAAGCCGGACCTCGTCCCGGCGGCGGCTTCCACGTCTTGGCCCGCATCCCGACACGACCCGCGTCCCCCTGAAAGGACCTTCCCGTGATACGCGTGCTTCTCGCCGACGACCAGACCCTGGTGCGGGCCGGCTTCCGGTCCATCCTCGGCGGCGAGAACGACATCGAGGTCGTCGCCGAAGCCGCCGACGGCGCGCAGGCGGTGCGGCTCGCCCGCGAGACGAGCCCGCACGTCGTGCTGATGGACATCCGTATGCCCGAGCTCGACGGTCTGGAGGCCACCAGGCGGATCATCGCCGACCCGCGCCTGGCCGAGGTGAAGGTCATCATCCTGACCACCTTCGACCTCGACGACTACGTGTACGGCGCGCTCCGCGCGGGCGCGAGTGGCTTCCTGGTCAAGGACACCGAGCCGATCGAGCTCATCCACGCGGTACGGGTCGTGGCCAGGGGGGACGCCTTGATCGCCCCGTCGATCACCCGGCGCCTGATCTCCGAGTTCGCCGGCCGGGTGCGGCGCCCCGAACCCGGTCCCGAGCTCAACGGCCTGACCGAGCGTGAGCGCGAAGTGATGTCCCTGGTCGCCGCGGGCCTGTCCAACGACGAGATCGCCGCCGAGCTGGTACTGAGCCCGGCCACCGCCAAGACCCACGTGAGCCGCATCATGACCAAGCTGAACGTCCGCGACCGCGCCCAGCTCGTGGTGCTGGCCTACGAGGCGGGCATGGTCACCCCGAGGTGGCTCGCCGGCTGACCGGCGCCCGGCCGCAACCCGGGGAGTACGGCTCGCGGCGACATGCGACTTCCGGAGTACGGCCGTTGCCCACTCAGGCGGGACGCGCGGCGGCGAGCCGTCCCCGAAGCCTGTGTTCATGGACACGCTCGACCTCGCCCGCCTGCAGTTCGCCCTGACGGCGGGATCCCACTTCCTCTTCGTCTCGCTGACGATCGGCCTGGCCACGCTGGTGGCCGTCGTCCAGACCTGGGCCACCCTGACCCGCAGCCCCGTGCACGAGAGGATGACGCGGTTCTGGGGACAGCTGTACGTCATCAACTACGCGATGGGCATCGTCACCGGCCTGGTGATGGAGTTCCAGATCGGCCTGACCTGGAGCGGCCTCACCCACTTCGCGGGCAACGTGTTCGGCGGGGCCCTGGCGATGGAGACGCTCATGGCGTTCTTCGTCGAGTCCACGTTCCTCGCGATCTGGATCTTCGGCTGGAACCGGCTCAACCGGTGGGTCCACCTGGCGGCGCTCTGGGTGGTCACGATCACCGCCTACGCCTCGGCGTACTGGATCCTGGTGTCCAACGGGTTCCTGCAGAACCCCGTCGGCTACCGGGTCGTGGACGGCGTGCTGCGGCTCACCGACGCGGCCGCAGTGCTCACCAACCCCGCCGCCGTAAGGGCCTTCCTGCACATCCTCTGCGGTTCGCTGGTGGTGGCCGCGTGCTTCATGGCCGGGGTGAGCGCCTACCACCTGCGCAGGCGGACCGGTGAGCAGGAGTTCTTCCGCAAGTCGCTGCGGATCGGCGTGTCCGTGACACTGCCCGCGCTGGTGGCGACCGCCTCGTTCGGAGGCGTCCAGTTCGACCTCCTCCAGCCGACGAAGCTGGCCGCGTACCAGGGCGACACCGAGATGATGACGCGGCTGCAGGCCGAGATGACGGCGGCGCACGGCCCGGGTGACTACCTCCCGCCCACCGGGCTGGTCATGGGCGGCGCCATCGTCATGCTGCTGGTCTTCGCCGTGCTGCTGTTCATGTCGATGGCGAACTTCCTGCTCATGATGCTCCCCGCGGCGGTACGCCGGTTCCGGCTGTGGCACGTGCTGCTGACCGCCATGATTCCGCTGCCCTTCGTCTCCATGCTCGCCGGCTGGGTCTTCCGCGAGGTGGGCCGGCAGCCGTGGGTGGTGTACGGGCTGCTGACCACGGAGCAGGCGCTGTCGGACGTGTCCCCGGCGGCGGTGCGGTTGTCGCTGATCGCGTTCGGCGCGCTGTTCGGCGTGCTCATCGTGCTCAACACCTGGCTGCTCGCCCGCCACGCCCGCCGTGGGCCGGACGCCGTCGCGATCGGCCGTACCTCTCTGCCGGCGGAACCGGCGCCCGTCATCGCCTTCTGAGGCTCGTCCGGCCATCGATACGGAGCACAGACATGGAAATCCTTCTTCTCGCCTTCTACGCCGTCGGCTACTTCGTCCTCGGCGGCGCGGACATCGGCGTCGGAATGCTGCTTCCCTACCTTGGGCGCACCGCGGACGAGCGCCGCCGGGTTCTCTCCACGATCACGCCGCTCTTCCTCGGCAACGAGGTCTGGCTGGTGGCCGTGGCGGGCGTCCTCACAGGCGCCTTCCCCCTCCTCGAAGGGAGGCTGCTCAGCGGGCTGTACCCCGTCGTCGTCACGCTGCTCATCGGCTGGATCGTCCGGGACGTCGGGCTGTGGACACGCGGCCGGGTCGACTGGGCCGCCTGGCGCGCCATGTGCGACACCGCCGTGGTGGCCGGGAGCTGGACGGTGGTGCTGAGCTGGGGATGGATGTTTGCCGGTTTCCTCTCCGGGGTCGTCGACCGTCCCCTCACGGAGCCCGTCGCGCTGCTGGGGATCCCGGCCATCGCCGTGCTCTTCGCCACACACGGGCTGGCCTTCGCGGCTCTGCGGCTGCGCGGACGCCTGCGGACCCGCGCCCGGGGACTGTCCGGAACCTCGGGAGCGGGCGTGACCTTCGCCCTCACCTCAGGCGGAATGGCCCTGCTGTGCGTTTCCGCCGGGCTGCGGCTGCCGCTCGCTCAGACCACGGCGGACCCCGCGACGCTGGCCCTGCTCACCCCCGCGCTGCTGGTGCTCACGCCACTGCTGGTGGCCGCCCAGGTGTGCATGTGGTGGATGTTCACGCGTCCCGCCGATGCCCACACTCTCCGAAACATGGAGACGAGCAACTGATGCGGCACCCAACCATCACGCGATCATCACGGCGCCCAACCACCACGCGAGGGGCGCGGCGGTGTCTGGACTGAGGAGCGAGTGGGGAGCGAGGGACGAGCGACCCCGAGCGACGAGGGAAGACATCGACTCAAGGCGCACCGAGCCGCGCGAGCGAAGCGAGCGCAAATAGACACAGTGACGAGGGAAGACATCGACTCAAGGCGCACCGAGCCCGCCGCGCCGGAGGCGCGGCAATTCTAAGCAGCGTCCAGGTAGGCGCTGGGCGGGGCGGATTCGAGCCAGGCGAGGAAGCCGGTGAGGGCGTCCTCGCTCATGGCGAGGGCGAGCGGGCCGCGTTCGGCGGAGCATTCGACCGCCCAGTAGCCCTCAGGCCCCTCGCCGCTGCCGAGACGCCTGCGCCGGGAAACCGTAAGGCCGCGCCTCGCGATTGCGTGGCGCGGCCTCAGGCGGAGTCCGAAGAACGGGATCCAGTGCAGCTCTCCCCCGGTGTAGCGGGCTACCCCGGCTTTCCAGCCCTGGTTTCCCGTACGTACCCGACAGACGACGTTGCCCCGGCTCATGGCCAGGGCGAAACCGCGTACGACGAGGAGGGCAGCGACAAGGGAAACGCCGGCGAAAACGTCGAGCGCCACCATCGCCGCCCTCCTTCAGAAAAGAATCAGACCTCTTCCCCGGCTGCGCGCAGCCGGGCCCTGGCACGCTTGGCCGCCAGACGGATGTCCGCGTCCTCCTGGCCGGCCTCGATCGAGGACTGCGCCCGCTGGAGCGCGTCCCTCGCGGCGGCCACGTCGACCTCGGAGCCGAGCTCGGCCGCCTCGGCCAGGATCGACACATCGTTGTTCGCGACGGAGATGAACCCGCCGTGAACCGCGGCGACGAGGTCGCTCTCGCCACCGCGCTTGACGCGAAGAACACCGCCCTCGACGAGGACCCCGAGTACGGGAGCGTGTTCCGGCATAATACCGATCTCGCCGTCCACGGTCTTCGCAATCACCATGTCGGCCTCGCCCGACCAGATCTCACGTTCCGGCGACACGACGCCAACGCGAAGCTTTGCCACTTCAGGGCTCCCTTTCGATAGACGCCTGTACGGCTCACGCGGAGCCGTACAGGCGTCGGAGGCGTCTTAGCGCTCGAGTTCCTTCGCCTTGGCGATGGCCTGGTCGATGCCGCCGACCATGAAGAACGCCTGCTCGGGCAGGTGGTCGTACTCACCCGCGCAGAGGCCCTTGAAGGAGGCGATGGTCTCGTCCAGCGGAACGAACTCGCCCGGCTGGCCGGTGAACGCCTCGGCGGCGTACATCGGGTGCGAGAGGAACCGCTCGATGCGGCGGGCCCGGTTGACCGTGACCCGGTCTTCTTCGGAGAGCTCGTCGATGCCGAGGATGGCGATGATGTCCTGCAGCTCCTTGTACTTCTGCAGGATTCGCTTCGTCTCCTGGGCCACCGCGTAGTGCTCGTCGCCGACGACCTGCGGGTCGAGGATCCGCGAGGTGGAGTCGAGCGGGTCTACCGCGGGGTAGATGCCCTTCTCCGAGATCGGACGCGAGAGCACCGTCTGGGCGTCGAGGTGCGCGAACGCGTTGTGCGGCGCCGGGTCGGTGATGTCGTCCGCGGGCACGTAGATCGCCTGCATCGAGGTGATCGAGTGACCACGGGTCGAGGTGATGCGCTCCTGGAGAACGCCCATCTCGTCGGCCAGGGTCGGCTGGTAACCCACCGCGGACGGCATACGGCCGAGCAGGGTGGACACCTCGGAACCGGCCTGGGTGAACCGGAAGATGTTGTCGATGAACAGCAGCACGTCCTGCTTCTGCACGTCGCGGAAGTACTCCGCCATGGTCAGAGCGGACAGCGCGACCCGCAGACGGGTGCCCGGCGGCTCGTCCATCTGGCCGAAGACGAGGGCGGTGTCCTTGAGAACGCCGGCCTCGTCCATCTCCAGCCAGAGGTCGTTGCCCTCACGGGTGCGCTCGCCGACGCCCGCGAACACCGAGGTGCCCGAGAACTTCAGCGCGACGCGGCGGATCATCTCCTGGATCAGAACGGTCTTGCCGACGCCCGCGCCGCCGAACAGACCGATCTTGCCGCCCTTGACGTACGGCGTGAGCAGGTCGATGACCTTGATGCCGGTCGGCAGCATCTCGGTGCGCGACTCGAGCTGGTCGAACGCCGGGGACGGACGGTGGATGCCCCACTTCTCGGTCACCTGGAGCGACGCGGTCGGCACGTCGAGGGACTCGCCGAGGGCGTTCCACACGTGGCCCTTGACGACGTCGCCGACCGGCACCGAGATCGGCGCACCGGAGTCGGTCACCGCGGCGCCGCGAACGAGGCCGTCGGTGGGCTGCATCGAGATGGCTCGGACCAGGTTGTCACCCAGGTGCTGGGCGACCTCCATGGTGAGGGTCTTGGTTTCGCCGCCGATGGTCACGTCGACGTTCAGCGCGTTGTAGATGTCCGGCATCGCCTCGACGGAGAACTCCACGTCGACGACGGGACCCTTGACGCTCGCCACGCGACCAACGGTGGCCACGGCGGTCTCAACAGTCATTGTGGTTACTCACTCTTTCCCCGCTGCGGCGTCAGCGAGCGCGTTGGCGCCACCGACGATCTCGCTGATTTCCTGGGTGATCTCAGCCTGCCGAGCCTGGTTCATCTGCATGGTGAACACGCGGATGAGCTCGTTGGCGTTGTCGGTCGCCGACTTCATGGCCCGCCTGCGCGAGGCCTCCTCCGACGCCGCCGACTGGAGCAGCGCGTTGAAGATACGCGACTCCACGTACCGCGGGAGCAGCGAGTCGAGCACCTCCGCGGCGTTCGGCTCGAACTCGAAGTACGGCGGGATCGTGTCGTCGGACTCTGCCTCCGACTCCACGACCTCCAGCGGCAGGATCCGCCTGACCACGACGTTCTGCGTGAGCATCGAGACGAACTCGGTGGAGACGATGTGGATCTCGTCGATCCCGTTCTCCTCCTTGAACGACTCGATCAGCGTGTCGGCGATCATCTTGGCGTCCGCGTACGACGGCCGCCGCGAGAAGCCGTCCCAGTGGCCGCCCATCTCACGGTTCCGGAAGGTGTGCCAGGTGACACCCTTGCGGCCGACGACGAACGGCACGGCCTGGATGCCGCGCTCCTCCAGGAGCCCGCGCAGCGCCTCAGCCTCACGCAGGACGTTGGCGTTGAAACCGCCGCAGAACCCGCTGTCGCTGGTGACGATCAGCACGCCCGCGCTGTGCGGCTGCTCCTTCTCGACGGTCAGCGGGTGGTCGACGCTCGCCGTGTTGCTGACGACGCCGGACACCGCCCGCGTGATCTCCTGCTCGTACGGCACCGCCGCCTGCATGCGCTGCTGCGCCTTGACGATGCGCGACGAGGCGATGAGCTCCTGCGCACGGGTGATCTTCGCGGTGGACTTGACCGACGAGATCCGCCGCCGCAGCAATCTCAGCTGGGCACCCATGAGTTACTTCTTCTCGGACTTGCGGACGTGCTTGACGATCTTCTCCTGGCCGACCTCGCCGGCCTCGAGCGCCTCGACCGGCACGTCCCTGACCAGCAGCTCGCCGGACGAGGTCGTGAAGCCCTTCTTGAACTCGGTGATCGCGTCCTTGAGGGACGTGATCGTGTCGTCCGAGAGCTCCTTGGTCTCGCGGATGCTGTCGAACACACCCTTGTTGCCGGAGAGGTAGTCGAGGAACTCGCTCTCGAAGCGGCGGATGTCCTCGACCGGGACGTCGTCCAGCTCACCGGTGGTGCCGGCCCAGATGGAGACGACCTCCTTCTCGACCGGGAAGGGGCTGTACTGCGGCTGCTTGAGCAGCTCGACCAGGCGCTGACCGCGCTCGAGCTGCGCCAGGGACGCGGCGTCGAGGTCGGAGGCGAACGCGGCGAACGCCTCGAGGTCGCGGTACTGGGAGAGCGCCAGACGGAGCGTGCCGGCGACCTTCCGCATCGCCTTGGTCTGCGCCGAGCCACCGACTCGGGAGACCGACACACCGACGTTGATGGCGGGGCGGACACCGGCGTTGAACAGGTCGGTCTCGAGGAAGACCTGGCCGTCGGTGATGGAGATGACGTTGGTCGGGATGAACGCCGACACGTCGTTGCCCTTGGTCTCGATGATCGGCAGACCGGTCATCGAGCCGCCACCCATGTCGTTGGAGAGCTTGGCGCAGCGCTCCAGCAGACGCGAGTGCAGGTAGAAGACGTCACCCGGGTACGCCTCGCGGCCCGGCGGACGGCGCAGCAGCAGCGAGACGGCGCGGTAGGCGTCGGCCTGCTTGGTAAGGTCGTCGAAGATGATCAGGACGTGCTTGCCCTGGTACATCCAGTGCTGACCGATGGCCGAACCCGTGTAGGGCGCGATGTACTTGAAGCCCGCGGGGTCGGACGCCGGAGCGGCGACGATGGTGGTGTACTCCATCGCGCCCGCCTCCTCGAGGCGGCCCTTGACCTGGGCGATGGTGGAGCCCTTCTGGCCGACGGCGACGTAGACGCACCGGACCTGCCGGGACGGGTCGCCGGAGAGCCAGTTCTCCTTCTGGTTGATGATCGTGTCGACGGCGATCGCGGTCTTGCCGGTGCCACGGTCGCCGATGATCAGCTGGCGCTGGCCGCGGCCGATCGCGGTCATGGCGTCGATCGCCTTGATGCCGGTGGCAAGGGGCTCCTTGACCGGCTGCCGCTGCACGACCGAGGGGGCCTGCAGTTCCAGGGCGCGCAGGGCCTCGGACTCGATCGTGCCCTTGCCGTCCAGCGGGTTGCCCAGCGGGTCGACGACGCGGCCGAGGAAGTTGTCACCGACGGGAACGGAGAGGACCTCGCCGGTACGGCGAACCTGCTGCCCTTCCTCGATCTTGCTGAAGTCGCCCAGGATAACGACACCGATCTCCCGGACGTCCAGGTTCAGTGCCAGGCCACGCGTGCCGTCCTCGAACTCGAGCAGCTCGTTCGCCATCGTCGAGGGCAGGCCGGAGACATGGGCGATGCCGTCGCCACAGTCGACGACGGTCCCGATCTCCTCGCGCGCGGCGCCTTCCGGCTCGTACGCCTGGACGAAGCGCTCAAGCGCGTCCCGGATCTCGTCCGGCCGGATCGTAAGCTCCGCCATCTCTCTTCTGTCTCCCTATTCGCCTAGCCGGCCAACCGGCGGCGTACTTCTTCGATACGTCCTGCGATGGTGTTGTCGATCAGGTCGTCGCCGATCCGGATCGAGAAGCCACCGAGCACCTTGGGGTCCACCTCGACGTTCAGGTGGACATCACGTCCGTACGTGGTACGCAGCCAGGCGGCGAGGCGCTGCCTCTGGGTCGCGTCGAGCGGAACGGCGCTGCGCACCACTCCGACCAGACGTTCCCGCTGCTGGGCGACGATCCAGCCGTACTCGTCGAGCCCCGACTCCAGGCTACGTCCTCGCGGGTATGCCGCGAGCTGGGTGACCAGCCGGAGGCTCGTCGGCGCGACCTTGTCGGCCAGCAGCGAGCCGAGGAGCTCCCGCTTGCGGTCGCCCGGAACGGTGGCGTCGTTCACCGTGCGCCGCAGTTCCGGGTTGGCCGCGAGGATCCGTCCGAAGCGGAAGAGCTCGTCCTCGACGTCGTCGAGACGGCCCTGGCCCTCGGCCTCGGCGGAAGCGGCGATCACGGAGAGTCGCTCCAGCGCGTCGGCCAGGTCGCCCGGCCGAGACCACTTGGCCTCGGCGGCGGCGACCACGGCCTCCAGCGTGGCCATGCTCACCTTGCCCGACAGCAGAGACCGCACGACCTCGGCCTTCTGCGCGGCCGGGCGGGCCTGGTCGGAAAGGTTGCGGCGCAGGCCGTGCTCGCGATCGAGCAGGCCGGCGACCGCGATGAGCTCGTCCGCGAGCGTGCCGAGGTCGGCGGAGCCGGCAACAGTGTTGAACCGCTCCTCGACCTCGGCGAGCGAAGCCCTGCTCAGACCTCTCATCGGCCGATCACCGCCCCTCGTTCGCCGCGCTCAGCGCGTCGGGTTCGCCGCGACATCAGCGAACCGCCTGCGTTCCCTCGAGCTGCTCGAGGAACCGGTCGACGACACGGCGCTGCCGGGCCTCGTCCTCCAGGGACTCACCCACGATGCGGCCGGCGAGTTCGGTGGACAGGCGACCGATCTCACCGCGCAGCTGCGCCATGGCCTGCTGCCGGTCGGCCTCGATCTGCGCGTGAGCCGCCTGGATGAGGCGACGTGCCTCTTCCTGCGCCTCCTCGCGGAGCTCGGTCTTGATCCGGGCGCCCTGCTCGCGCGCCTCTTCCCGCAGGCGGGCCGCGTCCTGGCGAGCCTCGGCGAGCTGGGCGCGGTACTGCTCCAGCGTGCGCTGGGCCTCGGCCTGAGCGTCCTCGGCCTTCTTGATGCCGCCTTCGATCGCCTCGGTGCGCTCAGCCAGAGTCTTCTGGATGCGCGGCGTGAGGATCCTGCCGACGAAGACGAGCACGAAGAGGAACGCGAAGACGCCGACGACGAGCTCGTACATGTGCGGCATGATCGGGCTGTTGCCCTCAGCCGCGAGAAGCGTAGCTGCCGACTTCATGGATGCAGCCTTCCGTCAGGGGTCTTTCGTCAGGAGGGGTAGATGAACGGCGCAACGAGGCCGATCAGCGCGAGGGCCTCGACCAGAACGAAGCCGAGGAGCATGTTCTGCCGGATCAGGCCGTACGCCTCGGGCTGACGGGCGATGGCCTGGAGGCCGTTGCCGAAGATGAGGCCGACGCCGATGCCGGGGCCGAGGGTCGCCAGGCCGTAACCGATCGAACCGATGTTGCCAGTGACCTCAGCGAGAACGCTCATTGCATTTCCTTTACTGGACGGCCGGTGCAGGGTGTCACCGGTCTGGATTAGGCGGGAAGGGGTCTTAGTGCTCGGCGTGCAGGGAGCCGCCGATGTACATGGCGGCGAGCAGCGCGAACAGGAAGGCCTGCAGGAACTGGATGAACAACTCGAAGCCGGTCATGGCGATCGTGAAGACAACACCCAGTACTCCCACCGGCGCTCCGAGCGGGGTCAGCTTCTCGAAGAGGAACCAGAAGCCGACCATGCTGAAGAACGCGATGATGATGTGACCGGCGAACATGTTCGCGAACAGTCGGACCGCGTGTGTGAACGGGGCGACGATCATGTTCGAGAGGAACTCGATCGGAGCCAGCAGGAAGTAGATCGGCTTGGGCAGCCCGGGGGGGAACATCATGTTCTTGAAGTAACCGAGCGCACCCTGGTGCTTCATGCCCAGGAAGATCTTGAGCCCATAGACGGCCACGGCCAGCACGATGGGGAAGGCGATGTGCGAGGCGACCGGGAACTGGAGGACGGGGACGACGCCCATCAGGTTCCAGATCCAGACCAGGAAGAAGAGGCTGAGCAGCAGGCCCATGTAGCGGTCGGCGTCCTTGCCCAGGAACGGGCGGGCCACCTGGTCGCGCACGAACATGTAGCCCATCTCACCGATGTTCTGCACGCCCCGCGGCACCAGCTTGGGATTGGCGAAGGCCGACCAGCAGAAGCCCACGACCACCAGCGAGCTCAGAACCGCGAGCAGCACCGGCTTCGTCAGCCAGACGGGCGCCCCGTCCCAGAGCGGGGGGAATTCGAACAGTTCAAGCCCCGGGGCCTTGAACTCGTCGGCGGCGAGAACCGTCAGCGCGCTCACGCGGCGTTCCCTTCAACGTGGAGGTGGATCAGGATGGCTTGCCCAGAGGGATGACCGTCAGCTGAGTTCAGCGACCGTACTTCAAGTAGACGAGGTAGATCGCAAGCACTACCCCGATGATGATTCCGATCGGAAAGAAGGCGTGCACGCCCGACCATCGGCTCAGCAACCAGCCGGAGCCGCCCCAGATAATCATTCCCGAGATGAGGTAGCTGGGAATCGACCAGGCGGCGTTGGCGAAGTCGCGGCCGTCCTGTTCGGGGCTGCGCTCCTTTTCGCTCATCGCGGGCACGACGATAGCAGGCAGGGACCGGACTAGTCATATCGGACTGCGCCATGACGCCGGTCACGGGTTTCCCTGCCCGGGCACCCGGGCCTCGGGCTCGACGTAAAGCAGCCGCAATTTCATGAAGCCGCGCATCTCGCCCACCGTCCAGGCCACGGTACATGCGACGACGGTGAGTGCGAACGCACGGGGGCTGAACGCGGTCGCGCCCTCGAAGGCCTTGAGCAGAGCCATGATGACCAGCACCTTGACCGCGTAGCTCGCGATCGCGGCCAGCATCATCATCTGCGGCGAGATCCGGCCGGCCCATGAGACCGCGACCAGGCCGACGGTGAAGAAGACCGCGACCAGAGCGATGCCGATGAGCGCGCCGATCGCGCCCTGGACACCGGCGAGGATCACCGCGACGACCACGGCGACCAGGCCCACCGCGAGGGTGGGGAGGGCGGCGCCCTTGAGCACGCGCACGTCGTTGGCCTGCATCGGAACTCCATGAACCGGTTGTCAAGCGAGCGATTGCTTCCAGAGAGATTCCAGCATGTGGAATCCCTGCTAGTGAAAGCTATCACAAGCTCAGCGGGGGCTGCCTTTACCTGCCAGTTCGCGGCGCCACGGCCAGGAGTTCGGTACGGCGGTCAGAGGGTGGTGGCGCGGGTGTGCCTCGTCGCGCTGGCCTCCGCCGTACCCGGATCGGAGGGGCCGGCGCCGAACGCGGAGGACTGACCGCCGCCCGGCCCGCTCGCGCCGCCGCCCCCGGGCTTGTTCTTGCCACGCCGCCGCTCGCCCTTGCGCGAGCGCCACCGCGGCGAGGCCATCAGGATGAGCACCGCGATCGCCAGCACAACGGTGATCGGGAACAGGATCAGCGGTACGCCGCCGATCGACAGGCCGACCAGCGTGAAGGAGAACAGGAACGTCCAGCCGTACATGATCAGCACGCTGCGGCGCTGGGAATGACCGATGTCGAGCAGCCGGTGGTGCAGGTGGCCGCGGTCGGGCGCGAACGGCGACAGGCCGGCGGATGTTCGGCGGACCACCGCCATGACCAGGTCCAGTAACGGGAGAACCATCACCGCGATCGGCAGCAGCAGCGGCAGCACCACGGGGAACTTGTTCATCCGGTCGAGAGCACCCGAGTCGACCGACGAGATGATCGTGATGAGCGATGTGGCCAGGAGCATCCCGATCAGCATCGCCCCGGTGTCGCCCATGAAGATCTTGGCCGGGTTGAAGTTGTGCGGCAGGAAGCCGAGGCACATGCCGATCAGGATCGCCGCGATGGCCGCGGTGACGTTGATGCGGGACCCGCTGCTGCTCTGCGAGAGAGCGATGGAGTAGGCGAAGGTCGCCAGGGCGCCGATGCCGACGATGCCCGCGGCCAGGCCGTCCAGGCCGTCCACGAAGTTGACCGCGTTGATCACGACAACCACGATCATGATCGTGATGATGGTGCGGAGGTTGGGGTCGAGCCCGGTCGAGCCGCCCATGTCCTTGGGCAGCGGCAGCCAGGGCAGGTACATCCCGAAGTACACGAGCAGGCCGCCCGCCGCGATCTGACCACCCAGTTTGACCAGCGCGTCCATGCCGAGCCAGTCGTCCAGGAAGCCGGTCAGCACGATCACGCCGCCCGCCACCAGAAGCGCGGTCACCGTCTGCCCCGCCTGACCTGTGGCGAGCTGCGCCCCGACGTAAGGCAGGTGTGTCGCGAGCAGCAGTCCGGCGGCCATCCCGCCGAACATCGCCAGGCCCCCCAGCCTCGGGATCGGCACCGTGTGCACGTCCCGGTCCCGCACTTCGGGCGCCGCGCCGATGCGCAGTGCGAACACCCGGACCGGAGGCACCAGCAGGTAGGTGACCGCGGCCGTGACGAGCGCCAGGAGCAGATATTCGCGCACGGACCTAGTTTCTCGCTTGAGCGGACCAGTTGTGACGGGAAAAGGCCGCGAAGCACCTCATTCGCCGGGATAAGCCGGATGCGCGGCGGTCAGCGCCCTTACCCGTTCGATCACTGACGTTATAGCACCAGGCTTGCACACTGCCTGCACGACGGCTGAGGCGATCTCTTTCATCTCCCCCGGCCCCATGCCCTGGGTGGTCACACAGGACGTGCCGATCCGGATGCCCGAGGTGATGGTGGGCGGCTCCGGGTCATACGGGACTGCGCCGCGGTTGAGGATGATCGCCGCCTCCTCGCAGCGGCCCTCCGCCTCCGCCCCCGTCACGCCCGCACCGCGTACGTCGAGCAGAACCAGGTGCGTGTCCGTACCGCCGGAGACGGGACGCAACCCCTCGGTGGTGACCGCCTCGGCGAAGGCCGCCGCGTTCTCCACGACCCTCGCGGCGTACGTGCGGAACTCGGGCCGCAGCGCCTCGCCGAACGCGACCGCCTTCGCGGCCACCGCGTGCATCAGCGGGCCGCTCTGGGCGAAAGGGAAGACCGCGCGGTCGATCCGCTGCGCCAGCTCGGCGGTGCAAAGGATGCCGCCGCCGCGCGGCCCGCGCAGCGTCTTGTGGGTGGTGAACGTGACCACGTCCGCGTACGGCACCGCGGACGGGACGGCCTCCCCCGCCATCAGCCCGATCGTGTGCGCGGCGTCCACCAGCAACCAGGCCCCGGTTTCGTCGGCGATCCCCCGGAAGGCCGCGTAGTCGATCAGCCGGGAGTACGTCGCCGCGCCGCAGATGATCAGCTTGGGGCGGTGCCTGAGCGCGAGGTCGCGGACCTCGTCGTAGTCGATCAGCTCGTTGTCCCGACGCACGCCGTAGAAGACGACGTCGAACCATCGGCCGGAGAAGTTGGCCTTGGACCCGTGGGTCAGGTGGCCGCCGTGCTGCAGCGCCATCGCGAGCACGGTGTCGCCGGGCTTGAGCAGCGCGGCGTAGGCGGCGAAGTTGGCCGAGGCCCCGGTATGGGGCTGGACGTTCACATGATCGGCGCGGAACAGCCGCCTGGCCCGGTCGACGGCGAGCCGCTCGGCCTGGTCGACCACCTCGCATCCGGCGTAGTACCGCCGTTCGGGATATCCCTCGGCGTACTTGTTGGTGAGCGTGGAGCCGAGGGCCGCCATCACGGCGGGCGAGGTGAAGTTCTCGCCCGCGATGAGCTGGAGCCCGCCGCGCAGCCGGGCGAGCTCGTCCAGAAGCAGTTGCGCGACCTCGGGATCCTGTCGCGCCAGTTGGGAGAAATCGGGTCCGTAGAACGGGTGCGTCTCATTCATCGACCGGGCTCACATCGCAGGAATGACCGTTCTCTCAACGGTAAGCCCGGATCTGCCCGCCACGGCTGCCCCCAACCGGCTTTACGGAAGCTCTACCGAATATCGGGGAAATTGCGGCAAAGCGTCATGGGATCACCGCGGCGGGCCGTTTACGTGAACACGCAGCCGGCTATTGCCGAACGGCGATCACGACTCCCGCTTCGGGATGATCCGCTTGATCGCGACCGCCGCGGAGACCAGAGTAAAGGCGCCCAGCGCGATCCAGAAAGCGTTCCCACCGACAAAGGGAGCCGACAGCGCGCCGCCTCCGAAACCGGCGGCCACACCGCCGACAGGGGGATTGTTGTACATTTACCATTTCCTTTCTCTACGCCATGCGGCGTCCCAGAAGGCTTTCGCCTGAGCGATCTGCAGGAAGACGTCGAAAACCATTTCGACGAGCAGCAGGCTCGCTATCGCCATCTGCTTGGGACCCCTGCTGCTGACGGTCACGATCCGCTCGATCACGAAGATGACCGTGACGGCCAGCCAGAGGGGATGAATCACCAGTCCGCCCGCGACGACGATCGACCATGTCGTCACGCCGAGATAGGCGAAGATCACGATGATGCCGACGAGCGACAGGAGCTGGCGCCCCCAGTAGGGCAGGGTCACCCGCGTCCAGCCGTAGTCCATGAGGTTCTCCAGCGCCCCACGCTTCCACCGGAGACGCTGCTTGAAGAGGTCTGCCCAGGTCTCCATGACCTCTGTGGTGAGTGTGCACTCGGCAGGGCAGAGGATGCGGAACCTCAGGTGCAGCAGGGCCAGGGTCAGCTCGTTGTCCTCGGTCAGGACGCGCACGTCGTACACCTGGTCGCGTCCGGGCAGAAGGCCGGCGCGCCGGGCGGACACGACCTCTTTGAGCGCGAGGGCGCGGAACAGCGTCGCCGTACCGGTCAGCACCAGAGCCTTCCCCTGGAGCCTGCGCACGTCCCGGGCGTAGCGGGCGTACTCGTTCCGCTGGAACATGCCCACGAGGCCGCCCCCGGGCTTGCCGGTGAACGTGCCGCCGATCGCGGCCAGCTTCCCCGGCGCCAGCCTGACGAGCGCATTGTGGATGAACCCGGGATGGAGCGCCGAGTCCGCGTCCATGACGAGCACCGCGTGCCGGCTGTCCAGGTCCGGCAGCAGCATCTCCAGCACCTGGTTGAGCGCACCCGCCTTCTTGTGCCGGTTGCCGACCGTCCTGATCACCTCGGCGCCGTACGATCGGGCGATCTCCTCGGTCGCGTCGGTGCAGTTGTCGGCGATGACCATGATCTTGTCGGGCTTGCGCTGCTGGAGGTGGAGCGACTGGATGGTCTCCGCGATCTGGTCTTCCTCGTTGTGCGCGGGAACGAGCACGATGACCCGCATCTCGGAGGTGTCCACCGGGGGCAGGTCGTGGCCTCCGCCTGCCCCGCCTGCCCGCGAGGAGGCCCGATGCCGGCCTGGGTCGCCGTGCGCGCGCGCCTCGGTGCCGAGGCGCCGCATTTGATGAGGGGCGCGCCGGGTCCCCACCCGAACCATCACTGACCATCCCGAACAAGCTCTATAGACCGTTCCAAACGATCCTAGAGGTACATTTGTGACCTATGAGACAAAATGCTGTCGTGTTGCTTAAATCACAGCAAACGATCAAAACCGGAGCATTTTGATGCGGCACGGGGGTGCGGGCGGAGTCGCGGCTCTCACCCTGGCCACCGCGTCCGTCGCCGCGTTCACGCTCGGCTGCTCCCCCGCCGCCGACCCGTCTCTGCCACCCGCTCCGCCCCGGAGTGCCGCCACCGCGGAGGCGGCGCCAACGGCCGCCGAACCGGAGAGGCCGACCGCGAAGGCGATGCCCGCCTCGCCTCCCGTACGACTGGAAATCCCGCAGATCGGCGTGCGTACGAGCCTCATGACGCTCGGCAAGAACCCGGACGGCACGCTGGAGGTGCCGCCGCTCTCCCGGGTGGACGAGGCAGGCTGGTACCGGCTGGGCCCCACGCCAGGAGCGACCGGGCCGGCCGTGATCGTCGGGCATGTGGACTCAAAGGAGGGGCCGGGCGTCTTTTTCCGCCTCGGCGACCTGCGGCCGGGCGACACCGTGAAGGTGTCCCGACAGGACGGGGCACAGGCCACATTTAGCGTCGATTCCCTAGAAAGCGTACGAAAGGATAGTTTTCCGACGGCCAAAGTGTATGGAATGACAGATTTCCCGGGTCTGCGACTGATCACTTGTGGTGGAACGTTCGACCGGGGAAGCGGGCACTACCTCGACAACGTGATCGTCTACGCGCACCTGGTTTCTTCCAGGTGATCTCGGACGCTCGGGATTCCTCCGGGCCGTGGACACCCCGGGCCGGTGACGGCGGCCACGGTCGGTAGGACGACCGGCTTCGGTGACCCGCTTGGGTGAAGCCGGCCCGGCTCAGGGGAAGGCGGGCCAACATGGGCGTTGCCCGGCGGCGAGCTGTCAGGAGAACGCGCGCGGCGCGCCGACGCCCCCGGGAATCCACCGCGGCGTGTCGGCGGCCTGGTCGCTGATGGCGGTCAGCACGGCCTGCCGGTACATCGCCAGCCGGTTGCGCCACTCGGTCACGTCGTCCACGTACCGCTTGGCCACAGGGGCGTCCCAGACGTCGGCGCTCCGCGCCATCTGATGCGGCTTGTCCAGAGATCCGGTGAGCTGTTCCATGAGCGGCAGAACCTGGAGCCAGAGATCGACGAGCCGCTGATATTCGGGGTTGAACACCCACGTCGTGTGCTGGCCGCCGGGCGCGAGCAGATCCGTGGCCGACGGCGCGGGCGGCGTCTCTCCCGGCTGGAGCGGTGTGGGCGCGGGCGGATCCCCATAGATCACGTCTTTCCTCCCTTGGCCTTCTCTCTCGCCGCGTCCACGGAGTCCGGCGTGCCGTGAACGGCGTCACCGCCACCCGTCGCGAACGGATCCTCCGTGACGTTGTCCTCCGGCGTTCCCACGTAGTCTCCGAGAGGATCTCCGGGGGCCAGCCCCGCATGACGTACGCTCTGACGGGTCGGCTCCAGGGGCTCGACGAATCCCGGCGGACCGTCGGGGTGCGGCCCGGGCGACGTACCGTGCGCGGTCGTGGGCTGGGCCGCGCTGCCGTCCACCGAGATGAGAGAGGCGTCGGCGACGTGGTTCATCGGCGTGGAGACGACCTTCACGCCATCCACGACGATCACCTGCCGCCCGGCGGTCTGATCGATGTCGTCCGGATGGTCCTTCCACGGCGTGTCGATGATGAGGGAATCGTCCCGTGAATGCCCCACGCCGGCGGCCGAAGCTCCGCCCCCTCCGTCGGCGCCGTGTGCCACCGCGCCCGTGACAGCCGGGGCGTCACCGGCGGAGGCACCCGCGGCCGCCCCCGCACCGCCACCCGCGACCGCACCAGGGGCTCCGGACGCTCCACCGTTTACCGCGGTCCCCTCACCCGAGGAGACACCCGGGGTCGCCCCCACGCCGCCCACGGCCGGGCCGCCGCTGCCGGCGGAGCCGCCCTGCGTCGCCGTCCCCGCGCCGCCCACGCCGCCGGAGACGCCGTGCGACGCTGTCCCGGTATCGCCGGAGGCCGCGGTCGCCGCCCCCGTGGAAGAGGCGGCTGACGCGTCACCGGCCGTGCCGATGATCGAGCTCCCCCAGGCATCGCCTGTGCCGCCCGCGGGTGAGGCCGCACCCGCACCGCCGCCGGTGGCGGCTGGGGCAGTTGAGGACGTGCCCGCCGACGCGTCCCCGGGCCGGCCGGCAGCCGGGACGCCCGCATCGCCGCCGCTCCCCACACCGGGCAGGTCACCGGACGGCGCCCCCGAGCCGGGGCCCGCTGCCGTTTCGCCATAGGAGGTCGTCCGCACCTCAGCCCCGCCATCGCCGTACGCGGGGGATGCGGCGGTGGACGCGCCGTCGGCACCGCTGAGGGGCGCACCTGGCGCGTGTGTCCCGGTGCTGCCGGACGGTACGCCCCCGGCCGTGCTCGTGGCCGTACCGTCGGTCGTGGCGGCGGGAATCACCCCAGAGCCGGTGCCTGCGGAGGCCGTACCCGTCGCCGGGGTGCCGGTCGCGCTCGTGGACGCGTCTCTCGTCGACCCCACGGAGCCGCCGTCTGCCGTCGTGCCGGTGATTCCCGCCCCGGGGGCGTCGGTGGCCGTCCCGGTCGACGCATGTCCGGCAGCAGCCGCCGCACCAGGAGAGGAGCCTCCGGCACCCGTCGTCCCAGCGGACGTATCTCCGGCACCCGCGATTCCCGTCCCGGTCGACGCATGTCCGGCACCCGTTGTGCCGGTGGACGCGCCTCCGGCGTCGGTGCCGGTCCAGGTGTCGTAGACGGCGTCCGGATGGGGGTTGTCGACGGCGACCTTCGGGGCGGGGGCGGTGGTGGTGTTCGGGGCGACGTCCTTCGACGCGATGTCCACCCGGATCGGCTCTTCGGTCGCCTTGCTCCCGCCGGAGGATCCGCTGGTCTTGGGCGCGTGTTCCTTGGCCTTCCCGGGGTCTTTACCGGGATTCTCGGCGCTCCCCCGGCCGTCCGTCTCCTTGCCGGTGGAGCCGTGCCCGGCGTCCTTCCCGGACTCCTTGCCGGACGTTTTCCCGTGCTCTTTGGCGGTCTCCGCGCCGGATTCGCGGCCCAAGTCCTTGGAGTCCTTGGCTGCGCCGTCCTTGGGGTCGTCCGCCGGCCGGGTGATGTCCCGTTCGGCGTCGGCGCCCTTGGACGTGTCATGGTCCGGAGACGTTGTCTTCTTGTGCGGCGAATCCTCGGATGTGCCGTGCGCGCCCTTGTCAGAGCTTTTATCGGACCCCTTGTCGGATCCCTTGGCCGAGTCCGACCCCTTGCCTGAATGCGAGTCCTTGTCCGACTCGGATTTCTTGGCGGTGTCGTCCTTGGGGTCGTCCGCCGGTTTCGTGATGTCGCGCTCGCCGCCTGAGGACGATGACGAGGGCCTGGCCGCCCCGGACGACTGCTTCTCCTTCTTTTCCAGGAGGTCGAGCCGGGCGGCCACGTCCTTCACCATCGCGCCGCAGGCGTCCGCCACCTGGGCGGGACGGTGCGTCGTCTGCACGGCGACGCCGGCGGCGCGCGTGAGCCGGATGACCTGGGCCTCGATGTCGTCCATCCGCTTCGCGGCCTGCTTGACGTGGGCCAGCAGCTCGCGGACCAGCTTCGGATCCATCCCGTCCAGTTTGGGCATGGGCACGCCTCCACGAAGACATCGGCGCACTTACCGTAACCGCGACGTTAGCCCGACATGCCTTCGATAGCCAGACGGCATGATTGACCCGGTTTGCTGCTGTTGAGTCAGTCGCTGGTCGCGATGTAGCTCACCACACCGCGCAGCTTCTCCACGGAGAGCGCCCCCTTGCGCAGCACACGAGGCACCGCGCTGGTCAGGTCCACGATCGTGGAGGGCACGTCGTCGGCGCACTTGCCGCCGTCGAGGTAGACGGCGACGGAGTCGCCGAGCTGCGCCTCCGCCTCCTCAGCGGTGGTGGCGGGCGCGGCACCGGACCGGTTCGCGCTCGAAACCGCCATCGGGCCGGTGTCCTTGAGCAGGTCAAGCGCGATGGCGTGCAGCGGCATCCGCAGGGCGACGGTGCCCTTGGTGTCGCCGAGGTCCCACGACAGCGACCGGTTGGCCCGGCAGATCAACGTCAGCGGGCCGGGCCAGAACGCGTCCACCAGGTCCTGCCCGTACGGACCGAACTCCTCGACCAGGGCGGTCGCCGCGCGCCCCGTGCCGACGAGCACAGGGACCGGCATCTCGCGGCCGCGTCCCTTGGCCTCCAGGAGCGCGGTCACGGCCGACGGGGTGAAGGCGTCGGCGCCGATGCCGTACACGGTGTCCGTCGGCATCACCACCAGCTCGCCCCGCCGTACGACCGACGCAGCGTCGATCAGCCCGGAGGCGCGCTCGCCCTGGTTCGCGCAGTCATAGCGCCTACTGCTCATGCGTCCGATCTCCTTCTCAGGTACGGCACGGCTCTCACTCCTGCCCGAGGCGCGCGGTGACGAAGCGGTCCCGCCCGGTGAGGTCCTGGCGCAGCCGTACGTCACGCCAGCCGTTGTCCTCGGAGAAGAGCCAGTAGACGGCATTGCCCTGCTCGTCGGCGTGCTCGACGGCCATGAACCCGCCCGGCCGCAGCAGCCGCCGTGCCGTGCGTTCGACCGCTCTGACCTCGTCGAGGCCGTCCTGTCCGGAACCGTACAGGGCGCGCGACGGGTCGTAGTCGCGTACCTCGGGGTCGCGCGGGACGGCTCCCGGCGGGATGTACGGCGGATTGGAGATCACCAGATCGACCTTGCCGTTCAGTTCCTGCAGGCAGTCGGTGAGGTCCTCCGGATGCAGCATCGTGCGGCCCTGGCCGTGCTCCAGGATGTTCCGCCTGGCCCAGCCGTACGCCACAGGGTCGACCTCGACGGCGTGGACCTGGGCGAGCGCCACCTCCTGCGCGATCGACAGCGCGATGGCGCCGGATCCCGTGCCGAGGTCGACGACGACGGGTGAGGCGACGTCCATCTCGCGCAGCCGGTCGATCGCCCAGCCGGCGACGACCTCGGTCTCGGGCCGGGGGACGAACACACCGGGGCCCACTTCGAGGGAGAGGTAGCGGAAGTAGGCCCGGCCGGTGATGTGCTGCAGCGGTTCCCGGGCCTCCCTGCGCGCGATGCCCTCCCAGAAAAGGGCGTCGAAGTCCGCGTCCTTGACGGTGTGCAGCTTGCCGCGCGGCACACCGTGCACGAAGGCCGCGATCTCCTCGGCGTCGGTTCGCGGTGACGGCACGCCCGCCTCGGCGAGCCGAGCGGTGGCGAGTGCTATCTCGTCAAGCAGGAAGGTCATAGGTCCACTTACGAATGGGCGGCCAGCTTTTCCGCCAGTTCGGCGTCGAGCAATGCCTGTATCACCGCGTCCAGGTCCCCGTCCAGGACTTGGTCGAGGTTATAGGCCTTGAAGCCCACCCGATGGTCGGAAATGCGATTCTCAGGGAAGTTGTAGGTGCGGATCCGCTCAGAACGGTCGACCGTACGCACCTGGGATTTGCGCTCGGCCATGGCCGCCGCCTCGGCCTCCTCCTGGGCCATCACGAGCAGGCGGGCCCGCAGGATGCGCATCGCCGACTCCTTGTTCTGGAGCTGGCTCTTCTCGTTCTGGCAGGACACGACCACACCGGTCGGGATGTGCGTGATCCGGACGGCGGAGTCGGTGGTGTTGACGCTCTGGCCACCGGGGCCGCTCGACCGGAAGACGTCGATCCGCAGGTCGTTGGCGTCGATCTGGACGTCCACCTCTTCGGCCTCGGGGTAGACGAGCACGCCCGCGGCCGAGGTGTGGATGCGGCCCTGGGACTCGGTCACCGGGACACGCTGGACGCGGTGGACGCCGCCTTCGAACTTGAGGCGGGCCCAGACGCCCTCTCTGCCCTTGATCGCGACCGTGACGTCCTTGTAGCCGCCGAGGTCGGAGTGCTGAGCGTCGATGATCTCGGTCTTGTATCCGACGCGCTCGGCGTATCGCAGGTACATCCGCAGGAGGTCGCCGGCGAACAGGGCCGACTCCTGGCCGCCCTCACCCGCCTTGATCTCCATGATGATGTCCTTGTCATCGTTCGGGTCGCGCGGGACCAGGAGGTGCGTCAGCCGCTCCTCCAGCGCCGGGATGCGACCCTCCAGCTCGGCGGCCTCGTCGGCGAACGCCGAGTCCTCCGCCGCCAGTTCCCGCGCCGCCGTGAGGTCCTCCCGGACACCCTCCAGCTCGCGGTACGTCGTGACGATGGGCGTGAGCGTCGAATAGCGCTTGCCGTATGTCCGTGCCTTGGCCTGGTCGGCGTGCACGGAGGGATCGGCGAGCTTCAACTCCAGATCCGCGTACTCACTGATGATCTCGTCAAGATTCACCGCGCGCTCCTTTCCTTGGGTACGGCTTTCGGGATTCGGCCTCCATCACGAAGAACGCCGACCCGGGCACGCCTCTTGTCGAAATCGAAAGAAGCGGTCCGAGCCGGCGTCTGTGAAGAGCTACTGGCCCTTCTGGGCCTTCTTCCCGAAGCGCGCCTCGAAGCGCGCCACCCGGCCGCCCGTGTCGAGGATCTTCTGCTTGCCCGTGTAGAACGGGTGGCAGGCGGAGCAGACGTCGGCGTGGATGACGCCGTTCTTGGCGGTGCTGCGGGTGGTGAAGCTGTTCCCGCAGGTGCAGGTCACCTGGGTGACGACGTAGTCCGGGTGAATCTCGGCCTTCATTGTTCAGTTCCTAACGCTAGGCGCGGTCGCCGGGTCGCTTGTTCACCATGCAGGATCGCCCGTGCAGGCTTGCGCGCGTCAGGCACACGGACGCGCGCGCGGGAACCGGTACCGCTGCGGTTCGGCTACCAGTGTGCCAGATCAGGAAACCGCTCCACGCCGCCGACTATTCCCCGCCTGTACACGAGGCGTCCGCCGGGATGTCGGCGGATCACGCGACCCGGCTCTCCCGGGTCCTCACGGCCTCTGGTAGGCGGCCTGACCAGACGCCGCGGGAGACGCCGGAAAGTGGAGCGCCGTCGACCTGGCGTGATGTGTCCTTTGCCACTTTCGGCGTCGAAGATCAGTTTCTGCGGCGCTTGGCGGAATGCCCTCAGGGACACCCCGGGATGTGGATAACTCTCGAGTCCCCAGCTGGTGGCCCATATCCCAACATTGTGGAACATCCGGGAAAGGGTTCAGTAAATGCGCATCACCCTCACCATCCGGGTGGACGCACCTCACAGGCACCACTAAGCTCCGGTGTCCATAACCCGACTTTTCCCTCAATTTTACCAATGTTAGGGGTATCCATGAGGAAGAGCCTGCGGCTTGCAGTAGCGGCCGCAACGGGGGCAGCCCTCTTCGCCACCGGTGCGGCCATCACCGTAGCCTCCCCCGCCAACGCCGTATCGGCGGTCGCCCTCCGTACAGCGGGCGACATCAGTGACTTGAAGCCCGGAAGCGACCTTTTCATCCCGCCCACCGGCAGCGACAAGATCACCTTCTCCTTCACGATCGCCAACCCTTACGAGGAGAGCGGCGACAAGAAGGGTGAGCCGAAGTTCAAGGCCTATGCCCGGTTCACCACTGACTCCTCGGCCACGACGCCGAGCTGGAAGGCCGGTGACCTCACCCAGCTTTCGAAGAACAGCGAGACCAACCCGCCGGACAAGGCATCGATGTCGGGGTCGATGTCCATTTCCTCCAGCGACAAGCCAGGGGACAAGTGGCTGCTCCAGGTCATCCAGACTGCAGCTTCCGCCACCGCCCCCTCGGTCACCGATGAGGCGGCCTGGAAGGACGCCGCCAAGACGGCGTTCGAGGTCAAGGCCGCGACGCGGGTCAACGGGGCGAGCGTTTCGCCGAACCCCGTCACGCTGAAGTCGGGCAAGGAAGTCGACGTCTTCGTGGCGTTCGAGCTGGAGAAGTCGGGCGACGAGAAGGTCACCGACGTCCGGCTGGAGAGCAAGAGCTACGACGACTACTTCTCGCTCAGCACCGGCCTGGAGACGGACGGCAAGTCGTACCACGACTCGGCCGCCTTCGACTACAGCACCTCGACCGGCTCCTGGCAGCTGAAGATCACGGTCACCCGTGGTTCGAAGACCTACAGCTTCGTCAAGGGCTTCGAGGTCAGGAAGACCGGCTCCTCCAAGGCCACGTCGAAGATCAAGATGACCGCTTCGCCCACCAAGGTGAAGAAGGGCAAGACGACCAAGCTCTCCGGCAAGGTCTACCGCGGCTCCGCGGCCTGGAAGAAGAAGATCATGAAGCTCTACTTCAAGAAGAAGGGCTCCTCGAAGTGGTCGTTCGTGGGCTACGTCGGCTCCAACTCGAGCGGTAACTTCAGCAAGACCGTCAAGCCGAAGTACACCGGCTACTGGCGTCTGGCGGCCACGGGCACCAGCTCGACCTACGGCTCCTACTCCAACTACAAGCTCGTCACGGTCAAGTAGCGGCTCAGGGGATCTGCACGCCTCGCGTCACCAACCCCTGGCGCAAGCCGTACAGCACCGGGAAAGGCCCGCACGGTTCACACCGTGCGGGCTTTTTCATGTCCGGAGACGAGAAAGACGCCATAGAACCGCGACCTCGCGCTCGTCCCCATGGGTGATGAGACCCGAGGAGAACCTTTGCACCCCAGCAGACGAGACGATTTCACGGAGTTCGTGGCCGGCCGATCGGACAGCCTCATCCGGCTCGCGTACCTCCTGACCGGCGACCAGCACGCGGCCGAGGATCTTCTGCAGACCGCATTGACCAAGACAGCGGGACGGTGGCGGAAGATCCGCGACAACCCCGAAGCGTACGTACGCCGGGTCATGTACCACGAGCAGATCGACCGATGGCGAAGCCCCCGCTGGGGGCGTGAACGGGCCACGGACGTCCTTCCCGAGCAGCCGGTCGGCGACCACAGCGGGGAGATCGACACGCGGGTCAGCCTCGCCCAGGCCATGCGTGCCCTTCCGGCGCGCAAACGCGCCGTGCTGGTGCTGCGCTACTACGAGGACCTCCCGGAATCAGAGGTCGCCAAGATCATGGGCTGCTCGGTGGGAACCGTACGCAGCCAGGCCCACCAGGCGATCGTCCGGCTCCGCCGTCTGGTCGGCGCGCCCGTCACTCAGGAGAGCTGACATGGATCTCGATGAGCAGAAGATCGCCCAGGAACTTCACGTCATGGCGCGGGAGGCCCGGCCGGTGGACGCGCACGTCTACGCCGCACGGGCGCTGGCCCGATCGGCGCGGCGCCGCCTGTCGTGGTCGCTCGCGGGGCTCGCGGTCGCCGCGGCCTCCGTGGTCGGGGTCGTGGCCGTACTCCCGGCATCCGGCGGCCAGGACATCGCGGCGAGCGTCCACGAGCTGCCGGACAACACCCGCGAGCAGGTGAAGCTCATACGCGACTGCATGCCCCTGGGCGGCCCGGTGCACGAAATGGACGGCCGGAAGCGCATCCTGGAGCACGGCAAGGTCGACGATTTCCGCGTGCTTGCGGAATATCGCGATGACGTGGGATCGACGGCATTCGTCGGCAGCACCGCGGGATTCGTCCTGTGCACGCCGCAGAAGTACCCGGACTTCGCCGACCGTGCGGTGTTCACGTACTGGGGTTACGCCCCGCCGGGCGATCTGGAGGCGGGCCTGACCGGGGCCCTCACCGTGGACGCGTACGAGGTGCAGACCGATTCGCACGCGATGCGGGACGGCGACCAATCTGGCGGCGGCTACCGTGTCGTCGCCGGACGCGTCGCGTCCGACGTGCGCCGGGTCGAGATCGACTGGGCGGACGGCCGGCGTACCGCCGCCCAGGTGCACGACGGCTTCTTCCTCGGGCGGGTGCCCGCCGCGTTCGTTCCCGCCTCAGGCGACGGCGGGGGCAGCCGCGCCGAACCCCCGACCACTGTCGCCTCCCCCGACGTCACCGTCACCGCGTACGGCGAGGCCGGCCGGATTCTCGGGGAGCGGAGGGACGTCAAGTTCCTCACGGCCGGGCGCACCGGCTCGGAGTCCGGTTCCGCCCCTGCGGGCGGCGGAGTGTCCGGCGACGACGTCCCTCCGGCTGAGGACGACCGGGCCGCCCCTTCGCCGCGGCTCTCCTGACACATCCCACAACCACAGCGTCGCCCGGAAAGGGAAACGCCCCGGGTGGTCGGAACCACCCGGGGCGTTTCGCCGTACAGAAACTCAGTCGCGGCCGTTGCTGACCGTCGTCGTCTGCACCTGGAGCAGGAACTCGGCGTTCGACTTGGTCTCGCGCATCTTCTCCAGGAGAAGCTCCAGCGCCTGCTGCATGTCGAGGGCGTGGAGCACCCGGCGCAGCTTCCAGACGATCTGGAGCTCGTCCTTCGACATGAGGATCTCTTCCTTGCGGGTGCCGGACGCGTCGACGTCCACCGCCGGGAAGATCCGCTTGTCGGCGAGGGACCGGTTGAGCTTGAGCTCCATGTTTCCGGTGCCCTTGAACTCCTCGAAGATGACCTCGTCCATCTTGGAGCCGGTCTCGACCAGCGCCGTGGCGAGGATCGTCAGGGAGCCGCCGTTCTCGATGTTGCGGGCGGCGCCGAAGAAGCGCTTCGGCGGGTACAGCGCGGTGGAGTCCACACCACCGGACAGGATGCGGCCCGACGCGGGCGCGGCCAGGTTGTAGGCGCGGCCGAGACGGGTGATCGAGTCCAGCAGCACGACCACGTCGTGGCCGAGCTCCACCAGGCGCTTGGCCCGCTCGATGGCGAGCTCGGCGACCGTGGTGTGGTCCTCGGCGGGACGGTCGAAGGTCGAGTGGATGACCTCGCCCTTCACCGACCGCTGCATGTCGGTGACCTCTTCCGGACGCTCGTCCACGAGGACGACCATCAGGTGGCACTCGGGGTTGTTGCGGGTGATCGCGTTGGCGATCGACTGCAGCACCATCGTCTTACCGGCCTTCGGCGGCGAGACGATCAGGCCACGCTGGCCCTTGCCGATCGGCGAGACCAGGTCGATGATCCGCGTGGTGAGGACGTTCGGCTCGGTCTCCAGACGCAGGCGCTCCTGCGGGTAGAGCGGCGTGAGCTTGTTGAAGTCGGGCCGCTGCCGGGCCTGCTCCGGCTCCATGCCGTTGACCGTGTCGAGGCGGACGAGCGCGTTGAACTTCTCGCGCCGCTCGCCATCGCGCGGCTGCCGGACGGCGCCGGTGATGACGTCGCCCTTGCGCAGGCCGTTGCGGCGGATCTGCGCCAGCGACACGTACACGTCGTTCGCGCCGGGCAGGTAGCCGCTGGTGCGGACGAACGCGTAGTTGTCGAGGATGTCCAGGATGCCGGCGATCGGGATGAGGACGTCGTCCTCGCTGATCACGGGCTCGTTGCTGTCGAAGCGGTCGCGGCCACGACGGTTGCGCTCGCGGAACCTGCCACGGCGGCCGCGGGCGTCGTCGCCCTGGTCGCCACGGCTGTCACCACGGTCACCACGGTCAGCGCGGTCGCCACGGTCACCACGGCTGTCAGCGCGCTCGGCGCGGTCGCCACGGTCGGCGCGCTCGGCGCGGTCGCCACGGTCGGCGCGGTTGTCGCTGCGCCCGTCACGGCCCTGCTGGTCACGGCCGCGCGTCTGAGCGTCGCCCGCGTCGGCGGCCCGCTGGTCCGTACGGCTGTCGCGGTCGCCGGAGCGGTCGGAACGCTCGCGCCGGTCGCCGCGGCCGCGGCGCTCACGACGGTCGGAGCGCTCGCCACGGCTGTCGCCGCGCGTCTCGTTCTGGGCGTCGCCCTGGGGCTCGGTGACCGCCGGGGCGTCCGCGACGGCGGGAGCGCTCGCGGTGACGGCGCTGGAGGCGGCGGCGACGGCGGGGGCCGCGGCGGGAGCGCTGTCCACGCGCTCGGCGACGGGCTGCTCCTCGCGGCTCTCAACCACGGGCGCGGGCGCGGCGGCGCGGGAACGTTCCCTGCGACCACGGGCGGGGCGTTCGGCGACGGCGGCCGGCGCTTCCGCGGCCGGCTTCGGCTCCGCCTGCGCCTCTCCCGTCGCCCCCTGCTTCTCCTGGATGGCCGCGATGAGCTGGCTCTTGCGCATCCGCCCGATCCCGGTGATGCCGAGACCTGTGGCCATGGCCTGCAGCTCGGGCAGCACCATGCCGGCCAGGCCGGTGCCGGAGCGACGACGCGGTCGAGCCGGGGCAGTGGTGGGGGTGTCGCCGGCGGCCTGGCCGTCGGAGAGGAGTTCGGTGGTGTCGCTCAACTAAGGGTCCTTCCCAGGGGTCGGGCACCGGACTCGTGCGTCCTGGTGTCCCGGTGGTGCGACCCGGCGGGACAGACCGGGTCGGGCTTCGCGAATCTCAGGTGTTGGTGACGCTCCGGACTCGCGAGCTGCCAGATGTCGAAGTGGTTCGAACGCGCATGCCTCCGAGAACCCCACCTCTCGCCGCGCCGATCGGGGCAACGGGAGGAAACGGTTTCGGGAAAATCGCCCTGCCCGCGTCGAAGGACGCGGAGCGAAGTGCAGCGATGTGCGAATGACAAGCACGCACCCAACATGGGGGCATCTGGTGCGGCTATCAGCCTAACATCACCAGCGCGCACGGCTATTCCCTGGAGGTCTAAGAGGCATCAGCGTGTCTCGGGAAACTGAACGCCCGCACCATGCAGGTCGACGTTCAAGGGCTGGATGAGCCAGTCCGTACCCACTTCTGGTGCGATCAAATCCTCGGTGTCCGCTGTCGAAAAGGCAAGGATCGTCGGACCCGCTCCCGAGACGACCGCGGGAACACCCGCGGCGCGCAGCCGTCGTACCAGGTCAGCGGTCTGCGGCATGGCAGGCGCGCGGTAGTCCTGGTGCAGGCGGTCCTCGGTGGCGGCGAGAAGCAGGCCGGGCTCCGGCATCCGGGTCAGCGCCGCGACGAGCAGCGCAGCCCGCCCCGCGTTGACGGCGGCGTCGGAATGCGGCACCTCATTCGGCAGCAGCCCGCGCGCCTCCTTCGTGGACGACCGGAAGGGCGGGATCAACACGACCGGCCGGACGTCCTCGTGCAGGGGCAGTTTCACCATACGCGGAGTGCCGGACCGCTCGGTCCACGCGATGGTGAGCCCGCCGGCCAGGCACGGCGCCACGTTGTCGGGATGGCCCTCCAACTCGGTGGCCAGGGCGAACGCGTCGTCGTCCGGCATGCCGGGCAGGTCGGCCGTACCGGAGAGGGCGGGCGCGAGCGCCCGGGCGGCGAGGATGCCGGCGCAGATGGCGGCGGAGGACGAGCCGAGCCCGCGCGCGTGCGGGATGCGGTTGCGGCAGCGGAGCGTGACGCCGGACGGCTGCGGAACGCCCATGCGGTCGAACGTCGCCCGCATGGTTTTGACGATCAGGTGTCCCTCACCCGGGTCCACCTCCCCGGCGCCCTGTCCCTCGACGTCGACCGTCACGCCGTCGTCGGAGAGCGCGACCTCGACCTCGTCGTACAGGTCGAGCGCCAGGCCGAGGGTGTCGTATCCGGGGCCGAGGTTGGCGCTCGTCGCCGGAACCCGGACGACCACGCTGCTGCTACCTGTCATCGAACTCCTCGTGAGATGGAGTCCCCGGGCAGCCGCCACGGGGAGGGCGCGCGGCACGTGGCCGTGAACGGCGCGGGCCGGGCCGGCGCCGTTCACGCGACCGCTCAGGATCAGGCCAGTTCGAGCGCGGTGGCCGCCGCGTAGGCGTCGACCGGGATGGTCACCGGGGCGGGCGCTCCGGAGATGGCCCAGTCGGGGTCCTTGAGGCCGTTGCCGGTCACGGTGCAGACGACCCGCTGGCCCGGGGTCAGCAGCCCCTGCTCGTGGGCCTGCAGCAGGCCCGCGACGCTCGCCGCCGACGCGAGCTCGACGAAGACGCCCTCGCTCTGCGCGAGCAGCTTGTACGCCGCCGCGATCTGGCGGTCGGTCACCGCCTGGATGTCGCCGCCGGACTCGTCCCGCGCCGCCTCGGCGAGCTTCCAGGACGCGGGGTTGCCGATCCTGATCGCGGTGGCGATGGTGTGCGGGTGGGTGACCGGGGCGCCGTTGACGATGGGCGCGGCGCCGCTCGCCTGGAAGCCGAGCATCCGCGGGGTCTTCGTGGCGATGCCGTCCGCGGCGTACTCCTTGTAGCCCATCCAGTACGCCGAGATGTTGCCGGCGTTGCCGACGGGGATGCAGTGAACGTCCGGGGCGTCGCCCAGCGTGTCGACGATCTCGAACGCCGCGGTCTTCTGCCCCTGCAGCCGGTACGGGTTGACCGAGTTGACCAGGGCGATGGGGTAGTTCTCCGCGAGCTTCCTGGTCATCTCCAGGCAGTCGTCGAAGGAGCCCTCGACCTGGAGCAGCCGGGCCCCGTGGACGAGTGCCTGGGCCAGCTTGCCCATGGCGATCTTGCCGCGCGGCACGAGCACCGCGCAGGTCAGCCCGGCGCGTACGGCGTAGGCGGCGGCCGAGGCGCTGGTGTTGCCGGTGGAGGCGCAGATCACGGCCTGCGCTCCGTCTTCCACGGCCTTGCTGATGGCCATGGTCATGCCGCGGTCCTTGAAGCTGCCGGTCGGGTTGAGTCCCTCGACCTTCAGATAGACGTCGCAGCCGGTCATCTCGGAGACGCGCCTGGCGGGCACGAGCGGCGTGCCGCCTTCGAGCAGGGTGACCACGGGCGTCGTGGTGGTCACCGGAAGCCGGTCACGGTACTCCTCGATGAGGCCACGCCAAGCCCTGGTCATGATTGCTCCTTCTACGCGGGCTCCGCCACACGGGCCCACCTGCGGTATTGGCCATCGAGTTTACGGCCAACCGCTCTACCTGCGGGATCCACCGTCCAGCTTATGGACACATTTCTGGACATGGGACCGATATAGCGGGACAAGCAGCGCTTCGCGCTCTCAGCGAACTACAAGTTCACTTCGCTAGGGTCGATCCCCTGACTTGACTTGACAGGTGACAACCGAGGAGGGACACGTGGCGGGCGACGAGGTCCGGCCGAGGATTCGGCACAATGACTATTCTCCCCTGGTCCCCGCGCCGATCGGCGGTTGGCGTCCGGAAGTGCCGGTCAGCGTGATCATCCCCGCGTACGGCGGCCAGCACCGGCTCGATCTCACCCTGGCCTCGCTCGCGGCGCAGACCTACCCTGCCCATCTGACAGAGGTCGTCATCGTGGACGACGGCAGCGCCCCGCCGCTGCGATTACCGCAGATCCGCCCGGAGAACACCCGGATCGTCACGACCGCGGACGGCTGGGGACCGGGACACGCGGTCAACACCGGCGTCGCCGCCACCGACGGGACCGTCGTGCAGCGTGTCGACGCCGACATGATCCTCCACCGCGATCATCTTGAGGCCCTGCTGCGCTGGCACCACCTCACCGACCTTCTCGTCACGATCGGCGGCAAACGGTTCATCGAGGAGAGCCCCGTCACAGCCGCCGAGGTGCACGAGGCCGTGACCGGTGACACGTTGACCCGCCTGTTCGACCCCGAGAAGACCATCCCCAGCACGACGGAGATGACGATCCTCCGCCTGGACGGGATGCGCAGCAGCAAGAACCCCTACCACGTCTGCACCGGCCCCACCCTGTCCCTCCACCGGACGCTCTTCCTTGACGTCGGCGGCTTCGACACCGAGGTCCAGCGGGGCGAGGACACCGAGCTGGGGTACCGGCTGGCCCAGGCGGGCGCCGTCTTCGTGCCGGATCTCACGGCCCGCGCCGTCCATCTCGGCCTGCCCGCGCAGCGGCGCGACCGCGGGGCGACGGTGCGGACCGTCGAGCCCTACCTGGCCCATCGCGTGCCGCTCCGCCGCGACCTGCGCAAGGAGCGGGGCCGCGGCTGGCGCGTGCCGTACGTGGAGGTGGTCCTGGACGTGGCCGGGGCGAGCGAGCGGGTCACCCGCGCGGCGGTGAACGCGGCGCTCGACGGGTCCCTGCCCGACGTCGCCGTCACGCTGGTGGCGCCGTGGTCGGCGCTGCCGTCCGGCCGTCATCCGGTACTGACCGCGCCCGGGTTCGATCTGCGCATGTTGCGGACCGGGTTCGCCGACGACCCCCGGGTACGGCTGGCCGAGGACGTGCCGCCGAGCGCGACGCCCGTGCCGTTCCGCTACTCGGGGCCGGTGGACGTCCCGCTCGCGCCGGAGACGCTGGAACGGATGGTCAAGACGGTGCTCGACGAGCGGGTCGGCATGCTCGTCGTCACGTTCCCGGACGGCCGCACCGCGACCGTGGAGCGCACCGAGGCCGTGGGACGGGCCCTCCGGCTGGCCCGCCCGGGCGAGCCGCGTGCGGACGTCATCCGGCAGACCCACGGCGTACGGCACAGCCCGGCGGACGCGTTCTGGCCCTCGGCGGCGGAACCGCCGGCCGCCCCCGTCCGGGCCGCGGCTCCGCAGAAGGACATGAGGTCGGCGATGGCGGGCCTCACCGACGCGCGCGGGCCCGCCGCGCGCCCGCGCGCGAAGCGCTCGTGGGTCCGGCGGCTGCGCACCGCCATCCGGACCCACTACCGGATTCGTCCGTAGCCCTCCCGCCTGCGTCCATGCGTAGCGGAGCCGCCGGGTGGTGCTCTCTGCGTCGGCGATATCGACGGCGCCTCACTGCGCGAACTGACCCGAGGGGCGAACGTGAGAACAATCCGGGAGAACCCCGCATCTAACGGTTCGCGATCGGAACGTTTGCCGGACGCGACGGCGCCGGCGGCCGAACCGCGTGCGTATCAGATCGACAAGGGGGATCACATGGAGCTTCTCGGGCATCCGGGCAGGAAGATCGCACTGATCGGCGCCGGAGTCGGGGTGCTGGCGATGGGGGCGCTCGCGCTGGGCGGGATCGCCTCGGCAGACCAGAGCGGCGGGTCGAGCGGGCTCCGCGGGTCGGAGGTGACCGTGGTGAAGGAGACGCGGAAGGTCCCGGGCCGCGGAATCCTTGACACCAACGTGGTGTGCGGGAAGGGCAGACGCGCGGTGGGCGGCGGTCACGCCTTCCACGGCGCGCACGACCCGCGCAAGCCGGTGGCCTTCCCGGTCAGCGCGCCCGGCAGCACGCGCGACGATCCCGGCGGCGTCCAGAACGCGTGGGACTTCGTCGCCGTGAACCCGATGAAGAAGGAGATCAGTGTCGAGTTCTACGCGATCTGCGTCCCCCTCGGCTGATCCATCCCCCGCCCGGGCCGTACGGCCCGGGCGGGGTTCGCCGTGACAACCCCGGTCCGAAGGCGGGGAACTTTGCGGGAATGATCCGCATCCAACCCGCTGTGAAATCCTTGCTGCCCGGCGATCCCCACCACGTCGGCGACTACTGGCTGGCGGGGCGGCTGGGAGAGGGCGGTCAGGGCGTCGTCTACGACGCCTACGACGGCGAGGGGCGCCGGGTCGCGATCAAGGTGCTGCATGCGTCCGGCGACGAGCGGACGCGTGAGCAGCTCGCCAGGGAGGCCGCCGCCGCGCGGCGCGTCGCCTCCTTCTGCACGGCGCGCGTCCTCCACACCGATCTCGAGGCGCGCAAGCCTTACATCGTCAGCGAATATGTCGAGGGACGGAGCCTGCGTGCGGCAGGGCGCCGGTTCACCGGTGACGACCTGCACCGGCTCGGCACGGCCATCGTCACCGCGCTGACCGCGATCCACGAGGCCGGAGTCCTGCACCGCGATCTCAAGCCCGACAACGTGCTGCTCTCCCCTGACGGGCCGCGCGTGATCGACTTCGGCGTGGCGCGTACGGCCGACATGTCGCTCACCGCGACGGGCCAGGTGGCCGGCACGCCGACGTACATGGCGCCGGAGGTCTTCACGGGCCAACGCGCCGACGCGAAGGCCGACGTGTTCGCCTGGGGCGCGATCATGGTGTTCGCGGCCACCGGCGAGGACCCGTTCAGGGCGGACACCCTGGGCGCTGTCATGCACAAGGTGCTGTCGCTGCACCCGGACCTGAGCGCCATCCCGCCCAGCATGCGCCCGCTGGTGGAGGCCGCGCTGGAGAAGGATCCCGAGGCCCGCCCGACCTCTCGTGGCCTGCTTCTCGCGCTGGTCAGCGGCTACGGCGGCGACACCCCCGGGCTCATGGCGGAGGGCACCCGTACGGCCAGGGGCGTGCATGTGCCCGACACCGCAGATCCAGCACTGGGCACGATCGCCGAGGACGCCTACGGCGCGCTCGCCCCTGAGCAGCGGGAACTGGCGCCCGAGGTGTTCCTGCGGCTGGTCTCGATCGGCGAGGACGGGCGTGAGTCAGGCCGCCTGGCGCCCAGGGAGGAGCTGATCGAGGGGCGGCCCGAGCGCGAGGCCACGGCCGTCGAGCACATCCTGCGGGTGTTCTCCTACCTGGTCAGCGAGAAGGACGGCGCCGTGGGGCTCACCCGCCCGGCGCTGCTGCGGGCCTGGCCCCGGCTGCGGATGTGGGTCGAGGCCGACCGTGACGGGCTGGCCCTGCTCGGCCAGATCGCCACCGCGGCACGGTATTGGACGGAGAACGGCCGCAGGGACGGCGACCTGCTGCAGGGCAGCCGCCTGGAGGGCGCACTGAGCTGGGCCGCCACCCGGCGCAAGCACCTGTCGCTGACCCAGCGGGAGCGCGACTTCCTCACCGCGGGCACCTCACTGGCCAGGAAACGGGCCCGCCGGCGCCGGCTCACCACGATCGCACTGGCGGGGCTGCTCGTGGCGGCCCTCGCCGCGGGCGGCGTGGCAGTACGGCAGAGCGGGCTCGCCGACGACCGGCGCGACATCGCCATCGGCAGGCAGGTGGCCGCGGAGGCCGACCGGCTGCGCACCACGGACGCGGTCAAGGCGATGCTGTTGAGTGTGGCCGGCTGGCGTCTCGCGCCCGGTGCCGACACCAGGGCGAGCTTGATGGCCTCGCTCTACCGTCCGGAGAGAGCCGTTTTCCGGCAGCCGCCGGCCAAGGGCATCGGAGTGCGGACCGTGAGCCAGGACGGGCGCACGCTGGTGAGCGCCAGTGAGGAGGGCACGGCGGTCTACGACGTGCCCACCGGCAGGCGCCGGGCGTTCTGGAAATGGCCGGGCGCGAGGATCGTGCCCCTCGCCGCCGAGCTGAGCCCGAGCGGGAAGCTGCTCGTGGTGGTCACGGAGCGCTCGGTCATCGCGTGGGACACCATGACAGGCGCGAAGCTCGCGGAGCACCCCGTCAAGGACGGGGCGAGCGCGGTGCCGGCCTTCGGCGGCAACGAGTCGATCGTGGCGATCAAGCTGGAGAGCGAGGACGCGGTCCTCTGGAACGTCCGCACCGGCAGGATCGTGCAGACCCCGCTGGGGCAGATGGACAGCGTGGTCGTCGCCCCGGACGGCCGGATGGTGGCGGGTGTGGGCCTCCGCGGGTTGGAGGTGCGCCGGCTGCCCGGGCTGGGGAAGGACACCCGCTTCCCCGAGGACTGCGGCACGCTCGTCACGTTCAGCCGGGACGGCAGATACCTGCTGTGCGCCGGCGCCGAGCTCACCAGATTCGATGTGGCGACGGGCGAGGCGGTGCCGGTGGCGGACGACACCGCGTGGTGGGCCTGGGCGGAGGACGGATCGGCTGTCGAAGTCGACCGGGCCGTGCACAAGGGCGTGCGGTTCAGCGCCGACGGCACGCTGGTCGTGGGCTTCGCCGACGCGTCGATCAGACTGTGGAGCGTGACGACGGGCGCGCGGCTCTTCAGCTATCACACGGAAGGCGTGCCGTCCGACGTCTGGATCGACCCCGACGGACGGACCATCCGCTACCTGCAGGACGACGAGGTCGTCAGCCTCGACGCGCGGTCCCCCGTCTCCACGTCCACGATGCGGAGAAGCGGTGAGGAGCCGCGGCTCAGCCCCGACGGCCGCTGGGTCGTCACCACCGACGGGAACGGCGAGTCCCCGCTGCGGATCTGGGATGTGCGGGCGCGCCGATACTCGGGCGTCCTGCCCGGCACCGAGTTCTCCAACGGGGATGTGGTCTTCGACAGGTCAGGGCGCACCGTGGTCACCGGGATCTCGGGGAACGATCTGCTACGTGCCTGGGACGTCGCCACGCGCAGGTTGCGATGGCGGACGCCCGTTCCGGACGGCGACGTGGTGACGGATGCCACCTTCACCGCGGACGGCAAGAGGCTCCTCGTGGTGCTCGCGCATCTCCAGCGAGGACGCCGGCCGGTCTATCGCCTCTGGGAGCTCGACGCCGGCAGCGGCCGACCGATCAGGAAGGTGCCACTGAGCATGCCGATCGGCTCTGTCGCCTACACCGGCGACGGGAAGTCGGTGGTCTCCGACGTCGGCAGGATCTTCGACGCGGCCACCGGCAGGCCGGTCGACCTGGGCTTCCCCACGATCGGTTCGGCCGGGCTCGTCGCCACAAGCCCGATCGGCCCCTTGGTGGCCGTCAGCGGCGGCGAGGGGACGTTCGTTCTCTGGGACACCCAGCAGTACGCCCCGGTCTCGCCGGCACTGCGGGGAATGCTGGGAATCAGCGCGGTCAGCCTCGCCTTCAGCCCGGACGGCAGCCTCGTCGCGGCGTACGGCGACGACGAGAATGTCATCGGTACGTCCGGAAGGAGCGGGCTCGTCCAGGTGTGGGACGTCGAGACCAAGCGCCTTGTGGCCGCCGTCCCTCTCTTCGGCGACGCCGCCAAGGGCCTCGCCTTCACCGCGGACGGCCGCCGGCTGATCGCGATCGACCGGCGGGGCACATTGTCGGAGATCCCGGTGGCGGAGGACCAGGTCGCCGAGGTCGTGTGCGAGCGTGCGGGCCGCACGCTCGCTCCCGCCGAATGGCGGCGCTATCTGATCGACGTCCCCTATCTCGACATCTGCCCGCCTGCGGGGCGCCAGAGCGCCTCCAGCACTCCGTGAGGCGCGAGCGGTGTCCGGCCCCCTGGCCTGGGGGCCGAGGGCGGATCACCAGAGGACCCAGGGGACTTTCCACACCGCCGCCATTGACTAGCGGTAGATCACGCGGCGGACGATGGCCTTGATGCCCCGCTTGCGGCGCAACGCGCCGACCTCCTTGCGCAGGGAGCTCACCTCGCGGCGCAGTTCCACGGTGGATTTGCGCCACTTGGCGGCTTCGTCGCGCCACTTCCCCACCTGGCCGCGCAGCCGTTCGACCTCCTTGGCGAGCTTGGCCGCCTCGGCCTGCGCCTCGGCCCTCGCCCGGTAGGCGCTGCGCCGCCCGGTGGGAACCGGCGCCTGGTCCGCCGGGAGGAGGCCGGCGGGGGCCCCGTCGATCCACACCGCGCCGAACATCTCGGCCACGGCGTCGTCCAGCGCCTCCGTTTCCGCGTCGCTTCTCCCGGCGCCGGCCGCCCGTCCGGCCGCTCCTGCCGCTCCGGGCTCCTGGACGAAGGTCGCCCGGTTGAACGCCGCCGTACGCTCCAGACGCGCGACCGTCACCCCTCCCCCGGGGCCTTCGCCGTCCTCGGACAGGAGAAGGCCGACCAGGCCCAGCCCGCGCTCCTCGATCAGGTCGACGAGCGTCGCCAGGGTGTCCTCCCCCAGCGCCCACCCCGCCGGGACGCGTAACCGGAACGGCGCGGGGGCAGCCGACGGGGTGAACCGTACGCGCGCCTCGTGGGCGTAGATGCCATGGACGAGCGTCAGGTCGAGGGAGGGGTCGGTCAGCGGCGCCCGCCGTTCCCGGGTCTCCGGCTCGGGCACCCCGGTCACCACCACGCCCACGTCGGGGACCGTGCCGGCGAGGGCGGTGTCCACCGTGGCCCGTACGTCCTCGTAGGAGGCGCCCGCGCCGTCCACGACGACCTCGACGTACGGCACCAGCCACTGGCGGGCCGGGTGGGAGCGGAGCCAGCGATATTGCGGGACGCGATCGGGGATGAACGCGTGGCTGACCCGGGTGACCCGGTCCATGTCGCGCATCCGCATCGTGGGGCCGAGGTGGTAGGCCCGAGAGCGGGGCTCGGGGACGAAGACCGCGCCCGCTTGGGCCAGGCGGTATCCCATCTCGGTGTCCTGGCCCAGCATGAGGCCGGTGTCCATCGGACCGGTCATCTCGATCAGCCGCCGGCTGACCGAGGTCGATCCCCCGACGTGCAGGCTGAAGGCCCGGCGCGCGTCGCGCAGGCCGTCCGTACGCCCGACGAGGTCGACGATCCAGGAGTGCGGCTCAGCGGGTTCGAAGAACGGCGCGAGCTCCGCGGCGTCCGCGATCTGCGCGGGCTGGGGCGGCCGCGCCTCGCTGAACCGCAGATATCCGGTCACGGAGAGGTAGGGGGCGAGGTGGTGCCAGCGCATCTGCGCCTCGACCGCGTCCCGCTCCAGCACGACGTCGGAGTCCAGCCAGTGGACGACGTCCCCGCCGGACGCGGCGAGCCCGGCGTTCCTGGCGTCGGCCCGGCCCGGCGTCTCGCATCTGATCAGCCGGGTGCCGACGGGCCGCAACTCCGGGAGGTGCAGCGGCGGGGAGCTGCCGTTGTCCACGACCACGACCTCGGTGAGCTCCGCCGGATAGGTCTGGACGGCGAGCGCGGCGAGCACGAGGTCGAGCTTGTCCTGCCCGCCGTACGCGGGGATGACGACACTGACCGACAGCCGGGGCGTCCAGGAGCCGATCTCAGCGGGTGTGAGGAGGGAATAGTCGTTCCCCTTGACCCGGGGGACGCTTACGGGCGTTTCCATCAATGGGCCGGCTCCAGGATGTGGCTGGGCCGCACGCCCCGCCATTGGTTGGTCGCGACTTTCAGGAAGTGGGCGAGCGGCAGCCGCCAGGTGTGCCGGTCCGCCGTCGAGCGCCTGAGCATGTAGCCGAGGCCGTGCGTCCGGTAGATGCGGGCTCCCGCCGCGTCGGCCGCGGTGAGCATCCCCTCGTCCACCGCGCGCGGCACCGAGGGGAAGCCGGTGAACACGGCGCGGTCGAGCATGATGGTGCCGCCCGCGACGTGCCGGTTCCAGACCTCGCTCTTGTAGTCGGTGCGCCGGATGGTGAGGTTCAGCGGTTCGAGATGGAAGAACTCGGCCGTCGTGCCGACGATGTCCGCGCCCGAGTAGGAGCGGGCGAGCAGGAGGTCGGCGAGGTGCTCGGGGCCGTACCAGTCGTCGTCGTCCCATTTGGCGAGCAGGTCTCCACTCGCCCGGCGCGCGGCCTCGTTCAACACGTCTCCGAACATCGTGTCGCCGTCCGCCTCGATCACCTCGACGGGGATGTCCAACCCCTTGGCGGCCCGCCGTACGACGTCGGCGGGGTAGCCGTGGGCGGCGAAGACGACCTCGACGTCCACGTGCCGCTGCCGGGCGATCTGGGCCAGTGCCCAGCCCGCCATCGACGGCCGCCTGCTGGCCATGATCACGCTGACGTTCGCCCGCGTACGGCGGGCGGCGAGGGCGTGGCGGCGGAGCCGCACGCTGTGCTCCTCCCGGCGGAGCGCGGCCACGGAGACCCCGGACGTGTCGGTCTCCGGTTCGAGCCAGCCGGTCGAGGTGAGCAGCTCGGCCAGCGCGGGATCGTCAGTGGCGAGCCACCGCGGGACCGTCTCCGCGTGCAGCGGCACCCCGGCCGCCGCGAGCGTCAGCACGGCGTCGAGAGATCGGCGGGCGTCGGCGTCGTACGGCGTTTCGCCGTCGGGTGTGGGGGCGGCGTGGGCGGAAACGCTGCCGGGCCAGGCGAGGCGCACGCTCTGGTGTGCGCGCAGCGGCGCCACCGCCTCCCCTGGCGATTCTTCGGGGAAGGGCGTTCCGGCGACCATCCACCGGATTCCGTCCCATGTGGCCTGCGCCGGCTCCGCGTCCGCACTGCTCAGGAACCCCTGAGGGCTCGTCATGACCGTCCTATCAGGAAACTTTCAGGAATTATCCATGGTTTACCTACGAAACATCGCTAGAACATACATATACGCCGAAGCTCGGAAGATTCCGCAATGTTCGGTGATCATCACAATTCCATTGAAGTCGTGACTACAACAGTCCCGTAGACCATTTCGGTACTGTTCCGCGGATCCGCCGCCCGAGCGGATCCGGACGGACGCGCCACGAGGCGGGGAGAGAGCGCGCGACACGCGCGCGGCGGCACCGCCGCCGAGGTCCTCCTGACGCCGGCGCGGGCGGATCCGGGGAGATGCCCCGCGCTCGCAGGTGAGCCGTCGGGACGTACCACGGAGGTAGACAACGAATGCCCACCACCCGTCGGCTCATCGTGGCCGCCGCGGCGGTCGGCGCGTTGACGCTGGCGGCGTTGACCGTGCTGATCCTGCTGGAGATCGTCGAAATCCTCGCCGGGCTGACCCTCGGCCTCCTGATCTGCGCGACCGGCCTGATGTTCCTCGTCGCCCTCTCCGTACGCCGCGTGGACGGGAAGGCGCTGCGCATCGACGACCGGGTCAAGCGCCAGGAGGCCGCCCTCGCCAAGGTCGCGAACGCCCTCGGGAGCGTCACCGAGCGGCTGGAGCAGGTCGCGGCGGCGGCCGAGGCGCGCGGCCCGCGCCGCGAGGAGGACCTGCGCGCGATCCTCACCTCGCTCGGGGAGGACCGCGTCAACGCGACGCTCGCCCGGCAGGAGATCGAGAAGGCCGTGGGCGACGCCGGCGCGCTCGTCGGCACCCGGCTTGACCACGTCGAGAAGGCCCTGACCAGGGAGTTCCGGCAGGGGTACCGCCAGGTCGAGGCGTACGTCGATCTCCGGTCGCTGATCGAGCCGCGGGCGCCGCTGCCCGAGCTGAGAGGGTGGGCCGCCTCGCCCGACCTGCTGCGCCGGCTGGTCGGCCACATCTGCGAGCACCGGCCCCGGCTGGTCGTCGAGTGCGGCAGCGGATCGTCGACCGTCTGGCTCGGCTACGCCGTGGAACGTTACGGCGGCGGCCGGGTCGTCTCCCTGGAGCACGACGAGCGCTATTACGCGCTCTCCCGCGACCTGGTGCGCGCCCACGGGCTGTCCCACATCGTGGAGGTGCGGCACGCCCCGCTGCGCCCCTGGCGGCACGGCGCCGAGTCCTGGAGCTGGTACGACGAGGACGCCACGCGGGATCTCGACGGGATCGGCCTGCTCCTCGTGGACGGCCCGCCCGGCGCGACCGGACCGCAGGCGCGCTATCCGGCCGTCCCGGCCCTGCTGGACCGGTGCGCGAAGGACGTGCGCATCCTCGTCGACGACGCCGCCCGCGCCGACGAGCGGGCGGCGGTCCGGCGCTGGCTGGACGAGTTCCCCCTGGAAGCCGTGGAGCACGAGGCCGACAAGGGGCTCGTGACACTCACCCGCGCCACGCCATGACAATTCCGGATATGCCGCGCGTTCGACGCAACGACTACGGCACCCTGCGTCCCCCGGCGCTCGGCGCCTGGGAGCCCCGGCTGACGGTCAGCGTCGTCATCCCCGCGTACGAGTGCCAGGAGGCGCTGGACCGGACGCTCGCCGGGCTCGCCGCGCAGACCTACCCCCGGGATCTGACGGAGGTCGTCGTCGCCGACGACGGCAGCGACCCGGCGCTCCGCGTCCCCCGCATCGCCCCCGAGGCGACCCGGATCGTACGCGTACCCGAGGGCCGGTGGGGACGCGGCTGGGCCAGGCAGACGGGCGCGGAGGCGGCGGGCGGGGACGTCGTCCACTGGGTCGACTCCGACATGATCCTCGCGCGGGACCACATCGAGGCGCACCTGCGGTGGCACCACCTGGCGAGCTACGCCGTGGTCCACGGGAGGGTGGGGTTCGTCGCCGACGACGTTTTGCCGCCCGCGCCCGAGGCCGTCTTCGCCGGGACGTACGAGGACGCGGCGGCCTTCGAGGAGGCACGGCCGCACGGCTGGACCGCCGAGGTGCTCGGCACGACGCGGGAGCTGCGCGACGAGGTCGCCGGGGCGTACCGGCTGCACTCCGGCGCGACAACGTCGGTCGCCGCGTGGCTGCTGAAGGCGGCGGGCGGCGTGAACACGTCGCTGAACATGGCCGAGGACACCGACCTCGGATACCGGCTCGCGCAGCAGGGAGCGGTCTTCATCCCGGACCCCGAGGCCCGGGCGTGGCACCTCGGCACGTCCACGGTCATGCGCCGGGAGGCCGACGTCCACCGGCACAACTGGTCGTTCCTCGGCGACCTGATCCCCGACCTGCGCTGGCTGCGCCGTCATCCCCGCCGCCACTGGGCGGTGCCCTACGTCGAGGTGGTGATCGACGCGCACGGCGCGACGTACGAGCAGGTGCGCGCCAGTGTGGACGCCGCCCTGGCGGGGACCGTGGCCGACACCTCGGTGGTGCTCCTCGGCCCGTGGGACAAGCTGCCCTCGGGCCGCCGGGCCTCGCTCGACGAGCCGATGCTCGACACCCGGCTCGCGTACAACCTGTACGAGCACGAGCCGAGGGTGCGCTTCGCGCGGGCGGCGGCGGAGAGCTGCGCGCCCACGCCCTTCCGGGTCACCTGCCCCGCCGGATGGGTGCTCGGCCCCGACTCCCTGGCGTCGCTCGTCGAGCTGGCCGAACGCCGGGGGTACGGCCTCGTGTCGGCGATCGTGCAGGAGACCGCGGCGGGCGTGTCGGCGCTGAGGCTGGAACGGACCGCCGCGTTCTCCCGCGCCGCCCGTTTCCCGGGCGCCGACGCCCCCGACGCACTGGTGGACGAGATGTACGGGTCGATCTGGGTCGCGGCGGAGGATTTCGGCGTCGTGCGGGACGAGAACGCCGAGCCGGTGGGCGGCGACCCGGCCAAGTGGCGGGCGAGCGCGACCAGGTGGCGCTCCGAGGCTACACGGCTGCGGGCCGAGGTGGCCCGGCTGGAGGCCGACCTCCGGCACGCCCATGACACGGAGGCGGCCGACACCGGTCGCGGCGTTCGCGGCCTTCGCGGTGTTCGCGGCCGGAGGTTCAGGCGGCGCTGATGTTCGAGCGGATCATCGGCGAGGCCGTACGGCGCGGCGCGGGGCGGCGGGTCGCCGTGTACTGCGTCGGAGTGGAGTCACCGGAGAGCCTCGCCGTCACGGGCGTCCGGCACCTCGTGGACCTCGACGGCGACCCCCGGCGCGCCCTGCCTCCGGAGAGCCCCGGGACGCCGCCGCCGGGTGGGGCGGCTCCGTCGCCGGACGAGGAGGTTACCGAGGTCCTCGTGCTCGCGCGCACTCCGACGGATCTGCGCCGGGCCGCGACCCTGCACACGCTGCTGCCCCGCGCCGAACGGGTGATCGTGGTCACCGCCGAGACCCCGTACTGGTACCCGGCGCCCGCGCCGTCGCTCACGCCCGCCCACCGCTGGCGGGCCCTCACGGAGCTGAGAGTCCACCGGCCGGCGAACGGCGCGTGGGCGGTGGACGCGAGGTTCTCCGCCGCGACCCCGGCCGGGCGTACCGTGGCCGCGACCGCCCGCGCGTTCGCGGGGAACCGCCTCGACGGCATCGCCGCCCCCGTGGCGGCGCTGGCCGGGCCGGGCGCGGCCCATTGGCGGCCGGGGGACCCCAACGCGTCCCCGGTGGAGCCGGGGGGTCCTCTGCCCGTACGTGTCGGCGCTCCGGGCGGCGACGTGGTGCTCCGCACCTCCTTCCCGGAGGGCCTGCCCGCCTGGGAGGGGGACGCGCCCGTGGTGGATCTCCCCGCCCTGGAGGAGCTGAGCTGGGAACGCCTCGGCGAGCCCGGAGGCGCCGTGCCTCTGGCCGTCGGTACGGAGGCCGCGAACAGGCGGCCTGCCGTACATGTGAACGATGTCCGGCTGCTCCCCCCGGTGGACGACCGGTCGGTGAATCCGATGGGCTTCGTCACCACGCCCACGCTGGGCGTCGGCCGCCTCGAACTGGCCGACGGCCGCTGGAACGCCGTCCACGACGGGAAGGTGCTCACCCGCTTCGCCGCGTCCGGGTGCGTCACCGTCACGGACGTCGCCCGCCTCCGGCAGGTGCGCGGGCTGCGGATCGACTGGCGGAACGGCCACACGGGGCCGATCGCGGCCGTGCGGGTGGTCGCCTCGCTGGCGGCGGCGGGCGTGCCGATGCTGGCCGGCGAGATCCCTCCGTGGGCCGGGGCGCTCGGCGACGGGCTCATCGGGCTGCTCCGCGCGGTCACGCCCGAGGACCTGGAGGACGACCTGCGGCGTGAGGAGCACAGCGTCCTGCTCCGTAGGCGCGCCCTCCGGGACCACGGCGTCGAGGCCCGATGGGAGCGGCTCGGCGCCCCCGCCCGGCAGCGGCCGCTCACGTCCGTGCTGCTGACCACCCGCCGCCCGGAGATGGTGCCCTTCGCCCTCGGCCAGGCGGCCCGGCAGCGCGACGCGGAGCTGGAGGTCGTCCTGGCCCTGCACGGGATCCCGCGCGATCATCCGTCCGTGGCCCCGGCCGTCGCCTCGTTCGAGCGGCCGATCACGGTCGTGGAGGGGGCGGCGTCGCTCGCGTTCGGGGCGCTGCTCAACCGGGCGGCGGCCCGCGCGTCCGGCTCGTTCCTGCTGAAGATGGACGACGACGACTGGTACGGCCCGGACTTCCTGGCCGACCTGCTGCTCGCCCACTCGTACACCGGCGCGAACGTGCTGGGCGCGGCCCTGGAGTTCGTCTACCTCGCGGCGATCGACATCACCGTACGCCGCGACCAGGTCACCGAGCAGATCACCAACTTCGTGGCGGGCGGCACGATCTTCACCGAGCGGGCGGCGTTCGACGCGGTCGGCGGCTTCCGCCCGCTCCCCCGCGCCGTGGACACCCAGTTCCAGCACGCCGTGCAGAGCGCGGGCGGGCAGGTGTACCGCACCCACGGCCTCGGGTACGTGCTGCGGCGCGGCCCGGCGTCCCAGCACACCTGGCGCGAGCCGATCGGCACCTTCCTGCGCAGGAACAAGCGGCAGTGGCGCGGTTTCCGGCCGAGCGCCCTCATGGAGCTCCCGGAGGGCGCGTCATGACCCCGTCGGCGCCGTTCACGGGCCGCGCTCCGCGGATCCGGCGCAACGACTACGCGGTCCTCGACGTGCCCGCGCCGGGCGAGTGGGAGCCCCACCTGTCGGTCAGCGTGGTCATCCCCGCCCGGAACTGCCAGGAGAAGCTGGATCTCACCCTTGCGGCGCTGGCCGGGCAGAGCTACCCCGACCACCTCCTGGAAGTGATCGTCGTGGACGACGGCAGCGGCCCGCCGCTCCGGGTGCCCCCGATCGCGCCGAGCCGTACCCGCCTCGTGCCGGCCCGTCCCGGGGGGTGGGGCATAGCCTGGGCCCTCGCGACCGGTACGGCCCTCGCCGAGGGCGACGTGATCCATCGCGTCGACGCGGACATCGTCCCGTACCGGGTGCACGTCGAGACGCACATGCGATGGCATCACCTGGCCGACTACCTGGTCGTCCTCGGGACACTGCGGTTCGCCGACGTGGCGGACGGGCTGCCCTCCCCCTCGGACGTACGGAGCGCGGTGGAGGCGCGGAACGCGGACGCGCTGTTCGATCTGCCGTCCAGCGCGGCGCACGACTGGTGGGAGGACCTCGTCGACGAGCACGACGGGTTCAGGACCGCCCCCAGTTCCGTCCTGCACCGCGTCCACGTCGGGGCGACGGCCTCGCTCCCCGCCGGGCTGCTGCGCGCGGCGGGCGGCCTGGACACGTCGCTGGTCCTCGCCGAGGACACCGAGTTGGGATATCGCCTCACCCAGGCGGGGGCGGTGTTCGTGCCGGACCGGGCGGCGCGGAGCTGGCATCTCGGCACGCCGACCGCCATGCGGCGCGGGGACGAGGTCCGCCGGTACAACTCACCGTTCGTCGCGGACCGCATCCCCTACCGGCGCTTCCTGCGGGTCGAGGGCGGCCGGCAGTGGCTCGTGCCGTACGTCGAGGTGCTCGTGGACGCGTCGGCGGCGGGCTACGAGAGCGTCGCAGGGACCGTGGACGCCGCGCTCGTCAGCACGCTCCCGGACGTCCAGGTCACCGTGACCGGCCCGTGGAACGCGCTGGACGACGGGCGGCGGGCGCCGCTGGACGACCCACTCCTCGATCTCCGGCTCGTCCGGGGCCGCTACACGCATGACGGGCGGGTCGGGTTCGCCGCCTCCGCCCCCGCGTCGGCGGCTCCCGCGCCGTTCCGGCTGGTCTGTCCGCCCGGCTGGGGCGTCGCGGCCGACACGCTCGACCGGCTGATCAAGTACGCCGAGGAGGGCGACCTCGGGCTGCTGTGCGTGGCTCTGGACGAGGACACCGGCGGCGTGTTGTGCGCCCGCCTGGAACGGACGTCGTCCGTCGCGCGGGCGGCGCGCCTGGCCGAGGACGGCGAGCACCTCGACGAGGTGATCCACGAGACCTTCGGCGTGGAGTGGCTCGACGGGGAGACCTGGGGTTTCACCCGGCTCGACCCGGCGGACCGGCCGCCCCGGCGCGGCCGCAACACTGAGGCCGCCCACTGGAAGGCGCTGGCCGTCCAGCGCAAGATCGACGGCGGACGGGTGAAGTCACGCCTGACGGCGCTGGAGAAGGAGGTCGCCCGGCTGCGGAAGGAGGCCGCGAAGGGCAAGGCGGACACCGCCCGGTGGCGGGCCAAGGCCGAACAGTGGCGGGTCGAGGCGGTCCGCCTGCGGCGCGAGCGCGACCTGACGGTCGTGCGCCGGGCGATCAGGAAGGCCCGCCGCCTGCTCCGCGACCGCCCCGAACCCCCCGCAACCTGACATCTCCGTGTTACGGGGCGGCGGGATCGGCGGGGACGGGACGCACCCGGCCCCCGGTGACGTCCCCGAGCGTGCGGACGGCCGTGCCGTGCCCCTCACGCCTGGCCAGCCAGGCGAGGAACCCGTCGAGCACGTCCGTACGGACCGAGAAGGTGCCGCAGCCTCGCGCGCACACCTTGTGGAAGGCCAGCGGGAGCAGGCCGCCGCCGCCCTGTTCGGCGCGGATCACGTAGCCCTTCAGGGCCGCCAGTGTGGCGCTCTCGCGGACCGATCCCGGCGTGCGGATCTCGTAGGGCCGCTCGGGCCGGGCGGGCTCCGCCACGACGCAGTCGCGGCACGGCCGCTGGGCGATGCCGCCGATGGTCCGCGCCGCGTTGTAGCCGCAGTCCCGCGCGGCCTGCCGGGCGGTGGCGTCCACCGCGCCGTACGGGTAGGCGAAGGTCCGCACCTGGAGGCCCGTTCCGAGGAGGGCGCGACGATCGGCGCAGATCGTCTCCGCCTGCTCCTCGGGGTCGAGGTCGGTCAGCCGCTCGTGGTCCACCGTGTGGCCGCCGATCTCGTGGCCCGCCTTCGCGATCGCGGTCACCTGGCGGCGGGAGAGCTTGCCCGACGTCCCGAGATCGCCGCTGTTGACGTAGAACGTGCCGCGCAGCCCGTGTTTCTCCAGCAGCCTCGCGGCCACGGCATGGCTGCGGTCGCCGTCGTCGAAGGTGAGCGCGACGACCGTCGTGGGTCGTCGCGCGGGCCTCGGCTTGGGGCTCTTCCCGGGCTTCGCCGTCGGTTTGGCCGCCGGTACGGCGGCGGCCGCGGTCCCCCCCGCGACGGCGGGACGGCTCGCGGCCTGGAGTGCGGGACGCGACGCCGCGTGGGCGGCCGGCCCCGCGAACACCGAGGCGGCGAGAGCGGAGAGCGCGAGTGTCGCCCACAGTGTTCTGCGCATCTCACGTCCCCGCGGTGTCCGGCCTTCCGGCCTACGGGCGCGCCCCTCGCGCCTCACATTCCCAGATATATCGGAATTGCGAGGCCCGAGGGGCAGGAGATGCCGGAGAGCCCGTTACAGGGCCTCGTTACGGAGCCTCGTTACGGGGCCTCTTTACGGGGCCTCGTCGCCTTCGACCCGCATGACGCCGGCGACCGCGCGGACGATGTCCATCTCACGCAGGCTCCCGATCGTCGCCTGGAGCGCGGCGTCGGTGGCCCGGTGGGAGACGATGACGAGCTGGGCGTCATCGCCCCTACCCTCCTGGCGGACGGTCTGGATGGAGACGTCGTGCTTGGCGAAGATCTCGGCCACCCTGGCGAGGACGCCCGGCTTGTCCGCCACGTCGAGGGAGACATGGCACCGCGTGATGCTGTCACCCATCGGGTGCACCCGCAGGTCCGCGTACGTGGACTCCTCGGGGCCCCGGGTGTTCGCGATGCGGTTGCGCGCGACGGCGACGATGTCGCCGAGCACCGCCGAGGCGGTGGGCGCGCCACCCGCGCCCGCGCCGTAGAACATCAGCCGCCCGGCCGACTCGGCCTCCACGAAGACCGCGTTGTACGCCTCGCGGACGCCCGCGAGGGGGTGGGACCTCGGGATCATCGCGGGGTGGACCCGGACGCCCACGGACCCGCCGTCGTCGGACCGCGCGCAGATGGCGAGCAGCTTGATGACGTATCCCATGGCCTTGGCCGAGGCGACGTCGGCCGCGGTGATCTCGGTGATGCCCTCGCGGTACACGTCCGCAGCGGTGACCCGGGTGTGGAAGGCGATGCCCGCGAGGATCGCCGCCTTGGCCGCGGCGTCGAAGCCCTCGACGTCGGCGGTCGGGTCGGCCTCGGCGTAGCCGAGCGCCTGGGCCTCCTCCAGGGCGTCGGTGAACGACGCGCCGGTGGAGTCCATCTTGTCGAGGATGTAGTTCGTGGTGCCGTTCACGATGCCGAGCACCCGCTGGACGCGGTCACCGGCCATCGACTCCCGCAGCGGGCGCAGCAGCGGGATCGCCCCCGCGACGCTGGCCTCGAAGTAGAGGTCGGCGTTGTTCTCGCGCGCGGCGCGGTGGATGGTGGCACCGTCCTCGGCGAGCAGCGCCTTGTTGGCGGTGACCACGGACTTGCCGGAGGCCATCGCGGACAGGATCAGCGACCGGGCCGGCTCGATGCCGCCGATCACCTCGACCACGATGTCGACGTCGTCACGGGTCACCAGGCTCTCGGCGTCCGTGGTGAGGAGCTCCGGGTCGATCTCGGTGTCGCGCTTGCGGCCGATCTTGCGCACCGCCACCCCGGCGAGTTCGAGCGGGGCGCCCACGCGCGCGGCGAGGTCGTTCTCCTGCTCGCGCAGGAGCCGGACGACCTGCGAGCCGACGACCCCGCAGCCCAGCAGCGCGATTTTCAGCGGTTTGGTCACAGTTGTCCCCTCAGGAGGTCGTCCTCGGTCTCCCGGCGCACGATGACGCGCGACTGGCCGTGGGCCACCGCCACGACAGCCGGCTTGGGCAGGTAGTTGTAGTTGTTGGCGAGCGAGCGGCAGTACGCGCCGGTCCCGGCCACGGCGACCAGGTCGCCCGGCGCGAGGTCGGCGGGGAACCACAGGTCGCGCACGACCATGTCGCCGCTCTCGCAGTGCTTGCCGACGAGGCGGGAGAGCATCGGCTCGGCCTCGCTCTCACGGGAGGCGAGCGTCGCGGTGTAGTCCGCGCCGTACAACGCGGTGCGGATGTTGTCGCTCATGCCGCCGTCCACGCTGACGTAGGTGCGCAGGCCCTCGACGTCCTTGACCGTGCCGACCTCGTAGAGCGTCACACCGGCGAGCCCGGCGATGGACCGGCCCGGCTCGACGGTCAGCCGGGGCACGGGCAGGCCGGCCGCCTCGCACGCCTTGATGATGATGTCGCGCAGGCTGTCCGCGAGCTCCTTCACGTCCAGGACGTCGTCGCCCTGGACGTACGGGATGCCGTAGCCGCCGCCGAGGTCCAACTCGGGCAGGACGACGCCGTGCTCCTCCTTGACCTGGACGAGCAGCGCGGCGAGGCGGTGCGCCGCCACCTCGAAGCCGGCCGTGTCGGTGATCTGGGACCCGATGTGGGAGTGCAGGCCGACCAGTTCGAGCTGGGGCAGCGCCAGGATGCGCCGGACCGCCTCCGCCGCCGCGCCGCTGTTCAGCGAGAGGCCGAACTTCTGGTCGTCGTGCGCCGTGGCGATGAACTCGTGCGTGTGCGCCTCGACGCCCACCGTCACCCGGATCATGACCTTGGGGCGGGTGCCGTACTTTTCCGCGAGGAACCCGAGCCGGGCGATCTCCTCGAACGAGTCGACCACGATGTGGCCGACGCCGACGTCGACGGCCCGCTCCAGCTCGGCGAGCGACTTGTTGTTACCGTGCATCGTGATGCGCTCGGGCGGGAAACCGACGCTCAGCGCGACCGCGAGCTCGCCCGCGCTGCACACGTCGAGGCCGAGGTCCTCCTGCTGGATCCAGCGGGCGATCTCCCGGCACAGGAACGCCTTGCCCGCGTAGTGGACCTCGCCGTCGCTGAACGCCGCGCGATAGTCGCGGCAGCGGGAGCGGAAGTCCTCCTCGTCGACCACGTAGAGCGGCGTGCCGTGCTGCGCCGCCAGATCGCGTACGTCGACGCCGCCGATCGTGATCGCACCGTCGATGCGGCCGGACGTTCGCGTCCAGATCGCCGGATCGAGGGTGTTCAGATCTGTGGGGGCGTGCGGTGGTACCTCGGGCAGCGCTTCAGCGTGCCCGTCACCGGCGGAATGGGCGAATCGGCTCACCCGAACGAGGCTATCCGACCCCACCGGCACGGCGAGACGGATGACCGATAGGCGAGACAGACGACCATATGAAATGCGGGAATATCATCGTTCCAACGAAAAATTCGTTGCAAAGCCCCGAAGATAGTGAACCTCCTTTTCCGTGGCCCGGGAGCGCCCTCCCCTGCGGCGTCCCCCGATCGTCTCCGCTCCGGCCACGGTCGTGACGGCGGTGCACGACTGTGGAAGGACGGGTGAAGCCGGCACCGGACGCCGTCACAGCCGTTCGGGCAGAGCGGGCGCCACGACCGCGGCCAGGACGGCCTGTACGGCGGCCGCCAGCCGGAGCCGGGCGGTGTGGACGTCGCCCGCGGGCCGATCTCCCCACGGCACGGCCGGGCAGTGCTCGTGCGCGTCGTGGTAGGCGAGCGCGAGCTGCCCCGCGTACGTCCCCCACGCCGGGTCGCGGCTCGTCATACGGCTCGGCAGCTCGGCGAGCAGCCGCAACACGGCGCGCTCGCGTGGATCGTCCAGCGCCTCGGGCCGGAACCCCTCCTCGGGGACGCCGAGAGCGCGCGCCCAGCGCCGTACCGCCGCCGCCCGCGCGTACGCGTACCGGACGACGAACCCGGGGTTGTCCCACGTGCGGGGGAAGTCCGGGGCGAGCGCGGCGGGCTCGCGGATCTCCGGCGGCCCCTTCCGCACGATCTCACCGGCGACCTCGCCTGGCGCCGTCACCGCGATCAGCAGGAGCCCGTCGGGCCGTACCCTGACCTCCTGAATCCCGCGGTGCTCGCGCAGGCGCTCCGCGATCTCCGCGGCGACCTCGCGCGGCGGCCGCCCCGAGGCGGCACGGAACGCGACCGGCGAGCCGTAGACCGCCTCACTCGCCCACGATCCCCATGGCGCGGGCGGCGCCCCGAGGAGCTCGGCGAGCAGGTCAGGAGTCATCCCGGCAGCCTAGCCAGTGTCCGGCGAAATCCCCGGTTGTGCGGCTAGATCAGGGCGAGGGGCTCGACGGGGAAGTAGCCCTGGAGCTGGGCGGAGCCGAGCAGGCGGCCGACGGCGGACTCGCGCACACAGACATAGGAGTACCGGTCCGCCGAGTACACCCGGACCCCGTCGGCCCGGCACTGACGCATGAGCGTCTCGTCCCAGTCGTCCGAGACGTCGGCGAAGCCGAGCTCGGCGAGCGCCTGGCGGCGGCCCAGCAGGGTCCCGCCGCCGATCTCGGGCAGGAACCTGTGCTCGGCGCCCGGCTGGCGCAGGAGGGTGGCCCCCACCTCGGGCAGGTGCGCGTAGAACGACGCCTTCCCGACGATCTCGGTTTCCGTCGAGCCGAAGTAGCGGATCAGATCGGACAGGTAATGCTGGCCGTACACGTCGCGGGGGTCGAAGACCGCGACGTAGTCGCCCTCAGCCATCCGCAGCGCCCGGTCGAGCGCCGCGCCCCGCGTCATCGGGGCGTCCGGCACCCGTACGACGAGGTCCTGGAGGACGGCCACGCCCTGCGGGAGCGACAGCCCCGGGGCGGCCTCGGCGGAGGTCTGGAGCGGGGTGAGGATCTGGCGGGCGCTCTTCTCGACCAGCCCGGCGTCCAGTCCCTCGGCCACGATGACGAGCTGTCCCGGCACGTGGGCCTGGCGCGCGATCTGGTCCAGAAGGTGCTCCAGCTCGGCCGCGCCCTGGACGGCCGCGATGACCGAGACGGTGCCGGTGTTGCGGACGTTGGGCAGCCCGACCACGTCGAACATCGGGTCGAGCAGCGGCGTGATCGGAACGGTCCGCCGCCAGCCCAGGTGGGCCTCGCGCTCGAGGCCCGCGGCGTCCGCGAGCAGCGCCTCGGCCTGCGCCACGGTCACCTCGGGCTTGACGCCCGCGGCCAGCCTGAGCACGGGCGTGGCGCAGGCGGCGATCTCCGCGACCACCCGCGCGTCCGCGTCGGCCACGGCGACCACCAGCCCGGCCCGCCGGTACGCGGTCAGCACGTCGTCGTAGGACGTCTTGTCGTCGTCCTGCCCGGGGAGCGGCTGCCAGGCGCGGCCGCCCGGGGCGGGCTCGGCGGCCTCCGCCCGCGGCGCCGCGCCGGCCTGGTCCGGCTCGCTCACCTCGACGGGCGGCACCGGCAGCGCCACCGGGCCGAGCGTGAAGACGTCGGAGGTGCGCCCGCCGATCGCGGGGATCGGGTTGTGGATGCGCGGCTGGACGGCCATCGGGAGGACGCCGACGCGATCGTGGCGCAGCGCGGCCTTCCATTCCCTGACCCGGGCCTCGGTCGCCGTCAGCACGTACTCGAAGTGCTCGGCGGCCGGCACCGCGCGGGAGACGGCGCCGCCGGAGTGCCAGAAGACGGTCTTGACGCCGCGCTTGCGGCACGCCTCCACAAGGTCGCGCAGCGCCCGCGACTCCCCGGCCAGGGCCTCCAGCCAGCGCCCGCCGTTGCCCTGCCGCGGGCCGGGCTGTACGGACTCGACGAAGAGCAGGTGCGGCTGGTGCTGGTCGAGCATCGCGGCCCAGTTCTCGGGGCCGAAGTTCGTCACCTGCCGCCACTCGTAGCGCAGCAGCGCCTCGGTCTGCCGGTCCACGATCGACGCCACGGTGAGGTACGGCCGGGCCAGCGGCCCCTTGGGCACCTCGAAGCCGTCGACCATGGGCGCGGAGACCTGCGGCGCGCGCGGGTCTGGCGCGGCCGGCGTCGCGGGGGGCTCACCGACGTCCGGCAGCTCCGGCTTGAACTCGGAACGCTTGGGCGCGGGCCGCTTCTTCACCGGCTCCTTGAGGGTCCGGGCCACCGTGCCGGGGCTCTTGGTGTGCAGGGCGTCGCCGAGCTTGAGCCAGCGACTGTCCTGCACCGAGGCGAGCTTCCAGGTGGCGACCTCGGTCTGGTAGCGCTGCTCGGCCAGCTGCTTGGCGAGCTGCGCGTTCTGCCGCTCGGCCCTCCGCGCCCGCACCTCGGCCTCGCGCATCCGCGTCAGTGCCTCGGCCTCCGAGCGCGCCACCTCGTCGAGCCGCCGCTCGTACTCGGTGAGCAGCCGGGACAGCTCCGCCGCCCCCGCGGCCTCCTCGACGGCCTGCGCCAATGCGCGTTTGACGCTCTCGAGGTCGCTCGTCTCGCTCATGGGTCACTCCGCGGTAGTCCGAAAAGGCGGGAGCCACAATATTCGCAGATCACTTGGATCGATCTCAGCTCCCCGAACCATCGCGAAGCGCTCCATAGCCCCCAAGATCCCGCCGATCATGAACTTACCGGCGAAGCGCCACGACATACCCCGCGAATCCGGCCCAGGCTCGCTGGCGAATCGTCCACGGCACCGGCGACGAATCATCCGCACACCTAGCGACCATCTCGCCACGCCCCCGGCGACTATCCGTCCACACACCCAGCGGCCATCTCGCCACACCGGCTTCTCCCGCGCGCGTCTGTGTGGCATCGTGACCTGGTGGTCACCCCTTCTCAGACGCCGTTGGGCCGGGTCGTTCCGCGCCATGCCGAACGTACGGTCGCGGAGGCGATGTCGGACACCCGCGTGGTGCTCCTCAACGGAGCACGACAGTGCGGCAAGAGCACGCTCGTGCGACTGATCTCGAAGGATCGGACGGCGGAGTGGCGCAATCTCGACGCGCCCGCCGTACGGCAGGCCGCACTCGCCGACCCGGGCGGATTCGTGGCGTTCCCGGAGCTCATGGTGATCGACGAGATCCAGCGAGCCCCGGAACTGCTCCTGGCCATCAAGGAGCAGGTCGACGAGGATCCCCGCCCCGGCCGCTATCTGCTGACCGGGTCCGCGCGGGTGCTCGGCCTGCGTACGTTGCCCGACACATTGCCCGGGCGCATGGAGACGGTCGAGCTGTGGCCGTTCTCCCAGGGAGAGATCGACGGCGCGCCCGACGGATTCGTGGATGCGATCTTCGCCGAAGGCGAGAACCTCCACCACACCTCTGCCGTGACACGCGGCGATTACGCGGCGCGAGTGGTCCGCGGTGGATTTCCCGAGGCGGTGGCGCGGACCAATCCGCGGCGGCGGGAACGCTTCCTCGACTCCTACGTCTCCGATCTCATCGCCCGCGACGTCAGCCAGTTGTCGGAGATCGAGCGGACGAGTGAGATGCGACAGCTCGTACGGCTCGTCGCGGCACGATCGGGGCAACTTCTGCTCAGTGCCTCGCTCGGCCGGGGCGCCGGACTGCCCGGGAACACCGCGAGCCGATATCTGAGCCTTCTCGAAGAGGTCTTCCTGATCAAGCGCATCCCCGCCTGGTCGCGGAACCTGAGTTCGCGAGCGACATCCACCCCCAAGGTGGCTTTCGTCGATTCCGGTGTCGCGGCGAACCTTCTCGGCGTCGACGCCCGGAGCCTGGTACGCCCCGAAGGCCCCTTCGGACCACTCCTTGAGGGATTCGTGCTAACGGAACTCGCCCGTCAGCTGACCTGGTCCGATCAACGTGCGGAGCTCTTCCACTACCGGACCAAGGACATGATCGAAGTGGACGCCGTCCTGGAGAACCGCCAGGGCAAGGTCGTCGGCGTGGAGGTGAAGGCTTCCTCCACCGTCCGGTCGGAAGACTTCAAGGGGCTGCGCCATCTGGCGGACCGGCTGGGTGACGACTTCGTCGCGGGAGTCGTCCTCTACACGGGGACGCAGACGCTGCCTTTCGGGCCGAAACTGCGGGCCATGCCGGTGGGCGCGCTGTGGGAGGTCGCCGGGCGGTGAGCCCGCCAGGGCGGCGGCTGAGCGGGCCGCGCGGTTTCGCGCGTCGTTGGGTGGTGGCCTAAATCCGTAGACTCTCCCGTCGAAGTAGAAGGAGGGCAAACGGTGCGCAAAGGTGAGTGGCCGCGATACCAGGCCAGGCCGTACGTGTGTGGTGCCATCGGGCCCTTCGATCCGGCCAGGCTGGACGTGCTGGCCCGCTCGGGCCCGGCCGTGCGGCTGGTCCACCGGACGCCGGACGCGGCCCTTCTCACCTCCGCGCCCATCCGCCCGTACGGCACGGGGACAGACGCGTCGGACAGCGGGGAGCGGGGCCAGGCGGGCGATTCCGGCCACGCCGCCTTCGCCTGGGGCGGCCGCCTGACGGCGAGCGCCGCTCCGGGAGGCGGGCTTCCGGGCGTGCCCGCCGGGACGGGTGCCCGGCCGGGCTGGCTGTCCGCGGCCGAGACCTACGAGACGCCCGGCCTGATCGACGAGCCGGACGAGGTGATCCTGCACACCGGGGCCTTCGGCCTGGACGACGTCTACTACCTGGCCGACGGCGACGTGATCTACTTCGCGGGCCTGATCGAGCCGCTGCTCGCCCTGGCGCGCACGCCGTACGAGGTGAACTGGGACGCCTGGGCCGCCATTCTCAAGCTGACCTATCCGCTGCTTGAGGACACCCCGTACCGGCAGGTCAAGCGGCTGCCGGGGGCGTCCGCGCTGATCTGGTCCCGGGCCGACCGGCGGATGCGGGTGGACCGGCGGGCGCCGCGCTGGGTGCGTGAGGAGCCGTTCGACCGGGGCGTGACCGGCGGCGACCTGGTCGCGCTGCTGCACGACGCGCTCGCGCCGTACGACCGCGTGCTGGTCCCGGTGAGCGGCGGGTACGACTCGCGGCTGCTGGCGAGCGTCGCGGTGGCCAGGGAGATGGACGTCGAGTCGTGGACGACCAGTCCGGACGACGGGCTGGACAACGACATCGACTTCGCGCGCTACATCACGCGGGAACTCGGCCTGGCGCATCGGATTATCCCGCAATATCCCGAAAGATACCCGGAAGAGGCGCTGTGGGCGGCGCGACGGCTGGAGTACCTGACCAGCCACCACGCCTGGTACTCCCCGTTCGCCCGCGAGGTCCACGCGGCGGGGCGACCGGTGGTGGACGGCCTGGCCGGCGGCCCGCTGATGAAGAACTTCCTCATCACCGCCGACGCGGTGGACGCCGGGACCGGCGCCTCCCGCCGTGAGGCGCTCCTGGCCGCGCTGGCGACCGGCGAGCCGCACATGCCCGTCCTCGGCGAGGCCGCGCTCGGCTGGATGGACGGCAGGGTCCGCGCGGCCTTCACCCGGGCGACCTCGATGCTGCACGGCCACCGTTCCGAGCTGCCGCTCAGCGTGCTGCACACGCGCACCGCCCGGGGCATCGCCCGCTCCCCGGTCAACCTGGTGGGCCCGGAGGCCACGCCGGTGTTCCCGTTCCTGCACCCGGAGTTCTTCGACGCGGCCCTCTCGGTGCCCGTCACCCGCAAGGAGGGGGGCAAGTTCTACCGGGAGATCCTGCGGGCGGCCAACCTCAAGGTCGCGACGCTGCCGTCCACCAACGGCGCGCTCCCGCACCGCCGGGTGCCGCTGCGCTCGAACGGGCCGGTCGCCCGGGAGTGGAACCACCGGATGCTGCTGAAGGCCGCGACGATCCCCGGCCTGATGTCGCCCCAGATGCTGGACGTCGTGGCCGAGGGGCCGGACGCGCTGGCGTCGTTCGGCTCATGGAACTCCCGGTTCTGGCTGCGCGGCCTGGTGCTGTTCGGCACCTGGCTGGCCGACTACGAGGACGTCCTCGGCGACCTCACGCCGCCGTGGGCCGGGAACCTCGGCTGACCGTCTTCGGCGACCTCACGCCACCGTGGGCGGGGAGCGTCGGCTGACCCGCGCCGCACCTCGGCGTCTCGTCCGCCGCCGACTCCGTTCCGGCGGCCTCGCCGTCGCCCGCGCACGACTCTGCGGGCGACTCTGCGGGCGACAGCGAGATAACTGTGCGCGACCAGACGGCAACAGACGAAAAGCACTTGTCAGGACGAGGTAACGACTCCTTGTCAAACCCGGGCTGATGGTAGTTTCTTGTTATGTATATGGCATGAGCTGGCATACAGCTGCGGAGTGTGACCAGGCCACCCCCACCCCTTCTTCATCAAGCGAGACCAGATGAACGCTGCTTCGCCATGCCCGGAACCCGATTCCGAGGCTGCCGCCGATCTGTCCCCCCAGGTCACGGCGCCCAGCAACCTCATCCCGGCTGCACCGCCGGTCGCTGGATCCACGAGCCGCCACGCCCCCGTGCCGGCTCGCGAGACCGCCGGGCTCAGCCTCGGCGCCCTCATGCCCACCCCCGAGATCGAGGACTTCACCTCACAAGACCCCCACTGGTACAAACGGGCGGTCTTCTACGAGGCGCTGGTCCGCGGTTTCAAGGACTCGAACGGTGACGGCACCGGCGACCTGCGTGGGCTCATCGAGAAGATGGACTACCTCAAGTGGCTGGGCATCGACTGCCTCTGGCTGCTGCCGCTGTACGAGTCCCCGCTGCGGGACGGCGGGTACGACATCGCCGACTACCTGAAGATCCTTCCGGAGTTCGGCGATCTCAGTGACTTCATCAAGATGATCGAGGCCGCCCACGAGCGCGGCATCCGTGTCATCACCGACCTCGTCATGAACCACACCAGCGACAAGCACCCGTGGTTCCAGGCGTCCCGGCACGACCCCGAGGGCCCCTTCGGCGACTTCTACGTCTGGTCCGACGACCCGACGCGCTACCCCGACGCGCCGATCATCTTCATCGGCGCCGAGGAGTCCAACTGGACGTACGACCCGGTGCGCGGCCAGTACTACTGGCACCGGTTCTTCCACCACCAGCCGGACCTCAACTACGACAACCCGGCCGTGCAGGACGCCATGCTGGAAGTGCTCCGCTTCTGGCTCGACCTGGGCGTGGACGGGTTCCGGCTGGACGCCGTGCCGTACCTCTTCGAGCGCGACGGCACGTCCTGCTCCGGCCTGCCCGAGACGCACGCGTACCTCAAGCGGGTGCGGGCCGAGGTGGACCGGCTCTTCCCGGACCGGGTGCTGCTCGCCGAGGCGAACGGCTGGCCCGAGGACGTGGTCGAGTACTTCGGCGACCCGACGACCGGCGGCGACGAGTGCCACATGGCGTTCCACTTCCCGCTGATGCCGCGCATCTTCATGGCCGTGCGCCGGGAGAACCGGGAACCCATCACGGAAATCATGTCGCGCACGCCGAAGCTGCCGGAGAACGCCCAGTGGGGCATCTTCCTCCGCAACCACGACGAGCTGACGCTCGAGACGGTCAGCGAGGAAGAGCGCGACTACATGCACGCCGAGTACGCCAAGGACCCGCGGATGCGGGCCTACCTCGGCATCCGGCGCCGGCTGGCCCCGCTGCTGGAGAACGACCGGGACCAGATCGAGCTGTTCACCGCGCTGTTGCTGAGCATGCCGGGCTCGCCGGTCATGTACTACGGCGACGAGATCGGCATGGGCGACAACATCTGGCTGGAGGATCGCGACTCGGTCCGCACGCCGATGCAGTGGAGCCCGGACCGCAACGCCGGGTTCTCCAACGCGGACCCCGGCCGGCTGTACCTGCCCGCCGTGATGGACCCGATCTACGGCTACCAGTCGGTCAACGTGGAGGCGCAGCTCAAGAGCGAGTCGTCGCTCCTCCACTTCACCCGGCGGATGCTGCAGATCAGGCGGGAGCACCCGGTGTTCGGCACCGGCGACTACATCGAGCTGTGGTCGCCGAACCCGGCCGTGCTCACCTTCCTCCGTGAGGAGGGCGAGGACCGGATGCTGTGCGTCAACAACCTGTCCAAGCATCCGCAGCCGGTCGAGCTCGACCTGCGCAGGTTCGCCGGTATGACGCCGGTCGAGTGCCGCGGCGGGGTCCCCTTCCCCGTCATCGGCGAGCGGCCGTACCTGCTGACCCTGCCGGGCCACGGGTTCTACTGGTTCTCGATCCGCCCCTGAGAACCGTCCTCCCGGCTCTCGTCTGCTTCTCGTCGGTTGGGGCGAGCGCCTTCGGCGCGCGCCCCAACCGGACGGGCATCCACGGAAGGCCCGTCACCTGGCGGTGAACACGGCGGCATAGACGCCGTTCTCCATGTCGATCCAGATCGGGTACAGGCCCTTGGCCGTCATCTCGTCGAACCGCGCCTGGTACTGAGCGGCGCTCATCGCGTGGAAGGAGTACCAGGCGCCGATGCTGTCATTGCGCCAGACAGCGAGATAGCCCTTGCCGTCAGGGCTCACCGCGATGGCGGACGATCGGAATCCGCGCTTGACGTTGTATTCGAAATCGCTCTGGTACTCGGCCGCGGACGAGGAGACCGTGACGTGCGCGAAGACGCCTGACGGCCTGGCCGCCCACACCGCCACCACGCGCGGGTCGGACGGCGTGCCGTACAGGTTGACGGAGATCGGCATGTAGCCGTTGGCGTTGAAGCTGTTGTTGGCCAATTGGAATTCGGGGATGCTGAGGCCGTGGCGGGCGTAGAACTTGCCCGGCTTCTTCTCCCAAATGGCAATAAAGCTGGCGCTCGATCCGCTACCCGTCGCGGTCACCATGGTGGGCTGGTAGCCCTGCGCGGTGAGCCGATCGAATTCCTGCTGATAGGTGCCGCTCCCACTGGAACCCCCGCCCAGCTTCCAGTCGGGCCCAGGCCTGTTGTCCCAGAACATGGCATATCTTTCCTGTGACTTCTGCTGTCCGTTCGTGATGACCACCGGACGTAACCCCGAGCCGGACTTCGGGACCGAGGAGATGAACCCCCATTCATCCAGGCCGTGGTAGGCGCGGTACTGATAGCGGGCGGTGGTGGCGGCCCGGGAGGTATCCGCCGACGCCGATGGGGAGGCCACCGAAACAGCGGTCAGGACCATCGCAGCGGCTGCCATGATCTTCCGTAGAGGACTCATCGTCTCCTCCATTGAGGGTCCGGTCCGGCGCGGGCGCGGCGGACACAGGTCGGTGCGCGACAGCCTTCGAGGAGAGAGCCCGCGGAGCGAGCGCGGATCAATTCCCTCCAGCTGCTTCGCCTGAGCGCTGGGCGATCTGGTTGACAGCGCAGGGGCACCTGCCAGGAGTCGCGGGGCTGGCCTCCGCGCCAGGCAGCGTCAGCCGTACCGGAGGATGGACGTCTTCTCCCCGTCCATCCCGCCGTCGCCGTCGCCGTTCCGGCCGACGGCCCACATACCGTTCGAGCCGGGAATCCGGGTGATGCTCACCGCGCGCACCTCGCCGAACCGGAAGTCGGGCCCGTACGTCGTGGTCCATCGGCCCCGCGACTGCCGCAGGAAGAGCGCCTGCTTCGGGTGGGACGCGTCGATGCCGGTCACCCAGATGTCTCCGGACGCGTCGGCGGTGATGCCGGTGAGGCGGCCTTTCTTCACCGGGAGGGGCACCCGGGTCCACGACCTGCCGTCGAAGTGGAGCATGAGCGGCTTCGCCGACGCGAGGTCGCGGCCGGCGCCGATGTGACCGATCGCCCAGACGTCGGCAGCGCTGATCGGCCAGACCTGGGTGAGAACGCCCTCGGGGGTCCTCGGGACGGAGATCTCACTCCAACCCATGGCGCCGGCTTTCCCGGTTCCCCGCACGACAAGGGGCCCGTCGGTGGAGTGGCCGACGGCCCAGATCTCGCCGGTCCTGCTGCGGGCGGACACCGCGGCGAGGGCGCCATTGTGGATGGACTCGCTGGTGAACCCCGTGCGCCCGTTCCAGCTCAGGATGACGCCGCGGTTGTCGTTGGTGGTCCCGGCGAACCACACCCGTCCCTGAGCGACCTCGACGTCGGACAGTTGGTAGTTCTCGGACACGCCGAACGGCCGGTACATGCGCCAGCTTCCGCCGCTCCAGTGCCCGACCCGCACGGTGCGCCCGTTGCCCACCACCCACACGTCGTCGCCGGACGCCGCGCTGACGGCGTCGAACGTGTAGATATCCGAGTCGTACCCGGCGGGAAAGCGGTAGGCGGGCATGGTCGCGTTCTTCCACTGGACGCCGTTCCAGCGCGCGATCGCCGGACACGGCACGTGCTTCTCCACGGTGCAGGCGTACCCCACCGCCCAGGCGTCCCGCGGGCCGGTCGCGGCCACCTCCATCAGGCCGCCGCCGTCCGGCCCGAGGGTGGTGCCCGGAACGACCCGCCACTGCGGGGCGGCGGCTTCCGCGACCCCGCCGGTCATCGCGGACGCGACCACGATCGGAAGGGCCAGGGCGAGTGCGGCACGCGTGAGCTTCCGCCGCCTCCGAGGGCCGGCGGAAACGTGCGGAGGGATGGCTGCGCCGACGATCGGGTCGCCGGCCGGGGCGTGGGGGATGACCATCGCAAAGATCCTCTCAGGCTGCGTTGGGCGCAGTCTGCGACCGACCGCTTGCAACCCCCTTGATCGTCGCCTTCGGTGACGCGTCCAGCGGGCCGTACGGAGTGTCAGCGGGCGCTGTGCGGAACCCGGGCGCGTGCCGCCCGGCGGGCCGGGATCAGCGTGACGAGCAGGGACGCGCCCACCGCGACCAGCATGGAGGCGGCGAGCATCCCCGGTGTGGGAGCGCGACCGATCCCCGCTCCGACACCGCTCTCCCGGCCCTCCAGATCGATCAGCACGGCCGCGAGCGGCGCGCCCGCCGCGGTGCCGATGACCACGCCGCCGACGGCGAGCAGGCCGGTGCCGGTCACCAGCGTCGCCATGACCTGGCGCGGGGTGAGCCCCATCGCCTTGAGCACCGCGAGGTCCGGCGCGTGATCGCGTAGCCCGAGCGCGCTCGCGGTCAGCAGGTTCGCCAGGCCGATCAGCGCCAGCACGACGACCAGCGCGATGATGATCACCCTGATGATCGCCAGCCGCTCGGCCGGGTTCACCACCGGGGAGACCTCCAGCGACACGTTGAGGAGCCGGGTCCGCACCTCGGCGGGGTCGGCGCCCTCGCGCAGCACGATGCTGTAGAACTGCGGCACCGCGTCCTTGGCCGCCAGGCTGTCCAGGCCGAACGACAGCACCTCGCCGTCGTGCTCCGGCTCCACGACCCGGCCGACGATCCTGACGATCAGCGGGGTGCCGCCGATCGTCATCCGCACCCGGTCGCCGATGCGGACGCCGAGCAGGTCGAGCAGCCCCTGCCCGGCCACCGCCTCGCCCTGGTCCCGGTAGATCCGTCCCTCCACGACGGGGAACGGATAGGGGTCGGCGGACCGGCCGAGCGCCCGGGTGCGCACCGTCCTGGTCTGCCACGGCACGAGCGCGTCCGGCTCGGCTCCGGGATAGACCGCCGCCACGTCCGGGTCGGCCGCGGCCCGCCGCTGTGCCTCGTCCGCCGCCAGGTCTCCCGGGCGTACGGTCAGCGCGGCCGCCTGGCCGACCCGCTCGGGATGGCGGATGAAGTCGTCGAGCGTCGCCCAGCAGCCGAGCCCGATGGCGATCATCATCATCGGGATGGCCACCCCGCACACCGTGAGCAGCGCCGGCGTCCTGCGCGTGAACGCGTCCCGCGCGCCGAGCACCAGCGCGGGCGGCAGCCGTACGAGCAGGGCCAGCCGGGCCAGCCGGGACAGGTGGCCGCTCGGGGGCGCGGCCGGCGTGGCGGGGATCGGCGGCGTCCGGCCGCCGCCCCAGGCGGGCACCCAGACCGAGCCCAGGACCACCAGCCCCGTGCCGAGGGCGATCGCGGCGAACGGCCCGGGCGAGAGCGGGACGACCACGGTGTCCGGCAGCGCGTACACGGTGATCGACCGGCCGGCGACCAGCCCGAGCACGATCCCGAGCAGGCCGAGGACACCGTGCTCGGCGACCAGGGTCCAGGTCACCTGGCGCCGGGTGAATCCGAGCGACTTCAGCGTGGCGATGTCGCGTACCTGGCCGAGCACCCGGCCGCCGGTGGCGTTGGCGAGGGCGAGGGCCGCGGCGACCAGGCCCGCGATGCCGAACAGCGCGAGCAGCAGGCCGAGCAGCCGGTTGTCGAGCTCCATCGAGGCCCGTACCTCGCGCCAGGTGGAGACCCGCTGCACCTGGTTGTCCAGCACGGTGACCGCGCGCTGCACGACGAGGTCGGTGTCGTCGGGGTCGGTGAGCCGTAACCCGATGACGCTCTCGGTGCGACCGGCGGCGGGCTCGACCACGTTGAGCGTCCCGGCCAGCGTCCAGACCAGGCCCGGAGCCCAGTCGGGGTAGAAGCCCTGGTCGCCGCTCTCGGCCAGCCCGGCCACCACCAGCGCGTGCGAGGCGCCGTTCAGGCCGGTGACCGGGAACGGACTGCCCGGCCGCAGCCCCAGTTCGCGCGCGAACGACCGCTCGACCACGACCGCGTCCGGGTCGCGCACGTCGAGCCAGCGCCCCTCGCGCAGCAGTGGGCGCGCGACGGCCTGGAACGCGGCGGGCGTCTCCTGCAGGGCGATGGGCACCTTGCGCCCGTGCGCGGCCAGGGTGGCCGGCGCGCTCCGGTACGGCCCGGCGAGGTCGGTGACGCCGTCCAGCGACCGCAGGGCGACCACGTCGGGCGTGTCCTTGGTGTGGATCCAGATGTGCGCGCCGTTCCCCCGGGTGAACAGGCCGCGCCAGGGGTTCGTGCCGTCTTCGAGCAGGGTGGCGGCGGTGATGAGCGCGGTGACGATCCCGGCGACGGTGAGGATCGTGAGCAGCGCCTGCCCCCGGCGCGCCCGCAGGTCGGCGCGGATCCAGCGCAGCTCCGCCCGCACGCCTCAGCCTCGCAGCTCGACGACGTCGCCGACCGTGCCCATCGGGCGGCGGCGCGTCCTGGGCAGGGCGCCGTCGTCGACGACCTCGCCGTCCAGGAGGCTGACCACGCGGTCGGCCATGCTGGCCACCCGCGCGTCGTGGGTGACGAGGACGATCGTCTGGCCCTTCTTGTGCACGTCGGACAGCAGGCGCAGCACGTCCTTGGTGTTGCGGCTGTCCAGGTTGCCGGTGGGCTCGTCGGCGAGGAGCAGCCGGGGCTGGTTGGCCAGCGCGCGGGCCAGCGCGACCCGCTGCTGCTCGCCGCCGGAGAGCTGCGCGGGAGCGGCCGCGGCCCGTTCGGTGAGCCCCAGTTCACCGAGGAGGTACTCGCGCCGCTCCCGGGCCTGGCGGGGAGACGCCCCGCCCAGCAGCGCGGGCAGCTCGACGTTGTCGGCGATGGTCATGTTGGCGACCAGGTTGAAGAACTGGAAGACGAAGCCGACCTTCTGCCGCCGCAGCAGCGCCCACCCGCTCTCGGAGAGGGTGTCGGCGCGGGTGCCGTCCAGCCAGATCTCCCCGCTCGTCCGGACGTCGAGCCCGCCGAGCATGTGGACGAGAGTGGACTTGCCCGAACCCGACGGGCCCATGATGGCGACGAACTCCCCGCTCTCGACCCGCATGTCGATGCCGCGGACGGCCGGAACCGGGACGCCGCCGGACTGGTAGATCTTGACGAGGTTGATCGCCTTGATCGCGGGGGCGCCGGTCACGACCGGCCCCTCTCAGGGGTACGCGATGCGCGGAAGGTTCGGAGCGTGGGGGGTGTGGGGGGCATCAGGGAAGTTCCTCCTGGCAGCGTTCCAGCCAGTCGAGGTCGGCCTGCAGGTGGAGCATGGCGCCCTCGATCAGCAGCAGAGCCACCCGATTCTCCGGATCGGTGCGCTCGGCGAGTTCGTTGAGGTCCCGCATCAGCGAGAGGTAGTGGCGGCGCTGACGGTTGACCAGCGTCATCCGGTCGGCGATGCCTGTCAGCGGGGCGAGCACGAGCTTCATGAAGAACTCGTCCCGCACCCGCGGCCCCTCGGTAGGCTCGTCGACCCAGTCGTCCAGCTTCTCGCGGCCGGTGGCCGTAAGGTAGTAGACCTTCTTGTTCGGCCGGTTCACCTGCTCGACGTCCACGGCGCGGACGAAGCCGTCCTTCTCCAGGCGGCCGAGCGTGACGTAGATCTGGCCGATGTTCGGCGACGGGTACGCGTCTCCGAACGTCTTCTCGAGAGCATGCTTCAGTTCGTAGCCGTGGGCAGGTTCCTTCGCGAGGAGCGCCAGCAGCGGCAGCCGCACGCGCACACCTCCCAGAGCGTAGTGACCGGAACGTTACCGAGCGGACTGGATACACCCGTTGACGCCCACATTATCGCTATGCATAACATGCATGCACCTACCTAACACGTATGTAACTCGGACTTAATCCGGAGGTCACGTGGTTCGCCGCGGCTGTCTGCTCCTGGCCACCCTGCTGCTCGCGGGATGTTCCGGGTTCGGCGGCGAGCCAGGCCCCGCGCAGGGAGACGGCACCGGGGGCACCGGTCCGATCACGCTCGCCATCGGCCGCGACACGACCGCGTACCTCCGGCCGCTGCTCGACCGGTGGAACCAGACCCATCCCGCCGAACGGGTGACGCTGCTCGAACTGCCGGAGGCGGCCGACGAGCAGCGTGCCCAGATGGTGGCCAACCTGCAGGCGCACAGCGACCGCTATGACGTGCTCGGGCTGGACGTGGTCTGGACGGCGGAGTTCGCCGACGCCGGGTGGATCGTCCCGCTGGACCGCGGCCTGTTCCCCATGGGCAAGCTGCTGCGTCCGGTCGTGGACACCGCCGTCTACCGGGACCGGCTGTGGGCCGTGCCGTTCACGAGCAACGCCGGGTTGCTGTACTACCGGTCCGACATCCTCAAGAAGGAGCACCTCAAACCGCCCACGACCTGGGCGGAGCTCCGCGATCAGGCCAAGCGCCTGGGGAAGAAATATGACATAGGTGGATATGCGGGTCAGTTCCTGACGTACGAGGGACTGACGGTGAACTTCACGGAAGCGGTCCACTCGGCCGGCGGGACGATCCTCTCGTCGGACGCGCGGACCGTGACGATGGACCCGGAAACCGCCCGGACCGCGCTCAGCTTCCTCGCCGACGGCCTCAAGGAGGGGTGGATCCCCCAGGAGGCGCTCGCGTACAAGGAGGAGGAGTCGCGGCTCGCCTTCCAGCGCGGCGAGTTGCTCTTCACCCGCAACTGGCCGCACGCGTACGGCCCGGCCACGCACTCCGCCGTGGCCGGCAAGTTCCAGGTCACCCGGCTCCCGGGCCGCACCGGCCCGGGGTCCAGCACGCTGGGCGGGCAGAACCTCGCCATCAGCGCGTACTCGAAGCGGCAGAAGTCGGCTCTCAACTTCATCCGCTACTTCACCGGACCGGAGTGCCAGCGGCTGGTCCTCGCCCAGGGGTCGTTCCCCCCGGTGTGGGCCGACCTGTACGACGATCCGGAGCTCATCAAGCGGTTCCCGTACCTGCCCGTGCTCAAGGAGGCGATCCTCTCAGCGCGGCCGAGGCCGGTCACCGCCGACTACAACCAGCTCAGTCTGGTCATCTCCAGCGCCGTCTCCAGCGCGCTCACCCTCGGCAAACCCGTCGACGAAACAGTCACCGAGCTGAAACAGCAGCTCGGCGAGGTCATTCAGACCGGAGGATAGACAATGCGGAAACTCCCCCCGCTCAAGATCGGTGTGGCCGCCGCCCTCGCCCTCGCGGCAGCCGCGTGCAGCAGCTCACCGTCCGAGCCCGCCACCACCGGAAACGCCGCCGCCTCGTCGGAGGCCAAGCCCCTCGCCGGCACCACCATCGAGGTCGCGGCGAAGTGGACGGGTGACGAGCAGGCCAGCTTCGAGAAGGTCCTCAGGGCGTTCGAGGAGAAGACCGGCGCCAAGGTCACCTACGCCTCCACGGGCGAGGACACCGGCGCCTACCTCGGCCCGCGCATCGAGGGCGGCAACCCGCCGGACGTGGCGATCCTGCCGCAGCCCGGCCTGGTGCAGCAGTACGCCGACCAGAGCGCGCTCAAGCCGCTCACCCCCGAAGTCCTGTCGCAGATCGACCAGAACTACACGCCGTACTGGAAGGAGCTCGGCTCCGCGGGCGGCAAGGTGTACGGCGTGCTCGTGAAGGCGGCGCACAAGTCCCTGGTCTGGTACCGCCAGTCGGCCTTCGACGACGCGGGCGTCCAGGAGGCCGCGACCTGGGACGACCTGATCGGCAAGACCGCGCAGACGCTGGCCGACTCCGGCACCGCCCCGTTCGCGCTCTGCGCCGCCTCCGGGTGGACGCTCACCGACCTGTTCGAGAACGTCTACCTGTCCTCGGCGGGCCCGGAGAACTACGACAAGCTGGCCAAGCACGAGATCCCGTGGACCGACCCGTCGGTCACCACCGCGCTGGAGAAGATGGCCCAGATCTTCGGCAAGAAGGACTTCATGCTCGGCGGGTCGTCCGGCGCGCTGCAGACCGACTTCCCGACCTGCGTCACCCAGGTCTACGGCCAGAAGAAGGCCGCGATGGTCATCGAGGCCGACTTCGTCGCCGCCTCCGTGGGCCAGTCGGGCGCCCAGGTCGGCGAAGAGGCGAAGATCATGGCGTTCCCGAAGGTCGGGGACACCGCTCCGGTCGTGCTCGGCGGCGACGTCGGCGTGGTCATGAAGGACTCCAAGGGCGCGCAGGCGCTGCTGGAGTTCCTGGCCTCCAAGGAGGGCGGCGAGGTCTGGGCCAAGGAGCCGGGTTACCTCTCCCCGAACCGCAACGTCTCGCCCGACAACTACCCGAACGAGCTGACCAAGAAGCTCGCCGAGACGATCATCTCCTCGGGTGAGGCAGTCCGCTACGACATGTCCGACCTCGCGCCGAGCGCCTTCGGCGGCACGGACGGCAAGGGCGAGTGGAAGCAGCTGCAGGACTTCCTGCGCAACCCCAAGGACATCAAGGGGATCCAGGAGAAGCTCGAGGCGGACGCCGCCAAGGCCTACACCAAGTAAGGGGAGAAGGCCGTGACCGAACGGTTGGACGGCCCGCAGGCCCCCGGCGACGACGTCGCCGGGGGCTCCCCCGGACCGGCAGAGACTGAACCCGGCGTCGCGCGGCCCCCGGCCACCGACACCGACACCGACACCGACACCGACACCGCGACGGCCCCTCGCCCCAGCGGCACCGGCACCGCGACGGCCCCCCGCCCCACGGCCGCCGGCACGGCCGCGGCGCGGCTCGGCCCGTCGCCCAAGATCGCGGTGTTCTTCCTGCTCCCGGCGCTCCTGCTGCTGGCCGCCTGGGTGATCTACCCCATCATCTTCTCGATCTTCCGGAGCCTGTTCGACGCGGCGGGCGACCGCTTCGTGGGCCTGGAGAACTACGCCGCGATCTTCAGCGACTCGAGCACGCTCACCACGATCAGGAACAACATCATCTGGGTCGTGGTGGCCCCGCTGATCGTGACCGTGCTCGGCCTGATCTTCGCGGTGCTGACCGAACGCATCCGCTGGGCGACCGCGTTCAAGCTCATCCTGTTCATGCCGATGGCGGTCTCACTGCTCGCCGCCGGCGTCATCTTCCGGCTCGTCTACGAGCAGGACCCGGACAAGGGCGTCGCCAACGCCGTGATCACCACGGTGCACGACACCTTCAGCAGCGGCCAGGGCTATCCCGGGGCCCGTCCCCGCGAGAACGACGAAGCCCCCGTGGCGCTGAAGGACGGCGACGTCGTCACCCGGCAGCCGGTCCAGCCCGGCCAGCAGGTCCTGATCCCGCTCGTCGGCCTCAAGCCGGACGCGGTCGAGAAGGCCGCGCCGGCCAAGGCCGCCGCCGCGGGCGGCCTCAGCGGGACCGTCTGGCTCGACGTCGTACGCGGAGGCGGCGGCACGGTCAACCAGATCGACGGCGACGAGAAGGGCCTCGCCGGGATCACGGTGGAGGCGGTGGCGGGCGGCCAGGTCAAGGCCACCACCGAGACCGCCGCCGACGGCACCTTCTACTTCTCCGGCCTGCCCGCGGGCTCCTACGACGTACGGCTTCCCCAGTCGAACTTCGAGGCGTCGTTCAACGGCCTCACCTGGCTCGGCCCGACCCTGATCACTCCGGCGATCATCGGCGCGTACATCTGGGTCTGGGCGGGGTTCGCGATGGTGCTGATCGCGGCCGGGCTCTCGGCGATCCCGCGGGACGCGCTGGAGGCCGCCCGCATCGACGGGGCCACCGAGTGGCAGGTGTTCCGGCGGATCACGGTGCCGCTCCTCGCACCGGTCCTGCTGGTGGTCTTCGTCACGATGGTCATCAACGTGCTGAAGGTCTTCGACCTGGTGTTCATCATCGCGCCGGGTTCCGTGCAACCGCAGGCGAACGTGATCGCGCTGGAGATGTGGCGCGTGTCGTTCGGCGGTGGCGGCAACCAGGGCATGGGTAGCGCCCTCGCCATCTTCCTGCTGATCCTGGTGCTGCCGTTCATGATCTTCAATATCCGGCGGTTCAGGAGGGACGAGCGATGACAACCCTGACCGAGGCGGGGCACGCGCGTGCGATCCAGCGCGGCCTCCTCGGGCGCCTCGTCGACCGGATCGGCGGCGGCCTGCTCCAGGTGGCCCTGGTCCTCATCGCGGTGTTCTGGCTCGTCCCGACACTCGGCCTGCTGGTCGTCTCGCTGCGGGGCGAGAAGGAGAACAACTCCACCGGCTGGTGGACCCTCTTCACCAAGCCGGCCCAGGTCACCTTCGAGAACTACAGCAACCTGCTGGCCTCCGGGTTCACCTCGTCGTTCTGGAACACGGTGCTGATCACCGTGCCCGCGACGCTGCTGGTCATCGGCATCGCGGCCATGGCGGCGTACGCGTTCGCCTGGATCGACTTCCCCGGCCGGGACGCCATCTTCCTCGTGGTCATCGGCCTGCTGGTGGTGCCGGTCCAGATCGCCCTGATCCCCATCGCCAAGCTGTACGGCGCGCTGGACATCTTCGGCTCCATCCTCGGAGTGGTGCTGTTCCACGTGGCGTTCGGCCTGCCGTTCGCGATCTTCCTGCTGCGCAACTTCTTCGTGGGCATCCCCCGCGAGCTCCTGGAAGCGGCGCGGATGGACGGCGCGCCGGAGTGGCGGATCTTCATGACGGTCGTGTTCCCGCTGGCCAAGCCGGCGATCGCGTCGCTCGGGATCTTCCAGTTCCTGTGGGTGTGGAACGACCTGCTGGTGGCCCTGGTTTACGCCGACAGCGCCAACCAGCCGATGACCAAGGCCCTGCAGTCCCAGATGCGGCAGTTCGGCACCAACGTCGACATCCTCGCGCCCGGCGCCTTCCTGTCGCTGATCATCCCGCTGGTGCTCTTCTTCGCCTTCCAGCGGTACTTCGTCCAGGGCCTGCTCGCCGGATCGGTGAAGTAGGGCCCCGAAGCGACGGCGGCGGCTCCGGACCGGTGACGTGCGGTCCGGAGCCCCCGCCGCGGCTCGGACGGCTCGTATGGCCCGGACGCGTGCCCCTCAGGGGTGGGCACGCGCCCGGGCCCCTGCCGTGCCGAGAGATTTGTCGTCCGAGCGGTTGTACCGACACTTCATCCTTGATCCCGAAAAGCCGATAGGCTTCCCCACCATGGCAGGGCGTCCCTTAAACGAAATCATGGAAGCCGGATGGGCCACGGCCCTCGAACCCGTCGCTGAGCAGATCTCCGCCATGGGTGACTTCCTCCGGCAGGAGATCGCCGAAGAACGGCAGTATCTCCCCTCCGGGGCCAACGTGCTCCGCGCGTTCCAGCAGCCCCTCGACGAGGTCCGCGTGCTGATCGTCGGCCAGGATCCCTATCCGACGCCCGGCCACCCGATCGGTCTGAGCTTCTCCGTCGCCGCCGATGTCCGCCCGCTGCCTGCCAGCCTGGTGAACATCTACAAGGAGTACGTGGCCGACCTCGACTATCCGAAGCCCGGCAACGGCGACCTCACCCCGTGGACCGAGCAGGGAGTGCTGCTCCTCAACAGGGTGCTGACCGTGATGCCCGGCAAGCCGGCTTCGCACCGGGGCAAGGGCTGGGAGCAGGTCACCGAGCGGGCGATCACCGCGCTCGTCGAGCGGGGTGGCCCGCTGGTGGCCATCCTGTGGGGCCGTGACGCCCGGAACCTGCGCCCCATGCTCGGCCAGGTGCCGTGCATCGAGTCGGCGCACCCCAGCCCCCTTTCGGCGCGGAGCGGGTTCTTCGGGTCTCGCCCGTTCAGCCGTGCCAACGAGTTGCTCGTACAGCAGGGCGCCGCCCCTGTCGAGTGGAAGCTCCCCTGACCGCTGGCACTAGGATCAACCACCATGAGCGATGAAACGGATACCGGACGCTACCTTCGACTGACGGTCGACCTGGTGGTCGAGGTTCAGGATGTTAAGGCGTTGCAGGCGGCGGCCCTGGCGGAGATCCGCCACCCGGACGCCGAGCTTGACGACGACGAGCGCCAGGAGCAGACCGAGCTGGTCAACGCGGACGACACGGGTGCGGCGGCCCTCCAGTGGCTGATCGAGCCCGACCACGTCCTCGGCCTGGTCGAGCACGTGACCGACGTGGAGCCCCGCGAGGCGATGCTCGGCGTCGAGCCGTCGGACGGCATCCTCGAGGACGAGGATGAGCACGACCACGACGACCACGCGCACTGAGCACACACCGCGAGCCCGGCATCGGGCTCGCAACCGCTGAGAAGTGAGCACGCGCGCTCAGCACGACACTGGGCGCGCCGTCCACTCCGCTTCTCCCCCGTCACTCCACTTTCCCCGGCTGACCCACCGCAACGGTCAGCCCAACAACCCGGAAACGCACTCCACCCGTCCCCGGCCGTCCGCTCGGGGGCCGTGCGACGAGCGTTCGCGGTGCCGCCGCCCGGCGCGACCGCGAGGATCCGGGAGAAGACCCCGGAGTTCGCCACCACCGGCGGCAGAAACGCCGGGAAACTCCCTCGACCTCGGCGTACCGCGCCCTCTTGCCGGTGCGCCCGGGCACTAAGAGTGTGATGGGGGAGATCGGCGCGCGACCTTGTCGAGCTCGCCGAGCGCCCACCGGGCCCAGTCGTGAGACGCCTCGTACTGGCGGAGTCCGTAGCCGGCGGCGAGCCAGCCGAAGGGGAGCCGTCCGTCGGGTGAGACCGGTGTGTCCCCCGCCATCGCTTCGCCGAGTTCTGCGATCTGGCGTTCGCTGTCGTCGGCGATGTCGCGCAGCACTTTACGGGCGTCTTCGGGGTCGAGCGCGGACAGCAGGAAGAGCCTGAGCACCGGCTCGTTGCGGACGGCGCCGCCCGTGCGTGGCGTCAGCAGCCAGTTGCGCAACTCGGTGCGCCCCGCCTCGGTGACCGCATAAGTGCGGCGGCCCCTGGCCCCCTCATCGGCGTGCTCGATCAGCCCCTCGTCGACCAGGCGCGCCAGCTCCGGATAGATGCGGTTGTGTCCGGCGTGCCAGGCGTAGGACCCAAGCTCGCCCTCGAACGCCTTGGCCAGGTCGTAGCCGCTCGCGGGCCGTTCCGACAGGAGGCCGAGCAGGGCGTATCGCAATGCCATGCACCCCACTTTACCTATCCAAATTGACATATCCATTTGGATACGTGGAAACTCGGGGGGACCTCACGAAGGAGCTGAGATGTCCTACCTGACTCCCGTGCCCGACGAGATCGACGCCGTCGACCTGCCCGTATCAGGCGCGCTGCCGCCGGAACTGACCGGCCGCTACTTCCGCAACGGCCCCAACCCGCTGCCCGGCGAACGGTCCGGCCACTGGTTCATCGGGCACGGCATGGTGCACGGTGTCCGGCTGCGCGACGGCCGGGCGGAGTGGTACCGCAATCGCTGGGTGCACACCGGCAAGCTCGCCGGTCGACCGAACGTGCGACCCGACGGCCACCCTGATCTGGCGGTGGCGTCGGCGAACACGCATGTGATCGAGCACGCCGGACGCATCCTGGCCCTGGTGGAGAACGGCCTGCCGCACCAGATCACCCCCGACCTCGACACGGTCGGCGCCGTGGACTTCGAGGGCCGGCTGACCACGGCCATGACCGCCCACCCCAAACAGGACCCCGTGACCGGCGACCTGCACTTCTTCGGCTATGGGGTGCGCCCGCCGTACCTGACGTACCACCGGCTGGACGCATCAGGCGCACTTGTACACAGCCGCGAGGTCACGGTCCCCGGCGGCACCATGATGCACGACTTCGCCGTCACCGAGCATCACGTCGTCTGGCTCGACCTGCCGGTCACCTTCCAACCGCATCTGGTCGGCACGACCATGCCCTACCAGTGGGACGACCGCTACGGCGCCCGGCTGGGGGTCATGCGCCACGACCGTCCCGACGCCCCGGTCCACTGGTTCGACATCGCCCCCTGCTACGTCTTCCATGTGGGCAACGCCCACGAGGACGACAGCGGGCGTATCGTGCTCGACGCCGTCCGCTACAGCCGTGCCGACTTCACCGCCGTCTGGCGGGTGGCGGGCGGCGCCGCGAACCCGGCCGGCCCCGCCGCATCCGCGGCCGCCTCCCCCGACGGCGCGGCGCGGCTCCACCGCTGGACTCTCGATCCCGCCGCCGGCACCGTCACCGAGCAGCCGCTCGACGACCGCGCGGTGGAGTTCCCGACCCTGGACGACGAGCGGGTCGGCCGCGCCGCCCGTTACCTCTACACCAGCGACGACTCCGCGATCGTCAAATACGACCTCGTCGGCGGCGGTGTCAGCAGTCACCGTCTGGAGCCGGGCATCTACGTCGGAGAGGCGGTCTTCGTACCTGCCACCACCGGTCCGCGCCGGGAGGACGACGGCTGGCTGCTGTCGATCACCACCCGGCACGACGGCAGCGCCTCCCAGCTCCTGGTGCTCGACGCCGCAGACCTGACCGCACCCCCGGTAGCGGCCGTCGACCTGCCCCGGGCCGTCCCGGCAGGTTTCCACGGCTCATGGATCGCCGACGCCCCGGTCACCACCTGAGAAGCACATTCGCGGTGCCGTCGTCCCGGCGTCGCGACCTCGGGCAGGCCGAGGTGGAGGTGGTTGGACACGCCGGGCTCCGGACGGCCGTACGGGTCGAGGTGGGCCCAGACGGGGCGTGCGGTCTGTGCGGCGTTCCCGGCCTGGCCTGAACGCGAGGCGTCAGGCTTCAAGCAGGTTTTCGCGGCGGGTGGCGAGGGCGTCCCGCTGCCGCGACAGTTCCTCGCACTGAGCGGCGAGCTGGCCGAGCATGCCGTCGATCCAGCGCGCCACCTCCTGAACCTCCTGGCCGGTCCGCGTGATCTTCTGATGCCGGTACATGTCGACGATGACGTTGTCGAAGACCATGTCGGCGAACCAGCGCGTGTCCACCTTGGGAAGCCGGGGGTGCGCAACGACTCCGACGTCGGCCAGCTCACGGGAGAACGCGTCGAGCGCTCGCTGCGCCTGCCAGGCCGCCTGGTCGGCGTCCCGGAGATGGCCGTGCTCGACCATGTCGGCGATGGTGCCGCCGCCGAGCACGTCCCAGGTGGACGCGCCGCGCGCCCCGCCGAGGGAGCGCAGGACGTGCCCGACCCCGTTGGCCGCCGCCATCCCGGCGTGCCGCGCCTCCTCGTGCTCACGCAGATCCGCCTCGACGTGCGCGAGCTGCTCGGCGATCCCGGCCAGCTGCCGGCCGCGCGGGTCGTCGGAGTCGAGCAGCATCCGCTCCTTGCGGGCGAGCAGCCCGTTGAGCTCGCCGTCGGCGCTCGCCACCTCGGCGAGGCTCGCCTCGGCGGTACGCAGGTCGGCGGTCAGCCACTCCAGCCGGGTGCGCTGCCCGTGGACGCGCTGCCGGACGGCTTCCGCCTCGGCGCGCTCGCGGGCGAGCCGCTCCTCCTTGGTGCCGAGGAGCGAGGCGAAGAACCCGCCCTGCTCCAGCTTGACGACGTCCCGATCCTCCTTGGCGAGCTGCCGCTCCAGCTCGGCGAGCAACCGGGCGACCTCGTCGATCTGCCCGGTGAGAGCGGCGCGCTGCCGGGTCAGCCGCTCCCGGCGACGGGCCCGCTCCCTGGCGTCGCGGATCTCTTCGTCAAGAGCGTCAAAGGAGGTCATATCCGACAAGACGTACGAGCGACCGGCAGCGTTCCCCACCTCCCTCCGCTTCCGGTCACCCCGCCTCACTCGGGGTCTCGCCGGGAACCTGCAGCCGACCCTCGACGCGTTCAACCCGCACGCCACGAACGGCCAGGCCCTCGCGCACTCCCCGCGCCCCCGCGCCCCCGCTCACCCCCGCCCTCCTCACCTCTGCGCCCCGCTCGCCCTCGCGCAGGCGATGCAGCCGATGCGGCCGGTGACGACTCAGGCGGCGAGTAAGCCGGGAGTGCGGCAGAGCCAGTCGTTGAGCGTTCCGGCGAAGCCGGACGGCGGGCCGATGCTGAGGCACGAGCCGTCGGCGCGACTGCCGAGCCGTACCCGGAACGGTCGCCGGCCGAGATCGGGGGCGCCGGAGACGCGCGCGGACTCGGCGCCGCCTATCCACAGGTGCTCGCCGATCGAGCGGCACCTCGCCTTGGGGCTCGCGGCGCTCCACGCGAGATGCCCGGGGAGCAGACACCGCGCCACACTGCGGAGCACGGAGACGGTGCAGAGACCGTGCACGCAGGCGGCCCCCTCCAGCATGATCTCGGGCAGGCCGAACCTCCGGAGCCCGCGTGTCGCGACGGTGAGGCAGGTGCAGGCGCCGCTGCCCGCCGGATCGCAGGGCGGGCAGGAGCCGCCGGAGCCGACGTCCGTGCTCCAGCCGAGCCAGTCGTCCTCAAGGTGGAACTCGCCCGGCTCCGCCTGGCATCCCGTGTGCGGCACGACGCCACCGGTGCGGACGTCGACGATCACGCCGCGACAGGTGTCGGCGACACCGCGGGCCACCGCCCTGGCGACCTGCGCCGCCTCGGGCTGCCCGGCGACGGGCGCGGTGGCGGTGACCACGATGTGATGACGGGCCGCGTGGAGCGCGGCACGCCCCTCGTCACCAAGACTCGTGCGCCGCCACGGTGACTGCGCGGCGGGGAACACCCGCAGGTCCAGCCGGGGCGTGCCGATCGCCCGGGCGGCCGCCTTCCGATGCGGCCCGCCCGTCCGCCATGGGACGGCCGCGCCAAGATCGGCCGACCGCCGATCGGCGGCGACGACGAACACCGAGGTGGTCTCGGCCGGGACGGGATAGGTGATCTTCATGAGGTCCTCCTGTCGTTCCTGGAGACCCCAGCCTGCGGTCACGCGCGGCGGCCCGGCTCAACCGAACGCCGCTCTGTGGAAAACTCCGGCTCATCCACAGCCGGGCGGGCGCCGCCGGCCCGGATGGGAGCCGCCAGGACCGCGACGACCGACGCGAACCATCGCCTGATCCTGGACCCGTGCCTGCGCCACCACGTGCGCACCCAGAGCCCCTGGACCCCGGCCAGGACCGCGACCACGATCACGGCGTCGGCGACCGCCGCCCCCTCGCCGCCGTTCAGCAGGGTGCCGATCGCGGGCATCGCGATGGCTGAGAGGGCCGGCACCACGATCGTCGTCGCGACCGCCAGGCACACCACCGTGCCCAGCACGAGAAGCATCGTGTAGAGGCGCACCGCGGAGCGCTCCCGCCGGGAGAAGCGCGCCAGCGGGTTCGCGCCGCCCCGGCCCAGCAGGCGGGCGATCAGGTGCCGCCCGTACGCCACGCCGTCGCCGTACAGGTTCCGGCACCCGGCGAGGTCCTGGGCCACGAAGTAGAGGTCCGTACGCATGAAGATGAGGAGTTGGAAGCTCATCGCGTCGATCTGCGTCAGCACGACGATGGAGAGGCCGGTGTGGGCGCCCTCCTCCGACGGTACAACGCACAACAGGACAAATCCGGCGGCGGCGATGGCGGCGTCCAGGGCCATTCCGGCGAGGTAGACGGTCATCCGGACCCGCTTCTCCTCGCCCCAGACGCCGGAGACGTCCGTCTGCGCCACGAGGAACTGCAGGCGCGAGCCGAGGGTGATCCGTCCGGGCACCCCGGCGGCCCGCGCCGTGCACAGGTGGGCGAGCTCGTGCAGCATCACCAGGGACCAGGCGATGGCGATCTGGGAGACCAGCGAGATGGTGCCGAACTCGCTCCAGGCCATGATGCTCGGGCTCGGCATGATCTCCGGCCGTACGGCGAGCGCGGCCAGCCCGCAGAGGATGAGCCCCACCAGCCCGGCGTGCACCCCCGACCTCAGCGTCCACCGGACATGGCGCGGCTTCAGCCAGGGCAGCGAGGGGCTCTCCCGGTCGGTTTCGCCGGTGGGCCGTCCGTCGATCTCGGCGACGAAGCCGACGTCGATCAGAGCCGCGACGAAGTCGGCCACGTCGACGGTGGTCCCGGTCTCGGCCGCGACGCGTGCGGCCACGGCGTCGATGGGCCCGCCCTCGGCCAGCAACTCGATGACCCGTTGCCCGATGTCCGGAAAGGACACGAAATCCCCGGTCTCGACCCGTCCGACGATCCAGTCGTCGCCGTCGCGGCGCGTTCGGAGCGGGTGCAGCCGCACGCGGGACGCTCCGGTCACCGCGCGCATACGGAGCACCCCGCTTCACCGCGCGGGAACTCGGCGTAGATCGGCTGCTGCGGGGCGATGAGGTTGGTTCCCTGGATGAAACCGGCGGTGATCGGGGGCACGCCGGTGATGACGCGGAGGACGCTTTGGGCGACGAGGTTGCCGCACAACCCCGCCGATGTGGCGATGGCGCCCGGTCCCCCGAGATCGACAGGACGGTACGCGGCGTCCGTCCGCTTCCGGTCCTCGATCCGCTGCATGCACTCATAGCAGGCCCCTCGCCCCGGCACGAAGACGCCCGTGGTGACGAGAGGGCCGCTGTAGCCGCCGCCCACCCACGGGACCCCCGCCGCGAAGCAGGCCCGGCTGGCCCAGACGCGGATGCCGTCCTCGCCTCTGGGCTCGTCGGCGCACAGCGCCAGCACGTCGAACCCCGGCAGCAGGTCGGCCAGGTCTTGCTCGCCCCGGACACGCGCCGGCACGCCGGACACCTCGATGTCGGAGTTCAGCGTCGTCAGCCTCTCGACGGCGACCTCCACCTTGGGGCGGCCGATGTCGTCCTCGGCGAAGATGAGCTGCCGGTTGAGGTTGGACAGCTCGACCCGGTCGTCGTCGATCAGATGCAGGGCTCCCACTCCGGAGGCGGCCAGGGCCAGCGCCACCGACGCCCCCGCGCCGCCAACGCCGACCAGCAGCACCCGCGACCGGCGCAACCTGAGCTGGGCGTCCCAGCCGCGCTCGCGCGGGGTGAGGTCGGCCCACCGGAAGAACGCGTGGCCCCGGCTGTAACGTTCGCGCTCCCGGCGGCTCAGCTCGGGGGCCTCCGTCGCCCCCGCGTCCTCGATGTGGCCGGTGCCGACGAGCTGCGCGACGATCGCCACCGCGTCGTGCCGGGTCAGTTCCGGGAAGCCCGCACGCACCACCTCGGCGACGTCCGCGCAGGTGCGCGTGCCGTTCATCGCCTCGATGGCCGTCCACACCCAGCCGTGGGGGTCGTTGATTTCATGGGCCAGCCCGTAGATGTCGCCTCCGATGCGTATCCGGCCGTCGTCAAGGCGATAGGCCGCATGCTCGGGCTTTATTCTCGGCAACCGCAATCGGGCCTCCCGTAAAGATGTGAAACCGCTCTCATGCCACCCGGACACCGTCTCCATGCGCTTTCCACGGCGCGGCCCGCGCGCTTTCCCCTTTCCCCGCCCGTGCGTCCGCCGGAGGACGCCGACGATGAAGCCCGGAAAAAGACACGAGCACCCCAAGAAAGGGTCGGATAAGAAAGGAAAAGGCGCGCCGAAAGTCAGATAAAGGCGTACGGGATCCAGGAAACGCGGAGAGCCGCGATCGGGCGCCGGAAAGGCCTCCTCTCGTGGCTCCGCCTGCGATACGGGATCAGTTTCCCGTGGAGTTGCTCATCCGTACGGTGGTTTCGAGCCGGTCGAGCCGGCGGATCTCGATCTTGACCGCTTCCTCGACTGAGGTGTTTTCCGCGGGCTTGTTCTCGTCGAGGTCCCTGAGTTCGCTCACGAGCTTCCTCTTTTCGCACACCTGATTGACGTTGCCGACCAATTAGCGGCCGGCGCGGATGTCAGAGTAGATCACCGGCCACGTAAGGGAAAGATCTGATTTACCGCCGATTTCGAACTCTTCGTCAGGGCGCTTTGAGCGATGTCGGCGTCGCCTCCGCCGCCCCGTCCGGGGCGGCCGGAGCGACGTCGCTGTGGAAACGCGTCATTCCACGGAAAAAGAGAGCGGCGAGTGGCACGGCGAATCCGCCGACCGTGCCGATCACCAGCAGTGCCGACCGGCCGATCGCCGCGCTGACCGGACCGGTCAGCGCCAGCCCGAGGGGCATCATGACGGAGGAGGCCAGCCAGTCCACCGACGTGACCCGGGCGAGCCGCTCCGGAGGGATCTCGCGCTGCAGGTTCATGACCCACTGCACGGCGAAGATCTCCAGCCCCAGCCCGGCGACGATGTAGCAGCCGTACAGGAACTCCGGCGTCACCGGCCAGATGAGGGCGAGCGGCACGGCTCCGTACAGCGCGAGCCCGATGACGCCGGTCAGCCCGGCCCGGCCGGGTTTCCATTTCATGCTGACGACCCCGCCCGCCAGGCCGCCGACCGAGAGCAGGGCGAGGGCGGTGCCGTACACGGCGTCGCCACCGAATGTGTCGCGGGAGACCAGGGGCAGCAGGACCTGCGTGGGCGCGACCGTGAGCATGAGCTGGAGCGCGACGGCGATGATGACGCCGGTCACCCAGGGCCGCCGCAGCACCTCGGAGAGGCCGTCCGCGATCTCCCGTACGGCCGAGGAACGCGGGGCGGCGGCGACCGGGGGTTCCCGCAGCGGCAGCAGCAGGAGGAGTCCGAGCACGTAGGCCGCCAGCACGGCGAGGAACCCGACCCGGGGAGACCAGACGGTCACCACGTACGCGCCGAGCCCCGGCCCGACGATGGCGCCGATCCGCCAGGAGACCGCGCCCATCGCGACGCCCGTCGGGCGCTGCTCGGGGGTGAGGACGGACGACAGGCACGCCTGGTAGGCGGGCCGGTGGAACGCCTCCGCGGCCCCGACGAGGAAGACCAGGACGGCGAGGAGCGACGCGGGAGCGTCGCCGCGCAGCCCGACGGCGACCGCGCAGCACTGGAAGCCGAGAGAGACGATCATGACCGTCCGGCGGGGCAGCCGGTCCGCCCACAACCCGCCGAGCAACGCGAAAAGGATCAGCGCGATCCACCGGCCGGTGAATATCGCGCCCACGGTCGAGGCGGTCCCACCCGAGTTCAGGGCCGCGATGGTCACCGTGACCGGGAAGATCTGATCGGCCGCCACCGACATCGTGAAGCTGAGCCACAGCAGTCGAAACTCACGGTTTCGCACCAGGGAGCCATCGGCGGGTCGGCGCGGACGAATGAGCCTTCGCATACGAGCGCGCATGCACGAAATCATCCCTGCCCGTTCAAATCAGGCAATAGATGTTATTTCCCGCCTACAGCTCACCGGGTTGTTTCTCGCCCTCGCGCGGACCGAGACCCCTGCCCCACACAATGTCCCTCGACAGCCCGTTCGAGAACTCACCCGGGATTCACGGGCTCCCATCTCCCCCGGCGTACGACGGCGGAAGCCAGGAGATACTGGCCGGCGATGTACGTGGCCATGATGACGAATCCCCGGTACGGGAAATCGAGGTCGGCGATCCCGAACGCGATGAGCGTGTCCGACAGGAAGAACAACCCGCCGCCGACCCCGGCCCGCGGCCCGTACCACGACGAGGTGACCGCGGTGGCGGTGAGCACCAGGGAGTACGCGGCGACCGGGATCTGGAGCGCACCGAGCCCGGGCCAGAGGAACGCGACCAAGGCCGCCCACACCACCGCGTAGGCCGCCACCGACATCCACCACCGGACCGGCCGGCGCCCAGACGTTCCGCCGACGCCCACCGAATCGGATGCGGCGGAGGTCCGGAACCCGGGCCGCTTCCGCACGAAGAAGGTGATGTAGCAGAGGTGCGCGATGGCGAAGAACCCCATGCCGGGAACGAACATCCCGTCGATCTCCAGCGCGATGTCCCCCGCGGTGGAGGCCAGGAGAGCCGCCACGATGATCCCGGGGCCGCGCCTGGCGATCACCCAGAGCGCGAGGAGCGGCATCAACAGGGCCTTGGTCACCGGGTCGACCAGGCCGAGCCCGGCGAGCCCCGCGACCAGGTGAACCACCGAGCACGCCCAGAAGAGGACCAGCAACGGCCCGGCGACCCGTGCCGGAGCACCGGGGACAGGACCCGACAGAACGACGTTCGGTTTCTCACCCATGGAGGGATCCTAGTGAGCGGGCCTCCCGTCAGTAAGACCCCTGGCGAGACGCCCACCGGCCCGGGTGCGGCGCGGCTTCGTGCCCGCCCCCGGGGTGTCAGGTCATCCGGAAGACCGGCCCTCTCGGGCGGAACGGCAGGAACGCCGCGGCGGGGATCAGGAAGGCGTGTTCCCTGCGGATCCGCACCACGTCGCACGCGCCGTCGGTGATCACCAGGATCGGCCCGTCCGCCGGGAAGTCGTCCGCCCGCTCCAGCAGATCGATCCCGGGCTGGAGGACCGTGCCGCCCCGGCCCCGTACGCGGACCTTCGCGGCGATGTCCTCGACGGCGAGATATCCCGCGTCGTACGCCGCGGCGTCGCAGAACACCACGCGGGCACGCGGCACGTCCCTGGCGATCGCGTAGGAGGCGATGGCGCCCAGCGCCTTGCCGAGCAGCTTCGCGTCCATCGAGCCGGACGTGTCCAGCACGACGCCGAAGGTGGCCCGCCGTACGACTTCGTCGGGACGGGTCCAGCCGGGGCGCGGGATGTCCGGCGTGGCCGACTGCCGCCGCGAGGCGCGGCCGTAGGAGCGGCGCCGCTCGACAGCGGGCAGGTGCTCCTCGAACCAGCGCGCGAGCGCGGCGTCCCACGGCAGCGGGGGCTGGTCGAGCGCGCGGATCTCCTCCTCGAGGCCGGCGGGGACGTCGCCGCGGCCGCTGCCGCGGTGGTAGACGAGACCGCTCGCGAGCGCGTTCCGGTAGTAGTCGTCGAGGTCGACGTACCGTCCCGGAGCCCCGGGACGCGGCAGCGGCTCGCCCAGCACGTCGCCGACCCCGCGCCCGCGCAGGGTGGCCAGCTTGCGCATCCGGCGCAGGTCTCCGACGATCCGGTCGTAGACGGCCTCGCCGGACAGCCCCTTGAGTGACAGGTCGTAGAGGAGCCCCTCCGGCATCGTCCCGACACCCATCTCCACCAGCCAGCCGTTGATGACGTAGTCGCAGGCGACGTTCCACAGGTACGGATCACGCCACCCGGCCCGGTCGCCGTGCCGCAGCGCCGCGTGCAGCATCTCGTGCGCCAGCACGAACCGCCACTCGTGCGTCGTCATCGTCACCAGCGGATTGACGTATATCTCGGCGGCCTGGGCGTTGACGGCGGCGATCGAGATGTCCCAGGAGCGGGTCAGGTCCGCGTCCGCGACGATCGTCATACCGGTCGCGAGCGCGCCCAGCAGCGGGTACGACGACACGAACCAACCCAGGGCGACGTCCCACGGCTTCTTGACGCCGTCGGCGAGCGAGCTCCTGGCGCCGCCCGCGACCTCGATCGCCAGGGTGGCGGCGGCCGACACCCCGATCGCGAACGAGCGTGGGAAGTCGAGCCGAATGGCGAGTTGCTCCGAACCGGCGAAGAAGTCCGGGAACCCCGTGGTGCGGTAGTCGGCGGGCACCCCGGTGACGCGCCACCGCGCGGCGAGCGCCCGCTCGTCCTCCTCCGGGAGCGTATGCGGCAGCGGCTCCGGCGGCCGGCCGATTTTCAGGGTGTGGAGGAACCGGTCGACGGCCAGGCAGCACGCGGCGTGGTAGGCGGCCGAGGGCGCGCGTCGCGGCCCGTTCCATCGCGCGGCCTCGTCCGGCCCCAGGTCCTCCGCGGCGGCCGAGCGGGGGTCGAGGTGGCCGAACCCGGCGTGCAGCAGGCAGTGGGCGAAGACCCAGGCCCACTCGGCCGGGTCCGCCCGCCTCTTCGGATGGTGGTGCACATTGCCGCCCGCCGTGATGTACGCCCACGCGTCCTTGGGCAGCTCGCCGTCCCGGGCCTCGTACAGGTAGCCGCGCAGAGTCCCGAACAGCGGGTGCGCCGCCATCAGGTCCCACCCTTTGTGCACGGCGTCGCGCCAGGGGTCCGCCTTCTTCGCGCGCCGGGCCACGTCAGCTCCGCGCGGCGGCGAGCCGGGGCAGGTCCCGGCTGACCTCGACGAGGAACCACGAGGGCAGCACCGGAGCGCCGTCGTCTCCCGTGGCGATGACGAGCTGGGCGCATTCGAGTGAGATCTCGGCGAGCTCGACGAGCAGCGTCTTGGCCCGGAAGGCGAGGTGCCTCCCGTCCGGCGGAGCGTGCTCCTTCGACCTCGGCAGCCCCCGGATGAGGCGCGCGCGGAACGTCTCGGCCAGGAAGTAGAGCAGGTCGCGGTTCTCCGGGTCGCGCGGCCAGCCCGCGTCTCCCTTGAGCACGGCGTCCAGGTCGTAGGCGTGCCGCACCGTCTTCACGTACGCCCGGAACGCCGAAGCGTGCGCGGCGGTGAGGGTGCCGTGCGCGAGCACGCCCAGCATGTCGTCGTCGATGCCCTGGCCGTAGGAGTGGAGGGCGTCGGAGAGCATGTGCCAGCCGCGCGGCGTGGAGAACGGCTCCTCCACCTTCGGTGGGGCGCTCCACAGGTGGTCCGGGCGCTGCGTGAGATAGCCGACGATCCACGGGTGGATGCCGTGGTCGGCCGCCCATTTCAGCCAGTCGTCGACCGACGCCCGCAGGTGGACGTGCACCATGCGATTGACCAGGGCGGACGCCATCGGCCTGGCGAGAGCGTTGTCGGCCGCCCGGTTGCCCGCGCCGATGACGACCGACCCCTCGGGCAGCTCGTACGTGCCGATGCGGCGGTCCAGGATCAGCGAGTAGAACGCCTTCTGCACCTCGGGCGCCGAGGCGTTGAGCTCGTCGAGGAACAGGCAGTACGGCTCGTCCCTGGCGATGGTCTCGGGGGGCGCGAAGCGGCTGCGGCCGTCCACGATCTGGGGCACGCCGATGAGGTCCTCCGGCGCGAGCTGGGTGCCGAGCAGCGTGACGCAGTCCAGCCCGAGTGACGCGGCGAACGCCTGGACCAGCGAGCTCTTCCCGATGCCGGGCGCTCCCCAGAGGAATACCGGTCGCGCGACCGCGACGTGCAGCAGCACGTCGGGAAGCTGTGCCGGGGTCACGGTCACGGTGGCCTGCATGGCGACCAGATTCCCGTACGACCCGCCGGAAAGCACCCGATTTATCCAGACGCCTCTGGACCGAGCCGCTGACCCGATGCGATCGGAGCCGCGTCGGACACTGCTACGGCCTGCCGGGGGCGGCGGCGCGGGGCCGGCAGATCCGGAGGGCCAGCAGGGCGAGCAGGCACACCATGACCGCGCCGACGACCGCGAGGCCGATCCGGTCGGCCACCGTGTCGGCGTTGGAGATCAGGCCGAACGCGGTGTGGGCGACCAGGGCGCCGGTGGCCAGGCCGAGGCTGTGCCGGTCCGTCCACAGGCCGCCGACCGTCCAGCGCCGCAGGAGCCATCCGGCGACCACGGCCAGCGCGGCCGCGGCCGTCATGGGAACGGCCACCCACCCGCCGTGGGTGAAGGCGGGCTGGGTCGCGCCGCCGAAGGGGAACAGCAACGCCAGGTATCCGAAGGCGGCCACCGCGCCGAACGCCCCGGCCGCCACCGGTCCGGGCGGCCCGGCCGAGGACCTTCCCGGACGAGGCTTCAGCCGTAGGCCCGCCACCGTCAGCAGGACCACGGCGGCCGCACAGCCCGCCATGATCGCCGGCGGCGCCTGGTATCCGGGGTCGATGGAGGTCACCACGGTCACCCGCAGCAACAGCGCGCCGAGGACGAAGACCGCGCCGGCCAGCCAGGTGCCGAGCCTGCCCAGGTAGGGCCGGTCGCGCAGGGACGGGACGATCAGGTCGGTCAGCAGGATCGGGATCGCGGCGCTGAAGACCGCGTGGTAGGGGATCTGCAGCTGGGTGTAGGCGCTGTTCACGCCCAGGATCCGGGGCGCCCACCCGGCGGCGCCGTAGATCGTGGGGCTGCTCAGCGCCTGCAGCGCCAAGCCCTCCTCGACGATGCCGTAGGCGGCGCCGAGGAGCAGCACCCCGGCCCGGCCCGTCCCGGCGCGACGTACCAGCTCGCGCACCAGGACGACGCCGGCGCCGTAGATCGGGATCCACAGCAGCAGGAGCCAGGCCATGCGCGGTGGCGAGTTGCCGAGGGTGAACTCGGCGACGAGCGGTGTGATCACCGCGAGCAGCAGCGCGGCCCAGCGGCCGCGGGTCCGGTTCGTCGTCATGCGGCCAGGGTGGTCCGCGCCCGGGGCCCGCGGCTGCCGCCCCGGGTCCCGTCCGTGGCAACCCAGGTGACATCTCGGCATCGACTTTGGTCACTCCCGTCGGCGGGCCGGCCTGATTACGCTGGGCGTCCGTGGTGGCAGACGTACGGCCGGGCCCCGCCAGAAGCCGATGGGACCGGGCGACCCGGATGGGCACCTTCGCCTGCGCGGCGGCCGCGGCGGCGGTCGCCGTGGCAGGTGACCTCGGCACGGCGCCTGCCTGGTACCTGGTCGCGGACGTGGCCGGCGGCGCGGCGGCGTCCCTGGCGCTGTTGTGGTCGCGCCGGTGGCCGGTCGCGACGGCGCTGGCGGCCGTGGCGCTGTCGGTGCCCGCGGCCTCGGCGTCGGTGGCGGCGGGCATCGCGACGCTGATGACCGCTCTGTACCGGCGCCCGGTGGTGGCGCTCGGGGTGGGCGCGGCCTACGTCGCGGCGACGCTGGCCCGGTTCCGGCTGCGGCCGCCGGGGCTGGCGCCGTACCCGGTGTGGGCGCTGGTCGCGGTGCTGTTCGGGGTGGCGTTGACCGGCTGGGGGATGCTCCTGCGGGCCCGCCGCCGGGTGGTCCTGTCGCTCGTGGAGGAGGCCCACAGAGCCGAGGAGGAGCAGCGGCGGCGCGCGGAGCGGGCCCGCCACACGGAACGCCTGGCCATCGCCCGCGAGATGCACGACGTGCTGGCGCACCGGCTGTCGCTGCTGGCGCTGCACGCGGGAGCGCTGGAATTCAACGCGCGGGCCGACCCGGCGGAGGTGGTCGAGGCGGCCACGGTCGTGCGCTCCAACGCGCACCAGGCGCTGCAGGAGCTGCGCCAGGTCATCTCGGTGCTGCGGGAAGCGCCCGTCCTGGCCGAACCGGACCTGCCCGCCCTGGTCGACGAGGTACGGCGGGCCGGCATGACGGTCGAGATGGACGACGGCGGCGTACGCGTGCCCGACCTGCCGGGCGCGACGGCGCGGGCCGCCTACCGGATCGTCCAGGAGGGCCTCACCAACGCCCGCAAGCACGCGCCGGCCCGGCCGGTGACCCTCCGCCTCGACGGCGGGCCGGACCGGGGGCTCACCATCGAGGTGCGCAACCCCGTCGTGGACGCTCCCCGGGGCGAGGGCCGGGGCGAGGGCGCCGGCCTGGCCGGGATGCGGGAGCGGGCCGAGCTGGCGGGCGGACGGGTCGAGCGGGCGGGGGCGGAGGACGGCGAGTTCCGGCTGGCGGTCTGGCTACCATGGCCGGCGTGAGCGCCATACGCGTGCTGATCGTGGACGACGACCCACTCGTCAGAGCCGGGCTGACGCTGATGCTCAAGGGCGCCGCCGAACTGGTCGTGGTGGGCGGCGTGGCCGACGGCGCCGACGTCGCGGCCGCGGTCGACGCCCACGCGCCCGACGTGGTGCTCATGGACATCCGGATGCCGGGCCTGAACGGGATCGACGCCACCCGGCTGCTGCGGAGGCGGCCCGACCCGCCGCACGTCGTCATGCTGACCACGTTCGACGCCGACGAGCACGTCTTCGGCGCGCTGCGTGCCGGGGCCGGCGGGTTCCTGCTCAAGGACACCCCGCCGGAGGGCATCGTGGACGCGGTCCGCCGGGTCGCGGCCGGCGAGCCGATCCTGTCGCCCGACGTGACCCGGCGTCTGATCGCCCACCTGGCGCCGGAGACGGAGAGCCGCCGCCGCGACGACGCCCACCGGCTGTTGTCCAGGCTCAGCGGCCGCGAGCGCGAGGTCGCCGCGGCGGTCGGGCGGGGCATGTCCAACGGTGACATCGCGGCCGAGCTCCACATGAGCGTCGGCACGGTCAAGAGCTACGTCTCCCGCGTCCTCGCCAAGACCGGCCTGGAGAACCGCGTCCAGCTCGCCCTCATCGCGCACGACGACCGCCCGTCCTAGACAACCGGAGGCGCCCGGCGTCCCGGGGACGGCCGGGATCAGATCTGCGCGACCGCGAAGGACTGGGCGGGGAGGTAGAGATCGCCGCCCATGACCCCGACGGCGTCGTCGGAGGCGAGCAGCACGTGCCGGGCCCCCGGCGAGAGCCGTACCGGGGTGGGGAAGGAGCCGAAGTTGGCCACGACGCGCAGCGAGCCGCGCTCCATGACGAGGAAGTGGCGCTCCTCGTCGAAGCGGACCCTGACCCGGTCCAGGCGCGGGTCGGCGAGGTCGGGGTGCGTCTTGCGCAGCGCGATGAGGTCGCGGTACCAGCCGAGCAGGGACATCCCCCCGTCCTCGGAGATCTCGCTCCAGTCGAGTTTGGAGCGCAGGAAGGTGGCCTCGTCCTGCGGGTCGGGGGCCTTCCAGTCGTAGCCGAACCCCTCGAACTCGCGCCTGCGCCGCTCGGCCTCGCCCGCGGCGAGCTCCGGGTCGTGGTGGTCGGTGAAGAAATAGAACGGCGTCGTGGCCCCCCACTCCTCGCCCATGAACAGCATCGGCGTGAACGGCGCGGTCAGCAGCAGCCCGGCGGCGACCCAGAGCTGCTCGGGCTCCACCCGGTCGCCGAGCGGCCGGTTGCCGATCTGGTCGTGGTTCTGTACGCAGCAGACGAACCGGTAGCCGGGAACCCCGTTCGCCGACCTGCCGTGGGTCCGCCCACGGAACGACGAATAGGTTCCGTCATGGAAATATCCGGATGTGAGCACCTTAGCCAGGGCGGACAGATCGGCGAAGTCCGCGTAGTAGGCGTGCCGCTCCCCCGTCACCGCCGCGTGGATGGCGTGGTGGACGTCGTCGTTCCACGCCGCGTGCATCCCGAGCCCGCCCGCCTCGCGCGAGGTGACCAGGCGCGGGTCGTTCAGGTCCGACTCGGCGATCAGCGTGAGCGGGCGTCCGAGGTTCGTGGACAACGCCTCCACCTCGGCCGACAGCTCCTCCAGGAAGTGCGTCGCGCGCCGGTCGTGCAGCGCGTGCACCGCGTCCAGCCGCAGGCCGTCGACGTGGTAGTCGCGCAGCCACTGCAGCGCGTTCTCGATGAAGTACCGCCGGACCTCGTCCGAACCCGGGCCGTCGAGGTTGATCGCGTCGCCCCAGTACGACCCCTTGAACCCGTGCAGGTACGGCCCGAACATCGACAGGTAGTTCCCCGACGGGCCCAGGTGGTTGTAGACCACGTCGAGGATCACGCCGATCCCGGCCCGGTGACACGCGTCGACCAGGTCCTTCAGGCCGTCCGGCCCGCCGTACACCTCGTTGACCGCGTAGAGGTCGACGCCGTCGTACCCCCAGTTGCGCCGGCCGGGGACCGGGGCCACCGGCATGAGCTCGACGAAGTCGGCGCCGAGGTCCACCAGGTGCCGCAGCCGCTCCGCGACGGCGGCGAAGGTGCCATCCGGGGTGAACGTGCCGACGTGCAGCTCGTAGATGACCGACCCGCGCAGGTCCCGACCGTGCCAGTCCTGGTCGCTCCAGGTGTACCGGTCGTGGTCGTAGACCCGGCTCGGCCCCTCGACGCCGTACGGCTGCCGCCGCGTCCTCGGGTCGGGGAAGGGACCCTCCCCGTCCACGTGGAAGGCGTAGTCGACGCCGTGCTCCGCGCCGGTGGCGCGCCACCAGCCGCCCGGGCCGGCCGTCATGTCCCGCCGGACGCCTCCCGACTCGACCTCCACGCGTTCCGCCTCGGGCGCCCAGACCTCGAACATGCCTCTCCCGTCCTTGTGCTCCGCCGTGTCGTACATGGGGTCGTGCATGGGGTCGTACGTGGGGTCGTTCACAGGTCACCGCCCGAGGATCGCGACCGGATACCGGGACAGCAGGTGCCCCATCGGGACGCGCCCGGTGTGCTCGTGTCCCGTCAGCAGATCGCGCCACCGGCCCCGGGGAAGCGTGAGGGTCTCGCCTCCCCAGCCGCCGCGCCGTTCGAGTCCCACGGGCAGGCGGGTGGCCACCACCACCGCCTCGTCGCCGCGCGCGAAGGCGACCGCGTGCTCGCCCGCCTCCACCGGCGCGTACGGCGCGGCCGGGTCGAGCCGGCCCCTGAGCCGCAGCGCGGTGGCGGTGACCAGCATCTTCTGGCCCTCCCAGGTGGTGGGGCGAGCCCCGGGGGCGAGCACCTCGGCCAGCAGCGCCCGGCGGCGGCGGAAGTCCACCGGCCGCCGGTTGTCCGGGTCGACCAGGGAGAAGTCGGTGATCTCGTTGCCCTGGTAGACGTCCGGTACGCCCGGCATCATCAGCTGGACGGCCTTCTGGCCGAGCGAGTTGGCCCGGGCGTACCGGTCCACGACCGCCGTGAAGGCGGCCACCGACGCGCCGCAGACGTCGATCGCCCGCTGGGCGAACTCCCTGACGCCGTTCTCGTAGCCGGGTTCGCGGTTCTGCCAGGAGATCGCCGTCTTGGCCTCCCGTGCCGCTTTGAGCAGATATTTCGTGAAACGTTCGATGTTGATCGGCCAGGACGCCATCAACGTCTGCCAGCCCAGGTAGTCGAGCCGGGGGTCGAACGTCACCTCCGCCGCCCAGGAGTCGACGGCGAGGGCCCACTCGTCGGGCATCTCGGACAGCACCGCCAACCGGGCCCGCACGTCCTCCGAGCGTTTCGTGTCATGGGTGGACAGGGTGGTCATCGTGCGCGGCGGCAGCCCGGCGCAGAACGCGTGGAACTCCGCCGCGGACACGCCGAACCGGTCCGGCTCGCCGCCCACCTCGTTCAGCGCGGCCAGCGGAAACCACCGGTAGAGCGCGGTGTCCTCGACCCCCTTGGCCATCACCGGACCGCAGGTCTGCTGGAACCGCGTCACCGCCGCGGGTGGGCCGTACAGGACCAGGTCGGCGACACGCGCGACCGCGGCGGGGTCGGCGTGCGCGGCCGCCTCCCGCGCCGCGCCCCTGACGACGCGGATCGACTCCACCGGCGGCGGCTCGCCGGGATCGACGTACGCCCGGTAGACCGGCATCGCGGCGAGCAGCTCGACCACCGCCTCGCGCAGCGCGTCCGCGTCACCGCCGGTCTCGGGCCGGGCGCCGAGCAGGGCCGCCATGAGCCGGTCGATCTCACCGCGGAAGAACAGCTCGATGACGTGCTTCTTCGCCGTGTGCCGCACCGTCTCGTAGTCCTCGGTCACGCCGGTGTGGCGGGCGAACGTCTTGACGAGCTGCTCCGCGGAGGCCGGGTCCACGAACAGCCGGGTGACCATGTTGAGCGGGTCGTAGCCGGTCGTGCCGTCGCACGGCCAGTGCTCCGGCAGCCGCTCGCCGTCGATCAGGATCTTCTCGACCCACAGCGGCCCGGGTACGCGGGGCCGCAGCCGCCGGAGATAGCCGCGCGGGTCGGCCAGCCCGTCCGGGTGGTCCACCCGGAGGCCGTGGAGCACGCCCCCGTCGAGCAGGGAGAGGATCACCGCGTGGGTGGCGTCGTAGACCTCCGGGTCCTCCACGCGGAGGCCGATCAGCGAGGAGACGTCGAAGAACCGCCGGTAGCCGGGGCTGTCGCGCCAGCCGGTCAGCCGGTAGTGCTGGGCCCTGAGCAGCTCGGGCAGCGGGAGGCCCTCCGTGCCCGGCCTGATCGGGAACTCGTGCTCGTGATAGCGCAGCACGTTGCCGTCCACGGAGAACCCATCGCACCCGGCCCCGCCCTCGTTACCGGTCCCACCTCCGTACAGGTCGCCCACGTCGTCGCCGAGCACGGGGAACGCCACCGGCCACTCCAGGTCGAACCACCGGGCGTACGGCGAGGCCGGCCCGTCCCGGAGCGCCGCCCACAACGCCGCGTTCCCCGACTCCGGGACCGGCACGGTCATGTGGTTCGGCACCACGTCGGCGACCAGCGGCAGGCCCCGCGCGGCCAGGGCGCGCAGGGCCGGGAGGCCGCCGAACTCGGCCCGTACGGCGGCGTGGTCGGTGACGTCGTATCCGTGCGCGGACCCGGGCACGGCCTGCAGGACCGGCGAGAGGTAGAGGGCGCCGACGCCGAGCTCCCGGAGATAGCCGGTCAGCTCGGCCGCCTCCGCGAATCCGAGGTCGGGGGTCAGTTGCAGTCGGTACGTCGAGGTCACGGCACCACCCTTCGTCGGGTCTTGCGGCCCGGTCGTGTTCCGCGGATCCCGCCGGGCGCGCCCCGCCACGCCGGCGCGGCCGTCCCGCCGTGTCTCCGGTGCCTCCGGCGTCTCCACCGGCCTCGTGCCGGGCGGTCCGGGGGCCGGGACGGCACGTGGACCGGCCGCTCGCCTGATCCGTAACTCCCTGGCTTCGTCCTCATACTGACGGCGCGACCACGTCACCGCCAGGCCATCCCGCCCGGCGGCACGCCGGGTCATCCCGCGCGGCGCAGAACCCGCACCGAACGGCCGGACACCGGCACCTCCTCACCGGCCCGGCAGACACGCGAGTCGGCGCCGACCGGCCGCGCCGTGTCGAGCGCGGTGGTCCACATCTCGCCGAAGCCGGTCGGGACGGTGAACCGGATGACGTCGTGGTGGGCGTTGAACAGCAGCAGGAACGAGTCGTCGGTGATCTTCCGCCCGCGCCGATCCGGCTCGGTGATGGCGTCGCCGTTGAGGAACACGGCGAGCGCCCGGGCATAGCCGTTGTGCCAGTCCTGGTCCGTCATCTCCGTGCCGGACGGCGTCAGCCAGGCGATGTCGCTCAGCTCGTCGTGCGAGCCGCGCTCCGGCCTGCCGTAGAAGAACCGGCGGCGGCGGAAGACGGGGTGATCGCGACGCAGCCGCGAGAGCCGCCGGGTGAAGTCCAGGAGCAGCCGGTTCTCCCGGGTGTCCGACCAGTCCACCCAGCTCGTCTCGTTGTCCTGGCAGTAGGCGTTGTTATTGCCGCCCTGCGTGCGGCCCGTTTCGTCGCCGTGCGAGAGCATCGGCACGCCCTGGGAGAGGAACAGCGTGGCGAGGAGATTGCGCTTCTGCCGCTCCCTCAGCCGCTGGACCGGCCCGCCGGCCGGCCCCTCGACCCCGCAGTTCCACGACCGGTTGTCGTTCGCGCCGTCCCTGCCGTCCTCGCCGTTGGCGTCGTTGTGCTTGACGTTGTACGAGACCAGGTCCTGGAGCGTGAACCCGTCGTGGCAGGTGACGAAGTTGATCGAGGCGGCCGGGCGGCGGCTGTCGTCCTGGTAGAGGTCGCTCGACCCGGTCAGCCGCGAGGCGAACTCCGGCAGCGCCGCCGGCTCGCCGCGCCACAGGTCGCGGATCGTGTCGCGGTAGCGACCGTTCCACTCGGTCCAGCGGGCCGGGAAGTTGCCCACCTGGTAGCCGCCCGGCCCGACGTCCCACGGCTCGGCGATGAGCTTGACCTGCGAGAGGACGGGGTCCTGCTGGACGAGGTCGAAGAAGACGCTCAGCCGGTCCACCGCGTGCAGCTCCCTCGCGAGGGAGGAGGCGAGGTCGAAGCGGAAGCCGTCCACGTGCATGTCGCTGACCCAGTACCGCAGCGAGTCCATGATGAGCTGCAGCGCGTGCGGGCTGCGCATCAGCAGGCTGTTCCCGGTGCCCGTGGTGTCCATGTAGTACGCCGGGTGGTCCTCCACCAGGCGGTAGTAGTTGGCGTTGTCGATCCCGCGCATCGACAGCGTCGGCCCGAGATGGTTGCCCTCGGCGGTGTGGTTGTAGACCACGTCGAGGATCACCTCGATGTCCGCCTCATGCAGGGCTTTCACCATCGCCTTGAACTCCAGCACCTGCTCGCCGCGCTGGCCCGAGCTGGAGTACTCGTTGTGCGGGGCGAAGAACCCGATGGTGTTGTATCCCCAGTAGTTGGTCAGGCCGCGTTTCTCCAGCACATGGTCGGTGACGAACTGGTGGACCGGCATCAGCTCGATCGCGGTCACCCCGAGCCCGGTCAGATGGTCGATGATCTCCGGGTGCCCGAGCGCGGCGTAGGTGCCCCTGATCCGCTCCGGGATCCTCGGGTGGCGGATCGTCAGCCCGCGCACGTGCGCCTCGTAGATCACCGTGTCGTGGTACGGCGTGGCCGGCGGCCGGTCGTGTCCCCAGCCGAAGAACGGGTTCGTCACGACCGCGCGCGGCATGTACGGCGCCGAGTCGCTGCCGTCGCGGCTGTCCGGCTCTCCGAAGCGGTAGCCGTACACCGCCTGGTCCCAGCGGACCGCGCCCTCGACCGCCTTCGCGTACGGGTCGAGCAGCAGCTTGGCGGGGTTGCACCGCTGTCCCCGCGCCGGGTTGTACGGGCCGTGGACGCGGTAGCCGTACCGCTGGCCGGGGCCGACGCCGGGCAGGTAACAGTGCCAGACGAACCCCTCGACCTCGGCGAGCGGCACCCGCTCCTCGGCGTCGTCCTCGTCGAACATGCAGAGCTCGACCTTCTCCGCGACCTCGGCGAAGAGCGCGAAGTTGGTGCCTGCCCCGTCGTAGGTGGCCCCTAACGGATAGGGGGCACCCGGCCAAATCTCTCTGCCCTCGTTCACTCACGCCATCGTTCCCACCCTCGGGGGACTTCGACAGTTCGGCGATGTTAAAGACATGTGTCCTGGTTTTCCCAGGGAGTGGCGCGAAGCCGGTGGGTTCGGCTGCCGGGCCGTCGCTCCGGTCCGTCCTTCCGGTCCGCTTCCTGGTCCGCTTCCTGGTCCGCTTCCTGGTCAGGCGCCTCCGGCGGCCTTCCGTGACTCCTCGGCCGCCCAGGCGAACACGCCCCGCGCCATCAGGGACGCCTCCGACGCCGCGCGGGCGGCGTACACCCGGGCGCGCACGAGGTGCGCCCCTGGGTCGTCCGGCGCGGCCTGTACGGCCATCTCCGCGAAGTGCCCCGCCAGCCGCTGGTCGCCGTCGGCCAGCGCCTTGAGCGCGGCGTCGCGCAGCCGCTCCGTGCCGCCCGCCAGCTCGGCCACGGCCGCGGCGAGCACGGCGTCGGGCGCGGGCTTCAGGTGGGCGGGGTTGCCGTCGTACCAGCCGCCGTACAGCCGCCAGATGTTGCGCACCACGAACTCCGGCTCGTCGTAGTGCGGCCGCAGGTAGGGCCGGTCCGCCAGCCGCGCCGGAGGCCGTACGGCCCGGACGATGTCGTCCAGCCTGGCCCCCTCGTTGAGCATCTCCAGGGAGCGTTCGACGATGGCCTCAAGCCACTCCGCGGTCTCGGTCAGCGCCTGCTCGACCCGGTCGGCACCGAAGATCGGGGCGCCGTGGCTCGGCAGCATGGTCTGCGCGCCGAGCGCGGCCATCCGGCGCAGCGCGACGGCCCACTCGCGCGGGTAACGCTGCGCCTTCTGCGGGTTGCCGCAGTTGGGGCTCACCCAGATGAACAGGTCGCCGGGGAGCAGGATGCGCCGCGACGGCACCCACCCGACACTCGCGTCATCGGTCTCGCCCTTGGCGTGGAAGAGCTCCACGGGCCCGGCCGCCAGCTCGTCGCGGTACGTCACGTCGGGGTAGCGGTACTCGGTCGGCCAGGTCAGGTCCGGCGCCTGGAACTGCCGCTGGTTGATCACCGCGTTGTATCCGTTGGTGAGGATGTACCGGTCAAAACGGGCGGGGATCGCCTCGTGTCCCACCACCGTGGGCCTGGGCCGTCCCGCCGCGTCGGCCTCCGCGTCGAACGGGCCCACGCCCGACACGTGGTCGATGTGCCCGTGCGAATAGATCACGGTCGTCACCGGCTCGTCGGTCCACGCCCGCAGTTCGGCGTGCAGCCGGTCCGCGTCGAAGGGGTTGCCGGTGTCGAAGAGCGTGACCTTCCCGCCCTCGCGTATCGCGATCGTGTTGCCGAACCCGCTGCGGAAGCCCACGCCGTCGGCGACCTCGACGAAGCCCTGCCCGGCGAGGCCCGTGTGCACGATGCTGTCCGGGACCTCGCCCCGCCAGACGCTGTCGGCGTACTCGGTGATGTTCAACGGGAAGCCAGCCTTTCCTTGTCCAGCTCCGGGCGGACGGCCAGCGCGGCCAGCGCGCCTCCCCCCAGCATGAGCAGTCCCGCGACGGTCAACGCCGTGCCGTATCCCTCGGCCGGATCCGCCGCTCCCTGTACCAATGCCCCCGTGACCACCGGTGCCAGCACGCCCGCCATGGTGGCGACCGCGGTGACGGTGCCGAGAACCGCGCCACGCTGGGCGACAGGGGCGATCTCGGCGGCGACCGCGGTGGCCAAGGGGAAGACGACATAGCCGAAGGACGCCGCGACGGTGAGCAGCACGAGGTGCGTCGCGGGGTCGCCGACACGGGGCAGCGCCGTCATGGCCGCTCCGGCCACGAGGACGGCGACGCCGCCGACCACCCCGCGGGCGATCCGGGTGGAGACCCCGCGCGCCAGTAGCCGCTGGGTGAGCACGCCCACCACGACGATGACCACGAATCCCGCGACGTTCCAGATGATCGAGAGCGGCCCGACCTGGGCGAGGCTGTATCCCCTGACCTTCTGGAGGTACTGCGGGAACCAGGTGAGCGCCAGCGCGAGCGTCCAATAGACGGCGAAGCTCGCCGCGACGCCGCCCAGCACGGTCCCGTTGCAGAGCAGCCGCCGGTACGGCGCGCGCCTCTCGGCCGACGCCGTCTCGCTCCGTGCGCCGTACGGGCCTTCGCCGCCGCGGCGCAGCCAGAACGGGAGCCAGGCGAGCCCGGCCAGCGCGGTGAAGCCGAACGCCCAGCGCCAGCCACAGTTCGTGATGATGAAGATGAGGACCGGCGCGCCCAGCGCGACGCCCATGCCCGAGCCGAGCGTCAGCACGCTGGCGGGAAGGTTCCGCATCCTGTCGGGGAACCACGTGAAAGCGGCGTGGTTGGCGACGGCATGGGCCGGGCCCTCGGCCGCGCCGAGAACGACCCGGGTGGCAACCAGCGTGCCGAATCCGGCGGCGGGGATCAGCAGCGGTAACTGTGACAGGCACCAGCACGCCATCATCGCGACCAGGATCCAGGTGGAGTCGAACCGGGTCGTCAGCCCGCCGACGACGATGCCGGAGAGGCTGAACAGCAGGTAGAAGGCGCTGCCCACGGCGCCGAACTCGGTCGAGGTGAGGCCGAGCTCGGCCGTGATCGACTCGCCGGCAAGACCGAGCACGGCTTTGTCCATGAAGTTGACCAGCATGAACAGCAACAGCATCGTGACGACGCCCCAGGCACGCCGCCGGACGGCGACCGGGACATCGGGCTCGGTGATCGTGACCATCGACACTCTCCGGGGCGAGGGGTGACCTCACTGTGCGGCCGGGCCTCCGGTGCGCACAATCAGCCCAAGCCCAGCCCTGTTGACGCCGGACTATGACATGTCACAATCCGTGGAGTGGAACAGGACGACTCCTCGGTCCTCGCCGCCCGGATCGCGGCCCGCTGTGTGCCCCAGGTGAACCGGCTCACCCGGGAGATCTTGGCCGAGCAGGAGGCGGTCGTGCCCGGGCTCGCCACACTCCCCGGCGCGATCAAGGAACTGGAGATCGCCTCGACCACCCGGCACGGACTCCGGCTCTTCCTGCGCGTGGCGCGAGGAGAGGCCATCAAAGACGCCGACATGCGCCTGTTCCGGGAACGCGCCGCGCAGCGGGTCGGCGACGGCGTGCCGCTGGCCTACCTGCTCAACGGCTACCTGGTCGGCCACCGGGCACTGTGGCGTGCGTTGTGCGCGGCCACCCGTCCCGGGGAGGACGCCGGGCTGCACCGGCTCGGCGAACTGATACTGATGACGCTGGAGCGGACCACCACGGCGGCAAGCGAGGCCTACCTGAGCGAGGTCATGCTGGCCGAGCGTGGCGAAGCGCTGCGGACCGTCGCGAGGATGCTGCTCTCCGGCCGGGCCACGAGCGACGTGGCCGCCCGGCACGGAGTGGCGCTCGAACCCGGTTACCGCGTACTCGCCTTCGTGTTCGGCGATCCGTCTCCGGGGCCGAAGGGGCGCCGCCGCGTACACGCGATCCAGGCGACGCTCGACCGGCTCGCCGGCGAACCTGTGCTCAGCTCGCTCGACACCGACGGCGGGCATGCGCTCCTCCCACTGCGGATCGCCATACCGGCCTCCCTGCTGTCCCACCGCCTGGTGGACGCCGTCGCTCCGGTGCACGCGGGGGTGACCGTCGCCGGGGACATCGCGGAGATCCCCGGCGCGGCCCGCCGGGCGACCAGGATCGCCGAGGTGGCCCGCGCGGGTGGGCGGCCCAGTGGCGTGTATGAACTCCGCGACGTGCTGCTCGACTACCATCTGGGCGCTCCGGGCGACAGCGGGACCGAGCTGGCCGGCCTGCTCGACGTACTGGACTCCACGCTGGTCGGGACCCTCGACGCCTACTTCACCGCCGACTTCGATCGGCGCGCCACCGCTGGCACGCTCGGCGTCCACCCCAACACCGTGGACAACCGCCTGGCCAAGGTCGCCACCCTGATCGGCGCCGATCCTCGCACCGCGCGCGGCGTCATGTTGATCGGCGCCGCCCTGACCGCCCGCAAACTCAACACCGCCGCCCTCGCGGATCCGTGACGCTCCCTTGGGCGCTGCCGCTGAGACAAGGGAGCACCTCGGCAGGCGTCGTCATGGCTTGACCGCGACGGCACACCAGGTGCGCAGCGCGCCCGATGCCGGCCGTTCCGGCCACCTGTTCACCTGCTCCTCGCCTAGTCCTGGTCGAACTCAATACGCAGCCGGCTGACGTAGGCGCCGTCATCGGTCTGGGTCCCTCCCACACGCGACTCTCCGACGCGCGAATGATCCGGACCGGCCCCTGGACGACGCACCTCGATGGCGCGAATCCGGCAACCGTCCTGGGGAAACGCCTCCCAGGTGAAGTAGACGGTTTCGCCTGACGTGAGGGATCGGTACCCGGCGTCTCGCTGGGAGATCATCGAGAAATGGACGAACACGTCGCCGGGCACGTCGCCGGACCTGACGATGCCGAAACCTTCCTCGTCACTCCACGAAGCCACGACACCCTCCGCCCAGAAATGCGGCCGGGAATCGGTCATGTGAACCTCGCTTCCACGAACCCGCCCTCAGCGGGCGTCACCCCTTCCATCATGGACGGCGCGCGACAGACCGCGGGCACGCACACCTTGGCGCGCGCTTGCTCGCCCGGGCGTCAGCACACCCGGGCGAGCAGCTCGCGCACCCGGGGCTCGTACAGTACGGCTCCCGACCTGGCGACCAGGTCGCGGGCCGCCGTAAGGTGCCGAACCGCGGCTTCCTGATCGCCGAACGCCAGCGCCAGCCGTCCGAGGCAGAGGTCGGCCACCGACCAGCCGCCGCCCCTCGGCGATCCGGTCCCTGGCCCGGCCCAGGTCGTAACCGTCCTCGGGCATGACGAGCGCGTACCCGCCGGGCGTGCTGACCAGTACGGACGGGCTGTCTCTCCGGGTGCGCCCCGGCTCTAAGACGCGGCGCAGCTTGGAGATGTACGCCTGGACGGTGTTGACCGCCCGCGGCGGCGGCTCCTCCGCCCAGAGCGCGTCGACGATCCGGGCGGCGCTGACCGGCCGGGGCACGGCCAGCATGCAGAGCGCGAGCACGGCCCGCTGCTGCGCCGGCCCGGTGTCGAGCACGGTCCCGTCGTCGCTGATCACGGACACGGGGCCGAGCAGGCGGAACTCCACGTCGGTCACTCTCCTGGTCGCGCTGCGCCGACTTTATGCAGATATCGGACGCTTAAATAGGCCAGGTGGTTGAGGCCGATACGCATCACACGCGCCGGTGACGGCCGGTCGCGCGAGAGCACGACGGACCGCCGGAGGCGCGGCCACGCTCAAGGCGAGGCGGGCCGGCCCGTCACTTCAGCTTGGCGAGGCGGGCCGCCCCGTCACTTCAGCTTGGCGAGGCGGGCCGCCCCGTCACTTCAGCTTGGCGAGGTAGCCCTTCATCTCCTTGATCTCGGCCTTCTGCGTGCCGATGATCGTCTTGGCCATCGCCTTGGCGTCCGCGAAGGCACCGGAGGCGATCTCCTCCTCGGACATCTTGATCGCACCCTGGTGATGCTTGATCATCAGCGTGATGAAGAGGCGGTCGAACGGGGAGCCGTCGGCCTGGGCGAGCTTGGCGATATCGGCCTTGGCCAGCATGCCCGGCATCGCGTGGTCACGCGGGAGGGGCTCCTCGCCCCAGCCGTCCAGCCACCCCTTCATGGTCCGGATCTCCGGGTCCTGCGCCTCGGTGATCTTCGCGGCGAGGTCCCTGATCCACTGGTCGCCGGCCTGGGTCCGGGCGAGCCCGGCCATGTCGATGGCCTGCAGATGGTGCGGGATCATCATCTTCGCGAAGGAGATGTCCGCGTCGTTGTGCCCCGCCGCGTCACCCGGGTCCCCAGCATCGGACGGAGACTCGGAGGGAGAGTCGGACGGCTCCCCGGCCGCGGACGGCGTGTCCGAGGCGACGGCCGACGGCGACGCGGCCGCGGTGTCGGACGCCGCCGCGGCCGACGGGGACGGAGCCGCGGCGTCCGTTCCGGAGCCGGAGCACCCGGCGAGCATGGTCAGCGCGACCGCGCCCGCGACGACCGGCAGGACGATCCGGCTAAAGCTGGTCACTCGGAAGGAACCTTTCTCAGCGGGGCCAGAATGGTACAGACCGAAAGAGAGGCTTCCGCCGGTCCGTGATCTCGTTGTCAAGGACCCTACCGCGACGAGCACGCAGCCCTTCGTCACTCAGTTCGACCATTGATGGTCAAGGCGCCGGTCAACCCGCTTTCTTCATCGCCGTTCGCCGGAATACGTTCGCGTTCTCCACGGCGAAATCCCGCGTTGAGCTGCTATTGAACTGCCACCGAACTGCCGCGAAAACAACAGGACAGCAGGCCCCTGACCATATCGAACGGGGGCCGAATACTCCGAAAGGTTTCATACGGATGAAACCTCTGTTGACACGCACGAAACAGTGATACGTTCCGTTGGGAGCGCTCCCAAGCCGTAACACTTCGGGCCGAGGAGACGGAATGGCCGATCTTCCCACCCTCGCGGAGGTAGCCGCCGCAGCCGGCGTCTCTCCGGCGACCGCGTCCCGGGTCCTCACCGGCTCGGTCCGCGTGACGACCTCCACCCGCCGTCAGGTGCACGACGCCATGTCCCGCCTCGGCTACGTACGGCGACGCGCGCCCCGCGGCTCCGGGGGCAGGCGCACCGACCAGATCATCGCCGCCGTCGTCTGCGAGCAGACTCCGCGACTCTTCAGCGAGCCCTTCTACGCCAGGCTGCTGTCCGCCTGCGAGGACACGCTGGCGGCGCACGGCGTCCCGATGGTCGTCATGACCGCCACGCCCGCGACCACGGCGATCGCCGCCCCGCCGCTGGTCGCGGGGGCGGTGGACGGGGTGCTCCTGGTGAGCGCCCGATCGCGCCACCCGCTCGCGGTCACCCTCGCCGCCTCGGGCATCCCCGTACGCTGCGCGGGCCGTCCCCCGGACGGCGTCGAGCTGCCGTACGTCGACATTGACAACCAGGACGGCGGGCGGCAGGCGGCCGAGCACCTCCTGCTGAGCAACCGGAGGGCCATCGCGATCATCGCCGGCCCCCCGACGCTCCCCGCCGCCAGGGACCGCCTGGACGGGTTCCGCCAGACGCTCCGCGACGCGGGCGTCGCCGACCCGCCGGTCGCGTACGGCGACTTCAGCCACGCCTCCGGCGCGCACGCCATGCAGTGGCTGCTGCAACGGGCGCCGCACCTGGACGCCGTCTTCGCCGCGTCGGACGTCATGGCGGCCGGGGCCATGCAGACGCTGCGCCGCGCCGGGCGCAAGGTGCCGGACGACGTCGCCGTGGTCGGCTTCGACGACGCGCCGATCGCCCGGCACACCTCCCCCACCCTGACCACCGTCCGCCAGCCCGTCGAGGAGCTCGCCTCACTCGCCGCCAAGCTGCTCCTCGCCTCGGTGGCCGAGGCCAGGGTGTCCGAGGGCGACCCGGTGCTGCCCACGGAACTGGTGGTTCGTGAATCGTCCTGAGCTCCGCGAGGGCGACGTCCTGACCCGCCGCTACCTCCTGCAGGAGCGGATCGCGACGGGCGGGATGTCGGTCATCTGGCGCGCCTTCGACCAGTCCCTGCAGCGCACCGTCGCGATCAAAGTGCTGGACGGCGCGCTGGACGGGGACCACCCGGGCCGCGAGCTGATCCGGCGCGAGGCCAGGGCGACCGCCCGGCTGATCCACCCGGACGCCATCGAGGTCTACGACTACGGCGAGACCGTCACGAACGGCGGCCGCCTCGCCGCGTACGTGGTCATGCGCCTCCTTGAGGGACGCTCGCTGGCCGACCGCGTCACCGAGGGACCGCTGCCCTGGGCGGACGCGACGCAGATCGCGACCCGGCTGGCGCGAGTGCTCGCCGCCGCGCACGAGCGCGGCATCGTCCACCGCGACGTCACACCGGAGAACGTGCTGCTCACCCCGGACGGGGCCAAGCTGCTCGACTTCGGCATCGCGGCCTTCACCGGCGAGGCCGACGACCATCTCGTGGCCGACTTCGGCACGCCGCCGTACGTCGCCCCCGAGCGGCTGCGTGGGATGACCGCGGACCCGGCGGTGGACGTGTACGCCCTGGGCGTGCTGCTCTACGAGATGCTCACCGGGGCCCCGCCGTATCCGGAGACGACCTGGGAGGGCATCGAGGCGGCGCGGCGCGACGGCCCGCCCCCGGTGCCGGATGTGGCGGGCCGGCCCGCCGAGATCGGCGAGCTTTGCCGCCGCTGCCTCTCCCCCGACCCCGCCGAACGGCCGAGCGCGGACGAGGTGGCCGAGTCGCTCGCGCCGGGACAGGCCCCGGACGGGCACCGCCGCCGGGGATGGGGGGCGGCCGCCGCGGCCGGGGCGGTGGCGGTCGGCGTCCTGATGTGGTCGCAGTTGGGCGCGGCGGGGAGCGGCATCGTGGCCGCCCGGCCGACGACGGACGCGCCGACGCCGGCCGTCGCGTCGCCCGTCGCCTCCGGCGTCACCGCCCAGGCCGCGGCGGAGCGACGGCGGACGAACCCGCCCGCGGTGCCGGGGGACGCCGCGGAGGGCGGAGGGCAGGCGCCGGGCCGCCGGGAGACGCCCGAGCCGGCCGGGAACCAGCCGACCCCGGCGCCGCAGCCGGCCGGGCAGGCAACCTCGGCGCCGCAGCCGACCGGGCAACCGACCGGGCCCACGGCGGACCCGGGTGGCCACCGCGAGCCTCCCCAGCGCGAGGCGAGCGACCGGCCGTCGGAGAGCCCCGCGGCAGACCCCGACCCGCGTGCCGGAGAGTCCCGGCCGGCGCGCACCCGGCAGGCGGACCGCACGTCGGGCCGCACGTCGGGCCGCGAGCGCGACGTGTCCGCGCTGCCGCTCGCCACCTCGGGGCGGGTCCCCCTGGACCGCGCCGTCGCCCGCTTCGACGTCGTTCTCGCCGACGGGCTGGCCGACGCCGAGATCAGCCCGGACGCGGCGCTGGACCTCAAGCAGGTGCTGCACAACTCCGTCAGCGGGCGCGACGTCGACGGCGTGGCGCACGTCCGGACCAAGCTGGACGACCGGCTGCGGGAGGGCAAGCTGTCCGTCTCGCTCATGCGCCGGCTCGGCGGCGCCGTCGACGACGTCCACACCGCGCTGACCCGCTCGCTCGCCTGAGCCCGCGCCTGAAACCCGCGCCTGAACCCCGCGCCTGAAACCCGCGCCTGAAACACGGTGTTCCCGGCAAGACGGGACGCCTTGCCGGGAACGGTTCGAGCTCGGGACCTCAGGCCGGCCGGGTCACGGCAGCCAGTAGTTGCCGGAGGCCAGGATCATGACCTGGAGCTGGATGCTGGCCGAGTAGTAGTCGTTGGACGAGAACGACGTGTTGACCATCTTCGTCCACAGCGCGTCGAGCCACGCCTGGCTGCCCGGGTCCGTCATCGCGGTCACCGCGAACGGGGCGAAGAAGGCGGGCTCGCTGCCGCTGCTGATCTGTGAGCCGCTCAGCGCGTACCCGACGCCGATGCTGTTCGCGTTGCCGCCGGCCTTGCTCTTGATCCACGTGTTGATCTTCCGGGCGGAGGCCAGGGACGCGCTGTCGCCGCTGGTCACGGCGTCGGCGCCGATGCGCCAGGGGTCGCGGCAGGCGTTCCACCAGTACTTGCCGTCGTTCGCGTCCTCCAGCACCTTGCCCGGCGCGGGCTTGGGTGTGGTGTTCGTGTTGACCACGAAGTCCGCGAGCAGGCCGGTGCTTGACGCGTAGTTCGCCTGCTGGGAGGTGATCAGGTTCTGGTGCGCCGTCCTGATCGTGTCCCACGCGCTGTCACCGGTGGCCTTCTTGAACGCCCGGAAGTGGTCGATCATCCAGTCGGACGAGCGGGTGACGTAGTACAGCGAGTCGCCCGAGGTGCTCCAGTCGCCCAGCAGCGTCAGGTGGGTCGTCGGGTTCACCTCGTTGGCCTTGATCGCATTGATGTGCTTGACGGCCAGATCCTTGTAGTTGTACGTCCCGGAGCTCCCCCACTGCCGGTCGGCCAGCAGCAGGCCGAGCGCGACGTCCAGGTCGCCGTCGGTGGCCGAGTCGGAGCCGTTGACGCTCTTGCACGAGGAGTCCTGCTCGGCCGCGAGCAGGTTGGGGTTGTGCACGGACGGGTGGGCCAGCATGTACTTGACCATCCCGTCGAAGATCGTCTTCGCGTTGGAGTCGGCCCCGGCCATGGTGGCGACCACGACCATGCCGTAGCCCTGTCCCTCGGCGACGTAGGGGTGGTCGGCGTCCGGCGAGATCACCTGGTACCAGCCGTTCCCGCAGTTCTGCCGGATGAAGGCGGACTTCCACTTGCCGTAGTAGTCGATCACCTTCTGGTCGAGCGTCGCCTGGGAGCCCGTCGGGCGCAGCGTCCCGGCCGCGTACGCGAACTGGTGGCTGCCGAAGGGCACGGCCGGGCCGGTGCCGCCGCCGCCGTCCTGGCTGACCACGGTGAGCTTGTCGACGTTCGGCCCGCCGTCCGCGCCGGTCCCGGTGGCCCGGACGGTGTTGGTGCCCGCCTTGAGGGTGACCGAGACCGACGTGTCGGCCCAGGTGTCCCAGCTCCCGGTCCCCGCGAAGGACACGCCGGTCGCGACCGTGGTCCCGTTGACCGCGATGTCCATCGGGCGCGCGGTCGTCGTGCCGTTGGCGTACCGGAGGGTCAGCGTGGCCGGGCCGGCCGCGGCCGAGGACGCCGACCACTGCACGTAGCCGCCGGCGGCGTTGACGTAGTCGACGAATCCGGTCCCGGTGTATCCGGTGTGGTTGGTGGCCACCGAGGCCCCGGAGAGCGTGGCGTCCTCGGCCTGGTAGACGGTCGTCGCCGCGGCGGCGGGATGGGCCGTGGCCAGGGGAAGCAGCAGTCCCGCGACGATGATCAATGGTCGAATGCGCATCTCATCTCATCCTGTGTGGTGACGAGGATCGGCTGGAGGCGTGCGCCGGGGCCGGTACGGACCCGGAGATCGGTCGGGGCCCGGACGACTCGCGTCCGGGCGGGGGGACGGGGTGCCGCGCGGTCAGGACGGGGCGAAGGTTAGGAAAGCTTCCTAACTTTTGCTGCTATGGCACCAGCCGGGCCGCCCATCGTCAAGACCCAAAAATCAGCCGCATCCGCCCGGCCGACTCCCCGCCTGACGCCGCTCCACGGCGAAGGGCCCGGACGGGAGCGATCCCGTCCGGGCCCTTCGCCCGTCGTGCCTCAGACCAGCCAGGCCGCCGTGTCGGCGCGCAGGAGGTCGCCGTCGAGCGGCCCGCTGGCGAGCAGCACCGCCTCGTGCGGCGGCAGCCGCACGGGGTCGGGGCCGAGGTTGACGACGCAGGTCACGCCGGTGTCGCGGGTGAAGGCGAGCACGGAGTCGCCCAGCGGCAGCCAGGTCATGGCGCCGTCGCCGAGCCGCTCGTGGCGGAGGCGCAGCGCGGCCCGGTACAGCGACAGCATCGACCCGGGATCGGCCCGCTGCGCCTCGACCGTGAGGTCCTTCCACGCGGCCGGCTGCGGAAGCCACGGCTCGCCCGTGCTGTACCCGAACGGCGACTCGCTGCCCGACCAGGGCAGCGGCACGCGGCATCCGTCCCGGCCCGGCACGGTGTGCCCGGAGCGGCGCCACATGGGGTCCTCGCGCAGCTCGCCCGGGATGTCCTCCACCTCCGGCAGCCCCAGCTCCTCGCCCTGGTAGACGTACACGCTGCCGGGCAGGGCCATGGCGAGCAGCGCCGCCGCCCTGGCCCGGCGGTACCCCAGCTCGGGGTCGTGCGGCGCGCCGTCCCTGCGGTCGGCGTTGTCCCAGGACGTGTCGGCCCTGCCGTACCGGGTGACGGGGCGGGCGACGTCGTGGTTGGACAGCACCCAGGTCGCGGGGGCGCCCAGCGGGACGTGCGTCGCCAGGGTCAGGTCGATGGCCCGGCGCAACGCCCCCGCCTCCCAGGCGGAGGAGAGGAAGTCGAAGTTGAAGGCGGTGTGCAGCTCGTCCGGCCGGAGATACCGGGCGAACCGCTCCTGGTCGGGCAGCCACACCTCCCCGATGAGCGCGCGGCCCGGGTACTCGTCGCAGACCCGCCGCCACTCCCGGTAGATGTCGTGGACGCCGTCGTGGTCGGTGTAGGACTCCTCCACGCTGTCCAGGTCTTTCAGGAGCACGGCGGCGGAGTCGATGCGGAAGCCGTCCACGCCGCGGTCGAACCAGAACCGCAGGATGTCCAGGAACTCGGCGCGGACCCGCGGGTTCTCCCAGTTGAAGTCCGGCTGCTCGGGAGCGAAGAGGTGCAGGTACCACTCCCCGTCCGGGACACGGGTCCAGGCGGGCCCGCCGAAGATGGAGCGCCAGCCGTTGGGCGGGGTGTCGCCGTCGCCCTCGCGGAACCAGAACCGCTTCCTGGCCTCCGAACCGGGACCGGCGGCCAGCGCCTCCTGGAACCAGGCGTGGCGGTCGGATCCGTGGTTGGGCACGACGTCGATGATGACCCGGATGCCGTGGGCGTGCGCCTCCTCGATCAGCGCCTCCGCCTCCGGCAGGGTGCCGAAGACCGGTTCGATGCCCCGGTAGTCGGCCACGTCGTACCCGCCGTCGGCCATCGGCGACGGGTACCACGGGTTGAGCCAGATCGCGTCCACGCCGAGATCGGCGAGGTACGGCAGGCGGGCCCGCAGCCCCGCCAGGTCTCCGGTGCCGTCGCCGTTCCCGTCGGCGAAGCTGCGCAGGTACACCTGGTAGATCGCGGCGCCGCGCCACCATTCTTCTTCGGGTTGTGGAGTGGTCCCCCGAGAGGCATTGCCGGACATGCTGAACACAGCTCCTTACACAGATGGGTGAACCGGCGGACGCGCGGCCGCGTCAGCCTTTGAGGCTTCCAGCGGTGAGGCCGGCCATGATGCTGCGCTGGAAGAACAGGAAGACCACGATGGCGGGGACGCTGGCGATGACGAGCGCGGCCATGAGAACGTTCTGCGGCATCTGGGCGGAAAGGGAGGAAATGCCGACGCTGATCGGCATCTTGTCGGTGTCCGGCTGCACGAGCAGCGGCCAGACGAAATCCTTCCAGACGTTCACCACCGCCAGGATGGACACCACGCCGAGGATCGGCCGCGACACCGGCAGCACGATCGACCAGAGGATCCGCGCGGGGCTGGCACCGTCCATCTCGGCGGCCTCGATCAGCTCACGCGGGATCGAGTCGAAGAACCGCTTGAGCAGGAAGATGAAGAACCCGTTCGCGGCGGCGGGCAGCCAGATCGCCCAGGGCGTGTTCAGCAGGTTCCAGCCCAGGATCGGCAGCTCTTTGACCGTCAGGTACGCCGGCAGCAGGATCACCATCGGCGGGATCATCAGGGTCGACAGCATCATGGCCAGGACCGCCTTGCCGAGCAGCGGCCGCAGCTTCGACAGCGCGTACGCCGCGGACACGTCGAAGGCCAGCGTGAACAGCCAGGCCCCGACGGCGTAGACGACCGTGTTGCGCAGGAAGAGGCCCAGGTCAAGCTGGTCCCACGCCTCCATGTACACCCCGAAGTCGATCTTCTCGGGGAAGAGCGAGGGCGGGATCTGGGCGATCTCCTCCGGCGACTTCAGCGCGCTGGTGACCATCCAGTACAGCGGGAAGACGAAGATCGCGGTGAACGCCGTCACCACGGCGACGAGGACCGTCCAGTAGACGATCCGGCCGCGGGTGGTGGTCAGCGTGTGCGGCGAGACCAGGCCGCGGGCCGCGCGCCGCTCCCCCGTCCGGCCCGTACGGCGGCGTCCGCTCCTCCGTACCGGCGTGGGCGGCCCGAGCGGGGCCCGCCGGTCCGGGCGGACGTCGGCGTCGGACGCCCCGGCCGTGCGGTTCGACATCGGTGCCACTCCCCTTCAGTTCTTGTCGTCCCGCGAGACGCGCAGGTAGACGGCCGAGAACACCATCAGCACGATCATGAGCATGAGGCCCAGCGCGCCGCCGCCGCCGAAGTTCCCGAAGCTGAAGGCGTACTGGTACATGAGGTAGGCGACGGTGACGGTCGCGTTCTCCGGCCCGCCGCCGGTCAGCAGGTACGGCTCGATGAAGACCTGCATGGTCGCGACGATCTGCAGCAGCAGCATCACCAGGAGGATCAGCCGGGTCTGCGGGATCGTGACGTGCCAGACCCGGCGCAGCAGCCCGGCACCGTCCAGCTCCGCCGCCTCGTACAGCTCGCCGGGGATGCTCTGCAGCGCCGCGAGGTAGATCAGCGTGCCGGTGCCGAGGTTCATCCACGTGGACACGATGACCAGCGAGATCAGCGCCGTCGTGGTCGAGTCGAGCCAGCTCAGCGTGGGCAGGTGGACGACGTCGAGTATCTGGTTGAACAGCCCGGGACCCGGGTCGTAGAACCACTTGAACAGCAGCACCGCGACGGCAGGCGGCAGCATCACCGGCAGGTAGACGACGACCCTGAGATACGCCTTGGCGTGCCGCAGCTCGTTGAGGACCAGCGCGATCACGAACGGCACGGCGTATCCGGCGACCAGCGCGAGCAGGGTGAACATCGCGGTGTTGATCCAGGCCGGCCCGAACGCCGGGTCCTCCGTCACCGTGCGGAAGTTGTCCAGCCCCACCCACTCGGGCGGCCCGACGAAGTTCGTCTTCTGGAAGCTGAGCAGGAACTCCCGGATCATCGGGTACCAGGAGAAGAACGCGAAGCAGACGAGCGCCCCGCAGAGGAACCCGTACGCCGTGAGGTTGCGGCGCACGGCACGCCTCATCGCCTCCCGGCCCCGCCGCCGCGAGCTCCGCACGGTGATTGTGGTCATCGGTTTTGACTCCTGAATCGACGTGACCACCGGGGCGCCGCGCGTCGGCGGCGCCCCGGAGCCGAGGTCAGCTCGACTTGGCGAGGATGTTGTCGACCTTCTTCTGCGCGTCCGCGAGCAGCTGGTCGACGTTCGCGTCCTGCCTGGTCAGCACCGCCGACATCGCCGTGTCAAGCACCGCGTAGATCTCCTGGGCCTTCGGCGGCTCCAGCTTGAACTGGACGTTCGCCGCGCCGTCCACGTACGACTGGAAGTGGTCGACCGGAACCGTCGCGAACTGCGTGCGCTGCTCGTTGATCTTCACGCCGGGCGGGGTCGAGCCGTACAGGTCGGTGCTGGGCAGGCCGACCGGCAGCCCGTCGGTCTTGCTCCGCTCGTAGTTGAACTGGCCCTGGCCCGGGGTCAGGAAGCGGTACTCCAGCCACATCAGGCCCGCCTTGATCTTCTCGGGCGTGGCCTTGGGGTTGAACATGTAGCCGTCGCCGCCGCTCAGCGACTGCGTGGCCTCGGGCAGCGCGGTCACGCCGTAGTCCTCGAACTTGCCCTTGAAGTCGTTGTTGACGGCCTGGACGACGTCGGGGGCGCCGATCATCATGCCGAGCTTGCCGGAGCCCATCATCCGCATGAGGTCCTCCCAGCGGAGGAGCTGCTTGGTGCCCATGCTGTTGTCGGTCCAGCGCATCTCCTTGAGGTTCTCCAGCACCGCCTTGCCCTCGGGGCCGTTGAACGCCGACTGCTTGCCGTCGGGGGTGACCATCTCGCCGCCCCGCCCGTACAGCGCGGAGGTGAAGTGCCAGCCGCCGGTGTTGCCGGCGCTGTACTCGCCGTACCCGACGTAGCCGGCGCCGAGCGCGGCGATCTTCTTGGCCGCCTCCCGGACCTCGGACCAGGTCTTGGGCGGGCTGTCCGGGTCGAGACCGGCCTGGGTGAAGAGCTTGCGGTTGTACACCAGGCCCGTGGAGTAGTTGGTGCGCGGAAGGCCGTAGATCTTGTCGCCGCTCTTGAAGACGCTCAGCACGTCCGGGCGCATGTCCTTCAGCGTGGTCACCGTGTCGACGTACGGCGTGATGTCGGCGGCCTGCCCGGCGGCGATGATCCTCTGGACGTCGGTGTAGTAGACGTAGAAGAGGTCCTCCATCTCCCCTCCGGCCAGCTTGGCCTGGAACGTCTCCGGGACGATGCAGGGGAACGCGTCCTTGCTCTCGATCGTGATGTTCGAGTGGAGCTTCTGGAACGCGGCGACGTCGGCGTCCCACTGAGCGCGTTCCTTCGGGTTGCTCTTCGGCGGCTGGCAGCCGACCGTGATCGTGACCGGGGCGTCCGCCCCGGCCGACGCGGCGGGCTTGGCACTGTCCTTCGCGTCGTCACCGCCGCTGCCGCAGGCGGCGACGGTGAGGGTGATGCCTGCCGCCAGCAGTATCGAGAGGTTGCGGGATTTCATCTTGTTCCCTCCTGGAACGGCACACCACGACCCGTCTAGGCGCCCCCGCTCGCCCACCGTCTCATCGAACGGCCACGAGCCGGACATTTGCCTGAAACATACAAAGCGCCACATATAAGAGCAAGACGCTGGTGCGTCTGATGCAAAAAAGTGACAGCAATGCGAATCTCCATGGCAGCGCCCATCGATCGCCGACGGCATGAGGAGGGGCGGCATCGGGCCCGGATCAGGGGGTCACCCGGGCGGGATCGGCCGACGTGACCGGCCAAGGCGGGACCGGCCCAGGCGGGACCGGACGCGCGGGACTGGGCCACACGGGCGGGAGAGACCGGGCTCAGGCGGGATCGGCCGGCGCGGGTCCCGTGGAGGAGCGTACGACCAGCTCGGGCTCGAACAGCAGCTCGTCACCCGGGACGGCGCCCGCGCGGATCTGCGAGACGAGCAGTTCGACGGCGGCCCGCCCCATCGCCTCGATGGGCTGGCGCACGGTCGTCAGCGGCGGATCGGCGCAGTTCATCAGCGCCGAGTCGTCGTAGCCGACGACGGAGACGTCCCCCGGGACCGACAGCCCGGCCCGGCGGGCGGCGCGGATCGCGCCGAGGGCCAGCACGTCGCTGGCGCAGGCGATGCCGGTGACGCCGCGCCGCACCAGCCGGGCCGCCGCGGCGTGGCCGCCCTCGATCGAGAACAACGCGTGCTCGACCTGCTCGGGGCCCAGCTCCAGCCCCTTCTCCTCCGCGAACGCCCGGAACGCGGCGAGCTTGCGCCGGGACGGCACATGGTCGGGCGAGCCGAGCAGGATGCCGACGCGACGGTGGCCGAGGGCCAGCAGGTGGGCGAGCGCCATCTCGGCGGCGGCCACGTCGTCGCAGGAGACCTGGGGGAAGCGCAGGTGCTCGACGGCGGCGTTGACCAGCACGATGGGGAGCCCCCGCTCCCGCACCCGCTCGTAGTGCGTGTGTGACGCGTTGCCCTGGGCGTACAGGCCGCCGGCGAAGACGATGCCGGACACGTGCTGCTGGAGGAGCAGATCGACGTAGTCGGCCTCCGAGACGCCCCCGACCGTACGGGTGCAGAGCACGGGCGTGAATCCCTGCTGGGCCAGCGCTCCGCCGACGACCTCGGCGAACGCCGGGAAGATCGGGTTCTGCAGCTCCGGGAGCACCAGGCCGACCAGGCGGCCCCGCTCCCCGCGCAGCCGCGAGGGCCGCTCGTACCCGAGCACGTCGAGGGCGGTGAGCACGGCCTCTCTGGTCGCGTCGGACACGCCGGGCTTGCCGTTGAGGACGCGGCTGACCGTCGCCTCGCTCACGCCCACCTTCTTGGCCACTTCCGCAAGCCGTCGCGTCATGAACGCAAGCATACGACAATTCGCGTAAGAATTTGCGTTCGCTTGCGCGGCGTACGCGTCCGGCCGGAGCGACCGCCACGGTCGCCCGGCCGAGCCGACCGGCGGCGCAGGGTGAATCAGGCGGTCAACCGGCGGCAGCGCGGGGGCGGGCCGTGGAGGCGCGCACCACCAGTTCGGGCTCGAAGAGCAACTCGCCGGTCGCGACCGCGGTCCCGTCGATCTGGTTGACCAGCAGCTCGACCACGGCCCGGCCCATCGCCTCGATCGGCTGCCGGATCGTCGTCAGCGGCGGATCCACGCACGTCATCAGCGCGGAGTCGTCGTAGCCGACCACGGACACGTCCTGGGGCACCCGCAACCCCTGCCGGCGGGCGGCCCGGACCACCCCGAGCGCGAGCGGATCGCTGCCGCAGACGATGCCCGTCACATCCCGGGCGAGCAGCTTGGCCGCCGCCGCGTGGCCGCCCTCCAGCGAGTGCATGGTGTGCTCGACCAGCTCGCCGCCGGACGCCCGGAACGCCTCCAGCTTGCGTACGGACGGCATGTGGTCGGGCGGGCCGACGACGAGGCCGACGCGCTCGTGCCCGAGCGACCGCAGGTGGCCCACGGCCTGCTCGACGGCGATCGAGTCGTCACACGACACGCGGGGGAACTCCCAGTGGTCGGCGGCCGCGTTCACGAGGACCGTCGGCAGCCGCCGGTCGATCAACCTGAGGTAGTGCTCGTGCACCACCCCCGCCTGCGTGTACAGGCCGCCCGCGAAGACCACGCCGGACACCTGCTGCTGCAGCAGGAGATCGACGTAGTCCGCCTCCGAGATGCCGCCGACGGTACGGGTGCAGAGCACGGGCGTGAACCCCTGCTGGGCGAGGGAGCCGCCGACCACTTCGGCGAACGCCGGGAAGATCGGGTTCTGCAGCTCCGGGAGCACCAGGCCGACCAGGCGGCCCCGCTCTCCGCGGAGCTGCGTGGGCCGCTCGTATCCGAGCACGTCAAGCGCGGTGAGCACCGCCTCCCGCGTCGCGTCCGAAACGCCCGCCTTGCCGTTGAGCACGCGACTCACCGTCGCCTCGCTCACCCCCACTTTTTTGGCAACTTCGGCAAGTCGTCGCGTCATGGGCGCAAGCATAGGTCCGGCAACACCGGTACTTTACGATCTCCTGCTTTTGTAAGCGGGTTGTAAGTGACCTGCAAGGGGGCGTCCCTAACGTCGCTCCCCGTCTCAAAGATCACTAGGAAGGCAATCAATGAGCATCGTCCGGAACTCCCTCGCCGTCGTCGCGGCGTCCGCGGTTCTCGCCCTGACCTCGGCCTGCGGCGGAGGCGCTGACAAGGTGGCGCTCTGCACGGAGACCACCAAGGCGATGACGGATTACGCGAGTGCGATGGCCTCGGCCGGCACGAACCTCGACGGGTTCAACCAGGCGAGCTCGGACTTGGCGGCCAAGCTCAAGGAGATCGCGGGCAAGGCCGACGGCGACCTGCAGAGCTCGCTGACGAAGTTCGGCGAGTCCTTCGACGAGCTCAAGGTCGACCCGAAGGACCCCGCCGCCGCGACCAAGGTCGGCGACTTCGCCAAGAAGGTCACCGAGGCCAGCACGGCCTTCGCCTCCGCCTGCGCCTGACGTCGGACGCTTAGGTCTTCGGGCTTCCCCACACAGAGCTCTCCCTTCAAAGGGCTCCCCCCGCGGACACCCATCCACACCGAAGCCGCCGCACTCCGCGAGGTGCGGCGGCTTCGCCATGTCGGCAGTGGTCACGCCGGGATTCACCGCCCGCGTTCACCGTCGCGGCTCAGTACTCCAGGCTCCAGTCGTTGGGCCCCACCAGGTAGACGCCCTGGCGGCGCACCAACCATCCGTCGGCCACCAGGACATCGAGGCTCTGCCGGACGAACTCCTCGGGGAGGTCGGCGAGCCGGGTGATCTCGGCGACGGTGGCCGGGCGCCGGTCCACGCCCAGCGCGGCCACGGTCTCGTACACGCGCATGTCGTCGTCGTACACGCTCTGCACGTCGGCGAGCGGCCAAGGGGCCTCCGCGACCCGGACGGGGGCGTCACCGGCGCGGCCGTGCGCCTTCCGGCCCGTCTTCGTTCTGCTCATGGCCGCTCACCTCAGCCGTGCTCCGCTGCGCAGGCGCTCCGGATCCACGTCCCGCTCGGGGTAGCGCTTGAGGTACTCCCCCTCAAGCTGCCTGGTCCGGATCGTGTGGTGCTCCAGCGCGTCGTCGGATCCGTGCAGGAGGGTGTCGGTCCGGGTCTCGTGGAGATGGCGCATCTCGCGAAAGAGATCGTCGTCGTCGAGTTCCCGGGGGTCGACCCCCATCTCCCTGGTCGTCATCTCTGCCCCCTCAGACGATGTTCATTTGCGCTCGCTTCGCTCGCGCGACCTGGATCGGCTTGTCCCAGCGCTCGTCGGGCCTCGTATGCCGCACCTCTGCCCGGCCTGGAGTCAGCAAACCTCGTCACGGGGTGACAAATAACCGAATTGGGTATCAATCGCGTTGATGCGGACATGGGCTCGCATCATGGCCCAAACGGGGGAATTATGGCTGAAGCACCTAAGAAGAAAGCCGCGAAGTCGACGGGCAAGGCCAAGAAGTCGGCCATCAAGCAGGCCCGCTCGGCCAAGCAGTCCAAGAAGTCGTCCGGATCGACCGGCTCCATGGACGAGCGGCCGACGACTCAGAACGAATAGCCGCAGAACCACTAGCTGACCGAAGGGCCGGGCCACCCGATCCGGGCCCGGCCCCGGACGCGCCACGCCCGCGCCGGCGCCGCCCGCCAGGTTCACGGCGTGACCATCCGGACACATCCGCGACACCCGACGAGGCGGCATGTCTGGATACTTCCGCTTTCCGACAATCTTTCGCGACGTCATCGTCTTCGCCTGCGAGGACGATCTGTGGATGGTCCACGCGGACGGCGGTCGCGCCTTCCGGCTGACCGCGGGCCTGGCGGAGGCGACGTACCCCCGGTTCTCCCCCGACGGGGGGCGCATCGCCTTCGTCGGGCGCGAGGAGGGGCCGGAAGAGGTCTACGTCATGCCCGCGGAGGGCGGGGCGACACGGCGGATCACCTTCCACGGCGCCAGCTCCGTGGTGACCGGCTGGGACCCCTCGGGCGCCGTCGTCTACGCGAGCGACGAGTGCCAGCCCTTCGACGGCTACCGGTGGCTGCACCGCGTCCGTCCCGGCGGCGTGCCCGAACGCCTGCCGTACGGCCCGGCCGGGACGATCTCGTACGGCCCGCCCACCCCGGGCCAGGGGCGATGCGGCATGGTGCTGGGGCGCAACACGGCCGACCCGGCGCGCTGGAAGCGGTACCGGGGCGGCACAGTGGGCGACCTGTGGGTGGACCCGACCGGGCGCGGGGCGTTCCAGCGGCTCGTCCAGCTTCCCGGGAACCTCGCCTCGCCCTGCTGGGTCGGCGACCGGATCTACTTCCTGTCCGACCACGAGGGGATCGGCAACGTCTACTCCTGTACTCCGCAGGGCGAGGACCTGCGACGGCACACCGATCACGGCGACTACTACGCGCGCAACCTGTCCTCGGACGGGTGCTGCCTCGTCTACCACGCCCACGGCGCCGTCTACCTGCTCGACCCGTCCGACGGCGAGGCGCGGCAGGTCGACGTACTGCTCGGCAGCTCACGCACCCAGCGCAACCGCAGGTTCGTCTCGGCGGCGGAATACCTGGACACCGCGACGCTCAACCCCGACGGCAGCGGGCTCGCGATCACCACCCGCGGCAAGGCGTTCTCCTTCGCCAACTGGGAGGGGCCGGTGCGCCGCCACGGCGTGCAGGACGGCGTCCGCTACCGCTTCCTGACCTGGCTGAACGACAACCGGCGGCTGATCGCGGCGGCCAGCGACGACGGCGACCGCGAGGTGCTGGTCATCCTGGCGGCCGACGGCGAGACGGAGCCGATCCGGCTCGACTCCGCCGACACCGGGCGGGTGAACCGGCTCGCCGTCTGCCCGACCGGCGACCGGGTGGCGGTCACCAACCACCGCAACGAGCTCCTCGTCGTCGATCTCGCCCACCTCGCCGACGAGCTCGGCGTACGCGTGACCGAGGTGGAGGCCAGCCTGTTCGGGGCGATCGAGGACCCGGAGTGGTCGCCCGACGGGTCGTGGCTGGCCTACGCCTGCCCGATCTCCGCGCAGGCCACGGCGATCAAGCTGTTCCACGCCGAGACCGGCGAGACGTTCATGGCGACGCTGCCGCTGCTGGTGGACCACCGGCCGTCGTTCGATCCGGGAGGCCGCTACCTCTACTTCATCGGGCAGCGGGCGTTCACCCCCGTCTACGACGAGCTCCAGTTCGACCTCGGCTTCCCGCTCGGCACGCGGCCGTACGCGATCGCGCTGCGCTCGGACGTGCCGTCGCCGTTCGTGCCCGAGCCCCGTCCGCTCTCCGAACCCACGGCAACCCCGGCGGAAAACACGGCCACTCCGGCGGAAAACGCGGGCCGGGCTTCGGAGGAACCGGGCGGCGAGGCCGAGGAGGCCCCGGCGCCGCTGGTCATCGAGACCGCGGGGCTCACCGACCGGATCATCTCCTTCCCCTTGCCGGAGGGCCGGTACGGCCGGGTCGCGGGGCTCGACGGCAAGGTCGTCTACACGACGTTCCCCACGCTCGGCGGGCCCGCCACCCTGCGCTGCTACGACTTCGCCAAGCAGAAGGCCGAGGCCCTTGTGAGCGGCCTGACCGACTTCCAGCTCGGCCGCGACCACAGCACGCTGCTCTACCGCGCGGGCGACCGGCTGCGGGTCCTCAAAGCGGGCGAGGAGCCGCCGGACGACGACACACCGAGCCGTACCAGCGGGTGGATCGACCTGAACCGGGTGAAGGTCTCGGTGGCCCCGGACGCGGAGTGGCGGCAGATGTTCCGCGAGGCGTGGCGGCTGCAACGCGAACATTTCTGGGACGAGGACATGGCCGGCATCGACTGGGACGCCGTCTATGACCGCTATCTCCCCCTGGTCGACCGGGTGACCACGCGGGGCGAGTTCTCGGACCTGCTGTGGGAGCTGCTCGGCGAGCTCGGCACCTCGCACGCGTACGAGACCGGCGGGGAGTACCGCGAGCGGCCGCACTACTGGCAGGGAAAACTCGGCGTCGACTGGTCCTACCGCGACGGGCGCTACGTCATCGCCCGGATCGTCTCCGGCGACCGCTGGGACCCCGACGCGACCTCGCCGCTCACCCGGCCCGGGGTGAACGTACGGCCCGGCGACGCGATCATCGCGATCAACGGGCAGCCGCTCGGCGTCCACACCACGCCGAACCAGCTCCTGGTCAATCTCGCCGACGAGGAGGTGGAGCTGACCGTCGAACGCGACGGCGAGACCCGGGCGGTGGTCGTACGGGCGCTCGCGGACGAGACGCCCGGCCGGTACCGCGACTGGGTGACCGCCAACCGGAACCTGGTCCACGAGCGGACCAGGGGCAGGGTCGGCTACCTGCACATCCCGGACATGGGGCCGCACGGCTTCGCCGAATTCCACCGCGGTTTCCTGGCCGAGTACGACCGCGAAGGGCTGATCGTCGACGTCCGCTTCAACGGCGGCGGCAACGTGTCCGCCCTGCTGCTGCAGAAGCTCTCGCGCCGGCGGCTCGGGTACGACTTCCCACGCTGGGGCGTGCCCGAGCCGTACCCGCCGGAGTCGCCGCGCGGGCCGCTGGTCGCGGTGACGAACGAGTGGGCGGGATCGGACGGCGACATCTTCTGCCACACGTTCAAGCTGCTCAAGCTCGGGACGCTGATCGGCAAGCGGACCTGGGGCGGGGTCGTCGGCATCTGGCCCCGGCACCACCTGGCCGACGGCACGGTGACCACGCAGCCGGAGTTCTCCTTCGCGTTCGACGACGTCGGCTGGCGCATCGAGAACTACGGCACCGACCCGGACGTCGAGGTGGACATCACACCCCGGGAGTACGCGCTGGGCGTGGACAGCCAGCTCGACATGGCCATCGACGTGGCGCTGGAGCGCCTCGCCGTCTCACCGTCGCACACCGCGAACCCGGCGGACCGGCCCCGCCCGATCACACCGACGCTGCCGCCCCGCGCATGACATTTGTCCTGCGAGAACGAGGAGCTGACCGGCATGCGGCGGTGGGCGATCTGGCAGAGTAATAAGCGTGCAAACCCCCACCACCACCCTCCGTCCCCCGCTGCACCGCGTGAGCCGTACCGCGATCTGGTACTGGACCGTACGGGCGTGCCTGGGGTGGCTGGTGCTCATCGGCGGGCAGGTCGCCTGGATGGTGGCCGGCGGTGGTGATCAGCGCACGCTGCGGATCTCGGCGCTCGGCGTCACCGCGGTCCTGGCCGCCGCGCACGTGATCGTCATGCCCCGGTGGCGGTACCACGTGCACCGCTGGGAGACCACGCCGGAAGCCGTGTACACGTTGTCCGGGTGGTTCAAGCAGGAGTGGCGGATCGCCCCGGTCTCGCGCATCCAGACCGTGGACAGCGAGCGCGGCCCCCTGGAGCAGCTCTTCAAGCTGGCCAACGTCACGGTGACCACCGCCTCCGCGGCCGGCCCGATCAAGATCGGCGGCCTGGACCGCGCGACCGCCGACCGCGTCGTCCACGAGCTGACCGCGAGCGCGCAGGCCACCGCCGGTGACGCCACGTGAACGGCGACGGCGGCGAGGAGTGGCGGCGGCTCCACCCGCGGATGCTGGCCGTCCACCCGTTCCATGTGGCGGTGCGCGCGGTGCCCGCGCTGCTCGGGCTGTCCGTGGCCGGGTCGCGCGGCGGCATCCCCGGTCACATCTTGAGCTTCGGCGCCCTGGGGCTGATGGTCGTGATCGGCGTGCTCCAGTGGTTCACCACGACGTTCCGGATCACCGACGAGCACGTCCAGGTGCGCAAGGGACTCTTCCGCAGGCAGGTGGTGACGGTCCCCCGCGACCGGGTGCGCTCCGTGGACGTCACCTCGCACATCCTGCACCGCGTGCTCGGGCTGGCGCGGGTCGAGATCGGCACCGGCCGCTCGGACCAGAAGGGCGGCGGGGCGGTAAAGCTCGACGCGCTCGGCATGGCCGAGGCCGCCCACCTTCGCGAGGAGTTGCTGCACCGCCGGCCCGCGGCGGCCGCGCGGACCGGCGAAGCGCTGACCGGCACCCCCGGCCCGTACGCGGCGACCTCGGTCGGCGTGGTGACCGGCCCGGCGGACGGCGACCCGGCCGCGAGCCCCGGTTCCGGCCAGGCCCCGTGGGCGGAGACGGACGCGCTCACGAGCACGGGACACGCGGCGGCCGGGACCGGTCCGCACGGCGCGGGCCGGGGATCACCGGCTGATCCGCGCGGGGACGCCGCGCCGGTCACCGCCGCCGCCCACCAGAACGACGCGTGGCCCACCGAAGCGGCGCCCGCCTGGGATGCCGGACAGGAGGAGACCGAGCTGGCCCGGCTGCGGCCGCGCTGGATCAGGTACGCCCCGTTCACGCTCTCGGGCATCGTCGCGATCGGCGTCGTCGCCGGATTCCTGTCGCGGCTGATCAACGAGGGCGGCGTGGACCTGCGCCAGGTCGGCGCGCTGCGCGACGGCTGGGCGTGGTTCACCGACATCCCGGTGTGGACCGCGATCGCGGCGTCCGTCGTCGCCCTGATCGTCTTCGTGGCGGTCGCCTCCACGCTGGGGTACGTCCTGTCGTTCTGGGGGTTCCGGCTGACCCGGCACTCCGGGGGCACGCTGCACGTCACACGGGGGCTCGTCACGGCCCGGGCGACCACGATCGAGGAGCGGCGGCTGCGCGGCGTGGAGGTTAGCGAGCCGCTGCTGCTGCGGGCCGTACGCGGGGCCCGGCTGATCGCGGTGACCACCGGCCTGCGGGTCGGGCGCGGCGCGCAGCGCGGCGGCTCGATGCTCCTGCCGCCCGCGCCGGTCGCCGAGGTCGAGCGGCTCGCCGAGGTGATCCTCGCCCCCGATCCGTCCGGTGCCGCCTCCCCGCGCGAGGCGTCGCCAGGTGAGGCGTCGCCGATCACGGTCCCTCTCGTCCCGCACGGTCCCGCGGCGCTGCGCCGCCGGTTCACCCGCGCGCTCGGCGTGAACGCCCTGGCCGTGCTGGCGCTCCTGGCGCTGTGGGAGTGGGCGGGCGTGCCGGCCTGGACCTGGATCACGGCCCTGGCGTGCCTCCCGCTCGCGGCGCTGCTCGCGGCCGACCGCTACCGGAGCCTGGGGCACGCCATGACCCCCGAGTACCTGGTCACCCGCTGGGGATCGCTGGTCCGCAGGCGGGTCGCCCTGGAACGCGACGGGATCATCGGCTGGAACGTCACCCGGTCCTTCTTCCAGCGCCGGGCGGGGCTGGCCACACTCACGGCGACCACGGCGGCCGGCAGGCAGGGCTACGGTGTCTCGGACGTGGCGATGAGCGAGGCGATCGACCTCGCGGCGGCGGGCCTCCCCGGCCTGCTCGATCCGTTCCTCGTCGTCCCGGAGAAGAACACCCCCTGACCTGGACAAACCCGCGCAAGGAGATCCGATGAAGCGCTTCACGAGGGCGGCCGTCTCCCTGGCCGCCCCGCTGGCGGCCGCGCAGTTCGTCGTGGGCGCGACCGCGCCCGCCGCGGCCGCGGCGCCGCAGCCCGTGCGGGTGCCGTCCGGGGTGACGGCGGGCTACGTCGTCTTCGACCGGCAGGCGGGCAAGGTGATCGCGAATCGCCAGGTCCATCACCGGTTCAGGTCCGCCTCGGTGGTCAAGGTGCTCATCGCGATCGACTACCTCGAACGGCGGAAGGGCGCGATCCCGGCCGCCGACGCGGCGCTGCTCGCCACCATGCTGCGCGGCAGCAACGATGACGCCGCGACCGCGCTGTGGCGGCGCGGCGGTCAGGGGAAGATCGTCCAGCGCATGGCCCGGAAGGTCGGTCTGACCGACACCGCGCCGCCCCCGGCCGCCAAGCCGGGGTTCTGGGGATACACCGCGATCAGCGCCCTCGACATCGCCCGGGTCTACCGATACCTGCTCGACACGGCGCAGCCGCGCGTACGCGACGCCGTGCTGGGCCACCTGCGCCAGGCGCAACAGTGCGCGACGGACGGTTTTGACCAGTATTTCGGCATCCCGCGCGGTGTCCCCCGCCCGTGGGCGGTCAAGCAGGGCTGGTCGGGGTACGGCTCTGTGCCGCCGGTCAAATGCGTACGCTCCGCGAGTTCCTCGCCCGGCATGGCGCCGAGGGGCGCGGCGGGCCCGGCCACGACCGGGGCGAGCGCCACCGATCTCACCGCCGTCACGGCCGGCCCAGCGGGTCTCGCGGTGAATCTCACCGCGGGTCTCGCAGCGGGTGTCACCGCGAGTCTCGGGTCGGATCTCACCGTGGGTCGCACGGCAGGCCTTACGACAGGTCGTGCGGCGAGTCTGCGGCGGGGCAACGCGGTGGACTTCAGCCGTCCCGTGCTCCACACGACCGGCATGATCGGCGACCGGTTCATCATGGTGGTGCTGACCACCCAACCGGCCGGCGCGTCCTACGGCTCGTCGGCGACCCGGCTGACCGCCCTCGCCCGGGACCTGTACCGCAGCGTGCGCTGAGGACCGCCGTTATCCACAGGCTCGGCCGGTGCGGCGCCGTACGGTCTGGGGATGCGGCACCCTTGTGCGGTGGGAAACGACGAGGCGGCGGGGAGCAGGCTGGCCGGGCGCGTGGCCCGGGCGGCGCATGAGGCGCTGACCCTGCGAGGGCACGTGACGGCGGTCGACGTGATCACCGGCCTGCGGTGGTCCTATATAAGGGACGTCGAGACCTGGCGGCAGGGGCGGGCCGACAGTCTGGAGCGGGTGACCGCGGTGAACGCGGCCAAGATGGCCGACGCCGTGGCACTCCTCCGCGAGTGGGCGCTGACGCGCGGGCTGGTCCAGGGCGAGTCCACATACGTGTCGGGCGGCCGGGACCGGCGCCCGCTGCGCTTCACCGTCGACGGCGGCGAGGAGGTGGAGCGCGCGTTCCGGGTCCACTGGTTCTCTCCGGAGCTGAGCGAGGCCCGGCGCAAGCGGCTCGCCGAGCGGGAGGCGCAGCCGCCCGACCTGACGGTCGTCGCGCCCCTCGAACCATGGACCTGCGCGGGCTGTGGAGACACCGGGCCGCACCACATCATGGAAGACGACCGGCCACACTGCCTGACCTGCGCGGACATGGACCATCTCGCCTTCCTGCCCGCCGGAAACGCGGCGCTGAGCCGCCGGGCCAAGAAAGAGAGCGTGCTGTCGGCGGTGGTCGTCCAGTTCAACCGCCGGAGAAAGCGGTTCGAACGGCAGGGCATCCTCGTCGAAGAGGAGGCGCTGGCCCGCGCCGAGGAGCAGTGCCTCGCCGACGAGGAGGTACGGCTCCGCCGCCGCGAGCGAGACCGGCTGCGGCGCGAAGCGGGAGACGTCGAGTTCCAGGCCGAGCTCGCCGCCGAGATCCGGCGGCTGTTCCCCGGATGCCCGCCGGAGCGCGCCGAGACGATCGCCCTGCACGCGGGGCTGCGCGGCAGCGGGCGCGTGGGCCGCACGGCCGCGGCCCGCGTGCTCGACGAGCGGGCCGTCACCCTGGCCGTCGTCGCCTCGGTACGCCACCTGGACACCGACTACGACCGCCTGCTGATGGCCGGGGTTCCCCGGCAGGACGCGCGGGACCGCATCCGCGACCGCATCGACCAGGTGCTCACCGCCTGGCGCGCCTGAGATGGACGACGGCCGCCCACGACGCCCCGGCGAGGCGGCTGGGGGCGGTCCTCACGCGGGCGGGGCGGCCGGCCCAGGCTCGTCGGGGTGGGCGGTCGTGCGGTCGATGGCCCGTTCGACGCCGCCCACCCGGTCGGCGAGGAGCCCGATGGCGCCGACGGCCCGGACCATCGGGTCGTCCTCGTCGCCGCCGAGCGCACGGGCGCGGAGATATCCGGCCTTGACCTCGGCCCAGCGCCGTCGCTGCTCGTCGCTCATCCTGCCGCGCAGCTCGGCCAGCTTGAGCAGGTTGGCCTCGGCCTCGGACGTCAGTGTCTGCGCCTCACCCGCGTAATGGTCGTCGATCAGCGCCTCGACCTCGGCGTCGTTCATCACGGGGACGATCCGCTCCACGAGCTTGTTCATGTTCCGGTACGACCCCTGCAGCCGGAAGGACGGTTCGGTTCGCGAGGCGTCCGCCTGCGCCGCCGACGCGATGTACGCCCGGTTGACGCCGAGCACCACCCGCTGGATCCGGGTCAGCTTGCTCAACACCGCCGTGACCTGGTCGAGCTCGACCTTCTGGTACGGATGGGCGAGCTGGTCGGCCCGCACGTCCGCGTCGCCGCGCGCCAACCGTACGAGAAGCTCGATGTCCGCGGGGTCGCGGGTGGACAGCGGCGCGAGAACGGGGTTGGAGGTGAGCGCGTTCTCGATGTAGCTCAGCGCGAACAGGTCCTCCCTGCCCGAGAGCACGTCGCCCAGGTTCCACACGTCGGCCCGGTTGGCCAGCATGTCCGGGACGCGGAACCGCTGCCCCGACTCCGTATACGGGTTGCCTGCCATGCAGACGGCGAAGCGCTTGCCGCGCAGGTCGTACGTCCGGGTGCCGCCGTTCCAGACGCCCTCCATCCGGCGCTGGGCGTCGCAGAGCGAGATGAACTTCTGCAGCAGCTCCGGCGAGGTGTGCTGGATGTCGTCGAGGTAGAGCAGCGCGTTGTTCCCGCACTCCAGCGCGAACGACACCTTCTCGATCTCCTGCCGGGCGGTGGCGTTCGGCGCGTCCGCCGGGTCGAGCGAGGTGACGGCGTGCCCCAACGCCGGGCCGTTGATCTTGACGAACATCAGCCCGAGCCGGCTCGCGACATACTCCATCAGCGTGGTCTTGCCGTACCCGGGCGGCGAGATGAGCAGCAGCAGGCCCATCTGGTCGGTGCGCCGTCCCTCCCCCGCCGCGCCGAGCTGCTTGGCCAGGTTGTCGCCGATCAGCGGCAGGTAGACCTGGTCGAGGAGCCGGTTGCGCACGAACGCGCTCATCACCTTGGGCCGGTACTCGTCCAGCCGCATCCGGGCCCGCTCCCGGTCGAGCAGCTCGCCGCGCCGCTTCTGGTACGCCCGGTAGGCGGGCACCCGTTCGGTCCGGAACCGCCGGGTCCGGGCCAGGACCTCGTCGAGGCGCAGCGTCAGGGTCCGTCCGTTCAGCCGGGGGTGCGCCCCGAGCAGCCCCTCCACGGTGACCGTGAGCGACATCGACGCCTCGCGCCGCGGCAGGTCGCAGAGCAGGACGGCGACGGCCTCGGCGAGATCTCCGGCGCGCACGTCCGCCGCTGTGCCCGGCCGGCCGCCTTCTCGCCGTACGGCTCCCGACCGGAGCGGCGACACGAGATCGGGAGACGTGCCGAGGAACGCCGTCAGCCAGGCCATGACGAGCTGGTGCCTGGCGGCCAGGTCGTCGCCCAGGGCCCGGAGCTCGGCGTCGAACTGCGCGGCCGACCCGCCGAGCGCCTCGCGAAACCGCTCGACCAGCCGCCGGGCGAGCGGGCCGGTCGTGAACCCCGCCTCTGAGACGGCGAGCTCGTCGAACAGGTAGTCCCCGGCCGGCTCGGCGTCGTCCAGGCGTACGCCCCGGTCGCGCAGGAAGGCGGCGATCGCCGACGCGAACTCCGCGCGCAGCTCCCCGATCGCGCCGCCGACCCCGTCATCCCGTACTGCGTCGCCGTGGTCCCGTACGGCGTCACCGTCGACCGCCGGGGCGTCCGGCGCGCCGGACGTGTCCGCCCCGCGCCTGAACAGGGAGCGCGCCCTGGCCAGCGACCTGGCCCTGGTGGTCCACGCCTCGCGTTGGGCCGCACCCGCGCCGAAGGTCCAGAAGAGCTGGGCGGCGGCCCGCGCCGACGGCGGGAAACGCAGCAGCCCGGCACGCGCGTACACCGGGAGCAGCGCGCCGAGGATCGCGGCGGCGTCGTGGTCGTGGACGCCGCGCTCGTACCCCTCGTCGTACCGCGTCTCGGCCAGGCGGCGGACGAGGTCCGGCAGCCCGCCTCCGGCGAGGGCGGCGTGCAGCTCGTCGAGCGTCAGACCGCCGCCGGAGGCCGACTCGGCCAGGTCGAGGATCGACGCGGCCAGGTGCTCGGCGCGGTACACCTCGGGTGACTCGGAGACGAGCACCTGATCCCAGAACGCTCTGGTGCGGTGGAACGCCTCGTCGTCCACCGGCGACCGGTAGTCGGTACCCGTGATCGCGAACGCCATCCGCCCGTCCACCGGGACCATGGTGAGGTCGATGGGCTGGGTGTTGACCGAGAACCGGTGGCGGCCGAGCCGGATCGTCTCACCGCCGTCGGCGTACAGGTCGAGCCGGTCGCGCAGCGCCCGCCCCGCGTCGAGGCGGGCCGCCTTGACCCGCCCGTCGAGCTCGTCGGCGCGTACCTGGTCGCCGAGGGACCGCAGCTCGTCGGCGACCGCGCGGAGCTTGGCCACCATCGGGTCGGAGGCGAAGTACGTGTTCACCTCGTCGATCGAGCCGAGGCTCCCGGCGCGCCTGCGGACGCTCTCCAGAATGCGGCCGGAGGAGGCGACCAGCCGTTCCGCGCGCCGGGCCCGGGCGTCCAGCAACGTCTGGCGGCGCGAGGAGAACGCCTCGTAGACGTCCCCGCGCCTGGCCTCCAGCTTGGCCACGAAGTCGTCGAAATCCCCGAACCGGGACTCCAGGTCCTCCAGCCTGAGCAGCAGCCTCCCCATCTGCTCGTCGCAGCTCTCCGGTGTGCCGGCGAGCGCGAGCGCGGCGCTGACGGCCTGGCCGAGGAGGGCGAACTCGGCGGCGAACTCGGCTCTCTGCTCACCCGCGAGCAGTTCGCGGCGCCGCGCGGCGAGCGTCGCCCGCGCCTGGTTGATCCCCGCGAGCACCTCGGCGACGCGTTCCAGGATGCCGGTGCGTACGGTCGCGTCCGCGATGTCCAGCCCGCCCACGACCTCGGTCAGGACCTCAAGGCCTTCGGTCTGCCCGGCCAGCCGCTCGGCCACGGGGCCGGATTCCGCCACGGTCCCGATCGCCTGCGCCTCGGCGGTGAGCCGGTCCACGTCCGCGTGATATCCGGTGAACGCGTCCGCGCCCCGGAGGAACTCGACCGCTCTCCGCGCGGCCTCCGCGATCTCGGTGTCGAATCGGCCCGCCAGCGCGTCCAGCCGCTCGACGTCGACGTAGCGAACCTCCCGCAGCGTCGCGAGCCGGCCCTGGGCGCGGCGCAGCTCGGCCAGCCGCGCCACCCATTCGCCCGCCGACGCCGGCGCCTCTCCGCGCACCTGCCGGGCGAGAAGGGCGACGTTCTCGGCGGCCTCGTCCAGGGCGGCCGCGGCCTGCGCGGTGAGCGACTCTACCCGCTCGAACTCGTCGAGCACCTGCTCGGCGGTCGCGCGCACCGCCCCGACGCCGGAGCGCAGGTCGTGCTCGTCCAGCCAGTGGTACTGGTCGGCGATCCGCACGCACGCCGCGATGAGCCCCTCGAACACCGGAACGGACGGCTCCATCGCGTCGGCCATCCGCACGACGGAGAGGCAGTCGGAGATCCCGCGCACCAGGTCGGCGTTGCCGATCCGCTCCAGCGGCCCCGTGCCCACCGGCCGGGCCGCCTCGAACACGTCCGACACGTACGGCGTCTGCCAGATCTGCATCAGGTGGACCCGGGTCGGCTCCTCGCGTACGGTCCGGCCCTGCTCGCCCGCGACCGGCGCGGGCGTCCGGAAGTACACGAGCGTGCCGTCCTCGAAGAGCGAGTACCCGTGACACGTGATCGGGTTGCTCACCTCCTTGCGGATCACGTTGTACGGCAGGAGCAGCGACCGGCCCTCCGCCCGCGCGTGGAACACGTACAGCACGTCCTCGCCGTTGGGCGAGCGGATGAGGCGCTCGAACTCCAGCTCGGCGACGTCGAGGTCGAAGGTCTTCACGACGCCGGTGGTGAGGTGGTATCCGCCGGGGAAGACGATCCCCTGGTCCTCGGGGAGCCGCTGGCAGGCCTGCCCGATGCCGTCGAGGCGTTCGACCTTCCTGGTCCTGGTGTTGAACACCAGGTGGCGCCACTCCTTCTCGTTGTACGGCCGTACGCGCAGCAGGATCAGCGGCCCGACCCTGGCGTAGTGGACGTCGGCGTCGGCGAGGCTCTGCAGCGGTTCCACGACCGGTTCCCGGTAGATGCCCTCACCGGTCTCGGTGTTGTTCTCGATCTTGATGGTGAGGTCGCCGCCGACCGTCTCGACGAACACCTCGTCCTCGATCGAGATGTGCGGATGGCGGCCGAGGACGTGGTCGTCCCGCGTGGTCTCGATCCACTCGAAGTCGTGCGACGGCGGGAAGACGTGGTCGCGTTCGCCCCGATTGTCGACATAGCGGACTGTGCCGTCGGTCGCGACGCTCCACCGCAGGACCCGGATGTCCTGCGGCCCGGTCTGGAACACGGCCAGCAGCCGCCCCTCCAGCCGCCGGAGCTGCAACAGCCTGGTCTCGCTGTAGTAGCGGTACAGCTCGGCGAAGTCCCGCTCGAACGCCGGGTCGTCGAACAGCCCCGGCACCTCGTCGAACCGGAACGTGTCCCCGTCCCGGGTGAACCGGTGGAACGAGAAGACGTCCCGGGGGGTGGTCCCCGACTTCAGTCCGATGAACACGTTGTAGCCGAACAGCATGACCTCGCCGAGCGAGACGCTGTCGCGGGGCACGCAGTTGTTCTCGGTGCGGACGCGGGCGGTGCCGAGCAGGCGGAAATCCGCTCCGCCGAAGACCTCCAGCCGCCGCGCGTTCAGCTCCTCGGTCCGGCGCAGCAGCTCCTTCGCCTGCGTGGCCAGCCTGTCTCGCAGCACCTCGTACGTGCTGGAGTCCAGCTCGGCGGGTGCGGCCGACGGCCCGGTCCCGGCCTCCGCCGGTGTGGTCGTCGTGGCCGCGGATGTGGTCGTCGGCGTACTCATGGGCGTGCTCATCGGTGTGCTCATCGGTGTGCTCATCAGCGCTGTCGTGGGCGCGTCACGTGGTCCTCGGTGCCGGGTCGCACCATCAGTGCTTCGCCGAGTTGGCCGGCGCCGAACCGGCCTCGGCCGGTGCACCGGTTCTCGAGCCGGCCGCCGTACCCGTCGCCCCGGCGACGGCCGAGAGCGACCGGTCGGCGACGCCGAGGCTGCGGGCGGCGCTCAGCAGATCCTGGAGCTTGCCCGCGTCCGGGCCACCCGCGTTGATCAGCTTCAGCAGCACGGCCGAGAGCGTGAGGTTCCGTACGTCGGCGGTGTCCACCGAGCCGACGAGGCGCATCAGGTCCGCGGGCAGGCTCGCCGTCCCGTCCAGGTATGGCCCGGCCAGCGCCCGCGTCACCGCGGAGTTCTCGACGAAGCCGTCCACGCTCCGGCCCGCCGTGATCGAGTTCATCAACCGGTCGAAGAAGACGGTGTCGCCGCCCACGATGTCGATGTCGGCGTTCTCCAGGCCCGCGGCGAGCACGGTCGCCTGGGCGTCCGCGATCTCCCGCTGGACGTCGATGTTCTTGAGGCGGATCTCCTTCTCGGCCTCCAGCCGCAACCGGTACTCCTCGTGGCCCCGGCTCGCCTCGTCGAGCGCCGCCATGGCCTCGGCCTTCTCCTTGAGGCCCTCCGCCTCCGCCTTCAGCTTCTCGCCCACGGCGGCGGCAGCGGCGAGGGCCTTCGCCTGCTCGCCCTCGGCCTCCGCCTTGAGCCGCTCGCCGACGGCGAGCGCGGCGGCCAGGCCCTTCTCCCGCTCCACGGCGGCCTCCGCGCGCCCGACCTTCTCGATCGCCTCGGCGTCCCGTTCGCGTACCTGCACCTCGGCGAGCCCGGCGGCCGCCGCCTCGGCCCGCAGCCCCTCCGCGAGGCGGATCTTGGCCTGGCTGTCGAGCTCGGCCGCCTGCTGCCGCGCCTCGGCCAGGACGAGTTCCTCGCGCGCCTTGAACGTGGCCGCCTGCTCCGCGGCCTCGGCCGCCTTGATGTCCTTGACCAGGTTCTCCTGTGCCTCGGCCTCCGCCTGGATCACCAGCGCCTGACGGACCCGCTCGGCCTCCTCGACGACGCGCAGGCGCTTGATGTTCTCCTCCTGCTCGGCGACCGTCTTCTCCACGGCGATCCGCTCGCGGGTCACTTCGGCGATGGCCCGCCGCTCGACTTCGAGCTCCTTGTCCTTGGAGATGCGCGACAGCTCGGTCTCCCGCTCGCGGGAGATCACCTCCAGCAGGCGATCCTTCTCGATCCGCTCGCTCTCGATGGCGATGACCCGCTCGCGGTTCTTCCCCGCGACCTGGATCTCCCGCTCGCGGTTCTCGCGCTGGATGCCGAGCTGCTCCTCCGTACGGATGTTGGCCGCCTCGAACTTGAGCCGCTCCTCCGCCTGCACCCGGGCCGTCTCGGCCTCCTCCCGCGCCCGCACGGTGTCGATCTCGCGCCGCTGCTTGGCCTCGGCGTCGGCCTGCCGCCGCTCCAGTTCGAGGATGGCCTCCCGCGCGTCGACGTTCTGGCGGGTGATCTCCTTCTCCTCGTTGCGCTGGTACTCATTGGTGCGCACGTGCTCGATCGCCGTCAGCTCGGTGATCTTCCGGATGCCCTGCGCGTCGAGGATGTTCGCCGGGTCGAGCTGGGCGAGCGGGGTCTGCTCCAGGAAGTCGATCGCGGCGTCCTCCAGGCTGTAGCCGTTCAGGTCGGTTCCGATCACCCTGATGATCTGGTCCCGGAATTCGTCGCGCTTGGTATAGAGATCGACGAAATCGAGCTGCTTTCCGACCGTCTTGAGCGCCTCGGAGAACTTGGCGTTGAACAGCTCCTGCAAGGTCGTCTCGTCGCTCGCGCGTACCGTGCCGATCGCCTGCGCGACCTTGATCACGTCTTCGACCGTCTTGTTGACCCGTACGAAGAACGTGATCCGGATGTCCGCCCGGATATTGTCGCGACAGATCAGCCCTTCATGCCCGGTACGCGTGATCTCAATGGTCTTCACGGAGATGTCCATCACCTCCGACTTGTGGAGAACGGGAAGCACGACGGCGCCCGTGAAGGTGACATCGACCCGCCGCGTCTTGGAGACGATCAGCGCCATGCCCTGTTCGACCTTGCGATAGAGGCGGCTCACGACGACGACCGCGCCGATGACGACAAGAAGGAGAACGGCGAGAAGCACGCCCGTCCCGGTGCTGATCACATCCACCATCGAAGATCCCTGCTATTGAAGGTCGTAAGGCATGACCAAGAAGAACTCGCCCTCCGGGTCATAGTCGAAGATCAGAGCGGAGCTGCCGGCACGCAGATCCTCGTCTCCGGTCTGGCGCACCTGCACAAGGGCCGAGGAGCCGTCATCGGCCGTGACCTCGGCCTGACCGAAGTCGTGCCCGACCCGTCCCGTGCGGATGACGCACATGCGGCCGACGAAATCGGCCCGGGACGGCGAAGCCACCGCGGGGAACAGGGCGCGGCTCGCCCGCGCGACCAGGCGGGCGCAGAGCCATCCGGCCAGCAGCGCGACCACGAGCACCGCCCACCGAGCGGGAGGCCCCTCGGCCAGCACCACGCCGACCAGGCTGACGAACCAGGCGACCACGACCAGCAGCGACAGCGCCACGGCACCCGGCACTCCCCGTAGGCCGAGACCGGCGAGGAAATCGTCGGGGAGCTCCATCCCGAGTCCGCCGAGCAGCACGAGCGCCCAATAGACGATGACGACGATCAGCATGAAGCTGAACAGCACCGCCGGAAACTCCAGCACCGCATCGACGAACCGCGCCATTGACTCCCACCGTTATCCCGGCCCCCAGAGACAACTGCAATTATTGCGTAAAGTCGCAATAAAAGTCAGCACGAATTCAATGCGAATAATGGGAACTATTGAGAAGTTCGCGCCGTTGATGCAGAGGCCCGCACCCACCGGGACTTCCAGCGCGAGGGCCTCGCCCGCGCGGCGAACCGGCTGGTCAGCGGATGGTCTGCCGCTCGGTCAGGGCGGCATACCGGCCGCCGTGCCGCATCAGCTCGTCGTGGGTGCCCCGTTCGACGATCCGGCCCCTCTCGACGACGAGGATCTGGTCGGCGTCGCGCACCGTGCTCAGCCGGTGGGCGATCACGATGCGGGTCTGGGTCAGCCAGGCGAGGTTCCGCTCGATCGCGGCCTCGGCGGCGGTGTCGAGATGGCTCGTCGCCTCGTCGAGCAGCAGGACCCTGGGCTGGGGCAGGAGCGCCCGCGCGAGCGCGATCCGCTGCCGCTGCCCGCCGGAGATGCCGCTGCCCTCAGTGAGCATCGTCTCGTACCCCATGGGCATGGCCATGATGTCGTCGTGGACGCAGGCCATCCTGGCCGCCGCCACCACCTGCTCCAGCGAGGCGTCGGGAACGGCCAAGCCGATGTTGTCCCTGATGGTCCCGGTGAAGAGGTGCGGCTCCTGGGTGACCACGCCGAAGCGGCTACGCAACCAGCGCGCGTCGATGTCCCACGCAGGCATCCCGTCGTACCAGACGTCACCCTCGACCGGCTGGTACAGGCCCAGCAGGATCCGTCCCAGCGTGCTCTTGCCCGACCCGGAACTGCCCACCAGGGCGATCTTCTGCCCGGGTCCGACCGCGAGCGACACGTTCCTGACCGTCCATGGGGAGCGCGGGTCGAAGCGGAATCCGACATCCCGGAGGACCACCTCTCCGCGCAGGTGCGGCCGCTTCCTGCCTCTCCGCTCGGGCTCGGCCTCGACGATGTCGGCCAGCCGCTCGAAGTGCGCCCCTGCCTCCTGGAGCTCCTGCAGGCTGGTCAGCAGCGAGGTCAGCGGGGTGAGGGTGGACATGGCCAGCGCGTTGAGCGCGAGCATGGTGCCCAGAGTCAGCTCGCCGTCGAGCACCCGTGACGCGCCCACGAGCAGCAGCAGCGCGGGACCGAGGACCCTGATCCCCGACAGGACCGCATCCAGGGCCCCGCGGGTCAGGCCGAGACGCACGTCGGCGTTCATCTGGGCGGTGAACATCCTGGACCACCGCTCCATGGCACGCCATTCGGCGCTGGACGCCTTGATGGTCTCGATGCCTCCGATGGACTCGATGAGCCGGCCCTGGGTCGTGGCGGCGGCGGTCAGCTCGCGCCCGGTCAGGTCGGCGATCCGCCTCCGGGTGGCCAGCAGCAGCGCGACCTGGACGACCGCCACGGCGAGCAGGCATCCTCCGAGCACGGGATCGCCCAGGAGGACCAGAGTCATGAGGACCGCGGCCATCGGACCGTCGAGCAGCGCGGAGAGCGCCTGGCCGGAGAGCATGGCCCGGAGGCTGGCCGCGCTCTGCGTGCTCATGACCAGGTCGCTCGTCCCCCTGAGGGTGAAGAACCGGTAGGGCAACGTGAACAGGTGCCCGACCACACCCGCCGTGAACTGGGTGTCCGCCCGCGCCCGCAACATGAGCAGCACGGCCGTACGGAGGTACGTGAGGATCGCCTGGATGAGCACCACGAAGCCGAGCCCCACGATGAGGATCCGCAGCAGATAGCGGTTCCCTCCGGGAAGTACCTCGTCGACGACGAGCCCGGAGAGCAGGGGAAGGACGAGGGTGACGCCCTGCAGCAGCAGGGACGCGAACAACCCCTGGAGCAGCAGGCCTCGGTGGCGGGCCAGCAGGGCGCGGACCAGGTCCCGGCGCCACGGGCGGCGCTGCGGGCCCCGGACGTCGAACTCGGGGCCGGGTTCGAAGGCCAGGACGACCCCGGTGAACCCGACGTCGAACTCCTCCGGCGTGAGCCTGCGCCGCCCGGAGGCGGGATCGACGACCTCGACGACGTCCGGGCGCCAGCGCTCGACGACCAGGAAGTGGTTGAACTCCCAGTGCACGATGAAGGGCCCGGGCACCGCGCCGAGCTGCTCGGGGGCGAGCGAGAACGCCTTGACGCGCAGGCCGTACGATCTGGCGGCCTCCGCGACGGCCGACGCGCTCAGCCCGTCCCGCGACACCTGGACGTGCTCGCCGACCTCGCGCACGGTCGTGCGGCGTCCGTGGTGCCTGAGAACCATCGCCAGGCAGGCGGCGCCGCAGTCGGCCATCGTGGCCTGCCTGATCACCGGTACCCGCCCGCGCCTCATCGCCCCGCTCCGAGCGCGGGAAGGACGCCGATCAGCACCACGGCCGCCATCGCCATCGCGAGCAGCCCGACGTAGATCCACAGGCCGACCAGGAGCCTCCTGGAGATCCGGTACGGCCGCTCGACGCGCCGCCGGGCGGCCATGTGGTGGTGAACCGCCTTCTCCCGGTACGGAAGTCCCGTCATGTGCCGGCCCGCCCGGCCGTACCGGTCGAGTTCGCGACGCCGGAAGAGCCGGACGCGGCGGTCCGGTCCGCGGTCCCCCAGAACCATTCGATCTTGGCCGTGCTCCTGCGCCGCTCGATCCATTCGGCGAAGATCCGGCGCTCGACGAGCTCGCGCACGGTCCCGTCGAGAACGGCGGGCTCCACGGCCAGCACCTTGATCAGCAGGTGACCGTGTTCCGTCGCGAAAGGACCGGTGACCGTCCCCGGCGCGGCTCCGAAGACCCGGCCGGCCGTCTCTGGGCTCAGGTCCCCTCTGCGCAGCGTGGCGAACACCTCGCCCGGCCGTGCCGTGCCGTCCGCGAAAGCCCGCTCCGCGGCGTCGAGGAACCCGTCGGCGGCCGGCACGCGCGGCCCTTCGGTGAACTCCACCCGCGCGACGCGGGCGACGTCGAACTCGTGACCGTGCGCGGCGAACCAGTCATCGACCCGGCCGGCGGCCACCCGCGACCGGAGTCCGGCCACGGACGCCTCAAGGACGACCAGCTCCTCCAGCTCGTGGTGGGAGATGTGGTTGCGGTCCATCCATGCCCGGACCGCGCCGCCGGTCAGCAGCCCACGCGCCCGGCGGAACGCGTCCATCGCCTCCTGGAGCTCCGCGTCGGTCAGCGGTTCGGGCTCCTCCTCCCGCACCTCACGTACGAGGCTGTCGGTGACGAGGCGGTCGGCCAGCCGCGACTCGTCCCAGATGAAATCCAGGCAGGCGATCGCCCTGGCCACCGGGGTCTCGACACCGTTGACCCGGAGCAGCAGGTGCTCACCGGCCCGGTGGACACCGCGCAGCGGCCAGGGCAACGCCCGGTCGGGGCACCAGGAGAGGGAGATCGTGGCGCCGTCGCGTTCCTTGATGAGCAGAGCGTGATGGAGCGATCCGTCATATTCCTCACGCTGGGCGACCAGCCGCACCCGCGCCCCCGGGTACCGCGCCCTGAAGCCATCGAGGTCGTGCCCGGCCGTACCGGCGCCGAGCATGTCGATCGCCTCGGCGAGCATCCGTCCGTCCGTCACCACGTCACTCCGCTCATGAGCAGCTCGCCGACCGCCGCGCCGATGGGCAGCCCGGTCGCGTCCTCGATCCAGAGGAACTGGCCGTTCGGATTGATCTCCAGGAAGACATGGCGGCCGTCCGGCGTGAGGATCAGGTCGATCGCGCCGTAGGCCAGCCCGAGCCGCTCGACCAGATCCAGGCACCGCTGGGAGATCTCCGGCGGCAGGTCGTGCGCCCGGATGGGCGTCGCGCCGGGGTCGTAGTGTCGCCAGTCGTACCGGGTGTGGTTGCTCACCTGGGAATGGATCTCCGCGGCGAAGACCTTCCTGCCCACCACGGTCACGCGTATCTCGACCCGCTTGGGCACGTACGCCTGGACGATGACCGGGCAGAAGCGCAGGGCGTCCGCGTAGGCGACGTCCACAGGGGTGACGGGGGCCGCGAACCGGCCGAACCGCTCTCCCTCCGCTTCGAGCTGGTTGCCGTGCACGGGCTTGGTGATCACACGGCCCTCGTGCCGGTCGTAGAAGTCGAGAAAACTCTCGGGGTCGGTCGTGACCAGCGTCGCGGGGAGCTCAAAGCCCAGCCGCCTGGCCAGTTCGAGCTGGTACGGCTTGCGCGCCGCGCGGTCGATGACCGGCCGGGAGCCGGGAACCGTGAGGCAGCCGAGGCTGTCCCAGAGGCTCTCGGCCATGACGCGGCACTCCTCCTCCACGTAGTCGCGGGCGGCGACCCTCGGATGCGCGACCGGGTCGAGGGGCCTGCGGTACCAGAGCGCGGTCACCTCGTCGAGGACGAGGCGGCGGCCCGCGCGGCCGAACATCCGGCTGGTCGAACCATCCCCGGAGTGGCTGATCTCGAGGGTGGCGGCGGTCGGGAAGGAGGCGGGATCGAAGACGACGACATCCGCGCCCGCGGTCATGAGCGGTTTCACGACCCGGTCGGCGTGCTCATCTCCGTCAGAGGTCAGGACGAGGATCATCGGCGGGGCTCCGGACGGGGGCGCGACGCGGTCGCGCCCCCGCGGCGAACTAGTTGCTGTCGCCGGAGGTGTGCGTGTGGTTGCCGCAGATCTCGATGACCTGGCTCTTGGCGCCACCGCTCACCTGAAGAAGCTGACCCTCGTCGAGCTCCGGACCGAAGGCCGCGATGTCGTCGAGGGTGGTACGCGTCTTGCTCATGCGTATCCCCGCCTTTCTCCCGTACGGGGGCACCTGATGCGCCCCGTTGCACCGAGCAAGCTAGGCGAGCGGCACCTGGCCGGGCGTCCGTCGCGCGGGTGATCTTGTGTCATCCCGGCGGGGGGCGCGGATCGGGGTTCCGGGTGTTTCCATCCCTGGTTTCCGGTCCGACCCCGACGTATATGAGCGCAGCTCATGCGGGTTCGCCGGCCCTCACCCCTCACCCCGGCCACGTGATTCCGCCCGAACCGACCGAGCGTCCCAACGGGGCGGGGAGCCGACGCTGACCGGGGCCTGCGTCAGCGGACGCGGCCGACCATGCGCGCGTACATACGGCCGGGACTCGGCACTGAGGGCGGGTGCAGGAAGCCCGGCAGCATGGGCAGGTCGACGGAGAAAGGCTGCAGTCGCTCGTAGAGCGTGACGGCGTCGGCGGGGCGATTCTCCGGCTGCTTCTCCAGCAGCTCGGCGATCAGCCGGTCGAGCTCGACCGGGACGTCGGGCACCGACGGCGGGCGTTCCTTCACCTGCTTGTCGAACACGGCGTACTCGGTCGGCCCCGTGAACAGCGGCTTGCCGGTCAGCATCTCGTGCAGGACACAGCCGAGAGCGTAAAGATCGCTCTTCGGGCCGGCGACGCCGCGCTGGATCTGCTCCGGCGACATGTACGCGGGGGTGCCGAGGATCTGCCCGACCCGGGTGAACTGGGCGCCGTCCGACTCGCGCAGCATCGCCAGACCGAAGTCGAGGACCTTGACGCTGCCGTCGGGGCAGAGCATCAGGTTCGTCGGCTTGAGATCACGGTGACAGATGGACAGCGCGTGCGCCGCGGTCAGCACCGCGCACGCCTGGGCGGCGATCGCCGCGGCCCACGGGACCGGGAGCGGGCCATATTCGCTGACCAGGTCGGCGACCGTGACGCCCTCGATGAACTGCATCACCTGGAAGAGGCGCTGATCGTACGTGCCGAAGTCGTAGAGGACGGGCGCGCCCGGATGCTCCAGGCGGGCGAGGATGCGCGCCTCTCGGATGAACCGGCGCTCCAGCTCCTCGTCATGACCACCCGGAAAGCGGAGGAACTTCACCGCCACCTTGCGGTCGAGACGCCTGTCGTGGCCGCCGTAGACGGCCCCCATGCCGCCCTGGCCGAGAGGAAGGTCGTCCAGCTCATACCGGTCACCGATGACCATCCGCCCCTCCCGTCGGACTTTCGGGAAAAGCTACACCTTCACGCGCGCGGTCGTAGACGGCCGTCAACCAGCCCCTCCAACCCCAGCCGGATCAGCGCCTCGCCCGCGTCGGCCACTTCCCTGATCGCGTCCTCCAGTTCGGCGAGCCGCCGGAAGGCCGCCCCGTACGCCCGCTGCTCGACCAGCGGGAGCCGCGGGACGCGAGCCCGGCGGACGTCGACGCGGCTGGCTCCCGGGTGCGCCCGGGCGGCCGCGTACCGCAGGAATCCGGCGAGGAAGTCCGCGTCGAGCCGGGACCGATCCACCTGGTAAAGCGAGAGCTGCGGGCCGAGGACGGCGCCCGGCTGGTGGATCACGCGTGCGGTCGTCGTCGAGGCCACCACGTCTCCGGCCGCCACCGTGACGATGCCGGGCTCACTGCCGGAGCGACCGGACGGCGTCCCGCCTCGGGCGAGGTCGTCGGCGGTCAATACGTTGAGATCTCCGCTGTCCGCGGTTTTCAGCACCGAATGCCGCACCGTCACCATCCCGGCCTTGGCCAGATCGGTGATGGCGGTCGTGGGGAGGCCGGCTCGCCCGGACAGCACCTCCAGGTCGGGCAGCGCCCCCGCCGCCTCGGCCAGCACCTCGGCGAGGTCGCGGAGCCCGCGCCCGGCGGCGGGATAACGCTGCGCGTCGCCACGTGAGGAGACGTGCCGGGCCGGGCTGACGTCCACCTCGTCGTCGAGCAGATCGATGATCCGTACGATCCGGGCAGAGCGCGGCAACTCGCCTGCCGAGGCCACCGCCGCGGCCTGCCTCGCAACGCCACCGGACGTCCGGCCTTCGGCCACCGAACCGGCGGCCGGCCCGCGTCGGGCGGCTTCCGGCGCTGCGGGACCGGCCGTGTCCGTGCCGGCGAAACCTTCGCCGGCCGTAGGACTCGTGCCGACGTAACCCGCGTCGGCCAGGTAGGTCCACCAGGCCGACTCGACGATCGAGAGGTCGTCGGAGGCGTCGGCGAGCAGGATCGACGCCGGGGAGGGCGCCCCCGCCTCCGGCCGGCGCAGCAGCCAGAGATCCGGCCCCGCGGCGGACAGGCCGATGACCGCGCGCAGGGCTCCGGCGCGGAGCAGGTTCGCGCGGATCCGACGGCCGGAACGCCGGGCCGCGGCCGCGGCCGGCATCAGGATCGCCACCAGGCCGCCGGGACGCGCGTGGGCCAGGCAGTGCTGGACCCAGGCCAGCTCCGGCTCGCCGCGCGGGGGCACGCCGTAGTCCCAGCGCGGATCGCCGATCAGCTCCTCGTGGCCCCACGCCCGCTCGTTGAAGGGCGGGTCGCACAGCACCACGTCCGCCCGCTCGCCCTCGAATCCGTCGTGCCGTAACGAGTCGCCCGCCACGACGCGCGCGTTCGCGTCGCGCAGGAGGAGCCGCAGCGAGGCGAGCAGAGCAGAGGTCTCGTTGATCTCCTGGCCGAGCAGACGCACCGGCGGCGCACCGGGCGGCGCGCCGTCGAGGACGGCGGTGTCCGAGACCGCGAGCAGGAGCGTTCCCACACCGACCGCCGGGTCGAGGATCGCGCCTCCTTCGGGACACGCCTGGCGCGCGAGCCGCGCCATGAGCGACGCCACCTCGCCCCGCGTGACCGCGAGCCGCCGGGTGTGCGCCTCCACGTAGCGCTCGCAGACGAACTCGAACGCGGTGGCCGGTCCGTGGAGCGCGGACAGGTCCGCGATCCACCGGATGAGCTGCGCGTCCTCCAGGACGCTCCCCGGCCGGGCCGGAAGGTCGGCCGTGGCCGCCGCGACCTCGCGCGGCAGCCGTACGACCAGGTCGGGAGCGGCGGCGAGCCGGCGCCAGCCGTCGGGATCCCGTCGCGCGTAAAGGAGGAACGCCCCCGCGAAACCGCTGAGCTCGCCCAGCCGGAGGTCGTCCACGGCGGCCCTGAGCCCCTGCCAGACACGGTCGCCCAGCGACACCTCGAAGGACTTGCCGTTCCTGCGCAGCCACTCCTCGATCTCGGGCAGCGAGAACAGCGGGCTGGACGCGGTGCCGCCCACCGGGTGGGGAAAGTCCTCATACCGACGGCGCCAGTTGCTCACCGCGGCCCTCCCGACGTCGGCTAGGCGGGCGATGTCGCCCGCGTTCACTGTGGCGTCGTGGCTCATGACGACAAGCTTAGCTGGAGCTTGTGAAGTCATTCAACCAGTGCTTTACTCAAAAGCATGACGCACAACCGACTTCGCTACGCCGCGGGATCCGACGTCGGACGTTCCCGGAAGAAGAACGAGGACTCGTTCCACGCCGGCGAGCGACTGCTCGCCATCGCCGACGGGATGGGGGGTCACGGCCACGGAGAGGTGGCAAGCGCGGCGGCGATCTCCGCCCTCGTCCTCCTGGAAGAAGGGCCTTTCCCCGAGGACGCCGTCGCCGCCCTCGACGAGGCGGTGCAGGAGGCCAGCCGCAGGTTGCGAGATCTGGCGGTCCGAGATCCGGCCCTTGAACGGATGGGCACCACCATCACCGCGATGCTCTGGGACGGCTCCCGCTTCGCGCTGGCCCACGTGGGCGACTCGCGGGCGTACATGCTGCGTGACGGCGCTCTGTACCAGATCACCCGTGATCACACGCTTGTCCAGTCTCTGGTGGACGACGGCCGGATGAGCCCCGATCAGGCGGCGAAGCATCCCAACCGGTCCCTCCTGTTGCGTGCGGTGGAGACGAGCGGCCTGGCCGACCCCGACCTCTCGCTTCGCGGAGCACACCCCGGCGACCGCTATCTGCTCTGCTCCGACGGGCTGACCGCCGTGCTCGATCCCGAGACGCTGCATCGTGTGCTCACCACGGTCGCCGATCGGGAGGAGGCCGTGCGTCACTTCATCGAGTTGGCCAACGAGGCGGGCGGCCCCGACAACATCAGCGTCATCGTCGCCGACGTCGACGCGGTTCCGGCCTGACTCGTACGGCCCGGCCGGGCGAGGCAGGAGATCCGCCGAGGACGACGCGAGGCGAGATCCGGCCCGAGCTCGGCCGGCCGTCACAGCCGCGGGTGGGGCGGCTGGACCGCTCTCCGTTCTCGCCCTGGGCGCACGCACAAGCGTCACGATCTCATACGTCGGCTCCGCCTCCCACCTCCGACAGGCGACGGAGTGGCCATCAGCCTCCGATCACGAACGGAACGCACCCGCCGTCCGCCGGTCACCGGTCACCGGTCACCGGTCAGGGGCGGAAGCGATAGCCCATGCCGGGCTCGGTGATGAGGTGCACGGGGTGGGCGGGATCCTGCTCCAGCTTGCGGCGGAGCTGTGCCATGTACTGCCGGAGGTAGTGCGTCGCCGTCACATACGTGGCACCCCACACCTCGGTGAGCATCTGACGCTGGCTGACCAGCTTCTCGGGGTTGCGCAGCAGGATCTCCAGCAGGTGCCACTCCGTCGGGGTGAGCCGTACGCCGCTCGAGATCGTCTTGTCGGCCAGGTTGATCGTGTGGTCGCCGATCCGCACCACCGGGGTCTCGGCCTGCTGCGCCGCCGCACGGCGTGTGGCGGCGCGGACTCGGGCGAGCAGTTCGTCGAGGCCGAACGGCTTGGTGACGTAGTCGTCAGCCCCCGCGTCGAGGGCGCTGACCGCGTCGGCGCTGCCCACCCGGCCGGTGAGCACGATGATCGGCACCTGGCTCCACCCGCGCAGGCCGTGGATCACGTCGATGCCCTCGATGTCCGGCAGGCCCAGGTCGAGCACGACAAGGTCGGGATGCCAGTCGGCGGCCTGGCGTAGCGCGGAGCCGCCGTCCGCGGCGACCGCCACCTCGTAGTGCCGGGCGGCGAAGTTGATGCGCAGCGCGCGGAGGATCTGCGGCTCGTCGTCGACGATGAGGATCTTGGTCATCGGCGCTCCGCCGCGGGCACGTCACCGGACGCGGAGGAGGCGCCGCCATCAGGCCCCGGAGTGCCATCGGGGGTGACGCCGCGTGGGGCATGTTCGTGCCCGGAGGCGTACTCGGCGACCGTGGTCCAGGCGATGGGCAGCGTGACGGTCATGGTCAGCCCTCCTCCGGGTGTCTCCTCGGGCACCAGCGTGCCGCCCATGGCCTCGGTCAGCCCGCGCGCGAGGGCCAGCCCGAGCCCGACACCCGTGTGGTTGTCCCGGTCGCCGAGGCGCTGGAAGGGCAGGAAGACGCGGTCGTGCGCCTCAGAGGGGATGCCGGGGCCGCGATCGATGACTCTGATCTCCACGAGGCTACCGTGCCTGCTGGCGTTGATCAGCACCTTCTCCTCCGGGGGGTTGTAACGCACGGCGTTGGCGATCAGGTTGGCCAGCACGCGTTCCAGCAGGGCGGGGTCGGCGGTGATCTCGGGCAACTCGACCGAGATGTCCGCGTCGACGCGGTCCCAGAGCGGCCCGAGATCGTCGATCGCCCGAGGCACGATGTCCTCCAGGGCGGTCGGCCGCAGCGCGATCCCGAGCGCGCCCGCCTGGAGGCGGCTCATGTCGAGCAGGTTCGCCACCAGCCGGTCCAGCTTGAGCAGGGACTCGTCGGCGGTGGCCAGCAGCTCGGCGCGGTCCTCGTCGGTCCAGTCGATCTCGGTGTTGCGCAGGCTCTCGACCGCGGCCTTAGCCGAGGCGAGCGGGGTGCGCAGGTCGTGGCTGACCGCGGCGAGCAGGGCGGTGCGCATCTTGTTCGCCTCGGCGAGCGGCCGGGCCTGCTCGGCCTCCTCCTCCAGCCGCTCCTGCCGCAGCGCGATGGCGGCCTCCGCCGCGAACGCCTCCAGGACCCTGCGGTCGGACGCGTCCAGCAGCCGGCCACGCGCGACGAGCACCAGGTCGTCGTCGATGACCACGTCGGTGTCGGCCGTACCGGGGCAGGCGCACGGCGGGCCTCCGGTGGTGGCGACGATGCGCCAGGCGTCCGGGTCGGACTGGTCCCCCGCAGCCGGCTGCCGGCCGCCGCGGCGTTCAAGGAGGGTGACCGAGGTCAGTCCGAACGTCTCCCGGAGCCGGCCGAGCAGGGACGGCAGGGCCGCCTCTCCGCGCAGCACGTGCCCGGCGAGCGTGGAGAGCACCTCGGCGTCCGCGCTCGCTCGGGCCGCCTCTCTCGTACGGCGGGCCGCGACGTCCACGACGGCGCTGACCATGGCCGCGACCAGCACATAAATCGCCAGCGCGAGCAGGTTCTCCGGGCTGGAGATCGTCCAGGTGTAGACGGGCGGCGTGAAGTACCAGTTGAGCAGGGCGAACCCGACCACGGCCGCGGTGATCGCCGGCCACATGCCGCCGACGAGCGCCACCACGACCACCATGAGCAGGAAGAGCAGGATCTCGCTCGGGAGGGTCAGCTCCTCGCGGAACGGCACCAGCAGGGCGCTCAGCGCGGGAATGCCGAGCCCGGCGAGGGCCCAGCCCGCCACCCGCCGCCTGCGGGTGAGGGCGGCCCGCGACCGCGCGCCCCTGGTCCTGCCCTTGCTGATCTCCTCGTGCGTCACCATGTGGACGTCGATGGAGCCGGACAGGGCGGTGGTGGTGACGCCGACGCCGCGGGAGAACAGCTGCGCCAGCCGTCCGCGCCGGGACGCGCCGAGCACGAGCTGGGTGGCGTTGACCCCGCGCGCGAAGTCGAGCAGCGCGCGCGGGACGTCGTCGCCGACGACCTGGTGGTAGGTGCCGCCGACGCTCTCGACCAGCGCCCGCTGCCTGGCCAGGCTCGCCGGGTCCTGCCCGGCCAGCCCGTCGGCCCTCGTGACGTGTACGGCGAGCAGGTCGGCGCCCTTGCTCCTGGCGGCGATGCGGGTGGCCCGGCGCACCAGGGTGTCGCCTTCGGGACCGCCGGTCAGCGCGACGACGACGCGTTCGCGGGCCTCCCATGTCCCGGCGATGCCGTGTTCGGCGCGGTAGCGGTCGAGTTGCTCGTCGACCTTTCCGGCGACCCAGAGCAGGGCCAGCTCCCGCAGCGCGGTCAGGTTGCCGACCCGGAAGTAGTTCGACAGGGCGGCGTCGACCTTCTCCGGCGGGTAGACGTTTCCGTGCGCCATCCTGCGGCGCAGCGCCTCGGGCGACATGTCGACCAGCTCGATCTGGTCGGCCCGCCGTACGACCTCGTCGGGGACGGTCTCGCGCTGGGGGATGCCGGTGATCTCCTGGACCACGTCGTTGAGCGACTCCAGGTGCTGGATGTTGACGGTGGAGACGACGTCGATCCCGGCGTCGAGGATCTCGTCGATGTCCTGCCAGCGCTTGGCGGTGCGCGAGCCGGGCACGTTGGTGTGGGCGAGCTCGTCGACCAGGACCACGCGGGGACGGCGGGCGATGACGGCGTCCACGTCGAGTTCGGTGAGGGTCATCCCCCGGTAGACGAGGGCCTTCCTGGGGACGATCTCCATGCCGTCGAGCAGTTCGGCCGTGCGGGCGCGGCCGTGCGTCTCGACGAGCCCGACGACCACGTCCCGGCCCCGCTCCTGCGCCCTGCGGCCCTCGCCGAGCATCGCGAAGGTCTTGCCGACTCCGGGAGCGGCGCCGAGGTAGATCCGGAGCCGCCCACGCGCCATGTGCCTCATCTCCTTACGCCTTCAGAACCAGGTTAGGTCGCGGCGGGTCACCGCCTGGTTCGCCCTGGCGGCGGGCGCGGCCGGTCGCGGGCAGCGCCACTCAGCGCGAACCGAATCGCGCCGCACGGCCCGTACCGCACCACCCTCACCGACTGCCCCTATCAGGAAATCGCGATATTTGCGGCTTTTCGGGGATCTTGATGCTTTATATACGTTCCTCGAGAGAAAGTTGATGACTTTCCTACGGCCGGCAACCCATGGATCAGCCCACGTGGACATGGGGGCGGCGCGCCGGGTCCGGTTCGGCTTCGCGCAGCACCTCGCGGGTCATCCCGGGCACGTCACCGCCGCCGAAGACCAGATAGCGCAGCATCGCGACCACCGGATTCCCCTCACCCCAATGGAAGTAGATGTTCGGCACCTCGCCGGTGCGGTCGCGGATGTACAGCAGGAGCGCGGCCAGGGCGTTCGGCACCGTGGCGCTCTCGATGCGGAGGATCCGGTGGCCGTAGCGCACGTCCCCCCTGACCCGCAGCTCGCTGCGGAACTGGGACGCGTCCTGCACGGTGACCTCGACGAACATGACCGGCTCCGAGCTGCGCAGCCGGTGCGTGTACCACTGCTCACGGAGCTTGGCGTTGTATTCCGCCTGGTCGCGGCGGCGCGGGTCGTTCGCGATCAGATGGATCTCGCCGGTGGACTCGGCGATGAACTCCTGGGCGAGCGTGTCGAGACGCACGTCGGACACCCGCAGCTCGGTGGAGCGGGTGGCCCGCGAGATCAGCGACATCACGATGATCGCCGCGATGAACAGCGCCCCGATCTTCACGCCCTCGGGGCGCCCGCGGATGTTGTCCGCCAGCGTGTACGCGAGGACCAGGGTGATCAGCCCGAAGACCCGGGTGCGGCCGTGCCGTCCGGCCCGGTAGGCGTCCACGGTGACGGCAACGCCGGCGGACAGGAACAGCACCAGAACGCCGGTGGCGTACGCGCCTCCCTGGGCGTCCACACTGGCGCCGAAGGCGAGCGTGATGGCGAACGAGACGACCGTGAAGACGAGGACCAGCGGGCGCACGGCGCGGGTCCAGTCGGGGGCCATGCCGTACCTGGGCAGGTAGCGCGGCACGAGGTTGATCAGGCCGGCCAGCGCGGAGGCGCCGGCGAACCACAGGATGCCGATGGTGCTGACGTCGTACAGCGTGCCGAAGCCGTTGCCGAGGTAGGCGTGCGCCAGGTAGGCCAGGGCTCGGCCGTTGGCCTTGCCGCCGGGCTGGAACTCCTTCTCCGGGATCAGGATGATCGTGGCGAAGCTGCTGCAGATGAGGAACACGCTCATGATCAGTGCGGCGGTGGTCAGCAGCCGCTTGGCGTCGCGGACGCGTACCGGCAGGTCGCCCTTGATGAGCGGCATCACCGCCACGCCCGTCTCGAATCCGGACAGACCGAGCGCCAGCCGGGGCATCACCAGCAGCGACACGCCGAGCAGGCCCAGCGGACTGGCGTGTTGCACGGTGAGCATCCGCTCCCAGTCCACGATCAGGCCGGGATGCGCCAGGATGTACAGGATCGTCCGCACGACCACGACGGCGTTCAGGACCAGGTAGACACCGACCACCAGTACGGCGACGCCGATGGCCTCGGTGAAGCCCATCAGGAACACGGCGGAGAGCAGGGCCAGCAGGAAGATCGTGACCGCGACCTGCTGGCCGGAGAGCGCACGCGGGACGAAGGGGTTCTCCAGGATGTGCGCGGACGCGTCGGCCGCCGACAGCGTGATCGTGATGACGAAGTCGGTGGCCGCGAAACCCAGCAGAACCAGCACGACCAGCTTGCCCCACCAGCGCGGCGCGAGCCCTTCCAGCATCGCGATGGAGCCCTGGCCGTACGGGCTCTCGACGGCCACCCGGCGGTAGACGGGCAGCGCGCCGAGCAGCGTCAGCAGCACGAGCAGGATGGTGGCCACCGGGGAGACGCTCCCGGCCGCCAGTGCGGCGATGCCGGGCTGGTAACCGAGGCTGGAGAAGTAGTCCACCCCCGTGAGGCACATGACGCGCCACCAGGAGTACTGCTTCTCCGGGGATTGCGAGCCGTGCGGCCCCAGGGCCCGCAGATCCTCCTGCTGGAGACCCTCCATCAGCCATGCGCGAAGCGGCCCCCTACGCGCCACCTCACGCCGTGCCGACCCGGCCAACCGGTCACCCCCGCAGCACCGCCGATCGAACCCGCACGCGCCCGTACGGCCCGGCCGGGACGGCGCCGATCAGACGTCGCCGGGGGGCGGATCCAGCCTTCAACGGGCGACGGACGTCGCGCGGGAAGACGCGTGTGGACAACACGCCTGATCTCGCATACCCGGGCGACGGCCGGTCGAACCGCGCCGGCCGTCCCGCCCGGACCGGCACCATCGAGTGTCAGGATCCGGGCGGACGACGAGCGGCGGCGCCGCGCGCGGCGAGGGTGAGCAGCGACCGCGCCGGACCGTCCAGCCGCCGCCCCTCGATCCAGACGGCCCGCAGCTTCCGCTGGAGATCGACACCTTCGGGAGCGACGGCCACCAGCCTGCCCTCGGCCAGTTCGTCGCCGACGGCGAGCTCGCTGAGCACGGCCGGGCCCGCGCCGGAGGCGAGCGCCACCTTCACCGCGGAGTTCGACCCGAGTTCCAGGAGCGGCTCGGCGAGCGGCCCGTAGCGCGCCATCACCGTCTCGAACGTGATCCGCGTGCCCGATCCGGGCTCCCGGACGATCAGGGGCGTGGCCGCCAGCTCGCGGGGACGCAGCGGCGTACGGCGGCGGGCCCACGGGTGCCGGGGCGAGACCACGACCACCAGGCGGTCCCGGCCCACCAGCCGGGAGGCGAGGCCGACCGGCAGCGAGGGCCCCTCGACGAAGCCGACCTCGGCCTCGCCGGAGAGCACGAGTTCGGCGACCCGGGCCGAGTTCACGACCTGCAGGCCCACGGTGACGTCCGGCTCCATCGGGCGAAGGGCGATGAGCCAGCCCGGAACGAGATATTCGGCGACGGTCATGCTCGCCGCCACCGGGAGGGCGGCGCCGCGCTCGCGCCGCATCGCCGTGACACCGGTCATCAGGGCGTCGGCCGCGGCGAGCACCTCACGCGCCCAGTCGACCACCATCTGGCCCTCGGCGGTCAGCCGCGAGCCGATGGGCAGGCGCTGGAGCACCGGCACGCCGAGCCGCCGCTCCAGGGTCCGCAGGCGGCTGCTCGCCGACGGCTGGGAGATGCCGAGCTGGCGGGCGGCGCGGCCGACCCCTCCGAGCTCGCTCACCGTGACCAGCAGGGCGAGCGCCTCAAGATCGGGCCAGTTGTTCAGCCTCATAGAAACATCCTATGGACCCGTCGCCATCTCACGGCTAGCGAGCGGCCACCCGCCGCGGAAGCGTGGTGAGCACAACAAGAGTGGAGGAAAGTTGCTCACCGATGAACCGGCGGCGCCTCGGGCGCTCGGCTCGCGGCTTGTCCCGCTGTTGCCGGGGCTCGCGCTCACCGTCGCCGCAGTCGTGCTCGCCGTACTGATCAACCGGCTCGTCCCCGCGATCGGGCCCCTCACCGGCGCCATCCTGCTCGGAGTGGTCGCGGCCAACACCGGGCTGGTCCGGCCGAGCGCCCGCGCCGGCACGGGCTTCGCCGCCAAGCGGATCCTGCGCGCCGGGGTGGTTCTGCTCGGCCTCCAACTGGCGGTCTCGGACGTGCTCGGGCTGGGCGGGCCGATGCTCGGCGCGGTCGTCGTCAGCACCCTCGCAACGTTCTTCGGCACCCGCTGGCTGGGCCGCCGGATGGGCGTGCCGCCCGGCCAGTCGCTGCTCATCGCCACGGGCACGGCCGTCTGCGGCGCGTCGGCGATCGCCGCGATGAACAGCGTCTCCGGCACCGACGAGGAGGACGTGGCGACCGGCATCGGCCTGGTGACGATCTGCGGCACGCTCGCGATCTTCCTGCTGCCTCTCCTCCAGGGGCCGCTCGGCCTCGATCCGAATACGTTCGGGGCCTGGGCCGGGGCGAGCGTCCACGAGGTCTCCCAGGTGGTCGCGACGGCCGCGGGCGTCCCCGGCGCCATGGGCGCCGCCGTGATCGTCAAGCTGACCAGGGTCGCGCTGCTGGCTCCCCTCCTGGCGGGCGTGGGGATCGCGCGCCGCCGGGCGGGCACCGCCGTCGAGGGTGGCGCGCGCCCGCCGATCGTGCCGCTGTTCGTGGTCGGCTTCCTCGCCATGGTCGCTGTACGGAGCACCGGCCTGCTGCCTCCTGCGGCCCTCGACGCGATCAAGACGCTCGACACGTGGCTGCTCGCGGCGGCGATGTTCGGCCTGGGCACCGGCGTCCACCTGGCCTCGCTGCGGCGTACCGGACCGCGGGCGCTCGTGCTCGGGTTCGCCTCATCTCTGCTCATCGGTGTGCTCGCCTACGCCGGAGTGCAGATCGCCCTCTGAACGGGACACCACGACCTCGTGCCGGTGGCCGGCGTCCGTTGGCCACCGGCGCCGGAGCGTACGAGCCGGAGCACGGGAGAGCCCCGTTCGCCCGGCTCACTCCGGGATCAAGAAGGGCCCTCCGCCCCTCGACAACGATCTGGAGATGAGGTAACGAAGGCGTTTACTGTTAAGAAACTTTCCTTTATGTTAAGGGTTACCCCCCAGCATGAAGGAGTGTGACATGCGCAAAGCAGTCATCTTCCTCTCGTCGGCGATCGTCGCCGCCGGGAGCACGCTCTTCCTCGCCTCCCCCGCCCTGGCCCACGGCTACGTGTCGTCGCCGCCCAGCAGGCAGGCCATGTGCGCCGAGGGTCGCGTCGCGAACTGCGGCGAGATCATCTACGAGCCGCAGAGCGTGGAGGGCCCCAAGGGCCTACGGTCGTGCAGCGGCGGAAACGCCCGCTTCGCCCAGCTCGACGACGAGAGCAAGGCGTGGCCGACCACCCGCGTGGGGAACAGCGTTCAGTTCAACTGGGTGCTGACCGCCCGCCACGCCACGAGCACGTGGGAGTACTACATCGGCGGCACCCGCGTCGCGGTGTTCGACGACGGGGGCCGCCAGCCGGGCGCCACGGTCACCCACAACGTGAACCTCGGTGGCCGGACCGGCAGGCAGAAGGTCCTCGCCATCTGGAACATCGCCGACACCCCGAACGCCTTCTACTCCTGCATCGACCTGCAGGTGGGCGACGGCCCCGACCCCAGCCCCAGCCCCAGCCCCACGGTGAGCCCGAGCCAGAGCCCCAGCCCGAGCCCGTCGACGAGCCCGACCACACCGGCGGGCACCTGGGCGGCCGGCACCGCGTACAAGGCGGGTGACCAGGTCACCTACGGCGGCGCGAGCTACCGCTGCCTCCAGGCGCACACCGCTCTCACCGGGTGGGAGCCGCCGAACACCCCGGCGCTCTGGCAGCGGCTGGGCTGACCCCTCGCCGGTCCCCGCGTCCGAACGCGGCACGGGGACCGGTCTCTCGCCCTTTAACACCGCGTCCTTGGCATCCGAGCAACCACCGAGCGACCGACCCACCCCCATTGCTCGAATGACCCTGATCAATCGTGCTCAGGCTGCATGGGCTTCGAACCACAGAGAACCGAGATCATCGCTGTGGGCTTGCGCACGGCTTTCCAGCACGGCGACGATCACAGACATGATCAAGGGCGTCCTGTTCGACTTCTCCGGAACCCTCTTTCGCGCCGAACCAACCGAAGCCTGGCTCCGCGCTGTAATCAGGGAAGCCGGTCATGACATGCGGGAGGATGAACTCACCGCCTGCGCCACCCGACTTGAAGAGGCCGGAGCTCTTCCTGGCGGTCCTGCTCCGCGCCATGTGCCCCGAGAGCTCGCCGGGCTGTGGAGGGAACGTGATCTGAGCACCAAACAGCATCGTGCTGCATATACCGCCCTCGCGCGGGAGGCGGCCCTGCCCTGGCCGGACCTGGCTGAGGCGCTCTATGACCGCACCCTCACACCGGTGGCCTGGTTGCCCTACCCCGACACCGAAAGCACGCTCAAAGAGCTGCGCAAACGAGGGATTCCTGTAGCCGTGGTCAGCAACATCGGCTGGGACCTACGGCCGGTCTTCCGCCACCACGGAATGGATGACCTCATTGACCACTTCCTGCTCTCCTTCGAACAAGAAGCCAAGAAGCCCGACCCTGCGATCTTCCAGACCGCATGCACCCTGATTGGCCTCACGCCCGACGAGGTCGTCATGGTAGGTGACGACCACACCGCCGACGGCGGCGCAGCAGCCCTGGGCTGCACCATCCACCTGGTCGAACGCCTACCGGCGAACCAACGTCCGGCAGCCCTGACCGCCATCCTCGACCTACTCGGTCCCCCTACTCCCGAGGACGCCCAGCCATAAGTCTGAACCGCCGCCAGGCCCCTTATTCGACATCCAGCCCCGCTCCTCAACACTGGAACCAGGGCCACAAATGATCATGCTGCGATCAGGATTTCGGCTGGCGAGCAACCATCGTGATCAACCCCGGGCGCTGGGCACCGCTGAGGCGATCACCAAATAGAAAAAGCCCAGGTCGACTATGCCAACCTGGGCTTTCGTTCTGTGCGCCGCCAGGGACTCGAACCCCGGACCCGCTGATTAAGAGTCAGCTGCTCTAACCAACTGAGCTAGCGGCGCCTGCGAACGCTCGTAACCTTAGCAGTCTCCACGGCGTCACGCACATTCGTTGCCGCCTCCCCGGACCACGGCCCGGGGAGCGCCAAGCTTCAGGGGATCACCGGCGAACGGGGCTGGATCAGCCCCTCCACGCGCCGGAGGAGAAGGGCTGGGGAGTGCCCTTGGTGCCGGGGCCCTTGCCCCACTTGGTGACGACGTAGTCGATCGCGATGTGGCCCTCGCCGCCGTTGTTCTCGACGGTCAGCGTGTTGGTGTTCCACGAGCCACCGGTCAGCTCGGCGAAGGTCTTGCCATCGATGTCGAGCATGACGCCGCTCTCGGACGGGACGCCGGGGCCGCGGTCGCCGATGAAGAACTTGGCCTTCTTGCCCTTGTAGATGATGTAGCCCTCGGTGCCGAGCGGCCAGCTCGGGCTGGAGAACAGGCCCTTCTGCATCGGCTTGCCGATAGCGGGAAGGCCGGTGTCACCCTGGCGGCCGGAGGCGTCGTCCCAGAAGTACGAACCCCTGGTGCTGCCATGGAAGATCGCCTGCTCCATCTCCGGAGCCTGTGCGACCTGGGAGGTGTGGGCGGCCTTCACCGGGGCGACCGCCGCGGGGGCAGCGCTGGCCGCGGTGACACCGAACGCGCTGACACCGACGAAGGCGGCGCCGGCGACGGCGGTCAGAGCGGTCAGCTTCCGGTTCTTGCGCAGGCCAAACAGCGTGTTCATGAAAAATCGAGATCTTTCGTGAGACGACAGGGGACGGCCGCGTGCGTCGTGTATCAGGCCTGCTAGGTCAAGGGCGGGCCAGGCACGGGGCGCGGAGCGGGTCGAGAGATGTCGATCGCCACTGAGATGCACATTTCGTGCGCTGTACGCGTCCATCAGTTGAGGGCCGATGATCGCGTCGGGCGGACGGGCCGTGAGGACCCGGATTCGGAGGTCAGGCGGGGATCTCCCGCAAGGTCTCCTCTTCTGAAAGTCCAGCCACCGGTCGGCAGCAATATGGACACTACACACCAAGACATGACAAAGCAAACGAAAGCACGCAAATACGGCAAAAGATCTACCACGTTAGCTAAAAACGATCTAATGCCGGCCACGTCAATGTGTCGGAAACCGCGCGTATACCGGGATTCCCGCGCGGGCGAATGGCAAAGGGAGCTTCCATAGGGTAAAGCGCCGATCAGCGTGTTCCCGCGCCGCCAGGCAAAACGACGGCATTGCGCGCCCCAGTCCTGCGTCCGGAGCACGGGCGCGGGCCATCACGAGAGCGGAGAGCGCCGGAACGTGGCCCTCCGAGGAGCGATCAAGACGCTGACGAGGGACGTCACCGACGGCGACCGACCGGCGAGAGGCGGCCGGCAAGGGCTTCGCCGTACGAGACCGCGACGCGAAAGCCGCCCCCCGCATGGCGGCGGTCCGGCCGGGGAAACGCGAAAAGGCCGCGCACTGGCGGCCCTCGCGACATCAGAACGAGCAAACAGGAAAAGGCCCGACGGAGCGGGCGGGAACATAACAGGAATGGGGCGGGAGATACCCAGGTGAAAGCTGAGGAAGAACGTTTCCAGGACCAGCCGGGTGCGGTAACGACCCCGGAGCCGCATCTGCCGTCGCACTCATCGAGGACGCGAATCGGGTGAAAGCCACAGGGCCGGGATCCCGCGCGCTGTCAGCCCGGGCGGTCCCGGCCGAGCGCCGCTTGGGGCGGGGTGCGGGAGGAGAACCGACGGCGGACATGCGTCGGGGCCGGGCAGTCCCCCAACTACCCGGCCCCGACTGAAGCGGTCCGCCCGGGATACCCTCCCCAAAGGCACCGGCGGTTCCCGCTGTCCGGACGCGGTTCCCCCTCCGCGTCCTTATCGGCAAAAGTCTTATCGGTGGAGCCATGGCCCCCTTGACCTGCTTCCACAGTACCGACGGCCACACCACGGGCGGGTCATGTCACGGTGGGGTTTCCACCTCGGTCGGCGGCCTTCGACAAGGCCACGCAAGATCAACCGCCTCCCCTCGGAAACGGCGCTCAGGGCGCTTATACGCCCTCACGGAGGGGGACGTCGGGCTCGCGCACGGGGAGGTCGGCCCTGTGGAGGGGGAGGTCGAGCCGGACCAGCGTGCCCCCGCCGGGGGCGGCGCTCGCCGAGACGCTGCCTCTGTGGCTGTCCACGACCTGGCGCACGATGGCGAGCCCCAGCCCCGACCCGGGCCTGGACCGCGCGCCCGGCGCCCGGTAGAACCGGTCGAAGACATGCGGCAGATCCTCGGGGGCGATCCCCGCCCCATGGTCGCGTACGGTCACCACGCCGCCGACCTGGCGCACCTCGACGGCGCTTCCCGGCGGGCTGTACTTGCCCGCATTGTCGAGCAGGTTGGCCACCGCCCGGGACAGGCGATCGGACACACCCCGCACCACCGCCGGCTGCACCGAGACCCGGTACGACGCGGACGGCCAGTGCGCGGAGGCCCGTGCCACCTCTCGGGCGATCACCTCGTCGATACGCACGTCCTCGACCAGCGCGGCCGGCTCCTCGTCCCTGGCCAGCTCGACCACGTCGGAGATCAGCACGGTCAGCTCCTCGAGACCGGCGGTCACCGATTTGCTGATCTCGTCTCGGTCCTCCGGCGTGAGCCCGCCCCTGATCAGCAGTTCGACGTTCGTCCGGAGCGCGGTCAATGGGGTGCGCAGCTCGTGTGACGCGTCCGCGACCAGGCGTTTCTGCGCCCGGGCGGAACGCTCCAGGGCGTCGAGCATCGTGTTGAAGCTGCGGGCCAGGCTGCCCAGCTCGTCGTCCTTGCCGACCTTGATGCGGGTCGTGAGGTCGCGCGTGGTGGCGACCCGCTCGGCGGCGTCCTTCAGGGTGCCGACCGGCCGCAACCCTGTGTACGCGGCGATCCAGCCCAGGCCGCCCGACAGCACGAGCCCGCCGAGAGCGGCGGCGAGGAACGGCCAGCCGAGATCGTCGACGTCCCCCAAAGCGGCCAGCGCCCCGGTCGGCGGCCGGTCCGGCCACGCGTCGTAGCTCCCGAGCGCGCTCTCGACCCTCCGGCAGGTGATCAGGTACGCGGCGACGATGGCGACGATCACACTGATCGCCGCGGCCAGCGCCGAGGCGAGGGCGAGCCGCCAGCGGATCTTCACAACTGCTCCCTGAGCGTGTACCCGAGGCCGTGCACGGTGTGGATCAGCCTCGGCTCCCCGCACGCCTCGGTTTTCCGCCGCAGATAGCGGATGTAGACCTCCAGGGAGTTGGAACCCGGAGTGAACTCGTATCCCCAGATGCGTTCAAGGATGATCTCGCGGGTGAGCACCTGGCCTCCGTTGGACATGAGCAGGTCGAGCAGCGCGAACTCGGTCCTCGTCAGGTCGATGACGCGCGCGCCCCGCCGGACCTGCCTGTTCTCGGGCAGCAGCACCAGGTCCGCGTACCGCGTGACCGGCCCGGCCGGCGCCGTACGGCGGAGCAGGGCGCGCACCCGCGCGAACAACTCCTCCAGCGCGAACGGCTTGATCAGGTAGTCGTCGGCCCCCGCGTCCAGGCCGACGACCCGGTCACCGACGCCGCCGAGGGCGGTCAGCATGAGCACGGGGGTGCGGTCGCCGCTCCCGCGGAGCCTCCGGCAGACCTCCAGGCCGTCCATGTTCGGCATCATCACGTCGAGGACGACCAGGTCAGGTTGGGTTCCGATGATCGAGGCGAGGGCGGTCACACCGTCGGCCGCGCCGGCGACCTGGTATCCCTCCAGCCGCAGCGCGCGGGCGACCGCGTTGCGCACCCCTGGTTCGTCGTCCACGACGAGGACACGTGTGTCGGCCACGGCGCCATCATGCACCGACGGCCGGGCCCTCGCCCATAGTCACGCGTCAGGATGCTCGGCGAGGTACGCGATGTAGACGGGACGCAACGCCTCTCCGAGACGACCCTCTCCCGCCGCCATGGCATCGCTGAGCAGCGCGGACACCCGGCTGAGGTCGTTGGCCGTCTCCTCACGATCTCCGCTGGCCGCCTCCGCCGCCGGAATCGCCTTCAGCAGACGCCAGAGGAATCCGAGGTCACCGTGTCGTACGGCATAGCGGACGGCGCGATCGTGCAGCTCCCGGGCGGACAGCCCCTCAAGGTCTTCCACGTCCATCCTCCCCACCCCCATCGAGGTGATTTCCCCAGATTTGCGGCAATTAATGCTCAATGTCCGGTTAGAAGCGGGCCATTCCTCGCCCGGGCGCGACGCGGCGACCTTCTTTGCGGCGGAACGGACGCCTCCCCAGCCCCCCGATGACGAGCCCCGTCGGCTTTTGCCGAAACCCAGACATGCCCACGGCGCGCCCTGGCGTGGAAGACTCGTTTGCGTGAAGGTCATCATCAAGGTTCTGATCGTCGCGGCCGCACTGTGGGCGTCCACCAAGCTGGTGAACGGCATCGTGCTCACCGCAGACACCACCTCCAAACAGATCGGCACGCTGCTCGCGGTCGCGCTGATCTTCGGCCTGGTGAACGCGGTCATCAAGCCGGTCATCAAGTTCGTGGGCTGCGCGTTCTACGTGCTCACGTTCGGCCTCTTCGCACTGGTGGTCAACGCCGGCCTGCTCCTGCTCACCAGCTGGGCGTCCGAGCAGCTCAAACTGCCGTTCCACGTCAGCGGGTTCATGGCCGCCTTCTGGGGCGCGATCCTCATCGGCGTGATCAGCTGGATCCTGGAGCTGATCCTCCGCGTCAACGACTGACGGCCCGCCTCACCTCCGTTCCCGCCCCCCGCATCACCGGCCCGCGCCGCCCCGACCGCTCCCCGGTCGCCGGGCGGCGCGGCCGTCTCACCTCGGCACACACGCTCGGCATCCGCCATCCCGGTCGCAATAACCCTTATTATGGGTAGGGAATAACGTGAAGCCGGGAGGGTGAGGATGAGCATCGATGTCCACCAGCATCTCTGGACGCCACCGTTCGTCGACGCCCTGCGCCGCCGTACCGCGCCGCCCCGCCTGGACGGCTGGACCCTCCTCCTGGACGGCGAGCCCCCGTACGAGGTGGACCCGGCGGACCACGACCCGGCCGTCCGGGCTCAGCGGGCCGCGGGGCTGGACCTCGCCCTGGTCTCCCTGTCCAGCCCGCTCGGGATCGAGCACCTGCCGCCGGACGAGGCGTGGCCGCTGATCGACGCCTACCACGCGGGGGCGCTGCCCGCCCCGTTCCGCGCCTGGGCCGCCGCCCCGGTGACCGACCCCGATCCGGTACGGCTGTCGCGCACCCTGGACGAGGGCTTCGTCGGGCTCCAGCTCCCGGCCACCGCGCTGCTGGACGCGGCGGGCTTCGCGGCCGTGGCCCCGCTGCTCGACGTGCTCACCGAGCGCGGGCTCCCGCTGTTCGTCCATCCGGGACCGGCCGCCGCCCCGCCCGGGAGCCCGCCCTGGTGGGCCCCGGTCGTGCCGTACGTGCAGCAGATGCACGCGGCCTGGTACGCGTTCCGAGCCGTGGGGCGCCCCCGGCATCCCACCCTGCGGGTCTGTTTCGCCCTGCTCGCGGGGCTGGCGCCGCTCCACTCTGAACGCGCCATGAACCGGGGGGCACCCGGCCGCGGCCGGGTGGACCCGGACGTGTTCGTCGAGACGTCCTCCTACGGGCCGCGGGCCGTCGACGCGATGATCCGGGAGCTCGGCATCGACGTCATCGTCACCGGATCGGACCAGCCGTACGCGGAGGCCGCGTGGCCGGACCTCGGCGCCGCGGCCCGCCACGCCGTCGGCACGGCGAACGCGCTGCGCCTGCTGGACGGCTCGCGGCACGCGGCGGCGCGGCCGACGGCGCGCCCGGAGCCGCTGCCACGCGCCCACCGGCGCCCCGAACAGGACACGCACCAGTACACCCACCAGCGCCCCCGACCACACACCCGACCGCCGCTGCCCCCGACGGCGCCGACAGGAAAGGAACCGCAGCCATGAGCACGCCCACAGCCCAGGTCGCCGGGAGCGACACGCCCTATGAGCGGCTGCCGGCCCGCGCGCTGGACCGCCGGGAGCTGGCGGCTCTCGTCGACGACCTCGCCGCCCGGCCCGAGCTGTGGAAGGAGCACCTCGGCTTCGAGGGGAGCGAGGACGGCGGCCGCCACTACGCCTCGCTCCATCGGGACGCGTACGTGGACGTGTGGCTGCTGTGCTGGCGGCCCGAGGACGACACCGGGTGGCACGACCACGACGTCTCCTCCGGCGCGGTCCGGGTGGTGAACGGCACCCTCAAGGAGAGCAACCCCAGGATCGGCGGCCGGCACCTGGAGACGACCGTCACGGCGGGCGACTCGTTCTCCTTCGGGCCGGACCACATCCACCGGCTGACCGGCGTCGAGCACGGCAGCGTGTCGATCCACGCCTACTCGCCGCCCCTGTGGCGTCTGGGGCAGTACTCCATCGGCGACGACGGGATGATGCGCCGGCTGTCGGTCAGCTACGCCGACGAGCTGCGTCCGCTCGATCCGGCCTGAGCCCGGCGGTCCTCGGGGCGTCCGGCCAGGCAGCCGAACAGGAGCTGGACGGCGCACGCGCCGAGGCCGACGAGCAGCGGCAGCGTCCAGGTCCCGGACACCTCGTGCAGCAGGCCGAACAGGATCGGGCCGACCGCGGCCAGGGCGTACCCGCTGGACTGGGCGACGGCGGAGAGCGCGGTCACCGAGGCCGGATCCGGCGCGCGCAGCGCGATGATGAGCAGGGCCAGCGCGATGGCGGCGCCCTGTCCCAGGCCGAGGATGATCATCCACAGCCAGGGGACCGTCGCGGGGGCCAGCAGCACCCCGACGTACCCGGCGGCGGTGAGCAGCACCGCGACCACGATGTGCGGCACCTGCGACCGCGCGTTGCCCGCGTGCGCGGGCACGGTCAGCGTCGCCGCGATCTGGGCCAGGTTCGTCAGGCCGAGCAGGTATCCCGCCTCGTCGGCGGCGAGGCCCGCGTCCTGGAAGATCGTGGGCAGCCAGGCCAGCATGACGTAGAACGTCAGCGACTGCAGGCCCAGGAACGCGGTCACGAACCACGTCATCCGGCTGCCGAGCAGCGTCAGGTACGGCCGGTGCCCGGCCGGCGCCTTCTTGATCGACGGGCGGCGGAACGCCTGCGGAGCCCAGAACACGGCGGCGACGACCGCGAGCACCGCCGCCGATCCGGCCGCCGCCCGCCAGCCGTACTCGCCGGCCAGCGGGACCATACCGGCCGAGGCCCCGGCGGCTCCGGCCACCAGGCACGAGACGTAGACCGCGGTGTAGAGCCCGACTTTGGACGGGAAGTGCTGCTTGACGATCGCCGGCATGGCGACGTTCATGATCGCGATGGCGGCCCCGGCGAGGGCGGATCCGCCGTACAGGGCGGCGAGGCCGTCCACGCTGCGCAGGATCACCCCGGCGGCGAGGAGGATCAGGCCGACGAGCAGCGTGCGGTCCAGGCCGATCCGCCCGGCGAGCGCGGGGGCCAGCGGCGCGAGCAGGCCGAGGCAGGCCACCATGATCGTGGTGATCGCGCCGCCCGCGGCCGGAGTGAGCCCGAGATCCCGCATGATGTCGCTGAGCAGCGGTGACACGCCCGCGAGCGCGGGCCGGAGATTCAGCGCCGCGAGGACGAACCCCACGATCAGCAGCACCCGGCCCGGCCCGGCCGAACGTTCCCTTTTCATGCCGGGCATGTCAGAACGGGCATTCCGTGCCGTCCCGTCCATGAATGCCATGAAAAAGCCCCCTAAGGATGAAACTCGGTATCAGGGATGACCGTTACCTCCAGGAGCAGCGGCTCCGTACGGGAACCCAGATCGGGGACGATCTCGTCGAGGACCGCCACCAGGTCGTCGTAGGAGTCCACCCGGGTCGCCGGACAGCCGAACGAACGGGCCATCGCCGACAGGCTGACCTCCGTGAACGCCGGCCAGGGCGCCTTTCCCGCGCCGTTCTTCTCCGCCAGCCGGTCCATCACCGCGTACCGGCCGTTCGCCAGCACGACGAAGAGCGCGCCGACGCCGTAGTGCGCGGCGCTCCACAGCGCCTGGATCCCGTAGATCGCCGAGCCGTCCCCCGCCACCGCCACGACCGGCCGGTACGGCACGGCCATGCGCAGCCCTACCGCCGCCGGCAGGGCGAACCCGAGCCCGCCCATGGCCGCCGAGAGGAACCCGAGCGGCCGCCGCGCGGGCATCAGCCGGTGCAGGTCCGGCCGGGACGACGGGGTCTCCTCCACCACGACCGCCTCCGGCGGGAGCCGCAGAGCGAGCTCGTGCATGACGTGGGCCGCCCGGAGCGGCTCCCCCGGCGCCGGCCTGGACGGCGCCGCGGCCGCCCGCACGACGCCCTCCGCCGGGCGGGGCCGGGCCGGCAGCAGCGCGGCGAGCCGGGCCGCGACCACGCCCGGATCGGCCAGGAAGGCCAGCTCGGCGGGGCTGCGGTGGACCTCGGCCGGGTCGTCGCTGACGATCGCGACGCGAGTCCCGGGCTCGACCAGCGGCCCCGGCTCGTACGGGTACTGGCGGAAGACGGGAGCTCCGACCGCGAGGACGGCGTCGTGCCGCCGGAGCGCGGCGCGCAGCCCGGCCCGCCCGGCGGGCAGGATCCCGGCGAACAGCGGGTGGTCCTGGGGGAAGCCCGCCCGGGCCCCGAACGACTCCTGCCACACCGGGCAGCCGAGCCGCTCGGCGAGCGCGACCAGCCCCTCCCAGACCCGCGGCGAGTCCGCGCCGGCTCCGGAGACGATGACCGGCGACTCGGCGGCCTCGATCAGGGCGACGAGCGGCGCGAGGTCGGCGTCGTCCACCGCCGTCGGCCGCGCCACGACCTGGGGCGCGGCCAGGACCGTGCCGTCCCAGTCGGCCGCCCAGTCGTCCATCGGGACGACGACCAGCGCGGGGCCGCGCCCGGTGACCGCCTCGTGTGCCGCGCGGGCGATCGCGCCCGGCACGTCCTGGGCGCGGGCCGGCTGGTCCACCCAGACCGGGTAGTCCCCCGCCAGGCCGTGCAGCCGCCCGGCCAGGAAGGGTTCGAGGGCGAGGTGCCGGCGGTCCTGCTGGCCCACCACGACCACGACCGGCGCGCGGTTCACCCGGGCGGTGGCGAGCGCACCGACCGCGTTGCCCAGCCCGGCGGTGGTGTGCAGCAGCGCGAGCGCCGGACGCTCCCGCGCCAGCGCCCAGCCGGTGGCCATGCCGACGACGGACCCCTCGTGCAGGGCGAGCACGAACTCCAGGTCCTCGGGCAGCCCCGCCAGCAGCGGGACCTCGGTGGATCCCGGGTTACTGAAGATCGTCGTCATGCCTGTACTGCGGAGCACGTCGAATGTCGCGTCCCGCACGGTGCCTGTTGTCATGACATTTCACCTCTTGCCCAGTGGGTCTACGCATACACCGCCCGATCGCCCGGCACAGGAACTATCCGATCTTCTCCATCAAGAGGCAAGAGAGATCGCGTCGACCTCGCCGGCGGTGTCGCTCGGGCGTCATCCCGGCACCACCGCCACGGAGGCGATCTCGACCAGCAGGTCTTCACGGGCCAGCCCGGCCACCACGCACAGGGAGTTGGCGGGATGGTCCCCCTCGGGGAACCACTCGGCGAAGACCTCGCCGATGCCGCGGCGCACGTCGGAAAGCGCCTCCCGGCTCGTGACCATCGTGAACAGCGAGGCCAGCCCCTCCGCCGGGGTCCCTCCGGCGTCCTCGATGACGGCGGCGATGTTGCGCAGCGCCTGGACGGTCTGCCCGTACGCGTCCGGGGCGATCGTTCCGTCGGGGGCGTTGCCGACCTGCCCGGCGATGTGGAGGACGGCGCCGCCCGGCGAGACGCGCGCCGCGTGGCTGTACATGCCGAGCGGCGGGGCGATCCGGTCCGTGCTGCGCCGCTCGACCAGCACCTGCTTCCCCATGACTTCCTCCATGACCCGCTCGCTTCCGCGCACGCCGCCGTCCCGGCGACGATCTCGTCCGTGACGTCGATCAAGATACGCAATTCCGCGCCGGTCACCGTAATCGGCGGCGTGACCCGGTTTGACAACGTTGTCACCATTTCTGAAATGCGGGATGATCCGGATGTGTCAGAGACGAGACGCGGTCGCCCGACCATGAACGACGTCGCCGCCGCCGCGGGGGTGGCGCTCAAGACCGTGTCGAGGGTCGTCAACAACGAGCCCGGCGTGAACGCCTCCACCGCGGAGCGGGTCCACGCCGCCATCGAGCGCCTCGGCTACCGGCGCAACGACGGCGCCAGGACGCTGCGCCGCGGCCGCACCGCGAGCATCGGCCTGGTGATCGAGGACGTCGCCGACCCGTTCTACTCCGGCCTGAGCAGGGCGGTCGAGGACATCGCGCTCGACGAGGGCTGCCTGGTCTTCACCGGTTCGTCCGGTGAGGACCCGGCACGCGAACGCGAGCTGGTGCTCGCCTTCTGCGCCCGGCGCGTGGACGGACTGATCATCGTGCCCGCGGGCACCGATCACGACTACCTCACCCCCGAGGTCGAGGCCGGCATCGCGGTGGCGTTCGCCGACCGGCCGCCCGGCGCGGGTCCGGACGCCGACACGGTCGTCTGCGACAACGCCGGCGGCGCCCGCACCGGCACCGAGCATCTGCTCGCCCACGGGCACCGCCGCATCGCGTTCCTCGCCGACGCGCCGTCGATCTTCACGGCGACCGAACGGTTGCGCGGCTACCGGGAAGCCCTCGCCGCGGCCGGCCTGCCGTACGACGAGGGGCTGGTCGCGATGGGGCGGCCCGACCAGGCGCGGATACTGGCCGACCTGCGGCGCCTGCTCCGGCTCGCCGACCCTCCGACCGCGCTGTTCACCGGGAACGGCCAGATCACGGTCGCCACCCTGCGCGCCCTCGCCGAAACCGCGGGGCCCGCGCCCACTGGCCGGGCGCCGTCGGCCGGGACGGTCGCCATCGTCGGCTTCGACGACTTCGAGCCGGCCGACCTGCTCGGCATCACGGTGATCGCGCAGGACCCGGTCGGCATGGGCCGCGCGGTGGCGGAGCTGCTCTTCCGCCGCCTGTCCGGCGAGAGCGGCCCGCCGCAGCGGCTGGAGCTGCCCACCCGCCTCGTCGTACGCGGATCGGGCGAGCGACCCCCCGCCTGAGGCGCCGTCCGCCGGCCCGCATCATCGGCCCTGCTCAGCATGGGGACAGCCCGCACTTCCCGCATGTGCCGGAGCAGATCAGGATCGCGCGCCGGTGGGCGGCCGCGCCGTTTCGTCGATATAGCCGTATACGAATGATAGTATTCGGACATGCCTTTGACCGCGGTGGACAATCCACTGACCCTGCGGCTGCTCGGCCTCCTGGTGGAGCAGCCGATGCACCAATACGCGCTGGCGGTCACGCTCAACGAGCGCTATCCGTACATGAACGCCAAGAGCGGCTCCGTCTACACGCTCGTACGGTCGCTGGAGGCGGCCGGATGGGTGGCCCCGACCGGCGTCGAGCAGATGGGCAACCGCCCTGCGCGTACCGTCTACGCCCTGACCGATCAGGGCTGGAACGTCTTCAAAGAGCGGGTGCGGCGGCAGATCCGCGAGGCCAAGGTGACCACCTCGGCGTTCGTGGACGCCCTGGCCTATCTCGGCGCGCTCGACCGAGCCGAGGCCCCGCATGTACTGCGCGAGCGGCAGGAGTCGCTGGAGGAGCGGATCGGGGAGCTGGAACGGGCGAGCGACCCCGGCTTGCCGGAGATCACCATGATCGAGGTCGATTTCATCCTGCACCAACTGCGCGCCGAAGCGGAATGGATCCGCGCGCTGATCTCGCGCATCGACGACGGCGAGCTGGCCTGGCCGGCGAAGGGACAGGCATGAGCGGATTGACGTACGGCATCTACGCGGCCAACCAGGTGGCCGCTACGGCGGGCCCGCCGGACGACCCCGCGGCCATCGACGGCCTGGTCAGCGGACTGAGCGGCGGACGGCCCTTCGTCGTTCGCGAATATATGCACTTCCTGGGAACGCCCGCAGACCCCGAGAAGGCACAGATCCTGGCGCCCGAGCGGCGGATGCGCGAGCTGACCATGCCCGACCAGTGGTACAGCACAGGGAACCGCCGGCTCGACCTGGTCTTGTGCTACCTGCCCACCGAGCGCGACCTCGACGGGTGGCTGGCCTTCATCGAGCAGGCCGTTCATCGATACGGGGCCATCGCGCGCTTCCTGCAGATCACCCTGGAGCCGAACTTCAAGCTGCCCTGGATCGACGGCAGCTCCCCCGGAGTCCTCGACGCCCTCACCACCGGGACGTGCCACGCCCGCCGCCTGCTCGACGCGGCCGGGCACCGTGACGTCCGGATCGGCTTCTCCGTCGCGGAACCACCCGAGTTCCTGGGCGGCGACGAGGAGTTCTGGGCGCACCTGGAGGCGCTCGCACCCGCGGACTTCGCGGCCCACGTCGACTACGTGGGCCTGGGGCTCTACCCGGACGCCTTCTCTCCCGTGCCCGAACCCGCCCTGGCCGGGCTCACCGAGCACGCACTGCGCCATCTGCGCGAGCAGAGCATGCCCCGCGCCCACCTCGGCCCGGACGTGCCCATTCACGTCGCCGAGAACGGCACCCCCACCGGGCCCGACCGCACGCCCGACGACCAGGCCTCCCGGCTCGGCATCATGATCCGTACGGTGGCCGCCGCCGCCACGCGCTACAACGTCACTCACTACGAGCTGTTCGGTCTCCGTGACGCCGACTCCGCCCGCGCCGAGCCGACCGCCCAGCTCGGGCTGACCACCAGCGGCTACCGGCCCAAGCCCGCCTACGACGTGTACCGCAAGCTGGTCGCCGAAAGCTGAGCACGCTCAACCCATGGCCGCGCCAAGCGCGCGGCCATGGGCCGTTCATGGTGCCGCGAGCCCTCGAATCCCCCGTCCGAGCCGGGGCTCAGCCCTTCAGCGCGCCCGCCATGAGGCCGCGCATGAAGAACCGGCCGAGCAGCACATACACGATCATGGTGGGGATCGACGCCAGGATCGCGGCCGCCATCTGCTGGCTGTACGGCACGGTCTGCGCGCCCGCGATGTTGTTGAGCATGACCGTCGTCGGCCACGAGCTGGGCGCGGTGAGGAAGACGGCGAACAGGAAGTCGTTCCACATCGACGTGAACTGCCAGATGACCACGACGGCGAACGCCGGGCCGGACACCGGCAGGATGATCGACCAGAACGTCCGGAGCATGCCCGCGCCGTCCACCCTGGACGCCTCGACCAGCTCGTCCGGGATCGTCACATAGTAGTTCCGGAAGATCAGCGTGCAGATCGGGATGCCGTACACCACGTGGGCGAGCGTCAGCCCGGGGATCCCGCCGTAGAGCTGGACGCCGAGCGCGTCGCCGAGATTCACCATGAGCTGGACCAGCGGGATCATCACGCCCTGGTACGGGATGAACATGCCGAACAGGAACAGGGTGAACACCAGATCGGCGCCGGGGAACCGCCACTTCGACAGCACGTACCCGTTCATCGAGCCGAGGACGGCGGAGATCACCGACCCCGGCACGGCGAGCAGCAGGCTGTTGACGACGCCGGGCTGGAGCTTCTCCCACGCCACGCTCCACGCCTCGGTCGTCCAGACCTTCGGCAGGTTCCACGCCTGGGAGGGGTCGGCCTCCGAGAGCGGCTTGAAGCTGGTCACCACCAGCACGTAGACCGGGATCAGGAACACCACGACGAAGACCAGCAGCAGCGCCGGCCGCACCCACCGGGCGAGCGCCGCCCGCCGCCGGGCCCGCGCCACCGGGTCGGCCCGCCGTACGACCTCCTGTGCGACGCTCATGACTCCTCCCCGCGCGGCGACTCGACGCCGCGTCCGTCGGCTCGCTCGCTCATGGCCTGTTTCCCTTGCGCGCGTTCCACACCAGATACGGAATGACGAAGACGGCGACCGAGAGCACGATGTACGCCGCGATCGTGGCCCCCTTGGCCGGGTCGTGCGAGTCGAAGACGGCCGTCCACATGAAGACCGCTGGCACGTCGGTGATGATCTGCTTGCCGGACACCGCCACGATCAGGTCGAAGACCTTCAGCGAGATGTGCCCGAGGATGATCAGGGCCGACAGGGTCACCGGGCGCAGCATCGGCAGCACGATGTACCGGTAGACCTGCCACTCGCCGCAGCCGTCCACCCGGGCGGACTCGCGCAGCTCGTCCGGCACGCTCCGGAAGCCCGCCAAGAACAACGCCATGACATATCCGGACATCTGCCAGATCGCGGGGATCGCCATCGCGGCCATCCCCCAGTCCGGATCGCGGAACCACTGCCATTCCAGGAAGCCCAGCCCGAGATGGCTGAACAGGCTGTTCAGCCCGACCGCCTGCTCCCCCATGCCGCTGTTCATCAGCCACCGCCACACCACGCCGGTGGCGATGAAGGAGACGGCCATGGGGAACAGGTAGACCGCCCGGAACCCGCCCTCCCCGCGGATGCCCTTCTCCATCAGGAAAGCCAGGAACCAGCCGAGGACGAGTGCCCCGCCGACGAAGACGACCGTGAAGACGATCGCGTGCCGGACCGAGATCCCCCAACGCTCCTGATCCCAGATGCCGGCGAAGTTCTCCAGCCCGACGAAGCTCCCCTGGGAGATCTCGTCGTGCTGATCGCTCATCGCGACCTTGAAGTTCCAGCCGAGCAGGCCGTACACGAAGACCGCGATGGCGACGATCGACGGCGACACCAGGAGCAGACCGGGCAGCCACCTGCGCACCCGTCTCAATTGCACCTCTCAACGTCGAGGACGCGCCCGCCCGTGGGCCGCGGCGCGTCCGATGTGCTCCGCGAGCGACGAGACCGCGGCGCCCGCCGGACCGGAGCCGGAACCGGCGCGCGCCGTACGGACGTCAGGTCACTGCCCGCTGTTCTTGGCGGCGTCGGCCAGCGCCTGCTGGAACTTGGCGATGTCGTGGTCCTGCTGGAAGAGGCCGACGGCGTCGTTGATCGCGGCACGCCAGGCGTCGTTCGCGACGACACCGTGCTGGATGGAGCCCGCCAGCTTGTCGCTCGCCCACTGCTCCAGATCCCAGGCGAGATAGTCCTGGTAGAGCGACTTGTCGGCGTCCTTGCGGGCCGGGATCGAACCCTTCTTGGGGTTGAAGGCGTCCTGGCCCTCCTTGCTGGCGGCGACCTTCAGCCACGCCACCGCGCCGTCCCGGTTGGGAGCGCCCTTGGGCAGGGTGAAACTGTCCGACAGCCACATGAAGGTGCCGTCCGTGCCGGGAGAGGCGGCCCAGTCGAAATCGGTCTTGGACGTCTTGCCGAGGCCGCCGGGGGCCGGGTTGTGGAAGTAGCCGTAGGCCCAGTCACCCATGATGTTGAACGCGGCCGCGCCGTCGGCGACCTGCTTGGCCGCCGGCTGCCAGTCCTCCTGCGGCGTCCCGGCGTACGACAGGATCGTCTTGAAGTTCTCCAGCGCCTTCGTCACGTTCGCGCCGGACCAGTCGGCGTTCGCCGTCCACAACTGGTTGTACGCGTCGGTGCCGAGCGAGCCGAGCAGGACGCTCTCCAGCAGGTGGACGGCGGTCCACTGGGAGCCGATGGAGAGCGGGATCTTGCCGGTCTTCTTCACCTTGTCCAGATCGGCGATGAACTCGTCGATCGTCGTGGGCGCCGCGGAGATCCCGGCCTCCTTGAGGACCGACGGGTTGAACCAGAGGACGTTGGACCGGTGGATGTTCACCGGCACCGAGTAGACCTGGCCCTGGACCGAGATCTGGTCGATCAGCTCCTGCGGCAGCGCGTCCTTCAGCTTGAGCTCGTCATAGAGGAAGTTCAGCGGCTCCAGCTTGCCCGCCTTGATGTATCCCTGCAGCTCGGCGCCCGCGTGGCCCTGGAAGGTGTCCGGGGGCTGGTTGGCCTGGAGCTTGCTGGCCAGCAGCGCGCGGGCCTGGTCACCGGAACCGCCCGCGACGGCGGCGTCATAGAACGTGAAGTCGGAGTTGTTCTTCTCGAAGATCTCTCGCATGGCCTTCAGACCATCGGCCTCGCCGGGGCCGGTCCACCAGGAGAAGACCTCGACCTTCTTCTGCCCGGACTTCCCGTCACCGGCCGCCTTGTCGCCGCTTCCACAGGCTGTAAGGGTGAGCAGACCCGCCATCGAGACCGCCACGGCCGCCAACCACCGTCGCCTCATCGCACATCCCTTCGGGGTGTGTGGTCGTCGAAAATCCTTACCCCCGAGCACTGACAACGTTGTCAGCAAGAACCTTTATCAACCCACCTCGCACCGTCGGGCGTCAAGGGATCTTCGGCTACGCGCGGATAACGTCTCCGCATACAGCGCGCCGGAGGGAATCGCCTGTCTCCGGGGCCGTGTTCCTGGCCACCCGCCGCCGATGGGAAATGTCAGTGACGTTCGTCACACTGACTGCCATGACTGTGACGTCGCGGGGGGCGGGCGCAGGGGCGAGCCCGGAGACAGGCCCCACATCAGGATCAGGGTCCTCCTCGGAGCCCGGCGAGCAAGCGGCCGGAGCGCCGCCGCGCGCCCGTTCCGAGGAGGCAGCGCACGAAGGGAGAACGGCCGACACGCCGCACAGCACCGAAACCACCGAAACAGCGGACACGACACCCGATGGGAATCCGCCTGCGGCGACCGGGCCGGGCGGGCGGCCGGAGCCGGATCCGGAGCCGGACGACCTTCCGGACTTCTCCGACCTCAGCGCCAATCTCTGGCACGCGCACGACGACACGATGCGCGACATCGGCTTCTTCACCATCGCGCGCAGGCTGCCCGCGTTGATCGTCCAGGCCGTACGCATGGCCTGGGAGGCGAGCCGCCGGGACACGGCCGCCACCATCGGCCTCAGCCTGCTCGCCGGCGTCTTCACCGCGTTCGGGCTGCTGGCCACCACCGGCGTGCTGCAGGCGCTCCTGGCGGCCGGGCCGACGCCCGAGCGGGTGCGCGCGGCGCTGCCCGCGCTGCTCGCGGTCGGCGCGGCGGCGACGGTGCGCACCGGCCTCCAGGCGGGGGCCAACTGGGCGCAGAGCCGGCTCGAACCCCAGGTCAGCCGCATCGCCGAGAAACGGCTCTACGGCGTGACCAGCGACGTCCCGCTGGTCCGCTTCGACGACTCCGACTTCCACGACAGCCTGCAGCGGGCCCGCGTCCGCGGCGTCGACTCCTCCGACGCGGTCGTCGACTCGGCGATCGACGTGCTCACCGCCACGATCGGCCTCGGTGCCGCGGTCGGCGTCCTCGGCGTCCTCCACCCGGCGCTGCTGCCGCTGCTCGTCATCGCCGTCCTGCCCGACGCGTGGTCGACGGTCCGTTCCGCCCGGATGCGCTACACCACCATGCTGTCGCTCGTCCCCACCTACCGCCGCAAGTGGATCGTCAGCGAGTTGCTCGCCGTGCGGCCCACCGCGGCGGAGGTCCGCTCCTTCACCATGCGGGGCTTCCTGCTCCGGGTCTACGACCAGGTGGCCCGCGCCGAGCAGGCGGTCCTGGTCGCGCTGGCCCGGCGGCAGACGTTCGCCCGCCTCTTCGGCGAGGCGCTGGGCGGCCTCGGCACCGCCCTGATCTACGTCGCGCTCGGGCTGCTCCTCGCGTTCGGCGCGGTGCCGCTCGCCGTGGCCGGCACCGCCGTACTGGCGATCCGCTCGGGGCAGAACTCGCTCTCGAACCTGCTGTACGCGGTGAACCGGCTCTACGAGAACGGGCTCTACTTCACCGACTTCGTCGACTTCTGCGCGGCGGCCGAGACGGAGCGGACGCGGGAGCGGCAGGAGGCGCCGCCGGAGACGTTCGAGCGGATCGCCGCCGAAGACGTCACATTCCACTATCCCGGGGCGGAGAAGCCGGCCCTGCGCGGCGTGTCGGTCCGGATCGACCGCGGCGAGGTCGTCGCCCTCGTCGGCGAGAACGGCTCCGGCAAGACCACCCTGTCCCGGATCCTGGCCGGCCTGTACCTCCCGGACGGGGGCCGGGTCCTGTGGGACGACACCGACCTGAGCCGGGTGGACCCGCACCTGCTGCGCGGACAGATCGCGGTGATCGCCCAGGACCACAGCCACTGGCCGCTCAACGCGCGGCACAACATCACGATGGGCACCGAGAAGGGCGAGGAGGCGTTACGCCGGGCGGCAGAGGTGGCCGGGGCCGACGAGGTCATCGCCGAGCTGCCGCACGGCTACCACACGCTGCTCGACAAGCGGTTCAAGGACGGCCAGGAGCTGTCGGGCGGCCAGTGGCAGCGGATCGCCGTCGCGCGTGGCTTCTACCGGGACGCGCCGCTGCTGATCTGCGACGAGCCCACGGCCGCGCTCGACGCGCGGGCCGAGCACGCGCTCTTCGACCGGATCAGGCGGCACGCCGACGGGCGCACGGTGCTCCTCATCACGCACCGGCTGGCGAGCGTCCGCTACGCCGACCGGATCTACGTGCTCGATCACGGGCAGGTCGCCGAGCACGGCACGCACGACGAGCTCATGGCGCTCTCCGGCATCTACGCCGAGCTGTACAACCTCCAAGCCGAGGCGTACCGCGTGACCACCACCACCTGAGCACATCGCCCGAGGCAAGGCCCGGCCCGGGACGGCGGACGCCGCCGCGGGCCGGGCGCCCTGTCACCAAGCCACGGATCGAACCCGTGAGCGCCCTCCCCCGGTCAGGAGGCGGGCTCGTCCTGGCGCTCGCAGAGCCCGTCGGGGATGGCCAGCACGTCCCTGTAGAACTGGATCTTGTGCTGGATCGCCCCCTGCTGCCGTCGCAGGTCGGCGATCTTGTCCTCGACGGCCTGGTCGTGCGCCGCGAGCAGAGCGATCCGGTCGCTGATCGTGTGCTCGCCCGCACGGGTGAGCTCGGCGAAGCGCAGCATCTCGGCGATCGGCATGCCGGTGTCCCGCAGGCAGCGGATCATGCCGAGCCAGCCGATGTCTCCGTCGCTGAAGCGGCGCTGCCCCACGGCGTTGCGCTCGATCGGCTCCAGCAGCCCGATGCGCTCGTAATAGCGGAGCGTGTCCAGGCTGAACCCGGTCTCCTCGGCGGCCTGTCCCGGTGTGTAGGCGGTCACGCCTCCGATCGTGGCACGTGGAGCGTGCTCCAGGTCAAGCCGACCGGGCCGAGGCGCGGCACATGGTGCCCGGGGCACCACGAGGCGTCGTGGCGGGTTACCCCGCCTCGGCGGTCAGCCGTCGAGCCTGGTCACGGCCCACTTCGGCGGTCCGGTGGAGATAGTCGGCGATGATCCCCAGTTCCTCGGCCGTGTAGCGCTCGAGCGCCGCGCCGAATGCCTTGCCCGGGACCTCCCAAGCTTCCGCGGTGCGCGTGGCCGCGTCGGGAGCCAGGGCGACGAGCGCCCGTCTGCGGTCGTGCGGGTCGGGCTGCCGCTGTACGAAGCCCGCCTTCTCCAGGCGGTCGACCAGCCGTGAGGCCGATCCCGACGACAGGCCGGTGAGCCGGGCGATCTCCCCGGTCGTCACCGGACCGGGCTCCAGGTCGAGCAGCGCGATGCACTGCACGTCGGTGGGGTGCAGCCCGATCCGGTCGGCCATCGCCTGGTTGAACAGGCTGTAGGCGGCGTAATGCCGCTGGCTCTCCTCCGCGACGCGCGCGAGCAACTCCGCCCGGTTTGACACCTGGCACCTCCATGCTTCAAATTTGCCTTCGTCGCGCAGATATTTCTTCACGCACATTGTGTGCGACAAAGCATCTGCGTCACGTTCACATTCTATTCGGCTTCGCAAACGGGGATACGTGTGTCCTCGCCCCCGTGGCCGCGCAGGGCCCCGGCGGGCCACCACTGAAAAGGAGTCACCGAAATGACCGTTCTCGTCACCGGGAACCGCGGCGCCGTCGCCCGGACCCTCATCGGCCTGCTGCGTGAGCGCGGGCTCGCCGTCCGCGCCGCGTCCAGCCGGCCCGCCGGCCCGGAGACCATCCGGTGCGACCTCACCGACCCGTCCACCTTCGCCGCCGCGCTCAATGGCGTGACCTCGGTCTTCCTCTACGCCGAGCCCTCCCACATCGGCGCGTTCACCGAGGAGGCCGCCGCCGCCGGCGTCGAGCACATCGTGCTGCTGTCCTCCTCCTCGGTCCTCGCCCCGGACGCCGAGAAGAGCCCGCTGGCCACGTCGCACCTGGATGTGGAAAGGGCGCTCGACGCCTCCTCCCTCCACTCGACGTCGCTGCGGCCGGGAGCGTTCGCGAGCAACGCGCTCGCGTGGAGCTGGAGCCTGCGGTCGGGCCGGCCGATCAGCCTGCCCTTCCCCGGCGCGCACAGCGACCCGATCCACGAAGCCGACATCGCCGAGGCCGCCCTCGCCGTGCTCACCGATCCCGGCCTGGGCGGACGGCCGTACACCCTGACCGGTCCGGAGTCGCTGACCTTCGCCGAACAGCTCGACATCCTGAGCCGGGTGACCGGCCGGCCCTTCCCCTTCCGGCAGGTCACCCGCGAGGAATGGAAGCAGGAGATGGCCGAGCACATCCCCGCCTCCTACGCCGACTCCCTCCTGAACTGGTGGCAGTCCAGCGACGGCGTTCCCGTCCAGCCGACCCAGGCCGTGCCGGAGCTGACCGGACACCCCGCGCGCACCTTCGCGACCTGGGCGCGAGACCACGCGGGCGACTTCCGCGCATGACCGAGATCTCCCCCGTCCGGCGCCGGGGACCGGGCACGTCCTTCGAGATCACGGCCATCGGCGTCGTCGCCCGGGCGGTTGCGCCGGCGGCCGGCGACGCGTACGCCGACGCCGACCGGTTGCGCTGGAGTGCGCTCCAGCGTGCAGCGTGTACGCCATGAAACTCGCGTTGGGCGCCCTCCCGTTCGGCACCGCGGTGGACGAGGCCACCTCGTTCGCGATCCTGGACCGGTTCGCCGAGAGCGGCGGCACGATCGTGGACACCTCGAACAACTACTCCTTCTGGATCCCGGGAGCGACCGGGGACGAGAGCGAGCGCACGGTCGGCCGGTGGCTCGCCTCGCGCCGCGTACGCGACCGGATCACGGTGAGCACCAAGTGCGGGGCGCGTCCCACCGTCCCCGGCGACACCACGCTCGATTCAGCCGAGGGCCTCTCCGCGGCCACCGTCCGCGAGGCGGCCGAGGGCAGCCTGCGCCGGCTCGGCCTCGACCGCCTCGACATCTACTGGGCGCACATCGAGGACCGTTCCGTCCCGTTGGAGGAGACCGTCGAGGCGCTCGGCGAGCTGGCGGCGGCGGGCAAGGTCGGCGTGCTCGGCGCGAGCAACCATCCGGCCTGGCGGGTCGAGCGCGCCCGGCGGATCGCCGCCGGCCTCGGCCGGACGCCGTACACCTGCCTCCAACTGCGGCATTCCTACCTGCGCCCGCGTCCGGGCGTTCGGCTGCCGGAAGGCGGTCACGTCCAGGTGACCGAGGAGACCCTGGACTATGTGCGCTCGGAGCCGGACCTGACGCTCTGGGTCTACTCGTCGCTGCTCTCGGGCGCGTACACCGCCAAGCCGCTGCCCGAGCTGTACGACCACCCCGGGACGGCCCGGCGGCTCGCCGCTCTGGACGGCGTGGCGCGCGAGCTGGGCGCGACCCGCAACCAGGTCGTGCTGGCCTGGCTGCGCGCCCAGGGCATCCTGCCGATCGTGGGGGCCAGCTCGGCGGCCCAGCTCGACGAGCTGCTGGTCGAGGTGGACCTGGACCCGGCGCTGCGCGCCCGGCTGGACGAGCCCGCCTGATCTCCGGCGCGGAAGCCGGCTCGCGGGTCTTGCCCAGACACGACCTAGGAGGACGGCTCGGCCGGGCCCTCGGACGCGCGGCCGACAGACTCGGTGGCGGCGGACTCGGTGGCGGCGGACTCGGAGGCGTCCACGGCCGAATCGGAGAGGTGCTCGGACAGGTAGCGGCGGACCAGGCGCTTGCACTCGGCGATCAGGTCCGGGTCGCCTTGCGGGTGGGCGCGGAAGGCGAGCTTGAGCACGGCGTCGGCCGCCTCGACCGCGACGATGAACACCCGGCCGAGCCCCTCGTTCCTGGGCGCGCCGAGCAGTTCGATGGTGAGCGAGCGCAGCCGGTCGGCCACGATGACGTTGTTCTCCAAGGCCCGGTCGAGCATCCGCCGGGTCTCGGGCAGCGGGGGGCCGCCGGGCGTCGTGAGTATCTCGCCGAAGTCGACGACCCCGAAGCCCGGCGTCGTCCGTTTCATCGCGACGAACTCGTCGATGAACAGGTCCACGGCCTCGGTCCAGTCCCGCAGGGCGACCCCCGCCACCCGGGCGGCCAACCGGTCGAGGAAGGCGTCGAGGTTGCGCAGGGCGAGCGCCCGGACAAGTCCCTGCTTGTCAGGAAAGAACTGGTAGAAGGTCCCGATGGGCACCTCTGCCCGGCGGGCGACCTCCTTGGTGGTGAGCTGCTCGTAGCCGACCTCGTCGAGCAACAGGGCGCACTCGTCCAGCATCCGCTCGACCCGTTCGAGGCTGCGGCGCTGGGAGGGGCGGCGGCGCAGCGTTCCACCCGCGGCGTTCGTCATTCGCCCATTCTCTCCCGCCCGGAAGTCCTGCGCGTTAACATGAGCGTCACTCATATCCGAAAGGGTGACAATGTTCCTCTGGGGTACGGCTACCGCCTCCTATCAGATCGAGGGCGCGGTCTCCGAGGACGGACGCGGCGTCTCGGTCTGGGACACGTTCTCGCACGAACCCGGCCGGGTCCGGGACGGGCACACCGGCGACGTGGCCTGCGACCACTACCATCGCTGGCCCGAGGACGTCGCGCTGATGGCCGACGCGGGGCTCAACGCGTACCGCTTCTCCGTCGCGTGGCCGCGGATCCAGCCCACCGGGCGCGGCGCGGTCAACCAGGCCGGGCTCGACTTCTACGACCGGCTGGTGGACGGCCTGTGCGAGAAGGGGATCACCCCCGCCCTGACGCTGTTCCACTGGGATCTCCCCCAGGCGCTGGAGGACGAGGGCGGTTGGCTCAACCGCGATACATCCCAATATTTCGCGGATTATGCGGCCATCGTGGCGGAACGGCTGGCCGACCGGGTCCCGATGTGGATCACCCTCAACGAACCGTTCGTCCACATGACGTTCGGATACGCCCTCGGCGTCCACGCGCCGGGCCGGACGCTGTTCCTCGACGCCCTTCCCGCGGCGCACCACCAGCTCCTCGGCCACGGCCTCGCCGTGTCCGCGCTGCGGGCGAACGGCGCGGACCAGGTGCTGATCACGAACAACTGCACGCCGGTGTGGCCCGCCTCGGACGCTCCCGAGGATCTCGCCGCCGCCGAGGCGTACGACGCCCTGCACAACCGCCTGTTCAACGACCCGCTCTTCGCCGCCTCGTATCCCGATTTTTCGGCGTTCGGCGTGGAAGAGCTGGATTTCATCCACGACGGGGATCTGGAGACGATCGGGCAGCCGCTCGACGGCCTGGGGATCAACTACTACAACCCCACCCGCGTCGCCGCCCCCTCCACCGACGCGCTGCCGTTCGACGACGCCGGCATCACCGGCTACCCGACCACGGCGTTCGGCTGGCCCGTCGTCCCCGACGGCCTGCGCGAGCTGCTCGTCTCCCTCAAGGCGAGGTACGGCGCGGCGCTCCCGCCCGTCTACATCACCGAGAACGGCTGCTCGTACGAGGGCATCGACGACCAGGAGCGGATCGACTACCTCGACGGCCACATCGCGGCGGTCAGGCAGGCCCAGGCCGAGGGCGTGGACGTCCGCGGCTACTTCGTCTGGTCGCTGCTCGACAACTTCGAATGGGCCGAGGGGTACCACCAGCGGTTCGGCCTGGTCCACGTCGACTTCGCCACCCAGAAGCGCACCCCGAAGGCCAGCTACCACTGGCTGAAGCGGCTGATCGCCGGGTGACCCGCGCGGCGTCCGGAGCCGCGCCTCCACGCGCCCGTCCCCGGATGCCCCCGCGGGGCCGCCGGCACGGCACATGCCGTACGCGGGATCAGAGCACGGAGACGTGGACGTGGTCGTAGTGGTTGGCGGTGATGCCTCCGCGGTCGGACATCATCCGCCAGCCCGCGCCGGTACGCATGTCGTAGAAGCGCTGCTGCCAGATGATGTACATGATCCCGTACTTGTCGGCGTTGTCGATGCACCACTTGGCCAGGGCGTCACCGCGCGCCTTGGCCACGGCGTCGGGCATCCGGCCGCCGCCGCTCATCATGAAGTCGCAGGCCCGGCCCTTGCCGTGCTCCCCCGGGTCGCCGACACGCAGGCAACCAACACTGAACGGCATCGGGAACGTCTGCATGACCTCGGCGCGCAGCGTGATCAGGCGCTGGGTCAGGCCGGACGACGAGCCGGGGACCTGGAAGCCGAACTTGGCCAGCTTCTGCTCGACCTCGTGCTGATTGGCCTTCAGCTCCTTGATGTGCTGCTCCAGCTGAGCGATCTTCCCGTCGGCGTCCTTCGCCGCCTTCTTCTCCTCGGCGATCAGCGTCTTGATCGAGGCGACCCGCTGGGTCTTCTCGCTGGAGAGGTACGAGACGATCGAGGAGGCGCCGAGGTCGGCCTGCGGCATCAGGAGCAGGGAGTCGTCGATCCCTCCGCCCATGTACGCGGTCTGGGCGAACATCGTCAGCTTGCGCTCGGCGGCGGCCAGAGAGCGCTTGAGCCGCGCCACCCGGCCGGAGGAGTTCTCCGCGAGCTTCTGGGTGTCCTCAAGGCTGACGATCTCGCCGCGGTACGCCTTGGTGAGCTCGGCGGCCTCCTCACGGAGCTTCTTGAGCTTGGCCTGCTCGTCCGGCGCGGCCTGGGCACCGGGAATGGCGAGCGCGCCGAGGAGCGCGGTGAACACCACCGCCAGGCCGACCCAGCGCCCCGGTTGCACGTGATCCCCCCCTGCTGACGGTCCGAAACTATAGAAGGTGATCTTGATAGTTGCCACCTGAACGGGGGATCCTGTCCGGCTTTAAGGCGTTTGCCGGACTTGACCGGATATGGAGTGTCTTGCCAGCCCTGACAGAACATGATTCGGTCCCAATGGCGGCCGGGTACTTGTCCTGCGACGCCACGGCACACAAACTGTCTACCAACCAAGCATTCGCTCAAATGAGGCGCGCCCGACCGGGAGGCGGACCACCATGCTTCAGCACGACAAACTCTTCATCGGGGGCGACTGGGTGGCCCCCGCGGGCACCGGAACCATCGACGTCGTGTCCCCGCACACCGAGGAGGTGGTCGGGCGGGTCCCCGACGGCACCGCGGCCGACATGGACCGCGCCGTCGCCGCCGCACGCGAGGCGTTCGACAACGGGCCGTGGCCCCGCATGAGCATGGCCGAACGCGCCGCGGTCGTCGGGAAGCTCGCCGAGATCTACGCGGCGCGGCAGAACGAGATCGCCGAGGTGATCACCCTGGAGATGGGGTCGCCGATCACCTTCTCCCAGCTCGCCCAGGCCCCGCAGCCGCTCGGGATGCTCCAGTACTTCGCCGAGCTGGGCGCCACCTACGCCGTCGAGGACGAGCGGCCCGGCATGTTCGGGCCCATCACGGTGCGCCGCGAGCCGGTCGGCGTCGTCGCCGCCGTCGTGCCATGGAACGTCCCGCAGTTCGTCATCATGACCAAGCTCGCCCCCGCGCTCGTCGCGGGCTGCACGATCGTCGTCAAGCCCGCCCCCGAGACACCGCTCGACTCCTACCTCCTCGCCGAGATGATCAAGGAAGCCGGGATCCCGGACGGCGTCGTCAACATCGTGGCCGCCGGCCGCGAGGCGGGTGAGCACCTGGTCTCCCACCCCGGCGTGGACAAGGTCGCCTTCACCGGCTCCACCGCGGCGGGCCGCCGCATCGGCGCCATCTGCGGCGAGCAGCTCAAGCGGTGCAGCCTGGAGCTCGGCGGCAAGTCCGCCGCCATCATCCTGGACGACTGCGACCTGCCCTCCGCGATGGGCTTCCTGTCGATCGCCTCGCTCATGAACAACGGCCAGGCGTGCGTCGCGCAGACCCGCGTCCTCGCCTCACGCAACCGGTACGACGAAATCGTGCAGGCCGTGGCCGACATGGTCGCCGGCCAGCCGGTCGGCGACCCGGCCGACCCCGCCACCGGCATCGGCCCGCTGGTGGCCAGGCGGCAGCAGGAGCGGGTCGAGGGATACATCAGGACCGGCCTCGACGAGGGCGCCAAGGCCGTCATCGGCGGCCTCGATCGGCCGTTCGATCGTGGCTGGTACGTCGCCCCGACCGTGTTCGCCGGGGTCACCAACGACATGCGCATCGCCCGCGAGGAGATCTTCGGCCCGGTCCTGGCGGTGATCCTGTACGACGACGAGGCGGACGCGATCCGGATCGCCAACGACAGCGACTACGGCCTGTCCGGGTCGGTCTGGACGGCGGACACCGAGCACGGCATGGACGTCGCCCGCCAGGTGCGCACCGGCACCTACGGCGTCAACATGATGAACACGATGGAGCCGTCCTCGCCCTTCGGCGGCTACAAGGCGAGCGGCCTCGGCCGGGAACTCGGCCCCGAGGGCCTGTCGGCCTACCTGGAGTACAAGTCGATCGCCCGTCTCGGCTGAGGCGGCTTCCCGGGCCGGGGAGACACCCCACCGGTCCCGCACGACGCGCCGCGCGCGAGATGTTCCCTCGCGCCTCGCGTGGCCCGTACGGGACCGGGAGGCCCGCCCAGCGCGCCCCCGCGACGCTGGGCCACACCATGACTACACAATGGTGCGCACCGATCACCCCTAATCGGTGGATTGGACCACTCCCGAGGGGTTTGATCCGCACAACTCTGGTAGACGACCGTTATACGGGTTTGGTTCGCACGATCCACGAACCGATTTTTCGCACCAGGTCCGGAGTGGCCGCGGCCTCGGCGTGACCGTACCCCGGGATGATCCACATCTCCTTCGGGTCGCGGGCGTTGCCGTAGAGCTCGTGCGGGTGGTCGAGCGGGAAGAACGGGTCCGCGTCGCCGTGGACGATCAGCAGCGGCGTGGGGGTGATCAGCGCGGCCGCCTCGAACGGCGGCAGCGGCACGGGGTCCCACCGCCCGGACGCGATCCTGGTCCCCTTGACCCACCGCGCCGCGAGCCGGCCCTCCGGGCGCTCGATCGCCCAGTGGACCTGGCGCATCGGCTTGGTGCCCCGGTAGTACCACCACGCGGGCGCGCTCACCGCGACGATGCCGTCCACGCCCCGGTGCAGCGCGGCGTGCCGTACGGCCACGGCGGCGCCCATGGAGAAGCCGACGGTGACGACCCGCCGATAGCCGATGGACCTGGCGTGCTTGACGGCCGCGTCGAGGTCCAGCACCTCCAGGTCGCCGACCGTCGACTCACCGGTGGAGCGCCCGTGGCCGCGGAAGTCGAAGGAGAGCACCCCGCCGAACCGGGACAGGACGTGCGTGATGCGGCGCGTGCAGGGGGCCCGCCAGGATCCGGTGAACCCGTGGGCGATCACGATGCCGAGGTCGAGGGAGTCGTTGGGCGTGTGCGCGGCATCGATCCGCACACCGTCCGACGTGCGCAGCATCGCCGCGAAGGCCGGAGCGAAGGTCATATCAGCCAACTGTAACCGCGGCCTCCGACCGCGATTCCAGCAGGTTTCCCACAGCCCGCCTCCCACGATTCGAGCGTCACAGAATCGAAGAGAGACGCCCCCGGGAGAGTGGAGGCCGCCGCCTCGGCGGCGAACAATCGCAGTTCCTCACCCATCGGCCGTCCTGACGCGGTGAAGAACAGGTGAGGAACGCCGGAACGTTCGACGAATTCCTCCACAAGCCGGGACTTCCCCACCCGCCGCCGTCCCCTGAGGAGCAGCGCCCGCCCGGGACGGCCGATCGCGCCGCCGTCCGCCGTCTTTCCCAGCCAGCGGTGGAGTCGCGCGAGCTCCCGCTGTCGGCCGATGAATCGGCGCATCAAGCTCCTTGTACTCTCATGAATGAGACCATCACCCGTGGAACTCTCATCGACGAAACCATCGGCGATAAGCGTGGGAATGTGCCGGATCGTGCGACCATGGCGCGCGGCGGTGACGCGCATCAACTAAAATCTGAAGGTCGCACTCGCGGCCAGACGTCTCGCGGCGGGACACGAGCCGGTTCCCGGGACGCGGACGGACAGCCCCAACGAACCAGAGCGAGACTCCACTATGCCATTGAACAGCCGCGACGACCTGCGGAACATCGCGATCATCGCGCACGTCGACCACGGCAAGACCACGCTGGTGGACGCCATGCTGTGGCAGTCCGGGGCGTTCCGGGCCAACCAGGACGTCGACGAGCGTGTCATGGACTCCAACGACCTCGAGCGCGAGAAGGGCATCACCATTCTCGCCAAGAACACCGCGGTCAAGCACGGGGGCATGACGCTCAACATCATCGACACCCCCGGCCACGCCGACTTCGGCGGCGAGGTGGAGCGGGGCCTGTCCATGGTGGACGGCGTCGTGCTGCTGGTCGACGCCTCCGAGGGTCCGCTGCCGCAGACCCGATTCGTGCTGCGCAAGGCGCTGTCGGCCAAGATGCCGGTCATCCTGTGCATCAACAAGGTCGACCGGCCGGACGCCCGGATCGCCGAGGTCGTCGACGAGGTCTACGAGCTCTTCATGGACCTCGACGCGACCGAGGACCAGATCGACTTCCCGATCGTCTACGCGTCCGGCAAGGCGGGCCGCGCATCCCTGAACCGTCCCCAGGACGGCGAGATGCCCGACTCCGAGGACCTGGAGCCGCTGTTCGAGACGATCACCTCGACGATCCCGGCCCCGGTGTACGACCCGACCGCACCGCTGCAGGCGCACGTCACCAACCTGGACGCGTCCAGCTATCTCGGCCGGATCGCCCTCTGCCGGGTCCACCAGGGCACGATCAAGAAGGGCCAGCAGGTCGCCTGGTGCCGCACCGACGGCACCGTGCAGAAGGTGAAGATCTCCGAGCTGCTCATGACCGAGGCGCTGGAGCGCAAGCCCGCCGAGGAGGCGGGACCGGGCGACATCATCGCCATCGCCGGCATCCCCGAGATCATGATCGGCGAGACGCTGGCCGACCCGGACGACCCGCGCCCGCTGCCGCTGATCACCGTGGACGAGCCCGCGATCTCCATGACCATCGGCACCAACACCAGCCCGCTGGTCGGCAAGGTCAAGGGCGCCAAGGTCACCGCCCGCATGGTCAAGGACCGGCTCGACAAGGAGCTGGTCGGCAACGTGTCGCTGCGGGTGCTCCCGACCGACCGGCCCGACGCCTGGGAGGTGCAGGGCCGCGGTGAGCTCGCCCTGGCCATCCTGGTCGAGCAGATGCGCCGCGAGGGCTACGAGCTGACCGTCGGCAAGCCGCAGGTCGTCACCAGGGTGATCGACGGCAAGACGCACGAGCCGGTCGAGCGGCTCACCGTCGACTGCCCCGAGGAGTACCTCGGCTCCGTCACCCAGCTCCTCGCCCTGCGCAAGGGCCGCATGGAGCACATGACCAACCACGGCACCGGCTGGATCCGGATGGAGTTCGTGGTCCCGGCCCGCGGCCTGATCGGCTTCCGTACCGAGTTCCTCACCGAGACGCGCGGCACCGGTCTGGTCCACCACGTCTTCGAGTCGTACGAGCCGTGGTTCGGCGACCTGCGCACCCGCAACAACGGCTCCCTGGTCGCCGACCGCTCCGGCCCGGTCACCGCGTTCGCCATGCTGAACCTCCAGGAGCGCGGCACGCTGTTCGTCTCTCCGACCACCGAGGTCTACGAGGGCATGATCATCGGTGAGAACTCACGGTCCGACGACATGGACGTGAACATCACCAAGGAGAAGAAGCTCACGAACATGCGCTCCTCCACGGCGGACGAGACCGAGAAGGTCATCCCGCCGCGCGTCCTGTCGCTGGAGCAGGCGCTGGAGTTCATCCGCGACGACGAGTGCGTGGAGATCACGCCCGAGACCGTCCGCCTCCGCAAGGTGGTCCTCGACGCCGCCATCCGCGGCCGGGCCGCCGCGCGGGCCAAGCGCTCCAACTGATCACAGCGAAACGCCCGCCCCGGCCGGCTCCCAGAACGGGAGTCGTCCCGGGGCGGGCGTTCGCGTTCCCGGAGCCGTTTCCCGCCCCGGGCACGGGTCAGGCATGGTTTCCTTCGTAACGCAAGGTAATCGGAAGGACACTCATCGCACGAAGCAGGGGAGAGACCATGCCCGGAAGGACACACCTCGCGCTCGCCGTGACGCTCGCGCTCGGCGCGGCGGTCATCGGATCCTCCGCCGCCGAGGCGGCGCCCGGCCACATCGCCCGGCCACTCGACGCGACGCTGCGTGACGCGGCCGGCAAGCGGGTCGGCGTGCTGCGCGTCGAGGACGAGGGCCAGGCGACCCGGATCACCGTGAGCGTCTGGGGGCTGCCGGCCGGATTCCACGGCTTCCATGTCCATACCACCGGCAGGTGCGACGCCAGGGCCGTGGATCCGGCGACCGGGAGCCCGTTCACCACGGCGGGCGCGCACCTCGACCTCGCCACACCCGCCACACCCGGCGGCCATGGCGGGCACGGCGGGCACGACGGCGACCTGCCCGCGCTGCTCGTGGGCCAGAACGGCACGGCCCGCGCCTCCTTCGTCACCGACCGGTTCCGGGTCGCGCAGCTCGCCGACGCGGACGGCAGCGCCGTCGTCATCCACGCACTGCCGGACAACTACGGGAACATCCCCTCCCGCTACTCCCACCCGGCGGACACGACGGGCACCACGGGCGCGGACGCGACCACCCTGAAAGCCGGCGACACAGGCAACCGCATCGCCTGCGGCGTGCTCCGCTGACGCCCCAAGTCACCGCCCAGCAGAGCGCAAGAGGCCGGCGGCACCATCAACGTGAGGAGAGCGCCACGGGGCCCGGCGCCTCCCACCGAGAGGGGGAATCCCGCCATGAAGTACGCCACCGCGATCGTGTGCTCCACACAGATCGGCGCCTGGCTGCTCATCGGAGCGCTGGCGCTGCTGATGACCCGGTGAATCCGGTACGGCTCGCGCCACCGCGCGAGCCGTACAACCGGCGGGGAACGGGCCTCGGAAATCGCGGGCGTCGGACCCGGAGCCGGCGGCGCAGTGGGGAGCTCAGCGGCGGCGGCGGGCGGTGCCGAAGATCGACCGCGTGATCTCCCTCCCGAGGGCGGACGCCGCCGAACGCGCCAGCGACCGCAGCGCGGGCGAGCGGAGCACCCCCTCAAGCGGCGTCCTCTCCCCCGGCCGCTCGCGCGCCTCGTCGCGGCGTTCCCGTGGCTCCTCGCGCCTCTCCCGCCACCGCTCCGGCGTTTCGGCGGGTGCCGTGGGGGCGGGCGCGGGCGGGGAGAGCCGGGCGTTCAGCATCTCGTACGCCGACTCCCTGTCCACTGCCGTGCCGTACTTGGGGAGGAGTGGGGAGGAGGCGATGGCCTGCCGGACCACGGCGGGGTCCGAGGGGGCCATCAGGCTCTCCGGGGCGCGCAGCCGGGTCCAGGCGACCGGGGTGGGCGCGCCCGTCTCCGACAGCACGGTCACCACCGCCTCCCCGATGCCGAGCTGGGTGAGCAGCTCCTCCAGGTTGTACGACGACGCGGGGAAGGTGGACACGGTCGCCCTCAGGTCCTTGGCGTCCTGGGGCGTGAAGGCGCGCAGCGCGTGCTGCACGCGCGAACCGAGCTGGCCCAGCACGTCGGCGGGCACGTCCTTGGGCGTCTGGGTGACGAAGAAGACGCCGACGCCCTTCGAGCGGATCAGCCGCACGGTCTGCGTGATCGCCTGCAGGAACGCCTTGGACGCCCCGTCGAAGAGCAGGTGCGCCTCGTCGAAGAAGAAGACGAGCGTGGGCTTGTCCGGGTCGCCGATCTCGGGCAGCCCCTCGAACAGGTCCGCGAGCAGCCACATCAGGAAGGTCGAGAAGAGCCGCGGCCGGTCCTGTACGGCGGGCAGTTCGAGGACGGAGATCACTCCCCTGCCGTCGGACGTCGTACGGAGCAGGTCGCGGGTGTCGAACTGGGGCTCGCCGAAGAACGCCTCCGCCCCCTGCGCCTGGAAATTGATCAGCGCGCGCAGGATCACCCCGGCGGTCTGCGGGGCGAGCCCGCCGACGCCCTTCAGCTCTTCCGGGTTGCCGGTGAGGTGCTGGATGACCGCGACCAGGTCCTTCAGGTCCAGCAGCGGCAGGCCGTGCCGGTCGGCGAAGTAGAAGATCAGCCCGAGCGAGGACTCCTGGGTCTCGTTCAGCCCGAGCACCTTGGCCAGCAGCGTCGGCCCGAACGCGGTCGTCGTGGCCCGCAACGGGATGCCGTCGCCGATGCCGCCGAGCGAGAAGAACTCGGTGGCGCAGGCCTTCCCGGTCCAGGGCTGGCCGATCTCGGCGGCCCGCGCGCTCACCCGGTCGGAGGGCGCGCCGGGCGAGGCGAGGCCGGACAGGTCGCCCTTCACGTCGGCCAGGAACACCGGAACGCCCTGCGCGGCGAGCTGCTCGGCCATCATCTGCAAGGTCTTGGTCTTGCCCGTGCCGGTGGCGCCGGCGACCAGACCGTGCCGGTTCATCATCCCGAGCGGGATCCTGATCTTCTCCGCGGGGTCGGCCCGCCCGTCCGCCACCAGCGCGCCCAGCTCCAGCGCGGGCCCCTCGAAGTCGTAGCCCTTCATCGGTCGGAGTACCGCTTTCCCGGCTTGAGATCGCCGAAGAGCTCGGACACGGTCACGTACGTGAACCCCTTCTTGTCGAACACGTTCAGCAGGCGCGGCAGTGCTTCCACGGTCGTTTTGTGGATGTCGTGCATCAGGACGATCTGTCCTGGTTTCGCGGCCGTGCTGCGCTGGACGACGAGCTTGGGCACCCGGTCGCGCCAGTCGAGGGTGTCGACCGCCCAGAGAACCTGTCCGAGCCCGAGCCGCTTCGCCTCGCCGGCCACCCTGCGGTCGGTCGCTCCGTACGGCGGCCGCAAGGCGTGCATACGGACGCCGGTCACCTGTTTGACCAGCCGCTCCGTACTGACGACCTCGTGTTTGAGCGCCGCGTCACTGAGCGAGGTGAGATCGCGGTGGTCCCACGTGTGGTTGCCCAGCTCGTGCCCGTCGGCGACCATGCGCCGCAGCACCGGCTGGTCCTCCTTGTGGATCATCTCTCCGACCAGGAAGAACGTCGCCCGGGCGTAGTGCTTGGCGAGCACGTCGAGGACGTGCGAGGTGTAGTTTCCCGGCCCGTCGTCGAAGGTCAGGGCCACGCACTTGACGTGCGCGCACGAGATGTGGCGAGGCTGCGGCGGCCGGGGCGTGCCGCTCGGTGCGGAAGAAGGCGAGGGCGAGGGGGCCGGGGACGGCTGCGCGCCGGCCGGGCCGGTCGGGCGGGGCGTCGGGGCGGGGCGCGGCCCGGCCGACGGGCGGGGCAACAGGACACCGCATCCGGACACCAGCAGCAGTGCCAGACAGGTGAGGCCGACCCGCATGTGTTCCCCCCGAGCTGGCGGGGATCAGGGATATCCCTTGGCCTTGTCCCCCCGTATGACCCTGGCCAGGTCCTCCCACCAGGGCGGCACGTTCGCTCGGAGATCGGCATATCTACGGGCCACCCGGATGGCACATCCGGAAGGGTCACTACCCACGTGACGGCGTTTCACGGAGGCCTCCTGCCACCGGTAAAACCCGTCGCGATAGCTCACCACGAGGCCGATCCAGACCGACAGCGTGGCACCGTCGCCGATCTCGTACGCGTCGGAAACGCCGAGGGCGGCGAGCTCGGCGTGCAGTTTCGCCATCGCGTCCGCGGACTCAGCCATCGCTCGCACTCCGTGGCCGCAGAAGGGCACGGAAAGGACGGACCAATAGATTTTGTTCGGGGGCGGGAGAACTCATGGAGTAATCATGGGGCTCCAGCCCGTTACCTCGCAGGAATATTGGCCTGACCGTTGCTACGGGCATCGCTGTCGAGATCCCCGTGAGTCGCACTCTGGATGACTTCCCGAGGAAATGGGGCGGCCAAACGCCCACACACTCCCATCTTCATCACGCTATGACAAAGCTCCCCCACCCCACCGTCACCACCGAAAGGGTGATGGCCGACATCTGTGACTTTGATGGCTTGATGGCGTGAGTTACCCCGGCGGTATTCGGCGGTTTGTTGGTGAGGCCGCTCAGTGGGTGTGGCGGGGTGAGGCAAGGACGCCGGTGACTTCGGCGATGGCTTCGCCGCCGGGTCGTCGTGCGTCACACGGCCTCTCGCGGTGAGGCGGTGCCCGGGCCCGGCAATCGTACGGTCACCACCAGGCCACCGCCGTCGCGAGGGACGGCCGTCACCGAGCCGCCGTGACCGCGGGCGATGGAGCGCACGATGGACAGGCCGAGGCCGAATCCCCTCCCACCGCCGGTACGCTCGCGGTTGAGCCGCCGGAACGGCTGGAACAGCGACTCGATCTCGTAGTGCGGCACGATGGGCCCCGAGTTGGCCACGGTCAGCACCACGTCCTCGCCGACAGTCTCCGTGGTCACAGAGACGAGCCCGGAGGGCACATTGTGCTCGACGGCGTTCTCCACCAGGTTCTGCACCAGCCGTTCGAGCAGGATCGGATCGCCTCTGGTGATCGCGGCGGCCGCGCCGTCGCAGGGCACGCCGAGCTGGTCGCAGACGTGGCCGGCGATGTCGGCCAGGTCGACGGGGGTGCGCTCGGTGATGCCGTGCTCGGAGTCGGCCAGTGTGAGCAGGCCGTCTATCAGCCGTTCGTGCCGTTCGTTGACGGTCTGCAACGACGTACCGAGCTGGATGCAGTCCTCCGAGGCACCCGGCCTGCTGACCGCGAGCTCCACCAGCGTCCTGTTCATGGCCAGCGGGGTGCGCAACTCGTGCGAGGCGTTGGCGACCAGCCTGCGCTGTCCGTCGAAGGCCGCGTCCAGTTGCTCCACCATCAGGTTGAAGGCGTCGGCCAGGTCGCGTACCTCGTCCTGCGGGCCGTCCATGACGATCCGTTCGTGCAGTCCCCGCCCCGCGCCCACGGACAGCCGCCGCGCGGTCTCGGTGACACGGTGCAAGGGCTGCAGCGCCCGGCCCGCCACCAGCCAGCCGAACCCGACCGAGGCCGCGCCGACCAGCAGCAACCCGATCGCGCCCTGCGATATCAGGGAGGTGGTGGTCACCGTGCGGATCCGGTCGCTCAGCATCTGCCGGCCCTCGTCCATCGGCGGTCCAGACGGCGCGGACGACAGAATGTGCTTGCCGCTGATGGCCGAGGGCACCTGCTGGGACACCAGCAGGGTCGTGACGCCGAGCAGCACCACTCCGCCCACCAGGAAGAACGCCGCGTATACCAGGGTCAATCTGGCCCTGATCGTGAGCTTCTTCATGCGATGCGGTACCCGACTCCAGGAATGGTGTCGATCACTGGGACCTCCAGCTTGCGGCGCAACTTCAGAATCGTCACCCGCACGACGCCGGTGAACGGGTCGGTGTGCTCATCCCAGGCCCGCTCCAGCAGGTCCTCGGCCGACACCACCGCCCCATCGGCGCGCAGCAACTCGGCGAGTACGGCAAACTCCTTGCGCGACAGGGCGACGTAACGCCCGTCGCGGTAAACCTCCCGCCTGGCCAGATCCATCCGGAGGCCACGGCGGCTGAGGACCGGAGGCGTGATGCGCCCGGTGCGCCGCAGCAGCGCCTGCACTCTGGCCGACAACTCGGCCAGTGCGAACGGCTTGGACAGGTAGTCGTCAGCGCCGAGCTGGAGGCCCGCCACCCGATCCCGTACGGCCGCGGCAGCGGTCAGCATGAGAACGCGGGTTCGTGAGGTCGATTCCACAATCGATCGGCACACGTCGTCGCCGTGGACGGCAGGAAGATCACGGTCGAGGATGACCACGTCGTAGTCGTTCACTTCCAGCCGCTCCAGCGCCGAGCCACCGTCGTTGACCACGTCAACGGCCAGCGCGTCGCGACGCAGCCACTCGGCGATGCCGTCGGCCAGCACCGGTTCGTCCTCAACGATCAGAACACGCACGCTCAGAAGTTCTATCCGGTTGTGTGTATCGCCACAGTTAACGTTCGCGCTAACGCCACGGTAATCGGCTCTGCGATGAACTCCGGGGCCATGAAGACGAAGACGCTGATCACGCTCCTCGCCGTGGGCCTCCCCCTGACTGCCTGCGGCGCCCAACCCGAGCCCAGGGTCGCCACCGCGAGCGGCGCCACGGCGAGCGTGGCCGCGAGCCCTTCGGCCGCCGGTGACGGAGAGGTGGCCTTCGCCCGGTGCATGCGAGGTGAAGGCGTCGACATCAAGGACCCGACCGACGGCCGCTTCCAGGTCAGCAGCGACATCGCCGAGAAGGAGAAGATGGACGCGGCGATGGCCAAGTGCGGTCACCTCCTCCCCGGCGGACAGGGCGGCAAGCCGAGTACTCAAGATCTCGATAGCGCGCGCAATCAGGCAAAGTGCATGCGCGAGAACGGATACCCCAAGTTCCCTGACCCCGACCCCAGCGGAAGGATCAAACTGGATGTCGGAGCCCTCGGAGCCAGCCCTGACGACCCGAAGTTCACGGCCGCGATGGAAAAGTGCCGCGCGGCATGACCGGCCGGATCGCGGCCGGGACGCTGATCCTTGCAGCGGGCTGCGCCACCACCGCGGTGATCGTGCTCGGCGGGCACGGCGACGAACCGGCCACCCGCGACGCCGCGCCCGCCGCCGTCGCCGAGGTCACCAAGCAGGACCTGGCCGACACCACGACGGCCACGGGGATCGTGGGCTACGGCCGCGAGCGCCCGCTCGCCGCGGCCGCTCCCGGCACGGTCACCGCGCTCCCCGCCGTCGGCTCGACGGTCCGTCGCGGTGGCGTGCTGTTCAAGGTCGACCAGGTCCCCACCGTGCTCTTGTACGGCAACGTGCCTGCCTACCGGACGCTGCGGTCCGGCGTGCGAGGGGCCGACGTCCGGCAGCTGGCAGAGAATCTGCGCGAACTCGGCTATCGCGGTTTCACCGTCGACAACGTATTCGGCAAGGAGATCGCGCGGGCCGTACGCAAGTGGCAGAAGGACCTCGGCGTCAAGCAGACCGGCATGGTCGAGCTCGGCCGGGTCGTCTTCCAACCGGACGCTGTCCGCGTCAACGACCAGACCTCAGGGCCTGGGACGCTCGTCCATCCGGGCTCTCCGCTCCTGACTTTCACCGGGACCGAGCACTTGGTCACCGTACGGCTGGACGAGACCGAATACCGGCTGGCCAAGATCGGCGCGACGGCGACGGTCAAGACACCGTCCGGCGAGCAGGTCCAGGGAAAGGTCGCGACCGCGCAGTTCGTAGTCAATTCCGATCAGGGAGGCACGACCACCAAAGTGGAGCTGACCGTGGCGATCGGGGCCGTCGGCTGCGACCGGGCGGCGGTCGATGTGACGCTCGTCTCCGAGGTGCGCGAGGGCGTCCTCACGGTGCCGATCGCGGCGCTCCTGGCACTGTCCGAAGGCGGGTACGGCGTCGAGCTCGCGGGCGGCCGGATCGTTCCGGTCCGGACGGGGCTGTTCGCCGGCGGGCGTGTCGAGGTGTCAGGACAGGGACTCACCGCCGGCCTGAAGGTGGGGATGCCGACATGATCGCGCGGCTCGAGGGCGTCACCAAGGCCTACCCCGGTGGTGTCATCGCGCTGGATGACGTCTGGCTGGAGATCGAGGAGGGCGAGCTGCTGGCCATCGTCGGGCCGTCCGGGTCGGGCAAGTCCACCATGTTGCACGTCCTCGGCACCTTGGACCGGCCGACCAGCGGCCGGGTGCACCTCGACGGCCAGGACGTGGCCGCGCTGCCGGACCGTGCCCTGTCGGAGCTGCGGGCCACCAGGATGGGGTTCGTGTTCCAGCAGTTCCACCTGACCACAGGGGCGTCGGCGCTGGACAACGTGGCCGACGGGCTGCTGTATGCGGGGGTGCCGCTCGGGCAGCGGCGCGCCCGCGCGCTGGAGGCGCTCGACCAGGTGGGCCTCGGCCATCGCGTACGGCACCGGCCGCACGAACTGTCCGGCGGCGAGCGGCAGCGCGTGGCCATCGCCAGGGCGGCCGTGCGCCGGCCTGTCCTGCTGCTGGCCGACGAGCCGACGGGCAACCTCGACTCGGCGGCGGGCGCGGGCGTGCTCGCGCTGCTACGGGAGCTGAACGCGTCAGGGACCACGATCGTGGTGATCACGCACGACCTGGAGATCGCGCACGCCCTGCCCAGGCAGGTACGCGTGCGGGACGGGCGGGTGCTGCCATGACGGCGCTGTCGGCCAGGGACGTGATCAGGGTGGGCGGGGCCGGGCTGCGCACCCGGCCGCTGCGAGCCCTCCTGTCGGCCCTCGGCATCGCCATCGGGATCGCCGCGATGGTGTCGGTCGTCGGGATCTCCGCTTCCAGCAGAGCCGAGCTGGACCGGACCCTGGCCAGGCTCGGCACCAACCTGCTCACGGTCGCGCCGGGCCAGACCGTCTTCGGGAAGCAGGCGCAGCTGCCGCAGGAAGCGGCGGCCATGATCCGCAGGATCCGCCCGGTGACGGGCGCCGCCGCCACCGCGCTGCTGCCCGACGCGCACGTGTACCGTCACGATCGGATCCCTGCCGCCGAGAGCGGCGGCATCGCCGTCGTCGCCACAGAGCTCACCGTCCCCGATCTCATCGGGGCGACCGTGGCGCGAGGAACCTGGCTCAACGCCGCGACGGCCCGGTACCCGGCCGTCGTGCTCGGCTCGACGGCGGCCGAACGGCTGGGCGTCACGGCACTGGGACGGCAGGTGTACCTGAGCGGACACTGGTTCACCGTCATCGGCCTGCTGGACGCGGTGCCGCTCGCGCCGGAGTTGGACTCCTCCGCGCTGATCGGCCGGCCCGCTGCCGCAAGGTACCTGTCGTTCGACGGGCATCCGACCACGATCTACACCCGCACCGAGGACTCGGCCGTGGAAGCGGTGCGCGCCGTGCTGGCCGCCACCGCCAAACCTCAGGTGCCCGGCGAGGTGAACGTGTCCAGGCCATCCGACGCGCTCGCCGCTCGCCAGGCGACAGATCGGGCGCTGACCGGCCTGCTGCTCGGCCTCGGCGCGGTCGCCCTGGTCGTCGGGGGCGTGGGCGTGGCCAACACCATGATCATCTCGATCCTGGAACGCAAGGCCGAGATCGGGCTGCGCCGGTCACTCGGCGCCACACAGGGGCAGATCCGCGTCCAGTTCCTGACCGAAGCGCTGCTGCTGTCCGGCCTCGGCGGTCTCGGCGGCCTGTTCCTGGGCGCCGCGGTGACCGGTGTGTACACGGCCATCCAGGCCCTGCCGATGGTGATCCCCGTCTGGGCGCCGGCCGGCGCCCTGGTCGCGACCCTGCTGATCGGCAGCCTGGCCGGCCTCTACCCCGCCATCCGTGCCAGCCACCTGGCCCCGACAGAGGCGCTGGCCTCGCCCTGACCAGCCGCTCAGCATCGGTCACCTCGCCGCTGCTCTACGACGGCCTGTCAATAAGGCTGGTCGGCCTGCTCGCGGGGTTCGATGACGGCCATCATGAAGCGGAGCGGGCCGTCCCCCTCGTTCGCGTAGCGATGCGGCCGGTCGCCGCTGAAGACGACCGCCTCGTCGGCCCCGACCGTGTGGCTCTTGCCGTACACGGTGAGGGTGAGCTCGCCCTCCAGGACGCTGAGCATCTCGCGGGTGCCGGCCGGGTGCGGGTCGCCGTCGTGGTGCTCGCCGGGACCGAGCCGCCAGTCCCACAGTTCGCAGATGGCCGGCGCGTCCGCGCCCACCAGCAGCCGCGCCTCGCCCCCGCTCGCGTGGCGGAAGGTCACCACGTCGGCGGCGTGGACGACCCGGACGACGGGGGTCTCGGACACCTCAACGAGCCGGCCGACCGTGACCCCGAGGGCCTCGGCGATCCTGCTCAGCGTGTTGATGCTGGGGTTGGTCCGGCCCTGCTCGATCTGGATGAGCATGCCGCGACTCACCCCCGACCGAGCCGCGAGCTCGTCGAGTGTCATCCCGCGATGGGCGCGCTGCCCGCGCACGTTGGTGGCGATGGCCGCGCTGATCGTCTCCAGATCCGGCATGTGTACAGCCTAGTGAATCTGATTTGCAATCTGTTGCACTCAACATGTTGTATGAACAGTGCAATTCAGTGAACTGTGAGGTGCGCGGTGACGGCAGTGGCGCTCGCTACGGCGTGTGCGGTGATCTTCGGTACGGCCGACTTCTTCGGCGGGCTGGCCACGCGACGATCCCGCGTGCTCGCGGTCGTCGTGATCTCCCAGCTCGGCGGGCTGGTGCTGGTCTGCGCCCTCATGCCCGTCCTGCCCGGGGAGGCGAGCCCGGCGGCGCTGCTGTGGGGCATGGCCTCGGGCGTGGCCGGGGCCGCCGGCATCGTTCTGTTCTACCGGGGCCTGGCGTCGGGGATGATGTCCGTGGTCGCGCCGACGACGGCGACCACCTCCATGGCGGTCCCCGTGCTGTTCGGGCTGATCCAGGGCGAGCGGCCGTCCGTCACCGCGATGGTCGGGATCGCGCTCGGCCTGCTCGCCGTGCTCCTGGTGAGCCGCGACTCCGCCGCCGGCCCGTCCGGCGCCCGGCTCGGCCCGATCGTGAGCGCGCTCGCGTCAGGCGCGGGCTTCGGTGGGTTCTTCGTGCTGCTCAAGCTGGCCCCGGCCGGCTCGGGCCTGTGGCCGCTGGCCGGGGCGCGCATCGCGTCGATCTCGCTGGTCGTGCTGCTGGCGCTCGTCTCGCGCCGGACGCTGCGCCCGATCCCGGGGGCACTCCCGGTGACGATCGCGGCCGGCGTGCTCGACATGGCCGCCAACATCCTCTACCTACTGGCGGCCCGCGGCGGGATGCTCAGCCTGGTGGCCGTACTGGTGTCGCTCTACCCCGCGAGCACGCTGCTGCTCGCGCGGTACGTGCTGGACGAACGGCTCAACCGGGTGCAGATCGCGGGGGTGGGGTTCGCGCTCAGCGCGGTGGCGCTGATCGCCGTGCCGCACACCTAGTGCGTTTCCGTAAACGTTCACCGGGATCGAGGGAGAGGAGCGGAAGGGAGCGAGGACCGCAGGTTCCTTCGGGCGGAGTGACCGACCCGTCCAGGTGCGTGGACCCCCCACTGAAGGCGGGTGCGGTCAGGCGGCGACGGGCACGCGGACGACGCCCTCCTCGCGGGCGTATTCGGCGAGCATGCCGCGGAGCTGGCGGCGGCCCCGGTGCAGCCGGGACATCACGGTGCCGATGGGGGTGCCCATCCGGTCGGCGATCTCCTTGTACGCGAACCCCTCGACGTCGGCGAGGTAGACCGCGACCCGGAAGTCCTCGGGCAGGGCGCGCAGCGCGTTCATGACGGCACTGTCCGGAAGCTGCTCAAGCGCCTCGGTCTCCGCGGACTTCAAACCGGTGGACATGTGCGACTCCGCCGCGGCGAGCTGCCAGTCCTCGATCTCCTCGGCGGCGGACAGCTTGGGCGAACGCTGCTTCTTGCGGTAGTCGTTGATGAAGTTGTTCGTCAGAATCCGGTGCAGCCACGCCTTCAAGTTCGTGCCCTCACGGAACTGGTGGTAGGAGGTGTACGCCTTGGCCACCGTCTCCTGGACCAGGTCCTCGGCATCGGCCTGGTTGCGGGTGAGACGCATGGCGGAGGCGTAAAGCTGACCGGTCACCGGGACGACATCGCGTTCGAACCATGCCTGGCGCTGCTCATCGGTCATCGTGATCATTTCCATCCCCCTACGCGAAACTGCTCCCCCGCTACCCCTCCGGCGTGAACCCATGCGGGCGCCCGGGACCTGTTACGTCGCTCGACATCGTTGCAGGGGACTCGTAAGCGAAGTGTTAAGGGTCGTGCCTGGTCAGAGGGGTCACCGCGGACGTGGGCCAGCACGGCGAAGTCACGTGCGGCCCGTCTAAGTCTCATTACAATAACACTCATTACTCGATCCTGTAGAAATTGTGGCAAACCTCACTAGCTAGGGTTATGGCATGGAATACGTGGAACGGCACGACCCGGGCATCCGTCGATGGGCGGCGGACGCCATCCAGGCCGTGGAGGCCGACGCGAACCGCAGTTGCGACACGCACCTGCATGTCTTCCCGCTCCCTCCGCACTGGGGCGTCGATCTCTACCTCAAAGACGAGTCGGTCCACCCGACCGGTTCACTGAAGCATCGGCTCGCCCGTTCCCTCTTCCTGTACGGCCTGGCCAACGGCTGGATCGGCCCGACGACCACGATCATCGAGTCGTCCAGCGGCTCCACCGCGGTCAGCGAGGCGTACTTCGCCCGGCTGCTCGGCCTGCCGTTCATCGCGGTGATCCCGGCGAGCACGTCACCGGAGAAGCGGGAGATCATCGAGTTCCACGGCGGCAAGTGCCATCTCGTGGACGACCCCTGCGCGATCTACGCGGAGTCCCGGCGGCTGGCCGAGGAGACCGGCGGCCACTACATGGACCAGTTCACCTACGCCGAGCGGGCCACGGACTGGCGGGGCAACAACAACATCGCGGAGAGCGTCTTCAATCAGATGGCCCTGGAACGGCATCCGGAGCCCGCGTGGATCGTGGTGAGCGCGGGGACCGGCGGCACGTCCGCCACCATCGGGCGCTACATCCGGTACCGGCGGCACCAGACGCGGCTCTGCGTGGCCGACCCCGAGGGCTCTGCGTTCTACCCCTCCTGGGTCGCGGGCGAGGAGCGGCCGGGGACGGGCTCCCGCATCGAGGGCATCGGCCGCCCCCGGGTCGAGCCGTCGTTCATGCCCGCGGTGATCGACCGGATGACCCAGGTGCCCGACGCGATGTCGATCGCCGCCATGCGGTGGGTCAAGGAGGTCACCCGCCTCGACGTGGGCGGCTCGACCGGGACCAACATGGCGGCCGCCGTACAGATCATCAAGGAGATGCGGGCGGCGGGTGAGCGGGGCAGCGTGGTGACGCTGATCTGCGACGGCGGCGAACGTTACCGGGACACCTACGGCGACGACGGCTGGCTCGAACGCCAGGGCATCGACATCGCGCCGCACCTGGAGGAGCTGCGCGCCTTCCACATACCCGCATAACCCACGCGCGGGCCCTCGTGCCCCCGCCCCGCCTCCCTACGCGAGACGCCGGCCAGGTCGCATCACCCCCGGCCGGCGTCTCGCGTAGGCGTACGCGCCGGACCTCAGGCCTGCCGGGCGGGGTCCACGCCGAAGGCCGCGGCCAGGTCGTCGAGGATGACGTGCGCGCCCTGCATGCCGACCGCCGACATCCACGTCTGGTCGGAGACGTCGTGCTTCTCGCCCTTGAGCTTGCCCCACAGCGGGTTGGCGGTGAACTTCTTCTTCGTCTCGTCCGCCGCCGGGTCCTGGTACGAGCTCACGAAGATGTGGTCGGCGTCGAGGTCGGCGATGCGCTCCTCGCTGATCTCCACCATGATCGTGTCGGTGACGGTCGGCTGCCCCTCCGGCCGGGGGAATCCGACGTCCTTGAGCACGACCCCGGAGTAGGAGTTCTCCACGTAGAGCCGGACCGTCGGCTCACCGGCGAACCTGACGATGGAGACGGTCGGCATCTTCCCGCCGTTCTTCTCCTTGATCTCCTCGCCGATCTTGGTGGCGCGGGCCGCGTACGCGCTGATCCGCTGCTCGGCGAGGTCCTCCTTGCCCAGGGCCTTGGCCACCAGGCGGAGGTTGTCCTTCCAGATGGCGCCGGTGGTCTCGCTGAAAACGGTCGGGGCGATGGCCGAGAGCTTGTCGTACAGGGCCTCGTGGCGGACCTTGGCCGACACGATGAGGTCCGGCTTGAGCTCGGCGATCTTCTCCAGGCTGGGCGCCTCCAGCGTGCCCACCGGCACCGCGTTCGCCGCGTTGGCCAGGACCGGCCGCAGATAGTCGGGCAGCTTCTCCTCGATCGACCGGTACTGCGTGTAGCCGACGACCTCGGTGTCCAGCGTCAGGACGGCGTCGACGAAGCTCTGGTCGAGCGCGACGACGCGCTTCGGCTGCGCCTTCACCTCGGTCTTGCCCATGGCGTGCTCGACCACCCGGGGGTACCCCGTCTGGGCGGCCAACGTCGCCTCCGTCGTCCCGCTCGCGTTCCCCGGGTCGGTCGCGGTGGTGGACGAGCCGCAGGCGGCGACCGCCATGGCCAGCACGATCCCGGCGCCCAAGGCGCGAAGCGCTCTCATCAAAAACCCGGCCTTTCTTAGGTAAGGGAGCCCTAAATTAGCTAAGGCTCACCTAAGCCTGACATACTCGTCCGGGTCAAGCGACAGAGAGAGGGATCACGTACCCATGACTGCCCTGCGCCCGCGACGCCGGCGGGCGGGCGTCCTCGCGGCGCTCCTCACGGCGGTGCTCGCCGGGGCCGTGCTCAGCGTCGCGATCGGCGCCAAGTCGGTGCCGCTCGGCGACGTGTGGCACGCCCTCTGGTCGCCCGGCGGGACGGAGAGCGACATCATCGTCCGCACACTGCGCGTCCCGCGCACCGCCCTCGGCCTGCTGGCCGGGGTCGCGCTCGGCGTCGCCGGCGCGCTCATGCAGGGGCACACGCGCAACCCGCTCGCCGACCCCGGACTGCTCGGCGTCACCCAGGGCGCGGCCTTCGCGATGGTCCTCGCCATCATCGCGTTCGGCGTCTCGAACCTGTACGGCTACATCTGGTTCGGCCTGGCCGGCGCCCTCGTCGCGAGTGTCGGCGTCTTCGCGATCGGCTCCGTCGGCGGCCGAGGCGGCCCGAGCCCCCTCACCCTCGCGCTCGCCGGAACCGCCGTCAGCGCCTTCCTGTACGCGCTGACCTCCGGACTCGTTCTCGTGAACGAGCAGGCCATGGACGTCTTCCGCTTCTGGCAGGCGGGCTCCATCGCCGGGCGGGGCGCGGGCGTGGCCTGGCAGGTCCTGCCGTTCATCGCCGCCGGACTGGTGCTCTCGCTGGCGAACGCGCCGGGGCTCAACGCGCTCTCCCTGGGCGAGGATGTCGCGCGTTCCCTCGGCCGCAACGTCACGGCGACCCGGGCGCTCGGCATCACCGCCGTGACGCTGCTGACCGCCGGGGCGGTGGCCGCGTGCGGCGCGCTCGCGTTCGTCGGCCTGATCGTCCCTCACCTGGCCCGCGCGCTCTCCGGCCCCGACCACCGGTGGCTGCTGCCGTACTCGGGGCTGCTCGGCGCGGCGGCGCTGCTGCTCGCGGACGTGGTCGGCAGGGTGGTCGCCCGGCCCGGTGAACTGGAGGCCGGGGTGGTGCTCGCCCTGATCGGCGCCCCGTTCTTCGTCGCGCTGGTCCGCCGCAGGAAGCCGGTGCGGCTGTGACCGGCGTACGGCTCCCGCACGCCCGGCCGTACCGGGCGGGCAAGATCTCCTGGCTGGTCCGCCCGCGCGGCGTGGCGGCCGGGCTCACCGGGCTCGCGCTGATCGCGGTCCTGGTCGCGCTCAGCCTGCGGATCGGCGACTTCCCGCTGTCCCTGAGCGAGATCGTCGCGTCGCTGACCGGAACCGGAGGCAACCACTTCGTCGTGGTCGAGCTGCGCCTCCCCCGCGCCCTGACCGGCGTGCTGGTCGGCGCCGCGCTCGGACTCTCCGGCGCGATCACCCAGTCGATCGCGCGCAACGCGCTGGCCAGCCCCGACATCCTCGGCGTGACCTCGGGCGCCAGCGTGACCGTGGTGGCGGTGATCGTCGGCAGCGGCAGCGTGTACGGCGGGGCCAGCGGGGCCCTGGCCGGCGTCGGCATCCCCGTCGCCGCGCTGGCCGGCGGCCTGATCGGCGCGGTGATCGTCTACTCGCTCGCCTGGCGGCGCGGGCTGGACGGGTACCGTCTGGTCCTGGTCGGCGTCGGCGTCGCCGCCGTGTTCACCAACGTCAAGTACTGGCTGATGACGACCGGCGACGTCAACGACAGCTCCCGCGCGATGGTGTGGATCAGCGGCTCGCTGAACGGGCGCGGCTGGGAGCACGTCGCTCCCGTCGCGTACGCGCTGGTCGTGCTGGTGCCGCTCTGCCTGGCCGGGACCCGGGTGCTGTCGGCGCTCAGGTTCGGCGACGAGACGGCGACCGGGCTCGGCGTCCGGCTGAACGCGGCCCGCGCCGTGCTGCTGCTCGGAGCCGTACTGCTCGCGGCGGTCGCGACCGCCGCCGCCGGGCCGATCGCGTTCGTCGCCCTGGCGGCGCCGCAGATCGCGCTGCGCCTGGCCGGGGTGGCCCAGCCGCCGCTGGTGGTGTCCGCCGTCACCGGCGCCGTCCTGACGTCGGCCGCCGACCTCGCCGCGCGCAGCCTCTTCGCGCCGGTGGAACTGCCTGTCGGCGTGGTCACCGCCGTACTCGGGGCTCCCTACCTGATCTATCTGCTCATCCGCGCCCGCCGGGAGGCACGCTCGTGAACACGCGGTTGGAAGCCGTCGACATCCGCCTGGGCTACGGCGACCGGGTGATCGTGGACGGGCTCGACCTCGGCATCGAGAGCGGGACGATCACCACGATCATCGGCCCGAACGGCTGCGGCAAGTCCACGCTCCTGCGCGCCCTGGGACGGCTGATCAAGCCCCTGGGCGGCCAGGTGCTGCTCGACGGGAAGCGGATCGACCGGATGCCGTCGCGCGAGGTGGCCCGGCTTCTCGGCGTCCTCCCGCAGGCACCCGCCGCGCCCGAGGGGCTGACGGTCGCCGACCTGGTGGCCCGCGGACGGCATCCGCACCAGACGTGGTACCGCCAGTGGTCGCCGGACGACGAGAGCGCGGTGGCCGAGGCGCTGGAGCGTACCGGCCTGCTCGACCTCGCAGACCGGCCGCTGGACGAGCTGTCCGGCGGGCAGCGGCAGCGGGCGTGGATCTCGATGGCCCTCGCCCAGGGCACGGGGCTCCTCCTGCTCGACGAGCCGACCACGTTCCTGGACCTGGCGCACCAGATCGAGGTGCTGGAGCTGGTCGATCAGCTGCACGCGCAGGCGGGCAAGACGGTGGTCATGGTGCTGCACGACCTGAACCTCGCCGCGCGGTACGCCGACCGGCTCGTGGCGATGCGCGACGGCCGGGTGGTCGCGGCCGGCCCGCCCGCCGACGTGCTGACCGAGGAACTGCTGGCCGAGGTCTTCGGCCTGAACGCCAAGATCATTACTGATCCGGTGGCGGGCACTCCCCTGGTGGTGCCGATCGGGACGGCGAATCGGAGCTGACGGCCGCCAGCTCCCGCCGGATGTCCTCGTCCTCCGGGGCGAGCTCGGCCGCCCGCAGGAGGTCCTCCCGGGCCTCCTCGTCGCGGCCGAGCGCCCGGAGCGCCACCGCCCGGTTGAACCGTACGGCCGGATCGTCCCCGAGTTCGAGCGCCCGGGTGAGGTCGGCCACCGCGTCCTCCGGCGCGCCCGTCTCGAACGCCAGGATCCCGCGGCTCACCCAGAGCGCGGCGAGCGCCGGATCGTGGCGCAGCCCCGTGTCGAAGGCCTTCCTCGCCTCGGCGTGCCTGCCCTCGGCCGCCTCCACCTGCCCCAGCACACACAGCAGGTACGCGTTGCGCGGGTCGAGGGCGAGCCCCTGGAGCGCGTCCGCGCGGGCCCTGCCGTACTCGCCGAACTCGACGAACAGCCCGGCGCGGTTGGCGTACGCGTCGGCGAACCCCGGGTCGAGTTCGAGGGCGTAGTCGAGGTCGGCCAGCGCGCCGGCGTGGTCTCCGGCCTGGAACCTGATCTCCGCCCGGTTGTAGTACGCCTCGGGGAACGGCGGCCCGGCCCGCATGGCCGTCTCGTAGTCGGCGACGGCGTCCTGCGGGCGGCCGAGCCGGTGCAGCAGGTTGCCCCTGCTGATGTAGTAGTCGGGATAGCCCGGGTCGGCCGCGACGGCCGCGTCCAGGTCGGCCAGCGCCCGCGCCGGGTCGCCGAGCATCGCGGTCAGCTGCCCCCGGTTCGCCCGCAGGACCAGCCGGTGGATGGGGTGCTCGCCGGGATCGAGGTCGCGGTCGGCGAGCTCGATCGCCTGCTCCACCAGCCGCAGCGCCTCCTCCGGCCGCCCCGCGCGCATCTCCACCAGCGCCTTGCCGTTGAGGTCGAAGCTCAGGTGGAAGGCCCGCTCCCTGCGGTCGGGCAGCGACGAGGTGATCGCGACCGCCTCGTTGATCCACGACAGCGCCTCGCCCACGTCACGCGCCGCCGGGTCGTGATGCCGCATCAGCAGCATCGCGGTCGCGTACGCGGCGGTGGCCCGGTTCTTGGGGTCGGCGCTCTCCCGCCGGGCCCGGTCCAGGATCGCCCGCGCCTCATCCTCCCGATCGACGGCCGCGAGCGCGCCCGCGGTGCGGTGGACGAGCGACCACCAGGCGTCCGGATCGGCATCCGGGTCGGCCTCGGTGTGGGCCCCGCGCAGCGCCCGCACGCCGAGCCGGGCCGCCGCGTGGTGGAAGCCCTCGGTGAAGTAGCGTTCCACCACCTCCGGCCCGTGCTCGTCCCCGCTCCGGCTCTCGTGGTAGCTGTGGTGCTCCTCCTCACCGCTCCGTCCCGCGACGGTCGCACCGCCGTCCGGCGCGGGGAGGGCGTGCCGCTTGAGCACGGCGGCGAGAACGGGATCCGCGCTCTCGGCGCAGACGACGACGGTGAGCAGCGCGGGGTCGATCCTGCGGAGCAGGACGGCGAGGAACTCCTGGTCCGTCTCGTCGGCCACGTCGGCGCGTTCCACGACGAGCGCGGCGGGCCCCACCTCCTTGAGGTGGTCGTGGACGAACTCCGCCAGCCCGTTGGCGAGCCGGAGCGTACGGCGCGGCGCGGGGACGAGGATCCGCTCCGCCTTGGGGAGATGCGCCGCGAGCGACCCGCGCACAGCCGGCACAACGTCCCTCAACCCGGGGGCCGCCGCGCGGATCTCGATGTCGTGTGCGTCGACGAGTTCCTTTCGCGCCCCGGGGACGATCGCGTGGAGCAGCGCGCTCGCGACCGTGTACGGCGCCGCCCTGTGGCTGGGCGCGGCCGACTGATCGCCGGGGACGGGACGGATCCCCTGGAAGGTCCGATCGGAACCCGTCCCACCGTCCGGGCGGTCGGCCGACCGGCTGTGCGCCGGACCGGCCGTCACACCGACGACGACGGGGGGAGCCACGAGCGGGGGTATGTCACGTTCCCCGTTCCAGCGCCGCCCTTGGACCCACAGATGACGCACACGCGCTCCCCTCGTCGCCCCCGGAAGGGCGAGACCATGCCGTACGGCGGCAGGTCTCGCCGGTCGCTCACGCGTGGTGCTTGGCGCTGGCCTGGCCGGAGAGCTGGACCGTGCCGGGCTTGTGAACAACGACCTTCTTCATCAGGGCCTCTCTGATCTCGTCTGAGGAACGACGCCCATGTCAACACGGACCACGTCAGGTCACAAGACCTAGGCTGGTAATGGTCATTTCCCGATAAATCATGACAACTGCGCAACCGGGGCATGGCCGTGTCTATTTGCGCTCGCTCCGCTCGCGCGGGCTCGGGCCGCCGGACGACTGGTCAGGTTCGGGTGATTTGACCGGCGGTCGCCGATCATGATGTAGTCCGTGCCTGCGTCGCGGTGTACCCGGCAAGGAGATCGCCGAGGACATGGAGGCGCCGGAACATGGGACCACCATGGAAACATCACACGAGCGCCTGGCGGCGTTCGGCAACCAGTTGATCGAAGTACACCTCTGGCTCCGGGAGGAGCTCGCCGCCCTCCGCGAGGACGTCGACGCCTATCTCGCCGGAGGCGCCCGCCCCCGCGATCTGCGGGCCCACTGCCTGACCTTCTGCACCGCCCTCCAGCGACACCACGTCGGCGAGGACGGCGGCGCCTTCCCCGTGCTCGCGGAGCGATTCCCCGAGTTGCGCCCCGTGCTGGACGAGTTGCGCCGCGACCATCAGCTCGTGGAGGACTCCCTCACGCGACTGCAGGCCCTCCTCGACGGCCTGGGCCGCGAGACCGACCCCGTCATACTGCGCGGCGAGCTGGACAGCCTCGCCGCGCTGATGGAGACCCACTTCGTCTACGAGGAGAAGCGGATCCTCGCGGCGCTCAACACGCTGGACGCGCCGGAATGGGACCGTTCGCGGCCCGATTTCCTGCTCATCGGCGAGGAGACCTGACCGGTCCCCAGTGTTCCGAGCGCGCCGATCGGGAGCGGATCCCGATCGGCGCGTCGCACCGCAGGCAGCAGTATCAGCCGAGGTGCCGGGCGAAGAACCGCAGCGTGCTGTCCAGCTCGAATGCCGGGATCTCCCCGTGCTTGCCGGGGTTGGCATGCAGCGTCTTCTCGGCCGAGGCCAAGGCGTCGAACAGCGCCAAGCCCTGGGCCCGCGGCATCCGTTCATCGTCCCACTGCAGCAGGAACTCCACCGGGACGGTGATTCTCGCGGCGGCCTCCGCCGATGCCGACGCCCCGCCCAGGCCCAGCACCGCGGCGCGGACCCGGGGTTCGGCGGCAACGAACGGAACGCCGAGTCCGCAACCCAACGACACACCCCAGTAGCCCACCGGACCAGCCCCGACGTGCTCGGCTTGCTGGACCCCGTCCAGGACCGCCTGCCATTCCGGGACGGTCTGGCGGGCTACGAGCGCCTGGAACCCAGCGATCAGCGGAGCCAGATCCTCTCCGGCGTCCGCGCGAGCCTGGTTCTCGGTCGCGATCCGGTTGTACTCCTCGTCCTTCGGCCGGTCGCCATGGCCGGGCACGTCGACCGCCACCACCGCGAACCCACACTCGGCCACGAAGCGGCGCGCACGGGCCACGATGCCGGGGGCCTTCTTGTGCTGACCGCCGCCATGTCCCATGAAGACAAGGGGACGCGTACCGGCGGCGCCTTCTGGCGTCCACAGCACGCCGGGAATCTCACCAAGGGTGAAGAGTTGTTCGGAGACACCGTCACACGACGTCTCAGAGGTGAAGCGCATAGCGTTTCAGCCTTTCGGGATGCCTTCTGCGGGCACTCCCTAGGCCATGCGAGGGAGGGAGTCCCGACCTGTCACAGCGTTGATCGGTCTCACCTCCTCAGTTCGCGGCAGCGCACAGCGCCGTCGAACGTATCACAAAGTGCAAAAGACGGGCGGGATCGGACAGTGCCGTCGATCCCGCCCGTTTCGGCGGAGCTCAGTCGCCCAGCAGGGCGTCCACGAACACCTCGGGGTCGAAGGGCGCCAGGTCGTCGGGCCCCTCGCCCAGGCCGACCAGCTTGACCGGCACGCCCAGCTCGCGCTGGACCGAGATGACGATGCCGCCCTTGGCCGTGCCGTCGAGCTTGGTCAGGGCGATGCCGGTGATGTTCACCGCCTCGGCGAACACCTGGGCCTGGCGCATGCCGTTCTGGCCGGTCGTGGCGTCGAGGACGAGCAGCACCTCGTCGACCACGGCCTTCTTCTCGATCACCCGCTTGACCTTGCCCAGCTCGTCCATCAGGCCGGTCTTGGTGTGCAGCCGTCCGGCGGTGTCGATGATGACCGTGTCGGCGCTGTCCTCGATGCCCTTGGCCACCGCGTCGAACGCGACGGACGCCGGGTCGCCGCCCTCGGGGCCGCGTACGACGGCGGCGCCCACACGGTCACCCCAGGTCTGCAACTGGTCGGTCGCGGCCGCGCGGAACGTGTCCGCGGCGCCGAGGACGACCGTGTTGCCGTCGCCCACCAGGGCGCGGGCCAACTTGCCCGTCGTGGTCGTCTTGCCGGTGCCGTTCACGCCGACGATCAGGAGCACGGCGGGCCGTCCCGCCGGCGACTTGGTGTGCAGAGTGCGATCCAGGTCGGGCGAGATCTGCTTGAGCAGTTCCTCCCTGAGCAGGCCGCGGACCTCCTCAGGAGTACGCGTGCCGAGGACCTTCACCTTGGTCCGCAGCTCCTCGACCATCGCCCGCGTCGGCGCGACGCCGACGTCGGCCGTGATCAGGATCTCCTCGATCTCGTCCCAGACCTCGTCGTCGAGCCGGTCGCGCGAGAGCAGTTCGAGGAGTCCCCTGCCCAGCACGCTCTGGGAGCGGGACAGGCGCGTGCGCAGCCGCACCATACGGCCGGCCGAGGGCGGCGGCACCTCGATCTCGGGCGCCTTGAGCAGCTCCTCCTCGGGCGGAGGAAGGGTGGTGATGGTGCCGCCCTCCCGGTCGACCGGGCCCTCCTGCGGAGGAACCTTCAGGTCCGGGATCTGCGGCTCCGGCGGCGCCTCCACCGGAGGGAGGTCCTTGGCTCTGGGCCGGAACAGGAACAGGCCGCCCACCGCCAGTACGGCGATGACGACGACCATCACGATGATGCCGAGGTAACCTTCCACGCGCTCAAGTTTTCCAGACGCCCCCCGATGGTCCAGCACACCGCCCTGCTGAACCGCCGCGCCTTCGGCGCGGCAGGCTCACGCGAGCGCCTGTGATCATTACGGCGCCGGACCGTCACGCTCCGGGCGCGGCGGTGTCTGGACTGAGGAGCGAGCGGGGAGCGAGGGACGAGCGACTCCGAGCGACGAGGGAAGACATCGACTGAGGGCGCCCCGAGCCCGCCGCGCCGGAGGCGCGGCAATAAGCACAGCTCAGTCGGCTACGCGCAGGCGTTGGCTGATCACCTGGGTGACGCCGTCGCCGCGCATGGAGACTCCGTACAGCGCGTCGGCGATCTCCATGGTGCGCTTCTGGTGCGTGATGACGATGAGCTGGGAGTTCTCCCGCAGCTCCTCGAAGAGGGTCAGCAGGCGCTGGGTGTTGGTGTCGTCCAGGGCCGCCTCGACCTCGTCCATCACGTAGAACGGCGAGGGGCGCGCCTTGAAGATGGCGACCAGGAAGGCGACCGCGGTGAGCGAACGCTCGCCGCCGGACAGCAGCGACAGGCGCTTGACCTTCTTGCCGGGCGGGCGGGCCTCGACCTCGACCCCCGTGGTCAGCATGTCGGAGGGGTCGGTGAGCAGGAGGCGGCCCTCGCCGCCGGGGAAGACCCGTCCGAAGATCTCGGAGAACTCGCGGGCCACGTCCTCGTACGCCGCGGAGAACACCTGCTCGACCCGGTCGTCGACCTCCTTGACGACGAGGAGGAGGTCCCGGCGCGTCTTCTTGAGGTCTTCGAGCTGGGACGTCAGGAACGCGTGGCGCTCCTCAAGTGCGGCGAACTCCTCAAGCGCGAGCGGGTTGACCTTGCCGAGCTGCGTCATCTGACGGTCCGCCGTCTTGGCCCGCTTCTCCTGCTCCTCGCGGACGTACGGGATCGGCGGCTCGCCCGGCACCGGGACCGCGGGACCGTACTCGGCGACCAGGGCCCCCGGCTCGACGCCGTACTCGTCGAAGGCCCGCTGCTCAAGCTGTTCGAGTCGCAGCCGCTGCTCGGTGCGGGCCATCTCGCTGCCGTGCGCCCGGTTGACCAGCCGGTCCAGCTCGCCGCCGAGCTCCCGGACGCGGATCCGCACGGTCTTGAGCTCCGCCTCGATCTCGCCGCGGGCCCGCTCGGCCTCGTCGCGCTCGGCCGCCGCCCGGTCGATGGAGCCGACGAGCGCCGTGAGCGCGGCCTGCGCGGCCCGCGCGACGGCGGCGGCGATCTGCGCCTGCCTGCGCCGCCGCTCGCGCTGCGCGGCCGCCCGGGCGCGGTCCTCGCGCTCGCGCTGCGCGGCGCGCAGCAGCCCTTCGGCGCGCCCGGCGATGCCTCTGACCCGCTCCTCCGCCGTGCGTACGGCGAGCCGGGCCTCCATCTCGGACTGCCTGCTCACGCCGCAGGCGGCGGTCAGTTCGTCGCGCCTCTCGGTGGTGGGCTCGGCTTCCAGCTCCTGGGCGTACTCCGCCTCGGCCAGCCGCTCCTCCATCTCGGCCGCGTCCGCCTCCGCGGCCTGCCGGGCCTCCTCGGCGTCCTGTACGGACTTGGCCAGCCGGGCGCTCTCGTCATGGGCGGCCTTGACGGCGGCCTCCAGCCGGGCGAGCTGCTTGGCCGCGTCCGCCGCCCGGCGGTCGGCGTCCCGCTGCTTGGACCGGACCCGGTCCAGCACACCTTGGGCCGCGTTGAGGCCGTTCTGCGCGGTGTTGACGGCGTTCTGCACGGCGCTGACCCCGGCTTGGGCCTCGTTCACGCGCGCCTGCGCCGCCTCGAGCGCGAGCTGGGCCTCGGCCTCCGCGGCGACGGCCTGCTCCAGAAGTTCGGCGTTCTCCTCCGCGGCGGCGCGGGCGGCCTCCAGATCGACGGTCGCCTCGTCGAGCGCGGCCCGCATCTGCAGGGCTGAGCCGCCGCCGGAGCCGCCGCCGGCCTCGTACACACCGAGCAGGTCGCCCGCCCGGGTGACGGCCCGGATGCCCGGATGGCCCTCCACGACCTTGCGCGCGGCGGCGAGGTCCTCGACGACGAGAACCCCTGACAGCACGGCGTCGACGGCGGCGCGCAGCTCGTCCGGCGCGGTGACGAGATCGGCGGCCCAGACCGCGCCGGCGATGGGCACGGGGGGACGCGCCTTGCCGCGTTCGTGGTCGGTCGAGGCGATCAGCAGCCCGGCCCGCCCGCCGTCGTCGTCCCGCAGGTGTTCAAGCGCGGCGACGGCCCCCTCCAGCGAGGCCACGGCGACCGCGTCGGCGGCCAGCACGGCGGCGACGGCCGACTCTGCTCCCGGGCGTACGGCGAGCATGGTCGCGATGGGGCCGAGCACGCCGGGGATGCCCGCGCCGAGCAGCGCGGCGGCCCCGTCGGCCCCCTGGGCGAGGCTCATCTCCAGCGCCTCGCGGCGGGCGTCGAGAGCGGCGACAGCGCGCTGCGACTCCTGGTCGGCGGCGCGGGCCGCGGCGACCGCGGACGTGGCGGCGGCGAGTGCCGCCCGGGGACCGGCGACGGCTTCCTTGGCCCGCTCGACGGCCTCCTTGGCCTCGTCCACCAGCGCCCTGGCCGACTCAACGGCGGCACGGGCGATCTCCACGCCCTCCTCGGCCCCGTTCAGCTCGGCGGCGAGGGCCGGGTCAGCGGCGGGCTCATCGAGCTCGTGGGCGTCGCAGTCGGCCTGGGCGTGCTCGGCCCGCAGGCGCGCCTCGTCAAGGGCGCGGGAGAGCCGGCCGATCTCCTCTCCGGCGGCCCTGGCCCGGCTTCTGGCGGACTCGGCCTGGCCACGCAGCCGGGCCAGGCTCTCCCGGCGGTCGGCCGCGGCCCGGGCGGCGGCGGCCAGCCTGCGCTCCTCCAGGCTCAGCGCCTCCTCGGCCTCGGCGCGGATCTCCACCGCGGCCGACAGCCGTTCGCGCGTCTCGTCGAGCTCCTCCGAGAGGACGCGCTCCTTCTCGCGGACCTCGGCGGCCTCCCGCTCGAACTCCTCGGGATCACGGCCGCGCCGCTCGATCGACGCCGCGTCGGCGGCGTGCCGTTCGCGCTCCAGGGCGAGCCCCTCGACGCCGCGCAGCCGTTCCCGCAGGGCGGAGAGCCGGTAGAACGTCTCCTGGGCGGCGGTGAGCCGCGGCTGGGCCTCGGCCGCCACGGCCTCCAGCTCGGCCTCGCGCCGCTGGTCGCGCCCGAGGTCGGCCTCGACCTGGGCCCGCCGGGCCTGTACGGCCGCCTCGTCGGCGGCCTCGCGTTCGAGGGTCTCGCGGAGGGTGACGACGTCGTCGGCGAGCAGCCGCAGGCGGGCGTCGCGCAGATCGGCCTGGATGACGGCGGCCTTGCGGGCGATCTCCGCCTGGCGGCCCAGCGGCTTGAGCTGGCGGCGCAGCTCGGTCGTGAGGTCCTGTACGCGGTTGAGGTTGGCCTGCATCGCGTCGAGCTTCCGCAGCGCCTTCTCCTTGCGCTTGCGATGCTTGAGCACGCCCGCGGCCTCTTCGATGAACGCCCTGCGGTCCTCGGGGCCGGCGTGCAGGACCTGGTCGAGCTGGCCCTGGCCCACGATGACGTGCATCTCACGGCCGATGCCGGAGTCGGAGAGCAGCTCCTGGATGTCGAGGAGCCGGCAGGTGTCGCCGTTGATGGCGTACTCGCTCTGGCCGGAGCGGAACATGAGGCGGCTGATCGTCACCTCGGTGTAGTCGATCGGCAGCGCGCCGTCGGAGTTGTCGATCGTGAGCGTGACCTCGGCCCGGCCGAGGGGCGGCCGGCTGGAGGTGCCGGCGAAGATGACGTCCTCCATCTTGCCGCCGCGCAGCGACTTGGCGCTGTGCTCGCCCATCACCCAGGCGAGGGCGTCGACCACGTTGGACTTGCCGGAGCCGTTGGGGCCGACCACGCAGGTGATGCCGGGCTCGAACCGCAGGGTGGTCGCGGAGGCGAAGGACTTGAAGCCGCGCAGGGTCAAGGTCTTCAGATACAACGACCCGCCCCCTCCCTGCCCAGCTTTGCCGGAAGACTACCGGTCCCCTGGGACGGGAGGCGGCGGATATCACCCGAAGCGGTGCCAGGGGCCGCGCGACGGGCCCGATATGGAATACCCCTGGGGACAATTTTGTACGGAACCGGGATTATCGAACCGTTGACGGGAAGGCCTATCGGGACGAATGCGTTTATACCGGCCGCAAAAATGCATTGGGCTACACAAATGACAAGGGACGCCTTTGGCAGGCGTCCCTGACGGTGATTCCTCCGGCCTCAGGTGAGGGCCGGCTCGCGATCCTCCAGCCGGACCAGTGCCTCATCCCGAGACTGCGCCGCCAGCGCGTCGTTCTGTGCCTGGAGCCGGGTGAGTTCTGCCTCCAGGTCCCGGATGCGCTGCTGGAGGCGGCGCATTTCGGAGACCATCCGAGGATCAGGACCGCCGACGTGGCCGAGTAGAGCCTTCGCCATAGTAAAGGGTCCTCCACGCTGAGTGACCAGACTGGTTCGCGCACTTCATGCCGCGGGAGGGGTGCGCGTGGTTCCTCTCAAGAGTCGCACCGGTATTGGAGGCGGTCAAGTTGAACGCTTCACACAGACGCACCGATGGACACTCTCGGCATGTAAATATACCGCATTTGCGACGCCCGAAGGAAGGGCTATCGCTCGACAAAACCCACCAAACCGCCCTTTGCGTCACTCCAACGTTCTGTAACGCCATCCACTCTCCCGGGCGTGTCACTGCTTCTGAGCAGCCCGAGGAGCGACTCACATGATTCCCGTGAGCCTTCGGCCACGACCTCAACCCTGCCATCCGACAGATTCGTCGCCCAACCGGCCAGTCCGAGCTCCAGCGCCCTGGCCCGGGTCCACCAGCGGAACCCCACACCCTGCACCCGCCCGCGCACCCACGCCGTCAACCGGATCATGACTCACAGTATCCCGGAGGTCTCTGGCGCGGACTCAGGGATGGGCGTCTCGCGGGCGCGGCTGGCACCGGGGGCAGCTGTAGGAGGACCTGTTCATGAACGCCTCCCGCCTGATCGGGGTGCCACAGCGGCGGCAGGGCTCGTCCCGCCTCCCGTACACGGCGAGCGACCGGTCGAAGTAGCCGCTCTCGCCGTTGACGTCCACATACAGGCTGTCGAAGGACGTGCCGCCCTCGTCGAGCGCCTCGCCCATCACGGCGCGAGCGGCGCCGAGCAGCTCGGCGATCTTCTTCGTGGACAGCGACTCGGTGGGCCGGGCCCAGTGCAGCCGCGCCCGCCACAGCGCCTCGTCGGCGTAGATGTTGCCGACCCCGCTGATCAGCGACTGGTCGAGCAGCGCCCGCTTGATCCCGGTACGACGGCGGCGCAGCCGGGCCGCGAACTCCGCCTCGTCGAACACGTCCTCGAACGGGTCGGGCGCGATGTGCGCCACCGGCTCCGGCACCGGACGGACCCGCCCGCCGCGCGACGGCGGCTCGGGCGCCGTCAGGGGCGCGACAAGGAGGTGGCCGAACGTGCGCTGGTCGACGAACCGCAGGTCGGACCCACCGTCGGCGAAGCCGATCCGGACCCGGAGGTGCTTCTCCAGCGGGGCGTCCGGCTCGATCACCAGGAGCTGGCCGCTCATGCCCAGATGGGCGAGCAGGGCCTCCCCCGCCTCTCCCTCGGGCCCGCCAGGCTCGGCACCCTCGTCACCGAGGGGAAGCCACAGGTACTTGCCGCGCCGCTCGGCGGAACGGATCTCGCGCCCCTTGAGCTGGTCGGCGAGCTCACCCGCGTTCCTGCGCACCGCGCGCGGGTGCAGCACCTCGGCCGACGCGATCGTCCGGCCGGAAACCCAGCGTTCGAGGCCGCGCCTGACGACCTCGACCTCGGGCAGCTCAGGCATCCCGTCCCCTCAACTCACCCGTGCCGGAGCGCGGCTCAACCCTGGCCGAGCCCGGCGCCTTCCTTGGCCTCGCGGACGGCGCGGATCGCCGTCCACGCCGCCTCCGCGGCCTGCTGCTCCGCCTCTTTCTTGCTCCGTCCCGCGCCGGTGCCGTACTCGGTACCGCCGACCCGGACGGTGGCCACGAACGACTTCGCGTGATCGGGGCCGCTCTCCGCGACGTGGTACTCCGGCACGCCGAGCATCTCGGCGGCGGTCAGCTCCTGCAGCGAGGTCTTCCAGTCGAGGCCCGCCCCCAGGGAGGCCGACCGCGTGATCAACGGGTCGAAGAGCAGGTGCACGACGCGGAACGCCTCGTCCAGGCCCTTGTCGACGTAGACCGTGCCGATCAGCGCCTCCAGGGTGTCGGCGAGGATCGAGGACTTGTCCCGCCCGCCGGTGCCCTCCTCGCCCCGGCCGAGGCGGAGGTACTTCCCGAGGTTCAGGCCGCGCGCCACGTCCGCGAGGGCGCGCATGTTGACCACGGCGGCGCGCAGCTTGGCGAGCTGCCCCTCAGGAAGATCCGGGTGCCCCCGGAACAATGTGTCGGTGACCACCAGCCCGAGCACCGAGTCCCCCAGGAACTCCAGGCGCTCGTTCGTGGGCAGGCCACCGTTCTCGTACGCGTAGGACCGGTGCGTCAGCGCCCGCTCCAGGATGCCCGTGCTGAGTGCCACGCCGATCTCGCGTGCCAGCTCGTCCCTGGCGATCTCAACTGCTACCGGCTTCATCGCTGCGCCCACCGCTCCTCCTGTTCACCTGTGCATGGCAAGGCCGCACGGTGACTGGTCCGGTGATCAGCCCGAAGACGTGGTGGGCGCCGGTTCCCCGCTGATCGGGGCCTCCCGGCGTCCACCACGGCCGCGGGCACGTCCGCCTGCCGTCGTGCCTCCGCCCGCCACCGTACGCGCTGAAAGCAAGGTAACGCCGACCGGGGCGTCTTGACGACCCGGCCGGCGTTCCGTTCCGCTTGTCGCGCGATCAGGCCGACGGCTCGATGACCTGACGACGGTTGTAGGTGCCGCAGCTCGGGCACGCCACGTGCGGGCGCTTCGGCGAGCGGCACTGGGGGCAGCTCACGAGCGCGACCGCGGCGGCCTTCCACTGGGACCTGCGGGCGCGGGTGTTGCTCCGCGACATCTTCCGCTTGGGGACGGCCACGTCAACCCTCCTGATCGTCTTTCTTGTCCACAACCAAACCCTGCAGCGACGCCCAGCGCGCGTCGATCCGCTCGTGCCCGTGGTCCGGGCCGGCTTCCGCCAGCTTGACCCCGCATTCCGCGCAGAGACCGGGGCAGTCTTCACCGCACATCGGGCTCAGCGGCAGTGCGAGCACCACCGCGTCGCGGAATATCGGCTCGAGATCGAGCAGTTCGCCGTCGAGGAGCAAGTCGTCCTCTCCGGCGTCCTCCGCCGAGTAGAAGAAAAGCTCCTGGAACCCGACCTCGATCTCCGAGGTCAGCGGATCCAGGCAACGTGAGCACTCTCCACTGAGAGGAACCCGCGCCGTGCCCGTGACGAGCACGCCTTCCATCACCGCCTCGAGCCGGATGTCCAGCTCGACGTCGGCGTTCTTGGGAACGCCGATCATTCCGACCGCGAGGTCCGCCGGTGCCGGAAGAACCGGGCTGATCCTGCGCATCGACCCCGGTCGCCGTCCCAGATCGTGAGTGGAGATCACCCATGGGGCTCGGGGGTCGAGGCTGTGCAGAGTCATCCTGCTCTCGTTAGGCATGACGAATCACCGCCGTCGTGCAAGGCCGGATAGAAAGGATACCAGCAGCTGGTCAGCCCCTGAGCCGCTCGATGAGCAGCCGCTGGACGAGGTCAGGGACCAGGCCGGATACGTCCCCACCATACCGTGCGATCTCCTTCAGTCTGCTCGACGAGAGGAAGGAGTACTCCGGGTTGGTGGACATGAACAGCGTCTCCACACCGGACATGCGGTAGTTGAGCTGCGCCATCTGGAGCTCGTAGTCGAAGTCGCTGACCGCCCGCAGGCCCTTCACGATCGTCGGGATGTCGTTCTGGCGGCAGAAGTCGACCAGCAGCCCGTGGAACTTCTCGACCCGGACGTTCCCGTACTCCTTGGTCACCGCCTCGAGCATCTCGATCCGCTCGTCCACGGTGAACAGGCCGGCCTTCTCAATATTGATCAACACGGCCACGACGACCTCGTCATACAGCCGGGAGGTCCGGCCGATGATGTCCAGATGTCCGTTGGTCACGGGGTCGAACGACCCCGGGCATACGACGCGACGCAAGGCGCACCCCCAGGTTTACGGGTTCCCGGCTGCGTGACCGTACCAAACGGCCGCTTCCCCGTAACGGCGGACCCTGTCCTCCTCGAAGCCCGGCGGCCAGACCAGGTCCTTCCCCCTGGACTCGCGCTCGAAGGCGACCAGCGTGCCCTCGCCGACCCACCCTTCGGAGCGCAGCGCCTCCAGCACCCGGGTGACGGCCTCGTCGCCGACGGAGTACGGCGGGTCCGCGAACACGAAGTCGTACGGCTCGGCACACCCCTGGGCCAAGACCCGCTCGACCTTCTCCGCCCTGAGCACGGCTCCGGGCAGGCCGAGAGTGGCGATGTTCTGCCTGATGGTCCGTGCGGCCTTGGCGTCCGACTCGACGAGGAGGGCGTGGCTCGCGCCCCTGCTCAGTGCCTCCAGGCCGACCGCCCCCGACCCGGCGTAGAGATCGAGGACCCTGGTCCCGTCAAACGATCCCAAAAGCGACCCCACTGTCGAGAACAGCCCCTCCCGGGCACGATCGCTCGTCGGCCTGGTGCCCCTGCCCGGTGGCACGGCCAGCCTGCGTCCTCCTGCGCTGCCTGCGATGACCCGCGTCATCTGTTCATTGTCCCGCTCCGGGAAGGGGGTCCGGGACGGCGGTGCGCCCGCACCGGGCGGCCCCGGGAGCGGTCAAGAGTGGGCAAGCGGGGGCGACGAATGGGTAAGAGCGGTATCGCACGGCCTCCGCGTTCCGCATGATGATTCTGCGGCCTTCAAGGTGACCCAGGGGAAGGCCGGCCGGCGTGGTCGTGAGCCCTTCCGCACGCCGGCGCCCTCGGCACCTGACCCGAGGGTGGGCCCAGCCGGGGACGGCATTCGGGGGGAGGCCGTCCCAAGGCTGGGCCCTGGGTCATTCTTATGCGCGCGGCCGTCGGCCGCCGCGATCAGCGCTCGGGCGGGGCCGTTCACGCCGTCTCCGTTCGCGCCTTCTCCGTTCACGCCTTCTCCAGGAACTCGGCGCGCTCATCGCCCAGGAGGGCGTCGAGCTCGGCCCGCAGGACCGGATGGTCCGCCAGCTCGGGATCGGCCGTCAGGAGCGCGCTCGCCTCCTCTCGCGCCGCCTGGATCACGTCCTCGTCGCGGAGCAGCTGCAGCATCTTCAGCGACGACCTGCGGCCCGACTGCGCGGCCCCGAGCACGTCCCCCTCGCGGCGCTGCTCCAGGTCCACCCGGGACAGCTCGAAGCCGTCCAGGGTGGCGGCCACCGCGTCCAGGCGGGTACGCGCCGGGGTGCCGGCGGCGGCCTCGCTCACGAGCAGGCACAACCCCGGCAGACCGCCCCGCCCGACCCGGCCGCGCAACTGGTGCAGCTGGGAGACGCCGAACCGGTCCGCGTCCATGATGACCATGACCGAGGCGTTCCGAACGTCGACGCCGACCTCGATCACCGTGGTGGCCACGAGCACGTCGATCTCACCCTTGGTGAAGGAGCGCATCACCGCGTCCTTCTCCTCCGGGGGGAGCTTGCCGTGCAGGACGCCGACCCGCATGCCGTGCAACGGGCCCTCGGCCAGCATCTCCGCCACCTCGAGCACCGCGAGCGGCGGCCTGCGCTCGTCGTCCTCCTTGCCGAGGTCGCCCTCGTCGCCCTCCTGGTCGCCGATGCGGGGGCAGACGACGTACGCCTGGCGGCCGAGCCCGACCTCCTCGCGCACCCGCTCCCAGGCGCGGTCGAGGAAGTGCGGCTTCTCGGCGGCCGGCACCACGTGGGTGGTGATCGGCGCGCGGCCGGACGGCAACTGCGACAGCGTGGAGACCTCCAGGTCGCCGAACACCGTCATCGCGACCGTCCTCGGGATGGGGGTGGCGGTCATGACCAGCACGTGGGGACGGCCGCCGCCGCCCTTCTCGCGGAGCGCGTCGCGCTGCTCCACGCCGAAGCGGTGCTGCTCGTCCACCACGACCAGGCCGAGATCGGCGTACTGGACGTGCTCCTGGATCAGCGCGTGGGTGCCGACCACGATGCCCGCGGCTCCCGAGGCGGCGTCGAGCAGCGCGCTCCGCCGCGCCGCCGCGCCCATGGAGCCGGTCAGCAGGGTCACGCCGGTGCCGCCGAACATGCCGCCGGTCGCGAGATCGCCCAGCATCCCGATGATCGACCTGTGATGCTGCTGGGCCAGGACCTCCGTCGGGGCGATGAGCGCCGCCTGCCCGCCCGAGTCGACCACCTGGAGCATCGCCCGCAACGCGACGACCGTCTTGCCCGCGCCCACCTCGCCCTGCAGCAGCCGGTGCATGGGGTGCTCGCGGGCCAGATCCGCGGCGATCTCCTCGCCGACCTGGCGCTGCCCCTCGGTCAGCTCGAACGGCAGCCGCCCCTCGAAGTCGCGCAGCAGGCCGTCGGGACGCCCCGGCCTCGGGCGGGCCGGCCAGGCGGAGGCCGCCAGCCTGCGTCTGGCCAGCACGGACTGGAGCAGGAACGCCTCGTCGAACTTCAGCCGCCCGCGGGCCAGGGAGATGTCGGCCTGGCTCCGCGGCCGGTGGATGTGGCGCAGCGCCACCTCAAGCTCGGGAAGATCGTGCCGGTGCCTGATCTCGGCCGGGAGCGGGTCGTCCAGCGCCAGCACGTCGAGCACGGTGCGTACGGCCCGGCGGATCGTCCACGTGGCCAGCCCCTGCGCGGAGGGATAGATCGGCACCGGCGCGGCGGCGAACTCGGCCACGTCCTCGATCTCCTCCGTCTCGTACTCGGGATGGGTGAGGGAGACCCGGCGCCGGCCGGCCTGCAGTGGGAAGACGTTGACCTTGCCGGAGAACATCGCCTCGGTGCCGGGGGTCAGCCGCTGCTCCGCCACGAAGGCGCCCTTGCCGAAGAAGGCGAGGTGCAGCCGCTCTTGACCGTCGGTCACCTCGACGTCCAGCCAGGTGCCCTGCCGGTTTTTCATCGGCCGCCGTTGCAGCGCCGCCACCCGGGCCACGACCGTGACGTGCTCGTCGTGCTGCAGCGAGGAGATCGGCGTCAGCTCGCCGCGCTCGGCGTAGCGCCGTGGGTAGTGGCGGAGCAGCTCCCCCACGGTGGCGATGCCGAGCGCGCGCTCCAGCGGGCCGGCCGTACGGCCCAGCGCCCGCTTCAGCGGCTCGTCGAACCTCGTCATGCGCCCCCCTCACGTGACGGGATCGTGTCCTGCGCCGCGACCGCGCGCGGCCCGACGCCCCGCCCGCCCGGCAGGCGAGGCGCGACGGCCGGAAGACGCGCGGTCACGAAGATAAGTTCTACCGCCGGTGACCGACAGAAATCACCTGGGCGCCCGCCCCGCCCCTCCGGCGGGACGGCAGGGGCGTCACTCCACGCCGATGAGCAGCGGGTAGCCGCCCTGTCCCCCTTCGTAGACGACCACCTCGACGTCCGGGCGCACCCGCGCCAGATGGTTCCGTACGGCCCCCTCCGGGGCGGCGGCGGAGGCGGCTCCGGTCACCAGCGTCACCAGCTCGCTGCTCGACGACATCATGCGTTCGGCGACCCGCACCGCCACATCGGCGAGATCGGCGCCGATGAGGGCGACGTCGCCGTCGACGACGCCGAGCACGTCGCCCGGACGGCACAGCCCGGCACTGGTCACGGCCTCGCGGTCGGCCACCCACACGTGCCCGTGCCGGGTGTGTCCCGCCGCGTCGGTCATCGCCACGACGTCGTCGTCGAAGCGGCGCAGCGGATCGTGCACCGCGAGCGCGGCGAGCCCCTGGACCGATGCCCTGGTCGGCAGCACGCTGACCGTCAGCCCCTCCTCGCGGGCGACCTCCGCGGCCGCCACGGCCACCGCGTGCGCGCCGCTGTCGTTCGGCAGCACCACCACCTCGCCGCCCGCCTCCCTGATCGCCGCGAGCACCGCGGCGAGGGGCGGGGCGGCGCCGGGCTCGCGCCGTACGACGACGGCTCCGGCCCGCCGGAAGAGGGCGGCGAGGCCGTCGCCCGCCGCGATCGCGACCACGCCGCGCGCCGGTGCGGGCTCGTGGACCCGGCCGCCGAGGTGGGTCACCCGGATGCGGTGCGGGCGCCCGGCCGCGATCGCCGCCTCGATCGCGGCGCCGGCGTCGTCCACGTGCACGTGGACGTTCCAGAGGCCGTCGCCGCCGACGATCACCAGGGAGTCGCCCAGCGCGTCCAGCTCCCTCCTGAGCCGGCCGACCGCCTCCTCGGACGCGTCCAGGAGGTACATCACCTCGTAGCCCGGCGTGGCCTCGCGGGTCTTCTCCCGCGCCTCCTCGACCGGGGCCCGCCCGGCCGCCGGGGCGGGAACCTCGTGCCGCTCGCTGAACGCGTCGGTGACCACCTCGGCCAGGGTCTCCAGGATGATCACCAGGCCCGCGCCGCCCGCGTCGACCACGTGGTTCCTGGCCAGCACGTCGAGTTGTCGCGTGGTGCGAAGCAGCGCCCTCCGCGCCTCCTCCGCCGCGATCCGCGCCACCTCGCCGAGGTCGTCGGAGGCGTGCCGCACGGCCTCGGCGACGGCGGACAGAACGGTCAGCACGGTGCCCTCGACCGGCCGCATCACGGCGGCCCTGGCCATCTCGGCGGCCCGCGTCAACGCCCGGCGCAGGTCGGCTCCGCATCCGTCGGCGCGTCCGAGCACCTCGGCCAGCCCGCGGATCGCCTGGCTGACGATCACTCCCGAATTACCCCGGGCGCCGAGCAGAGCCCCCTGGGCGAGTGCCTGCCAGGTCCGGTCGCGCCCCGCGTCGCCGGGCAGGCCGTCCAGCGCCTCCGCCGCGGACAGCACGGTGAGGTGCAGGTTCGTCCCGGTGTCGCCGTCGGGGACGGGGAACACGTTGAGCGCGTCTATCTCCGCCCTGGCCCGGCCGAGCGCGTCCGCGCACCGGCGTGACCAGCGGCGAACGGCGGGCGGGTCGAGCACCTCAAGCATGAACGCCGCCCCCTCGGTCCGGTGACCCGCACGCGTGGCGCCGCCGAGATGCGCTACCGTTGGTCGCTACGAGATTATCCCCGTTCGCCGGGATCCCGTTTGGCGTGCAACGGCTGACATCGGATATCCTCGTGTGGCCAGCCGGTTGCCCCGGCACGCTCGGATGAGCCGCTTCTCAGCGGACCGGGCCGATTCGACTGATCTGAAGGAGCGATGACCGTGGCTTCCGTCTGCGACGTCTGCGCTAAGAAGCCGACTTTCGGCAACAACGTCTCCCACTCGCACCGCCGCACCCGCCGCCGCTGGAACCCGAACATCCAGACCGTGCGTGCGACGGTCAACGGGACGCCGAAGCGGATGAACGTGTGCACCTCCTGCATCAAGGCAGGTAAGGTCACCCGCTGACCTCACTTCTTTCGAAGCCCGTCACCGATCCGGTGGCGGGCTTTCGCGTTGCCCGCGCCCGCTGCTCCGGGTCGCTCGGGCGACCGCGCGGGTCACACCCGGCCGGTCAGGCGGTTCGCCAGCGCCACCCGTGGTCGACGGGGCCGATGCCCGCGCCGAGCGGGAAGCCGTGCGCGATCGCGCCGGTGACGTACTCCTTGGCCTGCCGTACGGCCTCGGGCAGGTCGTCGCCAAGGGCGAGGCGGGAGGCGATGGCCGAGGCGAGCGTGCACCCGGTGCCGTGCGTGTGGCGGTTGTCGAGGCGCTCGGCGGCGAAGCGGTAGCTCCGGTCTCCGTCGGTCAGCAGGTCCACGGGGTCGCCGGGCAGATGGCCGCCCTTGATGAGCGCCCAGCGCGGCCCGAGCGCGAGCACGGCCTCGGCCGCGCGCGGCAGGTCGTCCTCGTCCTCGACCGTGACCGAGGTGAGCTGCTCGACCTCCCAGAGGTTCGGCGTGACCACGGTCGCGACCGGCAGCAGCAGTTCTTTGAGGGTCTCGACCGCCTCGGGCGCGAGCAGCGAGTCCCCGTGCTTGGAGACGCCGACCGGATCGACCACGACGGGGGCCGCCACGCCGGCGAGCGTGCGGGCGACCGTCTCCACGAGCACCGGCGAGGCCAGCATCCCCGTTTTGACGGCCTGGACGCCGATGTCGCCGAGCACGGAGTCGAGCTGCGCCCGGACCGCCTCCTCCGGCAGTTCCCAGTACCCCTGGACGCCGAGCGAGTTCTGCGCGGTCACCGCGGCGATCACGCTCATGCCGTGCACCCCGAGAGCCAGCATCGTCTTGAGGTCGGCCTGGATGCCGGCGCCGCCGCCGGAGTCGGAACCGGCGATGGTGAGGACGCGCGCGGGAGTGGAGGTCATGCCCCTATCAAACCAGGACATTTCCCCACCCTTGCCCATACGGTGCGCGGGCGGGGCGAACCGCCTCCCCGGCGTTTCCCGATCAATCGTGCGAACTACGGAAATGGTCCCAGCCGCCCCACGCGTCCGCGCGCCCGGCGACGTGGACCCCCTCACCTTCCGTGACCCGGCCGATCACCAGCCACGGCTCCGGGAGGCGTACGTCAGAGGGGAAGACGGCGGCGAACGCGTGGTCGTCCCCTCCGGTGAGGATCCACTCCAGCGGGTCGGCCCCCAGCGCGCGGGCGGCCGCGGCGAGCGCCGGGCCGACGGGGAAGGCGCCGGGGTCAAGCTCGATCCGGACACCGCTCGCCTCCGCGATGTGGTCGAGGTCCTGCAGAAGCCCGTCGCTCACGTCGAGCATGGCCGTCGCGCCGAGCCGGGCCGCGCCGGGACCGCACGCGTACAAGGGGCGGGGACGGCGATGGGCGTCCACGAGAGCCGACAGCAGCTCCTCGATCCCACCGTCCCCGGCGACCACACGGCCTTCCGCACCGCCCCTCGGCACCCCCTCCGGCGGACCCGACGGGCCGGAAACGACGTCCGGGCCCACCCGGCCGGCCTGGAGCAGCGCCAGTCCCGCCGCGGCGTGACCGAGACGGCCCGCGACCGCGACGACCTCCCCCGGGAGGGCGCCCGACCTGGTCACCGGCCGTCTCCCGCCGAGGTCGCCGAGCGCGGTGACGCCGAGCACCACTGTGTCGGAGCGGGAGATGTCCCCGCCCGCCACGCTCGCGCCGACGAGCGCGCACTCGTCCCGGAAGCCGTCGGTGAGGGCGTCCAGCCAATCGGTGGTGACGTCGGCGGGCATCCCCAGGCCGACGAAGATCGCCGTCGGATCAGCCCCCATAGCCGCTATATCGGAAAGATTCTGGGCTGCCGCTTTCCGGCCGATGTCATAGCCACTGGACCAATTGCGACGGAAGTGCCTACCCTCGATTAGGAGATCCGTACTTACGACGACCCGCCCGTCCGGCGCGCTCAGAACAGCGGCGTCGTCTCCAGGTCCGAGCAGCACGGCCGCGCCCTGCGGCAATCGCCCAGCGATACGTCCAATTACACCGAATTCGCCAAGATCTCCGACTGTGATGGCACACCCCTAGTGCATTCGAGGTACGGTACGCTCCGGCACTGATCTCTATCCGGAGGGCGTTATGGTGCAGGCCTACATCCTTATCCAGACCGAGGTCGGCAAGGCGGCCAATGTGGCCGGCCAGATCGCCGGGATCACGGGAGTCACCCAGGCGGAGGATGTCACCGGTCCCTACGATGTGATCGTCCGGGCCGAGGCCCGCAACGTCGACGAGCTGGGCAAGCTGGTGGTGGCCCAGATTCAGGCTGTCGAGGGCATCACGCGTACTCTTACATGTCCGATCGTGCACATCTGACCTGGGAAGAGATGCGAAGACTGATCCCGCCGGCCCGGCCGGCGGCCGCGTTGGCGGCCGGGCTGCTCGCCGTCCTGTCCCTTTCCGCCTGCTCCGGCGCGGTGCGGGTGGAGCCGCCGAAGCCGGAGGGAGCCGCGGCCGCGGCGTGCCAGAAGCTCGCCACCGCGCTCCCCAACCGGCTCGACGGTGTGGAGCGGGTGGAGAGTGACCCGCCCTCGCCGTACGTCGCGGTGTGGGGAGCGGGCGAGATCGCCCTCCGGTGCGGGGTGGAGCGGCCCGCCTCGATGGCCGCCACGGACCAGGCGACCGACCTCGACGGCGTCACCTGGTACCAGGATCCCCGGCTCCCGGCGCTGTTCACCGCGATCAACCGCGCGGCGTACGTCGAGGTGACGGTCTCCGGGAAGCACGTTCCCGGAGACGTGATGGTGGATCTGGCCGGCCCGATCAAGTCGTCCATCCCCGAGTGACCGATCCGGCTCAGCGCAGCCCCGCGGGGCGTTCGAGCGCGAGCCGGATCAGGTGATCGACGAGCTCCGCGTACGGCAGGCCGGTCGCGGCCCAGAGCTGCGGCGCGACCGAGAGCGACGTGAAGCCGGGCATCGTGTTGATCTCGTTGAGGATGATCTCACCGGAGGGCGTGTAGAAGAAGTCCACCCGGGACAGCCCCTCGCACGACAGCGCCTCGAAGGCCCGCACGGCCATCGCGCGCACCTCCTCGGCGGTCTCCGCCGGGATGTCGGCGGGCGCGGCGAGCGCCATCTGGTCGGGGTAGTACTTCGCCTCGAAGTCGAAGAACTCGCGCTCGCCCCGCACCAGCACCTCGCCGGGGACGCTCGCCTTCGGCGGCGCGTCGCCGAGGGACTCGAGCACGGCGCACTCGACCTCCCGGCCGACGATCGCGGCCTCGACCAGCACCTTGGGGTCGTGCTCGCGGGCGACGTCGATGGCGGCCTCCAGCGACTCCAGGTCGTGCGCCTTGGAGATGCCCTGTGAGGACCCGGCGCGGGCCGGCTTGACGAACACCGGCCAGCCGAGCTCCTCGACCTCCTTGAGCACCCTCCCGCGGTCGGTGCGCCAGTCGCGGTCGCGGACGACGACGAACGGCCCGACCGGCAGCCCCGCCGCCTTGAGCACGAGCTTCATGTACGCCTTGTCCATGCCGACCGCACTCGCCAGCACGCCTGAGCCGACGTAGCGCACCCCGGCCATCTCCAGGAGGCCCTGGATGGTGCCGTCCTCGCCGAACGGCCCGTGCAGCATCGGGAAGACCACGTCCACCTCACCGAGGGAGCGCGGGATATGCCCGGGGTCGAGCGCGATGATCGACCCGGAGTCGGACGGCAGAGCGAGCGCCGTGCCGGAGTCGCCGACGACCGGCAGCTTGCCGTCTTCAATCGCGTAACTCTGCCCCTCGGACACCAGGACCCAGCGTCCGTCGGGAGCGATGCCGACCGGGATGACCTCGTACTTCGACCGGTCGATCGCGCCGATCACGCTGCCCGCGCCCATCAGCGACACCGCGTGCTCGGAATTGCGCCCGCCGAAGACGACGGCGACTCGGATCGGCCGGGAAGGCACCTCGCGCTGCTCGTTCATGATGCTCGAATGTACCGCTTCCGGACGGGGAACCCGCTTGTCAGGCCCGGGTGTAACCGTTCGGGCGCATGGTGTCGAGCGCCTGCGTCACGTCCATGATCAGGTCTTCCGCGTCCTCCGGCCATGGACCGCGCGGGAGTTCTCCACGAGCCTCCCGCGCCCGCGCCTCATGGGGCTACACGCCGTAGCGCTCCGGTTTCGGGGTACGCGACATCAGGAGCATCGCCGCCTCGGACGGGGCCATCCCGTCGTGGACCACGCCGACCACGACCTCGGTGATGGGCATCTCCACGTCGTGCTTCCTCGCCAGCTCGAGAACCGACTCGCACGACTTGACTCCCTCGGCGGTCTGCTTCGTCACCGCGACGACCTCGGCCAAGGTCATCCCGCGCCCCAGATTCTCACCGAAGGTGCGGTTCCTGGACATCGGGGAGCTGCACGTCGCCACCAGATCGCCCATGCCGGCGAGGCCGGCGAACGTGTGCTGGTCGGCCCCGAGCGCCGCGCCGAGCCGGGCGATCTCGGCGAGGCCGCGGGTCATGAGCATCGCGGTCACGTTGTCCCCCAGCCCCATGCCGACCGCGACGCCGACCGCGAGCGCGATCACGTTCTTCACCGCGCCGCCGAGCTCGACACCGACGACGTCCGGGTTGGTGTACGTGCGGAACCACGGCAGGTGGCAGGCGTCCTGGAGCCGCCGCGCGACCTCCTCGTCCGAGCAGGCCACCACCGCGGCGGCGGGCTGCCGCTGGGCGAGCTCGGGGACGAGGTTCGGTCCCGAGACCACCGCCACCCGCTCGGGGGGCACGCCCGCGACCTCGCAGATGACCTCGCTCATCCGCTTGCAGGTGCCCCGCTCGACGCCTTTCATGAGGCTGACCAGAACGGCGTCCGGCGGGAGGTACCGCTTCCACGCGGCGAGGTTGTCGCGGAGCGTCTGGGCCGGCACGGCGAGGACCACGAAGTCGGCCCCCTCCATCGCCTCCGCCGGATCGGTGGTGGCGCGCAGGCTCTCCGGCAGCCGCAGCCCGGGAAGGTACTCCGGGTTCTCATGCCTCTCGTTGATCGCGTCGACGACCGAGGCCCGTCTCCCCCACAGCATCGTCTGGGTGCCCGCCTCCGCGAGGATCATCGCGAACGTGGTCCCCCACGAGCCAGTACCGAAAACGACAGCCCTGCTCACCGCTCGCTCACCATTCCTCGTAATCCGGCGAGACGGCCTCGTCTCCCGGCCGGCCGTTCCACTCGCCGCTCGCCGGTCGTGCCCGTTCCCCGCGCGTCGTCCTTCTCACCGTACGCGCTCGTCAGGAGTGAGCCGCGTTTTTCGGGTCATATGGGATTTCCGGCGCTTCTTCCTTGCGGATCTCCGCGAGTTGGGTGGTGATGGCGGACATGATGTCGGCGGTCGCCTCGCGCAGGACCGTGCCGCGCATCGGCTGGCCCTGGTACTTCGACAGGTCGACGGGCGGGCCGGCCAGCACCCGGAACGTCTTGCGGGGGAACAGCCGCGGCTTCTTCTCGCCGTAGGGCAGGAGCTCGTGGGCGCCCCAGTGGGCGACCGGGATCACGGGCGCGCCGGTCACGAGCGCCAGCCGCGCCACGCCGGTCTTGCCCACCATGGGCCACATGTCCGGGTCGCGGGTGATCGTGCCCTCGGGGTAGAAGATGACGCAGCCCCCGTCCCGGAGCCGCTGCTCAGCTGTCTTCAGGGACTGGGTGGCCTCGGTGCTGCCCCGGTGAACCGGGATGGTCAGCCACCGGGTGATGACACGCCCGAGCACCGGGATCTTGAAGAGCCCCGACTTGGCGAGGATCACCGGCCAGCGCCTGTTGTTGTACAGGTAGTGCGAGAGCAGGAGGGGGTCCGACCACGACATGTGGTTGGCCGCGATGATCACGCCTCCGGAACGGGGCACGAACTCCCCTCCGCGCCAGACATGCCTGGTCAGCAGGAGCGACAGCGGCTTCACGATCAGGACGGCCAGGACTTCCCAGAACCAGGAGGGACGGCTACGGCGTTTCATTTCTGCTCCTCGTGTGCCGGCCGGACGGGGAACCACGGCGCGCCGCGCCGGCTGCGCGCGCCCCTCCCGGCGGGAACACGGGCGCGCGCCATCGCGCCCCGTCGTCCGCTCACTCGCTCCTCCACGTACTGATCCGCCGCTCCCGGCGGCGGGTGCCCCAAGTCTCCCGGTTGGCTCCGGGCGCTGTCGAGGCGGGAAGCTTACGTTATGCAGCTCACACGATGGACCCTCGTGGTGCCGGTGAAGACCATCATCAGGGCGAAGACCCGCCTGGCGGGCGCGGCGGGGCCGTACCGCGCCGACCTGGCGGTCGCGCTGGCGTGCGACACGGTGTCCGCGGCGCTGAGCTGCCCCCGTGTCCACCGCGTGATCGTCGTCACCGCGGACCCGGTGCCGGCGGAACGGCTGGCCGCGCTGGGCGCCCACGTGGTGACCGACCCCGACCGGGGGCTCAACACCGCGCTGCGCTTCGGCGCCGCCGAGGCCGTACGGCTCGCGCCGGACGACGCCGTCGGGGCGCTCCAGGCGGATCTGCCCGCGCTGCGCCCCGCGGAGCTGGAACGGGTCCTCGCGGCCGCCGAGGAGTTCGACCAGGCGTTCGTGCCCGACGCGGCCGATGTCGGGACCACCTTCTACGGCGTACGGCCGGGTGTGCCCTTCCGGCCCCGATTCGGCGGCGAGTCGAAGGCCCGGCACCTCTCCGGCGGAGCGAAGGAACTGGTCATGGACGGCATCGCCTCCGTCCGCAGGGACGTGGACACGGTGGAGGACCTGCGCGAGGCGCTCGCCCTGGGCCTGCCCGCCACCACTTCGGCCGTGGTCGCGCGGATCCGGCCCCCGATCACCGGCGCCGCGCCGTACGGGCGGGGTGGGGAAGCGGGCGTGGCCACGCGATCGGAGAGGTGATCGCGCGGCCACACGGACGACGGTTCGGATGCGATCGGATGTGATCGAACGGGCATCTCAGCTCAGGCGGACAGGGCCTCCTTCGCCGGCTCCGCTTCGAGGGCGTCCTCCTCGCGGGCGTACTTCGGCAGGAGGAAGGCGACCACGAACGTGAGCAGCAGCATGCCCACCACGACACACAGCGTGACCTTCATGGCGTGGTCGAAGCTCGTGCCGGTGGGGACCGGGCCGAGCAGGTCGAAGAAGACCGTGCCGAGCAGAGCCACGCCGAACGCGTTGCCGAGCTGCTGCACCGCGGTGAGCGTGCCGGAGGCCGAGCCGGTCTCGTGCTGCTCGACGCCGGAGAGCACGATGTCGAAGAACGGGCCCATGAGCAGGCCCATGCCGATGCCGGTCACGATCAGGGCGGGCGCGAGCTGCCACGGCGTGACGCCGATCCCGGCCAGGTCGATGGTCAGGTAGACGCCGGCCGCGCCGAGAGCCATCACGAGCGCCCCGCCGTGCAGGACCTTGCGGCCGAACCGCTTGACCGCCTGCATGATGCCCATGCCGAGGATCATGCCGATCGACCAGGGCACTCCGGCGAGGCCGGCCTTGATCGGCGAGTAGCCCAGCCCGATCTGGGTGTAGAGGTTGAAGACCAGCATGAACCCGGCCATGCCGGAGAAGAAGACGATGCCGGTCAGCAGGCCGCCGGTGAAGGCGCGCTTGCGGAACAGGCTCGGCACGATCAGCGGGTCGCCCCCGGCCCGGCTCTTACGCGACTCGAACCACCCGAAGAACGCGAAGATGACGACGGACGCGCCGATCATCACGAACGACCAGACCGGCCAGTCGTTCTCCCGGCCCTGAACCAGCGGGAAGACGATCAAGACCGCGGCCAGCGACGCGATGACGACGCCGGGGACGTCCAGCCGCAGCGGGTGCGGCGAGCGGGACTCCGGCAGGAAGCGAAGGGCCCCGGCGAGCGCGGCCAGACCGAGCGGCAGGTTGATGAGGAAGATCATGCGCCAGCCGGTGCCGAAGAAGTCCGCGTCCACCAGCCAGCCGGCGAGGATCGGACCGCCGACCGAGGCCAGGCCCATGACCGGGCCGAACAGGACGAAGGCGGACTGCATCTCCTTGGGCGGGAACATCTCCTTGATCATCCCCAGCCCCTGCGGCAGCATGACGGCCCCGAACAGGCCCTGGACCACGCGCGCGGAGATGAGCGTCTCGGGCGACTGGGCGACGGCACACAGCAGCGACCCGAGGACGAACCCCCCGGCGCCGATGACGAACATCCTCTTGCGTCCGAAGATGTCGCCCAGCCGGCCGCCCGTGAGCAGCCCGGTCGTCATGGCCAGCGTGTACGCCGCGCCGAGCCACTGAAGCGTGCTCTCGCTGCCGCCGATCTCGGCCCTGATCGTCGGCCCGGCGATGTTGGTGACCATCGCGTCGAGGAGGTCCATGACCTCGGCGGCGAGGATCACGAAAAGAGCGGCCCAACGCCATCTGTACGGCGCCGGCTCGTGGGTGGGCGGTGCGGATGCCACCGCCTCGTCGGATGTGGTCATGGTTTCCTCCAGGGTGCATGAGAACACTGTTCAGTTAGACAGATCGCTGTTCTATCATCGAACGGCGTTCGTTGAAAACGTGCGGTGTTCTCAAGATATATCGCCTCTGTGTGGCGCACAAGATATATCTCGTTTCCGATCGCCGTTCGGTTCTGGTGAGCGATGTTCACTACCATGTGCGGCGGGAGGCCACATGACAGAGCGCGACATGCCCACACCGCCCTGGGAGCGAGCGCGCAGGCGCCCCACCCGGGCACGCGTCCCCCTCACCCGCGAGCGCATCGTCGACGCCGCCTTCGTCGTGCTCGACCAGGAGGGGCTCGACGGGCTGAGCATGCGCCGGGTCGCCTCCGAGCTCGGCGTCACGGTCTCCGCCCTCTACGCGCACGTCGACAACAAGAACGAGCTGCTGGAGCTGATGTACCACCGGCTCTTCGACGGCTTCGAGCTACCGGAGCACGACCCCGAGCACTGGCAGGAGCAGCTCAAGAACTTCGCGCGGGAGAGCCGCGCCCGGATGCAGCACCACCGCGACATGGCCCGCATCTCCATGGGGCAGACGCCGTTCTCCCCCGAGCTCCTGCCGCATGTCGAGAGGCTGCTCGCCCTGCTGCGCGCGACCGGGTTGCCCGACCGCGTCGCCGCCATCGCCGGAGACATGCTCTCGACCTACATCGACGGCTTCGTCGCCGAGGAGACCATCTGGCGGGAGCGCTACGAGGGCGAGGACGTCAAGTCGTGGAGCGAGATCCGCGACGAAATGAAAGCGTATTTCGGGGCGCTCCCACCCGACCGGTTCCCCAACATGCTCGCGGTGGCGAACCTCATGGTGGACGAGACCAACGACTACCGCTTCGAACTCGGACTCGACATCATCCTGCGCGGCCTCGCCTCCTACGTGGAAGAGCCGCCCGACGCGAGCTGAGCCGGGGCGGCGGCGCGCCGACCCCGAAGAGCCTCAGTACGGGCGCGTTCCACCACCCCCCGCCCGGCCCGCCCACCTCGCGGCGACGCATTATCCGCCCCGCGTCGGGACGAGTACGCTGATCAGGTGCAGGCCACGGTGAAGACCTTCGACGACGCGACCCACTGCGGGTCGGTGTTCCTGGACGACGGCACCGAGCTGCCGTTCGACACCGCCGCCTTCGACGCCGGCCCGCTGCGGCTGCTGCGCACCGGCCAGCGGGTGAACATCCTCCTCGACGGCGACCGCATCACCTACGTCACCCTCTCCACCTTCCCCGTGCCCCGCTGAATTGCGCTCGCTCCGCTCGCGCGGGCTCGGGGCGCCTTCAGTCGATGTCTTCCCTCGTCTCTCGGGGCCTCGTCCCTCAGCCCACTCGTTCCTCAGTCCAGACACCGCCGCGCCCCGAGCGTGATGGTTCACCGCCGTAGTGAATGTTGGCGCTCGCGCGGGCTCGGGGCGGGGAAAAGCAGGACGGCGCCCGGATCATCCGGACGCCGTCCTCAACCGAAAACCGCCACTACTTCTTGGCCGACTTCTTCCCGCCTGCGTTGACGAGCTCCTTGAAGTCGTTTCCGGGGCGGAACTTGGGCCCCCAGCTCTCCTCGACCTTGATCGGCGCGCCGGTCGAAGGGTTCCGAGCCGTGCGGGCAGGCTTGTGGACCATCTCAAACGCGCCGAACCCGGTGATGGAAACCTTGTCCCCACTCGCGACGGCGTGCTGAATGGCGTCAAGGATCGCGTTGACCGCCTCGGTGGCCGTCTTCTTGTCACCGACGCGATCCGTGATCGCGTCGACGAGTTCCTTCTTGTTCATTGGTTCCTCCCCCTTACGCGCTTGAAATTAGGGGACTCGTGCATGGGACTCAATCACCCTGCGATGCGTTTCGCCCACTCGGCGTGTCGGCTTCGCCGTCCAGATAGGCGATGAAGGCATCAAGCCGGGCGATTGCATGCTCCATGTCCTGTTTCGCCACGTTACAGATGGCAAGCAACCTGTGTGTCAGGCGGGTCCGCTCTTCATGGGGCACATCCATCGCCCGGACGCGGCGGTGCGCCTCACGCAACCCCCGCGCCAGGTAGTCGTCCTCTAGCTGAAGCTCGTTCAGACAGTCGTCGGCAGCCATGGCTGCCGTCCATTCTCGTACACCGCGACGTCGTCGGCGTGACGCAGGGTCAGGCCGATGTCGTCCAGGCCCTCCATGAGCCGCCAGCGCGTGTAGTCGTCGATCTCGAAGGACCAGGACTCCGAGCCCAGCCTGACCTCGCGCTCGGCAAGGTCGACGGTGATCTCGACGGTGGGGTCGGCCTCGGCCGCGGCCTGCAGCCGCTCCACGACCTCCGAGGGCAGGATGACCGGGAGCAGGCCCATCTTCGTCGAGTTGTTGCGGAAGATGTCGCCGAAGCGGGCCGCGATCACGACGCGGAAGCCGTACTGCTGCAGCGCCCATACGGCGTGCTCCCGCGAGGAGCCGGTGCCGAAGTCGGGGCCGGACAGCAGGATCGAGGCGCCCTGGTAGGCGGGGTTGTTGAGGATGAAGGACGGGTCCTCCCGCCAGGCGGCGAACAGCCCGTTCTCGAAGCCGGTACGGCTGACCTGCTTGAGCCAGACGGCCGGGATGATCTGGTCGGTGTCGACGTTGCTGCGGCGCAGGGGAACGGCCCTGCCGGTGTGCGTGGTGAAGGCTTCCATCGGTGGTCTTCCTCGAAAAGGGCCTAGGCCAGGTCTGCGGGAGCGGTCAGCTTGCCGGTGACGGCGGTCGCGGCGGCGACCTGCGGGGACACCAGGTGGGTGCGACCCCCCTTGCCCTGACGGCCCTCGAAGTTGCGGTTGGAGGTGGACGCGCTGCGCTCACCCGGCTTCAGCGTGTCGGGGTTCATACCGAGGCACATCGAGCAGCCCGCCTCACGCCACTCGGCGCCGGCGTCCTTGAACACCTGGTCCAGGCCCTCCTCCTCGGCGGCCTTCTTGACCAGCATGGAGCCGGGCACGATCAGCGTGCGGGTGACGACCGTGCGGCCGCGCAGGATGTCGGCGGCGGCGCGCAGGTCCTCCAGCCGGCCGTTGGTGCAGGAGCCCACGAAGACGGTGTCCACGGGGACCTCACACAGCGGCGTCCCGGCGGTCAGACCCATGTACTCCAGGGCGCGCTCGGCGGCGGACCGCTCGATCGGGTCGTCGAACTCCTCCGGCGAGGGGACGGCCGAGCCCAGCGGAGCGCCCTGGCCCGGGTTCGTGCCCCAGGTGACGAACGGCGTCAGCGTGGAGGCGTCGATCTCCACGACCTTGTCGAAGACGGCGTCGTCGTCGGTGCGCAGGCTCTTCCAGTACTCGACGGCCGCGTCCCAGGCCTCGTCGGCCGGCGCGTGCGGGCGGCCCTTGAGGTAGGCGAAGGTCGTCTCGTCCGGAGCGATCATGCCGGCCCGGGCGCCCGCCTCGATCGACATGTTGCAGACGGTCATCCGGCCCTCCATGGAGAGCTTGCGGACGGCCTCGCCGCGGTACTCGACGATGTAGCCCTGGCCGCCGCTGGTGCCGATCTTCGCGATGATGGCGAGGATCAGGTCCTTGGCCGTGACGCCCACCGGCAGCTCGCCGGTGACCTCGATGGCCATGGTCTTCGGCCGGTACGCGGGCAGCGTCTGGGTGGCCAGCACGTGCTCGACCTCGGAGGTGCCGATGCCGAACGCGATGCCGCCGAAGGCGCCGTGCGTGGACGTGTGCGAGTCACCGCAGACGATCGTCATGCCGGGCTGGGTCAGGCCGAACTGCGGGCCGATGATGTGGACCACGCCCTGGCCGGCGTCGCCCATGGGGTGCAGCCGGATGCCGAACTCGGCGGCGTTCTTGCGCAGCGTCTCGACCTGGGTGCGCGACACCGGGTCGGAGATCGGGCCGAGCACGGTCGGGACGTTGTGGTCCTCGGTCGCGATGGTGAGATCGGGCCGCCGCACCGTACGCCCCGCCATGCGCAGGCCGTCGAACGCCTGCGGGCTGGTCACCTCGTGGATGAGGTGGAGATCGATGTACAGCAGGTCCGGCTCGCCGTCGGCACGCCGCACGACGTGCTGCTCCCAGACTTTCTCGGCCAGTGTGCGACCCATGGTTGTGACGCCTCCTTGCGTTCGACCTCCCGACGTCTCTCATCATGAGACGGAAATATCGGGATATGGACAAGCCTACCGGGTAATCCGGACCATCGTGTTTGCGTCTCGGATCGCGAGACGGCAGTATCGGGGGATGGACAACTCTAGCGGAGTCGGAGTTCTCGACAAGGCCGTTCTCGTTCTCAACGCCCTGGAAGCGGGGCCTGCTTCCCTGGCGCAGCTCGTCCAGGCGACCGGCCTCGCCCGGCCGACGGCGCACCGCCTCGCCGTCGCCCTTGAGCACCACCGCATCGTCTCCCGCGACACGCAGGGGCGTTTCGTCTTGGGACCCCGGCTCTCGGAGTTGTCCACGGCCGCCGGCGAGGACCGTTTGCTCGCCGTCGCCGGGCCCGTTTTGACCCATCTGCGCGACCTCACCGGGGAGAGCGCCCAGCTCTACCGGCGCCAGGGTGACGAGCGCGTGTGCGTGGCCGCCGCCGAGCGCGCGAGCGGCCTGCGCGACACCGTACCCGTCGGGTCCGCGTTGCCGATGACCGCGGGCTCGGCCGCGCAGATACTGCTCGCTTGGGAGGAGCCCGACCGGCTGCACCGCGGCCTGCGCGGCGCGAAGTTCACCGCCGCCACGCTCGCCAGCGTACGCAGGCGGGGATGGGCGCACAGCGTGGGAGAGCGCGAGCAGGGCGTCGCGAGCGTCTCGGCCCCCATCCGGGGCGCGGGCGGCAAGGTCATCGCCGCGGTTTCCGTGTCCGGACCGATCGAGCGGCTCACCCGCACGCCGGGTCGGATGCACGCCGCCCCCGTCGTTGCCGCCGCGGAACGGATCACCGAGGCGATGCGGCGCGCTAACTGATTAGAGAGCATGCCCGGTTAGCCCTAGGCTGGCGGGGTGACAGACCGCATTGAGGCAGCCGCCGCTGAACTGCGTCCACTGCTGCAGGAGTTCATCCTCTGGGCTCCCGCCAACGCTCCGGGCACCGATACCGACCTGGTCGGCCCGGCCGTTCTCTGGCATCGCCTGGATGTCCGCGACAACGTGGGGCTGTGGAAGGCGGGCGACCTGCGCGCCGTCCTGCTTGAGCGCATTCCGCAGGTCGTCGAGGACCCCGATGAGGCCGCCGACGGCATGGTCCCCGCGCTGCGGTCCTATCTGACGTTCCTGTCCGAGACCGGCCGCCTGGCGACGGGGTCGGCCTCGGTGGACGTCCTCCTGTCCGAGCTCGACGAGATCGAGGACGACTTCATCGAGGCGATGGAGGACGTGCTCGCCGAGCGCGACTGGGACGAGGAGGAGGACGAGTTCGAGGACGACGAGGACGAGAGCCTCGGCGACTTCGAACCCTTCGCCGACGAGATCGCCGACCTGCCCACGATCCGGTTGCGTCCGGACACCGAGCTGGCGGCGGCGGCCCGCGAGGTCACGCTCATCGCCCAGGCCCGCGGTCTCGCGCTCTGGGTCGGCTCCGGCCGCAAGGTCGGCGAGGAGACCCTGCTCACCGAGGAAGAGGTCAAGGAGGCGGTGCTCAGCGTCGGGCTGAGCGACGCCCAGTCGCTGTGGAACCTCTGGAACCTCGCCATCGACCTGGAGTTCCTCGCCCCGGACGATGACGACACGGTCAGCGTCGACCCCGACACCGCCGCCTGGCCGTTCGAGGACGACGACGACGTGCTCGACGCCTGGCTGCTCGGCCTCCACTCGATCGACTACGGCGACCCCGAGCTGGACGACGACGATCTGACCCTCGCCCTGTCGGGGCTGACCCGCGCGCTGCTGGTCCGCGTGCTGGTCAACGGCGGCTCGCGCTCCGTCGGACAGCTGCGCGGGGAGCTGGCCGAGGCGGCCGGCGAGTACGACGATCTCGGCTCCGACGCCTGGACCGCCGCCGGCGACCCGCTGGCGCCGGTGCTCGCCTGGCTGACCGGCTACGGCATGGTGACCGTCGAGGGCGACGAGGTGCGCCTCACGCCTCTCGGCGTGGAGGGCGTGGTCCACATGGTGGACGACGCCGACATCGACATCGACGCCCGGCCCGCCATCGACGCGATGACCGCGCTCGACCTGCTGACGCTGAGCGCCGACCTGCCGGAGGAGGAGGCGGACGCGGAGTTCGCCGCCTGGCTCGACCTGCGTGACCCGGCCCGGGCCGCCACCGAGCTGCTCGAAGCCGCCGCGGAGGACGAGGCCGACGCCCTGGTCCGGGTGCAGGCCGCCAGCCTGGTCGGCGCCCTCGGCGAGGTGGCCGTGCCCGCCTGGACCGAGGCGCTCAAGGTGCCCTCGCTCCGGCCGTACGCCGCGACGCACCTCGCCCAGCTGGACGTCGAGGACGCGCCTGAGCCCACCCCGGCCGACACGCACTGGCTCATCCTCGACATGTGGACGATCTCGGCGGGCCTCGGCCGCGCGGAGTTCGTCAGCAGCCTGCACGACATCGGCCCCGCGCAGCAGATCATCGGCCTGCTCGACGTGATCTGGAAGGTGCCGCACCCGCACCTGGAGGAGCTGCTCGAAGCCGTCGCCGAGGCCCACCCGGACAAGCAGGTGGGCAAGGCCGCCAAGCGGGCGCTCTTCAAGGCCCGGTCGCGCGGCTAGGCGGCGTCCACGGCCCCCGAAGGGCACGGAGAAGGGGACACGATCCGGCGGGGTCGTGTCCCCTTGTCATGTCCGCGACGACCGCCGCCCGGAGCCGGTCCCCTTTCCCGGCGGCGGGACCATCAGCGCATCGCGAAAACGGCGCACGTCGTCGTGCCGTGCGCGTACAGCTTGCCGTCGTCCGAGCCGACCAGCCGCCCCTCGGCGGTCGCGACGCTCCGGCCCACATGGAGGGCTTTCGCCTCGCACCGCAGCAGCCCGGTGTGCGCGAAGGCCGGGCGGACCATGTGCACGTTCAACTGGGTGGTCGTATAGGCCGTCCCGGCCGGGAGCATGGTCATGACGGCGCATCCGAGGGCCGAGTCGAGCAGGGTGGCGAAGTAGCCCCCGTGCACGGAGCCCATCGGGTTGTACTGGTGTTCTCCCGTCTCCCCCTCGAAGATCGCCACCCCGGGCTCGACCTTCAGCAGCGTGAAACCCATCGTGCCGGCGATCGGCGGAGCGGCGATCAGGCCGTCGAGCATGGCCTGAAGGAACTCCAGGCCGCTCAACTCCGCGACGTCCCCCGGCAATGTCGGCGGGGCCCAGCTGTGCGTGCGCGAGCGCAGTGTCGTGGTCATGAGTCTGATTTTGGAACCCAGGTGCCGCGCACCGCAACCCACCCCATCACGTCACCGCTCCCCCGCCCAGTCGGGCAGCGGCCGGTAAATCGGCGTCCCACTCGCTTCAAGCTCGGCGCGAAGCCGGAAGTAGCCGTCCCCGAACGGATCCACGCCGTCGAGCGGCATCAGCCCCCGGCGGATGGCGACGTCGTGCGGCGCCAGCTCGGCCGCCCGGCGGGCGTGCCCGCGCGCCGCGTCCGCGCGGCCGCGGCGGAACAGCCAGGCGGCGAGGCGCGCGTGCAGCCGGGCCAGCCGCTCCTCCTCGGTCGGGACGCGCAGGTGCTCCCGTACGGCCTGCTCGGACAGACCGGACTCGCCCTCGACGACCCACCGGCGCAGGGCCGCCGTGGCGGCCTCGGAGGAAAGCCCGTTCATCTCGCGGAAGGTGTCGGTGGCGGTCATGGTGTCCTGCGGCCGGGCCACCCGCCCCTCCTCGTCGATCCACACGACGGTCGGGACGTTGATGACGCCGTACATCTCGGCGACGGCGCCTTCCGTGTCGACCAGCGCCGGGTGGGTCACGTCCTCGATCCACGGGGCGGCGTCATCGCGGTTCCGGTCGAGAGAGACGCTGACCACGCTGAAGCCGTCCGGGGACAGCTCACGGTGCAGCAGCTCCCAGGCGGGCAGGTCGTAGCGGCAGCCGCACCACGACGCCCAGAAGACGAGCGCCACCTTGGTACCGCGGAGGCCGTCGAGACGGAAGCCGTCCAGCTCGAACTCCGGAGCCTCCTCGGGACTGATCGTCCGCGCGTCACCGACCGCGATCAGCCTCTCGTCGTGGTCGACCACGACGCCGCGCCCGAGCAGCCCGGCGAACGCGACCAGGTCGGTGCCGGCGGCGGTCTCGGCGGCCGCGGCCCGGAAGGCCGGGATGCAGGCGTCCCCCCGGCACCAGCCGTGCGGCTTGCGCTCCCAGCCGAGGACCTTCTCTCCGGCCGGGACGGTCAGACCCGGGACGACCTCGTCGCGGCCGTCCGCCAGCAGTGTGAACATCCCCACACACCTCCAATTAGATAGTCCAGCTCCCCAATTATTGGATAGCAGCACTGTCCAGTCAACGGCGATGGGGTCCGGAGGTGGAACCACGACAAACGAAAAACCCCCGGAACGAATGTTCCGGGGGTTGGAGAAAAAGTAGTCCCGAGCGGATTCGAACCGCCGCTACCGCCTTGAGAGGGCGGCGTCCTGGGCCACTAGACGACGGGACCTCGCAGTGTGTGGTAGTCCCGAGCGGATTCGAACCGCCGCTACCGCCTTGAGAGGGCGGCGTCCTGGGCCACTAGACGACGGGACCATACACACTGTGATCGGACCGGGGGGAACCCGAATCCGTAGCATCTCCCGAAGGAGGGATGCAGCTGGGGTACCAGGACTCGAACCTAGACTAACTGAACCAGAATCAGTCGTGCTGCCAATTGCACTATACCCCATCGTTTCGCTCGCCCCTTGGGGCTCGCTGGCGACTCCGAAAGAATAGCCCAGCTTGCGGCTCATCACCAAAACGATTGCCCGCGTGGCTCCTCATCGCTGCTCACGACCCTGCTGTGCCAGGCTGAGAAGAGCCACCAGCGTCGAGAACAGCGATGAGGAGCAGCCCCCGATGTCCCAGACGGCGAACCCGTTTCTGAGCCCCAGCTCCCTGCCGTACCAACTGCCTCCCTTCCAGGAGATCCGGGAGGAGCACTACGTCCCGGCGTTCGAGCAGGGGATGGCCGAGCATCTCGCCGAGATCGCGGCGATCGCGGACAACTCCGAGCCGCCGACCTTCGAGAACACGATCGAGGCTCTGGAGCGGTCCGGCCGGCTCCTCGACCGGGTCTCGACGGTCTTCTTCAACCAGGCGTCCTCCGACGCCACGCCGGGCGTCCAGGAGATCGAGAAGGACATCACGCCCAAGCTGTCCACGCACGGCGACGCCATCCACCTGAACCCGCGGCTGTTCGCCCGCATCCGGGCCGTACAGGCGGCGGACGGGGAGCAGCAGTGGCTCCTCGACCGCTACCTCACCGACTTCATCCGGGCGGGAGCCGAACTGGGCGAGGAGGAGCAGGCACGGCTCAGGGAGCTCAACGAGGAGCTGTCCACCCTCGCGACCACCTTCCACCAGAACCTGCTCGCCGACACCAACGCGCGGGCGGTCGCCGTCGAGGACGTCGCCGAGCTCGACGGGCTCTCCCCCGACGCCGTACAGGGCCTCCAGGAGACCGCCAAGGAGCGGGGGCTGGACGCCGGCTACCTGGTCACCCTCACCCTGCCCACCCGCCAGCCCGCACTCGCCGAGCTCACCCACCGGGAGCTGCGTGAGCGGATCCACAAGGCGTCCGTCGGCCGCGGGGCGGACAACGCCGAGCTGATCACCCGGATCGCCACGTTGCGCGAGGAGCGGGCCAAGCTGCTCGGCTACGCCAACCACGCCGAGTACGTCCTCGCGGACCAGACGGCCGGATCCACGCAGGCGGTCACCGAGATGCTCGGCCGGCTCGTCCCTCCGGCCGTGGCCAACGCCCGCAAGGAGCAGTCCGACCTGGAGGAGATCGCCGGGCACCCGATCCAGCCGTGGGACTGGGAGTTCTACGCCGGCAAGGTGCGCAAGGCCCGGTACGACATCGACAGCTCCCGGATGCGCCCCTACTTCGAGCTGAACAGCGTCCTGGAACGCGGCGTCTTCTACGCGGCGCAGCGGCTGTACGGCCTCACCTTCCGGGAGCGGGCGGACCTGCAGGGCTACCACTCGGACGTCCGGGTCTTCGAGGTGTTCAACGAGGACGGCTCGCCACTCGGCCTGTTCCTCGGGGACTTCTTCGCCCGCGCCGCCAAGCGCGGCGGGGCCTGGATGAACAGCCTGGTCAAGCAGTCGGACCTGGACGGCACCCGCCCGGTCGTGGTCAACAACCTCAACATCGTCAAGGGCGAGCCGACCCTGTTGACCTTCGACGAGGTCAACACGATGTTCCACGAGTTCGGCCACGCCCTGCACGGCCTGTTCTCCGACGTCCGCTACCCCCGGGTCTCCGGTACGGCGGTGCCGAGGGACTTCGTGGAGTACCCCTCGCAGGTCAACGAGATGTGGGCGACCGACCCGGAGATCCTGGCGAACTACGCCAAGCACTACGAGACCGGCGAGCCCATGCCGCAGGAGCTCGTGGACCGGATGCTGGAGTCGCAGAAGTTCAACCAGGGCTTCGCCTCGGTCGAGTACCTCGCCGCGACGCTGCTGGACTGGGCCTGGCACACCTCCTACACGGGCGGCGACGCCGAGACCTTCGAGGCCGAGGCGCTGCGGAACGCGGGCGTGGACCTGCCCGCCGTGCCGCCGCGCTACCGGAGCACCTACTTCGCGCACATCTGGTCGAGCGGCTACAGCGCGGGCTACTACTCCTACATCTGGAGCGAGGTCCTCGACGCCGACACGGTCGAGTGGTTCAAGGAGAACGGCGGGCTGCGCCGGGAGAACGGCGACCGGTTCCGGCAGCGGCTGCTGTCCAAGGGCGGCAGCATGGAGGCCCTGACGGCGTTCCGCGACTTCCGGGGCCGTGACCCGCAGATCGAGCCCCTGCTCGCCCGCCGCGGCCTTCTCTGACGCCGTACCTGATCACGCGTGGGCTCGCGGTCCCGTCACGCCGCGAGCCCTTGTGATCGCGTGGAACTCCGCTCGCCGGGCTCGCACGGCGCAGCGAGCGCCCTCACGGATGGTGTACGGACAGGTCAGGAGAGGGGTCGGGGATTTCGGCCGGACCGGGGCCCGGTTCAGCGAGATCGGCGATGGCGCCCTTGAGCCAGGCCTTCTCCACGGCTCCGATCTCGCGGGCCATGACCAGCATGCCGTGGCGGAAGCGGTCGGCGACCTCCCTGGCCCTGACCGGCTTTCCCGAACGGTAGAAGAAGCTCGCGGGCGCCTCCAGGAAGTCCAGCCGCCGCCGGAGCACCGTTACCTGGTCCTCCCGGGGAAGCGCCGACAGGAACGTCAGCAGCGCGAAGAACCGCGACTGGTCACTGATCTCCAGGTCGGACGGCTCGCGTAGCCGGCGGAACAGCTCCTCCCGGCCCTTGCCGGTGAGCGAGAGCACATGCCGCCGCGCCGCGGCGGCCCCCTCCTCCTCGCGCCGGTCGACCAGGCCCGACCTCTCCAGCCGGGTGATCGCCGGGTAGAGCGCGCCGTCGCTGACCGGACGGACATGCCCGCTCAGCCCCGCGATCCGCTGCTTGAGCTCATATCCGTGCATCGGCTCCTCGTTGAGGAAGCCGAGGATCGCCAGCGCCAGCTCCCCGCTTGCCATGGCCGCATCGTATCGCTATACCTCTAATCGATATAGCTCGAATCGAGGTATGGAATGAAGCTCATCCGGTTGGCTGTGCCCGTCTACGTCGAGTTGCTGACCGCTGTCGTGGCCGTCGGCCTGATCGACACGTTGTGGGTCTCGGGGCTGGGCAGTACGGCGGTCGCCGCCGTCACGATCGCCACCACCACCGAGCACCTGGCCCTGGGGGTGATCCTGGCCCTCACGACGGGCACGACCGTGCTGGTCGGCAGGCGGGAGGGCGAATCATCTCTCACGCCGGTGATCCGTACCGCGTGGGTCCTGTGGGCGCTGTTCGGCTTCGTGGTGGCCGTACCGGGCGTTCTCTTCCGCGAACCGCTGGCGCGGCTCTTCACCGGAGACGCCGCTACCGTTGTCCTCGTCTCGGACTTCTTCCTGGTGTCGCTCTCCGCGGTCCCGGTCTTCTTCGCTCAGACGCTGGTGGACGGGATATTCAAGGGGCTCGGCGACACGGCGACGCCGATGCGGACCGCGCTGCTCTGCAACGCGCTGGTCATCGGGCTCGATCCCCTGCTCATCTACGGCTTCGACCTGGGGGTGCGTGGCGCCGCGCTGGCCACGGTCCTGGCCCGGCTGGTAACGCTGGCGGTGGCGGCCACCCTGCTCGTGCGACGGCTGCCGCGCGAACGGCCGCCGCGCGCGCACCGCATGGCGAACCGAGCCGACGGCGTGGAACTCCTGCGCACGGGCCTGCCGATGTCCGGCGACTTCCTGGCGCGCAGCCTGACCGGCGTGGCGATGACCGGCCTGGTGGGCGCGCACGGCGTTCCCGCACTGGCCGGCTACGGCATCGGCCTGAAGATCATGCTGGCCGGGACGATGGCCTTCTACGCGCTGCGCCAGGCGGCGATGATCCGGACGGCGCGAGGTGGTGGCGCCGCCACCGGCACATCACTGCGGCTCGGCCTGGCCGCCGGCGTCGTCACCGCGCTCATCCTCAACATGTGTGCGGTGCCGGCGGCCGCCCTCTTCACCGACGATGCCGCGGTGGCCGGGGCGACCGTGTGGTTCCTGCGGTGCATGAGCCTCTATCTGGTGCCGTTCGGCGGGCTCATCGCCATGGGCGGGGCGCTCCAGGCAAGCGGAAAGGGCGGCAGGCTGCTCACCGCCACGCTGGCGGGTTTCGCGGTCCAGCTGCCCCTCGCCGCGCTGCTGAGCTCCTCCCTGGGCGTCACCGGCCTCTGGCTCGCGATGGCCGCCGGAGCGGCCCTCTCGCTGGCGCTCACGATGACGCTGACGCGGCGGCCGACCGGATAGCCGGCCGGCCGCCGCGCTCAGGAGAGCTTCGACAGAGCCGTACGCAGCCGCTCCAGGGAGCGCTCGCGGCCGAGGACCTCGATCGACTCGAACAGCGGGAGGCCGACCGTACGGCCGGTGACGGCCACGCGGACCGGCGCCTGCGCCTTGCCCAGCTTGAGGCCGTGTGCGGCGCCGACCTCCTCCAAGGCGGTCTTGAGCGACTCGGGATCCCAGTTCACGTCCTGCAGCCGCTCGGCGTAGTCGTTGAGGATCTCGGTCGCGCCCGGCTTCATCGCCTTGTCCCACGACGCCTGGTCATGAACGGGGACCTCCAGGAAGAGGAAGTCCACGTTCGCGGTGACCTCGGACAGCACCGCGATGCGGGTCTGGACCAGCTCCGCCACCCGGGCGAAGGTCGTCCGGTCCCAGCTCGGGTCGAGCCAGGGGTCGCAGCGCTGGATGAAGACGTCGAGGGGCAGCGCCCGGATGTACTCGCCGTTGAAGGCGCGCAGCTTCTTCTCGTCGAAGAACGCCGGGGACGGGTTCACGTCCTCCAGGCGGAACATCGGCATCATCTCCGACCACGGCATGATCTCGCGGTCGTCGCCGGGGCCCCAGCCGAGCAGCATGAGGTAGTTGACCATCGCCTCGGCGAGGTATCCCTCGTCACGGTAGGACTCCAGGGCCACCTTGTCGCGACGCTTGGACAGCTTCTGCCGTTTCTCGTTGACGATGACCGGGACGTGCGCCCAGACCGGCGGCGTGGCGCCCATCGCCTCCCACAGGAGCTGCTGCTTGGGCGTGTTCGACAGGTGCTCCTCCGCGCGCATGACGTGGGAGATCCGCATCTCGATGTCGTCGATCACGTTGGCGAGGTTGAACAGCGGCGACCCGTCGGCGCGCACGATGACGAAGTCTTCCATGGCCGCGTTCGGGAACTCGACCCGCCCGCGGACCAGGTCGTTCACCACGGTCACGCCCTCGTCCGGCGTGTGGAACCGCACCGCGCCCTCGGTGAGGCCGCGGTCCCGGCAGAAGCCGTCGTAGCCCTGGTGCTCCGAGCCCGTCCTGGCCTTCACGTCGTCACGCGTGCAGGTGCAGTGGTAGGCCTTGCCGTCCTTGAGGAGCTTGGCCGCCGCCTCGCGGTGCTGCGCCTCGTACGCGGACTGGAAGTAGGGACCCTCGAAGTGCGGGGAGTCGCCGCTGATGCCGATCCAGGCGAGCGCGGAGATGATGCCCTCGGTCCACTCGGGCCGGTTGCGCGCCGCGTCGGTGTCCTCGATGCGGAGCACGAACGTGCCCCCGGACTGTTCGGCGAGCGCCCAGTTGTAGAGCGCGGAACGGGCGCCGCCGACATGGAACATGCCGGTCGGCGAGGGCGCGAAGCGGACACGCAGGTCAGTCACGAGAGATCACCCGGTTGGTGAGAGTTCCGATTCCTTCGATGCCGACGCTGACCTCGTCACCGACGGACAGGGGCCCGACGCCGGCGGGGGTGCCGGTCAGGATGACGTCGCCGGGCAGCAGCGTCATGACGGCGCTCACGTACGCGACGAGCGCCGGGATGTCGTGCAGCAGGAGCGAGGTGCGCGCGCTCTGCCGGAGCTCGCCGTTCACGCTGGTCGTGAGGGCGAGGTCGCCCGGGTCGAGGTCGGTCTCGATCCACGGGCCGATCGGGCAGAAGGTGTCGAAGCCCTTGGCCCTGCTCCACTGGCCGTCCCGCTGCTGCAGGTCGCGCGCGGTCACGTCGTTGGCGCAGGTGTACCCGAAGATCACCTCATGCGCCCGCTCCACCGGCACGTCCCGGCAGAGCCGCCCGATGACCACGGCCAGCTCGCCCTCGTAGTCGACCCGCTGCGACAGCTTCGACGGGTACGCGATGGCCTCGCCGGGGCCGACCACCGAGGTGCTCGGCTTGAGGAAGATGAGCGGCTCCTCCGGCGCCTCACCGCCCATCTCGCGCGCGTGGTCGGCGTAGTTCTTGCCGACTGCGACGATCTTGCTGGGCAGCATCGGCGCGACGAGCCTGACCTCGGCGAGCGGATATCTGTCCCCGGCGAACTCGACACCGCCGAAGGGATGCCCGTCGACCCTGGCGACGACTTCGCCGTCCTCTTCAACCACGCCGAAGGCGACACCGTCGCCTTTGGAGAACCTCGCGATACGCACGGTCACAAGGCTAGTGCCGCTTGCCGATTGCTCACGTACCTCTCCCCCGGCTTGTGGCACCCCGGGGGCGGGAAGGCCGTGGCGCGTCCCGGGGGCGAACAGCACGACTCGTAGTGTGGCCGTGTCGGAATTCATCCACGGGAGGAGCCCGCGATGTCGGTCGTGAAGATCAACGTGTTGACGGTGAGCGCGGAGATGCGCGAGGAGTTGGAGCAGCGTTTCGCCAACCGCGCCGGCATGGTGGAGGCGGCCGACGGGTTCGAGTGGTTCGAGCTGCTCCGGCCGGTCGAGGGCACGGACCGGTACATGGTCTACACGCGCTGGCGCAGCGAGGAGGACTTCCAGCGCTGGCAGAGCAGCCGGGCCTTCCAGTCCGGCCACGCGCAGGCCGCCGCCGAGGCCGGCGCGCAGGGCCACGGTCACGGTCAGGGGCACGGGCCGGGGCAGGGTCACGGGCACGGCCAGGGTCCGGCCGCGTCCGCGTCCGAGATCTGGTCCTTCGAGGTCGTGCAGAGCGCCTCGCCCAAGCGCGACTAGACGCGCCTATACGGCGGTGGGGTGGCGGGGCTCGTACAGGCCGATCTCGGCGCCGCCGGGCAGGCGGAACCCGGTGACCAGGCCGTACCCCTCGTCACCGACCTCCCGGGTGAACGTCACGCCCTTGGCCGTCAGTTCGCGGACCGTGTCGGCGATCCGGTCGCACATCAGGTAGAGGTCGAACATCGGCCGGTCCCGGGTGGGATGCACCCCCAGTTCGGCGGGCGGCAGGCGGAAGATCAGCCAGCCGCCCCCGGCGTCGACGTTCCGCAGCCCGAGCACGTCTCGGAGGAAGGCCCGGTCGGCGTCCGGGTCGTGGCTGTACAGCAGCCAGTGCGCACCTTTGATCATGGCTTCCTCCTTTCTGGGACTCCTTCCCGGACCGTCCCTGTATGAGGTCAAGCGTCCAGCGGGTTCACGGCAAGTCGCGCACAGGTCCCCCGCACCGGACGGAACTCGTCGGGTCACGCGAGGGGGCCGGACGGCGTGACCCTTACATCCTGCTAACGATGACCATCGGCGACTTGACCGATAACGGACATTCGGCCAGCATGATCACCCTCTCCCGTCCGTGCCCCGGAAGGATCTTGCGTGCGTACCCGCGCTCGAGCCCTCGGTCTGATCTCCGCGCTGGCCCTCACCGGCGGCGCGTTCGCCGCCGTGCCCGCCGAGGCCTCCCAATCCGCCGAGCCCCCCGCTCGTACACCCGAGTGCCAGGGGGACTGGCTGCCGGGAACGCCGACCTCCGAGGACGTGATGAGCGGGCAGCTCTCCTTCCTGGACCGCCCGGCCGTCAAGATCGGCGCGAAGATCGACTGGAAGCTGGACCCGTACAAGAGCCGGTCGTGGCAGATGGTGTTCCAGTCACTGCGGTGGATGGGGCGGCTGGTGGCCGACTACGAGACCACCGGCAAGCAGGCGTACCTCACCCGCGCGACCGAGATCGCCAAGGACTGGGTCGAGAAGAACCCCTACGGCGGCCGGAGCACCCACAAGTACGCCTGGAGCGACCACCCGACCGCGCTGCGCGCCCCCGCGCTGGTCTGCCTGAGCAGGTACGTCCCCGACGCCTGGCTCAAGAACAGCCTCGCCGTACACGCGAAGCTGCTGGCCGACCCGCGCCTCTACAAGGCCGGGCACAACCACGGGCTCGACCAGGACATCGGCCTCCTGCGCATCGGCTGCCGCTACAACCAGAAGGGCTGGAAGGACCTCGCCCTCTCCCGCATGGTCAAGTCGATGAAGCTCGACATCGACTCCGAGGGATCGCTGAGGGAACAGGCCCCGCGGTACGCGATCTACGTGCACGACCGGCTGCGCGTCGCCACGGACACCATCAAGGACTGCGACCTCAAGGTGCCCGACGACCTCGCCAAGCGCTGGGACGGCCTGCCCAAGCACATCAGCGCCGCCACGCGGCCCAACGGGTACATGGTGCCGCTCGGGGACGGCGCGCCGGACGTCCAGCCCGCCGGGTTCGCCCACTCCTCCGAGACCGTGCAGGTGTTCAAGGCCGGCTACGTCTTCGGCCGTACGGCCTGGGGCGATCCGCAGTCGGCCTACTACTCGATCAGGTTCGGGCCGGGCCTGAAGTTCCACGGCCATGAGGACCACCTGGGTGTGACCTACTACGCCCAGGGCCGCGACGTGCTGACCGAGGCGGGGTTCCACTCCTACGAGAACACCCCGTACCGGCGCTGGACGATGACGCCCGAGGCGCACAACATCCCCGTTGTCGTGGGGAAGCCGTTCCACGGCCGCACGCCGACGTCGCTGGTCCGCCGCTCGATCGGCAAGGACCGTCAGTCGTTCACGCTGACCGACAAGGCGTACGGCGTCAGCCGTACCAGGGCGGTGCTCGTGAACCACGACCAGGACGTCATGGCGGTGCTGGACACGACGGGCGGCGGCAAGGTGCGCAACCTGTGGCACTTCGACCCGTCGCTGAAGGTGTACTCCAACGGCGGCGGCCGCGTCGTGGTCGGCGAGGGGTCGTGGCGGGCGACGCTGGTGCAACTCGCCCTGCCCTCATGCAAGCCGATCGGCGGCCAGAAGGTGGTCCGCGGCCAGACCAACCCCTACCAGGGGTGGATCTCCCCCGCCTACATGAAGAAGGTCGCCGCCCCGGCTGTGATCTCGCCCGCGGCCTCGTCGCTGCTCACGATTATCGTGCCCGGCACGGCGAAGCCTGAGGTGAGCTGCTCGGGCCGTTCGGTGATCGTTCACACCTCCGACGGCCCGACCAGCTTCAAGATCTCCGGCTCCGACCTCGTCTGATCCCCCGTCTCCACGCGAGGGGATCAGACGACGCCCGCGCGAGCACCATCAACCCCTACAGCCCGAACCATGACGCGAGGGGCGCGGCGGTGTCTGGGCTGAGGAACGAGTGGGCTGAGGGACGAAGCCCCGAGCGACGAGAGAAGACATCGCCTCAAGGCGCCCCGAGCCCGCGCGAGCGAAGCGAGCGCAAATAGACACAGCGAGCCCAATCAGGCGCTGTAACCGGCGCGGAGGAGTCCGTAGGTGACAGCCTGCTCCAGGGCCTGCCAGGACGCCTCGACGATGTTCTCGGCGACGCCCACGGTGGACCAGTCGCCGGTGGCGTCGCTGGAGGTGATGAGCACCCGGGTGATGGCGTCGGTGCCGTGGGTGCCCTCCAGGATGCGGACCTTGAAGTCGATGAGCTCCACCCCGGCGAGCTCCGGGTAGAGCTTCTCCAGCGCGAGCCGTACGGCCTTGTCGAGGGCGTTGACGGGGCCGTTGCCCTCGCCGGTGGCGACGATCCGCTCGCCCTTGGCGTGCAGCTTGACCGTGGCCTCGCTCGCTACCTCGCCGGTCGGGCGGCGCTCGACGATGACCCGCCAGGACTCGACGGAGAAGTGGCGCCGGCGCTCGCCGGTGACGGTGTCGCGCAGCAGCAACTCGAAGGACGCGTCGGCGGCCTCGAAGGTGTGCCCGCGTGACTCCAGCTCCTTGACGCGCTCGACAAGCTGGCGGGACTGGTCGGAGGTCAGGTCGTAGCCCAGCTCCTTGCCCTTGAGCTCCACCGAGGCCCGGCCCGCCATGTCCGAGACGAGCATGCGCATGTCGTTGCCGACCATGGACGGGTCGATGTGCTGGTAGAGGTTGGGGTCGACCTTGATGGCCGACGCGTGCAGGCCCGCCTTGTGCGCGAAGGCCGACGTCCCGACGTACGGCTGGTGTGAGTTGGGCGTGACGTTGGTGACCTCGGTGATCGCGTGCGCGATGCGGGTCATGTCCCGCAGCGAATCCGGGGGTACGAGGTCGAACCCCTTCTTGAGCTGGAGGTTCGCCACGACCGTGAACAGGTTGGCGTTGCCCGAGCGCTCGCCGTACCCGTTGGCGCAGCCCTGCACGTGGGTGGCGCCGGCCTTGACGGCGGCCAGCGTGTTGGCGACGGCGCAGCCGGTGTCGTCGTGGCAGTGGATGCCGACGCGCGCGCCGGTGGAGACGGCGGCGTGGACGACGTCGGCCAGCTCGTCGGGGAGCATCCCTCCGTTGGTGTCGCAGAGCGCGATGACGGATGCCCCGGCCTCGGCCGCCGTACGGAGGACCTCCAGTGCGTAGGCCGGGTTGGAGGCGTAGCCGTCGAAGAAGTGCTCGGCGTCGAGGAAGACTCGCTGGCCCTCCGCACGCAGGTGGGAGACGGTGTCGCGGATCATCGCGAGGTTCTCCTTGAGCGTGGTGCGGAGGGCCAGCTCAACGTGCCTGTCGTGACTCTTCGCGACGAGTGTCACGACGGGTGCGCCGGATTCGCGCAACGCGGCCACCAGAGGGTCGTCGGCGGCCTTCACTCCGGCCCGGCGGGTCGCGCCGAACGCGGCGAGTTGCGCGTGCTTCAGGTCGAGCTCTGTCTGAGCCCGCCGGAAGAACTCGGTGTCCTTCGGGTTCGCGCCTGGCCAGCCACCCTCGATGAAGCCGACACCGAGGTCGTCCAGATGACGAGCGAGGGCCAGCTTGTCGGCGACCGTGAGGTTCAAGCCTTCCTGCTGGGCCCCGTCACGCAGTGTCGTGTCGTACACGTGGAAGCGGTCATCGGCCATTTCTTGGTTTCTCCTTCGCGGGGTGGTCCTCGCCGCGCGCGCTCATCGCTCGTTCTGTGCCGGAAAACACAAAAGACCCCTCACGGACGTGAGAGGTCTGCGCGCTGGCGTTGTCCTGATGTCAGCCAGCGCGCCTGCCGATAATGAGCAGACCGTAGAACATGGTGCCTTGAAGTCTGCCACATGCCGTGGCCCGGCCGGTACATTCGTCTCACGATCCGAGACATCAATCTTGTGTTACGACTTACACCCTATGTGAGCTGGAAAGATGCCAAGCCCGACGGGATCTCGGCTGTCCGGTTGAGCGCGGAACTAAAGTGATGCCATGAAGGCCGAGAACTTTGTCGACGCTGCCGTCGCCGCGTACACCGTCGAGCACACCACCCCGCCCGACGACGTACTGCTCAACCTGGCCGAGGAGACGGCGAGGCTGACCGGCGGCGACGCCGTCATGCAGATCGCCCCGGAGCAGGGGGCGCTGCTCACCATGCTCGTGCAGGTCAGCGGCGCCCGCTGGGCCGTGGAGGTCGGCACGTTCACCGGCTACTCGTCGATCTGCATCGCCCGTGGCCTGCCCGAGGACGGCCGGTTGATCGCCTGCGACGTGAGCGAGGACTGGACGTCGGTCGCGCGACGCTACTGGGAGAAGGCGGGCGTGGCCCACAAGATCGAGCTGCGTCTCGGGCCGGCGGCGGACACGCTGCGCGCGATGCCCGAGGAGACGAGCTTCGACTTCGCGTTCATCGACGCGGACAAGCGGGGATACCGCGCGTACTACGAGGAGATCCTGGCCCGGCTCGCCCCCGGCGGGATGATCTGCGTGGACAACACCCTGCAGAGCGGCGCGATCGTGGACCCCGGCGCGGGCGGCAACGTGCCGGCGATGCGGGAGTTCAACGACTTCGTCGCGAGCGACGGTCGAGTGACGACCGCCCTGCTCCCGATCGCCGACGGTCTCACCCTCATCCGCAAGATCTGACATCCCGGAACTCCAGGTGCACGGCCAGCTTTGCGATGACATTACGTGTCGCGTCAATCACGCTACGCCGTCCACCTGCCTGATGGAGGGACGCCAGGAGCCCGGCGAGGGCGAGGTCACCGGGCTCCTGTCATGTCGTGCTCAGAGCCGTCGGGCGCGCGTTATGGCGCGCCTGCGACCGCGTCAGCAGACCTTGTGGATCCAGCTGTGCGTGTCGGGGCGGGTGCCGTACTGGATGCCGATGAGCTCCTCGCGGATCTTCTGGGTGATCTGGCCGGGGGTGCCGTCACCGATCGTCCAGGAGCGGTCGGCGCCCTTGACGCTGCCGATCGGGGTGACCACGGCGGCGGTGCCGCAGGCGAAGGCCTCGGTCAGCTCGCCCGACTCACACCCGGCCTGCCACTCCTCGATGGAGAGCCGGCCCTCCTCGGCCTTCAGGCCCAGGTCGGCGGCGAAGGTGAGGATCGAGTCACGGGTCACGCCGGGCAGGAGCGTCCCGGTGAGCGAGGGGGTGAGCAGCCGGTCGCCGAAGACGAAGAAGATGTTCATCCCGCCCATCTCCTCGACGTAGCGGTGCTCGTGCGCGTCGAGCCACACGACCTGGTCGCAGCCCTGCTCGACGGCCTGGCGCTGGGCGACGAAGGCCGCCGCGTAGTTGCCTCCGCACTTGGCGAAGCCGGTGCCTCCGGGAGCGGCGCGGGTGTACTCCGTGGACAGCCAGACCGAGACCGGCTTGATCCCGCCGGAGAAGTACGGCCCGGCGGGAGAGGCGATCACCATGTAACGGAACGTCTTCGACGGGTAGTTCACGCCGAGCCCGACCTGGGTGGCGATGATGAACGGCCGCAGGTACAGGCCGTGCCCCTCGGTCGTCGGCACCCACTCCTTGTCCGTCTGGACGAGCAGATCCAACGACTCGACGAACACTTCCTCGGGCAGCTCGGGCATCGCCATCCGCTGGGCGGACTTGTTGAACCTGGCCGCGTTGGCGTTCGGCCGGAACGACACGACGGACCCGCTCGCCTGGCGGTACGCCTTGAGCCCCTCGAACAGCTCCTGGGCGTAGTGGAACACCGCCGTCGCCGGATCCAGAACCAACGGCCCGTACGGCTCCAACCGCGCATCATGCCAGCCGCGGCCTTCGGTGTAGTCGATGGAGATCATGTGATCGGTGAAGGTCTGCCCGAAGCCGGGGTTCGCCAGTACCTGCTCACGCTCGGCCGCGGTCCGGGCCTGCTGGTTGAGCTGCACGTCGAAGCTGAGCTGGCTGGTCATGTGCCGCGATCCTTCTCTCTATGTCGCACATTCATTGTGCGACCTACGGGAAACCTTAGGCATAAAAGAGGGTACGAAAAAGCGCATGGCGGCCCTAACCAGGCCGCCATGCGCAAAGACGGGGTGAGCGGCCCGGCTCAGCCGGCTACTCGGGAGGCGATGTCGTCGCCGATTTCACGGGTCTGCCTCGTGGCCCGGGCACCCTGGCGCTCGACGAGGTCCTCGGCAACCGCCTGCTCGACCTTCTCCGCGGCGGCGGTGCGGCCGAGGTGGTCGAGGAGCATGGCGATGGACAGGATGGTGGCCGTCGGGTCGGCCTTGCCCTGGCCCGCGATGTCGGGGGCGCTGCCGTGGACCGGCTCGAACATCGACGGCGCGGTCCGGTCCGGGTTGATGTTGCCGCTGGCGGCCAGGCCGATGCCACCGGCCACCGCCGCGCCGATGTCGGTGATGATGTCGCCGAAGAGGTTGTCGGTGACGATCACATCGAACCGCTCGGGCTGGGTGATGAAGAACATCGAGGCGGCGTCGATGTGGCAGTAGTCGGTCTCGACCTGGGGGTACTCCTGGCTGACCCGGGCGACCGTACGGGCCCACAGGTCACCCGCGTAGGTGAGGACGTTGGTCTTGTGGACCAGGGTGAGCTTCTTGCGCGGCCGCTGAGCCGCCTTCTCGAAGGCGTAGCGGACGACCCGCTCGACCCCGTAGGCCGTGTTGAGCGACTCCTGGGTCGCGATCTCGTGCGGGGTGCCGCGACGCAGCGTGCCGCCGGCTCCCGCGTACAGGCCCTCGGTGCCCTCGCGGACGACGACCATGTCGATGTCCTCGGGGCGGGCCTTGCCCAGCGGGGTCTCCACGCCGGGGAAGAGCTTGACCGGGCGCAGGTTCACGTAGTGGTCGAGCTCGAACCGAAGCCTGAGCAGGAGGTCGCGCTCCAGGATGCCCGGAGGGACGCTCGGGTCGCCGACGGCGCCGAGCACGATGGCGTCGTAGCCGCGCAACTCGTCCAGCACGGCATCGGGAAGGACCTCGCCGGTCGCGTGGTAACGCTTCGCTCCCAGGTCGTACTCGGTGGTCTCAACCTTGACACCGGCCGCGTTGAGGACCTTGAGTCCCTCGGCGACGACCTCGGTGCCGATCCCGTCCCCCGGGATCACTGCCAGACGGATGTTGCTCGAATCCATACGTGTACCTTACCGGCCCGTCTCGAAGATCGAACACAGCGTCTCACTATCCGGGCGGTGTCGCCGCCACCGCGCGCTCGAAGACGAGGTCGCGGGCCGTGGCGAGACCGAACGCCAGGGCGCCGAGCAGAACCGCGTCGACACCCAGCGTGGACGCCTCGATCCGGGGCGGGCGCAACGCCGCCAGAGCGGGAAGGCGCTCAGTCACGGGGCCGATGAGCAGATCGGCCGCCTGGGCTCCGATGCCACCACCGAGCACGACCAGTTCGGGGTCGAGCACGGCGATGATCCCGGCGAGGGCGTGCGCCACGTGATCCGCCTCGATGGCGACGACCTTGAGCGCGGTCTCGTCGCCCGCCCTGGCCGCGTCGAAGACGTCTTTGGCGGTGGCCGCGATCATACCCAATCGGGCGGCCGCGGCGATCACGCCGTCGGCCGACGCGACCGACTCGAACATGCCACGTCCGGGGTCGGCTCGGGGATCGCCCTCGCCGACAGGCAGATACGAGATCTCCCCGGCCGCCCCTCGCGAGCCTCGGTAGAGCTTGCCGTCGATGACGACGCCCATGCCGATGCCGGTGCCGACGGAGACGTAGACGAAATGGGGAACGCCCTCGCCCAGGCCGTACGTGCCCTCCCCCACGGCGGCGAGGTCCACGTCGTTCTCCAGGATGTATGGGGACCCGGTGACCTCCGCGAGCCGTTCCACCGCGCCGGGCAGCTCCCAACCGGGCAGGTTGGGGGCGACGCGCAGCGCGCCCGTCTCCTTGTCGTGGATGCCCGGCATCCCGAAGACCGCCAGTGTGATGTCCCCGGGGGTGAGACCGGCTTCCGTGGTGAGCTCGGCCGCCATCCGGGAGAGCTGGGCGAGCAGGGCGTCGTAGCTCTCGGCCCGGGACGGCTCGTCCCTGCGCGCGACGATCTCGCCCACCAGGTCGGCCAGCGCGAGTCGTACGTAGGCGCGGCCGATGTCGACGGCCAGCACCCAGCCGGCCTGCGGGCGGATCTCGTAAAGCAGAGCGGCACGACCGGCGTTGCCCGTGCGCAGCCCGACAGTGCGGACCAGCCTGGCACGCTCCAGATCCGCCAGGGCGACCGAGATGGTCGGTTTGGACAGGCCGGTGGCCTGGGCCAGCTCCGGCCGGGAGACCTTACCGAGCTGGAAGATCTCCGCGAACACGGCGCGCTCGTTCATCACGCGGAGCAGGCTGGTCGTGTTGGCGGTCCCGCCGCCCATGCTCAGCACATTCCCCAGAGTGGCATGCCCACTGCGGAAGGCGGGCCAGTTGATCACCAGTGGATCGCCCCGCACCATTCCGCTCCTCCGTGACGTGATCTCTCCTCAACCCCTGGCTATAGAGCTGATAGTAAATTACCTTACTTATCAACCCCCGGGGTCATAAGAAAGGAATCCCGTTCCGATGCGACGAGGAATGCTGGCCATCTCCGTCGCGGCGCTTCTGTTCGGCGCCGCCTGCGGTAACAGCTCCACCACGGAGACGAACCCGTCCGAGGCCAAGGCGGGCGGCGCCGGCAAGACCATCGCCTTGTTCACGCCCGAGTCGAAGACGACGCGCTACGAGGCGTTCGACCGTCCGCTGTTCGAGGCCAAGGTCGGAGAGCTGTGCCCCGACTGCAAGATCCTCTACTCCAACGCCGACCAGGACGCCGTCAAACAGCAGCAGCAGGTCGAGGCCGCCCTCACGCAGGGGGCCGACGTACTCGTGCTCGACGCCGTGGACGCCGCGGCCGTCGCGCCGCTGGTCAACCAGGCCAAGCAGAAGAAGATCCCCGTGATCGCCTACGACCGGCTGATCTCCGGCATCGACTACGAGTACTTCGTCTCGTTCAACAACGTCCGCGTCGGCGAAATGCAGGGCCAGGCGCTACTCGACGCGCTCAACGCCAACGGCACGGCGGACAAGGGGGAGATCGTGATGCTCCACGGCTCGCCCACCGACCCCAGCTCGGCCGACTACAAGAAGGGCGCGCACAACGTCCTCGACGGCAAGGTCAAGATCGGGCGGGAGTTCGACACACCCGACTGGAGCCCCGACAAGGCACAGCAGGAGATGGAGCAGGCCATCACCGCGATCGGCCGCGACAACATCGTGGGCGTGCTGTCCGCCAACGACGGCATGGCCAGCGGCGCCATCGCCGCCATGAAGCGGGCCGGGTACAAGACCATGCCGCCGATCACCGGGCAGGACGCCGAACTGGCGGCCGTGCAGCGGATCCTCGGCGGCGAGCAGTACATGACGATCTACCTCAACATCCGGGCGGAGGCGGAGAAGTCGGCGGAGCTCGCGGTCGCGCTGACCAAGGGCGAGAAGCCGGCGGCGCCCGACAAGGTGAACAACGGCACGGCGGACATCCCGTCGTTCCTGCTCGACCCCATCGCGGTCACCGCGGACAAGATCGCCGACACCATCATCAAGGACGACTTCTACAAGGCGTCCGACGTCTGCACGCCCGAGCTCAAGGACGCGTGCGCCAAGGCGGGTATCCAGTAGATGATCTCGGCGAGAGACATATCCAAGCGATATGGCGCGGTCCAGGCTCTCGAAGGGGTGAGCCTGGACCTCGCTCCCGGCGAGGTGGTGGCCCTGGTCGGGGACAACGGCGCGGGGAAATCGACGCTGGTAAAGATCATCTCGGGCGCCGTCAGCCCGGACTCGGGCGGACTCTTCATCGACGGCGAGCCGGTGCACGTCGGCAACCCTCACGACGCCCAGCGGCTGGGCATCTCGACCGTCTACCAGGACCTCGCGCTGTGCGAGAACCTCGATGTGGTGGCCAACCTCTTCCTCGGATCCGAGCGACGGAGGCTGTCGTTCCTCAACCACATCCAGATGGAACGATCCGCGCGTGACCTGCTCACCTCGCTCGACGTGCGCATCCGCGACATCCGGGTGCCGGTGGCCATGCTCTCCGGCGGCCAGCGTCAGTCCGTGGCCATCGCCCGCGCGCTGATCGGCGAGCCACGGCTCGTCATCCTCGACGAGCCGACCGCCGCCCTGGGGGTCGAGCAGACCGCCCAGGTCCTCGACCTCATCAGGCGGCTCCGCGAGCGCGGCCTGGCGGTGCTACTCATCTCCCACAACCTCGCCGACGTGCGCGCGGTCAGCGACCGCGTCGTGGTCCTCCGCCTGGGCAGAAACGCCGGCGAGTTCCGTACGGCCGACGCCTCTCAGGAGGCGATCGTGGCCGCGATCACCGGAGCCGCAGCATGACGAACCCCACGGCGCTGGTGCGCAAGCCGTACACACCGAAGGAAGCCGTCGAACGGCTGCGGCACGGGGACCTCGGCGCGTGGCCGGTGGCCGGCGCGCTGATCGTGATCGCGATCGTCTTCGGATCGCTCAACGAGCACTTCCTGTCCTCGGAGAACCTCACCAACCTGGCCCTCCAGATGGCGGCGACCGGGACGATCTCGCTCGGCATCATCATGGTGCTGCTGCTCGGCGAGATCGACCTGTCCGCCGGCTCCGTCAGCGGCCTGTGCGCGGTTGTCATGGCCATCCTGTCCGAACGGCTGCACTGGAATCCGCTCCTCGCGATCCTCGCCGCCCTGGTGGCGGGAGCTCTCGTCGGACTTCTGCACGGGCTGATGTTCACCCGGATCCGGATGCCGTCGTTCGTGGTGACGCTGGCGGGCCTGATCGGCTGGCAGGGCCTGCTGCTCTACCTGCTGGGCTCGGGCGGCATCATCAACCTGCCCTTCGACGGATTCGTCGCGAAGCTGAGCGACACGTGGTTGCCCGCCTGGGCGGCCTGGACGCTGACCGCGGGACTGGTGGCCGTCTACGCGGCGTCAGGGGTGATCAGCAGGCGACGGAGGGTCGCGGCGGAACTCCCGGTGACCGCCATGTGGTGGCTGTCCGCCAGGGTGGGCGGCCTCGCGGTCGTGCTGGCGGGAGCCGTACTCGTGATGTCCGCGGACCGCGGCGTTCCGCTCCTGCTGGTCATCTTCGGCACGCTGGTGGTGGTCTTCGACCTGATCCTTCGTCATACGACGTTCGGCCGGTGGATGTACGCGGTGGGAGGAAACGTCGAGGCGGCCCGCCGGGCGGGCATCAACGTGACACGGATCCGCGTGCTGGCGTTCGTGCTGTCGTCCGTGCTGGCGGCTTTCGGCGGCATCCTGTCGGCCAGCCGCCTGTCGGCCGTCAACCAGGGATCGGGCGGAAGCGACATCCTGCTCATGGCGATCGCCGCTGCGGTCATCGGCGGCACGTCGCTGTTCGGCGGCCGGGGGCGGACGTACGCGGCGCTGCTCGGCATCCTGGTCATCCAGTCGATCACCAACGGCATGTTCCTGCTGAGCGTGGACTCCTCCGTGCGGTACATGGTGACCGCCGCGGTCCTCGCCCTCGCGGTCGCCATCGACTCTCTGGCCCGGCGCGGCAACGCCACGTGAGCACCGGGGGGTCGGCTGCGGGGACCCCCCGATCTCACGGCGGTCCGGTGCGGTCAGCGCTGCGGGGACCCTCCGTTGTCACGGCGGTCGAGCGCGGTCTGCAGCGCGTCGGCGGCCTCGTCGCGGACGTCTTCTGGGCTGTTCCAGGGATACATGTCGTACATGACAGTCTCATTCGTACGTTGCGGAAACGGGACTGAACGGAACCGGTCGCGGATCCGGAATCAGGGCGCCGCCGAGGACGCGGATCGCGCGCCTCAAGGCGGAAAGGGAAGTCACGACCGGCGCAGCGCCACACACCGCGGCGGGTCGGCCGGTCGACCTAGGTCAGGCCCCGCCGCGGCAGGTGATAAGTACGGACACCTGGCGCGTCATGTGCGAAAGCCTACCCCAGAATCTCGTAGGACGACCTAGTATCTCAATATTCGAGACAACCGCCCCGAGCCCGCGCGAGCACCGTCAATCACCACGGTGCCCAACCACGACGCGAGGGGCGCGGCGGTGTCTGGACTGAGGAACGAGCGGGCTGAGGGACGAAGCCCCGAGTGACGAGGGAAGACATCGACTGTGGGCGCCCCGAGCCCGCCGCGCCGGAGGCGCGGCAAATAAACGCAACGAACCCGCTCCACCACGGGGTGGAGCGGGTTCGTGTGATGCTGTTCCGGGACGGCGGGTCAGTCCTCCAGGTCGACCGTACGGCCGCTGTCGGCGCCGACCGCGGCCACGATCTGGTCGATGACGTCGCCCGGGATGGCCGAGTCGACGGTCAGCGCGGTGAGGGCCTTGCCGCCCTTCTCACCGCGGGCGACCTGCATGGAGGCGATGTTGACGCCGTGCTCGCCGAGCACGCGGCCGACGATGCCGACGATGCCGGGACGGTCGGTGTAGGTGAAGAACGCCAGGTGGTCGGTCGGCTCGATCTCCATGGCGAAGCCGTTGACCTCGACGATCTTGGTGATCTGCCGGGGGCCGGAGAGCGTTCCGGAGACGGAGACGGTGCGGCCGTCGGCGAGCACACCGCGGACGGTGATGACGTTGCGCCAGTCGGGGCTCTCGCCGCTGGTGACCAGCTCGACCACGGTGCCGCGGTCCTTGGCGAGCAGCGGGGCGTTGACGTAGGTCACCGTGTCCTCGACGACGTCGGTGAAGACGCCCTTGAGGGCGGCCAGTTCGAGCACGCGCACGTCCTGCGCCGCGATCTCGCCGCGTACCTCGACGTCGAGCTTGGCGGCGACCTCGCCCGCGAGGGCGGTGAAGATGCGGCCGAGCTTCTCGGTCAGCGGCAGGCCCGGCTTGACCTCTTCGGCGACGGCGCCGCCCTGGACGTTGACGGCGTCCGGGACGAACTCGCCGGCCAGGGCGAGCTTGACGCTGCGGGCGACCTGGGTGCCGGCCTTCTCCTGCGCCTCGTGGGTGGACGCGCCGAGGTGCGGGGTGACCACGACCTGGTCGAACTCGAACAGCGGGCTGTCCGTGCAGGGCTCCTTGGAGAACACGTCGATGCCGGCGCCGGCGACGCGGCCCTCCTTGAGAGCGGAGTAGAGCGCGTTCTCGTCGATGATGCCGCCGCGCGCGACGTTGATCAGGCGCACCGACGGCTTGACCATGTGCAGCTCGCGGTCGCCGATGAGACCGACGGTCTCCTTGGACTTGGGCAGGTGCACCGTGATGAAGTCGGCCTGCTGGAGGACCTCCTCCAGGGAGGCCAGCTTGACGCCCATCTGCGCGGCGCGGGCCGGCTGCAGGTAGGGGTCGTAGGCGATCAGCTCGACGCCGAACGGCTGCAGACGCTGCGCGACGAGCTGGCCGATCTTGCCGAGGCCGAGGATGCCGACGACCTTCTCGTCGAGCTCGACGCCGGTGTACTTGGACCGCTTCCACTCGCCGGCCTTGAGGGCGGCGTGGCCCTGGGCGACGTTGCGGGCGCTGGCCAGGATCAGCGCGACCGTGTGCTCGGCGGCGCTGGTGATGTTGGAGGTCGGAGCGTTGACGACCATGACACCGGCCTTGGTCGCCGCCTCGACGTCGACGTTGTCCAGGCCGACCCCGGCGCGGGCCACGACGCGCAGCTTGGGCGCGTGCGCGATCGCCTCGGCGTCCACCTGCGTGGCACTGCGGATGATCAGCGCGTCGACGTCGGCGAGCGCGGGCAGCAGCTTGGATCGGTCGGAACCGTCGGTGTGACGGACCTCGAAGTCCGCGCCAAGCACGGCCAGACCGGCTTCGGACAGCTCCTCTGCGACAAGGACGACGGGCTTGTTCACTGGCGATCCTTAGGAAAGTGCGGCTGCACGGACACGCGTGAGTCTATCCGGGCTTGTGAAAGCTCTCACGAACGCCCGGCATACGAGACGGTCCAGCTAGCGGCACTCGCGGGCATCGTGAGATTCACTCATGTGTTCGCCAACTGGCGGCTTTACCCAAGATGGACCGATCCCATCCAGACAGGCTCTATCTTGGTATTGATTGCACGCATTCTTCACGATTAGCCTGATAAGCCATGGTTCGCTACCTATCGTTCAGCCTATGAGCATCGGGAACCCGTCTCTCGGCGATGTGCTCGCGCAGCACGGAAGCCCGCAACGCCTCCTCGCGACCCTTGCCGAATGGGGAATCCTGGTAGCCGTCCGGCCCGACCGTTCCGTCGTGCTCGGCACGACGCAGAGCGGTGAGCGCGTGCTGCTCGGTTACACCGCACCGGCGACCTACGCCCGGCATCGAGGCGGCCACGCCCTTTCGGCGTGTGACGTCGAGACCATCCTCGACATCCAGCGCGTCACCGGCGTGCGCGAGATCGTGATCGACGCCGCCGGCCCCCACGCGGCCGCCGTGCCCATCGAGGACCTCCAGCGCTACCTGGTCTCGGCGCGCAGCGGAGCCGCCCACGCCCTGTCCGGATCGAGATCCGCCTCGACACCCAACGCGTACGCCACGGGGGCGATGGCCACCGTCGCGCGGGCGCAGGTGACGCAGGCGCCTCCCGCTCCCGACCCCGATCCCGCGCCCACTCCCGTCTCCGCGACGGCGCCCGGCCCGATCTCGCCGGCCTGGATCCCCGCGCCCCGGCAGCACCTGTCCGGTGCGATGCAGGTGGTCGACCCCGGCTATCGCCGGACCAGCCACCCGATCCTGCCCGCGATGCGGGTGGCGCTCGCGGAGATCCTGCGCGACCTGCCGCTCGTCCACCACGTGTGGATCTCCGAGGCGCGGACGGTCTCCGGCTCGACCGGGCTGATGCTGCACGTCAAGGTGCACGCGTCGGCGGCCGAGGACATCGTGCGCGACATCCATCGCGGGGTGCGGGCCCGGCTGCCCCAGCTCGCGGCCAGCGGAGCGCCGGTGCTCATGGCCCGGGTCGCCGACGCCCACACGGAACGCCGGATGATCGAGGTCGCCGCGCACGTCGTCTGCGCGGACACCCGCGGTTAGGTCCCGTTTCCCGAGCCTGATCTTCGAACCCCCCAGGCTCGGGTGACGGGATCTGGCCGCCGGACGGCCCGCACGGTCGGGCGCCGTCACGCCTCGGCACGCGGCGGCGTCGACGGTGCGGCGGCGTGCGCGGGCAGGTACGCCCGGCCTGGGCTCGTGTCCGGGTCCGGGCGCTCGCCCGGACCGGCCCCGACTGACGCCTTTTCGTTCCCGCGCGCATCTTCCGACCGGGCGTTTGCTCGGCTTGAATGACGCCATGATCTCCCCGGCGGCGACGCCCACCCCCCTGACCGTCTCCCGTGGCGTTCGGCTCGGCTACGCCGTCGGGTCGTTCTGCACCGCCAACTTCTCCGCGATCCCCGGCCTGCTCCTGCTCATCTACATGACCGACGTGCTGGCGGTGCCCGCGCTGCTCGCCGGGATCATCGTCTTCCTGCCCAAGGCCTGGGACCTGGTCATCAACACTCTGGTCGGCCAGTGGTCGGACCGTACGGTCTCGCGGTGGGGGCCGCGCCGCCCGTGGATGCTCGCCGGGTCGATCATCCTGCCGCTGTCCTTCGGGCTGATGTTCATCGGCCCGCCGCTGACCGGCGTCCCCGCCGCGCTCTTCGTCGGGGTGGTGTTCGTGGTGGCGGCCACCGGATACGCGCTGTACGAGGTGCCGTACAAGGCCATGCCGGCCGAGATGACCTCGGACTACCACGAGCGGACGTCGCTGCTGCAGTGGCGGATGGTCTTCGTCGCGATCGCGATCGCCATGAGCGGGATCCTCGCGCCCGCCATCGCCGGGAAGTCCGTGGAGGGCTACCGCCAGATGGGACTGATCTTCGCGGCGGTCCTGCTGGTGTCCATGTTCGGCTCGTTCTTCGGCACCGCCCGCGCTCCGTTCACCGGTCAGCAGGAGGCCGAGGGCACGCTGCGCGGCCAGCTCGCCGCCGCCCGCACGTCCAAGCCGTTCCTGTGGTTGCTCGCCCTGTGCAGCGCGCAGACCCTGGCCGCGGGCGTGATGCTCGCGGGCGCGCCCTACTTCGCCGCGTACACGCTGCAGGACACCGGGGCGACGAGCACGCTGTTCGCCGCGCTGGTCGGTCCGATGCTGGTCACGATGCCGCTGTGGGTGTGGCTCGCCCGCAGGCTGGACAAGCGCGGCGCGATGCTCCTCTCCGGCGGGCTGTTCAGCGCCGGCGCGCTGCTGACCGTCGCCACGCCGCTGTTCGGCGCGCTGTACGCGCACCTGTGCGTGGTGCTGGTCGGGGTCGGCTACGCGGGGTTGCAGCTTCTGGGGTTCTCCATGCTCGCCGACGTCATCGCGTACGACGGCGCGGTGAGCGGGAAGCGGCGCGGCGGCGTCTTCACCGGCCTGTGGACGGCGGTCGAGAGCGCGGTGCAGGCGTTCGGCGTGACGGTCTACGGCGCGGTGCTCACGATCGGGGGCTTCATCTCCTCTGATCCGGCGAACCCGGTCACCCAGCCGGCCAGCGCGCGCACCGCGGTGATCGTCGGCCTGACCGTCGTCCCGGCGCTGATCGCCCTGGCCGGCGTGATCATGACGTTGAAGTACGACCTGAGCGCCGAGCGCATGGCGCGGGCGACCGCCCCCTCGCCCTCCTGACGCTCCCGCCGGGTCATCCGTGGGTGACGACGGCGCCGCTCGCGCAGCCGAGAAGGACCGAGATCACGGCGGCGAGGCAGGCGACCCCGGTGGCCACCCGGCCGACGCCCCCGCCCGCGCCCGCGTCGGCCGGGGCCCGCCAGTACACCGGGACGATCCAGCGCAGGTAGTAGAAGACGCTGGCCGCGGTGTTGACCACGACCACGACGGCGAGCCAGCCGTACCCGCCGTCCCAGGCGGCCGCGAGCACCAGGACCTTGCCGACGAACACGGCGGTCGGCGGGGTGCCGACCAGGCCGAGCAGGCAGACGACGAGGGCGAGGGCCAGCCCCGGCGAGCGCCGGGCGAGCCCGGCGTAGCCGGCCAGCGTGTCCCGGCCCGCCGCGACGACGACGGCGAACGCGCCGAGGTTGGTGACGGCGTAGGCCGCGACGTAGAACAGCACCGCCGTACGGCCGAGGCCGCCGTGGGCCGCGACGGCGACCGGGACGAGCAGGTATCCGGCCTGGCTGACGGTCGAGTAGGCGAGCAGCCGCCGGACGTTGTCCTGGTGGAAGGCGGCAAGGTTGCCGAGCGTCATGGTGGCCGTGGCCAGGATCGCGACGATCAGGCTCCAGCGGTCCGCGACTCCGGGGAAGATCTCGGCGGCCACTCGGTAGAGCGCCACGAAGGCCCCGATCTTGGGCACGGTCGTGACGAATGTGGCGATCACCCGGGACGTCCCCTCCGTCACGTCGGGCACCCAGAAGTGCGCGGGCACGCCGCCCGCCTTGAACAGCATCCCGGCGAGCAGGAGCACGGCGGCGCAGGCGACCGCCGCTCCCGGGGCTCCGGGAAGCCGCTCGCCCATCGGCAGGTACGCGGTGGTCCCCGACAGGCCGTACAGCAGGGTGACGCCCGCCAGCATCAGGACGCCGAGGAACGCGCCCATCAGGTAGTACTTGAGCGCTGCCTCGGTCCCCCGCGCGTCCTTGCCGAACCCGGCCAGCGCGTACGCGGGAACGCTCGCCAGCAGGTACGCCGGGACGAGGACGAGGAGATCACCCGATCCGGCGAGGAGGATGGTGCCGAGAGCCGCCAGCAGGAGCAGGACGTAGACCTCCGCCTCCCGGCGATGGCCCCGCGCCCAGCCCCGGGCCAGCACGACCACCGCCAGCGTGGCGACCCCGACGACCCCGCGGGCGACGTGGGTGGGCGGGTCGACGGCGTACGCGGCGAAGCTCATGCCCGGCGGCCCGCCCGAGGCCGCGACCGTCGCGGCCAGTTCCGCCGCCAGCGCCGTCCCGCAGATCCAGGCGACGATCCCCTGGCGCTCGCGCGGGAGGAAGGCGCCGGCGGCGAGGCCCAGCACCGCACCCGCGAGCAGCAGGATCTCGGGGAGCAGACCGAGCGCGTTCTCATCCACCGGGGTCAGCGTCCCGTCAGGAAGGAGACGATCGCGGCCGAGGCCGGTTCGATCAGCGCCAGCAGCGGGCGCGGGACGACGCCGACGAGCACGGACAGGACGAGGAGCGGGGCGATCGCGCCCAGTTCGTGGCCGCGCACGTCGGAGACCAGTGGGGTCAGCTCGCCCGGACGGCCGAGGAACACCCGGTGGAGCAGCCGCAGGAAAAGCGCCGCGGTGATCAGGATGCCGAGCACGGCGAGCGCCCCGGCGACCACCGCCCCGGTCAGGCCGGTGCCGATGACACCCGCGAAGATCTGGAACTCCGCGATGAACCCGGACAGCCCGGGGAGGCCGAGCGAGGCGAAGGCCGCCACGGCCGTCAGCCGGGCGAACACCGGGGCGCGTTCCGCGACGCCTCCGTACCGTCCGAGGTCGTAGGCGCGGGCCCGGTCCCAGAAGACCCCGGAGAGTAGGAAGAGCGCCCCGGTGACCAGGCCGTGGCTCACCATCTGGGTGACCGCGCCGGTCACGGCCAGCTCCCTGGCGCCGGTCGCTCCCCCGGCCGCGCCCGCGGCGCCCAGGGCGAGCACGATGTACCCCATGTGGTTGACCGACGTGTACGCGATCAGCCGCTTGAGGTTCTCCTGCGCGAGGGCGACCAGCGCTCCGTACAGCACGCTGACCAGGCCGACGGCGACGACCACCCAGGCGTAGCGCTGCCAGGCGCCGGGCAGCACGGGCATGGCGACGCGGGCGAAGCCGTACGTGCCCATCTTGAGCAGGATCCCGGCCAGGATCGCCGAGCCGGCGGCCGGGGCGTCGGTGTGCGCCGGGGGCAGCCAGGTGTGCACGGGGAAGGTCGGCGTCTTCACGGCCAGCCCGGCGGCGACCGCGAGCAGCACGAGCGCGGCGGCGCCCGGAGCGGCGGCGAAGGGCGGCTTCCGGGTCAGGTCGACCAGGTCGAAAGTGTGCGGCTCGCCGCCGAGGTACAGCCCGATGAAGCCGAGCAGCAGCGCGAGCGAGCCGACGAAGGTGTAGAGGAAGAACTTCAGTGCCGAGCGCGCCCGCTCTCCGTGCCCCCATCCCGCGATCACGAAGTACATGCCGACGATCGACAGGTCGAAGAAGACGAAGAAGAGCAGCAGGTCCTGCGCGGCGAACAGGCCGAGCGAGGCCGTCTCCAGGAAGAGGAAGAGCGCGGCGTAGGCGCGGACCCGCGTGGTCTCGCGCAGCGAGTAGATCGCGCACAGCAGGTACAGCACCGCGGTCAGCGCCATGAGCGGCAGCGACAGGCCGTCCACGCCGACGTGGTATCCGGCGTTCAGCGTCGGGATCCAGCGCAGCCGCGTCTCGTACCCGAGGCCGCCCCGGTACCCGATCCACATGATCGCCACCAGGACGAGGTCGGCGGACGCGGCGGCGATCCACGCCCCCAGCGCCGCCCGTCCGCGCAACGCCGGTACGGCCAGCACGACGGCGGCCACGGCCAGCGGCAGGAAGACGACGACGGACAGCACGTCACACCACCAGCGCCACGACGACGGCGAGGACGAGGAGCGCCACCGCCACCTGCGCGAAGTAGGTGTGTACCTGCCCGGTCTGCGGGCGGCGGGCCAGCGCGCCCAGCCCCGCCGCCCCGGCGGCGACCAGGCGGACCGCGCCGTCCACCGGCTTCTCCAGCCGCCTGCGGGTCAGCGCGGCCAGGCCGACGCCGACGCGGGGGACGCTTCCGACGAATCCGTCGATCACCCGGTCGTCGAAGCGCGCCAGCGCGCGGGCGAGCGCGACGAGCGGCCGCCACACCACGGCCCGCGCGCCGCGTTCCAGGAGCAGCCACTCGCGGAGGACGCCGGGCGCGGCCAGGCGACGGCGCCGTACCAGGGGCATCGCGACGCGAACGGCCAGCGCGACCGCGACGGCGAGCACGCCGGACAGGAGCAGCGCGGCGAGCCCCGGGCCGGGGTGGGCGGGACCGCCGGCCAGGCGGCTCCAGCCGGAGAACGCCGCGGGGAGCCCGACCAGGCCGAACAGGGCGGCCACCAGGGCGAGCGCGGGCATGGGGAGGCGTTCGAGGAGGCCGACCCGGCCGGTGCCCGGCCGTTCGGTGTGGTGCCGCGTCGCCGCGTCGGCCGGCAGCCAGACGGCCACGACGGCCTTCACCGCGTACGCGGTGGCCAGCAGCGCCGCGGCGTACGACACGAGGTGCAGCGGCGCGGACTCGTCCGCGACCACGGCGAGGACGGCTTCCTTGGTCACCCAGAGCGAGAACGGCGGCAGCCCCGCCAGCGCGAGGCCGCCGACCGCGAACGCGACCCCGACCAGGGGGAACCTCCGCGCCGCTCCGTGCAGCTCGCCCATGTCCTTGGTGCCGAGCGCGGCCAGCCAGGCGCCCGCCCCGAGGAAGAGCAGGCTCTTGACCGCCGCGTGCGCGACGAGGTGCGCGGCCCCGCCCGCCACCGCCCCGGCCCCGGCGGCGAGCACCATGAAGCCGATCTGCGCGCAGGTCGAGGCCGCGAGGAGCTGTTTCAGGTCGCGTTGCGCCACCGCGACCGCGCCGAGCGCCAGCGCCGTCAGCGCCCCCGTCCAGGAGACGAGCGCGGCGGCCCACCCCGTGGCGGCGAGCAGCGGCTGGGTTCGGAGCAGCAGGTACGCCCCGGCGGCGACCATGGTGGCCGAGTGGAGCAGCGCGGACACCGCGCTCGGACCCGCCATCGCCCGCGAAAGCCAGAAGGAGAACGGGAGCTGGGCCGACTTGCCGAGGGCGGCGAGCACGATCCCGGCCGCGGCGAGGTCGCGCCACGGGCGGGCGGCGTCCGGGAGCCCGGCCAGGCCGAGGGAGCCGGTCGCGGCCACCGCCACACCCGCGGAAAGGTAGAGGCCGAGGTCGCCCGCCCGCGTGGTCACGAACGCGACGTCCGCCGCCGTGACCCGCTCGGGTGCCCGCCACCAGAAGCCGATCAGCGCGTACGACATGGCGCCCATGACCTCCCACGCCATCAGCAGCAGCGCGAGGTCGGCGGCCGTCACCGTGACCAGCATGGACCCGGCGAACAGCAGCATCAGCCCGAAGAACCGGCCGCGCGACTCCTCGTCCCGCATCTCCCCCGCCGCGTAGCCCAGGACGGCCAGCGTGACGGCGGCCACGGTCACCGCCATCACGGCGGACAGGCCGTCGATCGCGGCTCCGGAGCGCAACCCGGCGAACAGCGGGACGGACACCTCCGGCCGGGTCACCGCGGCGGCCACCGCGAGGACGAGCGTGACCGCCGCGACCGCGACCGCCGCCCCCGGCGCGAACCCGCGGGTCCGGCGCCCGGCTACCGCGAGAAACGCGCCTGACCCACCGGGAAGGACGGGCAGGAGGACGAGGATCGCGCTCACCCCTTCAGGTCCCCCGCTCCGTCGGTCTCGTCGAGGTCGCGCGCGCGGAAGAGCGCCGTGGTGACCGCGAAGCCCATGGCCATCTCCAGCGCCATGACGGTCACCGCGACCAGCACGAGGACCTGGCCGTCGGCGTTCACCGGGGCGACGTGGTACCAGAAGGCGCCGCCCGCGACGATCAGGCCGTTGAGCATGAGTTCCAGGCCCATCATCACCATGACGATCGACCGCTGGGACAGCACGCCGTACACGCCGGTCGAGAAGAGGGCCGCGGCGAGGAGCAGGAACGCCCGCAGGCTCATGTCGCCCTCCCCCACCGGTCATGCTCGTCCCCGGACCGGTCATACCTGCCGCGGTCGGTGGCCAGCACGATCGCCGCGACCATCGTGGCGAGGATGGCCACACCGATGACGATCATCACCAACATCCGCGGTCCCATGACCGACAGCCCGAGCTGCCGGGTCGGGTCCGGCGGAGGCGCCCCGCGCCGGGCGGGCCACGGCGTCAGCAGAACCCCCACGGCGAGCAGGACGAAGACCGCGGACGCGATGAGCACGGCCCCGCGCCGGTTGTGGACCATCGTCATCGGCATCAGCCCGGCGGGGTTCATCATGTACATGACCATGTAGACGGCCATGATCAGCATCTCCATGACCATCATCACGATGATCAGGAAGCTCAGATACTGCAGGTCGATCAGCAGGAAGGTCAGGCCCGCCGCGAGCAGCGAGGCCAGCAGCGCGAACGTCGCCCGCGCCATCGAGCCGGTGACGAACACCGCGACGCCGCTCGCCACGGCGACCGCCGCGAGCGTCCAGAACGCCACGACCTGCGCCGTCACAGGACCACGATCCCGACGACGAGGATCTGCAGCAGCACGGCCGGGATGAGCACCAGCCAGGTCGCGGCCATGAACCGGTCCATCCTGATCGTCGGCAGCCGGTGCCCGGCCCAGACGAGCAGCGCGAGCACCGCGACCGTCTTCACCAGCGTCCACGACCACGGCGGCAGCGCCGGGCCCGCGCCGCCGCCCAGGAAGAGCGGGACCGCGGCGGCGGACGCCACCGTCAGCAGCGTGTACCGCCCCGCCTGGAATACCAGCCGGTCCGGCCCGGACAGCTCGGCGGGCACGCCCCCGGCGACGTCCGGCCCCACCGCCTGGTTCATCGGCCCCCAGAACGCCATCGCCAGCGCCGAGATCAGATAGACGGCGAACGCCACCGGCATCCACACCGCGAACCACAGCCCGCGCTGCGCCGCGACCACGTCGGCCACCCGCAGCGACCCCGCCCCCAGCGCCGCCGAGATCAGCGCGAACATGTGCGGCAGCTCGTACGCCAGGCCCTGGGCGAGGAACCGGTAGCCGCCGACCAGCGGATACACCGAGTTGACGCTCCAGCCGATCAGCCACAGAGCGCCCCAGACGCCGACCTCCATCCCGTTGAACCACACGACGCCGACCGGCAGGTCGGCCACCGCGTGCTCTCCCATGGGGAGCACGGCCGCCGCGAGCACCGCCACGAGCGGCAGGCCGGACACCCCGATCCGGCGCAGCGGCGCGTCGGGCAGCAGGGTCCGCCGCCGCTGTGTCACCAGCAGCCGCGCCGCCTCCCGCAGCGGATCGCCGATCGCCACCCGCCCCGCGGCGAGGCTCGCGTCGAAGGCCGCCGCCCCCGCCGCCAGTACGGCGAGGGCCGCGAGGAGCACGACCGCCGCCACCGTCTCACCCATGGGCCGTCACCCGGCCGGGCCGTACCTGGTCGAGGTCCGGGTCGAGGCTCGCGACGATCAGCCGGGCGGCGGCCAGCTCGGCCCCCGTGAGCAGGCCGGGCAGCACGGCGAGCAGCGCCTCCGACGGATGCCCGCCGACCGGCCCGCGCGGCCCCTCCTCGTCGTCGAGCGGCGAGCGGTCGTCCAGAACGGCGAGCGCCGCGGCCGTTCCGGCCAGCCGGTGGCGCGTCCGGTCCAGTACGTCCCCCCGCGCCCATCCCGGTACGTCCGTCCCACCCGGCGCGTCGATCGCCCCGAGGTCGTGGAGCATCCACCGCAGCAGGCGGGAGCGCCCCACCCGGCGGGCGAACCGGTCATACCGCCGGACGACCTCCTCGCGCGGGCCCTCCCCGAGGACCCGGTCGCGCAGCCGCCGGGCCTCGGCCGCCGCTCCCGCCCATCCCGCCGTCGCGAGCAGGCGGGCGAGGCTGTCCAGCTGCGCGCCCGCCGTCCGCCGGGCGGCCGCGCCGCGCGTCACCGGCCATCCGGCGCGGGCCGCCAGCCACGGCTCGTCCCAGAAACGGGTCGCGCCGGCGCGCGCGCCATGTGCCCCGGCCGCTCCCCCGGCGATCCGGACCTCGGCCTCCTGGATCACGTCCCCTTGCAGGGTCGTCTCCACGACGAGCCCGGCCGGCCAGTACGGCAGGACGGGGCCGAGCGGGACGTGCAGCCGGTCGAGCGCGAGCCCGTCGCGATCGGGGCCGCGCTCGGCCATCCGCACGCCGCCGGGACGGCCCATGTCGTGCTCGTGACCGCCGTGCCCCTCGTCACCATGATGCTCGGCCCCGCCTCGGCCGCCGCCGTCGCGACCACGCGGTTCCCCGTACGGCACTCGGACGGCCTCCTCGCGCTGGGCGCGGGCGTCGGCCAGCCGGGACACCGCCGCGTCGAGTTCCGCCGCCACCGCCTCCGCCGTGCGGTCCGGAGAGAGCGGGACGAACGCCTTCGGCGCGGCGATCTGGTGCCAGACCGTACGCACCGCCCGCGCGAGCGCGTCCTCCGGTATCCCGCAGACGACGAGGAGGCTCGCACCGGCGGGCGCCTCCGCGGGCCGCCACCCCCTGCGCCCGATCTCGGCCTCCGCCAGCAGCCGTACGCCGGTGGCGTGGGGAGCGGTGACCACAAGCGGACGCGGACGGCCCGCCGCGTAGCGCAGGAGCCGTCCGCTCACGTCCACCGGAACGCCCCCTCCCGCCAGGCGTAGCCGACGCCGACCATGAGCAGGACCAGGAACGCGAACATCTCCGCGAGCGCGCTCGCGCCCACCTCGGCGACCACGACCGCCCACGGGTACATGAAGATCATCTCCATGTCGAAGGCGAGGAAGAGCAGCGTGACGGGGTACCACCGGACGTGGTACCGCGACACCGCGTGCTCGCGCGGGGCGGCGCCGGAGAGGAACGGCCCCGCCTCCAGCGTGCCGGGCAGGCGGGTGGCCGCCGCGACGGCGTGGACGCCGCAGAGGGCCCCGGTCAGCAGGATGACCAGGGCCACCACTCCGGTCCACCCGCCCACGTCGCCCCCAGGAGTCGCGTCATGACCCCCAGGTTCCCCGCGAAGCGGCGACCAGTCCTGCGAAACCGGGTCTTATGCCACCCGCCGCGAAACCCTTACCCGCGTACGGGCGAACAGCCCGGCCACCAGGGCGGCCAGCAGGGGCAGGCCCACCGCCACGGCGACGAACTGCGCCCACGGCACGGCCAGCACGAGTCCCGGATCCGGGAAGCGATACCCGTTGGGCGCCACGTCAGGAGGCATCCCGAGGACATTGAACGCCAGCTGCGCGGACTCGACGGCGGCGAGCCCCAACCCCGCCAGCAGCCCGATAGGCACGCCGAGACCGGCGATGAAGGCCGCCTGTCCCGCGACCACCGCCCGGCGGGTGCGCGGCCGTGCTCCCAGGGCGGTGAGCGTCTCCATGTCTCCGCGGGAGTCGGCCGCCGCGAGAGCCGTCGCGCTGAACGTCGCGGCGAGCGCGATCAGCGCGGCCGCGATGATGAACGGGTGAGGCCCATGCTGTTCCTGGATATCCGGGGCGCGCTCGGCCGCGACCGCGACCTTCGCCGTCACCGCCCGCACCGGCCCGTCCAGCCGCCGCACCTCGGCCGGCATCAGCCGCCTGACCTGGGGATCGACGAGGAGGTGGGTGAGCCGCACCGCGTACCCGCGTGAGGTGAACGCGGACACCGGAGCCACTCCGGCGGCCGTCGCGGGGCCGTCGACCCGCACGAACGTCGCGGGCAGGGACACCCGGGCCGGCTCCGCGTCCGTGGTCCCGCGCTGCGGCGGCAGGGTGAGCGCGACCTCGCCGTTCCGCACGCCCGCCTGGTTGAAGACGACGGCCCGGCCCGCGGCCAGCGCCGCCTCCGCCGCCGGGTCCGTACGGCCCAGCACGTAGCGGAGCAGATCCGGTCCGCCCAGGGGCAGTCCGTCCCACGCGTTGTACACCCTGCATCCGTCGCATCCCCGCTCCAGCAGATCAGGACGGAGCGGCTCCCCCTTCGCGTCGACGGGGGTGAAGGCCTCGATCAGCGGCACGCCGGGCAACGTCTTCGCCGTGATGCCCCGGATCGTCCGCCAGGACTCCTCGGTGACCTCGGCCCCGTAGATCGCGGTCGTCCCCTGCGTGTACGGGCCCCGATAGCGCTGCTCGTTCCGGGCAGCGCTGCTGTCCCACGAGACCACGATCATGCCGAACGTGGCCGCCGCCGCCATGACCGCCACGACGGCCGGGGCGGTGCGTCCGCGGTTGCGGACACCGTCGCGTACGGCCAGCCGGAGCGGCAGCGGCAGCCGCCCGGCGAGCGGACCGATCCGCCTGATCAGCCACGGCATGATCATCACCAGGCCGAGCTGACCGAGCAGCGCCCCGGCGATGAAGGCGTCCAGCCGCCCGCTCAACGCGGCGTACGCGAGGACCGCGACGCCCAGCACGGCGACGAGCGTCCCCAGCAGCGGTCGCCCGGCACGATCGCGCCGGGTGTCCCGCCGCCCGGCGAGGGCCGCGGCCACGTCCCAGCGCGCCGCCTGTACGGCGGGCACGATCGCGGCGGTCAGCCCGCTCAGCGTGCCGAGCGCGACGATGACGGCGACCAGCCCGACCGGAACGTCGAACGGCCCAAGCTCCCCATCGGGCCACTGGCCGGCCGCGGAGACGATGACACGGGCGACGCCCACCCCCAGGACCGCCCCGAGCACGGAGGCGCCCGCGCCGAGGACCAGGCCGTCGGAGATCACGATGAGCTTCAGGTGGCGGGCCGAGCCGCCCTGGGCGGCGATCAGTGCCAGCTCCCTGCGCCGCCGGCGCAGCCCGACCGCGAAGGCCGGCCCGGCGAGGAGGACGACCTGGGTCACGAGAACCGCGGCGACCAGCGTCTCATTCCAGCTCAGGGAGCCCCCAAGATCGCCCTGCCCGTCCGCGCTCGCCGGAGGATCGTCGAGCACGGCCCGCGACAGCACGGTGAGCCCCTTGTCGTTCGCCTGCCGCACCCGATCCCACGTCACCGGCTGCCGCGTTTCGATCAACCAGCGGCTCTGGTGGGAAACGCCGTCCAGCAGCGCGCCGGGCAGGGTGATGATCTGCCGGACGTTGTGACTGACCTTGGGCGGGGACGCCCGCACGACACCGACCACCCGTTTGGCGATGCCGTCCCTGGTCACACGCAGGACGTTCCCCACGGGCACGCCGACGACGTCGCTCACCGCGACCTCGTCCTCCGCCTGCGGGAACCGGCCGTCCAGCAGGTGGAACCTGCTCGTGGTGACGGGATCGCGGGCGTCCGCCTCCCAGATCACGGCGTCCCGGTAGCCGTCACGCTCCTGATACTCCCCGTATCCCTCGAAGGACCGGATCACGCGGGCGCCGGGACCGATCGCCGCCTCGATCTCGGCTTTCGCCATGGGAGGCCGGGGCGTGCCAGGGAGCTCCCTGAACAGTCCCGGTCGCTCGGCGTTCTGCCTGATGGGGCCGACCAGCTTGGTGTCGGTCACCAGCGCGGCGGCGGAGCCCAGCTCCCAGCGGAGCCGCTCGCGCGGATCAAGCTCGCTGGTCAACGTGTATACGGCGGCGGCGGTGATGGCGAGCACGGGCAGCCCGATCATGACCAGGATGAGGAGGCTGCGACCCTTGGCCCGCCACATGTCGCGGCGGGAGATCCGCAGGGCGGCGCGGACGGCGCTCATGCCGCCTCCCCACCCGTGACCGGGACGGGGGCGACGCTCTCGGGGCACGTCGGACAGACGGCTCATCGGGCGCTCACCAGCCCCGCCTCGGCCGCGTCCGCGATCTCCCCGTCCTTCAGGAACACCACCCGGTCGGCCCAGGCGGCGTACCTGGGCTCGTGGGTGACGACGAGGACGGCGGCTCCGGCGTCCGCCCGGCCCCGGAGAATCCCCAGGATCTCGTCACCCACGAGGGTGTCCACCGCGCCGGTCGGCTCGTCGGCGAGGAGCAGCCGCCGCTCGCCCACCAGCGCCCGGGCGATCGCCACCCGCTGCCGCTGGCCGCCCGACATCTCCTCGGGGAAGCGGTCGGCCAGGTCGGCCGCGCCGAGCTCCTCCAGCGCGGCGAGCGCCTCCTGACGCGCCCGCGCCGTACGGACGCCGTCCAACTCGCGCGGGAGCATGACGTTCTCGGCGGCGGTCAGCGACGGGATGAGGTTGAGGTCCTGGAACACGTATCCGACCCGCCGCCGGCGCAGCGCGGCGAGGTCGGCGGCGGACAGCCCGGACAGCGCGACGCCCTCGACCTCGACCTCCCCGGACGTGGTCCGGTCGAGGCCGCCGGCGAGGTTGAGCAGGGTGGACTTGCCCGACCCGGAGGGGCCCATCACCGCGACCAGCTCTCCCGCCGCCACGTCGAGGCTCACCCCCTTCAGCGCGCGTACGGCCCCCGCTCCGTCGCCGTGCTGCCGGGTGACCTCGACGAGCCGCGCGACGACGTCGGCGGAAGCGTCGGGGTCTGGATCACGTGAAGTCATGCGCCCTCCTTGGGGGATGCGGCGAGGACGGCCTCGCAGTGCGCGAGCCAGCGCTGCTCGGCCTCCGCCTGGAAGATCATCGAGTCGAGGACGAGCCGCTGGGCGACGCCCGCGCCGCGCTTGGCCCGGGTGAGCTCCTGCAGGGTTCGCATGGTCGCGGAGCGCTGGGCCTGCACGACCCGCGCGACGTCGACCCCGGGAGCGGTCATCGCCATGGCCAGCTTGATGACCAGTTCGTCGCGCGGCCGGTCGGCCTGGCGGACGGGCGTGGCGAACCACCGTTCCAGGTCCGCCCGGCCCTTGTCGGTGATGCTGTAGACCACGCGGCCCTGCTCGTCCTGTTCGCCCGGGGCGACCAGCCCGTCCCGTTCCATCCGCGACAGCGTCGTATAGACCTGGCCGATGTTGAGCGGCCAGGTCGCCCCTGTGGACGCCTCGAACTCCGCGCGGAGCTGGTACCCGTACCGAGGCCCCTGGGTGAGCAGCGCCAGGAGGCCGTGCCGGATCGTCATGCATACTGAGTATGCATACTCAGTATGCGTTTGACAACCCGACTTTCACCGGGAAGCGGGATCGGTCCACACGCCAGTGACCAGCGGAAATCCGGACCAAAGCGACTAGTTACGCGCTACGCCAGAAATTACGAAGACCATCGTTTATCGGTCATCGCACCCTCAAGGGCGTCCATAATGCTGCTTCCATCCAGGTCGTAACCCCCAACACTGGAGGAACCGTGCGAAAGACCGCCCTGGCCATCGTGGGCCTCGGAAGCGTGGCGGCGGTCGGGCTGACCGCCGCCCCCGCCGGCGCGACGGCCACGCGCGCCGACTGCCGCGTCGCCGCCGACACGCCGCGACTCACCCCGAACGGGCAGATCCGGGCGGCGGCGACGCGCACCGGCTGCGCCGAGCGGACCCGGGTCCGCGTCCGGATCGTCAAGGTGCTGCCGGGCCCGGACCGGACGGTGAAGAGCGGCTCCACATCCGTCCGCAACGGCCGGCTCACGATCGGCCTCGCCTGCGCCCCCGGCACGTACGTCACGGTCGTCACGGACGGCCGGGGCCACCTCGCCAAGTCCCGGATGGCCCGCCTGACCTGCGGCGCGCCCGATCCCGACGGCGCCAAGGGCTCCGGCGGCTCCACCGTGGGGACCGCGCTCGAGAACGAGGTCGTACGGCTGACCAACGCGGAGCGGGCCAAGGCCGGCTGCGGCCCGCTCACGCACGACGCCCGGCTGCGCGGCGCGGCCTACGCGCACTCGGCGGACATGTCGGCGAAGAGCTACTTCAGCCACACCTCGCAGGACGGCCGCGACTTCGGCCGGCGCATCAAGGCGTCCGGCTTCGCCTTCACCGCGGCGGCGGAGAACATCGCCAAGGGCTACTCGACCGCCGCCGCGGTGGTGAAGGGCTGGATGGACAGCCCGGGGCATCGGACGAACATGCTGAACTGCGCCTACACCCACATCGGCGTGGGCCAGGCGGCGGCGGGCGGGCCGTACTGGACGCAGGACTTCGCCCGGAGCTGACCGACCCCACCCGCCACCTTCCCATGATCGAACGGCAAGCTAATCCAAAAGGCCAGGAATGTGAGGGTCTGCTGGACACCCCATGTCCCCCCAGCGGATACTCCTGACATGAGCTCGTCCCACCCTCCGGTTCGCGCGTCCGATGGGGACCGCGAGCGTGCACTCAGCGAGCTCCGCGACCGCGCCGCCGAGGGGCGGCTCTCCATGGAGACCTTCGTCGGGCGCGTCGACATGGCGCTGCGGGCGCGCAACAGGGGCGAGCTGGACGATCTCGTCTCCGACCTGCCCCAGCGGGGCCGCTGGCGCCGGCGCATCACCGAGGCGGTCTCCTCGGTGTCGGACCTCACCACCAGGATCGAGTCCGCCTGGCGCCGCCCCCGGCTGCCCCGGCTCGCCCTCCCCGCCGACAGCCGGGTCCGTTACCTCGTCGGCCGGGGCTCGGCCTGCGATCTGGTGCTGTCCGACGTGACGGTCTCGCGCATGCACGCGGAGCTGCGCCGCGCCGAGGACGACGCCTGGCTCCTGGTCGACCTGGGCTCACTCAACGGCACCCGGCTGAACGGCTGGCGGCTCGTGGGCCCCGCGCAGGTGCGTCCGGGGGACGAGATCGCGTTCGGCGACTGCACGTTCCTGGTCTCCAGCTCCGCCTGACGCGCCCCGCTTCCAGCGCGCCCGCTTTCCGGGACGCTCAGTTCCAGAACGCTCGGCGCCGGGTCCGCCCCTGATATACGCATATTTCCGTATTGATGACGCTCGTTTGGTTCCTCATGATCACGGAAAGCCCCACTCAGTCTGGAGTGATCTTGCGCTTATCACGACGAACCTCGATCACGCTGACCTCACTGGTCCTGATCAGCGGCGTCGCGGGCTCAGGGATCCCCGCCCACGCGCTCGACCCCGCCCCCGGCGTCGCCGACCTGGTCCACGACATCGACGAGATCCTCAGCGACTCCCGGCTCACGATGGCCCGCTCGGGCGTGGTCGTGCGCAGCGCCACCACCGGCGAGGACCTGTACACGCTCGACGGGGGCAAGCTGTTCGCCCCCGCCTCCAACACCAAGCTGCTCACCTCCTCGGCCGCGATGGAGACGCTCGGCCCGGACTACCGGTTCGGCACCCAGGTCCTGACCAAGGGCAAGGACATCTACCTCCGAGGCACCGGCGACCCGACCATGCTCGCCGCCGACTACGACGCGCTCGCCGCCAAGATCGCCGCGTCCGGGGTCAAGGTCGTCACCGGTCAACTGGTCGCCGACGACACCTGGTTCGACGACGTACGCCTCGGCACGGACTGGGCGTGGGACGACGAGCCGTACTACTACTCGGCCCAGATATCGGCGCTGACGGCGTCCCCCGACACCGACTACGACGCGGGAACGGTCATCGTGTCGGTCAGCCCCGGCGCCGGCCCCGGCAAGCCGGCCAAGGTGACGACGAAGCCGGACACCGACTACGTGAAGATCGTGAACAAGGCGGTGACCGGCGCCGACACCGACGTTCTCGTGGAGCGCGAGCACGGCGGGAACACCGTGGTGGTCACCGGAACCGTGTCCGAGCAGTACGACGAGTGGGTGACGGTGTGGGACCCGACGCTCTACGCCGCCTCCCTCTTCCGTAAGGGGCTGGCCGCCCACGGCGTGCGCGTGATCGGCCCGACCGTCCACGGCGCGACCCCGGCCGGGGCCAAGACCGTGGCCGAGCACGAGTCCATGCCGCTCAGCCAGTTGCTGACCCCATTCATGAAGCTCAGCAACAACATGCACGCCGAGATCCTGACCAAGGCGATGGGCCGCAAGGCCTCCGACGCGGGCACCTGGGCGGCCGGCCTCGACGTGACGGAGTCGTTCGCCAAGGCCAACGGCGTGCAGACGCTGCTCCTGCGGGACGGCTCCGGCCTGTCCAGGATGGACGGGCTCACCCCGTCGAGCCTCGCGTCGCTGCTCGTCTCGCTCAGGGACAAGCCGTGGTTCACGACCTGGTACGACGCGCTGCCCGTGGCCGGAGAGGCGGACCGGTTCGTCGGCGGGACCCTGCGCAGCCGCATGCGCGGCACACCCGCCGCCGGGAACGTCCACGCGAAGACGGGGTCGCTGACCGGCGTCACCTCGCTCTCCGGATACGTCACGAGCGCCGAGGGCGAACCGCTGGTCTTCTCGATCCTGACGAACGGCTATCTCTCCGGCGCGCCCCGCGACCTGGAGGACCGGATCGCGGTCCGGCTGGCCCAGTTCACCCGTGCCGCTCCCGTGGACGGGGCGGCACCGACGCTGCGCGCGGAGACGGCGGCCCCGGACGACGGCCTCGAATGCTCCTGGCGCAAGCCGGTCCAGTGTTGAGCCGTGCCCGACGCTGAAACGAGTCGGCGCCGCCCCCGGTGACGGGGACGGCGCCGATTCGCGTAATCCGGACTACTGGGACTTGAGCCAGCTCATCATCGGACGGAGCTTGGCACCGGTCTGCTCGATCGGGTGGCCGGAGAGCTCCTCGCGGTACTTGTTGAAGTTGGCCTGGCCGGAGTCGAACTCCTCGACCAGCTCGCGGGCGTACTGGCCGTTCTGGATCTCGTCCAGGATGCGGCGCATCTCCTGCTTGGTCTCCTGGTTGACCACGCGCGGGCCGCGGGTGTAGCCGCCGAACTCCGCGTTGTCGGAGACCGACCAGTACATCTTCGAGATGCCGCCCTCGTACATCAGGTCGACGATCAGCTTCATCTCGTGGAGGCACTCGAAGTACGCGACCTCGGGCTGGTAGCCCGCCTCGATCAGCGTCTCGAAGCCCGCCTTGATCAGCTCGGAGACGCCACCGCAGAGGACGGCCTGCTCACCGAACAGGTCGGTCTCGGTCTCCTCGGTGAAGGTCGTCTTCAGCGCGCCGGCCCGGGTGCCGCCGATGCCCTTGGCGTACGACAGGACGAGCGGCCAGGCGTTGCCGGTCGCGTCCTTCTCGACGGCGACCAGACACGGCACGCCGCGGCCGGCCGAGAACTGGCGGCGGACCAGGTGGCCCGGGCCCTTCGGGGCGACCATGGCGACGTCGACGCCCTCGGGCGCCTCGATCAGGCCGTAGCGGATGTTGAAGCCGTGGCCGAAGAACAGGGCGTCGCCTTCGACCAGGTTCGGCTGCACGTGCTGGGCGTACAGGTCCCGCTGGACGTGGTCCGGCGCGAGGATCATGGTGAGGTCGGCCTCTTCCACGGCCTCCGCCGGCGTGAGCACACGCAGCCCGTCGGCCTCGGCCTTCTCGCGGCTCTTCGAGCCCTCAAGCAGACCGACGCGCACGTCCACCCCGGAGTCGCGCAGGCTCAGCGCGTGCGCGTGACCCTGGCTGCCGTACCCGAGGACGGCCACGTGCCGACCCTGGATGATCGACAGGTCGGCGTCGTCGTCGTAGAAGATCTCAGTCACTTGCTTGCCTTTCAGTGATTTTCTCGGCTATGCAGTGCGGTCCAGCGCACGGAGCGAGCGATCGGTGATGGAACGGGCACCACGGCCGATGGCCACCATGCCGGACTGCACGAGCTCCTTGATGCCGTACGGCTCAAGAACCCGCACGAAGGCCTCCAGCTTGTCCAACGTGCCGGTGACCTCGATGGTCACCGCGTCCGGCGCGACGTCGACACATCGCGCGCGGAACAGGTTGACCAGTTCCAGGACGTGGGACCGACTGTCCGCGTCGGTCCGCACCTTGATCAGCATCAGCTCGCGCTGCACCGACTGCACGGTGTCCAGCTCCACGATCTTTAGGACGTTCACCAGCTTGTTGAGCTGCTTGGTGACCTGCTCCAGCGGGAGTTCTTCCACGCTGACCACGATGGTCATCCGGGAGATGTCGTCGTGCTCTGTCGGCCCGACGGCAAGCGAGTCGATGTTGAAGCCTCGCCGGGAGAACAGGCTGGCGACCCGCGCCAGCACGCCGGGCTTGTTCTCGACCAGCACCGACAGCGTGTGCGTGCTCATCAGTCCTCGATCTCCCACTTCGGCGCCATGTCTCGGGCGTACTTGATGTCGTCGTTGCTGGTGCCCGCGGCGACCATCGGCCAGACCATCGCGTCCTGGTGGACGACGAAGTCGATCACAACGGGAACGTCGTTGATCTCCATGGCCTTGCGGATGGTGGCGTCGACGTCCTCCGGGCGCTCGCAACGCAGCCCCACACAACCGTACGCCTCGGCCAGCTTGACGAAGTCCGGGATCCGCCGGACGGTCTGCAGGTCGGTGTTGGAGTACCTCTGGTTGTAGAAGAGGGTCTGCCATTGACGAACCATGCCGAGGTTACCGTTGTTGATGACGGCAACCTTGATCGGCACTCCCTCGATGGCGCAGGTGGCCAGTTCCTGGTTCGTCATCTGGAAGCAGCCGTCGCCGTCGATCGCCCACACGACGGACTCGGGGCTGCCCATCTTGGCGCCCATCGCGGCCGGCACCGCGAAGCCCATCGTGCCCGCGCCGCCGGAGTTGATGAACGTTCCCGGCTTCTCGTAGCCGATGAACTGCGCCGCCCACATCTGGTGCTGCCCGACGCCCGACGCGTAGTACGCGTCCGGCCCGACGATGGCGCTGATCCGCTCCATGACGTACTGCGGGGCCAGGGAGCCGTCGGCGAACTCCTCGTATCCGCGGGGGTAGGTCGTGCGGTAGCCGTCCAGCAGCGTCCACCACTCGTCGTAGTCGCCCTTGCGCCCCTCGGCGTGCTCGTGCTCGATGGCCGCGATCAGGTCGGTGATGACCTCGCGGCAGTCGCCCACGATCGGGACGTCCGCGTGCCGGTTCTTGGAGATCTCGGCCGGGTCGATGTCCGCGTGGATGACCTTGGCGTTCGGCGCGAAGCTGGACAGCTCGCCGGTCACCCGGTCGTCGAAGCGGGTGCCCAGCGCGATGAGCAGGTCGCTGCGCTGGAGCGCTCCGACGGCCGAGACGCTGCCGTGCATGCCCGGCATGCCCATGTGCTGACGGTGGCTGTCGGGGAACGTGCCGCGCGCCATCAGCGTCGTGACCACCGGGATGCCGGTCAGCTCGGCCAGCCGCAGCAGCTCGGGCGCCGCCTTGGCCTTGTGCACACCGCCGCCGACGTAGAGGACGGGCCGCCTGGACTCCGCGATCAGCCGCGCCGCCTCACGGATCTGCTTCGAGTGCGGACGGGTGACCGGGCGGTAGCCGGGGAGCTGCATGACCGGCGGCCACGAGAAGGTGGTCGCCTTCTGCAGCGCGTCCTTGGCGATGTCGACCAGGACCGGGCCCGGACGGCCGGTCGAGGCGATGTGGAACGCCTCGGCGATCGTCCTGGGGATGTCCGCAACGTCGGTGACCAGGAAGTTGTGCTTGGTGATCGGCATCGTGATGCCGGAGATGTCCGCCTCCTGGAAGGCGTCCGTGCCGATCATCGGCGTCGCCACCTGGCCGGTGATGGCGACGATCGGCACCGAGTCCATGTACGCGTCCGCGATGGCGGTGACCAGGTTCGTCGCCCCCGGCCCGCTGGTCGCCATGCAGACCCCCACCTTGCCGGTGGCCTGCGCGTACCCTTCTGCCGCGTGGCCGGCGCCCTGCTCATGGCGTACAAGCACGTGCCGGACCTTGGTCGAGTCGTAGAGGGGATCATAGGCCGGGAGGATGGCGCCGCCCGGGATCCCGAACACCGTGTCGACCCCGACGTGCTCCAGCGCCCTCACGAGGGCCTGGGCACCTGTCATCTCTTCGGTCATCGGCTCGTTCCTTGTGGCTGAGCTGTCTGTGTGTTGGCATAAAAAATGCCCCGACCGCGAATGCGGATCTGGGGCGCGCGCAGGACCGAGTGCTTCGTCAGGCCGCGCGCCTGCGAAGTACTACGAGAATCCCACTGCGATGCATGGCTACACGATGTCCGATGCGCGCGCCCTCGTCAAATTATCTCGGACACCGATCTCACTATATGAGATCAATTTCGCCTCCTCGAACACCTGACTGTGTCTATTGCGCTCGCTCCGCTCGCGCGGGCTCGGGGCGCCCTCAGTCGATGTCTTCCCTCGTCACTCGGAGTCGCTCGTCCCTCGCTCCCCACTCGTTCCTCAGTCCAGACACCGCCGCGCCCCTCGCAGGGCGGTTCGGCGCCGTAATGAATGTTGGCGCTCGCGCGGCTCGGGGCGCCCGAAGTCGGCTCGTGCCCTCCTCGCTCGGGGCTCGTACCTCACCCACTCGCTCGTCGGTTACTTCACCGCCGCGCCCCTCACGTCCCTCGCTCCCCCTCGTTCCTCAGTCCAGACACCGCCGCGCCCCGAGCGTGATAGTTGGGCGCCGCGATCAATGGTGCTCGCTTGTTCGGGGACGGCGGCGGTGGAGGAGAGACCGCCGCGCCAAAGGGCCGAAGACGCGGCGGATAGACCCATCTACGCGGTGTTCTGGAGGGCGGTGCGCATGAGGTGGTCGACTCCGCGGGCGGGCATGGGGCGGGCGACGAGGTAGCCCTGGCCTCTCGTGCAGCCCATCTCTCTGAGGAGTTCGAGCTGCTCGGGGCGTTCGATGCCTTCGGCGACGACGATCAGGCCGAGGTCGTGGCCGAGGCGCACGATCGTGCGGGTGAGCAGAGTGAGAGTCTCGTCACATCCGAGTCCTGAGACGAAGGACGGGTCGATCTTGATCATGTCCACCGGCAACTGGCGGAGGAAGGCCAGGGAGGCGTAGCCGGTGCCGAAGTCGTCGATCGCGAGCCGGACGCCGAGGGCGCGCAGCTCGGACAGCTTGGCCACGGTGTCCTCGGCGTCCTCGACGAGCATCTCCTCGATCACTTCGAGGGTGAGGGCGCTGGCGGGCAACCCGCTCTCGGCCAGCGCCTCGGACACCGTCTCCACGAACCGGGGAGCGGTGATCTGCCGGGCCGACAGGTTGAGGGAGAGTCCGATGTCCCAGGAGGACTCCCGCCAGCCGGCCACCTCGCGGCAGGCCTCTTTGAGTATCCATTCGCTGAGCGGCACGATCAGCCCGGTGTCCTCGGCGGGGCCGAGGAACTGCTCGGGCGGCACGAACACGCTGCCGCGCCACCACCGGACCAGCGCCTCGACGGCGGTGACCCGCGAGGTGGCGAGATCGACGACGGGCTGGTATTCGACGGCGAACTGGTTCTCCTGGAGCGCGCGCCGCAGATCGGCCGCGAGTTCGAGGCGGCGTACGACGTCGGCGTGCATGTGCGCGGCGAACACCTCGACCCGGCGCCCGCCCATCTCCTTGGCCCGCGACATGGCGACGTCGGCGTTCCGCAGCAGGTCGCCGGCGGGCACGCCGTCCTCGGCGAAGGCCACGCCGACGCTCGCGGTCAGCGGCATGTCGCGGTCGGCGACGCGGAACGGCTCGGACGAGACGGCGCGGACGATCCGCTCGGCCAGGTCGATCGCGGTCTGCGCGTCGGTGCTGCTTGAGGAGCCGCCTTCGAGCAGCACGGCGAACTCGTCGCCGCCCCATCGGGCGAGGGTGTCGTCGGCGCGTACGGCGGCCCGCAGCCGGCGGGCGGCCTGGCCGAGCAGGTAGTCGCCGCTGGCGTGGCCGACCGAGTCGTTCACGCCGGTGAACCCGTCGAGGTCCAGGAAGATCACGGCGGTGCGGCCGCCGCCGGGGCGGGCGAGGACCTCGCGGGCCCGCTCCTCGAAGTACGCCCGGTTGGGCAGCCCGGTGACCCCGTCGTGGAAGGTGAGGTGGGTCACCTGGTTGCGCAGGGCGACCTGGTCGCTGACGTCGCGCACGGCGACCAGGATCAGGTCCTCTTTGCGCACGTGGCGGGTGGCGACCGACTCGGCGGGCCGCCAGGTGCCGTCCGAGGCGCGGACCCGGCAGGCGATCCGGCAGCTCTCGTGGCGTGCCAGCACCGCCTCGCCGTCGTTGTCGAGCCGCCGGAGCAGGACCTGGACGGTGGGCACGTCCTCGGGGTGGATGTAGTCGACCAGCGGCCGCCCGACGAGGTCGGCGGAGCGATAGCCGTACGTCTTCCGCACGCTGGAGCCGATCTCGCGGATCACGCCGTCGTGGTCGCACAGCAGCACCACGTCACCGGTGTTCTCGGCGAGGCGGCGCAGTTGCCGCTCCCCGACGTCCACCAGGCGGCGCATCCCGGCCGTCTCGACCACCAGCAGGGTCAGCCTGCCGATGAGCACAAGGACGATCACCGCGCCGAGGCCGGGCAGAACCCGGTCCCGGTCCCCGGTGAACGCGTGGAAGGCGACCGCCACCGTGGCGACACCGACGAGGAGCAGCGGGATGACGGCCGACAGCGCGCTGGGCAGCGGACGGCGGCGGCGCACCTCGACCCACGGCACGGCGGCGAGGATCAGGAACGCGACGGGGGCGACCAGGCTCACGGCCAGCGATGGCGCGTCGCCGTCCAGCCTGGCGACCGCGGTCGCGAACTCCGCCACGGTGATCGCGCCGAGCACGCCGACGCCGGCCAGGCCGATCGACCGGTCGGCGGCCCGCGAGCCGATGATCGCGGGCGCCACGCCGGAGGTCGCCAGCAGGCAGACGACGGGCAGCGCCAACGTGGAGAAGATCGTGGTGGCGTCGTCCATGCCGTGGAAGATCGGGGCGAGGAACCACACCCAGGCCACGGCGAAGATCGAGGCCGCGGTCAGGAAGGCGTCCGTGACCTGCCTGACCACGCCCCTGCTGTACGGAGGGGGCTTCGCCGTGAGGGCACAGCCGATCATCAGGAGTAACGAGCTGAACAGAAGCAGCAGGTCGGCGAAGGTCAGCACGAACGGCGTGCCGTCGGCGACCGGTCTCAGCCCGATGCCGGCGAGCCAGGTCACGGAGCCGGCCTCCAGCCAGCGCCAGGCGGCGGCGCGCCGCCGCTGCCCGGGCGCGACCCGCGAGGAGGCCAGCACCAAGGAGACCAAGGCGAGCAGGCCGGTGACGACACCCACCACGGCGACCACCGCGGACGACGCGCCCCCGGCGATGAGGACGGCCGCGACCGCCGCCGCGCCGAGACCGGACACGGCGGTGAGCGGGACCCTGGGGTCACGCCTGCGAGTCACGCAGTCCCTCCCGCCATCGACTCGGCTTTACTCTCCCTGTCACGTCGCCAGTCTGCGCACCGCCGCCGTTCGGGGCGACGACAACGGCCGAGTCGTCACCGATCCGATAACCAGCTGCGCGATGATCTCACCGTACGGACCGCAGGTCACGGGGCAGCCACTTTCCGGAATCCTTCGCGGGTCAGTAGAGCCCTGTGATGAGGTTTTTAAGAGGTTCGCCGGAGATGTACCGCGCGATCTGGTCATGGACGAGCGCCCGCGTCCGGCGGAGGGAGGCGGGGGTGCTGCCCGCCACGTGCGGCGTGATGAAGACCCCGGGAGCGGTCCACAGCGGGTGGTCGGACGGCAACGGCTCCGGGGCGGTCACGTCGAGCGCGGCGCGCAGCCGCTCCTTCTGCAGCTCGGCGAGCAGCGCGTCGGTGTCGACCACCGAGCCCCGGGCCGCGTTCACCAGCAGCGCGCCGTCCTTCATCCGGGCGAGGAACCTCGCGTCGACCATGCCCGCCGTGTCGGCCGTGGCCGGGACCAGCAGCACGACGACGTCCGCGCTGGGCAGTAGCTCGGGGAGCTCGTCCAGCCCGTGTACGCCCGGACGCGCGTTCCTGGCCACCCGGACGATCTCCACCTCGAAACCGGAAAGGCGCCGTTCCAGCGCCTCGCCGATCGAGCCGTATCCGACGATGAGGACGGTCGAGTCGGCGAGGACCCCCGTGTAGTGCCAGGTCCAGGACCCGCGCGTCTGGGCGGCGGCGAAGGCGGGGAAGTCCCGCAGTGAGGCGATCATCGCACCCACGGCCCACTCGGCGGTCCCCGCGTCGTGGACGCCGCGGGCGTTGCACAGGGTGACGCCGGCGGGCAGGTGCGGCAGGTACGGGTCGACACCGGCCGTCACGGTCTGGATCAGCCGAAGGCTCGTCATGCGGGTCAGTAGGCCGGGGACGTCCTTCACCGGCACGAGCGGCGGCACCCACACCTCCACCTCGCCGGCCCCGGCGGGGACCGGTCCCCTGCCGTCGTAAACCGCGATGTCCAGCCCCGGCAGGTCGGACAGCCCGTCGGCGACGTCCTCCGATGCGACCCAGATCTTCACGGGACCAACTTAAGGGAACCCGCCAATTCGGGCACCAGTATGGGGACTGAGGAGGTCGCGACGATGGGCATTACGAGATTGTCGAGATCGGTGGTCGGCGCGCTGCTGGTGGCCGCGATCGCGACAGGATGCGCCCCTGCCGCGGGCATGGGCGACGAGGCCGGGTCCTCGGGCGGTCAGGCGACCGGGGCGGCGAGGGGCGGGACGGCCACGGAGACTCCGGCGGGCACGGCGCAGGCCCGGCCTCCGGGCACGCCGAGGACGCTCATGAAGGACCTGGCGGTGCCGTGGGGGGTCGCGTTCCTGCCCGGCGGCGACGCCCTGGTCACCGAGCGGGTCACGGCCCGGCTGCTCCGCGTCACACCCCAGGGACGCAGCAGCGCGGTGGGGGTGATCGACGGAGTGTCCGCCGAGGGTGAGGGCGGGTTGCTCGGCGTCGCCGTTTCTCCCCGATACTCCGACGATCACCTCATCTTCGTCTATTTCACGGCAAATGATGACAATCGGATCGTTCGTTATCGCTACGACGGCGGTCTCTCCGACGCCACCCCCATCGTGACCGGCATCCCGAAGGGCCGGATCCACAACGGCGGTCGGCTGGAGTTCGGCCCCGACGGCTACCTGTACGCCTCCACCGGCGAGACCGGGCAGGGCGAGATGGCGCAGGACCGGAACTCGCTCGGCGGCAAGATCCTCCGGATGACCGCCGACGGCAAGCCCGCGCCCGGCAACCCGTTCGGGACGCTCGTGTGGACGTACGGTCACCGCAACGTCCAGGGCATGGCCTGGAGCCCCCAGGGGCGCATGTACGCCACGGAGTTCGGCCAGGACACCTGGGACGAGCTCAACCTGATCGAGAAGGGCCACAACTACGGCTGGCCCGTGGTCGAGGGCTTCGGCGGCAAGGGCCGGTTCACCGATCCGCTGCTCACCTGGCGCCCCGCCGAGGCGTCGCCGTCCGGTCTCGCGTACGCCGACGGATCCCTGTGGGCGGCGGCGCTGCGCGGCCGCCGGCTCTGGCAGATCCCCCTCACCGGGAACGGCGCCGTCGGGCGGCCCATCGCCCGCTTCACTGTGGAGTACGGCAGGCTGCGGGCCGTCACCAGGGCTCCCGACGGAAGCCTGTGGGTGACCACCAGCAACAAGGACGGCAGGGGCACCCCTCGCCCCGGCGACGACCGCATCCTCGTCATCCCGACTCACTGACCCGCCCGAGACCGTCACGGGCCGGCGGCAGGCGCCGCGGACGCCACTCCAGCGGCCGGCGACCTCAGCCGCGTAGACGGGCGAGCGCCTGTGGGCTCAGGTGCCGCGCGAGTTCGTCGAGGAGCGCCACGACCCGGGCCACCCGTTCCGGGTCGTCGGTGCCCAGGGCGGTCACCAGCGCGGCGTCGATCGGCGCCGATCTGACCTCTGCCACGCGGGGGGAGGCATCGGGGGCGGGGCGGATCAGGAGCCGACGGCGGTCGCGGGAGTCGGGCTCGGTGACCACGGCACCCGCCTGGCGGAGCCGGGCGACCGCCGCCGACACGGCGCTTTGCGGCAGACCGGTCCTGACGGCGATCTCACCCACCGCGCTGCCGGGGTGGGCGCGCACATCGGTGGCCACGATCAGGACCGTCCGGACGCTGGTGGAGTGCTGTCCTATGCCCTCGGTGGGCAGGGCTTCCTCACCGATCTTCATCAGGGTCCGCCCCAGCAGGAACAGCTCGACTCCGTTCATGCCCCCAAGATATATCAAGGGAGATGCATCAAGCTTGATGTATCTAAAATGATGAATTATGGTCGATCACGACCCGGCCGTACCGGCCCGACCCGAAGGGATGTCCATGACCGCCACCACGACGACCGGCCTGCTGCGCGTGCCCGGCGCCACGCTCTACCACGAGGTCCGCGGCACCGGCCCGATGCTGCTCATCTCCCAGAGCGGCGAGGGCGACGCCGGACGCAGCACGGACCTGGTCGACCAGCTCGCCGGCGACTACACCGTGGTGACCTACGACCGCCGCGGCCTGTCCCGCAGCACCCTGGACGACCCCGCGCAGGGCGTGACACTGGCCCAGCACGCCGACGACGTCCACCGCCTGCTGGCCGAGCTCACCGACCGGCCCGTGCTCATGCTCGGCTGCAGCCTCGGCGCCTCCATCGGCTTCCACCTGGCCGTCCGGCACCCGGAACAGATCAGCACGCTCGTCGCCCACGAACCGGTCAGCCCGCGCCTGCTCCCCGCCGAGCAGCGCGCCCGCCACGAACGCGAACTGGAAGAGATCCAGCACATCCACCGGCGAGACGGCCTGCCGGCGGCTCTGGCGATGATCGCCGACGTCCTCGGCATCGACCGCTCCAACCCCGACGCCGAACCCGGCCTCACCCCGCAGCCGATGACCCCGCAGCGGGTCCGCAACTTCGCCTTCTTCATCGAGCACGACTTCACCGCGGTCATCCGCGACACCCTCGATGTCGCCGCGCTGAAGGAGACGCCCACCCGCGTCGTCCCGGCGGTCGGCCGCACCACACCGCACACCGTCTTCGACCGCACGTGCGCCACCGCGCTGGCCGACCTGCACGGCACGCGGCTGCGCGAGTTCCCCGGCGGACACAACGGCAACACCACCCACCCCCGCGCCTACGCCACCGCCCTGCGGGCCGCCCTCAACGCCTGACCACCCCCCGGGATGGGCGCCCCGGGGCCTTCTGGCGGCCCTCAGGCACCGTAGGGAGCGGCCCAGGGGCCGTCAGCGGGCCGCGGCGCAGACGACCGTCGTCTCCGGCGCGTAGGTGGTCGTGAACGTCTGGCGGCCGGCCACCTTGCCGTTCTGCCGGAGCGTACGGGTGACCTCGACGGTGAACCCGGCCTGACCGGCCACCGGCACGCAGCCGGGCCCCTCGACCGTACGGACCTCGGGGTTGACCTGCTGGGACCGGACCGGATCGGAGAACTCGACCTCGTACCGCTTGGTGCTCCAGAGTTCGACGGTCACCGAGGTGTCCGTGGCGCTCGCGCGTACCAGCACGCCGTAGGGCGAGTCGTTCTTCCACTCCAGGTCGGGGCCCGGATAGGAGACCGCCGCGTCCAGACCCGGGGGGTAGTTCCTGATGTGGTGGTCGTGCGGGGTGCGCTCCACGTCCTCCAGCCCGGCACGCATGGCCGCGTTGAACAGCGTGGTCGCGACCTGCGAGATGCCGGCCACGTCGGCCCCGGCCGTCCCGCGGGTCCGCGTCGGCGCCGCGCCGCCGACATACCCTCCGGTGGGCTCCCGCCTGCCCAGGAAACCGTTGAGCGAGAACGACTCCCCCGGCCGGACCAGCCGGCCGTCGAGCGCGCGCGCCGCGGTCTTGATGTTGGTGACCCGCGGCAGACAGCACGCGAAGGACGTGGTGAAGTCGCCGACCCGCTCGCTGATCCCCATCTGGCGCGCCTCGTCATCGGTCACGCCCGGCCGGCCCGTGGTCACGAAGGCTCGCACCGTACGGCTCCCCGCCGTGATCGCCTTGACGACGTCCGAGGACAGGCGGGCCGTGTTCAGCGTGTGGCCGGCCTTCGCCCGTACCAGCGCGGGCTTGCCACCGGTGATCGTGAACGTGGCGTCGCGAGGCAGCCGCCGGGGGTCGATGAGCCGGTCCTGCACGCCGTCCAGCGCCCGGCCCGCGTCGAAGACGGGCCGCAACTCGCGCTCCCGGTCCACGGTGAACGTGAGATTCGCGGCGATGGCCTCGGGGGAGATCTGCACCGCCCCCCGGTCGGCCGTGACCGTGACCGGGGCGGCGACCGCCCGCTTCGCCCAGGCGAGCGCGCGGCGCACCTCCGCCCGCGTCACCTTGGCCTCATCCGCCCCGACCTCCACCTCAACCATCGCGTCCGGGTTGAGGTACGCCCGCCGGATGTCGGCCGCGACCTTGGCCTGGTCGATCTGCCGACCCGCCTTCGGGTAGATCGGGACCGGGGTCAGCCCCTTGAACTCGACGCCGCCCTCCCGCGCGGGCGCGGCGAAGACGGACGCGACATCCCTGGCGACCGCGATCTCCAGCCGGGACGAATTGACCACGATCTTCGGAGGGATCTCGTGACCGGTCGTCAGAGCGTTCCAGACCGCTCCTGGGCTGGGGAAACCCCCCGACGCCTGCCGGATCGTCGCCTCCGCGTCGAGGGAGAGCCCCGCCTGCTCCGGGTTGACCGAGGCACGCTCCAGGCCCCGCTTCACGATCACCGGCGTACGGGCCAGGCCGGACAGCCTCTTCGTCAGGATCCGTACGGCCTCCGCCTCCGTCTGGCCTCCGATGTCGACGCCCAGAACGGTGGTGCCGGGCAGCACTCGACCGGCCATGAGCGCGGCGGGCACCAGATAGGCGAGCAACAGCAGGGCGAGCACGGCAGGCACGCCGAACTTGAGAAGTCTCCGGCGCGAGCCCGGCCCCGGCTCCGGTTCGGGTGGGTCGGTGCGGGGCGGCGGCTCCTCGCGCGCCGGGCGCTCCGCCACCGGCCACGGCTGGACCGCCGGAGCCACGGCGGGCGCCGGGACACCGGGCCCGTCCGAGGAGTTCGGGCTCTTCAGGTCGTTCGGGTTGTCGGGGCTTCGCAGCCCAGGAGGCGCGGCGGACGATCCGCCGTAGATGTCGGCCGACACCCCGGGGGGCAGCGTTCCGGACGCGGGCCGTACCGGGTGCTTTCTGGGGGACTCAGGCGGAGGCGCCGCCGCGAACGGATCCGTCGGCGGTCCGATGGACGCTTCCGCGTTCCGCACGCCTAAGTCTCCTCCGGCCCAGGGGCATCTCCGCTCAGTTAACCCTAAAGCACCCCCTCCTGAACATGCCGGAAATCAGATCACAAGACTCGGAGATCGGCCACGAGCACTCAGCCCGTCTCAGCCTGAGGGATCAGTGGCGTAGGGCCGTCACGGAGGCAGCCGTCACGGAGGCGGCCGTCGGTCATCGCGGCCGCCTTCCAAGCGTCGGCGTCCCAAGCGTCGGGGTCCTCACCGCGCGTGCCCTGACCGGTCTGGAGCCAGACACGGCCGGCTCCAGACCAGTGGCCTGGCGTCAGGAGACGCCGAGCTTCTCCAGGATGAGCTCGCGGGCCCGGGCGGCGTCGGCCTTGCCCCGGCTGGCCTTCATCACGCCACCGACCAGGGCGCCCGCGGCCGCCACCTTGCCGGAACGGACCTTGTCCGCCGCGTCGGCGTTCTCCGCGAGAACCTTGTCGATGATCGCCAGCAGCTCGCCCTCGTCGTTGACGACCTGAAGGCCGCGCTTGGCGACGACGTCGTCCGGGGAACCCTCGCCGGCGAGCACGCCCTCAAGGACCTGGCGGGCCAGCTTGTCGTTCAGCGCGCCCGAGGAGACCAGCTCGGTCACCCGCGCGACCTCCGCCGGCGTGATCGGCAGCTCGGCGAGCGGCTTGCCGGCCTCGTTGGCCCGACGGGCCAGCTCACCCATCCACCACTTGCGCGCGTCGGCGGCGGGAGCCCCGGCGGCCACGGTCGCCTCGACCAGGTCGATGGCGTCCGCGTTGTGCATCGCCGCCATGTCCAGGTCGGACACTCCCCACTCCGCCTGAAGGCGGCCGCGCCGTACCGAGGGCAGCTCGGGCAGGTCGGCCTTGAGCGAGGCGACCCACTCGCGGTCGGGGGCCATGGGCAGCAGGTCGGGCTCGGGGAAGTAGCGGTAGTCCTGCGCCTCCTCCTTGGAACGGCCGGACGTGGTCCGTCCGGTGTCCTCGTGGAAGTGCCGGGTCTCCTGGACGATGCGGCCGCCGTCGGCGAGGATCGCCGCCTGGCGCTCGATCTCGCCGCGGACCGCGCGCTCGACGCTGCGCAGCGAGTTGACGTTCTTGGTCTCGCTGCGGGTGCCCCACTCCGACGCGCCGCGCGGCATGAGCGAGACGTTGACGTCGCAGCGCAGGGAGCCCTCCTCCATGCGCACGTCCGACACGCCGAGCGCGCGCATGACCTCCCGCAGCTCCGTCACGTACGCGCGGGCGACCTCGGGGGCGAGCCGGTCGGTGCCGGGGATCGGCTTGGTGACGATCTCGACCAGCGGGATGCCGGCCCGGTTGTAGTCCACGATGGAGTAGTCGGCGCCGTGGATGCGGCCCGTGGCCCCGCCGACGTGCGTCGACTTGCCGGTGTCCTCCTCCAGGTGGACCCGCTCGATCTCGATCCGCACGGTCTCGCCGTCGACGACGACGTCGAGGTAGCCGTCGGTGCACAGCGGCTCGTCGTACTGGCTGATCTGGTAGTTCTTCGGCATGTCCGGATAGAAGTAGTTCTTCCGGGCGAACCTGCACCACTCAGCGATCGTGCAGTTCAGCGCGAGGCCGATGCGGATGGTCGACTCGATCGCCTCGGCGTTCGCGACCGGGAGCGAGCCCGGCAGCGCCAGGCAGACGGGACAGACGTGCGTGTTCGGCGGCGCCCCGAACTCGGTCGGGCAGCCGCAGAACATCTTCGACTCGGTGCCGAGCTCGACGTGCGTCTCCAACCCCAGCACCGGTTCGAAGCGCTCCAGCGCCTCGTCGTACGGCATGAACGTCTCAGTATCAGCCATGCTGGTAACCCAGTCCTTCCAGCGCGGGCGCCTTGGTCAGGAGCGAGCCGCCCCAGCGGTCCTCCAGCGCCTTCTCCACCGCGGCTCCGACCCGGTAGCAGCGGTCGTCGCCGAGCACCGGGGCCATGATCTGCAGGCCGACCGGCAGGCCGTCCTCGTCGGCCAGGCCGCACGGCACCGAGATCGCCGCGTTACCGGCCAGGTTGGTCGGGATCGTGCACAGGTCGGCGAGGTACATCGCCATCGGGTCGTCGGCCCGCTCGCCGATCGGGAACGCCGTGGTCGGCGTCGTCGGCGAGACCAGCACGTCCACCTGGTGGAAGGCCGCGTCGAAGTCGCGCGAGATCAGCGTGCGGACCTTCTGCGCCTGCCCGTAGTAGGCGTCGTAGTAGCCCGACGACAGCGCGTAGGTGCCCAGCATGATGCGCCGCTTGACCTCGGGCCCGAACCCGGCCGCCCGGGTCATCGACATGACCTCCTCGGCGCTGCGGGTGCCGTCGTCGCCGACACGCAGGCCGTACCGCATGGCGTCGAAGCGGGCCAGGTTGGACGAGCACTCGGAGGGGGCGATCAGGTAGTACGCCGGGAGCGCGTACCCGAACGACGGGCAGGAGACCTCGACGACCTTGGCGCCGAGGGACTCGAGCAGCTCGACGGCCTCGTGGAACCGGGCGAGCACGCCCGGCTGGTAGCCCTCGCCGCCGAACTCCTTGACCACGCCGACGCGCAGCCCCGCGATGTCGGCCTGGCGGGCGGCCTCCACGACCGGCGGCACGTGCGCGTGGATCGAGGTCGAGTCCATCACATCGTGCCCGGAGAACGCCTCGTGCAGCAGCGCCGCGTCCAGGACGTTGCGCGCGAAGGGGCCGGGCGTGTCCAGCGACGACGCGAACGCGATCAGGCCGTACCGGGACGAGCCGCCGTAGGTCGGCTTCATGCCGACGATGCCGGTGACCGCGGCCGGCTGGCGGATCGAGCCGCCGGTGTCCGTGCCGGTGGACAGGGGCGCCTCGTACGCGGCGACCGCGGCGGACGAACCACCCGACGAGCCGCCGGGGATCCGGGAGAGGTCCCACGGGTTGCGGGTCGGTCCGTACGCCGAGTTCTCCGTGGAGGAGCCCATGGCGAACTCGTCCAGGTTGGTCTTGCCCAGGATGACCAGCCCCGCCTCGCGCAGCCGGCTCGTCACCGTCGCGTCGTAGGGCGGGCGCCAACCTTCGAGGATCTTGGAGCCGGCGGTGGTGGGCATGTCGGTGGTGGTGAAGACGTCCTTGTGCGCGACCGGCACACCCGCGAGGGGGCCGAGCCGCTCGCCGCCGGCGATCCGCTCGTCCACCGCGCGCGCCTGGGCGAGCGTGGTCTCGGGATCCACGTGCAGGAACGCGTTGACCTTGGGCTCGACCTCGGCGATGCGGTCCAGATGGGCCTGGGTGACCTCGACGGCGGAAACCTCACGCGCGGCGATCAGCCGGCCCAGCTCGGCGGCCGTCTTGTGGAGCAGCTCGGTCATGCCTCCTCCCCAAGGATCCGGGGAACGCGGAAGCGGTCGTCCTCCACGGCGGGCGCGCCGGAAAGAGCCTGCTCAGGCGTCAGGCTCGCCCGGACCTCGTCCGGGCGGAAGACGTTGGTCAGCGGAAGCGCGTGCGAGGACGGCGGGATGTCGTCGGCGGCGACCTCGGCGACGCGGGCCACCGCGGCGACGATCTGGTCGAGCTGGGCGGCGAAGTGGTCGAGCTCCTCGTCGGCCAGCGCCAGCCTGGACAGCCGTGCGAGGTGAGCGACCTCGTCGCGGGTTATGGCGGACATGAGTCGTCGAACCCGTTTCTGGATGGAGAGTGGACACTGCCATCCTAGAGCTCGTCACCAAGCGTGCCCGACGTTGTCCACAGACCGACGCGCGCCGTCGGCCCGACGACGTCGGCCCTCCGCACGTCCGGAAGGGCGCCCGCCGGGGACCCGTGGGCGCCCTCGCCACCGGCCCTCCCGCTCCCCTCCCGCCAGGACGGACGCGCCGATCATCGGGCCGGCTCAGCCGCCGGGCGTGAGCCGTACGACGCCTCTGGGACGGCTGGTGAAGGCGGGGCTGAGCCGGGCGCGCAGCCAGACCGTGGTCTCGTCGGCGGGCATGGGCTCGGCGAGCCACCAGCCCTGGCCCGCGTGACATCCCATGTCGCGCAGCCGGGCGGCGATGTCGCCGGACTCGACGCCCTCGGCGACCGACCGCAGCCCGAGCGAGCGCACCAGGTCGATGATCGAGCGCACGATCCGCTCGTCGTCGGGTGACTCCGCCAGCCGCCGTACGAACGAACCGTCGATCTTGACCTCCGACACGGGCAGGCGCTGCAACCGCACCAGGGACGAATAGCCGGTGCCGAAGTCGTCGAGGGCGAGCTGCACGCCCATCCCGGCCAGCGTGCGGATCGTGTCGGCGGTGTACGCCTGGTCGGTCATCAGGATGCGTTCGGTGACCTCCAGGCGGATCGCCTCGGCGGGCAGCTCCAGCCGTTCCAGTCCCACTTCGAGCTGGTCGGGCAGCCCCGAGTCGAGCAGGTCGCGCGCGGAGACGTTCACCGAGATCGGCACCTCCAGCCCGGCGTGCCACCACTCGGCCGCCTGGTCGAGCGCCTGGTCGATGACGTGCTTGGTGAGCTCGCGCATGAGATACGACTGCTCGGCCAGCGGGACGAACTCCCCGGGCGAGATCGGGCCGCGTACCGGGTGCCACCAGCGCAGCAGTGCCTCCACACCCTCCACGTGGCCGTCGTCGAGGCTCACCTTCGGCTGGTAGTGCAGCTCCAGCTCGTCCGTGTCGATCGCCCGCCGCAGGTCGCCGAGCAGGCTCAGCCGTTCGGGCGAGTTGCGGTCCTTGTCGGCGAGATAGAACTCGACGCCGGTGCGGCCCTCCTTCGCGAGGTACATGGCGACGTCGGAGCGCTGGAGCAGCAGCTCGAAGTCCGGCGCGTCGTCGGGGAAGAGCGCTATGCCGATCGAGGCGTCCAGGTCGAAGGTCATGCCTTCGAGCCGTACCGGTTCGGTGAGCGCGACGCGGAGCCGCGAGGCGACCTCCTTGGCCGCGTGGGCGTCCCGTATGGACGGCAGCAGCACGGCGAACTCGTCGCCGCCGAGCCGGGCCACGACGTCGCCCGGGCGGACGCTGTGGGTGAGCCGGTGGGCCACGATCTGCAGCAGGCGGTCTCCGACGGGGTGCCCGAGGGTGTCGTTGACCTCCTTGAACCGGTCGAGGTCGAGCAGCAGCAGGCCGACCCGTTCCCGCTCGCGGGCCTCGGCCAGCGCCTCCTCGGTGCGCAGGATCAGCATCTTGCGGTTCGGCAGCCCGGTCAGGCCGTCGTGCATGGCCTGGTGGTCGCGTCGCATGGACATGGTGGCGGTGAAGTAGACCGCGGCCAGCGGAGCCACGAACAGCGGGACCAGCGCGGGCGAGTGGGACATGACCACGACCACCAGCGGCGCCAGCCCGAGCAGCGCGCCGTAAACGAGGGCCTGCGGCCCGATCGAGGCCTTGATCACGCGGAGCGCCGGCCGCCGCTCGTGCAGGGCGACCGCCGCGGAGACGAGGAGCGCGCGGACCGCGAAGTAGGCGAGGCCCGCGGCGACGATGGCCGGGATGTCCCCGCCGCGCGGCGTCCACGGCAGAAGTGGAGTGGAACGCACGCCGAACAGGCCGAGCATCACGGCCGCGGCGGTGCAGGCGAGCGTCACCTGCGCGATGTTGAACGCCACGCGATGCCAGGCCCGGCGGTTGACCAGGCCGCTCACGATCACCGCGACGGCCTGCAGCAGCGCCGCCGTCGGCAGGCCGTAGTGCATCAGCACGGCGAAGGTGAACATCGTGGACGTGGGGGTGCCCCCGACCAGGGTCGACGAGCTGACCATGACCGGGCGCAGCTCTCCCAGCACGACCAGGGCGGCCAGCATCCAGAACAGCGGTGTGCGCCCGATCTGGGCGAGCTCGTCCAGCCCCAGGCGGATCTGGGCCACGACCAGGGCGGTGCACCCGATCGCGGTGACCCCGGCGAGGTAGCTCCACAGCGGCGAGCCGGGGCGGGGGCCGGTGTCGCGGGTGTCCGCCGGATAACCCGTCGCGGACGAGGAACCGCGCCCCCCGGAGGGCGAGTTCGCGGGCAGCGAGATCCCGGCCGGAACGGGGATGCGTGAAGACGGCATCACGGAAGCCGGCGCGCGATTACGGGAAGCTGCAGTCATCGGTAACAAACCCCCCAAGAGGCCACTATGGGAGGGTACGGCCTCTGGGCCACTTCGCGAAACCGGTTGGGCACGTTCCGTTACTACGGATTTCTTGCGCTTCATTGCGTGTCGCGGCATGCAGTAGGAGATGTGCGACTTGCGGGTGAATGTTTCACACCGCCGCCAAGGAGGGCCGTCCGACTGCCTGGGCTTTTCAGGCTGGGCGTCCCGAGCGGGCGCGGAAGGTCTTCCCTCGCCGCCCCATCCCGCCCGTACCATCCAGGGGATTCGTGGGAGCGCTCCCAAGCAACCGGGATGGAGTAGCCATGTCTCGTAAATGGCCCGTGATGGCGGCAGTTCTCGCCGCGGCCGCGGCCGTCGCGACGGGGACCACCGTTTTCGCCTCGTCCGCCGCCCAGGCCGATGCCTCTGCGTTCTACGTCGACCCGCAGACCGGCGCGGCCAAGTGGGTGGCGGCCAACCCCGGCGACAGCCGCACCGCCGTGATCAGGGACCGGATCGCCGCCGTCCCGCAGGGGCGATGGTTCGCGTCGTACAACCCCTCGACCGTACGCACCGAGGTCGACGCCTACGTCGGCGCCGCCGCCGCGACCGGGAAGATCCCGATCATGGTCGTGTACGACATGCCGAACCGCGACTGCGGTGGCGCCAGCGCGGGCGGCGCTCCGGACCACACGGCGTACCGCGCGTGGATCGACCAGATCGCGGCAGGGCTCGGCGGACGCCCGGCCACCGTCATCCTTGAGCCGGACGCGCTCTCGATCATGTCCAACTGCATGAGCAGCGCCCAACAGGCCGAGGTCAAGGCATCCATGGCGTACGCCGGCAAGAAGTTCAAGGCCACGTCGTCCCAGGTCAAGGTGTACTTCGACGGCGGCCACGACGCATGGCTCTCCGCCTCCGAGCTGGCGTCCCGGCTGAACGGCGCCGAGGTCGGAAGCAGCGCGGACGGCATCGCCCTCAACGTCTCCAACTACCGCTCGACGCCGGGCCTGGTGAGCTACGCCAAGAGCGTCATCGCGGCCACCGGCACCTCCGGACTGAAGGCGGTCATCGACACCAGCCGCAACGGCAACGGCCCGAGCGGCAGCGAATGGTGCGACCCGGCCGGACGGGCCACCGGTACCTGGAGCACCACCGACACCGGCGACTCCGTGATCGCCGCCTACCTCTGGGTCAAGCCCCCGGGCGAGGCGGACGGGTGCATCGCCGGCGCCGGGCAGTTCGTGCCCCAGCGGGCGTACGACCTGGCCATGGCCGCTCCCCCGCCCACGGGCGGCCCAAGCCCCTCGCCCAGCGCATCCCCGAGCCCCTCGCCCAGCGCGTCCCCGAGCCCGTCGTCCAGCCCCAGCCCGTCCACGAGCCCCTCACCGAGCACTTCCCCGTCCCCGCCGCCGGCCGGAAAGGCCTGTACGGCGTCGTACACGCTGGTCAACCAGTGGCAGGGCGGCTTCCAGGGCGAGGTGTCGGTGAAGAACTCCGGCACGGCGCAGATCAGCGGGTGGAAGGTCACCTGGACGTACGCCAACGGCCAGTCGATCACGCAGCTCTGGAACGGCTCGCTGTCCGGCAACGGATCGGCCGTCACCGTGACGGACCTGGGCTGGAACGGCGCCCTGGCCCCGAACACGGCGACCACCTTCGGCTTCACCGGCTCCTCGCCGGGCACGGCCGGCGTTCCCGCGGTCACCTGCACCGCGAGCTGATTCGGCCCGCCACGACGGCGACTCGGCCGCCGGCGCCCCCCGATGGCGCGCCGGCGGCCGAGAGGTCAGCCCTCGCCGCGCCTGGCGACCGCCTCGGCCGCCTCGGGGCCCAGCTCCAGCAAAACCTGGAACCCCTGATCGTCGAGGATGGGCACGCCGAGCTTCACGGCCTTGTCGTACTTGGAACCGGGATTCTCGCCCACCACCACGAAGCCGGTCTTCTTCGACACCGAGCCGGCCACCTTGCCACCCCGGCTGGTGATGGCCTCGCCGGCCTCGTCCCGGGTGAACCCGGCGAGCGTGCCGGTGACCACGAAGGTGAGGCCCTCAAGCGTGCGCGGGCCCTGATCGGCCGGAGGCTCGTCGGCCATGCGGACACCCGCGGCCCGCCACCTGTCCACGATCTCGCGGTGCCAGTCGACCTCGAACCACTCCCTGATGGCGGCCGCGACGCGGGGACCGATGCCCTCGACCGCCGCCAGCTCCTCCTCCGAAGCTTTCGCGATGGCGTCGAGCGACCGGAACTCCGCCGCGAGGGCGCGCGCGGTCGGCGGGCCGATGTGCCGGATGGACAGCGCGACCAACACCCGCCAGAGCGGCTGGTCCTTGGCCCGCTCCAGCTCCTCCAGCATCTTCTCCGCGTTCTTGCTCGGCGCGCCGGACACGGTGGCGAAGAAGGACACCACCTTGGGCTCGCCGGTCTCGGCATCGGCCTTGGGCAGCCCACTGTCCGGGTCGAGGACCACCGACTTGATCGGCAGCAGCCGCTCGACGGTGAGGTCGAACAGGTCGGCCTCGGTGCGCAGTGGCGGCTCCTGCGGCGGAAGCGGCTGGGTGAGCGCGGTGGCCGCGACGTATCCCAGCCCCTCGATGTCGAACGCGTTGCGCCCCGCCGCGAAGAAAAGCCGCTCGCGGAGCTGGGCCGGACAGGCGCGGGTGTTGGGGCAGCGCAGGTCGGCGTCGCCCTCCCGCTCGTAGGCCAGCTCGGTGCCGCACTCGGGGCAGTGCGTCGGCATGACGAACGCGCGCTCGTCCCCCGTACGCAGATCCACCACCGGCCCCACGATCTCGGGGATCACGTCACCCGCCTTGCGCAGCACGACGGTGTCGCCGATGAGCACTCCCTTGCGGACCACCTCGGACGCGTTGTGCAGAGTGGCCCGCTCGACCGTGGACCCGGCCACCACCACCGGCTCCATCACGCCGTACGGCGTCACGCGACCGGTGCGCCCGACTCCCACCTGGATGTCGCGGAGCTTGGTGGTCACCTCCTCCGGCGGGTACTTGAACGCGATCGCCCACCGAGGCGACTTGCTGGTGGAGCCGAGCTCCCGCTGCACCGCGACCCGATCGACCTTGACCACCACACCGTCGATCTCGTACTCGGGGTCGTGCCGGTGCTCCTCGTAGTACTTGACGAACTCGCGGATCTCGTCGAGGCCGTGGACCACCCGGTACCGGTCGCTGACCGGGAGCCCGAGGCTCTTCAGCCGGTCGTACATATGGGACTGGGTGACCGGCGGCTCGGCGCCCTCCCACTTGCCGACGCCGTGGACGATCATCCGCAACGGGCGCTGGGCGGTGACCCGGGGGTCCTTCTGCCGCAGCGAGCCCGCGGCGGAGTTACGCGGGTTGGCGAACGGCGCTTTCCCCGCGTCCATGAGCTGCTCGTTGAGCCGGCGGAACCCCTCGACCGGCAGGAACACCTCGCCGCGCACCTCGACCAGATCGGGCACGTCGACGCCGGTCAGCCGGTGCGGCACGCCCCGCACGGTGCGCACGTTGGGCGTCACGTCCTCGCCGGTGCGGCCGTCTCCCCGGGTGGCGGCCCGGACCAGGCGTCCCTTCTCGTACAGCAGCGCGACCGCGAGGCCGTCGATCTTGAGCTCGCACAGGTACGGCGCGGGATCGGCCTCGGCCAGCCGCTCGGCCCGCGCCTGCCAGGCGGTGAGCTCGTCGTCGTCGAACGCGTTGTCCAGGCTCTCCATGCGCTGAAGGTGCTCGACGGCGGCGAACTCGGTCGATATCGGCGCCCCGACCTTCTGCGTGGGCGAGTCGGGCGTGCGCAGATCGGGATGCTCCTGCTCCAGCTCCCTGAGCTCCCGCATCCACGCGTCGTACTGAGCGTCACTGACGGTCGGCGAGTCGAGCACGTAGTAACGCCAGTTGGCCTCCTCGGCCAGCTCGGCCAGCTCCGCGTGCCGCTCTCGCGCCGCCGCCGGCGCGCCCTCGACCTCGGCGTCCATGCCAACTCCCCTCGTCACGACCCCTGGAAGAACGCTACGGGAGCACAGGGCGTGCTCATACCTTCCCGGCGGGGCTCCCCCGGCGCGTCGTCACCCTGGCGAACAGCTACTCGCCCGGGTCCTCACGCAACACCCGGGCCGCCTTCGCGCAGGTGGCGAGCGCCGCGCGCGCGTACGCGGGGGACGCTCCCGCCAGCCCGCACGCGGGGGTGAGCACCACCTGACGGGCCAGCCGCGCCGGAGCGAAGCCGAGCCGCCGCCACAGCTCCGTCGCGGGCCTGGCGACCACGCCGATGTCCGGGAGCCGGACATCCGTCCCGGGGACGACCCCGAGCAGGAACGCGATGCCCGCCTCCACGGCCTCACCGATGTGGTCCTCGTCCCGGCGGCGCAGCAGCGCCGCGTCGAGCGAGACTCCCCGCGCACCCGCCATACGCAGGACCTTGAAGGGGACGTTCGGAGCACAGCAGTGGACGATCGGGAAGGGGGCGGAGCCGTTCGACTCGGCCGCGCCGAGCACCGTCTTGAGCCGCTCGGCCGCGGGCGCCGGCTCCACCGCGGGCAGCCGCCCGAATCCGGACGCGGTCCGCACCGTTCCGGCGAGCACGCCGGGCAGGCCGGGCTCGTCGACCTGCAGAACGATCTCCGCGCCGGGCACGCGTCTGCGCACCTCCGCCACGTGCGCGGCCACGCCTTCGGCGAGCGAGTCCACCAGATCGCGTACGGCTCCCGGGTCGGCGAGCGTCTTGTCGCCGTACCGCAGCTCGACCGCGCCCGCCAGCGTCCACGGCCCGCAGACCTGGACCTTCAACGGACCCGTGTAGCCCTGGGCGACCTCTTCGAGGGCGTCAAGGTCGCGGGAGAGGTGGTCGCGAGCGCGTTTGAAGTCGCGCCCCGGCCGGTCGGCGAACCGCCACCCGGACGGCTGCACCTCCACGGGCAGCTCCACCAGCAGCGACGCCGTCCTGCCGATCATGTCCGCGCCGACGCCCCGGCCCGGCAGCTCGGGCAGGTACGGCATCGACAGCTCGCCGAAGACCACGCGGAGCGCCTCGACGTGGTCGTCTCCTGGATGCGAGCCGACGCCGGTGGCGGCTGCTTCAGCCCAAGGGAAGTCGTTCACGCCATTAGCTTAGGGAGGATGAGACTCACCAAACTCGGCCACGCCTGCTGGCGGCTGGAGAAGGACGACGCGACCCTGGTGATCGACCCGGGCGCGTTCAGCGGGGAAGGGCTCCTCGACGGGGCGAACGCCGTCCTCATCACGCACGAACATTTCGATCACGTCGACACGGACCTGCTGCGTGCCGCGAGCCCGGATCTGGAGATCTGGACCTGCCAGGCGGTGGCGGACCAGCTCGGCGAGATCCCGGCGAAGGTCCAGGTCGTGCGGGACGGCGACGCGTTCACCACGGCAGGGTTCGGCGTGAAGGTGATCGGCGAATGGCACGCCCTCAACCACCCGGACATTCCGGTTGTCCAGAATGTCGGCTTCCTGGTCGACGAGGAGGTGTTCTACCCCGGTGACGCGCTGACCTCGCCGGGCGTGGAGGTGCCGACCCTGCTCGTCCCCACCAACGCGCCCTGGCTGAAGCTGAGGGAGACGGTGGATTACCTGCGCGAGGTGCGTCCGGCGCGGGCGTACTCGACGCACGACGGGCTGGTGAACGAGTTCGGCCAGAAGCTGATCGACGGCTGGCTCGGCGCCGAGGCCGACAAGCAGAAGGCCGACATCCGGCGCGTTCCCGTCGGCGAGTCCGTCGACCTGGTGTGAAGCGACGGTAGCCCACCCCGCCCGTGTGCCCGGGCCCGCTCACTCCCGGGCCCGCTCACTCCCGGGCACGCGGGACCTGTCCGGGACCGGCGCACCGGCGCTGGGGCACGCGTCCGGCCCCTGGCGATGGGGCATGGTCCGCGCTCGGCACGCCATCGCACCGGACCGCCATGCGGCCCGCGGCAGCGCCGTACGTCCTCTGGAGTCCGGTGAAGGGACTCAGGACGCCGAGGCGATGGTGGCCGAGCCGATCACGGTGTCGCCGTCGTACAGCACCGCGCCCTGGCCCGCGGCGACCCCCGTGGCCGGGGCGTCCAGGTGAATGTGCAGGTCGGCGCCGGAGAGCTGGGCACGGCAGCCGTACACCTCACCGTGCGCGCGCAACTGCACCGTGCCGGCGATCGGCTCTCGCGGCTCGCCCGAAGGGCCGTTCCAGATGGGCCGGGTCGCGACGATCGAGGTGACCTCGAGCGCGGTGCGCGGGCCGACGGTCACGGTGTTCGAGACCGGCTCGACCGACAGCACGTATCGGGGCCGTCCGTCGGACGCCGGACGATCGATGTGCAGGCCCTTGCGCTGCCCGACGGTGTAGCCGTACGCGCCCGCGTGGGTGCCGACGACCTCGCCGGAGAGCGCGTCCACGATGGGCCCTTCGGCGGACCCGAGGCGGTCAGCGAGGAAGGCGCGCGTGTTGCCGTCGGCGATGAAGCAGATGTCGTGGCTGTCCGGCTTGTCGGCCACCGTCAGCCCCCTGCGGGCGGCCTCCTCGCGCACCTGCGCCTTGGTGGAGTCGCCCAGCGGGAAGATCGCGTGGGAAAGCTGCTCCCTGGTGAGCACGCCGAGGACGTACGACTGGTCCTTGGCCGGATCGACCGACCGGCTGAGCACACCGTCGACCAGACGCGCGTGATGACCGGTGGCGACCGCGTCGAAGCCGAGCGCGAGCGCCCGATCGAGCACCGCCTCGAACTTGATCTTCTCGTTGCAGCGCAGGCAGGGGTTCGGCGTACGGCCGGCGGCGTATTCGTTGACGAAGTCCTCGACGACGTCGCGGTGGAACCGCTCGGCCATGTCCCAGATGTAGAAGGGGATGCCGATCACGTCGGCCGCGCGCCGCGCGTCCCTGGAGTCCTCGATCGTGCAACAGCCCCGCGCGCCGGTCCGGTATGACTGCGGGTTGGACGACAGGGCGAGGTGGACGCCGGTGACATCGTGGCCTGCCTCGGCGATGCGAGCGGCGGCCACCGCGGAGTCGACGCCGCCGGACATGGCGGCCAGCACACGAAGAGCCATAGGCCTTCAGGCTACCCGCCTCCGACGCCCCCTCGATCGGCCGCACACACGACAGCTAGGGGGCGCCCCGAGTCCGCGCGAGCACCATCAATCATCACGACGCCCAACCATCACGCTCGGGGCGCGGCGGTGTCTGGACTGAGGAACGAGCGGGCTGAGGAACGAGGCCCCGAGTGACGAGGGAAGACATCGACTGAAGGCGCCCCGAGCCCGCGCGAGCGAAGCGAGCGCCATAAACGCAGCTCCCGCGTTGGCACCCGGCGTGGGGACCTGAAAAGATCGGCGGTCATGCGACTGTTCGGCCGCAAGAGCGAGCCGGTGGACCCGGCCGAGGCCATAACGGAGTTCTGGACCTGGTGGCGGGACGCCCGTCCCGAGATCGACGCACTGGTCGAGGCGGGAGACACCGCGCGCCTCGACGAGACGATCGGCGGGGCCGTCGCCGCGCTGCACCCGTCGCTGGTCTGGGAGATCGTCGCGGGGCTCACGGCACCGCGCGCCCTCGTGGTCAGTGCCGCGGGCGACCCCGAGCTGCGCTCCTTCGCCCATCGGTGGGCGCTGGCGGCACCTGCCGACCCCGAGTGGGAGTTCCATCCGTCGCGCCAGGCTGATCCGCTCGCGGCGGAGTTCACGACGCAGGTCGCGGGCCGGCCGTTCGGCATCGACCGGCTGGTGCTCGGCCTGCGGGTGCCGCCGGGGACGCCTCGCGTGGACGTTTCCGCATTTCATCCGATATTTCCGGATGTGGATGACGAGACACGGATGGACGTCACCCTTCTCGCCCTCGACCGACTGCTCGGCGAGGACGAGGTGGCCCGCTGGGTCGGCGACATCGTGGCGGCCGAGTTCGAGCCGATCGACGCGATCCCCGCGATCCATCTCCCCGCCGTGGTCGCCGACGTCGCCGACGGTTTCCGCAACGAGCAGTGGGCGCTGCTGGAGGGCCAGACCGCCAGCGGCCGCCCCCTGACCGCCGCCGCGCTCTATCCGCTCCGTCCGGTCGATCACCCGCTCTTCGACCAGCACATCGGCGTCACGCTGCCGTACGTGAACGCCGACGAGAACGGGCAGCCCACGGGCGCCTCGCTCGACGCGCTGCGCGACTTCGAGGAGCGGCTGAGTGCCCGGCTCAAGGCGGACGGCTGTGCCGCCCTCGTCGCACACCTGAGCGCGGAGGGCACCCGGGTCCTCCACGTCTACGCCGACCCGGCGAGCGACGCCACCAGCCGGATCCAGGAGCTGGTGTCCGGCTGGGACGAGGGCCAAACCTGGATCGACGCCGACAGCGACCCCTCATGGAGCGCGGTCGCGCACTTCCTGACCTGACAGTGCCTATGGCGCTCGCTTCGCTCGCGCGGGCTCGGGGCGCCTTCAGTCGATGTCTTCCCTCGTCACTCGGAGTCGCTCGTCCCTCGCTCCCCACTCGTTCCTCAGTCCAGACACCGCCGCGCCCCTCGCGGAGTCGCTCGTTCCGCAGCCCACTCGCTCCTCAGTCGGGGCACGGCCGCGCCCCGAGCGTGATGGTTGGGCATCGTGACGATTGATGGTGCTCGCGCGGGCTGGGCGTCGTGATGAGTGATGGTGCTCAGGTGAGTCCGGCGCGGCGGGCGCGCTCGACGACGTTGCCGATCACCTCGGCGAGGCGGTCCACGTCCGCCTTCGTGGAGGTGTGACCGAGCGAGAAGCGCAGCGAGCCGCGGGCGCGCGCGCTGTCCTGCCCCATGGCGATCAGGACGTGGGACGGCTGAGCCACCCCCGCCGAGCAGGCGGAGCCGGTCGAGCACTCCACCCCCTTGGCGTCCAGGAGCATGAGCAGGGCGTCGCCCTCGCACCCCGGGAACGAGAAGTGCGCGTTGCCGGGGAGCCGGTTCACCGGATCGCCGTTGAGGATGACGTCCGGCACGGCTTGCCGTACCCGCTCGATCAGGTCGTCGCGGAGGGCGGTGAGCCGCTCGGCGGTGACCTCGCGGTGCTTGACCGCGGTCTCGACGGCCGCCGCGAAGCCCGCGATGGCGGGCGCGTCGAGCGTCCCTGAGCGTACGTCGCGCTCCTGGCCGCCGCCGTGCAGCACGGGCTCGGGGTCGATGCCCCGGGCCAGCAGCAGCGCCCCGACGCCCATGGGACCGCCCACCTTGTGCCCGGAGATCGTCATGGCGTCCACCCCCGACTCGGCGAACGAGACGGGCAGCTGGCCGAGTGCCTGCACCGCGTCAGTGTGGAACGGGATGCCGTGGTCGTGCGCGATGGCGGCGAGGACCTGGATCGGCTGGATCGTCCCGACCTCGTTGTTGGCCCACATCACGCTGACGAGGGCCACGTCGCCAGGGTCGCGGGCGATGGCCGCGCGCAGTGTCTCGGGGTGGACCAGGCCGCGCTCGTCGACCTCCAGCAGTTCGACCACGGCGCCGTGCCGGTCGCCCAGCCAGTGGGCGGGGTCGAGTGCGGCGTGGTGCTCGATCGCGCTGATCAGGACGCGCCGGCGTTTCCGCGCCCAGAACAGCCCCTTGATCGCCAGATTGTCCGCCTCGGTGCCTCCCGAAGTGAAGACGACCTCGCTGGGCCGGGCGCCCACCGCGCTCGCGATGGTCTCCCGCGACTCCTCCACCACCCGGCGGGTGCGGCGACCGGACGCGTGCAACGACGAGGCGTTACCGACCTGACCGAGCTGCGCGGTCATGGCCTCCACTGCCTCGGGCAGCATCGGCGTGGTGGCGGCATGGTCAAGATAGGCGGTTCCCACGACCCCTCCCGATCTGTCCTCAGCCAACTAAGCCTAACCGTGCCCCCGGAAAGGCCACCCCCCGGATTGCCAACTGAACCGTCCAGACGGTACAGTAACCAGAGTGAGAAGAGACGACTTGTTGGATGCGGCGGAGAGCCTGCTCTGCGACCAGGGGGCCCAGGGCCTCACCCTGGCCGCGGTGGCTGAGCGCGCCGGCGTCAGCAAAGGCGGCCTTCTCTATCACTTCGGCACCAAAGAAGCCCTGATCAAGGGCCTGATCGAGCGGCTGATCGCCGAGTTCGACGCGCTCATCGAGGCACAGGGCGAGAGCGACTACACCACGGCTTATCTCAAAGCGACCTTCCAGGCCGTCGAGAGTGGCCGGCTCCGACGATGGGCCGTGGTGACCGGCGCGGCGGGCGACCCCACGCTCCTCGTGCCGCTACGCGAGGCGATGGCCCGCTGGCATAGCCAGGACCTGGACCGTGAGCCCGACCCGGGGATGTCCCGGATCGTACGGCTCGCCTGTGAGGGCATCTGGGACGTCGCCACTCACGTGCCGGATCTGCTCGAGTACACCGAGCTGCGCCGCCGCCTGCTCGACCTTCTCTAACCCCCTCCAGCCGTCCACCGGCGAACCGCGCCCGCCTCGATCCCCGATCGAGGCCGGACGACGTTCGCCCGCATTCCACCGCGCGCTCGAACGCACGTGAACGCGTTCGAACCTGAACGTGATTGAACGTTCTTGGACGCGCGTCAAGGCGGACCCCGAACGATCTCGGGCCGCCTGACCCATCCGGCCCATGGCCGCACTCCCCACCCCTTCCATCCCCTGGAACCCGGAACTCGCGATGCTCTCCTCCCCTGGAGACCTCCGCGCAACTGAGATAGGAGCCTGTAATGACCCGCGCTTTGAGGACGGCCCGCTGGGGGGCGATCCTCACCTTCGTGCTCGGCGGCTTGCTTTGCGGGACGTTTACCGTGCGTATCCCCGCATTGACCGACAAACTCGGCATCCCCGAGTCGTCGGTCGGCCTCGCGCTCCTCGCGTGGGGTCTCGGCGCGCTGCTGGCCATGCAGTCAATGCGCGGGATCATGGCCAGAGCGGGCAGCGGAGGCGTACTGCGCGTCGCCGCTCCCCTGTGCGCGGCGACGCTGCTGCTGGTCGGGCTCGCGCCGTCCTTCCCCCTGCTCGTCGGGGCCGCCTTCATGTTCGGCATGGCCTTCGGCGCGGTCGACATCGCCATGAACGCCCAGGGGTCGACCGTCGAACGCGCGTACGGCAGGCCGCTGATGAGCGGCATGCACGCGGGCTGGTGCGTGGGGGCGATCTCGGCCGGTCTGGTCGGCACCGCCGCCATCGCGGCGGGCCTGTCCCTGACCGCGCACCTGGCGATCGTCGCCGCGCTGGCGCTGCCCGTGTCCGTGGCGCTGAGCCGTACGTACCTGGCCGACCGGGTCACCGCCGAGGAGGCGCAGGGGCCGCGCCGCCGGATGCCGAGGATCGTCTACCTGCTCGGCGCGATCACCTTCGGCGCGTTCATGGTCGAGGGCGTGGTCGCGGACTGGAACGGCCTGTTCCTGCGGGACACCCTCATGGCGCCCGAGTCCCTGGCCGCGCTCGGCTACCCGATCTTCGAGGCGGGCATGCTGCTCGGCCGCCTGTCCGGTGACCGGCTCAGGATGCGGTTCGGCGCGGCGGGCTTGATGGGCTTCTCCGGGCTGGCCACTGCGGCGACCTTCACCGTGGTCGTCATCGCTCCGTCGGCGGTCGTCGCCCTGTCCGCGATGCTCTTCGTCGGCATCGCCGTGGCGACGATCTCCCCGATGGCCATGTCGCTGGCGGGGACCGTCACCGACACCCCCGGCCCGGCGATCGCGCAGGCCGGGGCCATGGGATACGCCGGACTGCTGCTCGGCCCCGTGGTGATCGGCTTCCTGTCCGGCGCGACGTCCCTGCGCGTGGCGATGGTGACCGCGGTCGTCCTCGGCATCCTGATCGCCGTCGCGACCCGTTTCCTCTCCAGGGCCCGTACGGCTCCCGCCGAGCTCCGCGTGGAGACCGAGGAGAGGCTGCCGGTCGCGGCCTGATGTGACATTTGTCCCGGGGAGATGACTGCATCTCCCCCTGCCGGATCCGCGGGGACTTTGACACGCTTTCGGGCGTGAAGAAGTTCCCCGCCGCCACGGCGGCCGCGTTCGCCGTCACCGCAGTCCCGAGCCTGCTGCAGTTCGCTCTCCCTTCGCTGGAGACCGCGCTGCGGCGCGATCCCGCCCGCATCGCGGACGGCGAGTGGTGGCGGCTCGGGACCTCGCTCCTGGTCCAGGGCGGCGGCCCGGTCGGCGCCGCCTTCAACCTCGTCTCGCTCCTGGTGCTCGGCGTCATCGCCGAACGCGCCCTCGGGCCCGTCCGCTGGATCGCCTGCTATCTGGCGGGCGCGGCCGCGGGACAGGCCGCGGGCACGTGGCTCGGCCTGGTGGACGCGGGCAACTCCATCGGGGTGTGCGGCCTGGCCGGTGGGCTGGCCGTGGCCGTCGCGCTCGGGCGGGCGGACCGGTTCGCCGGATCCGTGGCGGCCTTCTACGCCCTGCTCCTGGTCGGCGGGATCTTCACCGGCTCCGTCACCGTGATCGTCGCCACGGCGGTCATCGGCGCGGCGGGAACGCAACTGATCGCCCATCGGAACCGGCTGCCGCTCCCGGTGTTTCCCGCGATCGTCGTGGCGACGGGGCTCGTGCTCGCCGTACTGGCGAACCTGCACGGCCCGGCCCTCCTCGGCGGCGCGGCCATGGCGGGCGTCGTCGCGGGCGTCCTGGGAGCCGCCCCGCGCTCCGCCCGCTGAGGTCCCGCGCGCTCGACACCCTGCCGGGATCCCGGCGTGCGGCAGTGGAACACGGAACGAACGGGGCCATTACGGCGACGGCGCCGCACGCGATGCGTGCGGCGCCGTTCCGTCGAGCCCGTAGATCTCGTGGAGCTTACTTGCGCTTCTCAATCTCTTCGGTGAGCTGCGGCACGACCTGGAAGAGGTCGCCCACCACGCCGAAGTCGGCGATCTCGAAGATCGGGGCCTCGGGGTCCTTGTTGACCACGATGATCGTCTTCGAGGTCTGCATGCCGGCCCGGTGCTGGATGGCGCCGGAGATGCCGGCCGCGATGTAGAGCTGCGGCGACACCGTCTTGCCGGTCTGACCGACCTGGAACTGGTGCGGGTACCACTTGGCGTCCGTGGCGGCACGCGAGGCGCCGACCGCCGCGCCGAGGGAGTCGGCCAGCTTCTCGATGATGGCGAAGTTCTCGGCGGAGCCGACGCCACGGCCACCGGAGACCACGATCGCGGCCTCGGTGAGCTCCGGACGCGCGCCCTTCTCCTCCTTCACCCGCTCCACGATCTTCGCGGCACGGGCGGCCTCGGACGGGGCGACCTCGACCTTCTCCTCGGCGCCCGCGCCGGCGGCGGCGACGGGAGCGGTGGAGTTGGGACGCACCGCCACGATCGGGGTGCCCTTGGTCACGCGGCTGCGGACGTTGACGCCGCCACCGAAGATCGACTGGTCGGCGACGAAGCCCTCACCGAGGCCGACGGCGTCGGTGATCACACCGGAGTCCGTCTTGACGGCGAGCCGGCCGGCGACCTCCTTGCCCTCGATGGTGGAGGCCACGAGGACGGCGGCGGGCGACTTGTCCGCCACCAGCCGGGCCAGCAGCTCGGCCTTGGGGGCAACCACGTAGTTCACGACCTCGTCGCTGTCGGCGACGTAGATCTTGTCCGCGCCGTACTCGGCCAGCTTGGCCTTGGCGGCGTCACCGCAGCCGGGGCCGGCCCACACCGCCGACGGCTCGCCCAGCGTGCGGGCCAGGGTCAGCAACTCGAGGGTGACCTTCTTGATCTCTCCGTCGACGTGCTCGACGAGAACCAGGATCTCACTCATCTCGGGGCCCCTCAGATGAACTTCTTCGACGCGAGGAAGTCGGCGGCCTTGACCCCGCCGTCGCCCTCATCCTTGACAATCGTGCCCGCGGCGCGCGGCGGGGCGGCGGCGAACTCGGCCACCTCGCTGTAGGCGGCGGCCAGGCCGACGGCGGAGGCGTCGACGGAGGCATCAGCGATGCCGAGCGCCTCGACCGGCTTCTTCTTGGCGGCCATGATGCCCTTGAAGGACGGGTATCGCGGCTCGTTGATCTTCTCCACGACCGAGACGACGGCGGGGAGCGTGGCCTCGACCTTGTCGTAGCCGTAGTCGGTGATCCGCTCGATGGCGATGGCGGAGCCGTTGACCTCGACCTTGCGCGCCAGCGTGAGCTGCGGGGCGCCCAGCCGCTCGGCGAGCATCGCCGCCAGCACGCCGGTGCGGGCGTCGGTGGACTCAGAGCCGAGGATGACCAGGTCGAACCCGATCTTCTTCAGGGCCTGGGCCATGGCGTACGAGGTGGACAGGGCGTCCGAGCCGTGCAGCGCGTCGTCGCTCAGGTGGACGGCCTTGTCGGCCCCCATCGCGAGCGCCTTGCGGATGGTCTCGGTGGCCTTGGCGGGACCCATGGTGAGAACGGTCACCTCACCACCGTGAGCCTCCTTGAGCCGCAGCGCCTCCTCGACCGCGTACTCGTCGAGCTCGTTCACGACGCCGTCGACGGCGTCCCGGTCGAGCGTCTTGTCATCGGGCCTCAACTTACGCTCGGTCGCAGTGTCGGGGACCTGCTTCACGCAGACGACGATGTTCATGGCCGGTGGCCGACCTCCCGTTTCCGTACGGCTCTACGCTGGCCGCGCATGGGGTATGCGCGTCCCCGCTCAGACTGCCAGGTACCCGTGAGCTGGATTACATCGGGTGCTTCGGGCGCGAGCGGGGCGCCCGATGCTCCCACATGTTACCCGCGGGTAGTTTCGCTGCAAACCTCCAGGATGTACGGCTCCGCCCGGTGTGCTCTTCATCACCAGACGACCCGCTCTCTCACCCTACCGAACTTTGTTCCACGACCCTTAGGCGCCCCGAGCCCGCGCGAGCGCAGCGAGCGCAAATCAACTCGCGAGCGCGATGATCGTGAGCAGGAATAGGACGCCGCCCACCGCGAGCAGCAGGGTGAGCGGGCTGAAGACGCTGCTCAGCACCGCCCACAGCGCGACCACGCCCGCCCCGCCGGCGAGATCGACGAGCACTCGCGTCCGCGACTTCGCCAGCAGCCCGAACCCGGCGTCGATCAGCACGCCCAGGCCGTACAGCACGAGGATCAGGAGGGAGACCTCGGGGAAGTACTGGCTCGCCGAGGCGGCGATCAGCCCGGCGAAGACGCCGGTGCCGATCACCCAGCGTCTGCGGATCCGCTCCCGGTGGCGGGCGCGTGCCTCCTCCACCGATCTGAGCCGGTTGTTCACCCGCCGCGGCTTCCACTCCCGGGTCGTCTCGCCGGAGATCGCGGTCGGCACGGCGTCCCTGTCCCTGACGTGGTCGGCGTGATGCCTGCGCGACGGCCTCCCGTCGTACCTGTCCGGCCCCCTGTCGTGGGGTATGGGGGCGGCCAGCAGCGGCGCCGGGGTGGGCGGCGCGGCGTCCGCGACCGAGGGGGCGATCGAGTCGAGCCGCGCCACCAGTTCGGCGGCGACCGGCCGGGATCCCGGGTCTTCCTGAAGGCCCTCCCGCAGCAGGGGGGCGAGCCAGTCCGGCACGCCCGACAGGTCCGGCTCGTGGTGCACCACGCGGTACGCGACGGCCGCCGGCGGTCCGCTCCCGTACGGCTGCCGCCCCGAGGCGGCGAAGGCGAGCGTCGCGGCCCAGGCGAACACGTCGGCCTCCGGCCCCGCCTCCGCGCCTTCCAGCACCTCGGGGGACAGGTAGCCGGGGGTGCCGACCACGGCACCGGACGCGGTCACCGAGGCCGCGTCCTGGGCGCAGGCGATGCCGAAGTCGATCACGAAGGGTTCGTGGTCGGCGAGGATCACGTTGGCCGGCTTGAGGTCGCGGTGGACCACGCCGGCCCGGTGGATCGACTCCAGCGCCTCGGCGAGGCCGCGCGCGAGCCGCAGCAGGTCCTCACCCTGGATCGGGCCGTGTGAGGCGAGCACCGAGCTCAGCGGGCGGCCCTGGACGTACCGCGTCACAATGTACGGATATTGCCCGCTCAGGGAGGCGTCGAGAACCTCGGCGATGTGCGGCCCGCGCACCCGGCGCATGGTCTCGACCTCGCGGGCCAGCCGGGTGAGGGCGAGCGAGTCGGCCGCGACGTGCGGGTGGAGGACCTTGACGGCGACGGTCCTTCCCTCGGTGTCGAGCGCCAGGTGAACCTCGCCGAAGCCGCCCGCCCCGAGTTGGGATAGCAGGCGATACGGCCCGAGCTGTCCACCGTTCGGCGACCCCATCCCGCTCCCTTCGCCCCCCCATTCCATGGTGCCCGGCCGGTCCCAAAGGACTCTCTAAGGACTGGTTAGGTCTAGAAAGGGAGAACTGCCCCACCGATCCTCTTCGTGATGTCCCCGATCAGTCCGCCGATCAAGTTGACGACGGTGTCCTGGCCCCTCGCCTTCAGGCTGCCGACGACGTCGTCGATGGCCACGGACGGCGGGCGCCACGGGACCCAGGACGGGCCGGCGGAGAGCGCCGTCATGACCGCGAAGAACGCCACCGTGCCGACGACGAGGGCGACCACCATGCCCGCGCCGGGGCTGCGGATCGCGCCGGTCAGCGCGCGGGCGACCGCCTTGCGCGGCGCGCCTCCGCCGGGGAGCACGAACAGTCCGGCCACAAAGGCGCCGGCCGCGTAGGCCGCGGCCGGATCCGTGCCCATCTTGCCCATGTAGACCAGAACGCCCCACACACACATGCCGAACATCGCGGCGAGCGGCACCTGCACGAGTGTCGCGAAGGCCGACTTGATCAGCGCCCACGGGGTGCCCAGCACGGCGAGGATCGGGTCGGCCCCGCTGCTGCCGCGTACCGACCGGCGCGCGGCGAGGTCGCCGAGCAGATAATGCGCCACCCGAAGGCAGAGCGCGGCCACGATCGCGAACAGGCTCACGGTCACCGGCAGGACGCACGCCAGCGCCACCAGGACGGTGAGCAGCAGCCCGGCCAGGATCGGGTGCCCGGTGCGGTAACGCGGCCGCTCCTGCTCCGGCGCGTACGGCCGGGCCTGCGCGGACGGGCCGGTCGGGACGGGAGGCGCGGTCTGGGTGGCGGGCGGCGCGACGTGCGGAGGCGGGGCGACCTGCGGCCCGGCGCCCGTGGCGGGAGGCGGCGGATAGCCGGCGACCCTCTGGTCCGGGAACGGCGGCGGGTAGGACGGCCCCGGCTGGTACGGCGGCGGCTGCCCCGGCGGGTACCCGTTGAGGGGCGGCGGGACGACGGCGGGGGCCTGCCTCGGCTGACGCGGCTCCCTGCGCGTCCGCTCCGGCTCGACGTAGTTCACCGGGGGCAGCAGGTCGGAGTAGCTGTCGTCGTCCCGTCCCGCGGACGGCCTGCCCTGTGCGGCCGAGACGGCGGCGTCGTCCAGCATCCGGGTGCCGTCCACCGGCGTTTTCCCGTTGAGCGCGGACGCGTCGAGGATCTTGGTGCCGCCGTCGCGGGCGACCTCGCGCAGAACCGTGACGGACGGGTCGAGGGCCCGGGACAGCCGCAGGAGCGACGAGGCCGTGGGACGGGTGGTGGCGTCGGTGGCCAGCGCCTTCTGCATCCAGTCGTGCAGCCACGGCGGCGCGAGATCGATCTGCGCCTTGCCTTCGAGGATGTTGTAGCAGACCGACTCGAACGTGCCCGACCCGAACGGCGGCTTGCCGGAGACCGCGAAGAAGACGGTGGCGGCCAGCGCGTGGACGTCGGCCGCCTGGGTGATCTCGGTGTCTCTGATGATCTCGGGCGCGAGGTAGCCGGGGGTGCCGACGAACATGCCCGTCTGGGTCAGCCGGGTGGCGTTCACCAGGTGGGCGATGCCGAAGTCGATCACCAGCGGCTCGCCGGCCACGAGCATCACGTTCGCCGGCTTGAGGTCCCGGTGGATGACGTCGGCGGCGTGGATGGCGACCAGCGCCTCGCACAGGCCGCGGGCCAGCCGGATGACGTCGTCATCCGGCAGCGGGCCGTCTTCGAGGACGGCCTGCTCCAGCGTGCGCCCGGGGGCGTACCGCGTCACGATGTAGGGCGTGTCGCTGATCAGGTCCGCGTCGAGAACCTCGGCCACGCGGGGGCTGCGCACCCGCCGCATGGTCTCGACCTCGCGGGTGAGCCGGTCGCGCGCCTTGAGGTCGGACGCGACATGCTGGTGCAGCACCTTGACCGCGACCTGACGCCCCTCCTCGTCCAAGCCAAGGTGGACCACCCCCATGCCGCCCTCGCCGAGCTGGCGAAGCAGCCGGTAAGGGCCGATCCGCTCCGGAGCCTCAGTCGCCGACATGTCCGTCCCCCGTCACTGATTCCCTGCTTTGTTACGCAACTGGTTCAGGTCCTGCACCACCGAGGGCACGTTGACGGGACCCATGAAGTGTCCCCCTGTCTGTTTACCCATCAGCCCGGTGAGCGCAATCGCCGTCACCGCCGCGGCGACCGCTCCGGCCCCCCAGGCCAGCGCCGTCGCCGCGCTTCTCGTCGGCAGCAGCGACGCGATCGTGCGTCGCACCTGCCTGCTCGGACCCTCCACTCCCGGCCCCGCGCATACCGTCCAGAGTGCCACCGCGATCCCCCAGCTGAGCGCGTCGAGCGTGGACATCTTGGTGGCGAGCACGGTGAGCAGCAGCGTCACCGGAAGACCGAGGATCAGCGCGTACGGCACCAGCGCGATCGTGATGCCGACCGACTTGAGCAACGCGTCGGGCCGGCCGAGCACGCGCACCACGTCCGTCGCCGCGGCCGCGGGCGGCCTGTGCGCGTTCAGCTGGGGCTGCGCGATGTCGGCGGCGCGGAGCAGGATCGTGATCGGCAGCACGAGCACCGTGACGAGCAGCGGCGCGATCACCGTGAGGGCGACCACCAGGAGGAGCAGCATCGCGGCGGCCACGCCGTACGCCTTGGAGCGCTGGAGCGGCGTGGCGGGCGCGGAGCCGGCGGCGGCCACCGGAGGCGGCGGCACGCGCATGGTCGGCTGGAAGGGCGGGGGATGCGGCTGTCCGACCTGCGGCGTCTGCTCGTAGATCTCGGGCGCCTGCTCGAAGAGCGCGTGCGGGCCGTGCGCGCCGCGCAGCTCCTCGGGCCGCACGCGGCGGGTGGGCACGTCGGTCTCGCCGGTCGCGGGCGCGGGCGCCCAGGGTGTCCCGGACGGCGGGGCCGCCGGGCTCGCCGGGTTCGCCGCCGCGGGAGGCGGAGTCGTGGCCGAGCCCGTCGGCGGCGCGTACCGCGTGGGCGCGTCGTCCGCGGCAGGCGCGCCGGTCGCGCCGGTCGCGGACAGGCCGGCCCGGCGCAGGTCGTCGCCGGTCACCCGCACGGTCGGGAACGGGTCGCCGGCCCCGCCGGGCGACGCGCCCTGGTCGAGCAGCGAGACGAACTCCTCCGCGGGCGGCTGGGCGGGCGTCGGCTGCCCAGGATTCGCGGGCGGCGCGGGCTGGGTCTCCACCGGGTCGGCGGACGGCGCGGGCCGGGCCTCCGCGGGGCGCGCCGGCCGCATGGCGGCACCTGTGACGGGCATCGAACGGCCGGTCGTCTCGTCGACGTTCGGCACCGTGGAGATCTCGTCGGGCACGCGCACCCTGCCGGCGCGCGGCATGAGCTGGGTGACCTGCCGGCTCAGGTCGACCGCGGTCGGCCGCCTGGCCGGGTTGCGCTGGAGCGCCGCGCGCAGCACCGGCTGGATCAGCGCGGGGGCCGCGCTCACGTTGGCCTTGCCGGAGGTGATGTTGTAGAAGATCATCTCGAGCGTGCCCTTGCCGAAGGGCGGCAGGCCGGTGGCGGCGTAGAGGAGCGTGCCGCCCCAGGCGTGCACGTCCACCTCGGGCCCGGCCTCGTGCCCTTCGATGATCTCGGGCGCGAGGTAGCCGGGCGTGCCGATGAACATCCCGGTCTGGGTGAGCCGGGTCGCGTCGACGCCCTGGGCGATGCCGAAGTCGATCAGGACCGGACGGCCGTCGAGCATGAGGACGTTGCCCGGCTTGAGGTCGCGGTGGATCACCCCGGCCCCGTGGACGGCGGCGAGCGCCTCGGCCACACCGGCTCCCACCCGCAGCAGGGCGTCCACGGGGAGCGGACCGTCCTGCTTGACGAGCTCGTCGAGCGGGCGGCCCGGCACGTAGCGGGTCACGATGTACGGCCGGCGGCCGGTCACGTCGGCGTCGAGGACCTCCGCGATGTGCGGGCTGCGCACCCGCCGCATGGTCTCGACCTCGCGCGAGAGCCTCCTGCGCGCGAGGTCGTCCTGGGTGACCTCCGGGCGCAGGACCTTGATGGCCACCTGCCTCCCGTGCGGATCCAGGGCGAGATGGACCACGCCCATGCCGCCTTCACCGAGCCGCCGTAGCAGCCGGTAGGGGCCCAGTCGGTCGTCCTGATTCATGGCGTAAGCACCATACCGACTAAAGCACCGTCCATGACTGAACCAACGCGCCACATTCCTGGTCATGACAACGTATGGCGGCGGCATCAGGTTTCCCGCGCCGGCACAAAATCCGCGCGGGAACGGTCAGAGGGCGATGGGGAGCACCTCCGCGCCGGTCGCCTCGACCAGCGCCTTGCCGGACAACGCCAGCTTGGAGCGCCGCACGCCGCTGCCGATCACGATGAAGTCCCGCTGAGTCACCTTCTCGTCCACCAGCACCGGCCAGTCCGCGGGGAGGCCGATCGGGGTGATGCCGCCGTACTCCATGCCGGTCAGCTCGACCGCCTCCGCCTGCGGGGCGAAGGAGACCTTGCGGACGTCGAGGTGGCGGCGCACCACGCCGTTCACGTCCGCCCGGTCGTCGGCGAGGATCATGACGGCGGCGTACCGGACCTCGCCGCCGCGCTTGCCCGCGACGATGACGCAGTTGGCCGAGTCCTCAAGGGCCACGCCGTACCGCTCGCAGAACGCGGCGGTGTCGGAGAGCTCGGGATCGATCTCGGCGACCTTCAGCTCCACGCCGGTCTGCGGCGCCGTCTTCGCCACGGGGGCGGCGAGCAGATCAACGCGGTCGGCGGCGGGCACCCAGTCGAGCATCTACGACTCCTTCAACACACGGTCGTGCAGTTGGGTGACCACATTACGGGCCGACTCGAACGATCCGGCCTGCCATGCGACGAGATGGGTGAGCCAGTCCCCGGCGAAGTAGACCCTGCCGTCGGGTTTCTGCAGGTGCGCGAACCCGCCCTCGTACGACGGCCAGCCGACCCAGCCGCCCTCGATGTGCGGCTGCCGATGCCAGGCGATGGAGACGCTGGAGCGGAGCCCGTGGCCGTACGTGCCGCCGTGGATCTTCGCGCCCTGGGCGAGCGCGCGCCGCTCCCGCTCGGGGTGGGCGAGCCCTCCGTAGAGCTCGGCGGCGGCTCCGGTGTTGTAGTAGCCGACGATCAGGCCGCTCCGGCCGTGGAAGCCGTACGACGGGTACCAGATGTGCTGGATGTCGAGGTCGGTCTCGGTGACGCCGCCGTAGATGTGGTCCTGCTCCTCCCACCAGCGGGTCCGGTACTCCAGGCCGATCTTGCCCGAGGGCAGCGGCTTCGGCGTGGACAGCGCGTCCACGGTGCGGCGGTCGAGGTTGCCGGGGATCCGCGCGAGGATGTGCGGCGGCAGCGCGGCGACGCAGTAGTCCGCCCGGATCGACCCGCCCTTGTACGCGACCTCGACGCCGTCGGGGCGATTGGTGATCCGGGTGGCCGGGGCCGAGGTGCGGATCCGGCCCGCCCCGACCGCTTTGACGAGCCCGGTGACGATCGCGTCCATGCCGCCCACCGGCTGGAGCATCGGCATGGCCTGGTCATAGGCGAGCCCGAAACTCACCGACCGCCCGATCCGGTAGCCGAGCACCTCACTCAGGGACGGCGGCGCGCCCGCGGGCTCGCCCCTGCGCTCGGTCCCCGTGTACGCGTACCGGTCGCCGATGTCGCCGAAGGCGGAGAGGAAATCGAGCAGCAGCTCCTTGTCCTGCGCGGTCAGCCGCCGGTCGAGCGCGCCGGTGTGGGTCGCCTTGGCCAGCAGCTCGCTGATGTAGCCGTAGGTGTCCGCGCGGGCGGTGCGCGCCCGGAGCGGGGCCCGCATCCCGCTCGTGTAGACGTAGGCGCTGGGGTTCTCGTTGACGAACACCTCGATCGGGACGCCCAGCTCCCGGCAGTAGTCGAGGGTGATCATCCATTGGGCGATGCGGCCGGGGCCCGCGTTGAAGTAGACGCCCTCGCCGAACGCCGCCTCCTGGGTCTTCCCGGAGATCTCGGGAAGCCGGTCGCCGTGCCGGAGCGTGAGGTTGCGCCCGCCGACCTGGTCGCGCGCTTCCAGGATCGTGCAGTCGTAGCCCGCCTTGCCCAGCTCGTACGCGCAGGCGAGCCCGGCGACGCCCGCGCCGAGGATCACGACCGTGGCCCCGGCCCGGCCGTTCAAGGTGAAGTCGGACTTTCGGGGCGGGGTGTAGTCCCTGGTCTGCCGGTCGGGGGCGAGGCCGAGCGCGCCCATCGCGGCGTACATCGCGCCCGCGCCGCCGGCCGCGCCGAGACCGACGAGGAGCCCGCGCCGGGTGAGGGTGCGGCCCCTCCCCCCGCGGCCCGGTAAGCGGCCCGGTAAGCCGCCCGGCGACCCTTTACCCGGCCCGCCGGGTAAGCCGCCGCCCGATCCGCCCGGCGAACCGCCGTCCGGGCCGTTCGGCGTGCCGCCGGCCGCGCCGATCGAATCCCCGTCCGGAACGCCGCCGTCCGTCGTCGTCACGCCGCCTGCCTCAGCCGTAGATGCCGCTGCCGCACGCGACCGATCCGGCGATCATGGCGAAGATGCCGAAGAGCGCCATGATCTCGCGGTAGTCGTCCGTGCTGAACTCGGTGTGCCGGGGACCGACCTGCCGGGTGCCGGGCACCAGCCCGCAGCCCGCGGCGATCGCGGTCGAGTTCCACTCGACCCCCAGCGTGTACGGCGGAGCCACGACGTACGGCCGGAAGTCGGCCAGCCTGCCGATCGCCCGCGTCGCCGCCTCCTTGATGCGGGCCTGGGCGACCGTGGGCGGCAGCAGCTCGGCGGAGAAGCGGTCCACGCCCTTCTTGACGGCCACGGTCTCGACGTCGCCGAGCAGCTCGCGCGCCTCCTCGCACACCGCCTCGTCACCGGTGATCAGCGCGACGGGGACGCCCAGCGACCCGGCGAACCCCGCGACCAGCCGGGTCTCCCCGCAGATCTCGCCGTTCAGGTAGACGTTCTGGATCTCCTTGCCCATCCAGGTGTGGTTGAGCACGCCGTGCTGGACGCCCGCCCGCGCGTGGTACCCGGCGAAGCAGGCGGCGGCGAAGTCGGGCGTGAGGCCCTGCCCCATCCGGTGCGGCTTGCCCGGCCCCCGGATGAGCGTCGCCCTCGGGTCGATCAGGTCGATCCGCAGGTTCTTGGTCGAGCCGTGGGCGTCGTTGATCAGCACGGACTCGGCTCCGGCGTCGAAGGCGCCCGCGACGACGGCGTTGGCGTCGCCGGTCATCAGCTCGCAGCCGCGCTCGTATCCGCGGCCGCCCGCGTGCATCTCCTCCGGGTCCGTCAGCCCGGTCACGCCCTCCATGTCGACGGACAGATAGATCTTCACCCGATCCCCCAGTTCTCCACCCGGGCGCTCTCGTCCGGGGTCATCAGTCCCACACCCTCCATGTAAGCGGCGACCCGCTCACGCCAGGGCTCCGGGATCTCCTCGATCGCGGGCGGGTAGCAGTGGTCCAGCCAGCGGGTGGACTCCTCCGTCGCGCCAAGGAGCTCGGCGGCGCGGGCGAACGGCGTGCTCTCGATCCCGGGCACCCGCGCGCAGCCGTACTCGATCATCTCCTGCCCGCCGTACGGCGGCGACTCCTGCCACTTCCGGGCGACGGCGCTCTTCGCGGTGACCGTGGTCGCGAGCGGGCGACGCTCGACGGCGGCCTGGATCAGCTCCTTGTACAGGCACTTGCCGCAGGTGCCGCAGGGCCCGTCGCCGGAGCCGCGCAGGCACCAGCGCACCAGGTCGCGGAGCTCGGATTCGAGCGCGACGCGCATGGTCACGGCCTCGCTGACGCCGCCGACCGGCAGCACGACCGGCAGCCCGGCGGCGGCGAACACCCGGCCCCATCTCCCTTCCGGCGCCCACATCGGATTGTCGGGGGTGTACCTGCACAGGTATCTGTCGCCGCCCAGCCAGCGGGACCCCAGCTCGTAGCCCATGGCGATGCCGCCCAGATCCAGTTCGTCGGCGAGAAGGAGCGCGCCCGCCGCGACCGCGTGATGCTCCGGATAGCCCGGCCGGGGACTGGCGAGCAGGAACTCCAGGTCGGATCGTACGACAGTCAGCTCGCGCCCGGTCCGCGCGGCGAGCCGGGCGAGCACGTCGGAGCGATAGTGCGTCCACCGGTTCGGGACGCGGGGGTGGCTGATGCGCCGGAAGTGAACCAGCGGGGCGTCGGGCAGGATCGCGGCCACCGCGACGGAGTCCGCGCCGCCGCTGTAGGAGATCGCCAGCCGGCTCCCCGTCCTCGGCCGCTCGCCGACCGGCCCGGCCTCGATGCCCCAGCCGTCGGAAATGGCCTCGGCGAGCTCCGGGGAGATCGCCCGGTCGAAGGTCACCCGCCGCCGCGTCCACGGCGCCGCCATCGTCCAGGCCGCCACCGCGAGCAGGTCCGGGTGCACGTACGGCTCACCACGGCCCGTGTACGGCGCGGCGGGGCCGGCGGGCGGGAGCCGTACGTGGCAGGAGTTGGTGCGCAGTTCCATCCGCTGGCCGTCGGTGCAGGCGCCGGTGGTGGCGTCCTCGGGGTCGAGCAGGAAGGTGAGCCGCCAGACGCGCTCGCCCCCGCCGCCGTCCGATCCGCCCGCGCCGTCCCGCGCCGGCTCCTCGGCCGTCCAGGTGACACGCACCGGCTACTCCACGTCCGCGGCCACGGTCTCCCGGGCCCGCGACTCGGTCCGCAGCTCAGCCCGGAGCGCGTCGATCGCCTGCCACACGAGCATCTCGTTCTGCAGCAGGCGGTCGAGGGCGTCGGCGGTCTCGGTCGCCAGCCGGTGCGCGTCGGCGCCCCTGGGATCGGGCGTGGGGGCCTTGGGCGGGGTGATGATCGCCTGCCTCATCTGGTCGACCTCTCCGCGCAGCGCCGCGACCTCCTTGCGCAGCAGCTGGACCTCCCACAGAGCGTCCTTCACGTCTTTGCGATGCTCTGTCTTGGTGACGTACCGCGCGTCTATCCGGGAGCGCGCCGCCCGTCGGAGCCGGGCAGGGATCAGTGCGCGTATGAACCGCATAAACCGACACCATAGCGGCAAAGTCTGGCAATTTTCGGAGTCTATTTATTTGCCGGCCCGCGCCGACTATCTCGCCATTTTTCGCGCGGTTCCGCGCCCGCTCCCCTATCAGGCGAACGGGCGCGGTCCCGGCTTTCCGGTCAGCGGCCGGTGAACTTCGGGCGGCGCTTCTCCGCGAACGCCCCCATGCCCTCCTTGGCGTCCTCGGTGGCGAACAGACCGGAGAACTGCAGCCGCTCGATCTCCAGGCCGGTGTCGAGGTCGGTCTCCAGGCCCTGGTCGATGGCCTGCTTCGCGGCGCGGATCGCCACGGCGGGGCCGCCCACGAAGGTCGCGGCCAGCTCAAGCGCGGCGGTGTAGACCTCGTCGTCCGGGACCACCCGATCCACCAGGCCGATCGCCAGCGCCTCGGCCGCGTCCACGTGCCTGCCGGTGTAGATCAGGTCCTTGGCCTTGGCCGGGCCGACGAGCCGGGGCAGCCGCTGGGTGCCGCCCGCTCCGGGGATGATGCCCAGCGTGATCTCCGGCTGGCCCAGCTTGGCGCTCTCCCCCGCCACCCGGAAGTCGGCGCAGAGGGCCAGCTCACAACCGCCTCCCAGGGCGTACCCGGTGATCGCCGCGACGACGGGCTTGCCGATCGCGGCAACGGCGGTGAAGCAGGACTGCAACGCCCTGGAGTGCAGCGCCATGTCGGCGTAGGACATGCCGCCCATCTCCTTGATGTCGGCGCCGGCCGCGAACACCCGCTCGCCACCGTAGATGATCACCGCGGCGACCATCGGATCCGCGTCCACGACCCGGGCGCACTCGGCGATCTCCTCCTGGACCTGCCGGTTCAGGGCGTTCATCTTGGGCCGGTCGAGCCGGATGGTCGCGATCTGGTCGCTGATCTCAACGCTGACGAACTCGCCCATGACACCGTCGTCCCTTCGGTTAGCCGACACGCATCGCCACACGTTCCCGTGGCGTGACCACCCTACGACCGGGCCAACGGAAGATCGCGGGGTGATCCGGCCCGGCAGCCCCGGACGACCCGCCGGTAGACGTGCTCGTACCCCCTGACCATGACGGGGACGTCGAAGTGGCGGGCGGCGTGGGCGCGGCAGGCCCCCGGGTCCAGACTCTCCGCCGCCTCGACCGCCGCGGGCAGCTCGGTCAGCCGGCCCCGGACGAACCCGGTCACCCCGTCCACCACGATCTCCGGGACCGCCCCCCGGCCGAGCGCCACGACCGGCGTGCCGCAGGCCATCGCCTCGATCATCGTCATGCCGAACGGCTCCTCCCACTGGAGGGGGAAGAGCAGGCAGCGGGCCTTGGACAGCAGCTCGCGCTTCAGCTCGGCGTCCGCCTCACCGACGTACTGCACCCCCTGGCCGAGCCGCGGCTTGACGTACGCCTCGAAATAGGAGTGCTCGATCTCCTCCGAGCGCTTGCCCGCCAGGATGATGCGGCGGCCCACGGCGCGGGCGACCTCGATCGCGAGATGCGGCCCCTTGTCCGGGTTGAACCGGCCGAGCCAGAGGACCCAGTCCTCCTTGAGATCGCGGAACGGGAAGGACTCGACGTCGACCGCGTTGTGCACCCGGCCCACCCAGTCGAGGTGCGCGCCGCGGGCGCGCTGCGCCGCGGAGATGGCGACCAGCGCGACCCTCGGGTCGAGCGCCCGGTAGTAGTCGCCCATCTCGCCGATGACCGTGCTGTGGCAGGTGACCACCGTCGGCGCGGCCCGGCTCCCCGCACCGAGCGGGCCGGCCAGCGAGTGGTCGTGGACCACGTCGACCACGAGGTCCTCCAGCATCCGTTCCACCTTGGCCGCGTGCAGCACCTCCGGTATCGCGTCCCCGATCCGCTGCGACGGCGGCTGCTCGTACGTGCGCAGGTCCACTCCCCGCCCCGCGCCGATCAGGGTCACCTGGTGGCCGTGCCGTACGAGCCCGGCGACCAGGTCGGCGACCATCGACTCGATGCCCCCGTAACCGCGCGGCGGGACCTCGTACCAGGGCGGCGCGATCATGGCGATCCGGAGAGGGGCGGATCTGTGTCCCCTCCGCTGTGGACTGCACGCTTCCATCTCCCGCCTCCGTTCGCTGTCAGGCGTTCACGACCATCGCGCTGATCGGGGAGCGCGCCTCGCGCATGATCTCGATGCCCTCCGGGAGGCCGGTGATCCGGGCGACGCCCTCCTCGCCGACCTCGATGTCGACCCGCGTCCCCGCGATGCGCAGGCCGATGACGCCGAGCGCCCCGAACCCCTCCGGCAGCGCCGGGTCGATCCACAGCTTCCGGTACGGCACCCACGGGTCGAACCGCAGCAGGGTCCGCAACATGTGGATGGGCGTCGCCGCGGCCCATGCCTGCGGCGAGCACGACGTCGGGTACGGCACCGGCACGGGGAAGTCCCGGCGGTCGAACCCGCAGTAGAGCTCGGGTAACCGCCCCCCGAACGCCTTGGCCGCGTCGAGGACGGCCGTGATGACCCGCTGGGACTCCGCGACGAAGCCGTAGCGCATCAGCCCGCCCGCCACGATGGCGTTGTCGTGCGGCCAGACCGACCCGTTGTGATAGCTCATCGGGTTGTACGCGGCCATGTCCGTGGAGAGCGTCCTGACGCCGAACCCGCTGAACATCGCGTCCGACATCAGGTGGCCGGCCACGATCCGGGCCCGCTCCGGCGCGACGATGCCGGTCCACAGGCAGTGGCCCATGTTGGAGGCGAGGCTGTCGATGGGCACGCCGCTGCGGTCGAGCCCGATCGCGTAGTAGCCGCGGTCCGGCAGCCAGAACCGCTCGTTGAACGCCGCGCGGATGCGCTGCGCGCGCTCCTTGCACCGCCGCTCCGTCTCGGTGTCGCCCGCCTCGTGGGCGAAGTGGCCGCGCGCGATGTAGGCGGAATACACGTACCCCTGCACCTCGGCGAGCGCGATGGGCGGCCGGGCCAGCGTGCCGTCGGCGAAGTTGACCCCGTCGAAGGAGTCCTTCCACCCCTGGTGGATCAGGCCCTGGTCGGTCTTGCGGCAGTACCAGAGGAACTCGTCCGTGCCGCCGTAGTTCTCGATCCAGGCGAGGGCGGCGTCGGCGGGCGGCAGCAGCTCCTCGACCTCCTGCCGGTGCAGCCCCCAGCGGCGCAGCTCGCCGAGGAGCATCACGAACAGCGGCGTCGCGTCGACCGAACCGTAGTAGGCGTTCCCGCCGAGCGGCGAGGTGGGCGTCGCCACGCCGAACCGCAGCTCGTGCAGGATCTTGCCCGGCTCCTCCTCCGTCAGCGGGTTCACCCGCGTGCCCTGCAGCCGGGCCAGCCGGCGCAGCGTGCCGAGCGCGAGCGACCGGTCCAGCGTCAGCGCGAACCACGAGGCCAGCAGCGAGTCACGCCCGAACAGGGTCATGAACCAGGGGGCGCCCGCCGCGATCGACGGCGGATCCTCCGGATATTCGGCCTCGAACAGCCGGAGCGACCCGAGGTCCTCCCGCGCGGCGCGCACCGCCTGGGCGAGGAAGGCGTCCGACGTCACGACCTCCGGGACCTGCCGCTCCCAGTCGGCCCGCCGTACGGCAGGTTCCGCCCGTTCGAGGGCGGCGAACCAGGCCTGCGACTCCTCCTCCTCGATGATCGGGTTCACGTGGACCGCGGCGAGCCACTCGCCCCGCGCGGGCACGACGACCCGGAAGGTCAGCAGGCCGGGTACGGCCAGCACACCCGCGGAGAGGACCGCCACCCCCCTGCCCCGGCTCAGGGAGTAGATCCGCACGCCGTCCGGGCTGGTCGTGACGTCGATGTCGGGGACGTGGTGAACCCGGTCGGTCTTGACCTCGAACAGATCGGCCACGTCCGAGGCGACGTGCAGCTCGACCACGCACCCGGCCGCCTCGTCGGAGAGGTTGCGCAGTGTGATGTCCTCGCGCAGCCCGCCGCCGACGTACCGGTCGCGCAGCACCAGCAGGCTGCTCTCCGCGCGGCCGGGACGCGGCCGGGTCCGGCCGAGGAACACCGCGTGGTACGGCTCGGCCGGCAACACCTGCAACGGCTCGATCGGAGCCTCGTCCACCCGGAGCTCCCACCGGCAGAGCAGCCGGGTGTCGGCGTGGTAGACGCCCTGGGCGCCACCCGGCACGATGTCGCCGTTCCGGTCGGACACGCAGAACGAGCTGCCCTCGACCAGCGTCACCGCCGCGCCCCCCAGCGCGGACGGCTGCCCCTCGAACGTCCAACCGTTCATGATCCCCCCAGGACCGGTTCGTTCGATTCATCCAGTTTGCCTCCTGCGGGCGCGGAGCCCGCGGGGACGCCCCGGATGCCGGCCGTACCGGTCAGGGGAGGTCAGCGCAGGGTGCCGTTGGTCATGCCCACGGGCTCCTCCGGCACGGCGATCAGGCCGAGCTCGGCCGGCGAGACCATGAGCGGGTGGTGCGGCACGACCCGCACCGTGTAGCCGAAGGCGCCCGTCCGGTCCAGCGGCAGCGTGCCGACGCAGTGCGCCCGGCCGTCGTCGCCCACCGACTCCAGCGCCAGCGTGACGTACGCGGGGTCGATCAGCTCGTCGTGCGCCCCGACCCGGCCGTACGCCGCCTGGACCGCCACGTCGTCCGGCGACAGCTCGCCCAGCGCGACCGTGGCGCGCAGTTCGAGCGTCGCGCCGAGCTCGGGGGTGTCGCCGATGCCGGACGCCTCGACGTGCTCCACCCGGACACCCGGCCAGGCGCGGGTGACCCGCAGCTTCCAGGCCGCGAACGCCTTGGCGTCCCGGAAGCCGTCCTCGGACAGGGTCCGCGCCGAACCGGCGGCCGGGGTGTAGAGATCGACGACGTAGTCGCGCAGCATCCGCCCGGCCAGAACCTTCGGCCCGAGCGAGGTCAGCGTGTGCTTGACCATCTCCATCCAGCGCCGCGGCAGCCCGTCCGCGGCCCGGTCGTAGAACCGGTCCGCGACCTCGCGCTCGATCAGGTCGTACAGCGCGGTCGCCTCCAGCTCGTCCCTGCGCTCGGGGTCGGTGACGCCGTCGGCGGTCGGGATGGCCCAGCCGTTGTTGCCGTCGTACCACTCCTCCCACCAGCCGTCCCGGATGGACAGGTTGAGACCCCCGTTGAGCGCCGCCTTCATGCCCGAGGTGCCGCACGCCTCCAGGGGACGCAGCGGGTTGTTCATCCAGACGTCGCAGCCGGTGACCATGAACTGGGCCAGCGCCATGTCGTAGTCGGGCAGGAAGACGATGCGGTGCCGCACGTCCTCCTCGTCGGCGAACTTCACGATCTGCTGGATGAGCTTCTTGCCCCCCTCGTCGGCGGGGTGGGCCTTGCCAGCGATCACGATCTGCACCGGCTTCTCGGGGTCCAGCAGCAGCGCGCGCAGCCGGTCGGGGTCGCGCAGCATGAGCGTCAGGCGCTTGTAGGACGGCACGCGCCGGGCGAAGCCCATCGTCAGCACGCCCGGGTCGAGCGCCTCGTCGGTCCAGCCCAGCTCGGCGTCCGACGCGCCGCGCTCGCGCCAGGAGCGCCTGATGCGCGTGCGCGCCTCCCCGACGAGCCGGGCCCGCAGCCGCCCGCGGATGTCCCAGATCTCGTGGTCGGAGAGCTTCTGTACCGCGTCCCAGCCCTGGCCCGTCTCGACCACCCCCGGCAGCTCCCGGTCGGCCAGCTCCATCACCTCGCGGCCGACCCACGTCGGGGCGTGCACACCGTTGGTGATCGAGCCGATCGGGATCTCGTCGATGTCGAACCCGGGCCACAGGCCGTGGAACATCTCCCGGCTCACCCCGCCGTGCAGCAGCGACACGCCGTTGACCCGCTGGGCCAGCCGCATGCCCATGACCGCCATGTTGAAGACGGCCTTCTCGCCGTCCACCGCGTCCGGCTCGGCGCCGAGCTCCAGGATGCGCTCGACGTTCACCGTCGGCCAGGCGTTGGCCCCGCCGAACTGCCGGGCGATCATCTCCATCGGGAACCGGTCGATCCCCGCCGGAACCGGCGTGTGCGTGGTGAACACGGTGCCCGCGCGCACCGCCTCGAGCGCCTCCTCGAAGGAGAGCCGGGCCTCGGTGAGCTCGCGGATGCGTTCGAGGCCGAGGAAGCCCGCGTGCCCCTCGTTGGTGTGGAAGACCTCGGGCTCCGGATGCCCGGTGATGCGGCAGTACGCCCGCAGGGCGCGGACGCCTCCGATGCCGAGGAGCAGCTCCTGCACCAGGCGGTGGTCGCCGCCGCCGCCGTAGAGGCGGTCGGTCACGTCCCTGGCCGCGGCGTCGTTGTCGGCGACGTCGGAGTCGAGCAGGAGCAGCGGCACCCGCCCGACCTGGGCCACCCAGATCTGGGCGTGCAGGGTGCGCGGGCCGGGCAGGCCGAGCCTGATTCTGGCCGGGGAGCCGTCCCGGTTCTTGAGGAGGGTGAGCGGCAGGCCGCCGGGATCGAGCGACGGGTAGTGCTCCAGCTGCCAGCCTTCGGGTGAGAGCGACTGCGAGAAGTAGCCGTGCCGGTAGAGCAGCCCCACGGCCAGGATCGGCACGCCGAGGTCGCTCGCGGCCTTCAGGTGGTCGCCCGCCAGGATGCCGAGGCCGCCGGAGTACTGCGGGAGCGCGGCGGCGATGCCGTACTCGGGCGAGAAGTAGCCGATGGCGGCGGGCGCGCCGTCCTGCGACTGGTACCAGCGCGGGGCGGTCATGTACTCGCGGAGGTCGTCCGAGGCGTCGGCCAGCCGGCGGAGGAACCGCCGGTCCTGGGCGAGGGCGCGCAGCCGGTCGGCCTCGACCGCGCCGAGCAGCGCGACGGGGTCGTGACCGACCCGCTCCCAGACCTCGGGATCCACCTCGGCGAACAGATCCATCGTCTCCGGGTGCCATGACCAGCGCAGATTGTGGACCAGCTCGCCCAGCGGCTCGAGCTCGGGAGGGAGGACGGTGCGGACGGTGAACCTGCGGATTGCTCTCACGGGGCCAGACCCTAGTTACTCAGCGCCACGGCGCGCGACCAAAACACTCGTGTCCACGAAAGCGCCTCCCGGGTGCGGGGGCGCCATAACACTTGGTCGTGCCCGGCGGATCGGCGGCGCCACGCGCCACGCCCGCCCGGCACTCCCTTACCGCTCTCACCATTAAGAAACCGCCTCAAACATCACCAAGTCGCCAGTCTGCCGGTGATCTCCGTTGTGAGCGTGCGGCGGGCCTGTCCGGAATCGAGGCACCACGGGTAAAGGAACGAACACCGGGTGCGATCTCTCCTCCCCGCGGGTAAAAGGGGGCCATTGGGGCACCCCCCTGTAGGAGCGGCCCCTCCGGCTACTCCCACCGTGATGCACCGAATGACACAGAACACCTTGAAGAACCACAGATCGACGCTTGCCTTGGAACTCCGGCGGCACCGGGTGTGCCGTCGCTAACGTGAATGACGATGATCGGACGAATCCCAATCCTGGACATCCACCCCGTCGTCGACTGCGGGCGCTGGCCCGCCAAGGCGGCCGCGGGCGAAACCTTCGAGATCAGCGCCACCGTGTTCCGCGAGGGGCACGACGCCGTGGCCGCCGGGGTCGTCCTGATCGACCCCGACGGGAACCCCGGCCGGCTGCTGCCCATGCGCGAGCCGGCGCCGGGCACCGACCGCTGGGTCGTGGAGGTGCAGCTCCCCGACGAGGGCATGTGGCAGTTCCGCGTCGAGGCGTGGGGCGATCCGATCGCCACCTGGCTGCACGACGCCGGCATCAAGATCCCGCGCAACATGGACGCCGAGCTGATGTGCGAGGAGGGCGCCCGGCTGTTCGACCGGGCCGCCCGCGGCGTACGGCCGGCCGAGTGCCCGGGCGTGGACGACGGCGGGACGTGCGGCCACCGCGCGGCGTTCCTCGCGATCGCGGCGCGGCTCCGCGACGACAACCTGGACCCGCGGGCCAGGTTTTCGGTCGTCCAGCTTCCGGAGACGGCGGCGCTGATCGCGTCGCACCCGCTGCGGGCCCTGGTCACCAGATCCGGCAGGAACCGGGTGATCGTGGACCGGCGCCGGGCGCTTTTCGGATCGTGGTACGAGCTCTTCCCCCGGTCGGAGGGAGCGGTCGTCACGGAGGGCGCCACCCCCAAATCCGGAAATTTCAAGACCGCGGGGAATCGGCTGCCGGCCATCGCCCGGATGGGGTTCGACGTCGTCTACCTGCCGCCCATCCACCCGATCGGCCACCAATACCGCAAGGGCCGCAACAACACCCTCACGCCCGAGCCGTACGAGCCGGGGTCACCCTGGGCGATCGGCTCGGAGGAGGGCGGGCACGACGCGATCCACCCCGACCTCGGCACCCTGGAGGACTTCGACGACTTCGTCGCCAGGGCGCGCGAGCTGGGCATGGAGATCGCGCTCGACCTGGCCCTGCAGTGCTCCCCCGACCACCCCTGGGTGAAGGAGCACCCGGAGTGGTTCAACATCAGGGCCGACGGATCCATCGCGTACGCGGAGAACCCGCCGAAGAAGTACCAGGACATCTATCCGCTGAACTTCGACCAGGATCCCGAGGGGCTCTACGCCGAGGTCAAGCGGGTGGTCCGGCACTGGATGGATCACGGGGTGCGGATCTTCCGGGTGGACAACCCGCACACCAAGCCGGTGAACTTCTGGGAGCGGCTGCTCGCCGACATCGCGAGCACCGACCCCGACGTGCTGTTCCTCGCCGAGGCGTTCACCCGCCCGCCGATGATGCAGACGCTGGCCAAGGTCGGGTTCCACCAGTCGTACACCTACTTCACCTGGCGGAACACCAAGCCCGAGATCGAGGAGTACCTCACCGAGCTGTCCCAGGAGACGGCGCACTTCCTGCGTCCCAACCTGTTCGTCAACACGCCGGATATCCTGCATGAATACCTGCAGCACGGCGGCGTTCCGGCGTTCAAGATCAGGGCGGTCCTGGCGGCGCTGATGTCGCCGACCTGGGGTGTCTACGCGGGCTACGAACTCGCCGAGAACACCCCGGTCCGCCCCGGCAGCGAGGAATACCTCGATAGCGAGAAATATCAGTACAAGCCTCGCGACTGGGTGGGCGCCGAGCGAGAGGGGCGCAGCCTCGCGCCGCTCATCACGCGGCTCAATTTGTTGAGAAGAGCCCACCCGGCACTCCAGGAGTTGCGTAACCTACGGTTTCACAACGTCGACCAGCCGGCGCTGATCTGCTTCTCAAAGCGACTGCCCGGCGCCTATGACACGGCCACACGACGGCACGGAATAGGCGATGTCGTCCTGGTCGTCGTCAATTTGGATCCGCAAAACACGCACGAGGCCACGGTCCACCTGGACATGCCGGCCCTCGGTCTCGACTGGCAAGCCGAGTTCGTCGTGGACGACGAGCTGTCGGGCGAGTCGTATCGCTGGCGGCAGTCCAACTACGTGCGGCTCGACCCGCATGTCCATCCTGCCCACATCTTCACGCTGCGCAGCGGGCCCCCTCACCGTCCATGAGCGCGGCGACGCACATCCGGGGAGTCAACAGTTGACTGAGCGAAGCGACCCCACGACAAGAGAGGAGCCGGTGGAACCGCCCGCCGCCGGCTCGGTGCCCGTCCTGGGCGAGCCGATCCCGAACACCTTCTCCCCGGAGAAGCCGCGCGACCAGTACTGGTACATGCGCGCGGTCTTCTACGAGGTGCTGATCCGCGGCTTCGCCGACTCCAACGGGGACGGCACCGGCGACATCCGCGGCCTGATCGAGAAGCTCGACTACCTGCAGTGGCTCGGGGTCGACTGCCTCTGGCTGCTGCCGCTGTACGAGTCGCCGCTGCGGGACGGCGGGTACGACATCGCCGACTTCATGAAGATCCTGCCCGACTTCGGCGACCTCGGGGACTTCATCCGGCTGGTGGACGAGGCGCACAAGCGCGGCATCCGCGTCATCGCCGACCTCGTCATGAACCACACGAGCGACCAGCACCCGTGGTTCCAGGCGTCGCGGCACGACCCGGAGGGCCCGTTCGGCGACTTCTACGTCTGGCACGACACCGACGAGGAGTACCCGGACGCCCGGATCATCTTCGTGGACACCGAGTCGTCCAACTGGACGTACGACCCGGTGCGCGGCCAGTACTACTGGCACCGCTTCTTCCACCACCAGCCGGACCTCAACTACGACAACCCGGCCGTGCAGGAGGCCATGCTGGAGGTCCTGCGCTTCTGGCTCGACCTCGGCATCGACGGCTTCCGCATGGACGCCATCCCGTACCTCTTCGAGCAGAACGAGACAAACTGCGAGAACCTGCCGCAGACCCACGCGTACCTCAAGCGGGTGCGAGCCGAGGTGGACCGGCTCTACCCGGACCGGGTGCTGCTCGCCGAGGCCAACCAATGGCCCGCCGACGTGGTCGAGTACTTCGGCGACCCGGTGACCGGCGGCGACGAGTGCCACATGGCCTTCCACTTCCCGCTGATGCCGCGCATCTTCATGGCGGTCAGGCGGGAGTCGCGCTATCCCATCTCCGAGATCCTCGCCCAGACGCCGAAGATCCCGGAGAACTGCCAGTGGGGCATCTTCCTGCGCAACCACGACGAGCTGACGCTCGAGATGGTCACCGACGAAGAGCGCGACTACATGTACTCCGAGTACGCCAAGGACCCCCGGATGCGCGCCAACGTGGGCATCCGGCGCCGCCTCGCGCCGCTGCTCGACAACGACAGGAACCAGATCGAGCTGTTCACCGCGCTGCTGCTCAGCCTGCCGGGCTCCCCCGTCCTCTACTACGGCGACGAGATCGGCATGGGCGACAACATCTGGCTGGGCGACCGGGACGGCGTACGCACGCCCATGCAGTGGACGCCCGACCGCAACGCCGGCTTCTCGACCTGCGACCCCGGCCGCCTCTACCTGCCGCTGATCATGGACCCGATCTACGGATACCAGGCGATCAACGTCGAAGCGCAGCAGAAGAGCCCCAGCTCGCTGCTGCATTTCACCAAGCGCATGATCGAGATCCGCAAGCGCCATGCGGTGTTCGGCCTCGGCGAGTTCACCGAGCTGAACTCCTCCAACCCCAGCGTCCTCGCGTTCATCAGGGAGCTGGGCAACGACCGGGTGCTGTGCGTCAACAACCTGTCCCGCTTCCCGCAGCCGGTCGAGCTGGACCTGCGCAGGTTCGAGGGATCCACGCCGGTGGAGTGCATGGGCGGCGTCCCGTTCCCGGCAGTCGGCGAACTCCCGTATCTTCTGACGCTTCCTGGGCATGGGTTCTACTGGTTCACCCTTCCGGTACCCCCCGACGCGGCCCAGAAGGACGCGGTCGGCACCAAGGAGGCATGACGACTTCGCTCCAGGAGCTCCTCGCCGGCTGGATCACCGGGCAGCGGTGGTTCGCCGGCAAGGGGCGCGCGATCGACGACCTGTCCATCGAGCACCGCACCGACATCGTGACGGGCGATCCGGGCCTGCTGCACCTCATCCTGTCCGTACGGCAGGGCGAGCGGCGAACCCGGTACCAGGTCCTCGTCGGCCTGCGGTCGAACCTGCCCGACCGGCTCAAACACGCGCTGATCGGGCCATGGGATCGGGACGGCGACGAGTGCGCCGCCTACGACGCGGCGCACGACGCGGAGCTGACCCGGATCCTGCTGGAGGCGATGGAGTCCTTCCGCCGGGAGGAGGAACTCGCCTTCCACCGCGTCCCCGACGTCGAGATCGACGCCTCCCTGCGCAGCCTGGTGCTGACCGCGGAGCAGTCGAACACCTCGCTCGTCTACGGCGACCGGTACATCCTCAAGCTGTTCCGGCAGATCACCCCGGGGGTCAACCCCGAGCTGGAGGTGGTCGGCGCGCTCGCCGCGGCCGGCTCCACGCACGTCGCCCGGCCGTACGGCTGGATCGACACGGAGCTGGACGGCGAGACCACCACGCTGGCGATCATGCAGGAGTTCCTCGCCAACGCCAACGAGGGCTGGGCGATGGCCCTGACCAGCGTCCGCGACCTGTACGCGTCCGCGCCCGAGGTGAGCGCCGAGGAGGCGGGCGGCGACTTCGCCGCCGAGGCGTCCCGGCTGGGGATCGCCACCGCGGAGGTCCACCGGGAGCTGGGGACGGCGTTCCCGACCGGCGTGATCGAGACGCCCGAGGTCAAGCGGATGGCCGAGCGGCTGCGCCGCCGTCTGGACGAGGCGGTGGCCGAGGTGCCCCAGCTCGCCGCGCACGCGTCGGTGGCGCACGCGGCGTACGACAGGCTGGCCGATCTGGGGCGGACGGTGGCCGTGCAGCGGGTCCACGGCGACTACCACCTGGGCCAGGTGATGCGGACGCCGAGCGACTGGGTCGTCCTGGACTTCGAGGGCGAGCCGGGCCAGCCCCTCTCGGAGCGGCGCGGGCTGGACTCGCCCCTGCGGGACGTGGCGGGGATGCTCCGCTCGTTCGACTACGCGGCGCGCCACCTGCTCGCCGGGCACCCGGAGGGCGCGGCGCTGCAGGAGCGGGCCGACGAGTGGTCGGCGCGCAACCGGGCCGCCTTCCTCGCCGGCTATTCCGAGGGCGGGGGCCGGATCACCGCCGACGACGCCGTGCTGCTGCGCGCGCTGGAGCTGTCCAAAGCCGTCTACGAGGTGGTCTACGAGGCGCGCAACCGCCCGTCCTGGCTCCCGATCCCCCTCGCCGCCTTCAGGTCTCCACGATGAGCAGGGAGACCTCGCGTCCGGCGAACCCCCACGACGCGTCGTCCGAGGTGAGCACGGGCCAGTTCCGTTCCGTCGCGCATACGGCGGCATGCCCGAACGAGAGCCGGTGCTCCGGCTTGACCACGTCCTCGCCGTATATCCGGACATGGATGTTGTAGGCGCGGCGGGTGGAGAGCTCGTCGTACAGGACCGTGGGGTCACCGGGGCGCACAGAACACGGATCTTTCACGCGTGGGGATGGGTGTCCGGCGCGGTGCGGGGCAGGGTTAGAGAATGGATCTCGAGCGGTTGGCCGGCGGCGCACATCACGACCCACATTCCATCCTCGGCGCGCACCCGGAGCCTGACGGCGTCACGATCCGGACGCTGCGCCCCCTCGCCGAGAAGGTCGAGGCCCTCGTGGACGGCAGAGCGTACGAGATGCGCCACGTCGCCTCGGGTGTGTTCGAGGTGACCGTCCCGGGCCTGGACAAGATCCCGGACTATCTGCTGCGGATCACCTATCCGGGGGCTCCGCCGCACGAGACGGCGGACCCCTACCGGCACTGGCCGACATTGGGCGAGGTGGACCTGCACCTGATCGCCGAGGGACGGCACGAGCGGCTGTGGGAGGTGCTCGGGGCGCGCGTGCTGCGCCACGAGGACACCGACGGCACCGCGTTCGCCGTCTGGGCGCCGAACGCGCTCGGCGTCCGGGTGATCGGCGATTTCAACCACTGGGACGGCGCCGGGCATCCCATGCGCTCGCTCGGCCGCTCCGGCGTGTGGGAGTTGTTCGTCCCGGAGATCGGCGCGGGCACCCACTACAAGTTCGCGGTCCTCGGCGTGGACGGGGTGTGGCGTGAGAAGGCCGACCCCATGGCCCGCCACACCGAGATCCCTCCGGCGACCGCCTCGATCGTCGAGACGTCCGCGTACGAGTGGCGGGACGACGCGTGGCTGGCGGAGCGGGCCGGGCGCACCGCGGTGGCCGAGCCGATGAGCGTCTACGAGGTGCATCTCGGCTCGTGGCGGCCCGGCCTCTCCTATCGCGACCTCGCCTCCGAGCTGGTCGCGTACGTCAAGGAGATGGGCTTCACGCACGTGGAGTTCATGCCGGTGGCGGAGCATCCGTTCGGCGGCTCGTGGGGGTACCAGGTCACCTCCTACTACGCGCCGACGTCGCGTTTCGGCACGCCCGACGATTTCCGTCACCTCGTGGACGAGCTGCACCGCGCGGACATCGGCGTGATCGTCGACTGGGTGCCCGCGCACTTCCCGATGGACGAGTGGGCGCTGGCCCGCTTCGACGGCACCCCGCTGTACGAGCACGCGGACCCGCACCGCGGCGAGCACCCGGACTGGGGCACCTATGTGTTCGACTTCGGGCGGAACGAGGTGCGCAACTTCCTGGTGGCCAACGCGCTCTACTGGCTCAGGGAGTTCCACGTGGACGGGCTGCGGGTCGACGCCGTGGCCTCGATGCTGTACCTCGACTACTCGCGGCGCGAGGGCGAGTGGACGCCGAACATCTACGGCGGCCGGGAGAACCTGGACGCGATCGAGTTCCTCAAGGAGATGAACGAGGTCAGCTACCGCGAGGTCCCCGGCATCGTGACGATCGCCGAGGAGTCCACCGCCTGGCCGGGCGTCTCGCGTCCCGTCCACCTGGGCGGTCTCGGCTTCGGCTTCAAGTGGAACATGGGCTGGATGCACGACACGCTGGCCTACCTCGCGCATGAGCCGATCTTCCGGCAGTACCACCACCATCAGATGACGTTCTCGCTGATGTACGCGTACTCGGAGAACTTCGTGCTGCCGCTGTCGCACGACGAGGTGGTCCACATGAAGGGGTCGCTGCTCGGCAAGATGCCGGGCGACGAGTGGCAGCGTTTCGCCAACCTCCGCGCGCTGTACGGCTTCATGTGGGCGCATCCGGGCAAGCAACTGCTGTTCATGGGCGGCGAGTTCGGCCAGGGGTCGGAGTGGTCGGAGTCGAAGGGGCTCGACTGGTGGGTGCTCGACTTCGACTTCCACCAGGGGGTGCGGCGGCTGGTCCGCGACCTCAACCGGGCCTATCGCGACACGCCCGCCCTGTACGCGCTGGACAGCGACCCCGCCGGCTTCCGGTGGATCGACGCCGACGACGCCCAGGGGAACGTGTTCTCCTTCCTGCGGTACGACGGGTCGGGCTCGGTGCTGGCCTGCGTGTCCAACTTCTCGGGGGCGCCGCACGAGGACTACCGCCTCGGCCTGCCCACGCCCGGGAGGTGGGAGGAGGTCGTCAACACCGACGCGTACGACTACGCGGGGAGCGGCGTCGGCAACATGGGCGCGGTGGAGGCGGTCGAGGAGCCGCACCACGGCCTCCCCTGCTCGGCGCGGCTCCGCATGCCCCCGCTGGCGACCGTCTGGCTGCGCCGTACCGGGGAGGACGAGGAGAGCTGAGCAAACCCTAAGGAACGGGACAAGGCCCCGCCGGATCTCCAGAACCGTCACTTATGGTGGCACTATGGACGCGACGAAAGCGATCTTCGATACGGTCGACCGGCTGCGGCAGCGCCGCACCGCACCGCTGGTCCTCGAACTCGACCTGACCGAGGGCCTCACCGAAGGGCCGCCGGTCGATCCGCTGGGCGCGATCCTGTCCATGCGCAAGGCGCGGCTGGCCGACGTGCTCTCCGGGCTGAAGCGGGCCCGCCAGGACTCCCGGGTACGCGCGGTCATCGTCAAGATCGGCGGACACCCGCTCGGGCTGGCCATGGTCCAGGAGCTGCGGACCGCCCTCCTTCACCTGCGCGCCGCCGGGAAGCTGACCGTCGCGTTCGCCGAGACCTTCGGGGAGTTCGCCGCCGGCACCGTGCCGTACTACCTGGCCAGCGCGTGCGAGCGGGTCTACCTGCAGCCGTCCGGCGACCTCGGGCTGACGGGCATCTCGCTGGAGCAGCGGTTCGTACGGGACGCGCTGGCCAAGGCCGGCGTGGAGTACCAGCTCGGCCAGCGGTACGAGTACAAGACCGCGGCCAACATGTTCACCAAGAACCACATGACCGACGCGCACCGCGAGTCCGTGACCCGGATCGCCGAGTCGGTGACCGAGCAGATCGTGAAGGGCATCGCCGACGCGCGTTCCCTCACCCCTGAGCGGGTCCGCGAGCTGATCGACCAGGGACCGTTCGTCGGGGCTGAGGCACTGGAGGCGGGTCTCGTCGATGCCCTGAAATATCGGGACGAGGTGTACACCGAGACGGTCGGGGACGCCCACCTGCTCTACGTCGCCCGGTACGCGAGGGGCCCGCTGCCCAAGAAGCTCCCGCACCCGGGCGAGCCCGTCGTCGCCCTGGTCCACGGCCTCGGCGCGATCCGCCTGGGGCGCAGCGGCCGTTCCCCGCTCGGCGGCGGGACCTCGATGGGCTCCGACACGATCTGCGCCGCGCTGCGCTCGGCCCGCCGGGACGACAGGGTGAAGGCGATCGTGTTCCGGGTGGACAGCCCCGGCGGGTCGTACGTCGCCTCGGACGCGATCTGGCGCGAGGTGGTGCTGGCGCGCAAGGCGGGCAAGCCGGTCGTCGTCTCGATGGGCGACCTCGCCGCCTCCGGCGGGTACTTCGTGTCGATGGCCGCCGACGTGATCGTGGCCCAGCCCGGCACGCTCACCGGCTCCATCGGCGTGTTCGGCGGCAAGCCGGTCGTCGAGGACCTGCTGAACAAGATCGGCGTGGTCACGGAGACGGTGGTCGAGGGGGCCAACGCCGGCATGTTCTCCCCCACGCGCGAGTTCTCCGGGCAGCAGTGGGACCGGGTCAACGCCTGGCTCGACCGCATCTATGAGGACTTCGTGGGCAAGGTGGCGCAGGGACGCGGGCTGGACCGGGACCGGGCGCACGAGCTGGCCAGGGGACGTGTCTGGACCGGGGCCGACGCGCTTGAGGGCCGCCTGGTGGACGAGCTCGGCGGCCTGGAGGACGCCCTCGCCCTGGCCAGGAAGAAGGCCGGGCTCGCCGTGGACGCGCCGGTCAGGACATATCCGCGGATGCACCCTCTTGAGCGGCTGCGCCCGCCGGAGTCGAGCGAGGACCGGTCGGCCGCCGCCAGCATCCGCCTGGAGGCGTGGGGGCCGATGGCCCGTGTGGCCGCCGAGCTCGGCCTCCCGGCGTACGGCCCGCTCATGCTCCCCGGCGGGTGGACCATCCGCTGACGCCGCCGGGGCCGGGGCCGGCCGTCCCCGGCCCGCCGGCAATGCGCCCTACCGGGGGATGAGCACCTCGACGGGGTCCAGGCCGTCCGGCGCGCTGCCGGGGTACAGCTCGGACAGCATCGCGCCGACCGTGTAGAGGTTCCAGGCGAGGGCGGGCTGCTTGACCGCCGACGCGGCGAACATCTCCTCGACGGCGTCCTTCCTGACGATGTCCCAGAGGACGTCGCCGTCCAGCACGCCCTCGCGCAGGACCGCGGTGAGCCGCTCGCCGGGGCTGGTCCGCCAGTTCCAGCCGGCCGCCCCCTTCTTCTTCGTCGCGCCCTTCTGCACCGCCGCGCCCTTCTGCGTCGCCGGGGCGGGTGGCCGCCGCCGGGCGAGCAGGGACTCCCACCGGGAGGGAGCACGCTCGGCCCTGAACCTCCATTCGGCGCCCTCGATCGGAATCCGCCGCAGTTCCGGGGCGAACATGCCGATCAGCTCGTGCACGACCTCCTCCGAGCGGCGCCACATCGGATCGAGCGCGAGCGCGGCGGCCACCACCCGGTTGTCGAGGAAGGGCTGCACGGCGTCTCCCCTCCTCAGGGATCCCGCACGTGCCGCCGCGTGCCACCTGCCCACCCGATAGGTGACGTACAAGTGGTCGAGAACCCGCGCGGGGTCGGCCGCGGCCCGCTCCTGCCAGGGCGCGGCGAGGTCCCGGGCGTGCGCGTTGGCCTCCTCCGTGAAAAGGTGCTCGTCCTTCAGGAAGAAGGCGTCCACTCTGCGGCGCATCGCCTGAGGCGCGGGATTGCCCTGGCTGTAGAGGAACCCGCCGCGCAGGATCTCGCCGCTCTGCCCGGACATGGTCAGCCGGGAGCTGTACGGCAGGTACTCGACGATGGTCTCGTAGGCGGAGGTCATGCCTTCACACGTGCGCAGCACCTCGAACGTACGGCGGAGTGGGTGCTCCACCAGCACCGCGTCCCGCTGCTCCGTGCGCTTCGGCGGGATCACCGTGTGCTCGACCCCGAGTTTCGCGGCGATCTGCCGCGCGATCACCACATCGGGGTGGTCGTCCAGACCGTTGGTCGTCACCCGGAACGGGACCTTGGCCGCGTGGAGCAGGGCCGCCATGAGCCGGCTGTCCCGTCCCCCGGTGAGCGCGAGATTCACCTGGTCGGTGAGCGGCCGGACCGTCTCCAGCAGCGCTTCGGCGAGCCCCTCGATCGCCCCCCGCATGGCCCGGCGGGACGACGGTACGGGTCCCGGCTCGGGCAACGGGACCGAGGTGACCGTCCGGACCCCGTCGCGGATCTCCAGCGTCGTCGCCGGCGGCAGCGCGCGTACCCCTTCGAAGGGCGTCTCGTCGGACAGGAAGTAGCCCTGCCGCACCATCGACTGGAGGGCCGGCGCATCCCACCTGACCGGCCGGCCGCCGCGTGCGATCAGGTGCACCAGCAGCGCGCGGGTCCCCACGACGTGCAGTTCCGGGGTCTCGGCGTAGAAGATTCCGCACGCCCGCGTGATGTCGGTGACCGCCGTCATCTCCCCGGGCCCGACGCGAAGCGCCGCGAAGCATCCCCGCGTCCGGTGGGCGGTGTCCCCCATCGACGACGCGTCGAGGAGATCCCGCGTGGCGCCCCACTCAAGCAGGGTTCCGGTGACGCCGATCGCCCGGGAATCCGTCGCCGTGATCAGGGGCGGCCGGGTGCCGCTCTCCCCCTCGTTCCCCCAGCCGAGCAACACGGCCCCCGGAAATCGCCGCTCCACGGCGGCGACGGTGTCCGGCGGCACCGGGAAGAATTGGTCGACCAGGCTCTCCGCGTGTCGGATCACCTGGTCGAGGAGCCCCGTCGGAGCCGTGACCTTGCTCACCACGGCGAGGAAAACGCGCACTTCCACCTCACAGAATCAGATCGGGACGGCCGTCCGCGATGCGCGGTCAGCGGAGCGGTGTCCCGACACAAGCCGGTACGGCGGCGCGCGATCGGGACCTCACACCCGTACTTGTCCTTCAGCCGCCGATGCGTTCTCGCCGTCGGCTGACGGCGGCCATCGGCTCATGCGCGGAGCGGTTCACCTCCCGTCGACGACATCGAGTGGAGACGCGCCCGCTCAGGCGGGGGCGGTGAACGACTTGAAGACGGACTGCATCGTCGGCTGGAAGGCGTCCCAGTTCTTCACGCGTACCTGCCAGCGGAGGTAGGAGAGCGACGACCCGGTGGAGACCACCCGCACGACCTCGCGATAGCCGCCCTTGAGCTCCATGGTCTCAGGGGAGGGATTGGCGGTGAAGGCGGTGAACTCCAACTCGGCCGCCTGACCGGCCGCCAGGGGCAACTCGCGCATCTCGATCCGCCGGTATTTGTTGCCGCTTTTGGCCTTGAGGGTCTGCTCCACCTTGCCGAGGTACGCCATGGGGTCGCTACCACCGCCGACCACCTGCACAGTGAGGACCGCGCGGCCCTTCGGGTCCGACCACCACTGCCCGCCGTTATCGCTGTGGTCGTTCTTCCAGGACTTGGGCACGCGGGCGCTCCACCCCTGGTCGGAGGAGAACGGCTGGAGGGGCAACGGTCGCGTGGACGTCGAGGCCGACGCATTATCGTTGCCCACCCCGCCGTCCACCGTCTCGCGAAGAAGCGTCCAGGCGCCGATCGTCACCACGGCCAGCACCACGGCGACGGCCGCGGCCAGCAGCGCCCAGTGGCCCGGGCCCCACCCGGACGTCCGCGCGCGCCACGCCGGATGCGTCGGCGACCCCATGGGGTGCGGCCTCGGTCCGGATCCGGAAGGCGCGTGCTGCGGGTGCGCGCCCCCTGGCCAGGCTCCGTCGCGCCCGGCGCCGGGCATCTGCCCTCCCGGCAGGGTACGGCCCGGCCCGGGGCCGCCGGGCATCGGAAGCCCGGTCATCGAGGGCCCCGAAACGCGATCGCCCGGCACACCGCCGTTGGGCGCGAAGCCTCCGGCCGCGGGACCGCCCGGCACGGCGAGCCCGGGCATGGACTGGCCCGAGATGCGGTCGCCGGGCATGGCGCCGCGTGGGGCGTGACCTCCCGGCATCGCGCCGCCGGGGACGGGGATCCCCGGCGCCGAGGGACCGGAAGCACGGTCACCCGGCACACCGCCGTACGGCCCGAAGCCGCCGGGCACCGCGCCACCGTGCCCACCACCGTGCCCGCCACCGGGCGCGGGGCCGGGCATCGGACCGCCCGGCATCGGGCCGGCGACCGCGGCCAGCAGCCGGTCCGCCTCCTCCGCGCCGACGCGATACGCCGGGTCCTTGACCAGCAGCCCGGCGAGGGCGGGGCGGACCTCGGGCGGCACCTGGCCGAGGTCGGCCTGCTCGTTGCTGATGAGGGCCCCGAGCACCGCCATCGCGCTGTCCCGGTGGAAGGGCGACCTGCCGGTCAGCAGCGCGTACAGCGTCGCGCCGAGCGACCAGAGGTCGGAGGCGGGCCCGGCCTGCGTCCCGGTGACTCTCTCGGGGGCGATGAAGCTGGGCGACCCGGTGACCATCCCGGTCCTGGTGAGCGACGCGTCTTCCTCGAACGTGGCGATGCCGAAGTCGGTGAGGACGATCCGGCCGTCCCGCCCGACCAGGATGTTGGCGGGCTTGACGTCACGGTGGATGACGCCGGCCGCGTGGGCGCAGGTGAGCGCGGAGAGCACCTCGCGCCCGATCTCGGCGACCCGGGCGGCGGGCAGGGGACCGTCCTCGGTGACGATGTCGTCCAGCGACCGCGACGGGACGAGTTCCATGACGATCCACGGGCGGTCGTCGTGCTGGACGGCGTCGTAGATGGCGATGATGCCCCGGTGGTTGAGCCGCGCGGCGGTCCGCGCCTCGCGCGTGGCGCGCTCGATCAGCTCGGCGCGCTGCTCGTCGCCGACTCCGGGCGGGAGGATGACCTCCTTGACCGCGATCGGCCGGTCCAGGACGGTGTCGTGTCCCTCCCAGACGGCTCCCATGCCGCCCTGGCCAAGGGGACGGATCAACCGATAACGGCCAACGATGACCGGAGGATTGGCTGTCGTCACCGTGGCACCATCCATTGAAAAGCGTGTCGTCGATTGAAAAGTGGGACGTCGATCGACGTTCGATCATGCCACAGCGATCCGGACCAAAGTGGCATTCATCGCCAAACGGGCAGGTCACGCCCGGGGTGGGTGGGCGAGATCAGGACACCGGCCGATAGCGCGCGCGGAGCCGTACGAACGGGGCCTTCCCGGGATGGATATAGTCGACCGCCACCACGGAGGCGATGAAGAGCATGTGATCCCCGGCCGGAACCGCCTGGGACGTCTCCGCCTCCAACGCGGCTACACCGCCGTCCACGATCAGCGCCTCACTGTGCGGCCCGCGGTGGTGGGGCGCGCCGGCCAGCAGCAGCCGGGCGCTCGGACGGCCCGGCGTGGCGAAGCGGGAGGCGATCGCCTGCTGCCCGTCGGCGAGGACGGTGACCGCCCAGCGGTCCCGGCGCAGCAGCATCTCGGTGAGATAGCTCTCGGAGGCGAGGCTCACCAGGACGAGGGGCGGATCGAGCGACACCGACATCAGCGTGGAGACCGTGGCCCCCACGTCGTCCCTGCCCTCTCGTACGGTGACCACCGAGACGCCGGCGGCCAGTTGCCCCATCGCCTCGACGAACTCGCCCACCACGCGCTCCCGCGACCTCGTCCGATCGTTGCGGTCAGAGCCTATGCCTCCGGCCGATCTCCCCGGCGGGCGCGCCCGCGTCGCCGGTGGACCGGGAGCGCGGGCGGCCGCCACGGGAGAGCGCCCTGGGTCAGACCAGGCCGTTCTGGGAGAGCCAGTCCTTGGCGACGACCGGCGGGTCGTCCTTGTCGACGGAGATCCGCTTCATCAGCGTCACGAGGGTGGCGGTGTCGAGCTTGGCGGAGATGGCGTCGAGCGTGGAGGTGACGGTGTCGTTCACGCCCGGCTTGTAGACGAGGGGCGCGATGTTGTCCGCGCCGAAGGCGTTCTTGGTGTCCTGCAGCGAGACGAGGTCGTTCAGCAGGATCTTGGGGTCGGTGGTGAAGACGTTGCCCACCTGGACGGCGCCGCTCTTGATCGCGTCGGCGGTCGCGTCACCTGTGGGCTTCCACTCCTTGAACTCCAGGCCGTAGACGTCCGCGAAGTTCTTCTCCTGGCGCTCCTTGAACTCCGGCGGGCCGCCGACGACGAAGTCCTTGGACACCTTGGCCAGGTCCTCAATCGTGGTCAGGTTGTGCTTCGTCGCGGTCTCCTTGGTGACCGTCAGCGAGTTGTTGTCCTCGGCGGCGGCGGGCTGCAGGACCTCCAACTCCGCGGGAAGCGCCGTCTTCAGCCCGGCAAGAATGTCGTCCTTGGTCTTGGCCGTGCTGTTCTTGTCCACGAACGCGAGCAGCGATCCGATGTACTCAGGCAGCACGGTCAGGCCGCCGGTCTTGATCTGGCCGTACACGATCTCGCGGCTGCCGATGTTGGGCTTCTCCTCGACGGTGACGCCCTTGGCCTGGAGCCCCTGGGCGTAGATCGACGCGAGGAGCACGCTCTCGGGGAAGTTGAAGGAGCCCACGACCACCTTCTTCGCCTCTCCCGGAGTCGCGGACGCGGTGGCGGAGGACAGGGGGTCAGACCCGCCACCGCAGGCGGTCAAGGCGAGCGCCGCGGTCACCACGACCGCGACGGTACTGAAAAGGCGTTTCATCACTATTCCCTTCACAATTGGGGGGTAAAGTATAGATTACCGGACCCGCCGGACGCCGGGTGAGACCGCTACTCGCGAGAGCAGCGTGAACCCGGCCTGGGCCGCCAGGGCCAGCGCGACGACGAGGAAAGCGCCGCCGATCGTGATCGTGTAGTTCTTGGTCGCGAGGCCGTCCATGATGAAGCGGCCGAGCCCGCCCAGTCCCACGTAGGCCGCCACCGTGGCCGTCGCCACGACCTGGATCGCCGCGAGGCGCAGGCCCAGCAGGATCAGCGGCAGCGCGACCGGCACGAGCACCTTGAAGAGGACCTGCGGCCCGCGCAGGCCCATGCCGTACGCGGCGTCCCGCAGATCGGGGTCCACGCCCCGCACGCCCTCGTACGTGTTGACCAGGATGGGCGGGACGGCGAGCAGGACCAGCGGGATGAGCACCGGCCACGTGCTGCCCACCCCCACGAGCAGCACGACCAGCACGAGGATGCCGAGGGTGGGCAGCGCCCGGGCGGCGTTCGCGCTGACCACGACGACGAACGAGCCGCGGCCGGTGTGCCCGACCCAGAGCCCGAGCGGGATCGCCACAGCCGCCGCCAGCAGCAGCGCGACCACGGAGAACTCCAGGTGCTCAAGCAGGCGCGCGGGGATGCCTCCCGGCCCCGACCAGTTCGTCGGGTTCGAGAAGAAGTCGATCAGCCAGTTCACGCCCGCCTCCACGGGGTCAGCAGCCGCTGCGCCAGCACGAGCAGGCCGTCCGCGATGACCGCGAGCAGGACCGTCGCCACGATGCCGACCACGATCGGCGTGGTGAACTGGCGCTGCCACCCGTCGATGAACAGGTAGCCGAGCCCGCCCTGGCCGATGAGCGCGCCCACGCTGACCAGGCTGATGCTGGAGACGGTGGCGACCCGCAGGCCCGCGAGCACGACCGGTACGGCCAGGGGCAGCTCGACCCCCACCAGCCGGCGCAGCGGGGTGAACCCCATGGCGACCGCGGATTTCCGCACGTGGTCCGGGATCGAGGTGAGCCCGTCCACCACGGCCGGGATGAGGATCGCCAGCGAATAGAACGTCAGCGGCACGATGACCGTCGCCTGCCCGAGGCCGGTGATCGCGAGCATCACGATGAAGATCGCGATCGACGGCAGCGAGTAGACCACGTTCATCACGCTCACCGTGGGCTGATAGAGCCACCGCCAGCGGGCGCACGCCAGGCCGAGGGGCACCGCCAGCATCAGCCCGAAGAGCACGGGCAGGAACGCCATGACAACGTGCGACTCCAGCAGCGCGAGGATGCTGTCCGGCCGGCCGGTGTCCCAGTTGCGCCAGATCCAGTCCCAGCGCACCAGGGGTTCGTCACCCACGCGGACCCTCCCCGTCGGTGTGATTGCCCGGCCCGGGATCCGGTGGCGCGTGCCCGTCGGGACCCGACGCCTCCGCCGGCACCTCCGGGGCCGATCCCGGCGCGGCAGCCGCCGACGTCCGGTGCGCCTCCTCCGGCCGCGGGTCTCTCGGGGCCGGACTCGTGTGGCGCGCGGCGTACTGGCCGAGCACCTCGTCCAGCGCCTCCCGCGTGGCGACGCCGATCACCCGGCCGTCCTCGTCGACCGCGACCGCCGTGCCGTTGACCGCGAGCAGGGCCGCGTCCAGCGCGGCGCGCAGCGAGTCCCGCTCCGGATTGAACGTCCCGTACGGCAGGAGCCCGCCCGTGGTCCGCCAGCCGAGCGGGCGGCCGGAGGCGTCCAGCGCGAGGTCGGCGGGGACCGCGGCCAGCCGGACGTCCTTGGCGGGGATGAACGACAGCCGGCGGATGCCCCGATCACGGCCGAGGAACTCACGGACGAAGTCGTCCGCGGGCTCGGTGAGCAGCGTCGCGGGCCCGGCCATCTGGGCCAGACGGCCGCCGACGCGCATGACGGCGACCGTGTCGCCCAGCTTGATCGCCTCGTCGATGTCGTGGGTGACGAACACGATCGTCTTCTGCAGGTCGGACTGCAGGCGGAGCAACTCGTCCTGCAGGCTCGTCCGGACGACCGGATCGACGGCGCTGAACGGCTCGTCCATCAGCAGCACCGGCGGATCCGCGGCGAGGGCCCGGGCCACGCCCACCCGCTGCTGCTGGCCTCCCGAGAGCTGGAAGGGGTACCGCCGGGCGAGTCCGGCGTCCAGGCCGACTCGTTCGAGCAGCTCCATCGCGCGGGCGCGGGCCCGCTTCTTGTCCCACCCGAGCAGGTACGGCACGGTCGCGACGTTGTCCACGATCTTGCGGTGCGGGAACAGGCCCGCCTGCTGGATGACGTATCCGATGCCCCGGCGCAGCGTGGGCGGGTCGATCTGCCGCACGTCCTGGCCGTCAAGGAGGATCCGGCCGCCCGTGGCGTCGATCATCCGGTTGATCATCCGCAACGAGGTCGTCTTGCCACATCCCGACGGCCCGACGAACACCGTGATCGCTCCTGTGGGCGCCTCAAGACTGAGGTCGTCCACGGCGACCGTCCCGTCGTCGTAGCGTTTGGTGACGCCTTCAAATGTGATCACAGGAACCTCGTCCTCCGGAAGTTTGCGATCACGTCAACAACCCCGAGGCCCCTACCGTTCCCCTGAGCTCTGCTCAGCCACATGATCCCCCTCAGCCAGCTTATGCGGGACATCTCGCCCGCCATGTCCCATCTCTGGAGGAAATGGAACCGATGAATGATCTCTTAAATTACTTACTAAATATCTATCAAAGGGCCTTGGGAATGCCGCGGTGGCCCCGTGACGTCTTGGCATGATTGACTACACTCTCCGCACTCGCACCAACCTCAGAGGAACCGGCAGTGACAACACCGCTCACTGATCAGCGCTCCCGCAGTGAGCTGATCGCCGAGCTCTACGAGCGTCACGCTGCCGGGCTGTTCGCCTACTGCCACGACCAGCTCGGCGAGACCAGCTCCGCCGCCGACGCCGTCGTGTCCATCTTCACGGGCGTGCCGACCGACCCCTCCCCCGCCCGCGCCGCGCTGTACGCGCTGGCCCGGCGCGAGATCTACCGCCGGGACGTCAGCTACGCGCTCCCGGCCGTCGACTCGGTCGCCGACCCGGCCACCGCGCTGATCGAGCGGGTCTTCCGGGACATCCGTCCCCACCAGCGGGAAGTCCTCCTGCTGTCCGCCGTCTGCGGCCTGACCACCAGTGAGCTCTCCTGGGTGTTCGAGGTCGCCACCGACACCGCGGCCGAGCTCACGCTCAGCGCGCGCCGCCGCTTTTCCCAGACTCTCATCACCGCGACGACCGCGGCCCGGTCGGCCCCGTACGTGCCGGTGGGCGTCGCCGAGGTCTACGACGCGATCGTCGTCTCGCCGATCGAGGACGTCCTGGCCCGGCTGCCCTGGCGTCGCCCGGCCGCCGCGATGCGCGCCCGGGTTCTCTCCTCCCTGCCGGTGGAGGAGGTCGACGAGACCGCCGCCACCCCGACGACGACGCTGCCGACGCGGAAGCTGTGGCCCACCACGCCCGCCTGGCCGCTGCCGCTCACCGACCCCAACCAGGTGACCAACACCTGCGTGCTCCCCGCCGAGGCGCTCGTACCGCCGACGCCGGGGCGCCGGTCGAAGCACGAGGCGACGACCGAGCCGATGCCCCGGCTGCGTCCCTCGCTGCTGGCGGCGTTCACCGAGCGCAAGCGCCGCGCCGTCTCGCCCCAGCCCGCCGACGCCCCTCCGGACGCGGACACTCCTATGGATCAGGGGACGGAGGCGGTTTCGGCCCCGGATCCGGCAGCCGTTTCCGGCTCGATCTGGGATTCACGCCGCGCCTCAACCGAGCCGGACCCGACGCCCGTTTCCGGCTCGATCTGGGACTCACCCCGAACCTCAGCGGCACCGGACCCGGCGGCCGCTTCCGGCTCGACTCCGGCGTCCGGGGCCGTGCTCCCGGCGCCGATCGAGACCGCGCCCCCTGTTACCGCCGAGCCGGCGTTTCCGGCACGGACCGAGTCCCGGCTCCCGGCTCAGCTTGAGCCGATGGTCCCGTCTCCGGCGGAGGCACCGCTTCCGGTACGGCCCGAGGCGACTTCTCCGGCGTCCAGCACGGCGGGATCCGTCATGTCGGCCGAAACGCTGCAGTTCGCCGCGTTCCGCTCCGCCGAGGAGACGTCCACCACGTCGGCCCTCCCGGCTCCGTCCGGCTCCCCGATGCCCGAGGCCGAGGTGGTGGTCACCGCCGCGAGCGGTGTCGCGGAGCGGAAGCCCGCCCCGGCCCAGCTCACCGAGCCGGCCGAGATCGCCACGACGATCGACGGCGGAACGGCGGCTCCGCGCGGCAGGCGGGCCAAGCGGCGCGCCGCCGAGCAGGCGGCCAAGGCCGCGGAGAGCGCGGCCGAGACGACGACCCCGGCAGCCCCGTCCATAGCGAAGGACGACTCGGAGACCGAGGACGCCACCGCGGCGACGCCCAAGGCGGCCAAGGCCGCGGCCAAAGCAGCGGCCAAGGCGAACCGGACCAGGAGGAAGGCGCACAGGCGCCGCGAGCGTCACTATGACTGGGCCTGGGAAGTCATCGGGTTCGTGATCTGCGTGGCGATCGCTATGCTCGTCTTCTTCTCCATGCAGACCTTCGTCACTCCCTGACCCGCGAAAAACCGCCGCGAGAGCCGGCGGTACGGCACAGCACGACCACCGACGCCTACGACGCCACGGCACGGAAGGCGCCATTGGTGACTCCAACTCGGTGGCGCGGCCGCGGATCACTCAGCTAATCTTCACCTCGTTCGAGTGCAGCCGTAGATCTCCACTGCCTGATTTGCTGCCCGACCATCGGCGTCCATGGAGGAAGGTCTACGTGCTGACACGTCGTCGTGCCCTGTTCACGCTCACCGGATCGGTGTTCCTGCTGGGCGGGTGCCGCTTACCCGGCGTACTGACCGGGGTGGAGAAGACGCGCGACGCCACGGACATGCAGGCCGACGTCAAGCGCTTCATCGAACGCCGCAACGCCGCGCTGCGCTCCGGTGACGAGCAGGCCTGGCTCGCGGACGTCGACACGTCCAACGCCGCACTGATGGCGAGCCAGAAGCTGCACTTCGCGAACCTGCGCAAGTTCAAGTGGGAGACCCTGCAGCTGTCCAGCGGACCTGGCAGCGGCCCGCTGGTCGCCGAGCCCCAGCGCCACACCAAGACGCTGCCGCAAAACGTCGACGGCTTCAAGGTCCGCCTGGTCTCCAAGATGGCCGGCATCGACCGGACCAGCAGCGCCAGCGATTTCATCTACCTGTTCGCGATGATGAACGGGAAGTACACGATGGTCGACATCGGGCCCGTCACCGACAACTACGAGCTGACCTACGACTCGCCGTGGGAGCTGACCCGGCTGACCGTCGCCAAGCGCGGGGACGTGGTGCTGGCCACGGACGGGTCGGTGCCCGATTTCGCCTCCTACGCCAAGGACGCCGCCCGGGCCAGCGCCGAGGTGCGCCGCGACTGGCTGGGCAACCCGGCGCCCGGCGGCTTCGTCCTGTTCCTGACCGCCAAGCCCGCCAGCTACAAGAAGTGGTTCGGCGCGGGCACGCCCACCTGGTCGGAGGGCGTGGAGATCCCCCTGCGCGGCGCCACCGCCGACAAGGTCGATGCCACCGGCCACTACGCGGGGTCCCGCATCGTGGTCAACATGGAGTCCGCCATCAAGTCGGACACTCCGCTGCTGGTGATGAAGCACGAGATCACCCACGCGATCACCGTGACGGTGCAGCCGGTCGACATCGAGCTCGGCCCGGTGCGCGGCGCCACTGGCACGGGGCTGAGCCTGTCCGCGCCCCGGTGGGCCATCGAGGGCTTCGCCCGCTACATCGAGCTCCGCGGGACCCCGGCGGCCGCCGACAGATGGGTGATCCGTGACGGCCTCACCAAGGGCCTGCTACGCGCGGACCTGCCCAACAACGAGCACTTCTACGATGACAAGTACCGCTCGTTCAACTACTCGCTGGGCTGGTCGGTGTTCCAGTTCATCGCCGAGGCCAAGGGCCACGCGACCGCGCTCAAGGTCTACCTGGGCCTGGTGACGAGGCGGAGCTTCGGCAACATGCAGGGCAGCGACGCGCTCTTCGACACGCTGTACCGCCTCAAGCTGCAGAGGGACGCGTTCGTGACCACGAGCAACTCCCTGTTCTGGCAGCAGTGGACCGCCTTCCTGCACAAGATGTGACGTCAGGCGAGCACGGCGTTGACCCCGGCCCTGGCCTCCTCCTGGACCGGGGCCAGGTGGCCGGCCCCCCTGAAGGGCTCGGCGTAGATCTTGTAGACGGCCTCCGTGCCCGAGGGGCGGGCGGAGAGGCCGGACGACGGGGCGCTCAGCGGGGCGGCTTGGGGAGCTGGAGGCCGAGCATCGCGATGAGCTCCCGCTGCACCTCGTTGACCCCGCCGCCGAAGGTGAGGACGAGGCCGCCCTTCACACCGCGGTCGACACGTTCGATCAGGTCGCGTGTCTCCTCGTCGCCCGGATCGCCGTACCGGGCGAGGGTGTCGCCGACGATGCGGCCGGCTTCCTGGATCCGCTCAGAGGAGTAGATCTTGGTGGCGGAGGCGTCGGGAGCGCCCAGCCACCCGAGGTCCATGTTGGCCGCCACCTGCCAGTTCAGCAGCTCATTGGTCCGGAAGTACGCGTACACCTGGGCGACCGCCCGCCGTACCGCCGGGTTCTCGATCAGGGGCCTGCCGTCGCGGCCGGACTTCTCCTTGGCCCACCGGAGGAACCGCACGTACGTGTGACCGATGTGCCCCGCCGGGCCGAGCGTGACCCGCTCGTGGTTCAGCTGGTTGACGATCAGGTCCCAGCCCTTGTTGACCTCCCCGACCACCATGTCCACCGGGACGCGGACGTCGCTGTAGTACGTCGCGTTCGTATGGTGCCGTCCGTCCATCGTGATGATCGGTGTCCAGGAGAAGCCGGGGTCGGCGCAGTCGGCGATCATCATGGTGATCCCCCGGTGCTTCTTCGCGGCGGGGTCGGTACGGGCGGCGAGCCAGACGTACTGCGCATGGTGCGCCCCCGAGGTGAAGATCTTCTGCCCGTTCACCACATAGTGGTCGCCATCCCTGACCGCCGTGGTCCGCAGCGAGGCGAGGTCGGTGCCCGCCTCCGGCTCGCTGTATCCGACCGCGAAGTGGCACTCGCCCGCCAGGATGCGGGGGAGGAAGAACTCCTTCTGCTCGGCCGTGCCGTACTGCATGAGGGTCGGGCCCACGGTGCCGACCGTGATGATCGGATATGGCACCTCGGCGAGGGCGATCTCGTTCGCGAAGATCTGCTGTTCCAGCGGGCCGTAGCCGCCTCCGCCGTACTCCTTGGGCCACCCGAGGCCCAGCTTGCCGTCCCGGCCGAGGTTTCTGCAGTGCTCCATGTACGCGGGCCCGAACGGATCTTTCGAGATCTTCTCGCGGTCATCCGGGGTGATGCAGCCCGCGAAGTATTCGCGCAGCTCGTCGCGGATCCGGCGTTGTTCCCGTGTGAGTTCGATGAACATCAGACCAGGGCTCCGATCAGGTCGAGCTGGGCCTCCGCGCCACCGAGCAGGTTGGCGGCGTGTTTGCTCCAGGCGAAGTAACGGTGCAGCGGGTAGGTCACGTCCAGCCCCATGCCTCCGTGCAGGTGCTGGCAGGTGTACAGGGCCCGCACCACGCTGTCCGACGCGGTGTACGCGGCGATCGCCAGGTCCTCCTCGGCGGGCAGCCCCTCGGCCAGCCGCCACACCCCCGACCAGACGGCCACGTCGACGGTCCGTGCCGCGATGTAGACGTCGGCGATCTGCATGCTCACGGCCTGGAACTCGGCCAGAGCCCGGTCGAACTGCCTGCGGGTCCTGATGTAGTCGGTGGTGAGTTTGAGCGCGCCCGCGAGGACCCCGGAGGCGGTCGCCGTGATCCCGGCGAGGGCGTGCAGCCGGAGCGCCTCGTAGGCGCGGCCGTCCGCCTCTCCCACGGGCTCGCCGGGCACATCGTCCATGGCGATCACCGCACCCGGCTCTCCCGTGGACAACGGCATGTCCTGTACGGCGACCGCGGCCGGATCGACCAGGAACAACCCGACACCCGCCCCCTCCACGTGGGCGGGCACCAGGATCCGTGACGCGGCGGCGGCCTGGGACACCATGCTCATCCGCCCGGTGATGCGACCGTCCCTGGCGGACGTCGCGGGTGGCTCCGCGAAGCCCGCGCCGGGTTCGCGCAGCCCGACCGTCAGCACCGCCGTTCCCTCGGCCAAGGGGGCGAGGGCCTCCTTCTGCGCGGCGGTTCCGTACCGGCCGATGGTGAGCGCGGCGACCAGGCTGGACAGCGCCGGCACCGGAGCGACGTGCGCGCCGACCTCCCGGAGGATCACCGCCATCTCGATCGGGCCGAGCCCCGCGCCGCCCGCCTCCTCCGGCAGACACACGCCCAGCAGTCCGGCCTGCGCCATCGCCGCCCAGATCTTCGAGTCGTACGGCAGGCCGGACGCCTCGTGCGCCTCGATTTCGGCGTGGGTCGCGGCGCGGTCGAGGACGTCCGCCGCGAGGGTGCGCAACTCCGTCTGCGTCTCGTCCAGATTGAAGTCCATCGGATCTCCAGGGGTCGTCGGATGGCGAACGTGTCAGCGAACCGGATCATGGTGGGTGGTGCTGTCCGAGCGCGGTTGTCTGGACCTCTCCGGCCGCCGCCTCCTCCACAGCCACTCCCCCGCAAAGTAGAACACGCTCTAATCCGTGTCCAGAGCACACTCTTTCTGATCTGTCAGGGCATCCGACGGAGCCAAGAAAGGCATGCAAGACCGAGCTTCGTTGTGACTGGTGAGTAACCGTCCAGGAGGGGGAAGAAGTCAGATAACGTGTTCTTATGCGTAGTCCGCATGCCGTCATCGAGGCCGCGACGCCGGTCCCGGAAGGGGCAGCCAGCGTGGAGAACCACCCGTCCGCCGCGACCACCCCCGGCGCCCGCACCCGTAGTCAGCTCCAGCGGCGCAAGCGCATCGTGCAGGCCGCGGCCGCCCTCGCATCACGCGGCGGCGTCGAGGCCATGCAGATGCGGACCGTCGCCGAGCGGGCGGGCGTCGCGCTTGGCACGCTCTATCGCTACTTCCCGTCCAAGATGGATCTCGTCGTGGCCGTCGTGGGCGAGGAGATCGATCTGCTGGAGTCGAGCATCCAGCGCCGACCGCCAAGCGCGCCGACCGCCTCGGGGCGCGCCGTCGACGTCCTGATGCGCGCCACCCGGGGACTGATGCGCGAGCCGGAGCTCGCCGACGCGCTGCTCCGGTCGCTGATCATGACCGAGGTGGAGACGCCGTTCGGCGACCGGATGGCCAGACTCCTGCTCCGCGTCGCCGGAGAGGGACTTACCGTCGAGCTGGCCACGGAGGACCAGCTCACCCTCGCGAACTCGCTCGCCAGCGTGTGGGTCCACGAGCTGCTCGAAATGCTCCGGGGGCTTCGGACCTACGAGCAGATCCAGCATCGGCTCGAAATCGTCTCCGCTCGCCTGCTGATGGACTTCTAGCCCACTCCCCCTCCCGCCCGAAACGGCCGGTGACCCGCGGAGATCGTTCCGCGGCCGGCGCCGTACGTCCGCCGCTCGGCACGGGCCGCCCACCGAACCGGCCCCGACCTTCCACCGAAATGTGGAACCAGTTACAGTCCCGAACTGGAACAAGGTTCTGAAACGGAGGAGGTCCCCGTGGGCACGCCGGTGATTGTCGAGGCGGTACGCACTCCGATCGGGAAGCGGAACGGTTGGCTCGCCGGCCTGAAACCGCAGGCCGTGCTGGCGACCACTCTCAAGGGGCTGGTCGAGAAGTCCGGCATCGACCCCGCGATCGTCGGCCAGGTCTTCGCGGGCTGTGTGACCCAGGCGGGCGAGCAGGGCGGGCACATCGGCCGACACGCCTGGCTCTACGCCGGCCTGCCGTACCAGACCGGCGTGACGACGATCGACGCCCAGTGCGGATCGTCCCAGCAGGCGGTTCACCTCGTGGCCGCGATGATCCAGGCCGGCGTCATCGAGGTGGGCATCGCCTGCGGCGTCGAGGTGATGAGCCGGCAGCCGTTGATGAGCAACGTGCAGCCCGCCCGGCCCCGGCCCGACGACTGGTCGGTCGACCTTCCCAACCAGTTCCAGGCCGCGGAGCGGATCGCGCAGCGGCGCGGCATCACCCGTGAACGTCTGGACGCCTTCGGCGCCCGGTCGCAGCGGCTGGCCGCCAAGGCATGGGCCGACAACCGGTTCGAGCGCGAAATCCTCCCGGTGGTCGCGCCCGTGCTCGACGGGGACGGCCAGCCGACCGGCGAGAACCAGACCGTCATCAGGGACCAGGGGCTGCGCGAGACCACGGTCGAGGGGCTCGCCCGGCTCCGCCCGGTGTTGGGCGAGGAGGGGCTGCACACGGCCGGCACGTCGTCGCAGATCTCCGACGGCGCGGCGGCCGTGCTGCTCATGAGCGAGGAGGCCGCCGCACGGCAGGGCCTGCGTCCGCGGGCGCGGATCCTGGCCCAGGCACTCGTCGGCAGCGAGCCCTACTACCACCTGGACGGGCCGGTGGACGCGACAGCCAAGGTGTTCGCGCAGACGGGGATGACGGCGAGCGACATCGACCTGTTCGAGGTGAACGAGGCGTTCGCCTCCGTCGTCCTGTCGTGGGCGTCCGTACACGGACCCGACATGGACCGCGTCAACGTCAACGGCGGTGCGATCGCGCTGGGGCATCCGGTCGGCGCCACCGGCTCCCGACTGATCACCACCGCGCTGCACGAGCTGGAGCGGTCCGACTCGTCCACCGCGTTGGTCTCCATGTGCGCCGGAGGCGCGCTCGCCACCGCCACGATCATCGAACGTCTGTGACATCCCCAACGTCTCCGCTTCCGGCCCTCGCCGCTCCATTTCCGACCTCGACCTCCACGCTTCCGGCCCCCTTCCTCCCCACCCCCGGTTCCTGACTCCTGGTCCGGGTTTCCGGTGCCCTGGCTCTCGTTCCGCTCAGGGCACCGGCTTCCCGGGCAGGGCGTCAGACGGGGCGGACCGCGCCGCGAAAAGTCGTCATGTAGTGACGGGAGCCGAGAACGTCCACCTTCTTGACGACGTCACCCGTCTTCGGGGCGTGGATCATCGCGCCGCCCCCGGCGTACAAGCCCACGTGAGTCGGGTCGCCCCGGCTCCCTCCGAAGAACATGAGATCGCCCGGGCGCACCTCATCGAGAGCGACCCTGTGGCCCTGCCGGAACTGCGTGCCCGTGTAGTGGCCGAGTTCGACCCCTGCTTTGGCCCATGCCGCCATCACAAGGCCGGAGCAGTCGAACCCGACCCGCGCCGCACCTCTGCCGACTCCCTTGCTCGGGCCACCGGCCGCTCCGCCACCCCACGTGTATGGCGTGCCGAGCCAGCTCTCCGCCGCCTTGACCGCGACGTCACCACGTGTCGCCAACGCCGGTTCGCCCTGGGTGCCGGTCGCCTTCGGACCGAGCTCTCCGGCCTTCACGGGCGGAGCTCCCGATGCCGCCGTGCCGTCTGCCGCTGCCTCACCGGCGGTCTCCACACAGTCCTCGAACTGGTCCGGACGGGGGGAGCCGGCGACACCGAGGAGCGCCCCCTCCCCCTCCGCCCGCTGTTCCCCGACGGCCGTCCTCGCGTCTGCGGGCAGAGCCGCGGAGTGCTGCGCCTGCCGTGTCCACACCTCCGTGTGGGCCAGGGCCACCCAGCGCTCGATCCAACGAACAAGGGCTTCACCGCTCGCTCCGATCGGGGGCCAACCGCCGACGAGAGGCCCGTCGCCGGTTGAGCGCCAGATCGGCACCGCGGTTCGTATGCCGACCACGCCCGCGACCCCGGCGCCTGCCGCCCAAGCGGTCTCCGTCCGGATGTCGCCTCCGCGCCGGCCGTCGGTTTCTTCCGGCCGTCGCCCGCGAGCGCCGGACCGCGATCGGCCGGTCGCGCCCTCCGGCGACCGGGCGCCGCTCTCGGGCCCACGTGGCAGCCCGGGTGGACCGCAGAGGCTCGGGACCGCCGTGTCACGCGCAGAAACCTTCGCGGTCTCCGTCGCCGGGCCGGTGACGGTCACTCCAGCGATGGCCGCGGTGCCGAGCTTGACGGCGAGCATGACGGGGATCATGTGCTCCTCCTGGGTCCGATCGACATCGAGACCCAGCATCGGAGCCGACGGCCCGGCCGCAGGAGACCGAAAGTGGTTCTGGGGATATCCAGAGGGATGTGGAAAACCCGCCCGGTCGGCCTTCTCCCTCACGAGGCGCGGGGAGAGACGGCGCGGGCGAACGCCGCCGGATACCGGCCGCGTCCGCCCTATGACCTCGGTGTCTACCTCAGCCGCGTGACCGGCTCCTGGAGGAGTTCCGGTTGTGCTGGTTCTGTCGCCCGGATGCCCGGTGCGACTGGTGCTGGGACTGCTTGGCCCGGGTCTGAACCGGCCTGTGCCTCGGACGATTTGCCGCGGCAGCGGCAGCGGCAGCGGCGGCGGCCGCTGCCTTCTCCTCCGGCGTCAGCGGCGGCCTCGGCGGCCGCGTTGGCTCCGGCTCGGGCTCGGGCTCCGGCTCGGGCTCCGGCGGCACCACGGTGGCGATCCGGAGGTTCCTGATCAGATGCACGTCGTTGAACAGCCCGGTGGAGGCGGTGAAGCCGAAGGAGTAGTTCGCGGGAACCGGCTCCGGAGCGTCGAAGGCGAGGACCGGCTGGAAGCCGTTGCCGTCGTTGAAGTCGATGGCCACCGTCACGACCGGGTCGGGCGACGGGGTGATGCGGATGTGCACCGTACGCCGGCTCGGCTCCAGATCCTCCACCGCCTGCTGCGGGTTGTTCGAGACCGCGGTCGTCGGCCCCTGCAGGTTACCGGGCAGGGTGGACGGCCACGGTCCGACGTCGGAGAAGTTCGAGGTCGTGGCGGTCAGGAAGCAGTATCCTTCGACTCCCTCGCCGGGGCCGCGCACCGTGACCATGTTCAGGCCGGGCGCGGGGACTCGGAAGATCGTGCCGGCCGGTGAGCGTTCCCCGGGGGGGCATCCGTTCCCGCGATGCTCCCAGTCTCCGAAATAGTTGCCCAGCACATCGAGCCCGACGCCGAGGTATCCCCCGGGCACCCCCGGAAGGAACGGGTTGGCGGGATTGTCGTCCGGGAGAAGCTGCGCGTATCCGAGGCTGCCGCCGAAGCCACCGGGCGCGATCTGCCGCCCGGCCTCGGCCAGGAAGAACCCGATGCCGTCGGCCGGCACGAGGGTGTCGCTCCCGTACTGCCACTGCTCGAAGGTCAGGTCCAGCCCGTCCCTGGACGGGATGGGCGCATCGAAGATGACGCCACCGCGCTGGTCGAGGTGCGCGTCGGTCAGTTGCAGGAACCCGAACGGCGCCGCGTTGCCCGGTGGCACCGGTCCATGCGGGTCGGAACGGCAACCGACCAGGTCGTGCGCGCCGATGGGAGGAACCCCGTTACGCGGTGCCCCGGTCAGACATGCCGACCCGAAGGCGACGAAACGCGGATCGGCGGTCGCGCCGGTGAAGGGCTCCTCGAATAGAACGGCCTGGCGGGCGGCTTCGGCTTGCCCTTCGAGCAGGGGCGGGGTCACCGCGGTGGCGACGAAGACCCCTGCCGCGGCCATGATGGCGCGAACAGGACGTTTGATCACAGAATGTCTCCCAGAAGGTGGGACCGCTTCTCCGGCGCGCCGACGCGCGACCACGGGAAGCGGTGATCGGCATGAGACCGGTCGGCGTGCCGATGCCGCCGCCGACCGCGAGCATCGGACCACGGGGAACGGGTGCGATATCGTCCGGACACACCTCGACCGGCGGCGATTTTGGGATACCCGACCCGAAGTTCCCTGCCGTTTACACCCGGCTTAACCGAAGCCGTATATACGGTGGAGATCACATAGCGCCGCCAGGCGATCGCGCGTCCGATCACCACGCGGAAGCGTTCAGCTCGCCCTTCCCACTCCGGCCCGCCTTGCCGAACCATCAGATCTCCGTAGCCGTACGGCCTGCCGGTACGGGCGTCGCGGTTGGCGCCCTTCCTTGACGGGCAGAGCACCGCGTAATAGAACACGTTCCAGAAAGGAAATCTGCCAAGCGTTTGATTGGGAGTGAACTCCCATGATGCGCGCGGCCGATCGCACCCCCGCCGACACGGCCCCCGACCTCCAGGCCATATCTCCCCAGTAGGTGACTCCTGTGCAAATCAACGTCGTCGACCAGGACTACTACGCGCGGCACGGCGTGCCGCACGAGCAGCTCAAATGGCTGCGGGACAACGCCCCGGTGTTCTGGCACGAGGGTGACGCCGAACTCGGCTGGCCGGGCTTCTGGGCGGTGACCAAGCACGAGGATGTCGTGCACGTCTCCCGGCACTCCGACCTCTTCTCCTCGGCACGCCGCCTGGCGCTCTTCAACGAGCTGCCGGAGGAGGAGCGGGAACTCCAGCGGATGATGATGCTCAACCAGGACCCGCCGGAGCACACTCGCCGGCGCTCCCTCGTCAACCGCGGCTTCACGCCCCGCGTGATCTCCCTGCTGGAAGAGCACATCCGCGACATCTGCCACCGTCTGGTCGACGAGGCCGAGGGCAAGTCCGACCTGGACTTCGTCACGGACATCTCCGCACCGCTGCCGCTGTACGTGATCTGCGAGCTCCTCGGCGCGCCGGTCGAGGACCGGGACAAGATCTTCGAGTGGTCCAACCGGCTCATCGGGGCCGAGGACCCCGACTACGCGACCACGCCCGAGGAGGGGCAGGCCGCCGCGGCCGAGGTCTACGCGTACGCCGGGAGCCTGGCGGCGGCCCGCAGGGAGGATCCGCGCGACGACATCGTCACCCGGCTCATCCAGCCGAACGAGGGCGGCGAGGTGCTGACCGAGGACGAGTTCAACCTGTTCGTCCTGCTGCTCATCGTCGCGGGCAACGAGACGACCCGCAACGCGGCGACCGGCGGGATGCTCACGTTCTTCCAGCATCCGGAGCAGTGGGCCCGGCTGGTGGCCGACCGGGCGATGGCCCGGACCGCGGCCGACGAGATCGTCCGCTGGGTGTCCCCCGTGAACCTGTTCCGCCGTACGGCCACCGCGGACACCGAGATCCGCGGGCAGAGGATCGCCGAGGGCGACAAGGTGGTGATCTTCTACGCCTCGGCCAACCGCGACGCCGGCGTCTTCGCCGACCCGGACGTCTTCGACATCGGGCGGGACCCCAACCCGCAGATCGGGTTCGGCGGCGGCGGAGCGCACTTCTGTCTCGGCAACCACCTGGCCAAGCTGGAACTCCGGGTGCTGTTCGAGGTCCTGTCCGAGCGACTCCCGAAGATCGGCCAGGCGGGCGAGGCGGCCCGGCTCAGGTCCAACTTCATCAACGGCATCAAGTCGCTGCCGGTCCACCTGCGCTGACAGCGGGCCCGGCGCTCCTCAGGGGCGGGAGCGCCGGGTCATCCCCCGAGATCAGGGCCAGGAGGAGTCCTGGTGGGGGTCGCCGCCTCCGGCGAGGAGGGCGACGTCGGCCTCCACCATCATGGCCACGAGCTCCTCGAACGAGACCGTCGGCTCCCAGCCGAGCTGCGTCCTGGCCTTCTTCGGGTCGGCACAGAGCAGGTCCACCTCGGCCGGGCGGTGCAGGGCCTGGTCGCACACGACGTACTGCTCCCAGTCCAGGCCCGCCGCGCCGAAGGCCGCCTCGACCAGCTCCCGCACCGAGTGCGTACGGCCGGTGCCGATCACGTAGTCCTCGGGCTCGGCCGCCTGGAGCATCATGTGCATGGCGCGGGCGTAGTCGCCGGCGAATCCCCAGTCGCGGCGCGCCTCCATGTTGCCGAGCCGCAGTTCGCCGGCCAGGCCGAGCTTGATCCGCGCGACGCCGAGGCTGACCTTGCGGGTCACGAACTCGGCTCCGCGCCTCGGCGACTCGTGGTTGAACAGGATGCCCGACACGGCGTACATGCCGTACGACTCGCGGTAGTTCTGGGTGAGGAAGTGCCCGTACGCCTTGGCCACGCCGTACGGCGAGCGGGGATGGAACGGGGTGCGCTCGTTCTGTGGAGTCTCGCGCACCTGGCCGAACATCTCTGAGGACGAAGCCTGATAAAAGCGGATCTGGCCGGATCCGGCGCCACGGGCCGCGGTGATCCCCGAGCAGACCCGGATGGCCTCCAGCACGCGGAGCACGCCCATCCCGGTGACCTCGGCGGTCAGCTCCGCCTGCTCCCATGACATCGGGACGAACGAGATCGCGCCCAGGTTGTACACCTCGTCGGGCCGGACCTTCTCCACGGCCGAGATCAACGACCCCTGGTCCAGCAGGTCACCGCGTACGAGCTTGACGTCCTGCAGCAGCTGGCGCACCCGCGAGACCCTCGGGTTCGCCTGGCCGCGCACCAGCCCCCAGACCTCGTATCCCTCATGCAGCAGGTGTTCAGCGAGATAAGAGCCGTCCTGGCCGGTGATGCCAGTGATCAGCGCACGCCTGGCCAAGGATCCTCCTCGCATCGGGGGGCACCCGAATTCTCCGAAGTCCGCAGAGATAGCGGAGAAAGCAGCTATGAGAGGCGAATGTACCGCTCTGACCCCATCTGAGCGCAGTCGCGACACGGACAGCAGACTAGAACCTGTTCCACCGAACCGCATTCGGGTAAGCTAACTGCGCACTTCGCGCCCGGTGAAGTCGCGAAGAGAGACCAATTTCACCTCCACTCCCCCTTGGTAGGGTCCGGAGGTTAAGGTCATCTTTATGGCAGCCCCAAGGGGGGCACAGCTGGAGAGGGGTGCCCCTTGGCGGAGAGCCTGCGAGTCGCGCTGCTGTCCTACCGCAGCAAGCCCACCTGCGGCGGTCAGGGGGTGTACCTGCGCCACATCAGCCGCGAGCTGGTCGCCCTCGGGCACCACGTCGAGGTCTTCTCCGGTCAGCCGTATCCCGAGCTCGACGAGGGCGTCATCCTCAACAAGGTCCCCAGCCTCGACCTCTACGACGACGCCGACCCGTTCCGCACGCCGAAGCTCCACGAGTACCGCGACTGGATCGACGCGCTCGAAGTGGCCACGATGTGGACGGCCGGCTTCCCCGAGCCGCTCACCTTCACCCTGCGGGCCTACCGCGAGCTCAAGAAGCGCCAGGGCGACTTCGACGTCGTCCAGGACAACCAGACCCTCGGCTACGGCCTGCTCGGGATCCAGAAGCTCTTCCCCGTCGTCGGCACCATCCACCACCCGATCAGCGTGGACCGGCGCATCGAGCTGCAGGCCGCCAAAGGCTGGAAGAAGCTCTCCATGCGCCGCTGGTACGGATTCGTCCGTATGCAGAGCATCGTCGCCCCCCGGCTCAGCCCGATCCTCACCGTCAGCGAGTCGTCCCTCGCGGACATCCACCGCGACTTCAACGTGCCGCAGTCCAACATGCGGCTGATCCCGCTCGGCGTGGACACCCGCTTCTTCCACCCCCGCCCCCACCTGCCGAAGCGGCCCGGCTCGATCGTGGCCGTCGCCAGCGCCGACTCCCCCATGAAGGGCGTCTCGACGCTGCTGCGCGCGGTCGCCAAGCTCGCCACCGAGCGCGAGGTGAACCTGACCGTGGTCAGCAAGCCCACCCCCGGCGGGCCGACCGAGAAGCTGGTCGCCGAGCTCTCCCTGCACGACCGGGTCCGGTTCCTGCACGGCATCTCGGACGAGGAGCTGGCCGAGCTGATCGCCACCTCCGAGGTCGCGGTCGTGCCCTCGCTGTACGAGGGCTTCTCCCTCCCGGCGGTGGAGCACATGGCCTGCGGCACGCCCCTGGTCGCCTCCAGGACCGGAGCGCTGCCCGAGGTCGTCGGGGACGCCGCCGTCCAGGTGACACCGGGCGACCCCGAGGAGCTGGCCGCCGTGCTGCGCCGCCTGCTCGACTCGCCGGAGGAACGCGCCGAGGTCGGCCACAAGGGCTACGACCGCGTGATGGAGCGCTACGCGTGGCCGGTCGTCGCCCAGCGCACCGTCGACGCCTACCGCGAGGCCATCGCCGCCCGTACGGCCGTCGCGTCCTAGGACCACGCCGCGCGCAACCGTCCCCGTCCCCCGTTCCGTGCCCGCGCCTGTTCCCGAAGCCGGACCGGATGCCCCCATGATCAGGAAAGGTAGGCAGGAGTGCTGACCGTCGACTTCGACCGGCTGCCCGTCGGGCCTGGCGACCGCGTTCTCGACCTCGGCGCCGGCGGCGGCCGGCACGCCTTCGAGGTGCTCCGCCGGGGCGCCGACGTGGTGGCGTTCGACATGGACGCGGCCGAGCTCGAAAGCGTCGCCGCGATGTTCTCCGCGATGGACAAGGAGGGGCAGATCCCCCCGGGTGCCTCCGGCGAGACCGTGGTCGGCGACGCGCTCGCCATGCCGTTCCCCGACGCGTCCTTCGACCGGGTCATCGCGGCCGAGGTGCTGGAGCACATCCCGGACGACACGGCCGCCATGCGGGAGATCGTCCGCGTGCTCAAGCCCGGCGGACAGGCCGCCATCACCGTACCGAGCTTCCTGCCCGAGCGCATCTGCTGGGCGCTGTCGGAGGACTACCACACCGCGCCCGGCGGGCACATCAGGATCTACACGCTGGCGGAGCTGCAGGCCAAGCTCAAGGCGTCCGGGCTGGAGGTCGGCTCCCACCACCACGCGCACGGCCTGCACTCGCCGTACTGGTGGATCAAATGCGCGGTGGGGGTGAACAACGACGACCACCCGCTGGCGAAGGCGTACCACGAGCTTCTCGTGTGGGACATCATGAAGCGTCCCGCCGCCACCCGGATCGCGGAGTCCCTGCTCAATCCGCTGATCGGCAAGAGCGTGGTCGTCTACGTCCGGAAGCCCGTATGAGCGTCCCCGCCGTCCCGGGAGTGATATCGGCGGATCAGGTGGTGGCCACCGCGCGCAGCATCGCGGCGGTCCAGGACGACGAGGGCGGCGTGCCGTGGCCCGAGGGCCACATCGACGCGTGGAACCACGTCGAGTGCCTGATGGCCATGACGGCGGCCGGGCTGCGCGACGAGGCCCGCCGGGGGTACGGCTGGCTCGCCCGCCACCAGCGGCGGGACGGCTCCTGGCCGATGAAGGTCGTGAACGGAGAGGCGGTCGAGAGGGGCGGCGAGTCCAACCACGCGGCCTACGTCGCCGTCGGGGTCTGGCACGACCTGCTCGTGACCGGCGACGAGGCGTTCGCGGCCTCCGCGTGGCCGATGGTCAGCCGGGCGCTCACCTTCGTCGTCGAGCTGCAGACGGCCCGCGGCGAGATCGTGTGGGAACGCGACGCGCACGGCGTTCCCGCGGCGTACGCGCTGCTCACCGGCTCGTCGTCGATCTACCAGGGGCTGCGCTGCGGCGTCCTGCTGGGCGAGCGGCTCGGCGACCCGCAGCCCGACTGGGAGCTGGCCGCCGACCAGCTGGGGCACGCGCTCGCCACGCATCCCGAGGCGTTCGCCGACAAGAGCCGCTTCTCGATGGACTGGTACTACCCGGTCCTCGGCGGCGCCGTACGGGGACCGGGTGGCGACAAGCGCCTCGCCGAGGAGTGGGACACCTTCGTCGTGCCGGGGCTGGGCGTGCGCTGCGTCTCCGACCAGCCCTGGGTGACCGGCGCCGAGTCCTGCGAGCTGGTGCTGGCCCTGGACGCGATGGGCGACCGTGAGCGGGCCCTGCGCGTCTTCGCGGACATGCAGCACCTGCGCCACGAGGACGGCTCGTACTGGACGGGCTGGCAGTTCGTGAACGAGAGGCACTTCCCGCACGAGCGCTCCGCCTACACGGCGGCCGCGGTGATCCTCGCGGCCGACGCGCTGTCCGAAGCCACGGCGGGGGCCTCGATCTTCCGCGACGCGGGCGCGTACGACGTCCACCTCACCGGCGACTGCGGCTGCGAGCACGCCCGCGCCTAGGGTCGTGTCCGGGCGTCAGATGCCCGGGGCGACGCGTTCGAGGACGCGCAGCGAGCCTTCGGCGCGGACCTCGGTGAAGGCGCCCGAGGCGAGGGCGCGCAGATAGACCCGGTACGGCGCCTGCCCTCCGGCCGCGGGGTCGGGATAGATGTCGTGGAAGACCAGCGCGCCGCCTTCGATCACATGCGGCGCCCATCCCTCGTAGTCCCGGGTCACGGGCTCTTCGGAGTGGCCGCCGTCGATGAAGAGCATGGCCAGCGGGGTGTTCCAGTGCCGGGCCACGGTCTCGGAGGCGCCCACGACGGCGACGACCTCGTCCTCCAGGCCGGCCGTGGCGATGGTGCGGCGGAAGAACGGCAGCGAGTCCATCTTCCCGAAGCATGGGTCCATCAGCGTGGGGTCGTGGTGGGCCCAGCCCGGCTGGATCTCCTCGGAGCCACGGTGGTGGTCCACCGTGAAGACGACCGACCCGGCCGCGCGAGCGCCGGCGCCGAGATAGACCGCCGACTTGCCGCAGTACGTCCCGATCTCGCAGATGGGGCCGCGCGAGCCGTACGCGTGGGCGAGCTCGAAGAGAACGAGACCCTCCTCCGGCGGCATGAACCCCTTGGCGCGCTCTGCCGCGTATCGCATATCCGCGGGCATCGTGACGGTGTTCACCGGTCGGCCACCTTCCGCATGGTTCGTCCTTCATGTACGGCTGTCGCCTGCAAGCCAGGGAGCCTAGCCCACAACGACCGGAACAAGGTTCGGGAGTCCCCTTGTCCGGCATGATGGAACGTGTTCTACTTTGCAGCGTGAACCAGCGCTCCCGGATCGCGATGTCCGACGAGGAGGTCGCGGGACTCCTCGGCGAAGCCCGCAAGCTCCAGCTCGGCACCATCAACCCCGACGGCACCCCCCACATGGTGACCATGTTCTACGGCCTGGTCGGCGGGAAAATCGCGTTCTGGACGTACGGCAAGGCCCAGAAGACCCGCAACATCGAACGCGACCCGCGGGTGACCTGCCTGATCGAGGACGGCGACGACTACGCCGAGCTGCGCGGCGTCATGCTGTACGGCGTGGCCCGGCGGGTCGACGACCCGGCGGGCGTCCTCGGCATCGGGATGGAGGTCACCCGGCGGATGACCCGGATGGACGACGTCGAGCCGCTCCGGGCGTACGTCGAGCAGACCGGGCGCAAGCGCGTCGGCTACATCGTCGAGCCGACCCGGGTGGTCTCCTGGGATCACCGGAAACTCGCCGCGGTCCCGGGCCAAGGCTCCGGGTGATCCCTCCCCGCCCCCCGGAACAGCGGCCCCCGTCCAAGGAGATCCATTGAAGGTCAAAGTCGACGAGCTGGTGTGCGAGGCCAACGCGGTGTGCACCGGGCTGGCCCCCGAGGTCTTCGAACTCGACGACGACGACCGGCTGCTCGTCGTGCTACCCGAGCCGCCCGCGGAGATGCTCGCCCGCGTACGGCACGCGGTCCGTTCCTGTCCCAAAGCCGCCCTATCGCTCGAAGACGAGTAACCCCCCAGGAGGTCAAATGCGCGGAGCTCTGCTGCACGCGGTCGGCGACGACAAGCTGGACATCCGTGACGACTTCACGCTCGCCCCGGTCGGCCCCACGGACGTCCGCGTGAAGATCAAGGCGACCGGCGTGTGCCACTCCGACCTGTCGGTGCTCTCCGGCGTACTGCCCATGCCGCTGCCTGTGATCCCCGGGCACGAGGGCGCGGGCGAGGTCGTCGAGGTGGGCGACCACGTGACCTCGGTCCAGCCGGGCGACCACGTGATCATCAACTGGACGCCCGCCTGCGGCGACTGCGCCCACTGCATCGGCGGCCAGCCGCATCTCTGCATGACGTTCGTGATGAAGAGCTTCACGGACGCGCGCTTCCGGTACGGCGGCGACACCCCGGCGTTCGGCATGGCCGGCTGCGGCACCTGGGCCGAGGAGATCGTCGTCCCCTGGCAGGGTGCGATCAAGGTCGATCCCGAGGTGCCGTACGAGGCGGCCGCGCTGATCGGCTGCGGCATCACCACCGGCGTCGGCGCGGCGATCAACACGGCCAAGGTGCGGCCGGGCTCCACCGTCGCGGTCGTCGGCTGCGGCGGCGTGGGCCTCTCGGTGATCCAGGGCGCCCGGCTGTCGGGGGCGAGCACGATCCTCGCGATCGACCCGCTCGAGTCCAAGCACGAGCTGGCGAAGAAGGTCGGTGCCACGCACGCGATCACGCCGGACCAGCTCATGGACGCGCTCGGCACGCTGACCGGCGGCCAGGGCTTCGACTACGGCTTCGAGGTGGTCGGCAAGTCGGCGGCGATCATGACCGCCTGGCAGGCCACCCGGCGCGGCGGCGACGTGGTGATCGTCGGCGCGGGCGCCATGGACGACACGGTGCCGCTGACCGCCTTCAACCTGCTCTTCGAGGGCAAGAACGTCCTCAGCTCGCTCTACGGCGGCTCGGACGTGCGCCACGACTTCCCGTTCTTCGCCGGTCTCTACAAGGCGGGCAAGCTCGACCTGGAGAGCATGATCAGTTCCAGGATCAAGCTGTCCGACCTCAACGACGCCGTCGCGGCGCTCAAGAGCGGCGAGGTCCTGCGCCAGATCGTGGTCATGGACTGAACGCCGGCGATCGAGGCCCGTCCGGCACCCGGTGGTGCCGGACGGGCCTTACGGCGCCGCGGGCGCACTCGGTGGCGGACCAGGACGACGGGCAGGTCCCGGGCCGCCGGAACGAACCCGGCGGCCACTCACCGAGCAGGGGTCACTCGGAGGAGAACGCGGCGTCGAAGGACGCCTCCGGCGGGGTGATGGCGTTCAGCCGCCGGATGTACTCCAGGGACTCGGGAGCCCCGGCGAGGCGGTCCATGCCGGCGTCCTCCCACTCGATCGAGACCGGGCCGTCGTAGCCGATGGCGTTCAGCGCGCGGAAGCACTCCTCCCACGGCACGTCGCCCCGCCCGGTCGAGACGAAGTCCCAGCCGCGCCGGAGGTCGGCCCAGGGCAGATGGGACGACAGCCGGCCGCGGCGGCCGTCGCCCACCCGGACCTTGGTGTCCTTGCAGTCGACGTGGTAGATCCGGTCGGCGAAGTCGAGGATGAACCCCGCCGGGTCGACCTGCTGCCACACCATGTGGGAGGGGTCCCAGTTCAGCCCGAACGCCGGGCGGCGGCCGACGGCCTCCAGCGTCCGCACGGTCGTGTGGTAGTCGTACGCGATCTCGCTGGGGTGCACCTCGAGCGCGAAGCGCACGCCCACCTCGTCGAAGACGTCCAGGACGGGGTTCCACCGGTCGGCGAAGTCCCGGTAGCCCGCCTCGATCATCGACGGCGGGACGGGCGGGAACATCGCCACGGTGTGCCAGATGGACGAACCGGTGAAGCCGACCACCGTGGGGACACCAAGCTTGGCCGCGGCCCGCGCTGTGTCCTTCATCTCCTCGGCCGCGCGCCGCCGCACCTCCTCCGGCTCTCCGTCGCCCCACACGCGCGCGGGCAGGATGCCCCTGTGCCGCTCGTCGATCGGGTGGTCGCAGACGGCCTGCCCGACGAGGTGGTTGGAGACGGCCCACACGCCGAGGTTGTGCTTGGCGAGGACCTCCCGTTTCCGGTCCACGTACGTGTCGTCGGAGAGGGCCTTGTCCACCTCGAAGTGGTCGCCCCAGCAGGCGATCTCCAGGCCGTCGTATCCCCATTCGGCGGCGAGCCGGCACACCTCCTCGAAGGGGAGGTCGGCCCATTGCCCGGTGAACAACGTGATCGGTCGCGTCATCTTCGTTCCTCCCAATACGGGATTTCATGTGATGTCACGTGATGTAGGGAAACTTCAAGGGATGTCGGGGTGGTTACAGCGGTGTCCAGCGCGACTCGTTGGCCGCGCTCTCCTCGACGGCGGCCAGCACCCGCTGCACCCGCAGGCCGTCCTGGAATGAGGGCGACGGGTCGGTCCCGGCGGCCACGGCCGCGAGGAAGTCGCGCACCTCGTGCGTGAAGGTGTGCTCGTAGCCCAGGCCGTGCCCCGGCGGCCACCACGCCTCCAGGTACGGGTGACCGGGCTCGGTGACGAGGATCCGCCGGAACCCGGCGTCGGACTCGGTCTCGTCGTGGAACCACAGCTCGTTCATGGCCTCGAAGTCGAACGCCAGGCTGCCCAGGGAGCCGTTGACCTCCAGCCGGAGGGCGTTCTTGCGCCCGGTGGCGAAGCGGGTGGCCTCGAACGACCCCAGAGCGCCGCCGTCGAACCTGCCGATGAACAGGGCCGCGTCGTCGACGGTCACCTTCCCGCGCCCACCCGTACGGCTCCCGCCCGAGAGCCCGTCGGCGTCCTCGGCCAGCGGGCGTTCCTTGACGAACGTCTCGGTGATGGCCGAGACGCCGGTCAGCATCTGGCCGGTCACGAACTGGGCGGCGTCCACGATGTGCGCGCCGATGTCCCCGAGGGCCCCCGAGCCGGCCTGCTCCTTGCGCAGCCGCCACACCAGCGGGAACTCCGGATCGACGATCCAGTCCTGGAGGTACTGGGCACGGACGTGCCGGATCTCGCCCAGCCGCCCCTCGGCGACGAACCTCCTGGCCAGCGCGAGGGCGGGCACCCGGCGGTAGTTGAAGGCGACCATGCTGCGCACGCCGCGCGCCGCCGCCTCCGACGCCGCCGCGGCCATCGCCTCGGCCTCGGCCACGGTGTTGGCGAGCGGCTTCTCGCAGATCACGTGTTTGCCCGCCTCCAGCGCGGCGATCGCGATCTCCGCGTGCGAGTCGCCGGGCGTGCAGATGTCCACGACCTGCACGTCGTCGCGCCGGACCAGCTCGCGCCAATCCGTCTCGACCGCGGCCCAGCCCAGCTCGGCCGCGGCCGCCGCGGCGCGTTCCCGAGACCGGCCGGCGAGCACCGCCATCGACGGCGTCACCGGCAGGTCGAAGAAGGCGGTTACGTTCCGCCAGGCCTGGGAGTGCGCGCGTCCCATGAACGCGTATCCCACCAGGCCCACCCCGATCAGCGGCTTCACGATTCGAACCCCAGCGGGAGGTAGGTCGCGACGTTGTCCTTGGTGACGGTCTCGGAGGCGAGGGTGATCGACTGCGGGACCTGGTTCTCCGTCAGGTCGGACATGCCCTTGCCCTGGGCGATGAGCCGGGCCAGCTTGATCGCGGACGAGGCCATCGTCGGGCTGTAGGTCACCGTGGCGGCCAGCACGCCGGAGCCGGACTGGATCTCCCGCATGGCGTTCGCCGAGCCCGCGCCGCCCACCATGATGAACTCGCTGCGACCCGCCTCCTTGATCGCCGCCAGGACGCCGATGCCCTGGTCGTCGTCGTGGTTCCAGATCGCGTCGATCTTCTTGTGCGCCTGCAGCAGGTTCGCCGCGACCTCGGTGCCGGACTCGACGGTGAACTGGGCGTCCTGCTTGGCCGTGACGCTGAAGCCGTAGCTCTTGAGCGCGTCGGCGAAGCCCTTGCTGCGGTCCTGCGTGAGCGGCAGCGTGGCGATGCCCTGGATCTCGACGATCACCGGATTGGACACCCCCTTCTCCTTGAGCGTCTTGCCGATGTAGTGCCCGGCCGCGACGCCCATGCCGTAGTTGTCGCCGCCGATCCAGGTCCGGTACGACAGCTTGTCGGGGAAGACCCGGTCGAGGTTGACGACCGGGATGCCGGCGTCCATGGCCTGCCGGGCGACCTGGTTGAGCTGCTGGCCGTCGTTCGGCAGCAGCACCAGGACGTCGACCTTCGCCTGGATCAGGGACTCCACGGCGGAGATCTGCTGGTTGATGTCGTTGGTCGGCTCGACCGGCTTGAACACCACGTCGGAGTACTGCTTGGCGGCGGCCTCGGCGTTCTTGGCGATGGCCGCGATCCAGCCGTGGTCGGCGGCGGGCGCGGAGAAACCGATCGTCACCTGGGTGCCGGGCTGGTCGTTGCCGCCCGCGGCGGCTTCGGTCGTCGCCGCGGCCGCCGCCGCGCTGGGCTGCGCGGCCGGCTCGTTGCTGGTGCAGGCGGAGACGAGCGCTCCCGCGCCGAGTACGGCACCGCCGAGGAGGAATCCCCGGCGACCAGGGGTCTGGGTCATCGAATCTCCTTGTTCGTGGAGCCCCAGGGCGGCTCGCCCTTGGGGGGTGGGCGAATGGCTGGCTGAAGAAGAGGTGATCGAGGGCGTGCCGGGCCGGGGCCGCGAGTCGTCGCTCCCGGCCCTGGACGCTGTCGGAAGTGAGGGGGTCAGGTGCCGGTGAGCGCGCCGCGCCGCTGCATCAGCACGGCGACGACGATGATCAGGCCTTTCGCGATGAGCTGGTCGCTGGTGTTGAGCCCGTTCAGGATGAACAGGTTGGTGATCACGGTGAAGATCAGGAGGCCCAGGATCGAGCCGATGATGGTCCCCCGGCCTCCGCTGAGCAGGGTGCCGCCGATGATCACGGCGGCGATGGCGTCCAGCTCGTAGAGGTCGCCGTGCGTGGAGGATCCGGTGGTCGTCCTGGCCATGATGAGGACGGCCGCGATCCCGCAGCACAGGCCGGACAGCCCGTACAGCAGCATCGTGTGCCGCCGGACGTCGATGCCGGCCAGCCGGGCCGCCTCGGGGTTGCCGCCCACGGCGTACGTCCGGCGGCCGAAGGTGGTCCGGTTGAGCAGGATCCAGCCGAGCGCCACCACCAGGGCGAAGACGTAGACCAGCAGCGGCAGCCCGAGCACCCGGGTGGTGGACAGTTCGACGATCGCGGTGTTGGCCTGCTGCACCAGCTGGGTCCGCTGGCCGGACATGCGCTGGGCCAGTCCCCGGGCCGCCACCAGCATCGCGAGGGTGGCGATGAACGGCACCATCCGGCCGTAGGCGATGAGGAAGCCGTTCACCAGCCCGGCCCCCGTCCCCACCAGGACCGCGCAAAGGATCATGACCGCCGGGCCGTACGACTGGGTGGCCAGGGTGGTGGCCCAGACGGAGGAGAGCGCCATGACCGCTCCGACGGACAGGTCGATGCCGCCTCCGATGATCACGAACGTCATGCCGACCGTGATCACGCCGATGGTCGAGGCGAGCGCGAGGATGCTCACCAGGTTGGAGGAGGTGGCGAAGTTCTCCGGCCGGGTCGCCAGCCCGACGATCGCCAGGAGGACGAGCGCGGCGACGAGGCCGACATGCGGTACCTCCCCGATCCTCCCCAGGAAGGGCCTTCTCGCCACGTTTGTCGGGGTCGCCTCAGTCAACGCGGGACTCCTCGTTCGTCGAAACCATGACCAGGTCGAGGACGCGGTGCTCATCGAGCTCCACGGCGGGGGCCTCGTGGACGATCCGGCCCTCGCGGACGACCAGCACCCGGTCCGCGAGCCCGAGCACCTCGGGCACCTCGCTGGACACCAGCAGGACCGCCACGCCCTCGTCGGCCAACCGCCGGATGACGGCGTACAGCTCGGCGCGGGCGCCCACGTCCACACCGCGGGTCGGCTCGTCGAGCAGCAGCAGCCTGCGTGGCTCGACGAGCCAGCGGGCCAGCACGGCCTTCTGCTGGTTGCCGCCGGAGAGCGTCTTCACCGGCCGGCGCGGATCGGGCGGCCGGATGTCGAGGGCCTCGGCCAGCCGGGCCGCCTCGGCCGCCTCACGGCGCCGGTCCACCCAGCCGGCCCGCGCGTACCGGCCGAGCCCGGCGAGCGTGATGTTGCGGGTGACGCTCTGGTCGAGCAGCAGGGCCTGCGCCTTGCGCTCCTCCGGCGCGAGGCCCATGCCGAGCCGTACGGACGCGGCCGTCCGGCCCGGCGGCACGGCGCGGCCGTCGAGCAGGACCCGGCCGGACGCGCGGCGGGCGCCGTACACGGCCTCCAGGATCTCGGAGCGGCCGGACCCGACCAGCCCGGCCAGCCCGACAATCTCTCCGGCACGGACCGAGAAGGAGACGTCGGAGAAGACCCCGGGCACGGTCAGCCCCTCCACCCGCAGCACCTCGGGCCGCTCTCCGGAGGGCGCCGGGCGCGGCGGGAAGACGTACTCGACGTCACGGCCGGTCATCAGCGAGACGATCCGGCCGGTGGGGGTCGTGGCGGGCAGCCCCACCGCGACCGTGCGGCCGTCCTTGAGCACGGTGACCCGGTCGCCGATCTCGCGGATCTCCTCCAGCCGGTGCGAGATGTAGACCACGGCCACACCCTGGGCGGTGATCTCGCGGATGATCCGGAAGAGGTTGGCCACCTCGTCGTGCGAGAGCGCGGCGGACGGCTCGTCCATGACGATCAGGCGGGCGTCGTGCGAGAGCGCGCGGGCCATGCTGACGATCTGCTTGGCGGCCGGGGGCAGCCGTCCCACCTCGGTTCCGGGCGGGATCTCGCCGTGTCCGAGCCGCCGCAGCAGGTCTGCGGCGATCCGGTTGCTCTCGCCGCGCCGGGTGAACCCGAACGACGCCCGCTCGTGGCCGAGCAGGATGTTCTCGGCGACCGAGAGCCCGTCCACCAGGTCGAGCTCCTGGTAGATGGTCGCGATGCCCTGCCGCATGGCCGCCGTCGGGGTGGCCAGCCGTACGGACTCGCCGCCCAGCAGGACCTCGCCCTCGTCGGGCTGGTGCGCGCCGGAGAGGATCTTGATGAGCGTGGACTTGCCCGCCCCGTTCTGGCCGAGCAGGCAGTGCACCTCGCCCGCCCTGACTTCGAGGTCGACGCCGTCCAGGGCTCGTACGCCGGGGAACCGCTTGACGATTCCCCGCATGGTGAGCAGGGGTGCCGTGTCGGGGGGTGACGCCGGCATGGTGCCTCCAGTTGCTGCGGTGGGGCGTTACGCGTACGCGGTGCGCGTTCGTCGGGAGTCGGCGATGGGAAGGGACGGCCGGTTAACCGGCCGAGTAGACGTGATCGCTGATGAGCCGGGTCGCGCCGACGATCCCGGCGGCGTCGCCGAGCTCGGAGAGCACGATGGGCAGGTTGCCGGTCGCCAGCGGCAGCGACCTGCGGTAGACGACGCTCCTGATCTCCGCGAGCAGCACGTGCCCGAGCCGGGCCACGCCTCCGGCGATGATGACGAGCCCCGGGTTGAAGAAGCTGACCAGGCTGGCGAGCACCTGGCCGACCCGCCGCCCGCCGTCGCGGATGATCTGGATCGCCGCGGCGTCCCCCTGCGCCGCCGCGACCGCCACGTCCTGCGCGGTCAGCTCCCCGGCCGCCGCGAGCCGCTCCGCCAGGTACGGCGAGCCGCCCGACCGTGCGACGGCCGTCGCCTCCCGGGCGAGCGCCGCGCCGCCGAAGTACGCCTCCAGGCAGCCGGAGTTGCCGCAGGCGCAGATCGGGCCGTCGTCGTCCACCCTGATGTGGCCGATGTCGCCGGCGCTGCCGGAGACGCCGCGGTAGATCTTGCCGTCGACCACGATGCCGCAGCCGACGCCGGTGCCGATCTTGACGAGCAGGAAGTCGCCGACCTGCCGGGCCAGCCCGGCGTGCAGCTCGCCGAGCGCCATGATGTTGACGTCGTTGTCCACCAGGGCCGGGCAGCCGAGCTCCTCGCTGACCGCCTCCCTGACCGGGTAGCGGTCCCAGCCCGGCATGATCGGCGGGACGACGGGGACGCCCTCGGGGAAGCTGACCGGGCCCGGCAGGCCGATGCCCGCGCCGTGGAGCTGGCTGTACAGGCCCTGCTCTCGGAGCTTGCCCAGCAGGGTGACCGCCCGATCGAGCACGACGGCCGGGCCCTCCCGGATGTCGCACGGCTCGCTCAGATGCCCGAGGACGTTCAGCTCACCGTCGGTGACCGCGACGTCGACCGACGTCGCGCCGATGTCGATCCCGGCGAATCGCGTCTGCCGCGACAGCCGTACCTTGCCGGACCGCCGGCCGCCGCGTGACTCGGCGAGCCCGTCCGGCTCGACGAGGCCCAGCTCGATCAGCCGGTCGAGCTCAACGTTCAGCTTGGACCTGGACAGGTCCACCACATCGCCCAGCTCTGCCCGGGACCGTCCGCCCTCCCGCAGGAGCCGCAACAACATCGCCTGGTGCGCGTTCTCTGGCCGCATGCGCTTCACGAAGCCTCCGCATCGGAGTGAGATGGCGCGAACTTACCCCTCTTCTGCGGAACTGTGAAGACCTTTTCTACGTAGGCCGCATAACTTTCGTCGAAATCTGCAAAAGTCTCAGCCGCGCAGGCGCACCGGAAGGGTGGTCAGCCTGCTCCCCTGAATGCCGCCGAAGTCGGCCTGAAGGAGCTCGGCGTACGGCACGGCAAGCCTCGCGTGAGGGAAGTCGGCCCGGATCACGTCCACGACGACGCGCAGCTGCACCTGGGCCAAGTGCGCGCCGGTGCAGTAGTGGGGGCCCGCGCCGAAGGTGAGGTCTGGGCCGATCGAGCGCCGGGGGTCGGTGTTGATGCCCTGGATGTCGATGAGAATCGGAGAGCGGGCGGGGAGCCTCAGCCCGGCGAGGTCGATCTCGGCTGACGTGAAGCGCCAGAGGGTGAAGGGCGCCGGCGCGTGTTCGCGCAGCGTGTCGCGGACGAGGTCCTCGACCGCGGTCCCGTCCGCCACGGCGTGGTCTTCCCCGAAGAAACGTGCGAGCAGGAAGCCCAGCGACGGGTCGGTGGTCAGCTGCCCGGCGTAGATCAGGGTGAAGAGCAGGTAGTGAAGTTGCGATCGAGTGATCTCGCCGGGGACCCGGTCGCGGAGCTTGACGGCGAGGCCGTGGCGGCCCTCCTCCAGCGCGGCGGCGGCCAGATCGGCGAAGGCGGCCATCGCCATGCCGACCTCCTCGGGGTTACCGCTGTACATGCGGCGGCAGGCGGCGATGGCCTGATCGACGCGGTCGAGCGGGACGCCGAGCAGGTCGCAGATCACGGTAAGCGGGAACCGGGTGGTGAAGTCCGCCGTCAGATCCACCGCCTCGCCGGCCTCGCCGGTCTCGCCGGTCTCGCCGGCCACGCCGGCCAGCAGGGAGCGGGCGATCGCGGCGACCCTCTCGGCGTAGCCACTCATGCGCCGGGCGGTGAACAGCGGGGCGTGCGCCTGGCGCAGGCGGGTGTGTGCCGGGCCGTCGAAAGTCGTGAGTGACGGCTGGACGGCGGCGGCCGGTTCGAGCCCCGCGAGGCGCGGCTCCCAGTCGGCAGGGGCGAAAGCGGGGTCCTTGACGATGCGGGGATGGACGAGGGCCTCCCGGGCGAGCACGTCATCGGTGATGATCCACACCGGGCCGCCGGCCGGGGCCTGGGCCCGGACGATGGGACCCGCCGCGCGCATGGCGGCGCGGCCGGGATGCGGCTCGGTGAGCCCGCGGGTGGTGATCGCGAACGGGTCGATGGCGGCATCGGGCGCGGCGGTCATCGGCTCTCCCTCAGCGGTGGATCTCGCGGTCATGCGTGCGGCGCGTGCGCGCGAGCGGGGAGGAGGAACATCAGGGCGGCCGCGACGACGTAGCAGGCGATCTGCCACGGCAGGATCGCGGCCAGGCCATCCCCGTAGGCGGCGAGGGGGGTGGCTGCGCCGGTGAAGGAGCCTTCGACCCGGGCGAAGAACACGGCACCGAGGGCGGCGACGCCGAGCGCGTTGCCGAGCTGGGTGACGGTGGTGAGAACGCCGCCCGCGGCGCCGGCGTCCTTACCCGGCACGCCGGCGAGGACGACGTTGATCAGGGACGGGGCGGTGAGTCCCAGTCCCAGACCGCCGAGGAACAGCGGTGCGGCGAGGGCCCAGAAGGAGGGAGCGGCGCCGCCGCGGACGAGCAGCAGCAGGACGACCTGGGACGCGGCCAGGACCAGGGCGCCGGAGACGATCAGGGCGCGGCCGGCGCGGTGCGCGAGCTGGGCGCCGACGCCCGAGGTGACGATCGAGCCGACGGCGTACGGAAGGATCACCAGGCCGGTCTCGAGCGCGGTGCGGCCGGTGCCGAGTTGCAGGTAGAGGGACAACAGGAGGAAGAAGGAGCCGATCGCCCCGAAGAACAGCAGGCTCACCGACAGGCCGCCGGCGAAGGCGCGCACGCGCAGCAGGGCGGGGTCGAGGATGGGCTGACCGCCACGTGCGGCGAGCCGCCGTTCACGCAGGAGGAACAGGGCGGCGACGAAGATCGCGGAGGCGAGGATGGCGAACCCCCACCAGGGCCAGCCCCATTCGCGGCCCTGCACCAAGGGCAGGAGCAAAAGCACCGAGGCAGCCGCGGCGAGCATCGCGCCGGGCAGATCCAGACGGGCGCCGCCCGCCGCTGTGGACTCGGGCAGGAAGCGGATCCCGATGATCAGCCCGATGATCGCGATCGGCACGTTAACCCAGAAGACCGCCCGCCAGCCCAGGCCCAGCAGGTCGGCTTCGGTCAGGACCCCGCCGAGCAGCGGACCGGCCACGGAGGCCAGGCCCAGCACGGCGCCGTAGACGCCGAGTGCCTTGCCCCGCGCCTCCGGCGCGAACGAGGCGCGGATCACGCCGAACACCTGCGGGATCATCAGCCCGCCGGCCAGACCCTGCGCGACGCGCATGCCGATGAGCGCGCCGGATGTCGGCGCCAGCCCGCAGCCGGCCGACGCCAGCATGAACCCGCCCAGCCCCAGGAGGAACACCCGTCGGCGTCCGAACTGGTCGCCGACGCGGCCGCCGGTGATCAGACCCGCTCCGACGGCGAGGGTGTACCCGGCGAGCGTCCACTGCAGGGCAGCCTCGCCGGCGCCCAGGTCCGCGGCGATCTGGGGGGCAGCCACGCTGACGATCGTGGCGTCGAGCAGCTCCATGAAGGAGGCGATGAGGACCGCGGCCAGGACGACGGCCGCGGCCCGTCCGGACAGGGGGGCGGGAGTGGCGCCGCTGTTGCGGCGGGACGAAGTGGTGATCACGCTGAGCCTGCACTCCAGGATCGGACGAATGCGATATCATTGCTGCACAGAACAGCAGTAGCGATGCCGACTACTGCTCTATGCAGCAAACGCTAGCACGGGATTACTGCACAGGGCAGCGAATTGAGTGGGGTACAGCCACGATGACGGGGTCCGACCAGGACAGACGCGCACTACTCGACGAGCTCATCACGGCCGCGGTGCCCAGCTGGGCGATCCTGGTGGTCCAGCTCAACAACGTCGTGGCGGCCAGCCTGGGCGTCTCCGACACCGATGTGCAATGCCTGTACGTGCTGGACCAGCAGGGCCCCACGACACCGGGAGCACTGGCCAAGCGGGTCAACATCACCACGGGCTCGGCCACGCGCATGATCGATCGGCTGGTCGCCGCCGGCTGCGTGCGCCGCGTGCCGGCTCCTGGCGACCGCAGGCGGATCCTCATCGAGCCCACCAAGGAAGGCCTCGACAGAGTGCGGGCCGCCTACGCGGGGCTGATCGAACGGACGCGAGATGACGTGAGCGGCTACACCGACGAAGAACTCGCCGCGGTGCTGCGCTTCGTCAGAGCGGCCGAGCGCAGCACCGCCGCCGAGATCCACCGCCTCAAGTCGGCCGGCGACTGAGCGCGCGAGAAGATCCGGCCAGGGCCGGGGTTACAGCTTTCCGATACGGGAGGAGATCCGGCGAAGGCCGGGGTTACAGCATCGCCTGCATCGATGCGCCGCCCTGCTGTCCGAGGGTGGTGGGCCGGAGGTACGGCTCCTCGGCCATGACGGCCTCCCAGTTGTCGCGCACCGCCTCGGGGGTGATCGCGTCGTCCCGCCATCCGGGGCCCTCGGCGACGAAGATGCGGGCGACCCGGCCGCCGCCGACGGAGAACACCTCTCCGCTGGTCTCGCAGCTCTCGTGCGCGAGGTAGGCGACCAGCGGGCTGATCCGCTCCGGGGTGAACTTGGCCTCGAACTCGGCCGGGAGCAGTGTCTCGGTCATCCGCGTCCAGGCGATCGGCGCGATCGCGTTGGCCTTGATGTTGGCGCGGGCGCCCTCGATGCCGAGCGTCTTGGTCAGGCCGACCAGCCCCATCTTCGCGGTGGAGTAGTTGGCCTGGCCGAAGTTGCCGAACAGCCCCGCCGGCGAAGAGGTGTTGACGATACGGCCGTACCCCTGCTCCTTCATGTGCGGGAACGCGGCCCGGCTCACCAGGAACGCCCCGCGCACGTGGACGGCGATGACCGCGTCGAAGTCCTCGACGCCCATCTTCCCGAAGGACTTGTCGCGCAGGATGCCGGCGTTGTTGACGACGACGTCGATCCGGCCGAAGGCGTCGCGTGCCGCCTGCACGATGGCCTGGGCGCCCTCCGGGGTGGCGACGCTGTCCGCGTTCACGACCGCCTCGCCGCCGTTCTTGGTGATCAGCTCGACGACCTCCGCGGCCGGGCCGGTCGAGGCGCCGCTGCCGTCGAGCGCGCCGCCGAGGTCGTTCACGACGACCTTCGCGCCCCGCTCGGCGAGCAGGAGCGCGTGCGAGCGGCCGAGCCCGTGGCCCGCGCCGGTGACGATGGCGACCTTCCCGTCGAACCTGAGATCGGACATCCCGTCCCGCCCTTCCGAAGAGAACAACATTCTGGTGCCCGTGCAAACAATAACTCCCCCTCCCGTAAGGGACATCAGACGACAATCTGCCTTTGCAGATAGTGATCGACTCAGTAAATTTCTGCTATAGTCCTTGATCCCGCACGGGCATGGGTGAAAGCGACGGCACACCTGACGGGAGGCCCCCGATGCCCTCATCTCCACCGCTGCGCGTGGTCCAGTGGGCCACCGGCGCAGTCGGGGGGTACGCGCTCCGCGATGTGATCAACAGGTCGGACTTCGAGCTGGCCGGGGTCCTCGTCTACGACCCGGACAAGGTCGGGGTCGACGCGGGGGAACTGGTGGGCCTCGGCGCCACCGGGGTCCGGTGCACCGACGACGTCGACGAGATCCTCGCGCTCGACGCCGACTGCGTGCTGCACATGCCGCTCCCCGCCGCCTACTTCGGTGGTGATCCGGCGAGCGACGTGGAGGCCGTCTGCGCCCTGCTGTCCTCCGGCAAGAACGTCATCACCACCGCCGGATTCGTCTACCCCCGCGCGCACGGCCCGCGCCTGGTCGAGCGGCTGGAGACGGCGTGCGCGCACGGCGGGACGTCGCTGCACGGCACCGGCATCAACCCCGGGTTCATGAGCGACCTGCTGCCGCTCGCGCTGAGCGGGCTGTCCGGCCGCATCGACCACATCTACGTGCGCGAGTCGTCCGACTACCGGGGCCATCCGTCCCGCCAGATCGTCACGGACCTGATCGGGTTCACCCGCGAGCCGAAGGACTACGCCGCGACCGTCCGGCCGTTCCGGGCGTTCCAGCGGGCGCTGTTCTCCGAGAGCGTGCAGCTCGTCGCGCACGCGCTCGGCGTCGACCTCGACGACGTCGAGGAGAGCGACGAGTACGACCTGGCCGCCGACGAGTTCGAGATCGCCGCGGGGGTGGTGCGGCCGGGCACGGTCTGCGCGTCCCGGTGGGTCTTCAGCGGCCTGGTCAGGGGACGGCCCCTCATGACCGTCGAGTGCGTCTACAAGGCGGACGCCACTCGGGTGTCGCGGTGGGCCCCGCCGGGCTTCGCCGTCCACATCCAGGGCCGTCCCTCGATGGCGGTGGCGATCGACGAGGTGGAGCACGGCCTGGCCGGGGCGGCGGCGCACGCCGTCAACTCGATCGCCTCCGTGTGCGCCGCGCCGCCGGGCATCCGCACGGTCCTCGACCTGCCGCTCACCGTCGGACGCGGCACCGTACGGCTCGCCTGACGGGGCGTCGTTCCGGCGAAGTGACCGACCGGCCGAGGTCCGTGGCCCCTACTGGTTTTCCGCGAAAAGCCATACGTCGGGCTCGCCCGCGACCCGGGTCGCCAGGCCCCTGACCTCCAGCCACACCAGGTGGGCGAGGGTCTCGTTGGTCGCGGAGCGCCGCATGAACAGCGGAATCGTCTCCCACGGCCGCGACCAGGTGAGGCGGGTGGCCAGCTCCCAGCAGGTCACGCCGTCCGCCGCCTTGAGCACGGCCGCGACCTCGGCGAGCCGCTCCTCGTGGTGGCCGATCACGTAGTCCACCCGCTCCGACAGTTCCAGGAAGCGGTACTCGTGGGCGGGCAGCACCTCGTCCACGTCCAGCTTGCCGACGCTCCGCAGCGAGTCGAGGTAGTCCGCCAGCGGGTTGGCCGCCGACTGCGGGTGGACGGCCACGTGCGGCGTGATGCGGGGAAGCACATGGTCGCCGGAGAAGAGCAGCTTGCGGTCGGCCTCGACGAAGCACAGGTGGCCCGGCGAGTGACCGGGCGTCCAGAGGGCCTTCAGGTTCCAGCCGGGCAGGTCGAGGCGCTCGCCGTCCTCAATCAGCCGGTCCGGCACGGCCGTCGAGACGTAGCTGCGCATCATCATCGACGCCCCGGCGAGCTCCTGGGCCGTCAGGTCCGGCACGCCGCAGCGGAGCAGCAGCTCGCGCCCCCGGTCCGCGAGCTCCTTGATGCCCGGCTCGTCGTAGCGGTCGTGCACCAGCCGGGCGTCCTCGGGGTGCAGCCCGATCCACGCGCCGGACGCCTCCCGGAGCCGTCCCGCGAGGCCGTAGTGGTCCGGGTGGATGTGCGTCACCAGCACGGCCTTGATGTCGGTGACCGCGTATCCCGCCACGCCGAGGCCGGCGGAGAGCGCCTCGTACGCCTCGTCGGTGTTCCACCCCGCGTCGATGACCGCGACGCCGTCCGGCAACTCCATCGCGTACACCAGGACGTACCGCAGCGGGTTGATCGGGATCGGCACCGGGATCGACCAGAGTCCGGGCCGCACCCGCTCCACTTCGGGCAGCGCCCCTCCGTTCCAGGCCGCACGCTGCTGCTCGTTCGCCGCGGTCACCATCGGCTTGCTCATCGGCACTGCCCCTTTCGCCGGAACGATTCTGCCCCGGCTACCGAATCAAGTTCTAGTCGGGGCGGGTACGGGGGCCGTCCGACGGGCCGGGAGCCGTACGAACAGGAGGGACGAGACGAGGATCAGGACGGCCACGGCCGCCCAGGTGCCGCCGATGCCGAGGCCGGTGGTCAGCGGGCCCAGCCCGAGCGTGATCAGCAGGCCGCCGAACTGGAGCTGGAGGGAGTCCACGGACATCACCGTGGCGCGCCGGGCCGACTCCACCCGCAGATGGATCAGCTCGCCGCGGACCAGCTCCTCGACGGAGAGCGCCGCGAAGACGAGGAAGTACGCCACGCCCGCCGCGACGACGCCCGCCGTGCCGGACAGCGCGACCGACGCCGCCAGCCCGCCGAGCGACGCGGCGGCCACCGCGATCGCGGCGACCGCGGCGCGGGTGGACGTGCGGAGGAGCCGGGCCACGAGCGGGGCGACCGAGCTCCCGACGGCGTTCGCGGCGAAGCCGACGGCGGCCACGAACGCGTAGACCGTGCTCCCCGACTCCAGCCGGCCGGTGAGCTCGGCCAGCCGCACCGGCGTCAGCGTCTCGATGGCGGCCAGCATCATCCCGCCCGCCGCCGAGACCAGCAGCAGCCGGGCCAGGCCCCGGTCGCGCACCGCCATGTGGAGGCCGTCCCGGATCGTCAGCGGGACGTCCGCGAGGATCTCGCCGAACCGCGATCGGACCGTCCCACCGATCGACGCCGACCGCCGCGGCTCCGGCATCGCGACGACGACCGCGACGAGCGCGGCGGCCGCCGCGACCGCGCCGCACCACACCGGGACCGAGAGCCGCAGCACCTCGTCGCCGGGCAGCACCAGCGGCACGAGACCGCCCGCGAGCACCCCGCCGAGCAGGGCCGTCGAACTCGCGGCGGACCCCACAGCGAGGCCGGGCTTGAGATCGGCGTCCGGCCCCTCGGCCGCGTGCAGCGCGTCGACGTACCAGGCCTGGGCGGGGCCGCTGGACAGCGCCCGCGCGACGCCCTTGAACAGCGAGGCCACGAAGAACAGCCACACGGAGTCGGCCAGGGCCATCACGACGAGGCCGACCGCGCTGAAGCCGGTGCCGACCGCGAGCACCGTACGGCGCCCCACGACGTCGGCGAGCCCGCCGGTCGGCAGCTCCAGCACCACGATGGTGACGGAGTACACCGCACCCACCAGGCCGATCTCGCCCAGGTCGAGCCCCCTGGCGGACATCAGCAGCACCATCGGCGCCATCATGAGCCCCGGCGGCAGCCACATCAGGAACTGGACGAGGGCGTACCGCCGCCGCGCGCTCGCCGCGCTCACCACGTCACCCCACATAGCCGCGCACCGGGTGGGCGCTGACGAACACGGCCACGCGCTCGGTGTCGGGCGCGTCCTTGTCGCGCTCCTCAAGCTCCTGGACCATGGCGGAGACCCGCTCGTAGAGCATCGTGACCGAGGCGGGCGTGAGCCGCGCGATGTCGTCGGACATGCCGGCCGCCTCGATCCACTCCGGGCCGAAGGACGCGCTCTCCCGGTCGAACGACTCGACGGTGGACCTGAGCAGCTCAAGCTGCCTGCGGCGCATGAAGGAGACCGCCTCGCGCCCCTCGGGCGTGCCGGCCAGTTCGAGGTTGCTCCACGACGTGTACGCGTGAACCGCCCGCCAGCGGCGCTCGCGCCGGTCGCGCTGCTCGCTGTCCTCCTCGACGAAGCCGTACTTGGCGAGCTGGCGCAGGTGATAGCTGGTCGAGCCGGAGCTCTCGCCGAACATGGCGGCCAGCTCGGTGGCCGTGGCGGGCCCTTGACTCCGCAACGCGCCGAGGAGGCGGACGCGCAGCGGGTGGGCCACGGCCTTGAGCGCCCGTGGATCGGTGACATGGAAGGAGTCGTTCATGCTTCAGCATCTAACATCACAAAGAGAACTTTGCAAATATATCTTTGCGATTTGTGAAACTTTCACGGCCGTCCAGGCGCGGAGCGGCTCATCGCACGAGCCCCGGCCGCTGATCGTTGACGGAGCGGGAGAGGCCGGGCGACCATCGAGGCGCTTCCATTGGGAGCGCTCCCACACTCCCCCCAAGGATCCCCCGTGATCAGACGACTCAGCATCCTCGCCGCGGCGGCGCTGGCCGCGACCTGCCTCGCCGGCGTCCCCGCGCGCGCCGACGGCCCCGAGCAGATCCCCAACGGCACCTTCGACACCACGACCGAGCCCTGGTGGCACACCGATAACCTCACGTTCGAGCTCGACGGCGGACGCCTGTGCGCCGACGTCCCCGGCGGCACCGTCAACCCATGGGACGCGATCATCGGGATCAACGACATCCCGCTGGTCAAGGACGAGACCTACGCCTTCGGCTTCTTCGCCTCCGCCACCCCCGGCAAGGTCGTCAAGGCGCTGGTCCAGCTCCCCGTCGATCCGTACACGCAGTACCTCGCCGCCAACCCCGAGCTGAGCGTCTCGGGCAACGCGTACGCCTACACGTTCACCTCGCCGGTGGACCTCCCGAACGGGCAGGTCGCCTTCCAGCTCGGCGGCAGCGCCGAACCCTGGCGGTTCTGCCTGGACGACGTGTCACTCACGGGCGGCGCGGAGCCCGAGGTCTACACCCCGGACACCGGGCCGCGCGTCCGGGTGAACCAGGTCGCCTACCTGCCCGAGGGGCCGAAGAACGCCACCCTCGTCACCGAGGCGACCGAGGCGCTCCCCTGGCGGCTCAAGGACGCGCACGGCGCCACCGTGGCCGAGGGCCGCACCACCCCGCGCGGCGTCGACGGCAGCTCCGGCCAGAACGTCCACACCATCGACTTCGGCGCGTACCGCACGGCCGGCGAGGGCTACACGCTGAGCGCGGACGGCGAGACCAGCCGTCCGTTCGACATCGGCGGCGACGCGTACCGGAAGCTGAAGCGCGACGCGCTGAAGTTCTACTACACGCAGCGCAGCGGGATCGCGATCGACGACGCACTGCGCCCCGGGTACGGCAGGCCCGCCGGGCACGCGGGCGTCTCCCCCAACCGGGGCGACACCGCCGTGCCGTGCCGGCCGGGCGTCTGCGACTACACCCTGGACGTCTCCGGCGGCTGGTACGACGCGGGCGACCACGGCAAGTACGTCGTCAACGGCGGCATCTCGGTCGCCCAGCTCATGGGCGAGTTCGAGCGTACGAAGAACGCGCCCGCCGCCGCGCCCGTCGGCGGCCTCGACATCCCCGAGAGCGGCGACGCGGTGCCCGACATCCTCGATGAGGCCCGCTGGGAGCAGGAGTTCCTGCTGAAGATGCAACGCCCCGACGGCATGGTCCACCACAAGATCCACGACGAGAACTGGACCGGCCTGCCGCTGCTGCCGCACCTCGACCCGCAGAAGCGGGAGCTCCACCCCGTGTCCACCGCGGCCACGCTCAACCTCGCCGCCACCGCCGCCCAGGCCGCCCGGGTCTTCGCGCCGTACGACACCGCGTTCGCGGCGCGCAACCTGAGCGCGGCGAAGAAGGCGTGGGCCGCCGCCACGGCCCACCCCGGCATCCTCGCCTCGCCCTCCGACGGCGTCGGCGGCGGCACCTACGACGACCCCGACGTCAGCGACGAGTTCTACTGGGCCGCGGCCGAGCTCTACATCACCACCGGTGAGAAGGACTTCCGGGACTTCGTCCTCGCCTCGCCCCATCACACCGCCGACATCTGGGGCGAACGCGGCTTCGACTGGGGCCACACCGCCCAGCTGGGCCGCCTCGACCTCGCGACCGTGCCCAACGACCTGCCCGGCCGCGCCGACGTCCGCCGATCCGTCGTCGCCGGCGCGGAGAAGTACCTCGCCATCCAGAACGCGCACCCGTACGGCATGCCGTACAACCCGCCGACCTACGACTGGGGATCCAACGCCCTGGTCCTCAACAACATGATCGTCATCGCGGCGGCGTACGACATCACCGGCGACCTCGCATACCGGGACGGCGTGCTGCGGGGCGTCGACTACCTCCTCGGCCGCAACGCCCTCAACCAGTCGTACGTCACCGGCTACGGCGAGGTCGCCTCGAAGAACCAGCACAGCCGGTGGTACGCCCACTCGCTCAACGCCGACCTGCCGAACCCGCCGCCCGGGACGCTCGCCGGAGGCCCCAACTCCGGCGTCCAGGACCCGGTCGCGCAGGCGAAGCTGAAGGGCTGCGAGCCGCAGTTCTGCTACATCGACGACATCGAGGCCTGGTCCACCAACGAGCTGACGATCAACTGGAACGCGCCCCTCGCGTGGATCTCGGCGTTCGTCGCCGACCAGGGCGACGGCGCCCCGCCGGCCCCGCCCACGTGCAAGGTGGACTACACGATCCACGGATCGTGGCCGCAGGGCTTCACCACCCAGGTCACGATCAAGAACACCGGCGCCGAGACGATCGACGACTGGTCGCTCAAGTGGTCCTTCCTCGGCGGTCAGACGATCGCCCACGAGTGGAGCGCCGTCGTCTCCCAGAGCGGCGCGACCGTCACCGCCGCCGGCGAGTCCCACAACAGGAAGATCCGCCCCGGCCAGTCGGTGACGTTCGGCTTCAACGGCGTCGCCGCCCCCGGCGCCAACCCCGTCCCCGACCTGTTCACCCTGAACGGCGCCGCCTGCGCCTGATCCCCCGGCCCGGCCGTCGCCCCGTCCGCGGGGCGGCGGCCGTACCAGCGCCGGAAACAGACCAAGACATGTCACGCTTCGCGAGCAATCGATTCCGCTATGCCACGACGGGTGGGATGCCCCGTGGCACGTAGGCTGTACCGCATGATCGAGGCAATCCGGGTGGATGAGGCGGTCCGCGAGCTGCGGCCGGACTTCGCCGTCCTGACCGTCTGCGCGTACGGCCTGGGCAACGGCCCCAGTGACGAGCGGTCGCGCGGCTGGCTGGACGCGGCGGCGGAGGCGGCGCCCGAGCTCGACGACCCGAAGATCGAGGCGTGGCGTACGGCCTACCGGGCGTTCGGCGCCAAGCCGCAGCGCACCCGCCCCTCGGTGGACGCGCTGATCCGGCGGATGCCGCTCCCCGAGATCAACCTGGTGGTCGACGCCTACAACGCCGTGTCCGTACGGCACGGCCTGCCGATCGGCGGCGAGGACCTCGCCCACTACCGGGGCGCGGCGCGCCTGGTCCGGGCCGCGGGCGACGAGCCGTCCGACGAGGCTCTCGGCGACCCGGGCATCGGCGAGGTCGTCTGGCGGGACGACGAGGGCGTCACCTGCCGCAGGTGGAACTGGCGGCAGTGCGTCCGGACCCGCATCACGGAGGACACCGTGGACGCCCTGTTCCTCCTCGAACGCCTGGAGCCGCTCTCGCTGGACGAGCTGGCGGCCGCCGGAGACGAGCTGACGGCCCGGCTGGAGGAGATCACTCCCGGTGTTCGGATCGTGTCCCGCCTGGTCCGGTAACACCGATATGACCATACGGTAAGCATCGGCTCATCACCCAGATGGGCTACCCGGGCGTGACCTGTTTGGTCAGTCCTGGGAGGATAGGCCGGGACCTGCGACCGGACGGGCGCACCCCCTGTCCCGGGCGAGTAGCCTTGGACGAGTTCTCTATCATCAACGCCGATCTGCGGAAGAGGGCGATTTCCGCCGTGTCGTCTGAGTCGTCGCGGACTAACCCGCTGGCAAGCTTTGGGCAAAACGAGTGGCTTGTCGACGAGTTGTACCAGAAGTACTTGCAGGATCCCGAGTCAGTGGACAAGGCGTGGTGGCACTTCTTCGCTGATTACAACGGAACCGGTAAGGCCCCCGCGGCCGCCGGCGCCACCGCCGTTGCCGCTCCTCCCACCCCAGCTCCCTCCCCCGCGAAGGCGCCCACCGCGCCGCCGGTCAGGGCTGAGAAGCCGGAGAGGAAGGCGGCCGCTCCGGCGCCCGTCCCGGCCGGAGCCGCCGAGGAGAAGCTGCGCGGTGCCGCGGCTCGCACGGCGCTCAACATGGAGTCGTCGCTCGCGATCCCGACGGCGACGAGCGTGCGCGCCGTCCCGGCGAAGCTGCTGATCGACAACCGCATCGTTATCAACAACCACCTCCAGCGCGGGCGTGGCGGCAAGATCTCCTTCACCCACGTGATCGGCTACGCCATCGTGCGGGCGCTGCAGTCGATGCCGGAGATGAACTACTCCTACGCCGAGGTCGACGGCAAGCCGGTCCTCGTCAAGCCCGAGCACGTGGGTCTCGGCCTCGCCATCGACGTGCAGAAGGCCGACGGCACCCGCCAGCTCCTCGTCCCGTCGATCAAGACGGCCGAGACGCTCGACTTCCGCCAGTTCTGGGTCGCGTACGAGGAGGTCGTACGCAAGGCGCGCTCCGGCAAGCTCGGCGTGGACGACTTCCAGGGCACCACGATCTCCCTGACGAACCCCGGCACGATCGGCACGGTCCACTCCGTGCCGCGTCTGATGCCCGGCCAGGGCACGATCATCGGCGTCGGCGCGATGGAGTACCCGGCGGAGTACCAGGGCGCCTCGGTCGACACGCTGAACCGCCTGGCGATCAGCAAGGTCATGACGCTGACCTCGACGTACGACCACCGGATCATCCAGGGTGCCCAGTCGGGTGACTTCCTGCGCCGGATCCACCAGCTGCTGCTCGGCGAGAACGGCTTCTACGACGACATCTTCGAGTCGCTGCAGATCCCGTACGAGCCGGTCCGCTGGGTCAAGGACATCTCCGCCACCCACGACGACGACGTGGCGAAGTCCGCCCGCGTCCTGGAGCTCATCCACGCGTACCGGGTGCGCGGCCACCTCATGGCGGCCACCGACCCGCTGGAGTACCGCCAGCGCAAGCACCCCGACCTCGACATCAAGTCGCACGGCCTGACGCTGTGGGACCTGGAGCGCGAGTTCGCCACCGGCGGCTTCGGCGGCAAGCCGCTGATGCAGCTGCGCGACGTCCTCGGCGTGCTGCGCGACACCTACTGTCGCACCGTCGGCATCGAGTACATGCACATCCAGGACCCCGAGGAGCGGGCCTGGATCCAGGCGCGGATCGAGAAGCCGCACGCCAAGGCGAACCGCGACGAGCAGCTGCACATCCTGCGCCGGCTCAACACTGCCGAGGCGTTCGAGACCTTCCTGCAGACCAAGTACGTCGGCCAGAAGCGGTTCTCCCTTGAGGGTGGCGAGTCCCTGATCCCGCTGCTCGACTCGGTGATCAGCGCCGCGTCGGCCGAGGGCCTGGACGAGGTCGTCATCGGCATGGCCCACCGCGGCCGCCTCAACGTGCTGGCCAACATCGTGGGCAAGTCCTACGCCCAGGTGTTCGGCGAGTTCGAGGGCAACATCGACCCGCGCAGCGCGCACGGCTCGGGCGACGTGAAGTACCACCTCGGCGCGACCGGCGACTTCGTCGCCCCCGACGGCAGCACGATCACCGCCTCGGTGGTGGCCAACCCGTCGCACCTGGAGGCGGTCGACCCGGTCCTCGAAGGCGTCGTCCGCGCCAAGCAGGACCTGCTGGAGCGCGGCGAGGAGGGCTTCACCGTCCTGCCGGTGCTCGTGCACGGCGACGCGGCGTTCGCCGGCCAGGGTGTGGTCGCCGAGACGCTGCACCTGTCGCAGCTCCGCGGCTACCGCACCGGCGGCACCGTCCACATCGTGGTCAACAACCAGGTCGGCTTCACCACCAGCCCGGCCAGCTCGCGGTCCTCGGTCTACGCCACCGACGTCGCCCGGATGATCCAGGCGCCGATCTTCCACGTCAACGGCGACGACCCCGAGGCCGTGGTCCGGGTCGGCGAGCTCGCGTACGAGTACCGCCAGACGTTCCGCAAGGACGTCGTCATCGACATGGTCTGCTACCGGCGCCGCGGTCACAACGAGACGGACAACCCCTCGTTCACCCAGCCGCTGATGTACGACCTGATCGACGCCAAGCGGTCCACCCGCAAGCTCTACACCGAGGCCCTGATCGGCCGCGGCGACATCACGGTCGAAGAGGCCGAGCAGGCGCTGCGCGACTACCAGGACCAGCTCGAGCGGGCGTTCACCGAGACCCGCGAGGCGGCCAAGAAGCCGCTGGAGCCGGGCGCGGTCGTCAAGCCGCCGGCGGACGAGGTGATCCCGTGGTCGCACGAGGACACCGAGACGGCGATCTCCGAGGAGACGGTCAAGCGGGTCATCGAGACCCAGCTGAACCTGCCCGAGGGCTTCACGGTCCACCCGCGTCTGACGCCGATCCTGCAGCGCCGCGGCACGATGATCACCGACGACGCCATCGACTGGGCGACCGGCGAGGCGCTCGCCATCGGCGGCCTGCTGATCGACGGCCACCCCGTCCGTCTCGTCGGGCAGGACTCCCGCCGCGGCACGTTCGGCCAGCGGCACGCCGTCCTGGTCGACCGGGTCACCGGCGAGGACCACACCCCGCTGAAGACGTTCAACCACGGCACCACGAAGTTCTACGTGTACGACTCGCTGCTGAGCGAGTTCGCCGCGATGGGCTTCGAGTACGGCTACAGCGTGGTGCGCCCCGACGCCCTGGTCTGCTGGGAGGCCCAGTTCGGCGACTTCGCCAACGGCGCCCAGTCGATCATCGACGAGTTCATCTCGTCCGGTGAGCAGAAGTGGGGCCAGCGGTCGTCGGTCGTGCTGCTGCTGCCGCACGGTTACGAGGGCCAGGGTCCGGACCACTCCTCGGCCCGGATCGAGCGCTACCTCCAGATGTGCGCGCTGGACAACATGACTGTCGCCCAGCCGACCACCTCGGCGAACTACTTCCACCTGCTGCGCTGGCAGGTCCTGTCCAACCGGCGCAGGCCGCTGATCGTGTTCACGCCCAAGTCGCTGCTGCGGCACAAGGGCGCGGCCTCGGCGACGTCGGAGTTCACCACAGGCTCGTTCCGGCCGGTCATCGGCGACACGACGGTGGATCCGGCGGCGGTCACCCGGGTGGTCCTGTGCTCCGGCAAGGTCTACTACGACCTGGTCAACGCGCGGGAGAAGTCCGGCCGGACCGACGTCGCGATCGTCCGCATCGAGCGGCTCTTCCCGTTCCCGGAGAACCCGCTGAAGGCGGAGCTGGCGCGCTACTCCGGCAGCGCCGAGCTGATCTGGGCGCAGGACGAGCCGGTCAACATGGGCCCGTGGCCGTACCTCACGCTGAAGTTGACCGAGCGGCCCGAGCTGCTCGACGGCCGGAAGCTGCGCCGGGTCTCCCGTCCGGCGAACTCGTCGCCGGCGACCGGCTCCCACTCGGCGCACGACGCCGAGCTGGCGGCGATCGCCAAGGAGATCTTCGGCTAGTCGTCCGGGCCTCCGGGCCCACGGCATCCCGAGAGAAGTCCCCCACGGCCGGTCCGCGGGGGACTTCCCCTTTATGGAGACGATCAGGAGCGAGGTACATGTACTTCACCGACAGGGGCATCGAAGAGCTGGCCGACCGGCGCGGCGACGAGGAGGTCAGCGTCCGCTGGCTCGCGGAGCGGCTACGCGAGTTCGTCGATCTCAATCCGGAGTTCGAGACCCCGATCGAGCGGCTGGCCACCTGGCTCGCCCGCCTCGACGACGAGGACGAATAGGACGCCCCCCGCGGCCCGGCCGGCCGGGCCGCGGGACGGGACGCATTTCACGTAAGGATCCAGCTCCGGCGAAGGCGACAAGACGCGATACATCTTGACTTTCGGCAGACACGACATATCGTGTCTTGTGAGGGTTGGTCGCCGATCCCACGGGGGCGGCGAAACATCACGTCGAAAGGGCGGGCCATGTCCCACTGGATGATCGAGAAACCCGGGCAGCTCACATTCGGGCCCGTGTCACAGTTGAGCGTGCGCATCGTGGCCGGGCAACTGACTGTGCTCGCCAGTGACGGCCCGCCGACGCTGGAGGTCAGCGACACCGGCACCCCACCCCTCGTGGTCACGCACGACGAGGACGGCCGGCTCACGGTGGCGTACAAGGACCTCACCTGGGACGGCGTCCTCGGCTGGCTGCGCCCCGGGAAGCGGGTCACCGTCGCCACGCTGACCGTGCCGAAGGACTGCCCGGTGCAGGTCGGCGTGATCTCGGCGTCCGCGGTCGTGGCCGGCTTCGAGGGACGTACCAACGTCAAGAGCGTCTCCGGCGAGATCGTCCTGGACGGCGTGACCGGCGATGTGAGCGCCGAGACGATGTCGGGCTCGGTGGAGAGCCGCGGCCTCGCCGGCGACCTCTCGTTCACCAGCGTCTCGGGCGAGCTGACCGTCGCCAACGGAAGGCCGCACCGGCTGCGCGCCAACACGGTCTCCGGCCGGATCACCGCCGACCTCGAACTCACCCCGACCGGCCACATCACGCTCAACAGCGTGTCCGGCGACATCGTCGTACGGCTCCCGCAGTCGGTGGACACCGACGTGGCGCTGCGTTCCGCCTCCGGCGACCTCCACGCGGCGTTCCCGCACCTGGAGAGCAACAACCGGCCGGGAGCGAAGACGCTCACCGGACGGATCGGCGGCGGCATGGCCTCGATCACGGCGACCACGGTCTCCGGCGACGTCACGCTGCTCAGCAAGGAATCCGCGAACCATCGGAACGGAGAGTGGGCATGAGTCCCGTGTTCGGGCATGGCCGACTTCGGCTGTACCTGCTCAAGCTGCTCGAAGAGAGCCCCAAGCACGGCTACGAGGTGATCCGGCTGCTCCAGGACCGGTTCCTCGGGGTGTACTCGCCGTCTCCGGGCACGATCTACCCCCGGCTCGCCCGGCTGGAGGAGGAGGGCCTGGTCACCCACGAGGTGGTGGACGGCAAGAAGGTCTTCACGCTCACCGACAAGGGCCGGGCGGAGCTGAACAACCGCCTCGACGAGCTGGCCGAGCTGGAGCAGGAGATCACCGCCTCGGTGCAGGACATCGCCCGCGAGGTGAAGGAGGACGTCCGCCAGACGGTCCGCTCGCTGCGGCACGAGCTGACCCAGATGGCCAAGGACATCAACCAGACCGGCAGGCGGGAGACCCGCGACGCCTGGCGTGAGCAGAAGGACGAATGGAAGCGTCAGCGCCAGCAGCAGAAGGAGGAGTGGAAGCGCCACACGCAGCAGTGGCGCGCCGAGGCCGAACGCTGGCAGCGTGAATGGGACCGCATCTGGGCGGAAACCTGGTCCCTGGCGGGTCCGCCCCCGTCCCACGGCCGGGCGGACGCCGAGTTCGGGCAGATGCTGGCCGAGTTCGTCGCACAGGTCCAGCGTGAGGCTCATCAGGAAGGGATCAGCGAGCAGGCCCTCGACGAGTGCCGGACGATCCTGGACGAGGCCGCCGCCCGCATCCGCGACACGCTCCGCTCCTGAGCACCGCCATGTACGGCTGGCGCAACCCGTTCCTGCCCGCACACCCCCCACCGGGCCTGCTCAGCGTTCAGGTGAGCGGCTACGCCGCTCCCCCTTCCGGCTCTCCGCACACCGGGGAACGGGAACAGGGCGTCCCCGAGAGCGGCCACACGCGACCTGATCGCGCCGTGCCGCCCCCTCGGGAACGCCCCTCCTCGCCCGGCGGATCACGTTTGGGCGGATCTCACCTGGGCCGAGCGCGGACCGAGCGATCACACGGTGAAGACGATCTTTCCGAAGACGTCGCCCTCGTGCATGGCGGCGAACCCCTCCTCCGCCTGCGTGAGCGGGAGCACGCGGTCGATGATCGGGCGGACGCCGGTCTGCTCCAGGAAGACGGCCAGCCTGGCGAGCTGCTCCCTCGTCCCCATGGTGGAGCCGATGATGGAGCGCTGCAGGAAGAAGACCTGGGCGAGCTGCGTGGGCGCGACCAGGCCGCTGGTCGCGCCGCAGATCACGATCCGGCCGCCGGGCCGCAGCGAGCTGAGCGAGTGGTCCCACGTCGCCGCGCCGACACTCTCCATGACCGCGTCGACCCGCTCGGGCAACCTGGCCCCGCTCTCGAAGACCTGGTCCGCGCCGAGTTCGAGGGCCCGCGCCCGCTTCTCCTCCGAGCGGCTCGTGGCCCAGATCCGGAAGCCGCCGGCGCGTCCCAACGCGATGAGCGCGGTCGCCACCCCTCCGCCCGCCCCCTGGACCAGCACCGTCGACCCCGGCTCCAGCGCGGCCTTGTCGAACAGCATCCGGTAGGCCGTCAGCCAAGCGGTGGGCAGACAGGCGGCCTCCTCGAAGGAGATCGCGGCCGGCTTGGGCACGAGGTTCCGCTTCGGGACGGCCACCTTCTCGGCGAAGGTGCCGTCGTGAACCTCTGAGAGCAGCGAGCGCCGGGGGTCGAGCGTCTCGTCCCCGTTCACCGGAGTCCCGATCACCGAGTGGACGATGACCTCGTTGCCGTTCTCGTCCAGTCCCGAGGCGTCGCAGCCGAGGATGATGGGCAGACGGTCCTGGCGGACGCCGACGCCCTTGAGCGTCCACAGGTCGTGGTGGTTGAGGGCCGCGGCCTTGACGGTGACCGTGGTCCAGCCGTCGGGGACCGTGGGATCAGGGCGCTCACCGAGCGTCAGCCCCTTGAGAGGGTTGTCAGGATCGGTCTGCGTGGCGGTTACGGCGAACATGCCCGAACATTACTCCGTTCACCTATCAAGATCGCGTATGCCCCGGACGGGGTCGGCCCCGGACACGGCAAAGGGGCCCGGCGGGCGGTGCCGGACCCCTTTCACGCACGGCGGCTCGCTCAGAAGGCGAAGACGACACCTGTCGTCGCGCGGAGCTGGCAGGAGTTGCCGTACGTGCGCTCGAACCTGACGTAGGCGTCGTTCCAGATCCCGTAAGCCGTCACCGTGACCGGGTCGAAGATCATCGGACACGCGACGGCCGGATCGGGCTGGAGCTTGGCGGGATCCCCACCGACCTTCTCCAGCGCCGGGCACGCCCCTCCGGGCGCCGGGTGCGTGCCGCGCGCGAAGGAGCAGTTCAGCAACGCGTAGCGCTGGGGCGGCGTCCCGGCCTGCCCCTTGGCCACGGTCACCACCAACGCTTTGGTCCGCGCCTTCATAGGGTGGACCCTGGTGACCGGTACGTCGGCGTTGACGTCCGGCCCCCACGGAGGTGGGACGGTGGCGGCGACGGCGGCGCCCGCAGGGCTGATCGCGACAGCCGTGAAGGCGAGAAGTGCGAGAAGTGGCCTCATGTCAATCCCCCGGATTCGGCTGACGACAGCCTGTCCGGCCGACCCCCTCGGATCAAGCGCCCACTCCGCGCCGCCGGCGAAATCTGACGTCCCGCGATTATCATCGGTTCCATCAGTTTCATAACAACCAGGTCACGAAGCTTCGCGTGCTCTATGCTGATCTGGAAAAATCACCCCTTACCACCCAAGAAGAAGGGCAGAAAGTGTTTCGGCGACTCACATCCGGCCTCGTCGGCGGCCTCGCCGCGGCGAGCGCGGTCGCCGTGCTCTCCGTCCCGGTGCCCGCCACACCCGCCGCCGCGGTGGCCGCGTCGGTGCCACCGAAGTCCCTGAAGGGTGATGTCAGCTCCTACGCCCTGGCCGCCACGCAGGCGGACATGCTCAAGGTCGCGTCGTACTGGAGCCCGGATCGGCTGAAGCGGGCGAGCAGCTACGAGCCGAAGACCAAGCCGTCCCCCACGGCCTCGGCCACCACGTCGGCGGCGGAGATGGGCAAGGCGTCGACCCCCCTCCGCGCCCCGGCCATCGCCCCCGCGCCCGACGCCCCGCCCATGGTGGGGAAGGTCTTCTTCAAGGTCGACGACAAGGAGTACTGGTGCTCCGCGTCGGCGGTGCATTCGGCGTACAAGAACCTGGTCGCGACAGCGGGGCATTGCACCTACTCCCTCGCGCGGGACAAGCCGGTCGAGAACTGGATCTTCATCCCGTCGTACGCCAACGGAGCGACGAGCGCGGGCATCTTCGTCGGGCACACGCTCTACATGCACCAGGACTTCCAGGGGCAGGGCGACTTCGACCGAGATTACGCGTTCGTCACCGTCTATCCGGGCTTCACCTGGCAGCCGTACACCGAGGCGGGCAAGATGAAGTATCGCTCGGTCTCTGTGGGCGCCCTTGAGGACCGGGTGGGGGCGTTCCGCTTCGCCTGGAACAAGGGCTCCGGCCTGAATGTCCGGGTGTTCGGCTACCCCGCGGGCGCCCACCCGGACGGCAGCCGGCCGTACAACGGGCAGGAGCTCAAGACCTGCTCGAACGCGACCGAGAAGAAGACGGTCAGCGCGCCCACCTGGCAGCTCGAACACGGCGTACGGCTGGCCGGCTGCGGCTTCACGTCCGGGGCCAGCGGCGGCCCCTGGGTGATCGGCTACGACAGCGTCAAGCACACCGGCTGGATCAACGGTGTGACCAGCCTGACCTGGAACCTGAACGGGGACGGGAAGGTCGACGCCGTCTCCACGCCGTACTTCAACGCGATCGCCCAGCGCGTCTACCTCCAAGCCGCGCGCCAGGCCACCTCCTGACGCCTCCCGCCGCGCCGCCCTGATGGGGCGGCCGGCGGCCCCACGGGAACTTTCTCCGCCGCCACTCCGTTTCGCCCCCGCAGCACCGGCGTCAGCCAGTACGCGGGGGCGTTCCCGTGCGCACCCCTCTGCCGCTGCGCGTCCATCGCAATCAGCGGCCGCGCGGCGCCGCGTGAACACGCCCGACCATGAGCCCGCGCCAGACAACCCGTGGCGCGGGGCGGGCGTACGACGCGGGGACCGTTCCCGGAAGTTGCGAAGAGCCACCCCTCGGGCTAGGAATTCCTTCCTTTCTGGGGCAAGTTAGACGTGATCTTCAGACGATCGGTGCCGGGCGATTTGTGTGATTTATGTCACATAGCCGAGCGAAACGATCTCGAGACCAGGAGCGAAACCTCGGATCGTCACCAGCCGATCACCAGCACATACATCACGAAATGATCTCGCAAGTGACACCGCTTGCGGAAAATCACGGAAACGTCACGGCTCCTCCGCCGGAGAAACCGTCCACAACATGGCCGGGAACCGCAAGATCTCGCATGTAGTGTTTTGACCATCCCTTTACTGACGGATGTGACGTTCTCGCGTCTATCGACAGCGCAAGGAGCTCCATGAACACCCGAGTCAAGCGCCTGGTTCTCCCTCTCGGGGGGCTCGCCGCCGCCGGCCTCATCGGCAGCACCCTCGTGGCACCCGCCCAGGCCGCTGGCGACACGGCTACCGACCCGCTGGCCGCCAGCGGGATGGCCGCCAAGAACGTTGTCGCCTTCTGGCTGAACCAGAAGGCCGCCAATCTGGTCAACGCCTCACCGTACGAGACCCAGGTGGTGGCGAAGCACATCTCCAAGGGCGGCCCCTCCGCGGACAGCAAGCCCGGCCTCGTCTCGCCGATCGGCAAGGGCGGATCCGGCACGTCCAAGAACGTGAACCTGCCCAAGACCACCGGCAAGGTGTTCTTCACCGGCTCCGACGGCCGGCCGCACTGGTGCTCGGCCACGTCCCTCCAGGCGAAGTACCGCAACCTGGTGGCCACGGCCGGCCACTGCGTGTACGACACGGTGTCGAACAAGGCCACCCTGAACCGCTGGGTCTTCATCCCCGGCTACTACCAGGGCAAGGCGCCGTGGGGCATCTATGTCGGCAAGCAGGCGTTCACGCACTACGACTTCGACGTGTACGAGGACGGCGACCGCGACTACGCGTTCGTGACGGTCTACAACGGCCTCAAGGCCGGCTCGGGCACGAGCTGGTTCGACACCGCGGAGTGGAACTGGCAGGAGGTCAACAAGGCCACCTACGACAAGTACAGCCCGTACATCCGCAAGTCGAAGGGCGGCAAGTACTACGTCGTCAGGTTCACCGACGTCGGCCGCCTCGGCGACAACGTCGGCGGCCAGGGCCTGGCCTACAACCAGAAGCTCGGCAAGAGCGTCTACGTCTTCGGCTACCCGAGCGGGTCCCATCCGGACGGCAACTACGCGTACTCCGGCAAGACGCTCAAGTGGAGCTACGGCAAGACGTTCGCCGCCAAGGCGCCCGAGGTGAAGGCCGAGGAGCTGGTGGGCGTGAAGTCCTCCTTCACCGGCGAGGGCTCCTCGGGCTCGGCCTGGCTGTTCAACTACAGCAGCGCGCGCCGCATCGGCTACCTGAACGGCGTCACGAGCGGTGTCGCGGACACCGACGGCAACAACCGGATCGACACCAGCGTCTCGCCGTACTTCGACGGTGAGCTTTACGGCATCTACAAGGCCGCCGCGAACGTCTGGTCCGGCAGCATCGCCTGACACCTGACGTGAGAGAAGGGCCCGGCTCCCAAGCCGGGCCCTTTTTCATGGAATTTCTAGATTTGTCCGGTAAACCTCCCCCGACCGCACGGCGTCGCTGTCCGTTTAGCGGCATTTTGCGACATTTGTAATGACGTGGCACCATCGAGCGGCGGGGCGAGCCTGAATGACAGCTGAATGTCAGTGCCAATTCACAACACCGCAGCTCAACGCATTGACAAGCCTGTCTGGCGAAGTCAGACACGGCGGAACGAACGGCCCAACCTGAGCCTCTCCTGTGTGATTTGCATCACATGAAGACTTGCAGCGCTGGAGTGTCGAAATGACGGACATGGCGCAGCAAAGAGAGTCGAAGGATCATCTAGCTGCGGCGACATCTACGGTCTCGCCTCGTTCACGGAACGGCCGACTGGGACGCGACCAGTGAGGTGACCTAACCCGCCGAGAAATGCCGACTTATGTCGGTTTTAAGGGAACTCGGCCGGATGTATGGTTCCTCCATCCCTTTACTGACGCATGGGGCGCAAGATGCGTTCCACGACAGCCCAAGGAGTTCCCCAAATGAAGCGCACTCTCGCCTTCGGTGGCCTCGTCGCCACCGCCGGCCTCCTGGCCGCCGGCCTCGCCGCCCCGGCTCAGGCGACCGGCGACGTCGCCAGCGCCCCGCTGGCCGCCACTGGCATCGCCGCGAAGAACATCGTGGCCTTCTGGGCCGCCGAGAACATGGCCGCCCTGAAGGGCGCCACGCCGTACAACGCGGAGACCAAGGTCGTCGCCAAGCACATCTCCAAGGGTGGCCCGGCTCCGGACAGCAAGCCGGGCATCGTGCCGGCGATCGGCGACGAGAAGAAGGCCGCCGGCAAGTCGAAGAACGTGAACCTGCCCCGGACCACGGGCAAGGTGTTCTTCATCGGCGCCGACAAGGAGGCCCACTGGTGCACCGCGACCTCGGTTCAGTCGCAGTACAAGAACCTGGTCGCGACCGCTGGTAGCTGCGTCTACGACACCGAGTCCAACGCTCAGACGCTGGACTACTGGGTCTTCATCCCGGGTTACTACCAGGGCAAGACCCCGTACGGCATCTACGTCGGCAAGCAGGCCTTCACCCACTACGACTTCGACGTCTACGAGGACGGCGACCGCAACTACGCGTTCGTCACCGTCTACAACGGCCTCAAGTTCCCCCACGACGGCTTCGCCGGTCTCCGCGACCTGGCCGAGGACGGCAAGTACGAGGAGCTCAAGACGTACGGCGGCCTCCAGGAGGTCGACGAGGCCACCTTCGAGGCGTACAAGAAGGCCGACTTCTACAAGCGGGGCTGGGGCCGTCGCGTTGCTCGCGACGAGCAGGGCAAGAAGCACTACTTCGTGTGGAAGTTCGCGGACGCGGGCGCCCTGGGTGCGAACGTCGGCGGGCAGGGCCTGGCCTACAACCAGAAGGTCGGCAAGCCGGTCTTCGTGTTCGGCTACCCGAGCGGGCAGCACCCGGACGGCAACCAGGCCTACTCCGGCCACACCCTCAAGTGGACCTACGGCAAGACCTTCGCGGTCCAGGCCCCGGCCATCAAGGGCGAGGAGCTCGTCGGCACCAAGTCGTCGTTCACCGGCGAGGGCGCCCTCGGCTCCGCGTGGCTGCTGAACTACAACAACGGCCGCCGCATCGGCTACCTGAACGGTGTCACCATCGGCGTCTCCGACACCGACAACAACAACCGTTACGACACCAGCTTCTCCCCGTACTTCGACGGCGAGCTGGCCGGCGTCTACAACGCGGCCAAGAACCTCTGGTCCGGCTCGATCGCCTAGTCTCCGCTCGCGGAAACACGGCGATACGCGAGAGCAGGGGTCCAAACCCTGCTCTCACCCTCGCTTCATCGAAGGGCCCGGCTCTCCAGCCGGGCCTTTTCGTTTTGTTGAACCCCAATTTGTGACGGGTCTTTGAAACACCGCCCGTTTCCGAACTCGGCGAACGAGACCCGTCAACACCAATCGGCGGGCCCGAGGCATCGGCCACGATGGCCGGTCATTTCTACAAAAGTTTCCGGGCTGCGGGGTAAACCCGTCCGGGCAGTAAAGCGACGCCGCCCGACGACAGTGCTTTTCACTTTTTGTCAACGGACGGATAACCCTGTGATTTAGCCTACAGGCGCAGGCCGACAAATACCTTTACACAGAGACGACGACGCCGGGAAGAAACGCCTCCATATACCCTCACCTGCGGGAACGCGCCACCATCCCAGTGGCGATCGGACTACACAGACTCTTTCGCGTTGTCACTTCCACAGAAAAGCTGGCAGACCTCCCAGAAAGCCCTCTTTATGTCTTTCTTACGGTGACCGACTGCGCTATCTTTTCGGCATCCCTTTCCTGACGTATGGGGCACAAGAAGTGCCCCACGACAGACCAAGGAGTTTCCCCATGAAGCGCACTATGGCTTTCGGTGGCCTCGTCGCCACCGCCGGCCTGCTGGCCGCGGGCCTCGCCGCCCCGGCCCAGGCCGCCGGCGACGTCGCGACCGACGCCCTGGCCACCAACGGCATCGCGGCGTGGTCCACGATCGCCTACTGGTACAACAACCAGGCCGCGAACCTGATCAACGCGACCCCGTACAACGTCGAGACCAAGGTCGTCGCCAAGCACGTCTCCAAGGGCGGCCCGGCTCCCGACAGCAAGCCGGGCATCGTGCCGGCGATCGGCGACGAGAAGAAGGCCGCCGCCAAGTCGAAGAACGTCAACCTGCCCAAGACCACCGGCAAGGTGTTCTTCGATGGTGCTGACGGCCAGCCGCACTGGTGCACGGCCACCTCGGTGCAGTCCGCGTACAAGAACCTGGTCGCCACCGCCGGACACTGTGTCTACGACACCGGCAAGAACGCCTCCACCATGGAGAACTGGGTCTTCATCCCGGGTTACTACCAGGGCAAGACCCCGTGGGGCATCTACGTGGGCAAGCAGGCCTTCACCCACTACGACTTCGACGTCTACGAGGACGGCGACCGCGACTACGCCTTCGTCACGGTCTACAACGGTCTCACGATGGGCCACGACGGCATCTCCGAACCCGACGAGGCGCCCGGCGAGTGGTACGAGGTCTCCTACGAGACCTACTCGAAGTTCCCGAAGATGTACCGCGACCTCGCCAAGGAGCGCGGACGCTGCTACCTCAAGGAGCGGCCGGGCAAGGACGGCAAGACCCACTACTTCGTGTGGAAGTTCGTGGACGCGGGCGCCCTGGGTGCCAACGTCGGCGGGCAGGGCCTGGCCTACAACCAGAAGGTCGGCAAGCCGGTCTTCGTGTTCGGCTACCCGAGCGGGCAGCACCCGGACGGCAACCAGGCCTACTCCGGCCAGACGCTCAAGTGGACCTACGGCAAGACCTTCCCCGTCCAGGTTCCGGCCATCAAGGGCGAGGAGCTCCTCGGCACCAAGTCGTCGTTCACCGGTGAGGGCGCCCTCGGCTCCGCGTGGCTGGTGAACTACAACAACGGCCGCCGCCTGGGCTACCTGAACGGTGTGACCATCGGCGTCTCCGACACCGACGGCAACAACCGTTACGACACCAGCTTCTCCCCGTACTTCGACGGCGAGCTGTACGGCGTCTACAACGCGGCCAAGAACCTCTGGTCCGGCTCGATCGCCATTCCGTTCGAGTCGCCGGCGATCCCGCACGCGAGCGAGTCGCCCCGGCCGCGCAGCTAAGTAGCCTGTCGGTTAGTTCGTTCAGAAAGGCCCGGCCGCCAGCCGGGCCTTTCTGGCGTTTCAGGAAACGAACGATGACGCGCCTCGGCCCCGGCCGCATGAGCCCGCCGGAATGGCAGCCCAGCAGCTCCGTTGTCTGGACCGATGACGCGGGCCATCCCTCGGCCACAAATCCTCGCACTATGTGATCACTCAAATTCGGAACGACAACAGAGGCCGACCGAAGTTCGGGCTTAGACGCGACTCGCGTCGATACGGTGCCCCGGACTAGTTGTGATCTACACCACAGCATTTCCGGGACGCTCCGGCGCCGCTTCACGGAGACCCGGGCGACGCAGTCTCACGCCAGGGCAAAGAGCAGCGAAAACGAGAGCGTCCGAAACCTGACTAGTCGGCTTTCGTCGAGTCAGCCAAGTAACGGGATGATCTCGCCGTTCCGCGTCGCCTCAAAGCGATGACTTGGGGGGTTTCCACGACGAGATCGCGCTGTATGTTTTGGCCATCCCTTTACTGACGTCTGGGACGCAAGAAGCGCCCCACGACAGCCCAAGGAGTTCCCCAAATGAAGCGCACTCTCGCCTTCGGTGGCCTCGTCGCCACCGCCGGCCTCCTGGCCGCCGGCCTCGCCGCCCCGGCTCAGGCCGCCGGTGACGTCGCCAGCGCCCCGCTGGCCACCAACGGCGTCGCCGGACAGAACGTCGCCGCCTTCTGGCTCGCTGAGAACGCCGCGGCCCTGAAGGGCGCCACGCCGTACAACACCGAGACCAAGGTCGTCGCCAAGCACATCTCCAAGGGCGGCCCGGCTCCGGACAGCAAGCCGGGCATCGTGCCGGCGATCGGCGACGAGAAGAAGGCCGCCGGCAAGTCGAAGAACGTCAACCTGCCCCGGACCACGGGCAAGGTGTTCTTCATGGGCGCCGACAAGCAGGCCCACTGGTGCACCGCCACCTCGGTCCAGTCGCAGTACAAGAACCTGGTCGCGACCGCTGGTAGCTGCGTCTACGACACCGAGTCCAACGCCGCCACGCTGGACCGCTGGGTCTTCATCCCGGGCTACTACCAGGGCAAGACCCCGTACGGCATCTACGTCGGCAAGCAGGCCTTCACCCACTACGACTTCGATGTCTACGAGGACGCCGACCGCAACTACGCGTTCGTCACCGTCTACAACGGCATCAAGTTCCCGGCCAACGGCTGGTCGGACGTCTTCCGCATGATCCAGGACCGGAAGTGGGAGGAGCTCGACAAGTACGCGGGCTTCCGCGAGGTCGACAAGGCCACTTACGAGGCCTACGACAAGGACGGCAAGGGCACCGTCCCGCACTACATCTCCCGCAGCGGCAAGTACAAGGTCTGGAAGTTCGAGGACGCCGGCGCCCTGGGTGCCGCGGTCGGTGGGCAGGGCCTGGCCTACAACCAGAAGGTCGGCAAGCCGGTCTTCGTGTTCGGCTACCCGAGCGGGCAGCACCCGGACGGCAACCAGGCCTACTCCGGCCACACCCTCAAGTGGACCTACGGCAAGACCTTCGCGGTCCAGGCCCCGGCCATCAAGGGCGAGGAGCTCGTCGGCACCAAGTCGTCGTTCACCGGCGAGGGCGCCCTCGGCTCCGCGTGGCTGCTGAACTACAACAACGGCCGCCGCATCGGCTACCTGAACGGTGTCACCATCGGCGTCTCCGACACCGACAACAACAACCGTTACGACACCAGCTTCTCCCCGTACTTCGACGGCGAGCTGGCCGGCGTCTACAACGCGGCCAAGAACCTCTGGTCCGGCTCGATCGCCTAGTCTCCGCTTGCGGAAACACGGCGATCCCGTGAGAGCAGGGGTCCAAACCCTGCTCCCACCCTCGCTTCATCGAAGGGCCCGGCTCTCCAGCCGGGCCCTTTCGTTTTGCCCGGAAGCCATCGATGCTGACCGGGTCCAGTTCGCCGCGATCACGCCTTGGAGGGTCGCGCGCGCTGTCGCCACGACTACATCGCGGCAGTTGCCGCCGCACCCATGAGCGGCCGCGATATCAGCGGCGCACCGCGCCACCGAGCGGCGGCCAAGCACTGCGACTCGCCCGTCTCGCCAAGCTCCCCTGAACCCCACTGCCATGGCACCGCTTCGCGATCACCGTCTCGGTCTCGGTCTCTGTCCGCCGAGGAGCGTCCCGTCCGTTCCTCTACGCCCTGGTGGTTCTCCTCGACAGGAGCGGCGGCTCCGCCGGGGGGCGGTGTCTCAGGACCGGAATCCGCGGCATTCCGGACAGCGCGGACGAGAGGCACCACCCTCCGAAAGCCGGCTCGATCGTTGCCGGGGCAGCCCGCCCGCTGGCGATTCGCCACCGGAGACGCCTCCCTCCCCGCAGTTTTGGACAGCATCAAATAGGCCACCTTCCGCGACCGCTGATCACAATCAGAGCCCCGACAGCACCCCGGCAGTGCGCGACGAGCCCCGTTCGACTGAGAACCCGGCGAACCGCCTCCGGAGGCGTCGCACCCTCGGGGGCGCGTTAGACGCGAGAGGGGCCACTTTGGTGCCATGTCGGAAATGTGTTTTACATCACACAGCGGTTTTTCAGGGTCTATCGATGTAACGACTTCGCCGCGACGATCTCGCCCCGGAATGCGGCGTTGATCTGCGGAGATGAAGATCGCCCGACCTTCTGGATCAGATTCGAACATAAGGTCACGGAAAGATCTCCACACTTTTCGCAGCGATCCACCGCAACCCGACGGCTTTCGCCACGAAAGATCGCGCCGGTATGTTTCCGGTCATCCCTTTACTGACGCATGGGGCGCAAGAGGCGTCCCACGACAGCGCAAGGAGTTCCCCAAATGAAGCGCACCCTCGCATTCGGTGGCCTCGTCGCCACCGCCGGCCTCCTGGCCGCCGGCCTGGCCGCCCCGGCTCAGGCCGCCGGTGACGTCGCCAGCACCCCGCTGGCCGCCAACAAGATCGCCGCGCAGAACATCGTGGCGTTCTGGGCAGCGGAGAACGCCGCCAACCTGGTTCAGGCCACGCCGTACAACGTCGAGACCCAGGTCTCGGCCAAGCACGTCTCGACCGGCGGTCCGTCCGCGGACAGCAAGCCCGGCGTCGTCCCGGCCATTGGCGACGAGAAGAAGGCTGCCGCCAAGTCGAAGAACGTGAACCTCCCGAAGACCACCGGCAAGGTGTTCTTCCTCGGCGCTGACGGCCAGCCGCACTGGTGCTCCGCGACCTCGGTCCAGTCCGGGTACAAGAACCTGGTCGCGACCGCGGGTCACTGCGTGTACGACACCGTGTCCAACAAGGCCACGATGGACTACTGGGTCTTCGTCCCGGGTTACTACCAGGGCAAGACCCCGTGGGGCATCTACGTGGGCAAGCAGGCCTACACCCACTACGACTTCGACGTCTACGAGGACGGCGACCGCGACTACGCGTTCGTGACCGTCTACAACGGCCTCAAGTTCCCGGCCGGTGGCTTCAAGGACTTCAAGGGCATGTCCCGCGACGAGCGGAAGCAGTACGCGGGCTTCCAGCAGGTCGACAAGGCCACGTACGACGCCTACGTCGCGGCCGACACCTCGAAGCGTCGCCACGGCAAGGGCTACTACGAGGACAAGGACGAGAACGGCAACACGGTCTACTTCGTGTGGAAGTACGCCGACGCCGGTCGCCTCGGCGACAACGTCGGTGGCCAGGGCCTGGCCTACAACCAGAAGATCGGCAAGCCGGTCTTCGTGTTCGGCTACCCGAGCGGCGCCCACCCGGACGGCAACCAGGCCTTCTCCGGCAAGACCCTCAAGTGGAGCTACGGCAAGACCTTCGCAGCCACCGCGCCGGCCATCAAGGGCGAGGAGCTGCAGGGTGTCAAGTCCTCCTTCACCGGCGAGGGCTCGCTCGGCTCCGCGTGGCTGCTCAACTACAACAACGGCCGCCGCGTCGGCTACCTGAACGGTGTCACCATCGCGGTGGCCGACCGTGACAACAACAAGCGGATCGACACCAGCCTCTCCCCGTACTTCGACGGCGAGACCTACGGCGTCTACAGCGCGGCCAAGAACAACTGGTCCGGCTCGATCGCCTAGTTCCCGGCCTGCGGGAACCAGGTGGTCACGGGTCAGGGGTCCAAACCCTGCCCCAACCGCTTGACTCACACAGGGTCCGGCTTTCAGCCGGGCCCTGTGCCTTTCTCTGGAGACGCGTGAGTGGAACGGCGGGCGCGCCGCCTTCCCACTCTGTATGCTCCAGACAACTGAAGGCCCCGGGGCGTCCGCCCCGGGGCCTTCGCCGTTCCGGAGGCCCTTAGACGTGACCACACGTCGGTTCGGTGCCATCCAAAGGATGTGATTTAGGTCACACGGTCCATGATCCCTGGTCGTGGCGTCACATCATCACCAAAGCGAGCGCTTCGCTCTTGATCTGCCCATATGCCATCCGGCGGGCAAAAGACCGTCTTCCGCAGAAAGGTAACGGAACGATTACACCGAGTGGGCGGCGAATGACCCGGTTGAAGTCGCTTCCACGCCGGAAGAGCGCGGCTGTATCTTTCCCGCAGTCCTTTACTGACGCATGGGGCGCATGAGGCGCCCCACGACAGACCAAGGAGTTCCCCCCATGAAGCGCGCTCTCGCGTTCGGCGGTATCGTCGCCGCCACCGGCATGCTGGCAGCCGGCCTGACCTCCCCCGCCCAGGCCGCCGGCGACGTCGCCAGCAAGCCGCTCGCCTCCACCGGCATCGCGGCGAAGAACATCGTGGCCTACTGGTACGCCGAGGACTCGGCAAACCTGAAGGGCGCCACGCCGTACAACACCGAGACCAAGGCCGTCGCCAAGCACGTCTCCAAGGGCGGCCCGGCTGCCGACAGCAAGCCCGGCATCGTGCCGGCCATCGGCGACGAGAAGAAGACCGTCTCGAAGTCGAAGAACGTCAACCTGCCCAAGACCACCGGCAAGGTGTTCTTCAAGGGTGGCGACGGCGAGAACCACTGGTGCACCGCCACCTCCGTGCAGTCGGCCTACAAGAACCTGGTCGCGACCGCGGGTAGCTGCGTGTACGACACCGTGTCCAACAAGGCCACGATGGACTACTGGGTCTTCGTCCCGGGTTACTACCAGGGCAAGACCCCGTGGGGCATCTACGTGGGCAAGCAGGCCTTCACCCACTACGACTTCGACGTCTACGAGGACGCCGACCGCGACTACGCGTTCGTCACGGTCTACAACGGCCTCAAGACGCCCCACGACGGCGTGCCGCACGGCAACGACGTGCCGAAGAAGTCGGACAACGGCGGCACGGGCTGGGCGAACATCGGTGGCTGGCAGGAGGTCACCAAGGACGTCTACGACCAGTACCGCGGTTGGGACACCTTCGTCGGTGACACTGCGACCGTGTACGGCCCGGACTACGACGACTTCAACAAGAACGGCAACCGCACCGAGGAGTTCCAGCACTACTTCGTCTTCAAGTTCGTGGACGCGGGTGCTCTGGGTGCGAACGTCGGTGGGCAGGGTCTGGCCTACAACCAGAAGGTCGGCAAGCCGGTCTTCGTGTTCGGCTACCCGAGCGGCTCGCACCCGGACGGCAACCACGCCTACTCCGGCCACACGCTCAAGTGGACCTACGGCAAGACCTTCCCCGTCCAGGTTCCGGCCATCAAGGGCGAGGAGCTCCTCGGCACCAAGTCGTCGTTCACCGGTGAGGGCGCCCTCGGCTCCGCGTGGCTGGTGAACTACAACAACGGCCGCCGCCTGGGCTACCTGAACGGTGTGACCATCGGCGTCTCCGACACCGACGGCAACAACCGTTACGACACCAGCTTCTCCCCGTACTTCGACGGCGAGCTGGCCGGCGTCTACAACGCGGCCAAGAACAACTGGTCCGGCTCGATCGCCTAATTTCCGCTCGCGGAAACACGGCGATCCGAGACAGGGGTCCAAACCCTGCTCTCACAATCGCATCACCCGCAGGGCCCGGCTCTCCAGCCGGGCCCTGCGCCTTTTCTGCGGCGCCTCCACCGGAAAGCACGAGAAGCGCCACAGGAAACGCGGAAAGGACGCCCCCGGCCTTTTATCCCGGCCATCCCACGCGCGGACGGGGCCGATATCCGTGAGCGAGCCGCAGGGGTGTCGAGGAGCTGTTCAAGCTCCTCCGGGCCTGGCCCGACCGGAGGGTCGGACGCCCGCGCCAGCAGGGACATCTCGGCGAAAGGCCGGTCGTGGGATCGGAGGGCGGCCCCGTTCCACACCTCTTCCACGAGCTCACGTCATTTCGTCGAAGCATCGGCGAGCCGGCGCCGACAACCGCTACGTCGCCGACGATTCTTCGCGGCGAAACCTCCACCGCCTCAGCGAGGAAACTGCGAAATAACGGCCCTCGTTCAACGGCGCCACGCACTGCCGGCGGAAAATCTTCCACCATCATCGACGGGCCTTACCGCCCGCCCCCGGTCCTTACTGAAGTGGAAACTCTTCCAGCCTCGCGCGACCGCAACCGCCATCCGCTCTTATGTCAGCGGAAAGTCGTCGGTGGAAGGCCCCGCCGCCGACCACTACGCGGGTCCGGAAGGCCACCCTCGACAAGTGGGTCTTCATCCCGGGCCATTACCGGGGCGACCCGTGTCGCGCGCCCGGCACGATCTCGTACGGCACGCTCCGACCGCCTGAGCACAGGGCCTGGCGCGCAGTCAGATTTTGTGCCATGCCACGGCAAATGAGCGGTAATCTTCCTCTTTACCGAGGCAAAGGGCGCTGCGGGCGTCCACGCAGAGAGCGCGAGGAGCGTCCGTGAAGCGCGTCGTCCTGGCCGCCACGCGTACGGCGGCCGCCGCCGGGGCGCTCTGCGCCGCCACGCTCGTCACCTCCGGCGCGCCCGCGCCCGCGCACGCGTACGACATCGCCGCCACCCGCCCCCTCGCCACCGAGGCCCAGGTCCCGTCCGTGGTCGCGTACTGGCTCGGCGGCGACGGCCGCGCCCTCGCGGCCGCGACGCCGTACGCGTTGCGCCTCAAGGTGAGCGCGCGGCAGACGGAGAACGGCGCGGCTCCGGACGGCAAACCGGGCGGCGTACGGCCCGCCGACAGCGGGTCAGCGCAGGAGAAGGCCGGGCAGGAGAAGGCCGGGCAGGGAAAGACCGCGGCCGGGAAGACCCCCAGCGCGAACCCCCCCGGCGCGAAACCGGACGGCGGCAAGCCGGCCCAGGACACGACCGATCCGGACCGGACGGCACAGGACGGGAACCGCACCGCCGCCTCCAAGAACGTCAACCTGCCCCGGACCACGGGCCGGGTCTTCTTCGTCGGATCCGACGACAAGCCCCACTGGTGCTCGGGCACCTCGGTCCAGGGCCCGCACCGCAATCTCGTCGCCACCGCCGGGCACTGCGTCTTCGACACAGAGACCGACGGCGCGCCGATGCGGAAATGGATCTTCATCCCCGGCTACCAGCCGGGCGCGGCCCCCTTCGGCGTGTACGCCGGAAAGCAGGCGTTCACCCACCACGACTTCGCGACGTACCGGGACCTCGACCGCGACTACGCCTTCGTCGCCGTCCACAACGGCCTCGCGCCGCAGCCCTCGCGCACCCCGGGACGCGTCATCAAGCTGGCCGACGGCGGCCGGCTCGGGGACGGCGTCGGTGGCCAGGGGCTCGCCTACAACCAGGAGATCGGCCGCAGGACCGTCATACTCGGACACTCCGCGCCGCCGGTGCGCGGCGCGACGTTCCGGCTCCAGGATCCGTCCATCCACGCGAACGCTCTGCTCGGCCTGAAGTCGTCCCGGACGACCGATGGCTCGTCCTGGCTGATCGGCTACCGCAAGACCGGACGGCTGGGTTATCTGAACGGCGTCGCCATCGCCACGTCCGGCGGCGCCGCCGTGTCGCCCTATTTCGACAGCGAGCTCTTCAGCGTCTACGTCGCGGCCCGGAAGGTCCGCTCCGGCGCGGTGCCCGGCGGCGTCTTCCGTGACGGCGCGAACGAGATCAACATTCTGTAACAAACCGCTCCGCATATATCGGGACATGAGGGCCCCTAAATGGGTGCTGTAGGTTTTTTACCATCCCTTTACTGACGATAGGGGCGCAGTAGCGGCCCTCATCAGCGCAAGGAGCGAACCCTCATGCAGAAGCAGCTGCTTCTCCCCCTGGGCGGCCTCGCCGCCACCGGCCTTCTGGCCGCTGCCCTGGTCACCCCCGCCACGGCCGCATCCACCGTGTCGAAGGCCAAGCTCGCCTCCCCCGCGAACGCCGCGGACATCATCGACTTCTGGACCACCGACGGCGGCACCAACCTCAAGGCCGCCAAGGCATACGGCGCCGAGCACAAGCGGGTGCCGAAGCACGTCTCCACCGGCGGACCGGCCGCCGACGGCAAGCCGGGCGTCGTGCCGGCGATCGGCGACGAGAAGAAGGCCGCCGGCAAGTCCAAGAACGTCAACCTGCCCAAGACCGTGGGCCGCGCGTTCTTCGTCATCGACGACGAGCTCTACGCCTGCTCCGCGTCGGCGATCCAGTCGCAGTACCGCAACATGGTCGCCACCGCCGGCCACTGCGTCTACGACATCGACACCAACCGGCAGACCGTGAGCAAGTGGGTCTTCGTCCCCGGCTACTACGACGGCAAGGCCCCGTGGGGTGTCTACGTCGGCAAGCAGGCGTTCACGCACTACGACTTCGACGTCTATGAGGACCTCGACCGCGACTACGCGTTCGTCACGGTCTACAACGGCATCGGGTACGACGCCAAGAAGGACGCGTTCGTCGACCTCGGCCCGCTCGGCGCCAACGCCGGCGGCCAGGGCTTCGCGTACAACCAGAAGGTCGGCCAGCCGGTCTTCGCCTTCGGCTACCCGGCCGCGCCGCACGACGACGGCAACTACGTCTTCACCGGCCAGAAGATGAAGTGGTGCCACGGCAAGCCCGTCTACCCCATCGTCGAGAGCAGCGTGAAGGTCGAGGAGCAGATCGGCCTCAAGTGCTCGATGACCGGCGGCTCCTCCGGCGGCCCCTGGATCCTCAAGTACAACAGCAACCGTCGCCTCGGCTACATCAACGGCGTGACCAGCCTCGGTGGCGACACCGACGGCAACCACCGCAGCGACATGATCACCTCGGCCTACTTCGACGGTGAGACCTACAGCGTGTACCGCGCCGGCTTCTCCCTCTGGTCCGGCTCGCTGGTCAAGAAGGACGGCTCGATCGGGATCACCGAGACGAAGTAACGCGGCCACCCTCCGCGCGCCCTCCTGGGAACGACGGACATGAGACGGGGGCCCGGCCACATGGCCGGGCCCCCGTTTCGATGTCAGCGGCGGGCGACGCCGTCCAGCCGGGCCTGCTCGGCCACGGCCGCGATCACGGCGGGCGCGACACGGGGGTCGAACGGTGACGGGATCACGTAGTCCTCGGACAGCTCGTCCCCGACCACGGCCGCCAGTGCGGTGGCGGCGGCCACCTTCATGTTCTCGGTGATGGTCCTGGCCCGGACGTCGAGGGCGCCGCGGAACACGCCCGGGAAGGCGAGCACGTTGTTGATCTGGTTCGGGAAGTCGGACCGGCCGGTCGCGACCACGCGCGCGTGCCGCCGGGCCACCTCGGGGTGGACTTCCGGCGTCGGGTTCGACAGCGCGAAGACGATCGCGTCCGAAGCCATCGACACGATGGCCTCCTCGGTCACCGTGGAGCCCGACAGGCCGATGAAAACGTCGGCGCCGCTGAGGGCCTCCTCGGTGGAACCGGTGAAGCCGGCCTTGTTCGTGTCCCTGGCCAGGGCCTCCTTGACGGGGTTGAGGCCGTCCCGCCCGGTGTAGATCACTCCCTTGGAGTCCGCCACCGCGACATCGCCGATGCCCGCGCCCAGCAGGATGCGCGTCACCGCCACGCCGGAGGCGCCGGCGCCCGCGATGACCGCGCGCAGGTCCCCCAGAGAGCGGCCGGTCAGCCGGGCGGCGTTCTGCAGCGCCGCGAGGGCGACGATGGCCGTGCCGTGCTGGTCATCGTGGAAGACCGGAATGTCGAGCAGCGAGCGGAGCCGATCCTCGACCTCGAAGCAGCGCGGGGCGCTGATGTCCTCCAGGTTGATGCCGCCGAACGAGGGCGCGAGCCGGACCACGGTCTCGACCAGCGCGTCCACGTCGGTGCAGTCGAGGCAGATCGGCACGGCGTCGACGCCCGCGAACTCCTTGAACAGCAGCGCCTTGCCTTCCATCACCGGCATCGCGGCGGCCGGGCCGATGTCGCCGAGGCCGAGGACCGCGGTGCCGTCGGAGACCACCGCGACGACGTTCGACACCCAGGTGTAGTCGTTCACCAGCTCGGGATTGTCGGCGATGGCGGTGCAGACCCGGGCGACGCCCGGCGTGTACGCCAGGGACAGATCGTCAGCGTCACGGACCGGGATGGTGGAGCGGACTTCGAGCTTGCCGCCGCGGTGCAGGGCGAACGCAGGATCGACGTCGAGAGCTTCCAGAGAAGCGGGAGTAATAGTCACAGCGACCCCAGTGTCACGAGGAGTTCCTTCGGTAGACGCCGCAAGAGCGGTCCAGCCCGGGCTTCGGTAGCCGCCCGGCGGCCGTCGCCGTTGACGGTCGTCTCTTTGGGGGGTACGGGGGTCACCCGTTGTTTGATTGTGCCACATGATGAGATGGCGGCCCTCGAGGCGCGAGGGTTAACAAAGTGTCAGTTTTATTGCGTATGCAACAGTAGCCGCGGCATGTAATACTCGATGTCCGGTCTGATCACTTACAACCGTGGGTCGCACGTGGACTTCACCTCATATGCCAAGCTCGCCGTACTCCTTGTCAACGAGCACGACCGGCTGAGATCCCTCGATTCCCTGCGTGAACTGCTCGCCGAAACCGGCCGAAAAGAGGCCGCCGCGCGCGCCAACCGCCGAGATCTCGACGCCATCTGCGAGCTGCGTGAGGAGCTGACGGGCGTCTTCGAGTCCGCGGCGAGGGGCGACGGGGCCGACGCGGTCGAGCGGCTGAACGGCCTCCTCGTCCGTCATCCCGTGCACCCGCAGATCTCCGGCCACGACGACCAACCGTGGCACATGCACCTGACGGAGGGCGGACGGGTGGCCGACACCCTCGCCGTGGGGTCGGTCATGGGCCTGGCGACGGTCGTCACCAGCCTCGGCATGGACCGGCTCGGCATCTGCCAGGCGCCGCTCTGCCGCAACGCCTACCTGGACACCTCGTCGAACCGGTCGCGCCGCTACTGCTCGGAGCGCTGCGCCAACCGCGTCAACGTCGCGAACTACCGGGCGCGCAAGCGCGGCACGGCGAGGCGGAAGGCGACGCGCGGCCAGTAGCGCAGCACCACCCGTCCGACGATGTCGGACTCCGGCACCGCGCCGAAGTCCCAGCTGTCCCGCCGTCCCGGCGCGTTCTGGTTGTCGCTCTCGAGCCACCAGCCCTCGCTGGTGCGGCGGAACGCGCGCTTGACGATCAGGCCGTGCGGCCGCCGCGCCACCACCAGGTCGCCCTCCCGCACGGCGGCGCCGCGCCGTACGAGCAGGCAGTCCCCGGGACGCAGAACGGGCAGCATCGAGTCACCGACGACGCGGACCGTGGTGAGCACATCCCCCTCCACACGTAGATTTCCAAGACGAGTAAGGTCGGTACCTGGACAGTGCTGTCACAGCATTAAGGAAGGATTCCGATGCTCGCACGACTGCTGCGGCCCAAGCACGAGGCGTCCGCCCACTGCGACCTGCCGTGCGGTGTTTACGACCCCGCCCAGGCCCGCATTGAGGCCGAGTCGGTCAAGGCCATCATGGCCAAGTACGCCGACAACGAGGACCCGGTGTTCCGCGCCCGCGCGCTCACGATCAAGGAAGAGCGCGCCGAGTTGGTCAAGCACCACCTCTGGGTTCTGTGGACCGACTACTTCAAGCCGCCGCACCTTGAGCAGTACCCCCAGCTTCACCAGCTGTTCTGGGACGCCACCAAGCTCGCGGGCGCCGCCGGTGCGAAGGGCACCGTCGACGTGGCGAAGGCCGACGAGCTCCTGGGCAAGATCGACGAGATCGCGAAGATCTTCTGGGAGACCAAGGCCGCCTGAGCCTGAAACTGTCCAGACCCCGCTCGGTCCATGACCGCGCGGGGTCCGGTGTTTTCCGGGCTGTCCGAACCGTGAGATTCCCCCATGACGACCTCCAAGATCGCGACAATCGGCGCGTCCAAGCCGAGCAAACGTGGTCGAGTGGCGGTAGGTTGCAGTGAGCGGCAGTGCGCCGGCTCGATATGGGGCGAGGAGGAACGTGACCGAGGAAACCGAGACGCCTGCGGTGGATCTGGCCGGGATCCGCGACGCTGTGAGTGTCCGGCTGCCCGCCGTGAGCGCCTATCTGTCAGTGCTGCGTACAGCTACCGCCGGGCTGGCCGCCCGGCTGGACTTCACCCTCGACCAGATCGAGGATCTCCGCATCGCGGTGGACGAGGCCTGCGCGATGCTCCTGCGGCAGGCTGTGCCCGGCACCGATCTGGTCGCCGAGTTCGAGCTCACCGGAGAGGAGATGACGGTCCGGGTCGAGGTCAACACGGTCGGAGTGACCACTCCCAAGCGCGACGACTTCGCCTGGATGGTGCTCACCGCGCTCGCCGACGACGTGGACGCCATCTCCGACTCCCCCGATCACATGGCGATCGTGCTGCGTAAGCGCCGAGGCGCAGCGAGGCCGGCGTGACGGAGAGGACGCGTGCCATGGCCTCGGGCGACTCGGCGGTGCCCGACCGCGTGCGTGCCCGCGCGCTCTTCGGGGAACTCGTCGAGTTGCCGGCCGACGATCCGAGGCGTCAGCGCATCCGCGACGAACTCGTCGAACTCCACCTCCCGCTGGTGGAGTACCTCGCCCGCCGGTTCCGCAACAGGGGCGAGTGGCTCGACGACCTCACCCAGGTCGCCACGATCGGCCTGATCAAGTCGATCGACCGCTTCGACCTGGGCCGCGGCGTCGAGTTCTCCACCTACGCGACCCCCACGATCGTCGGAGAGATCAAGCGGCATTTCCGCGACAAGGGCTGGGCGGTCCGGGTGCCGCGCCGGCTTCAGGAGCTCAAGCTGTCGCTCACCAAGGCGATCAGCGAGCTGTCGCAGCGGGAGAGCCGCGCGCCCACGGTCGCCGAGTTGGCGGCCCACCTGCAGATGACCGAGGAAGAGGTCCTCGAGGGCCTGGAGTCGGCCAACGCCTACTCCACCGTCTCCCTCGACGCGCCCGACTCCGGCGACGACGACGCGCCCGCCGTGTCCGACTCGCTCGGCATCGTGGACGAGTCGCTGGAAGGCGTCGAGTACCGCGAGTCCCTCAAGCCGCTGCTGGAGCGGCTGCCTCCTCGGGAGAAGCGCATCCTGCTGCTGCGCTTCTTCGGGAACATGACGCAGTCGCAGATCGCGACGGAGCTCGGCATCTCGCAGATGCACGTGTCCCGTCTCCTCGCCCGGACCCTCGCCCAGCTTCGCGAGGGCCTGACCGCCGAGGACTAGGGAGGGGCTTCCTCCCCGGCCCGTCCGGCTCAGGACGCGTGCGGTCCGTCCTCGCCCATCAGCGCCTTCGTGGACGGCGGGGCGAGGAGCGTCACCAGGGCGATCACAGCGGCCAGCACCAGCGGCACCCCGTAGGTGTACTGCTGGGACTGGATCAACGTGATCGCCACAGGCAACGCGAAGATCTGGGTGAGCACGCCCGGCCCCCTGCTCCAGCGCAGCACCTGGAGAACCCCCCAGGCGACCCAGAGCAGGCCGAGGCCGGCCAGGATCCCGAAGGCCGCGACGGCGATGGAAGTCGTCATGTCGCTCGGCTGCCCGATCAGCGTCTCGACGGCGACGTAGCCGCCGAGGATCAGGGAGACGAGGCCCTCGACGGCCACGACGGCGGAGGCGACGGTCAGGGTCATGGGTCGGCTGCTCACAGCGGCCAACACTAACAACTTGGGCGGTAGGGCATGGTTCGTGCTCTACCCTTCAGGGCATGCGGGCTCTCCTTGTCGTCAACCCCAAGGCGACCTCGACCAACCATCGCACGCGTGACGTTCTGATGAGGGCGCTCGGCGCGGCCATGGACCTGACCGTCGAGGAGACCGGCTACCGAGGGCACGCGGCGATGATCGCGGGGACGGCGCACGCCAAGGGGTTCGACGCCGTCGCCGTGCTCGGCGGCGACGGCACCATCAATGAGGCGGCCAACGGCCTGCTGCGCGGGCAGCCCTCCGCGCCGGCGTCGGAGCGGCCCACGCTGATCGTGATCCCCGGAGGGAGCGCGAACGTGTTCGCGCGGGCGCTCGGGCTGCCCAACAACCCGGTCGAGGCGACCGGAGCGGCCCTCGAAGCGCTGCGGGACGGCCGCCGGCGCACGATCGGCCTCGGCGAAGCCGTCTGGGACCACGATGTTTCACACGGCGACGCGGGGGCAGTGCCGCCGACAGGCCCGCACGGGTCGCGTTATTTCACATTCTGCGCTGGGCTCGGGTACGACGCCGAGGTCGTCCGGGCCGTCGAGGGGTTGCGGAGTGCCGGCTGCAAGGCGACGCCCGCCCTGTACGTCAAGACGGCGATCAACCACTACTTCCTGACCGATCGCCGCCGTCCGGCCATGGTGCTGGAGCGTCCGCGGCAGGCGCCGCAGAGCCGGATCTTCATCGCGATCGTGTCCAACACCGCGCCGTGGACCTTCGCCGGGTCCCTCCCGATCAACCCGACGCCGTGGGCCGGGTTCGAGACGGGGCTGGACCTGCTGGCGCTGCGGAAGATGCGGTTGAGCACGGTCATCAGCCTGGTACGGCAGATCATCGGGGAGCGGTCGGGCCTGCCGACGGGTCGGCACCTGGTCCAGGCTCACGACGAGGAGGAGTTCACCCTTTCCGCCTCCCGTCCGGTCGCCTTCCAGTTGGACGGGGACTACCTGGGAGAACGTGAACGGGTGCTTTTCCGGTCTATCCCGGACGCATTACAAGTCCTCGTCTAGCCCGTTACATGCCGTCATAGTGTGACGAATCCGACAGCCATAACCGGCAAAACCTTCTCCCAAACCTCTTGTGCGGTCTTGGCGTCCCTGAAAAGCTGAATGCGACGTCGGAACGTAGGACCTTTCCGGAAGCCACCGCTCCCTGGAGGCCCCGGCGATCAACGAACCCATCCCGAACTACCCGTGTTCCGGGAGCAAGTTCGCAGCAGTTAGTGAAAGACTTCACAAAGTTGACGGTCAGGAGCCGCGGAGGCTCCACTTACGAAGGAGTGGAACGCATGGACTGGCGCCACCGCGCTGCCTGCCGTGACGTGGATCCCGAGCTTTTCTTCCCGATCGGCAACACCGGCCCCGCGCTCATGCAGATCGAAGAGGCGAAGCAGGTATGCCGGCAGTGCTCCGTCATGGAGTCGTGCCTCAAGTGGGCGCTGGAGTCCGGTCAGGACGCCGGCGTCTGGGGTGGGATGAGTGAGGACGAGCGGCGCGCGCTCAAGCGCCGGACGGCCCGTGCCCGCGCCCGCGCGAACGTCTGAATTTCTCCCCCAGAGGTCCCGCACTGAAGATCTCGCATAGCGCCAAATACAACAGCGCTCTCTTTTCGCTGTTGTTTCGGTCACATGAAAGGCGAGGGTCGCGTCCGAAGGACGCGGCCCTTACCCCGTTTGTACGGGAATGCTGATCATTACTTCGGTCCCGCCGCCGTCGCGCGGCGCGATGGACAACCGTCCGGACAGCTCGCCGACCACGAGTGTGCGGACGATCTGCAATCCAAGGCTCGTCGTCGCCTCCAGGTCGAAATCGGTGGGCAGGCCCTTTCCGTCATCGGCCACCACCACCTCCAGGTGATCGGCGTCCCGCGACACGAGCACCTGGATGCTCCCGCTCGCGTGTGAGAAGCCGTGTTCCACCGCGTTCTGCAGCAGCTCGGTGAGCACCATCGCGATCGGCGTCGCCACCGCCGCCGGCAGCACGCCGAAGCTGCCGATCCGCTTGGGCGTCACGTGCGCCACCGAGACCTCGGCGGTCATGGCGACGACCCGGTCGGCGATGTCGTCGAACTCGACCATCTCCTCGGGCATCTGGGCCAGGATCTCGTGCACGATCGCGATCGACCCGACCCGCCTGACCGCCTCCTCCAGCGCCTCGCGCCCCTCAGGGTTGCCGAGTCTGCGGGCCTGCAGCCGCAGCAGCGCCGCCACCGTCTGCAGGTTGTTCTTCACCCGGTGGTGGATCTCGCGGATCGTGGCGTCCTTGGTCAGCAGCTCGCGCTCGCGGCGGCGCAGCTCGGTCACGTCGCGGACCAGCACCAGCGCCCCGATCCGGCCGCCGCCGACCACGAGCGGGATCGCCCGCAGCAGCACGACGATGCCGCCGCGCTCGACCTCGGTCTCCCTCGGGGCCCGGCCGCTCGCGACGTGCATCAGGTCTTCGTTGATCGGCTCGTCCGAATAGCAGAGATCCGCCGTGGTGCGGCCCAGCTCCGCGCCGACCAGGTCCGCCTGCAGCCCGAGCCGCCGGTACGCCGAGAGCGCGTTGGGCGAGGCGTACGTCACCCGGCCCGCCCGGTCGAGCCGGAGCAGGCCGTCGCCGACCCGGGGCGAGCGGACGAGGGTCGGCTCCTCCTCCGGGAACGGGAACCTGCCCTCGGCCACCATCTGGGCCATGTCCGAGGCGCTCTGCAGATAGGTCAGTTCCAGCCGGGACGGCGTACGGGCCGAGGACAGGTTGGTCGAGCGCTGGATGACGCCGATGAACTCGCCGTCGAGGCCGCGCCGTACGGGGATGGTCTCCTCGCGGACCGGTACCCCGCTGGACCAGTCCGGGTCGCCCTCGCGGCAGATCCGGTGCTCGTTCCAGGCGACGTCGATCAGGGGGCGCTCCCCCTCGGCCACGACCATGCCGACGATGTCGTCGTGATAGACGGTGGGCCCGGTGGTCGGCCGCATCTGCGCGACGGCCACCCAGCCGGCTCCCTCTTTACGCGGGATCCACAGGATGAGGTCCGCGAACGACAGGTCGGCCAGCAACTGCCAGTCGGAGACGAGAGAGCGCATCCACTCGATGCCCGCGGCGTCGAGTGTGGTTCGGCGGTACACCTTGTCGCTGAGAGTCGGCACCTCTGCATCATGCGTCCCGAACCGGCCCGAAAGCGAATCCACCCGCCCGACCTGCAAAGATGCACCCATGAGTAGGCCACTCGACAGACTGCGCGCGGCCTCCGCCGACCGGGAGGCGGCGGGCCTGCGGCGCGCCCTGCGCCCGCGCACCCCCGACCACGACGGTCTGATCGACCTGGCTTCCAATGACTATCTTGGCCTGTCCCGGGACGACCGCCTGGTCAAGGCGGCCGTACGCGCGACGGAGGAGTGGGGCACCGGCTCGACCGGCTCACGGCTCGTGACGGGCTCGACGTGGCTGCACGCGGAGCTGGAGGACCGGCTCGCCGCCTTCGCCGGCGCTCCACGCGCCCTCGTCTTCTCCTCGGGCTATCTGGCGAACCTGGCGGCCGTGACGGCGCTCGCCCGCGGCGGCCTGGTGGTGTCCGACGCGAGCAACCACGCCTCCATCGTGGACGCCTGCCGCCTGTCCCGGGCCCGGGTGGTGGTCACCCCCCACAGGGACGTGGCGGCCGTGGAGGCGGCCCTGCGCGAGCGCGCCGAGGAGCATGCCGTCGTCGTCACCGACGCCGTCTTCTCCGTGGACGGCGACCTCGCGCCGCTTTCCGCCCTGCACGCGGCGGCCGTCCGGCACGGCGCTCTTCTCCTGGTGGACGAGGCGCACTCGCTCGGCGTGGTGGGCGAATCCGGCCGGGGCGCGGTATACGCGGCGGGGCTCGCGAGGGATGCTCGTATTGTGAGAACCGTCACGCTGTCCAAGTCGCTCGCATCTCAGGGCGGGGCGGTGCTCGGCGCCCCCGAGGTAGTCGAGACGCTGATCGACACGGGGCGGTCGTTCATCTTCGACACCGGGCTCGCCCCCGCCTGCGTGGGCGCCGCGCTCCGGGCCGTCGAGATCCTGGAGGAGCAGCCTGAGCTGCCGGAACGCGCGTCGTCGATGGCGCGGACGCTCGCCGCGGTGGCGCGTGAGCTCGGCCTGGAGACCGCCGACCCGGCCGCAGCCGTGGTCCCGATCGTGCTCGGCCGGCCCGGCGACGCGGTCTCCGCGGCGACCCTGTGTGCGGAACTCGGCGTGCGCGTGGGATGCTTCCGCCCACCATCGGTGCCCCACGGGAGGTCGGCTTTGAGGTTGACCGCTCGGGCCAATCTGGGGTCCGATGACCTCGCGGTGATCAGGCGGGCGCTCACCGCCGTGGTCGAACGGAAGGTGGGCAAGTGAGCCGGCGAACCATCGATGACGTCGTGAGGGAGGCATCGTGACCGAGCTGACCGAGGACGCGCCGAGAGTCCCGAAGTACTACGACGTCAAGCGGAGCCTCCTGGAACTCACCAAGAGTCTGCCTCCGGGCAGCGCGCTGCCTCCCGAGCGCACGCTCGCCGTGCGGTTCGTGACGTCGCGGACGACCGTGCGCCAGGCGCTGTCGGAGCTGGTGGTGGAGGGACGCCTGCTGCGCATCCAGGGCAAGGGCACGTTCGTCGCCCAGCCCAAGGTCGCCCAGGTGCTCCAGCTCACCTCCTACACCGGGGACCTGCGCACCGTGGGCCTCGAACCGGACACCAAGATCCTGGACATCAGCTACATCACCGCCGACGAGCAGCTCAGCCGGCGGTTGGCGATCAACCCGGGCGGCCGGGTGCTGCGCATCCACCGGCTGCGCCTCGCCAACGGCGAGCCGATGTCGATCGACACCACGCACCTGTCCGCCCGCAGGTTCCCGCGGCTGCGGCGGGAGCTGGAGGCCCACTCGTCGCTGTACGAGACGCTGCACAACGCCTACAACGTGCGGCTGACCGACGCCGAGGAGGTCATCGAGACCGTCCTGGCCACGCCGTACGACGCCCAGGTGCTCGGCGTGGACGTGGGGCTGCCCATGCTCCTGCTCACCCGGCACGCCTTCGACGCGGACGGCCACCCGGTGGAGTACGCCCAGTCGCTCTACCGCGGCGACCGCTACAAGTTCGTCACGCGTCTGCGCAGGCCCAGCCCCTAGGGTTGGCTGATGAGCATCCTCATCGTCACCGGCACCGACACCGGGGTGGGCAAGACGGTGGTCACCGCGGCCGTGGCTGTTCTGGCGCGGGAGCGCGGGGTCGCGGTGGCGGTGGTGAAGCCGGCGCAGACCGGCGTGGCGCCGGACGAGCCGGGCGACCTCGACGAGGTCATCCGGCTCTCGGGGGTCACGACGACGTTCGAGTTCGCCCGCTTCCCCGCGGCGCTCTCCCCTGCCGCCGCGGCGCGCGAGGCGGGCCTGCCGCCGGTCTCCCTGACGGAGTCGGCCCAGCGGATCCGGGAGATCGCCGAGTCGCACCGGCTGGTGATCGTGGAGGGGGCGGGCGGCCTGCTCGTCCGCTTCGACGACGAGGGCTGGACGCTGCCGGACCTGGCGCACCTGCTGCACGCCCCGGTGCTCGTGGTCGCGCGGGCGGGACTCGGCACGCTGAACCACACCGCCCTGACGCTGGAGGTGATGGCGGCCCGCGGCGTCGAGCCGGCCGGTGTGGTCGTGGGAAGCTGGCCCGCCGAGCCGGGGCTCGCGGAGCGCCACAACATCGGCGACCTGGAGATGCTCGCCGCGCGACCGCTGGCCGGCGCGCTGCCCGAGGGCGCGGGCGCGCTCGACCGCACCGCGTTCGCCCGCGTGGCGAGGGCGGGGCTCGGCCCCACTCTCGGCGGCACGTTCAACCCGGCCCGCTTCCGATCGACGCTCCGGCTCACCCCGTGACGTAGGCCGTCCCTCGCATTCTGGAGACGGCGGCCGAAGGGGGTTCCAGGCCCGCGGAGAGCGCGGTTTCAGGTGTAGATCCGCGGCCCAGCGGGCAGGGGCGACTCATCTATCCCCCTATGTGACTGGCTGGTAGGTTTCCCGGCATGGAGTCAGCAGCGAAGCACGCGGGCGACGTCGCGGTCGCCGTTTCCAAGGCCTACGGCGTCGAGACGATGTTCACGCTGTCCGGGGGGCACGTCTTCCCCCTGTACGACGGCGCGGTGCATGAGGGCATGCGCATCCTGGACGTACGGCACGAGCAGAGCGCCGTCTTCGCGGCCGAGGCGACCGCCCGGCTCACCCGGGGCCCCGGCCTCGCCGTGCTGACCGCGGGCCCCGGCATCACCAACGGCGTCTCCGGCGTGGCGACGGCCCACTTCAACGGTTCCCCCGTCGTCGTCATGGGCGGCCGGGCGCCGCAGTCCCGCTGGGGCTCCGGAGCGCTCCAGGAGATGGACCACCCGCCGCTGTTCGAATCCATCTCCAAGCTCGCGTTCACCGGCTCCGGCGCCGAGACGATCGGCCAGGACGTCGAGATGGCCTTCCGGACGGCGCTCGCCCCGCACCGCGGCCCGGTCTTCGTCGACTTCTACATGGACCACCTGTTCGCGCCGTCGCCTGCGCGGGACACCGAGACGCTCTCCCCGTCGCCGCTGGAGCCGGACACCGACGCGCTCGCCGACATCGCCAAGCTGATCGCCGCCGCCGAGCGGCCGGTCCTGGTCCTCGGCTCCGACGTGTGGATGGACCGCGCCGAGGAGGCCGCGCGCGACTTCGCCGAGGAGTACCGCCTGCCGGTCATCCCGAACGGGCAGGGCCGGGGCATCCTCCCCGCCGGGCACGAGCTGCTCGTCACCCGGGCCCGGGGGCGCGCCTTCGGCCAGGCCGACCTGGTCATCGTGGTCGGCACGCCGCTCGACTTCCGCCTCGGATACGGCTGGTTCGGCGGCAAGGACGGCGCTCCCCTGGCCAAGGTCGTCCACGTCGCCGACGCGGCCTCCCAGCTCGCCACGCACGTCGGCCTGGCCGGATCCGCCGCCGGAGACCTCTCCCTCACCTTCTGGAGCCTCGCCGCGGCCTGCTCGACCGCCGGTGTCGATCCGAAGTCGTACGCGCCGTGGGTGGCCACGCTGGCCGAGGCGTCCGCCGCGGCGATCGCCGGGGACGCCGAGCTGCTCGCCTCCGACGCCGACCCGATCCACCCCATGCGCATCTACGGCGAGCTCGGCAAGATCCTCGCGGACGACGCGGTGGTCATCGGCGACGGCGGCGACTTCGTGTCCTACGCCGGCAAGTACGTCGAACCGCGCAACCCGGGCAACTGGCTCGACCCCGGCCCGTACGGATGTCTGGGCACGGGCCTCGGCTACTCGATCGCCGCCCGGCTCGCCCGCCCCTCCTCCCAGGTCGCGCTGCTTCTCGGCGACGGCGCGGCCGGCTTCTCCCTGATGGACGTGGACACGCTCGTCCGGCACCGGCTGCCGGTCGTCATGATCTGCGGCAACAACGGCATGTGGGGTCTGGAGAAGCACCCCATGCAGCTTCTGTACGGCTACGACGTGGCCGCCGACCTCCAGCCGCAGTGCCGGTACGACCAGGTCGTGACCGCGCTCGGCGGCGGCGGCGAGCTGGTGACGTCGCCCTCGGAGATCGGGCCGGCGCTGCGGCGCGCCTTCGACTCCGGCGTGCCGTACCTGGTGAACATCGCCACCGACCCCGCGGTCGCCTACCCGCGCAACACGACCGGGATCTAGTGATCTAGTGCGGCGACGGGCTGGGGTCCGGGGTGGCCGAGGGCGACAGGCTGGGTGACGGGCTCGGGCTCGGCGCCGCGCAAGGGATCTTGGTGATCACGATCTTGAGCGTGGCGCCCTCGGGGGCCTCCTCCCCGCCCTTCGGGTCCTGGCCGGTGACCTTCGTGCACATCCCGTCGCCGCCGGCTGAGCTCACCCTGACCTTGAACCCGAGGCTCCTCAGCCTGGCGGTCGCCTTCTCCTCGGTCAGCCCGATGACCGAGGGCACCTTCTCCATCGGCTCGTCGCTCGGGCTGGGGCTCGGGCTGGGCGACGGGGTCGGCGTCGCCGACGGTGACGGCGACGGGCGCGGCGGCCGGGTCGCGATGATCGGCGGCGGTTGCACGGTCTGCGTGGGCGTCTTGGTGCGCCGTCCCCTGGGCGTCGACGGGGCGGTCGTCGGCGCCACCGTCTCATAGGTCCCCGACTCGGACGGGGACGGGTTGACCTGGTCGTCGCCGGACGCGGCCAGGGCGTTGATCCCGAGCGCCGCCAGCCCGGCGAAGACGGCGAGCCCGGCCGCGCCCGCCGCGATCGGGGCCTTCCGGCTCTTCCTGCGGCGCGACCCCCTCGGCCCCGGCGTGGTGGCCGTCCCCGGGGCGGCCGGACGGTCCTCCCACGCCTCGGCGCCGTACGCGCGGTCCGCCTCGGTCGGGTAGTCGGCCGACGCGTATCCGCCGGTCGCCTGACCGTATCCGCCCGTGTCCGGGCCGTATCCTCCGGTCGCCGGTCCGTACCCGCCCGTCGCCGGGGAGTATCCCCCGGTGGCCGGGGAGTAGCCGCCCGGAGCCGGGCCACCGAGGTCGAGCCCACCCGGCGCCGCGCCGGTGTCGTGCGGGAACTGCGGGTGCGCGGACTGCCGCGCATCGGGCAGCACCGACCTGCGCGCGGCCTCGCTCATCGAGGCCGCGTCCGGCCAGCGCCGGGCCGGGTCCTTGAGCAGCGCCCGTTCCACCACCATGCGCACGGCCGGGGGCACGTCCCGCGGCAGCGGCGGCGGCTCGTCCCGGATGTGCTGCAGCGCGATCGCCACCGGTGACTCGCCGTCGAAGGGCCGCCGTCCCGCGAGGCACTCGTATGCCACGACTCCGAGGGCGTAGATGTCCACGGCGGGCGTGACGGGCTGGCCTTCGGCCTGCTCCGGCGCGCAGTACGCGGCGGTGCCGAGGACCATGCCCGCGTCGGTGAGGCGGCTTGCCGCGTCGGCCCGCGCGATACCGAAGTCGGTGAGCATCAGCGTGCCGTCCGAGCGGACGAGCAGGTTGCCGGGCTTGACGTCCCGGTGGACGATGCCGCGCTCGTGTACGGCATGCAGGGCGGCCGCCGCCTGGGCGATGAGCTCCATGGCCGGCTCGGGACCGATCCGGCCGAGGCGGGTGAGCAGCCGGTCGATCGGCTCGCCGTCCACGAACTTCATCACGAGATAGGCCGTGGGCCCGTCCCCGGGGACGTCGGTCACGCCGTAGTCGTAGACGTCGACCACGCCGGGGTGGTTGACGGTCGCCATCGCCCGGGCCTCACCCTGGAAGCGGACGGCGAAGCCGGGGTCGTCGAGCCTTCCGGGGAGCAGCACCTTGACGGCGACGGTGCGCGCGAGAACGGTGTCCTCACCACGCCACACCTCGCCCATGCCACCGGCGCCGATCCGGGCGTCCAAGCGGTAGCGCCCCGCCAGCGTCATCCCCTGGGCCACCATGTGCCCAATACCCCCTCAAGTTCCCCGGAGTTGTCCAACCAAGCAGACCCGTGTCTCGGGAATGTCACACCCGGGTCACGGAAGCCCGCCTGTCGGGAGCCTACGCGCGAGTGATCCCGTGCTCAGTACAACGGACGGACCATCCGCGCCGGTTCACCTGGGCGACCAGGCCCCTGCGACGCCACGAGGGTGGCGCGGCGTCTCAGGGCACGGCGGCGACGCAGACCGAGTAGTCTCCCTCGCCGGACTGTCCACCACAATGGTGGCAGAACTCGCTCACGGCCTTCGAGCGTACGACTACTAGGCTGGAAAATATGACGCTAGCTCCTGGTCTGCGCGCCAACATCCTCATCATGGTGGAGCGAGAGGACACCGCGATCAGGGTGGGCAGCGGGGACGTGCCCGTCCTGGGCACGCCGCGGCTGCTCTCCTTCGCCGAAGGGGTCACTGTCAAGGCCGTCCAGCGCTACCTGGAGCCGGGCCAGACCTCGGTGGGCACGCGGGTCGAGCTGGAGCATCGCGTCCCCAGCCCCGTCGGCATGCACGTCGAGATCTCCGCCGAGCTGACCGATGTGGACGGCAGGCGGCTCGGCTTCGCCATCACCGCCGTCGACAAGACCGGACGGCTGGTCGCCACCGGGAGGATCGAGCGGGTGGTGGTCGACCGGGAGCGGTTCCTCGCGGCGCTCTGACCCTCGCGCCTACTCGATGACGGCGATCAGGTCGCCCTCCTGGATGACGTCGCCCTCGGCGACCTTGAGCTGGGCGACGACGCCCGCGTCCTCGGCGATGACCGGGATCTCCATCTTCATCGACTCCAGGATGACGAGCGTCTCACCCTCGGCCACGGTGTCGCCCTCGGAGACGACGATCTTCCAGACGTTCGCCACCATCTCGGCGCGTACTTCCGCCACCACAACTCCTCTTCAGTCATTCCACTCGCCGGACCGGCGCTCTCGCCGGACCGGCGTCCATCACGACCAGGCCCGCGGCGTCACGACCGCATGCGGGACACCAGCCCGGTGTCGTAGTCCCCGCTCGCGAACTCGGGGTGGTCCAGGAGCTCGGCGCAGAAGGGCACGTTGTTCTTCGGCCCCTCGACGCGGAACGCCGCGACGGCCGCGCGGCCGCGCTCCAGCGCCTCCGCGCGGGTGGCGCCGTGAACGCAGAGCTTGGCTATCAGCGGATCGTAGAACGGCGTGACGGTGTTTGCCGCGACATATCCAGAATCGACCCGAATTCCCTCGCCCGACGGCTCCTCCCAGACTGAGATCTTCCCAGGTCCGGGGAAAAACCGCTTCGGGTCCTCGGCGTAGATCCGGAACTCGATGGCGTGCCCGCGCGGGGCGACCTCGACGGGATAGACCTCGCCGGCCGCGATGCGGAGCTGGTGCTCGACCAGATCGCTCCCGGTCACCAGTTCGGTGACGGGATGCTCCACCTGGAGCCGGGTGTTCATCTCCAGGAACACGAAGTCCTGCTTGTCCGCGTCGACCAGGCACTCGACCGTGCCGGCGCCGCGATAGCCGACCGCCTCGCCGACGCGCACCGCCGCCGCGAGCATCCGCTCGCGCAGCTCGGGCGTGATGCCCGGGGACGGGCTCTCCTCCACGACCTTCTGGTGCCGCCGCTGCACCGAGCAGTCGCGCTCGCCGAGCGCGACCACCGTGCCGTCGGCCAGGCCGAGGATCTGCACCTCGACGTGGCGGGCGCGTTCGATGTAGCGCTCCAGCAGGATCGCGGCACCGCCCCCGAATCGCGCGGCCGCCCTGGACGCCTGCTCGAACGCCTTGGTCAGGGACTCGTCGTCGTAGGCGACGCCCATGCCGATGCCACCGCCGCCCCCCGCGGTCTTCACCATGAGGGGGTAGCCGACCTCTTCGGCCGCGCGCAGGGCGTCCTCCAGCGTGGTCACCGGCTCGCGGGTGCCCGCGGCCACCGGGATCCCGGCGTTCTCCATCAGGTTCCTGGCGTTGATCTTGTCGCCCATCTGGACGATCGCCTCGGGAGCCGGGCCGATCCAGACCATGCCCGCGTCGATGACCGCGCGGGCGAAGTCGGCGTTCTCTGAAAGGAAGCCGTAGCCGGGGTGGACGGCCGCCGCGCCGCACTTGCGGGCGGCGTCGAGCACCTTCTCCACGTCCAGGTAGCTCTGCGCGGGGCTCGCCGGGCCGAGCAGCACGGCCTCGTCCGCCTCCCGCACGAAGGGGAGGTCCGCGTCGGCCTCGGAATAGACCGCGATCGCGCGCAGCCCCATGCGCCTGACCGTGCGGATGACCCGCCTGGCGATTTCGCCGCGGTTGGCGACAAGAACTGACTCGAACACGCAGCCAACCCTACGGCGGCGCCCCTCTGATCCCCTGCGCTTGATTCCGACTGAACGCGCACGGGGAATCTGTAGGGTCGGCACAAAAGCAACGGCCATCGCCCCGGCTCCAGGCCGATCCGGTGCGAGGTGCGCTACAAGCGGGTCGCCCCGGTGAGCCGATCCACCACCCGGGCCATCGCCTCGACCACGGCGGGGTCGTACTCGGTGCCGACGCCGAACCTGAGCCGCTCCAGCGCCGCGGCCGCCCGGTCCCGGTCGGGTGAGCCCCCCACCAGGTCGTCGTACGCGTTGGCGACCTTGATGACCCGGCTGGGCATGGGCGGGGAGTGGTCCACCGTGTCGCACTGGCGGCGGACGATCTCGGCCACGCCGTGCAGCACGCCGGTCTTCCTGATCACCTCCGCGCCCAGCTCGGCGATCCGTTTCGCCTGCGCCGGATCGGTGAGGACGGTGGCCCCGCCCGGGATCGGGTCGCTGAGGGAGAGCTGCCCGATGTCGTGCATGAGCGCGGCGTACTCAAGTTCGAGCAGTTGCGGCTCCGGCATGCCGAGCTCCCTGCCGACGGCGACCGACAGCATGCTGACCCGCCGGGAGTGCCCCGGCTCGACGTACCCTCCGACCTCGGTCACCCGGCTCAGCGCCCGGACCGTCTGCAGGTACGTCGCCCGGATGCCCGCGTACTTGCGGAACGCCACCTGGGTCACCAGCAGCGGCGCGGCGAACACCAGGAGCGCCGTCATGTTCATGCTGTGCGCGGCGAGCGCGAGCAGCGTCCCCGAGGCGGCCACCGCCGCGCCCAGCGGCGCGGCCATCCGCAGCTCGTCGCGTACGGCGACACCGAAGGCGGTCCTGACCTGCTCGGCCCGGAGCATGGCGGCGATCACGACGTCGGCCGTGAGCATGAGCCCGACGAGGGCCGCCATCACGCCGAGCGCCGGCCACCAGTTGCCGTCGATCGCGATCGAGCGGAGCGAACCGGCCAGCGGACGGTAGGCGAAGGCCAGCAGCGATCCGGCGAGCAGCCTCCGGGCGATCGCGTCCAGGCGCGGCGGGCGGCCCACGGCGAGGTGCGGCAAGGCCCCGGCGATCATCCCGACCGACATGACGGCGACGACCTGGAGCGCGGACTGACGGGCCGGCTGGCCGCCCACGTCGAGCAGGAGCGCGTAGCCGATCGCCGCGGCGGTGGAGATGGGCGCCACCTCGCGGTTGCCCGGCATGGTGAGCCTGGCCAGCTCGCCCACCGCGATCAGCGCGCCGAAGCCGATCGCGACCTGCGGATCGACCGGGCCGCCCGCCGCCGTGTGGGAGATCCCGGCCACCGTGAGCATCCCGGCGGCGCAGATCAGCAGCAACTGGCCCGAATCGAGCCCGCGCATCGCCCTGGCGGCGGTCATGATTCCTCGCCCTCAGCGTTCCGAGATGACCTGGATGGGCATGGTGGGATCATCGTGGTCCTTGGCCGCGGCCACCGCGGGCCCCGGTGGCGCGGACACCGCGCGCGGCGGCTCCCAGCCGTGCCGGTCGAGCGCCTTGATGAAGGTGTTCACCATGACGGGGTCGAACTGGGTGCCCGCGCCCTTGCGCAGCTCGGCCACCGCCTCCTCGATCGACTTCGCCTTCCGGTACGCCCGGTCGGACGTCATCGAGTCGAAGGCGTCGGCCACCGCGATGATGCGGGCGAACTCGGGGATCTCGTCCCCGGCGAGCCCCATGGGGTAGCCCTTGCCGTCCTGCCGTTCGTGGTGGTGCATGATCCCGGCGAACGCCTCGTCGAGGAAGTCGATGCCGTACACGATCTCCAGCCCGCGCATGGGGTGGAGCTGGATGGCGGCGAACTCCTCCTCGGTCAGCTTGCCGTCCTTCTGCAGGACCTTGGTCGGCACGCCCAGCTTGCCGACGTCGTGCAGCATCCCGGCGTACCGGATGGCGCGCAGGCGCTCGGTGCCCATGCCGATCTCCTCGGCGATCATGGACGAGGCCCGCGAGACGCGGGTGCAGTGGCCCCGGGTGTAGTAGTCCTTCGTCTCGACCGCCTGGCACAGCGCGGCGATCGTCGCGTCGTAGGAGCGCTGCTGGGCGTGATAGTGCCCGAACGCCCAGCGGGCCACGAACAGCGGGATCAGGACCAGCACCGCCGAGATCGACTGCACGGTCGCCCAGAGCCCGGCGATCAGCAGACCGAAGGTCGCGTAGCCGAGATAGGACCCCAGGATCTGCACCGTGCCGCGGAGCGGCACCTGGTCCTTCCCCACGCCCTCGGCCAGCAGCAGGATGACCGCGGTCAGCGCGAAGTTGATCAGCACGAACGCGGCCGTTGCCGCGCCGTACGGGACGACCACCCCGGGGAAGTCGTTTTCGCGCGGCAGGCCGGGGGTGCCGCCGGCCAGCTCGAACGCCACACCCGCGGCGTATCCGCAGATCACGAACTGGGCGCCGTTGAAGAGGCGCTTCACCACCGGCAGGCCGGGCCGCACGCTGACGACCGCCATGAGCCCGACCAGCGCCGCTCCCTCGGGGCCGACGAGCACGACGGCCGCCAGCGCGGCGGAGAAGCTCACCGAGATCGCGGCCTGCGGCACGTTGAGCACCGTGGGCACGGACTCGCACACCAGGAAGAGCAGCGCCAGCACGACGAGCGTCGGCAGCTCGGCCTGGTCGAACCACCCGGGGGTGACGGCGCTCTCGACCACCAGCGCGACGGCGGCGGCGTTCAGTACGACGAAGTAGACCTTCGCCGGCCACGGCAGTTCCCGCATGCGGCCACCTCGCGGCTCAGGTCCAGGAGATCCCGGAGATCACGCCGGTCTCGGCCACGAACACCACCATGGGCGTGAGCAGCATCAACGCCGCCAGCAACTTGGTGGCCACTCTGTTGAACATCGCTGCCTCCACATCGAAATCCGCCCACAGGCTACAGAAGCCCGCGTGCCCGGTCAGATAGCTCGGCGAACCGCAGCCAAACCGTGACCAACCAATCACGCTGTGCGCATTCGCCCTGGTTCGCCCGGCGGTTCGAGACACGCCCGCGCGGCCACGCCTCCCGCTGTCACGCGTGGTGGGGCGGCAACGCCGGCTCTGGCTGTTCGGCCGTCGACCGTCCGGAACTCGGTGACGTGCCCGTCACGCCGGCCCGGCAAACCCCGTCGGTCTCAGCGGCAACGGTTTCAGGAGCGGGACAGCGCCCAGGAGACGGTGGCCTTGAGGCCGGTGGCGAGATCGGTGCGGGGACGCCAGCCCAGACCCTCGCGGGCCGGCTCGGGATCGACCGCCATGGCGGGCAGGTCGCCGAGGCGGGCCGGGGCCAGGCCGGGCTCGTCGGGTGCGCCGGCCGCGGCGGCGACGAACGCGTGCAGCTCGCGGTCGGTCGTCTGCACGCCGGTGCCGAGGTTGAACCTGCGCCCGTTCCCGGCGGAGCCGCACGCGCGGGCGAAGCCGTCCACGACGTCCTCGACGAAGACGTAGTCCCGTGTCTGCGAGCCATCGCCGTACAGGATGGTGGGGCGTCCGGCGAGGAGCGCGTCCGTGAAGATCGCGACCACCCCGGCCTCGCCCTCGGGTGACTGGCGCGGGCCGTACACGTTGGACAACACGAGCGTGGTGTATTCGAGCCCGTGCAGCGCACTGTAGGCCGACAGGTAGACCTCGCCGCTCAGCTTGGAGGCGGCGTACGGCGAGCGCGGGTCGGTGGGCGCGTCCCCGGGCACCGGGATGGCGGCGGGCCTGCCGTACACGGCCACCGAGGAGGCGTAGACAACCTTGCGGGCGCCGCTGCGGCGGGCCGCCTCCAGGACGTTGAGGGTGCCCTCGACGTTCACCCGGGCGTCGTGCAGCGGGTCGGCGACGCTCTTGCGGACGCTGATCTGGGCCGCCAGGTGGCAGACCACCTCCGGACGCCACGCCCCGGCCGTCTCGGCGAGGGCGGGGTCCCGCACGTCCATCGTGTGCAGTGCGGCGTCGGGGTTGCGGGTGTTCCCGGAGGACAGGTCGTCCACCACCGCGACCTCGTGCCCGTCGGCCAACAGGCGGTCGACGAGGTTCGAGCCGATGAATCCCGCCCCGCCGGTGACCAGTACGCGCATGCCCGCCCCTTCGTCAGGTGTACGGGGTGATCCTAATCGGCCAGCTCGGCCCGTACCTGCGCGATGCGGGCGAGGACTTTGTCGCGCAGGTCCCCGGGCACGGGATCACAGCCGCAGTGCTTGGCGACGAGCTGCTTGACGACCTTCTCCAGGCCGTACTCCTCCAGACAGGGCCCGCACTCTTCCAAGTGCTGGCGGATCTCGGCCCGCCTGCTGTCGTCCAGTTCGCCGTCGAGGTAGCTGTAGACCCGGTCAAGAACCTCACCACAGTCGGTGTCGTGGTGGTCGCCGCAGCTCATCGCCCCTCCTCGTCCCGCACCAGGCCGCGAGCGCGCGCGTAGTCCTCAAGCTGTGTTCGCAGTTGTCTCCGGCCACGATGCAGCCGCGACATCACGGTCCCGATGGGGGTCCCCATGATGTCGGCGATCTCCTTGTACGGGAAGCCCTCGACATCGGCAAGGTACACCGCGATGCGGAAATCCTCGGGGAGCGCGGCGAGGGCGTCCTTCACGTCGCTGTCGGGGAGGTGCTCCAGCGCCTCGACCTCGGCCGACTTCAGCCCGGTCGAGGTGTGCGACTCGGCCCTGGCGAGCTGCCAGTCCTCGATCTCCTCGGTCCCGGCCTGCTTGGGCTCCCGCTGCTTCTTCCGATAGCTGTTGATGAACGTGTTCGTCAGAATGCGGTAGAGCCAGGCCTTGAGGTTGGTGCCCTCCTGGAACTGGTGGAACGAGGCGAATGCCTTGGCGAAGGTCTCCTGGAGAAGATCCTCGGCGTCTGCGGGGTTCCGGGTCATCCGGAGCGCGGCGGAGTACAACTGGTCGAGATACGGCATGACGTCGCGCTCGAACCGCTCGCTGCGCTGCTCCAGAGTCTCCTCAGCTGTCTTGGAGACCGGACCCACCCCCTCTAGGACACCGTACGCAGCCGAGAATACCGGCAGGGTAGTGGCGCCTTCCCCTTGGGCCAGGGGCGCGAGCAACGCGTTCATGCACAACTGCAACAGGGCGGGCGTAGAGTCTGTTCCCGGTACGTTTTCGCGGTACGAACACCCCTCTTTGGGGAAGGACCTACGTACCGGCTGGTAGCCCGGAAACCGATTTCCGCTATCTCATGTCGCTTTCTGAGGTAGCCATAGTCCAGGAGCCGCTCGTGCTGCCCATTCCGGCCAACGAACTCAACGGCTCGGGAGCGCTCGGGCCGTACTGGACCTTCTATCACGCGGTCGTCGCCGAACAGCTCCGCCGATGGCTGCCCGAACGTCCCTCCCTGCTGCTCGACCTGTCCGGCGGCCGCGGCCGCTGGACGGCTCAGGCCGCACGGGCGGGACATCGGGTCATCCAGGTGATGGACTTCCGGCGGCTGTCCGAGCCGTGGCTGCGCGACGCGTCCGGCCACGTGCAGAAGGTCCGGGCCGACAATCTCGGCTTCCTCCCCGACGCCTGCGTGGACGCGGTGATCGCGGAGGAGCGCGCCCTCTCGGTCGAGATCATGGCCGAGTCCGTGATCGAGGATGTCGCCCGCGTGCTGAAGCCGGGCGGGCGGACGCTGGTGTGCGTCGACTCGCTGGTCCTCGGCATGGCGATCCTCGCCGAGCAGAACTACTGGGCGCACCTGTGCCAGACCGGCGAGGTCATGCTCGTGCCCTGGCCCGACGGCAGCATCACCCGCTGCTTCACCAGCGTCCAGCTCCGCGAGCTGCTGACGGCCGCCGGGCTGGAGGTGGAGTGGGTGCGGCCGCGCACGGTGCTGTCGCCGTCCACGGTCGATCACGTGCTCGCCTCCGGCGGTAACTCCCTGACCCGGCTCGTACGCACCGAGCTGGCGACCCGGCCGGAGGAAGAGGACACGGTGGGCATCCACCTCGTGGCCAGCGCCCGCAAGAAGGGGTGACCCGTACGACCTGACCCGTCGGCCGAGGTCCGTCCGCCCGCCGTTCCGTAAGAAGTGGGCGACTCCGTCCGGCGGGGTCATGGGTTTTGCGGAAAGGAGCCCCCGGCCTCCCTTTCTTCAGCGGAAGACCGAATGCGCGTGGAGGCTGTAGACCACACTGCGACGTCTGCGGATATCGGGATTCGGTTTCCATCACGGCGACACGAACCAACCGATAGTGTGTTCGACGTGAAGCTGGTGGTGCAGGTGAGGCTCCTGCCAACGCCCGAGCAGGTGGCGGCGTTGAAGGCGACGCTGCGCGCTTGCAACGACGCGGCGAACTTCGCCTCGGTGACCGCGTTCACGGCCGGGGACCGGCGCGAGTACGCGCTGCGCAAGCACACCTACCGCGAGGTGAAAGCACGCGGACTGGGGGCGCAAGCCGCCCAGCAAGTGATCAAGAAGGTCGCCGACGCCTACACCACCCTGAAAGCCAACGCACGGGCGGGGAACCTGGGACCGCAAGGCTGCGCGCGCCGCATCCGGGCCGAGAGCAAACCGATCGCCTTCCGCGCCGATGCCGCCCAGCCGTTCGACGACCGCTGCCTGTCGTGGGACCACACCGCCCACACGGTGTCGATCTGGACCACGACCGGCCGGCTGAAGAAAGTCGCGTTCACCGGCTCGCTCGACCAGCTCAAGATGCTCGCCTTGTACCGGAAGGGCGAATCCGACCTGGTCTGCCGGGACGGCATGTGGTTCCTGTACGCGACCTGCGAGATCCCTGATGTTCCGGTCACCGAACCGGACGGGTTCATAGGGGTGGATCTGGGCATCGCCAACATCGCCACCACCAGCGACGGCACCCGCCACTGCGGCAAGGGCCTGAACGCGGTCCGCCACCGCAACCGGGAGCTACGCTCGTGGAGTTTCCACCAGCTCGGGTCGTTCATCGCTTACAAGGCGGCCCGGCACGGGGTCGCCGTGATCCATGTGGATTCGGCCTACACCTCGCAGGCGTGCTCGGCCTGCGGGCACGTGGACAAAAGGAACCGGCCCGACCAGAACACCTTCTCCTGTACGTCGTGCGGCTTCGCTGAGCACGCCGACGTCAACGCAGCCCGCAACATCGCCTCGCGCGGTGTCGCGGGCTGGGCAGTGAGTCACGCTGCCGACGACGCGGCCTGAACCGTCGAAGCCATCGACGGCCAGGAGCTGCAAGCTTGGCCCTTCAGGGCCAAGAAGCTGACCGGATGCCCGCTTGGTGCGGCCTTTTCACTCCGCGTTCAGAAGAGCACGGCCCGGTCGCCGTCGTCCTTGAGCGGCTCGACGAGGTCGGGACCGTTGTTGCGGACGTTGTTGACCGCGGTCGAGACGGGATAGGCCGCCAGCCGCCCGGCGAGCGCGGGGACCAGCAGCCGGCTCGCGTCGCTCACGCGGGGGTCGAGCCATTCGGCCCACCTCTCCCGCTCGATCATCATCGGCATGCGCTCGTGGATGTGGCCGACCCCGTCCTCGGCGTCGGTCGTGATCACCGTGCAGGTGCACAGCCACTTGAGCGGGTCGTCGTCGGCGCGCGAGGGGTCCTTCCAGAACTCGTACAGCCCCGCCATGGCCATGACGCCGCCGTCCTCCGGATGGATGAAGTACGGCTGCTTCGCGGGCTTGGCCCCCTCGGGCGCCTTCATCCACTCGTAGAAGCCGTCCGCGGGGAGCAGGCAGCGGCGCGAGGCGAACGCCCTGCGGAAGGCCGGCTTCTCCGCGACGGTCTCCACCCTGGCGTTGATCATGCGCGATCCGATCGACGGGTCCTTGGCCCAACTCGGCACGAGTCCCCAACGGACCACCCTGAGCTGGCGTACCGGCCGCTCCGTGCTCTCTTCCTTGGGCACCCGGCTCATCACCGCGTAGACCTGCTTGGTCGGTGCGACGTTGTAATCCGGGCCGATCTCCTCGCCCGTGTCGAGCTCGACCTCGAACTCCTGCAGGAGCTCATCCCGCTTGCGGGTGGACGCGTACCTTCCGCACATACCCCCCACCTTGCACCATCCAGGCCGCCGAACGGCACCCCGACGCGGCCCGGGCCTGCCGGTAGGCTTTCAACCATGCCGACCCAGCCTCTGTGGCCTGCTCCCGTAGCGACCGGGCCGATCCACGCGACGGTCCGCCTGCCCGGCTCGAAGTCCGTGACCAACCGGGTGCTGCTCCTGGCCGCGCTGGCCGAGGCCCCCGGGTCCGTACGGCTCGCGCTGCGCAGCAGGGACGCCGACCTCATGGTCGCGGCGCTGCGTTCGCTCGGCGCGGAGATGACCGCGTCGAACGAGAGCGTGTCGAGCGTGGACTGGGCGGTCACCCCCGGCCCGATCAGGGGCGGCGCCTCGATCGACGTCGGCCTGGCGGGCACCGTCATGCGGTTCGTGCCGCCGGTCGCGGCGCTCGCGGACGGCGAGGTCTTCTTCGACGGCGATCCGCACGCCCGCAAGCGGCCGATGGGCCCGATCCTGGGCGCGCTGCGCGCCCTCGGCGCGAGCGTGAGCGCGGACGCGCTGCCGTTCACCGTACACGGGCCGATCACGGGCGGCGAGGTCGTGCTGGACGCCTCGGTCTCCTCGCAGATGGTGTCCGGCCTGTTGCTGGCCGCGCCGCGCTTCGAGAAGGGCGTCACCGTACGGCACAGCGGGCCTCCGGTCCCCTCGATGCCGCACATCGCGATGACGGTGCACCTGCTCCGTGAGGCGGGGGTCGAGGTCGACGACTCCGCGCCCGACGTGTGGCGGGTCGAGCCGGGTCCGATCGCGGCACGGGACGTCGTCGTCGAGCCCGACCTGTCGAACGCCGCGCCTTTCCTGGCGGCCGCGCTCGTCACCGGCGGAGCGGTCACCGTGCCGGACTGGCCCGAGGAGACCACGCAGGGCGGGGACCTGCTCCGCGAGCTGCTCGCCGAGATGGGCGCGGACGTGGCGCGCACGCCGGAAGGGCTGCGTGTTACCGGCACCGGCCGGGTGCGCGGCATCGAGGCGGACCTGCACGAGGTGAGCGAGTTGACGCCCACGATCGCCGCGCTCGCCGCACTGGCCGACGGCCCGTCGCGGATCACCGGCGTGGCACACATCCGGGGGCACGAGACCGACCGGATCGCCGCGCTCGCCACCGAGATCAACCGGCTCGGCGGTGCCGCCCGCGAGACCGACGACGGCCTGGAGATCCGGCCGCGCCCGCTGTCGGGCGGGGTCTTCCACAGTTACGAGGACCACCGGATGGCCACGGCCGGCGCGGTGATCGGCCTGGCGGTGCCGGGGGTCGAGGTGGAGAACATCGCGACCACGGGCAAAACCCTGCCGGACTTCGCCCGCATGTGGACCGACATGCTGGCCGGCTCGGGAGACGTTACGGACACGACGGACGCCACCGGCACGCGGTGACCGGGGCACGCCGTACCCGCGCCGGGAGCGCGGGCGCACGAGAGGGACGGACAGACTGAGTAAGCGGCACTACGACGAGGACGACGTCAGGATCCGGCCGGGCAAGGGGTCCCGGCCGCGGACCCGGCTGCGCCCTGCGCACGAGAAGGCCGTCGAGGGGTTCGTCGTGGCCGTCGACCGCGGGCGCTACACCTGCCTGGTGGGTGACGTCACCGTCGTCGCGATGAAGGCGCGCGAGCTGGGCAGGAAGGGCATCGTGGTCGGCGACCGCGTCGCCCTCGTCGGCGACGTGAGCGGCCGTCCGGACACACTCGCCCGGGTGGTCCGGGTGGAGGAGCGCCGCTCGATGCTCCGGCGCAGCGCCGACGACACCGACGACATCGAGCGTCCCGTCGTGGCCAACGCCGACCAGCTCGTCATCGTCACCGCGCTGGCCGATCCCCCGCCGCGCCCCCGCATGATCGACCGGCTGCTGGTCGCGGCGTACGACGCCGACATCGATCCGCTGCTCTGCCTGACCAAGGCGGACCTCGCGCCCGCCGACGAGCTGGTCGCGCTCTACGACCCGCTCGGCGTGCCGTACGTCGTGGTGAGCAAGGGCGGACAGCTGGACGAGCTGCGCGGCCACATGGAAGACCGGATCAGCGTGCTCGTCGGCCATTCGGGGGTCGGCAAGTCGACGCTGGTCAACGCGCTCGTCCCGACCGCCGGGCGGGCGGTCTCGCACGTCAACGTGGTGACCGGTCGCGGCCGGCACACCTCGACCTCGGCCGTGGCGCTGGAGCTGCCCGAGGGCGGCTGGATCATCGACACGCCCGGGGTGCGCAGCTTCGGCCTGGCGCACGTGCATGTGGAGACCGTGCTCGCGTCCTTCCCCGACCTGAACGAGGCGACCGTCGAGTGCCCCAAGGGGTGCACGCACCTCGGCGACGGGTGCGCCCTCGACCGTTTCGTGGCCGAGGGGCACGCCGATCCCACCCGGCTGGAGTCCCTGCGCCGGCTGCTCACCAGCCGCGAGGGCGGCGACGACGCGCTCTGACCTCTACAACGCCAACACCACGAGCGCCTGCGCGGTCACGATCAAGACGGCCAACCTGGGCGAGCTCACCAAGATCTGGGTGGCTCTGGATGTGCAGAACGCGAGCGTGGTCAACGCCTGATCAGGCTACGGCTGGCGGTTGGGGCGCAGGGTCCAGGAGACGACCACCTCGGAGACGACCACGTCGTCGGCGTTCCTGATCGCCACCGCGACGGTGAACTCGGGCCGCTTCCCCTCGTCCAGCAGGGCCACGACCTCCGCACGGTCGGCCCGCAGCGTCGCGGTGCCGGTCACCTCTCCCTTGGCCAGCTTGAGGTAGCGGATCTCGGCCGAGGTCGCGAGGGGAACGGCCCGGGAGAGCTCGTCGCCGAAGACTGACAGCATGGCCGCGCCCGAGGCCGACTCCGCCAGCGAGAAGAGCGCGCCTGCGTGCGGTCCGCCGACGTGATTGTGCAGGTCGGCGCGGTCGGGCAGGCGGGCGGTCGCCGTCCCCACGCCGACCGAGTCGAAGGAGATGCCGAGCAACCGGGCGAAGGGCACGCTGTCGAGCATGAAAGCGCCGATATCCATGGCGGAATGTTACTCCGCAGTACATTTTGGGGCGATCCCTGATCTGATGTGACCGGCGCGGGACGCGATAGCGTGGATCCCCGTGACCGGCTACAGCGACGATCTGCGTCTCGCGCACGTGATGGCGGACGCCGCCGACGACATCACCATGCGCCGCTTCAAGGCGGTCGACCTCAAGGTCGACACCAAACCCGACCTCTCGCCGGTCAGCGACGCCGACCGCGCGGTCGAGGAGGCCATCCGCGGCACCCTGCGCCGGGCCCGGCCGCGCGACGCCGTCGTGGGCGAGGAGTTCGGCAAGACCGGGTACGGCATGCGCTCGTGGGTGATCGACCCCATCGACGGCACGAAGAACTACGTGCGCGGCGTCCCCGTCTGGGCCACCCTCATCGCACTGATGGAGGAGGGCAAGGTCGTCGTCGGCGTCGTCTCCGCTCCGGCGCTCAACCGCCGCTGGTGGGCCGTCAGGGGCGGCGGCGCGTGGACCGGCCGCAACCTGACCAAGGCCACCCGTTGCGCGGTCTCGGGCGTGGGCCGGCTCGCCGACGCGTCGCTCTCCTACTCCAGCCTCACCGGCTGGGAGGAGCAGGGGCGGCTCGACAACATGCTCGACCTCATGCGCGGGGTCTGGCGCACGCGGGCGTACGGCGACTTCTGGTCGCACATGATGGTCGCCGAGGGCGCGGTCGACATCTCCGCCGAGCCCGAGCTGTCGCCCTGGGACATGGCCGCGCTCACCGTGATCGTGGAGGAGGCGGGCGGCACCTGCACCGCCGTCGGCGGCGGCGACCCGTTGGAGGCCGGCAGCATGGTCTGCACCAACGGCCGGTTGCACGACGAGGTGCTCAAGCTGCTGAACCGGGACTGATCCCGGCTCAGCTGTCAGGGCGTCGTTTCACGCCGGTCACAGGGCGAGAATCTGCGACACCGCCGACAGCAGGCTGCCGCGGTAGGCCTCGCCGTACAGACAGACGTGGACGAGCAGCGGGTGGAACTGGTGCATGGGCACGCGCTCGCGCCACCCGTCGGCGAGCGGTGCGGCCTCGCGGTACGTCGCGAGGATCGTGTTCAGATGCGGCGCGCCGAAGAGGGCGAGCATGGCGAGGTCCGTCTCCCGGTGCCCGCCGTGCGCGGCCGGATCGATGAGGACGGCCCGCTCCGCGCCGGACCCGCCGGAGAACGCCGTCCAGAGCACGTTGCCGCTCCAGAGGTCGCCGTGGATGCGGCTCGGCGGCTCGGCGGGGCCGCAAACCTCCGGGATGAGATCGCACGCCTCCTCGATCAGCTTCACGTCCGCGGCCGTCAGCGCCCCGCCGTCCCGTGCCAGCCGTACGAACGGGAGAACGCGGCGCCGCACATAGAAGGACGGCCAGTCCGGGTCGGGCGTGTTGTCCATGGGCAGCTCGGCGATGTGGCCGGGCCACGGCGCGCCGAAATCGGGCGCGCCCGCGCGGTGCAGCTCCGCCAGCTCGCGGCCGAACCGCTCGGCCGCGGCGGCGCTCGCGTGCGCGGGCTCGATCCACTCCAGGGCCAGCGTGCCGTCACCGGCCTCGATGACCTCGGGTACGGCGACCGCCCCCGCCTCGGCCAGCCAGCGCAGTCCGGCCGCCTCGGAGGCGAAGTCCGCGCCGCGCTTGACGAAGACCCGGCGGCCGTCGATCTCGCCCTCGTGCAGCGTCCAGGCGTGGCTGGAGCCCAGGTCCCTAATGATCCGCAAGATACGTCGCCAGCCCTTCCGAGGCTGCCTCGACCATCTTGAGCACGTCGCGGAAGCCCGAGCCGCCTCCGTAGTACGGATCGGGCACCTCCGCCCCCGGGGGCGAGGCGGGGTCGAAGGAGCGGAACAGCCGCACATCCGTGTCGGGCGGGGCGATCCCGCGCACGGCGCGCAGGTTCTCCGCGTCCATGACCAGGACGAGGTCGCGCTCGGCGCACCAGACGGGGTCGAACCGTCTGGCCCGGTGTGCGGAGCCGTCATACCCGCCCTCGGCCAGCGTCGCCAGCGCCCGCTCGTCCATGGGCTCGCCGACATGCCAGCCACCGGTGCCCGCGCTGTCGACCTCGACCGCGAGGCCGTGCTTCTCCAGCGTGCGGCGGAGCACGAACTCCGCCATCGGCGAGCGGCAGATGTTGCCCAGGCAGACCAGGCAGATGCGCTTCATGTGCTCATCGTCCCAGCTCGCCGTGTCCCCACGGGAATCGGCACAAGAGCGACTGTGGCCGTTCACCACCCGTTCACCTTTAACGGGGGATTCAGTCACCTTGGCTCTTTACCGTCCTACCTGTTGAAAGAGCAAAGTGGGAGGACATAACCGTGAAGTATGCAGGCCGGCTCGCCGCGGCCGCCATCGCCGGCGTGCTTTCGCTCGCTGCGTGCGGCACCGATAACAACACCGGCGCCGACAGCGGTGCGACCGCCGCCGGTTCATCCGCCGCAGCCGGCGGTCTGTCCGGAACCATCAACGCGGCCGGCTCCTCCGCGCAGGGCCCCGCGATCGAGGAGTGGAAGAAGTCCTTCCAGTCCGCTAACCCGGGAGTGAGCCTCAACTACCAGGGCAGCGGTTCCGGCGCAGGCGTCCAGGCGTTCGTCCAGGGCACCGTGGCCTTCGCGGGCTCCGACTCCGCTCTGAAGGACGACAAGGGCGAGCCGGAGCAGGCCGACGCCCGTTGCAAGACCGGCAAGGCGATCAACCTTCCGATGGTCACCGGCCCGGTCGCGGTCGTCTACAACCTCCCGGGTGTCGACGGACTGCAGCTCTCCCCGAAGACGATCGCCGGCATCTTCAACAGCCAGATCACCAAGTGGGACGACCCGGCGATCAAGGCTGACAACCCGGACGCCAAGCTGCCCTCGACCGCGATCCAGGCGTTCCACCGCTCGGACGAGTCGGGCACCAGCGACAACTTCACCAAGTTCCTCAAGACCACGGCGGACTGGCCGTACGAGCCGGCGAAGGCGTGGCCGGCCGAGGCCAAGGGCCAGGGCTCCAAGGGCAGCGACGGCGTCGCCTCCTCGGTGAAGAGCACCGAGGCCGCGATCAGCTACGTCGACCTCGCGTACGCGGAGAACTCGCAGCTCCAGAAGGCCAAGGTCGCCAACGGCTCCGGTGAGTTCGTCGAGCTCACCCCGGAGAGCGCGGCCAAGACCGTTGAGTCGGCCGAGATCGTCGGCACCGGCAACGACCTGAAGCTGTCGATCGACTACGCCACCAAGGCCGCGGGCGCGTACCCGATCGTCCTGGTGACCTACGAGATCACCTGCGAGAAGGGCCTGTCCGCCGAGGACGCCAAGCTGGTCAAGTCCTTCCTGACCTACACGGCCAGTGACGAGGGTCAGCAGGCGCTCACCGGCCTCGGCTACGCCCCGCTCCCGGCGAACCTGCTCACGAAGGTCCGCACCGCCGTCGAGGCGATCTCCTAACCAGATGGTCACGACATCACCCAGACGTGAAGGCGGACCGGCCGTGCGCCGGTCCGCCTTCCGGCGCAGCCGTGGCGACGTGCCGTTCCGTTTCGCCTCGACCGGCGCGGGCATCGTCCTCCTGGCGATCATGGCGGCCATCGGCGTCTTCCTGGTCGTCAAGGCCGTCCCCGCGCTCCAGGCGAACACCTCGAACTTCCTGACCGAGAAGACCTGGACCCCCAACGCGGTGGAGCCGCAGTTCGGCATCGCCGCACTCGCGTTCGGAACCGTGCTCAGCTCCTTCCTGGCGCTGATCATCGCGACGCCGGTCGCCATCGGCGTGGCGCTGTTCATCTCCCACTACGCGCCGCGTCGCCTTGCCGCCGTCCTCGGCTACGTCGTCGACCTGCTGGCCGCGGTGCCCAGCGTCGTCTACGGCCTGTGGGGCGTCGCCTTCCTGGTGCCGTTCATGCGCGGCCCGTCGGAGTTCCTGAACACGTACTTCGCCTGGATCCCGCTGTTCGGCGGAGACCAGGTCGTCGGCAAGTCCATGCTGACCGCCTCCATCGTGCTGGCGATCATGATCCTGCCGATCATCGCGGCGATCTCGCGCGAGGTGTTCCTCCAGGCGCCCAAGATGCAGGAGGAAGCCGCGCTCGCCCTCGGGGCCACCCGGTGGGAGATGATCCGGATGTCGGTGCTGCCCTTCGGCCGCCCCGGCATCATCAGCGCGGCGATGCTCGGCCTCGGACGGGCCATGGGCGAGACGATCGCGGTCGCACTCATCCTCCCCGCGACCTTCGGGATCTCGTTCCAGATCCTCGGCCCGAACGGCAACAGCATCGCCGCCAACATCGCCAACGGATTCGGCGAGGCGACCACCATCGGCCGTGGCGCGCTGATCGCGTCCGGTCTCGTCCTCTTCCTGATCACGCTGGTGGTGAACATGGGCGCCCGCATGATCATTGCCCGCCGTAAGGAGTTCGCGAGGGCCGCATGACCACTGTCCAAACGGGCATCCAGCCCATCTCGACCAGCCGCCGGGTGAAGGACCGCGTCGTCCAGGCGCTGGTCTATCTTGCGTTCGCCATCGCGGTCGTCCCTTTGCTGTCGGTGCTGTGGCTCGTCGTCAAGAACGGTCTGGCGCGCTTCGACCTGGAGTTCCTCACCCACTCGATGCGCAACATCGGAGCCAGGGACGCCGGCGGCGGCGCATACCACGCGATCATCGGAACCCTGGAACAGGTCCTCTTCGCCTCGCTCATCGCGGTGCCGATCGGCCTGCTCACCGCCGTATACCTGGTGGAGTACGGCAGCGGCGGCCGGCTCTCCCGGTGGATCAGCTTCTTCGTGGACGTCATGACCGGCGTCCCATCAGTCGTTTCCGGCCTCTTCGTGCTGGCGTTCTGGGTCCTCGCCCTCGGCATGCCCTTCTCGGGCTTCGCCGGCGCGATGGCGCTGTCCATCCTGATGATGCCCGTGGTGGTCAGGTCGGCCGAGGAGATGCTGCGCCTCGTGCCGAACGACCTGCGCGAGGCGTCGTACGCGCTGGGCGTCCCGAAGTGGCGCACCATCGTCAAGGTCGTGCTGCCCACCGCCTTCACCGGCATCGTGACCGGCGTGATGCTCGCCGTCGCCCGCGTCGCCGGCGAGACCGCCCCGCTGCTGCTCACCGTCTTCTTCACCGACTCCATCAACAACAACCCGTTCAACGGGCCGCAGATGGGCCTCCCCCTGTACGTCTTCGACCAGGCGGGACGGCCGACCGACACGGCGATCGACCGCGCGTGGACCGGGGCACTGACCCTGATCCTGATCGTCATGCTGCTCAACCTGGTGGCGCGCCTCATCGCGTGGTGGCGCTCGCCCGCGAAGAGAGGGTCTTAGGACATGGCCAAGCAGATCGAGGTCTCCGGACTCGACGCCTACTACGGGGCGCACAAGGCCATCGAGGGCATCACGATGACCATCGAGCCGCGTACCGTGACGGCGTTCATCGGCCCGTCCGGGTGCGGCAAGTCCACCTTCCTGCGGACGCTCAACCGGATGCACGAGGTCGTCCCCGGCGCCCGCGTCGAGGGCAAGGTCCGCCTGGAGGACCAGGACCTCTACGGTCCCGACGTGGATCCGGTCTCCGTCCGCCGGACCATCGGCATGGTGTTCCAGCGGCCCAACCCGTTCCCGACGATGTCCATCTACGACAACGTCGCCGCCGGCCTCCGGCTCAACGGGCGGTTCTCCAGGTCGGAGCTGGACGGCATCGTCGAGTCCTCCCTTAAGGGCGCCAACCTCTGGAACGAGGTCAAGGACCGCCTCAACAAGCCCGGCTCCGGCCTCTCCGGCGGCCAGCAGCAGCGTCTGTGCATCGCCCGGGCCATCGCCGTACGCCCGCAGGTCCTGCTCATGGACGAGCCCTGCTCGGCCCTCGACCCGATCTCCACGCTCGCGATCGAGGACCTCATCTCGTCGCTCAAGCAGGACTACACGATCGTGATCGTGACGCACAACATGCAGCAGGCCGCCCGCGTCAGCGACAAGACCGCGTTCTTCAACCTGGCCGGCCAGGGCCAGCCGGGCAAGCTCATCGAAATGGACGACACGTCCAAGATCTTCACCAACCCCGGTCAGAAGGCGACCGAGGACTACATCACCGGCCGCTTCGGCTGACCCCGGCCCGAACCTGGGCGCGGTCTGGGCTTCTTCGTGAAACGGGACGGAAGGAAGTGGAGGAACCCGGGTGACGGTACCCGCAGTGGAGGGGGACACTCGGTCGGCACCCATACTCCTGGTGGCCGATCCGGACAACGACCTGATCCGACAACTCACGGCAGCTCTTGAACCCGAAGGCGTCGAGGTCGCCGGCGTGGCCGACGGCGCCCAGGCGCTGCTCCAGGCGGGCGCCCTCCAGCCCGACGCCGTCCTGATCAGCGCCTCGCTCCCCATCATCGGCCCGCTCGACTTCGTCCGCGCCGTACGGCTGGCGCGGGCCGTACCGGTCCTGCTCGGCATCGACTTCGGCAGCGACGCCGAGCAGGCCGTACTCGCCCTCGCCGCGGGGGCGACAGCCTGCGTGGCCCGGCCGTACCGCGTCCCCGAATTACTCCCCCTCGTCCAAGCCGCCTTCCGGCGCCAGGAGATCGAGCGGACCGTACTGACGATCGGCAACGTCGCGCTGGACGTCACCGCCTACCAGGTCAAGGTCAGCGGGAAAATCGTGCATCTCCCCCTCAGAGAGTTCGAACTCCTGCACTACCTGATGCGCAACGCCGACCGTACGGTGACCCGCGGACAGATCATGCGACACGTGTGGCATGCTTCCGACGCCATGTCCACGAACACCATCGCGGTCCACGTGAAACGCCTCCGCGCCCGCCTCGGCGACGTGGACGACCAAATGATCCAAACCGTCCGTGGCGTCGGCTACCGCCTGGTCTCCAGCTGAGCTTCCTTTCGGACTCCAGGCTTGCGGGGGACGCGGGGCCCGCCGGCCCCGCGATGCGGCGTAACGACGGCCGGCCGTCCCCGCCCGGGGCTGAGCGCCGCTACCTGGTGGACCGGCCGATCATGCGGCGCAGCCGGCCGGGGCGACGAGGCGGGCGAATGTCCACACTGCCACCCGCGATCTCGCCGGCCACAACGATCTGGTGGCCGATCGGCATGTCCGGCGGCGCGTTCTTGGCGGACCGGTCGCGCACGGAGCCGCCGAGCATACTCACCTCATTGGCGTCCACGGCATAGCCCGGCGGGACGATGATGCGCAGCGACCCTCCGCGCATGCGCACGTTCACCTCGGTCGTCGTCCCCGCGACCGTCGCTCGGGTGAAGTCGAGGAGCACTGAACCTCCACGCATGTCCAGATCCAGCCTCTTCGGGACGATCCAGACACCCTCATATCTGACGCTGCCGCCGACCCGCTTGACGTGCACGACATCTTTGGGCTGCACTGGCGGAACGGCGAGCGCCTGGTTCAGGGTGGCGAGCGCGCCCGAGCCATACCCGGGCAGATCACCCAGTAGCGGCGCCAGGTCCGCGTAGGTTCGGGCAGCGAAAGCCGCCTCCAGCCGCTCCTCGAGCTCTTCCATGGTCAGCCGACCGTCCCCCATGGTCAGCCGACCGTCCCCAGCGGCCACCCGCAGTGCATCGGCGACCCGGTCGCGATCCTCATGCGAGGCCCGCATCTCCTTTGGGTCCCTCGGTTCCATCGGCGTCGGAAGGCTCATGATCGGCACGATATTGCATCCACGGGGCATCGGTCACTGGCAAGCCACCACACAACCATTCGCTCCAATAGCCCACCACGACCGGAACTGAGCAGCCATCCTCGCGTCCCGCCCCACAGCAACACGACCCACAGCAGAGACACCCCCATCCATGCCACTGCCTTACACCAGCCGCGGTACCCCACACCCGCACACCAGGCTCTCAGGACCGGCACCGGCAACCACACCCTCAACACCCCCCGCCACCACAGCAGCCCCCACACCCCGCCCGACACCACCACAGGCCGTATCGCTATCTCCGACCCTGTGAGTCGTACGGCTCCCCGTCCCTGCGACGGGCACTCAGCCACCCAGGACAGCGCACCTGGACCGCCTGAGCGGCCACTCGCACCCCACCGAAGGAACAGCCCCAAAACAAAAAGGGGGCCCCACCGGACCCCTCAAAACACACCACACACAAACCACCACCACCAGCCGCCACAACACAGAAAAAACCCGCCGGCGACCAACACCGCACAAAAAAGGGGCCCGCCACCGGACCCCCAACAACAACCACACGCACCACAACGCGAAAAAACAACCCCCGAAAACGAAGAAAGGGCCACCCCCAAAGGGGGCAGCCCTTCCTCACAAAAATTGTCCGGCGGCGTCCTACTCTCCCACACCCTCCCGAGTGCAGTACCATCGGCGCTGGAAGGCTTAACTACCGGGTTCGGAATGTAACCGGGTGTTTCCCAACCGCTATAACCGCCGTAACCCTATGAAACACACAACCAGCCACCCACACCACTAACAGCGCGAGCGGGACTGCTTGCAGTCTCTGAATCGCATAGTCGACGCGAACATCTATGGACAAGTCCTCGGCCTATTAGTACCGGTCAGCTCCACACGTTACCGCGCTTCCACTTCCAGCCTATCAACCCGGTCATCTACCGGGAGCCTTACCCCACAAAGGGTGGGAGACCTCATCTCGAGACGAGCTTCCCGCTTAGATGCTTTCAGCGGTTATCCCTTCCGAACGTAGCCAACCAGCCGTGCTCCTGGCGGAACAACTGGCACACCAGAGGTTCGTCCGTCCCGGTCCTCTCGTACTAGGGACAGCCTCTCTCAAGTCTCCTGCGCGCGCAGCGGATAGGGACCGAACTGTCTCGCGACGTTCTAAACCCAGCTCGCGTACCGCTTTAATGGGCGAACAGCCCAACCCTTGGGACCTACTCCAGCCCCAGGATGCGACGAGCCGACATCGAGGTGCCAAACCATCCCGTCGATATGGACTCTTGGGGAAGATCAGCCTGTTATCCCCGGGGTACCTTTTAGCCGTTGA
>NZ_BBYJ01000005.1 GCF_001528665.1 Microtetraspora malaysiensis
AGGGTTTCACGTAGGAGCAGGACGAACGGCGGTCTCCGGGAGATGTTCCGGGGGCCGCCGTTCGCTGTGCCGGATCAAGGGGTTGAGGAACGTCTGCGCTAAGCGTTGTCTGGGCTTTCGGTGACCTGGGTCTCGTGGTGTGGGCCGCAGGTCACCTCGGCCGCGGCCGGCGGGCACCGCATGGTCCCGCCGGGCGTCGTCACCAGCACGGCGACGCCGGGGGGCGCGCTCAAGGTGTAGACGGTGCGGCAGCCGGGATCCTCCCGCCCCAGGTCTCGGGGGCAGGCCACCTCGACCCGAAGCGTCTTCCCCGACTCCCAGGTCTCGCGCATCGAGGGTGACCCGCCGTGCCAGGTCGTCTCCCGCTTGACGGAGAGGCGTCCGGGGACGCCCGGAGCGACCCGCACGTCGACCCTGCCCCGCACGTCCACGATGATCTGGGGCGTGGTGACGGCGTACGTCACGGTCCTCGTCTCGGTCCCCCTCTGATCGAGGACCGACGACTGGTAGGAGCCGGGGAAGGAGAAGTCGTAGCTGTGGGGAACGCGGATCTCCGACCACGCCGCCAACGTCATCGCCACCACCGCGGACACGGTCAGCGCCGCGCCGGCGACGATCCACCTGGTCCGCACCGCTCGTCGCATCATGTCGCCTCTCAAATCTTCAGGAATCGCAGTACGGCCAGCACCCGGCGGTGATCCTTCTCGGCGCCGGAGAGCCCGAGCTTGGCGAAGATGTTGTTGATGTGCTTGCCGACCGCGCTTTCGGAGACCACCAGGGCCTCGGCGATGCCGGCGTTGGACCGTCCCTCCGCGATCAGCGCGAGCACCTCGGACTCCCTGCGGGTCAGCAGGTCCAGCGGATCGCTGTGCCGGCGCAGCAGCAGCTGGGCGACCACCTCGGGGTCCAGCGCGGTGCCGCCCGCGGCGACCCGGCGCAGTGAGTCGAGGAACTCGGCCACGTCGGCCACCCGGTCCTTGAGCAGATATCCGATGCCGGTCGTCGCCGTGGACAGCAGCCGGGTCGCGTAGCGTTCCTCGACGTACTGCGAGAGCACGAGGATGGGCAGCTTCGGCCGCCGGTGGCGCAGCAGCAGCGCCGCGCGCAGGCCCTCGTCGGTGTGCGACGGCGGCATCCGCACGTCCGTGACGACGAGATCGGGTTCCTGATCGTCCACCGCCCGCAGCAGCCCCTCGGCGTCGGACACCGCGGCCACGACCTCGAAGCCGGCGGATCCGAGGACCCACACGAGGCCTTCCCTGAGGAGGACGGAGTCCTCGGCGAGCACTACGCGCACGGCAGTTCCACCTCTATCGTTGTCGGGCCACCGCTCGGGCTGTCGACGCGCAGGGTCCCGTCCACCGAGCCCGCACGCTGCGCCAGGCCGCGCAGACCCGACCCCTTGGCGGAATCGGCGCCCCCTTGGCCGTCGTCGCGTACGACGAGGCGGAGCACGTCGCCGTCGCGGCGCACGGTCACCTCGGCCTCGGAGGCTCGTGCGTGCTTGGCGACGTTGGTCAGCGCTTCGGAGACGACGAAGAACGCCACCGCCTCGACCACGGGAGAGGTCCGTTCCTGCACGTCGACGCTGAGCCGCACCGGGAAGGGGGCGCGCGCGGCGACGCCGGACAGCGCCGCGTCCAGGCCCTGATCGTTGAGCACGGCCGGGTGCAACCCCTGCACGACGTCGCGCAGTTCCTTCAACGCCTGCTTGGCCTCCTCGTGCGAGCGCACGATCACGTGGCGGGCGGGCTCGGGCAGGTCGGTGAAGGCGGTGCGGGCCATGCCGAGGTTGAGGGCGAGCGACACGAGCCGCTGCTGCGTGCCGTCGTGCAGGTCGCGTTCGATCCGGCGGCGTTCCGCGTCGGCGGCCTCGACCACCTCGGCCCGGCTCTCCCGCAGCGTCTCCACCCGCCTGGCCAGCTCGTCTTTCACGCTGGGACCGAGCAACGCCCGTGCCGCGAGCGTGTCGAGCGCGGTGATCCCGCGAAGCAGCCACGGCACCACCACGAACAGCGCCAGCGCGCCCGCCGCGGGCGGGGCGGTGGTCCAGCCGCCTCCGGCCAGCAGGAGTTGCACGGTGATGATGGCCGCGACCAGGCAGGCCGACCACGCCACGGCCCCGCCCAGGAAGCCCGCCGCGCCGATCAGGGGGCCGACCGCCAGGTGATAGGCGATCTGCCGCCACAGGCCGCCCGATCGCGCTTGAAGGAGAAGCCGTCTGAGCGGGCTCCCGTCCCGGGGGAGACGCGGCAGCGGGGGGATGTCCTGGCCGAGGAAGGCGGCGAACCGGCAGCGCTGCAGCCAGGTGAGCAGCGGCACGATCCGGGTGAGGATCAGCAGCGCGACCAGGGGGACGACGACCGTCCATGCCACGACGACCGACAGCGCGACCAGCACCAAGATCGATGCCATCGAGATGAGCGCGATCGGGACGCCCGCCGTCACGTGGACGGTGCGGAGCCAGGTCGGTGACGACCAGTGGCCGCGAATCCGGTCCCAGGGAGTGGTCATGCGCCAACCCTAGAGATCGGCACGGCTCGACGACATGACTCGGATATCCCAGAAAAAGGTGAGGTAAACCCCACCTTTCCCTGAGACGCGGCCCGAGCAGGAGCGGCGCGTGGGCCGCGTGGTCCGCGTGGGCATCGTGTCGTCACTACCGGGGCGAGCAGAGGGTGCCGGCGCGGGGCAACGTCAGCTCCGTCAGATACCGGTCGGCGTACCCGGTCACGCACGGGTCCTTCGCGCGCAGGTAGACGACGTGGACGGGGCCGTCATAGCGGACGGTGACCGAGCGGGGGATCCTGCTCACCAGGAGATCGGTGACCGGGAAGTCGCGGTCGCCGCCGAGTCCCAGGGCGGGAGGCAGGCCGGCCGGCAGCGGGCGTGGTGGGTTCACCGGCCGGTGCCGCCAGCCGGAGCAGGCCAGGGCCTCCAGCCCGGTGCCGACCCCGCCGCCGAAGTCGCGGGAGATCCGCTCGCTGTAACGGCGGTCGCTGACCAGCGCCTCGTACCCCAGCCTGACCAGGCCATCCGGACAGCGGGTCGCCGCCGCGCCCGGAGAGCTCCAGCTCGCGGAGATGCCCAGGACCTGCTCGCCGAACCAGGCGAAGTCGCCCTTGCTCGCCTTGAACAGCGCGTCGGCGAACTCGGGTGCCTTCTCCGGAACGGGGAGGACCACCCGGGCCAGCGCCTTGAGGTGCACATCGGTCAGTCTGATCTCGCCCAGCCGGGCGGAGGCGTACGTGACGGGCCTGCGGCCGGTGCTCTTGACCAGCGCGCGCCAGAGCGTGCGCACGTTCCGCCCGCGCAGGGCGCACGCGTCGTCACCGGCGCACCAGGTGGTGAAGCGCTTGAACGCCGCCTCGGTCGCGCGAAGTTGCGCGCGTTCCATGCCGCGCCAACCCACCGTCGGGTCCGGCGTGCTGTCGAAGACCACCGCTCGGACGTGCCCGGGGTAAAGCCGCGCGTAGGCGGCGGCCGGAACCCCGCCGTAGGAGAAGGCCAGCATGGTGAGCCGGTCCTGACCGAGGGCGGTTCGGATCGCCTCCATGTCCCTGGCCACCGAGACCGAGTCCAGGTGGTCGGCCAGCCCGGTCGTGTCGTCCCGGCGGCACCGCTCGACCAGGCGTTCCAGGCCGGCCGCCTGGGCCTCGTACGCGGCGCGGTCACGCGGGTCGTTGAGCGGCAGCCCGGGAACCCCGCAGGAAGGCGGCAGATAGCGTCCGGCCGCGCTGGTGCGCGGGTTGTAGCCGACGACGTCGAAGCGCCGGCGCAACGTGGTGAACGACTCCGGGGCAGGGGAGAGGACGCCCTGGATCCCCGGACCGCCGTCGGGCACGACGAGCACGCTGCCGAGGCGGAGCGACGGCTCGGTGGCGGGCAGCCGGGCGAGGTCCAGCGTGATCGTGGCCTTGCCCGGCGCGGACCAGTCCACCGGCACCTCGATCGCCGCGCATTCCATCTCCGCCGGGCCCTGGCCGGACGGGCAGGCCCTCCAGGCGAGGGACGGGGCGGCCTGAGCCGCCGCCGGCAGCGCGGGCAGGCCCAGGAGCGCGGACAGGGCCGACAGGGCGACCGGTACGGTCTTCACCCGATTCGCGGAGCGGGCCGATGCCGGGCTGACCGGCCGTTTCGTGCGGATTGTCATGCGCTCACCGTAGAGATCACGACTGGCCCGGTGACATGGCCGAGGCATCCCGAAACACGGTGAGGCCCACCCCACCATTCGCACGTGCGCCCCGGCCGCACAGGAACCCGCCGCGGTGCCGCCCGGCACCTCCGGGGCCGCGCCGGCGAGTTCACGAAGGCGTCGGCCGCCGATCAGCAGCCGGGATAGGCGTCGGCGGGGAGGTCGCCGCCGGTGAACGCGGTGACGAAGTCGCCGGCGAGCCGCGAGATGGAGTCACGGCCTTCGAGCCGGGCCAGCCAGCGCCGGGGGAGCACGGCCTCGCCGTACCGCGCACCCAGGAGGTTGCCGCAGATCGCGCCGGTGGAGTCACTGTCGCCGGAGTGGTTGACGGCCAGCGGCAGCGCCCGCTCCATGTCCTCCCCGCCGACCAGGGCGCAGTAGACGGCGATCGCCAGGGCCTCCTCCGCGATCCACGCACCGCCGAGTGACTCGACCGCCTCGGGCGACGGATCCCCCTTCGCCGCCAGGGCGACCGCGGCCCGGAGCGCGGCGGTGGTCTCCCCATGCCCGGGGTGCGCACCGAGCAGGTCGAGGGTGCTGTCGACGGCCCGCTCCAGCGGCACGTCCCGTACGAGGAAGAAGACGAGCGCCGCGCAGGCCCCGGCGGCCAGATAGCCGGTGGGGTGCCCGTGGGTGATCTGGGCGCACTCGGCGGCCAGCCGGAAGGCGCGGCCCGCGTCGGCGGCGGCCAGCCCGAACGGCGCGGACCGCATGACCGTGCCGCACCCCTTGGACCCGGGGTTGACCGGCCCCGGCATCCCGGGAGCCGCGAGCGGGCCGAGCTCCGAACGCAGCCCGGACAGGCAGGCGTTTCCGGGAGCGCGCCGCGAATACAGCCACGCCTCCTCACGAAGCCGGCCGGTGCGGACGAGGCCGTCGGGCGGCGGCGGCAGCCGGTGGTTCTGCGTGTCGAGCCAGCGCAGGTAGGCGTTGCGGACGACGGCCACCTCCGGGCATACCTCCGCGCCCACCTCTGGGCCCACCTCCGCACCGCCGACGCCCCGGCCGCGGGCGCGCAGGTGGGCGCGGATGAGCCCTTCCACGGTGAAGAGCGTCATCTGGGTGTCGTCGGTGATCAGGCCCAACGCGGCACGCCAATCGTGCACGAGATCGGTCACCCCGGCCGCGCCGTGGACGCGGCGGATCGTGGCGATCGAGTCGAACTCCACGGGCGCGCCGAGCGCGTCGCCGATCGCTCCGCCCAACAGGCAGCCCCGGACCCTGTCGGCGAACTGCCGTACGCCGTCTGCCGTCCCCGAATCCTCCGGCATGCTGTCCTGATATATGGCGTCTTGTGCCCTGGCGTCCGCGTCCATGCTCTCCCTCACGCTGTCCGGTGTCCCACAGGTTGGTATCACGGAACATCGCCCGGCAGGCAGGGGCGGGGTGAGCCGCGCCACCCGCGAGAGAGATCCGTTTAGGCTCTGATCATGCCCCGTTTCATCCAGCGCCCGACCGCGCGGGTTCTTCTCGCGGACGACGACGACCGGCTCCTGCTCTTCAGCAGCGTGGACGCCACCTGGTTCACCCCCGGCGGCGGCGTCGCCAAGCGGGAGCCGCTCAACGTGGCGGCGGCGCGTGAGCTGCGCGAGGAGACCGGCCGCCGGGTCGCGCCGGAGGACCTGGGCCCCGTCGTCGCCACCACCTCCGGCCACTGGAGGGGGGACTGGGACGGCCGGATCCGGTTCTCCGTGGAGTCGTTCTTCTTCCTCCGGACGCCCGTCTTCGACCTGGACCCGGCGGGTCTCGAACGCCACGAGCGCACGTACATCACCGGGCACCGATGGTGGACGTTCGCGGATATCCGGGCCACGACGGAGAACGTCGTTCCCTGGGGGCTGGCCGGCGTGCTGGAGCGCCTCTACGCCGGCGAGATCCCGGCCGAGCCGGTCCGGCTCCCCTGGCACCACCCCGAGTTCGCCCACCTCGCCGAACCCACACGCTGACCCGCGTCCGTACGAATTTTCGGCCGGGTTCGAGGTGGGGGAAACCGGCCGGGGCGCGGGGGTCAGATCGCGGGCTGCTGCTGGGTGATGCAGTGGATGCCGCCGCCGAGCGCGAAGATGTCGCGGGCGTCGACCGACGCGATCGTGCGGCCGGGGAAGAGCTTCGCGAAAAGGTCGGCGGTATCGGCGTCCCTCGGGTCGTCGAAGGAGCAGAGCAGGGCCAGGCCGTTGGCGAGGTAGTGGTTGATGTACGAGTAGTCGACCGGCTTGCCGTCCGCCTCCAGGACGGTGGGGGCGGGCAGCTCGATCACCTCGAGGGGGCGGCCCTTGGCGTCCGTGGCGGCGCGCAGGATCGCGAGGTTCTCCCGGGTGACCTCGTGGTCGGGGTGCGCCGGGTCGGGCTGCACGTGGCAGAGCACCAGGCCGGGCCGTACGAACGAGGCCAGCAGGTCCACGTGGCCGTTCGTGCCGTAGCCGCCGTAGTCGGCGGTCAGGCCGCGGGGGAGCCAGATCACCTTCTCCACGCCCAGCAGGGCGCGCAGCTCGGCCTCGGCGTCCGCCTTCGTCCAGCCGGGGTTGCGGCGGGGGTCGAGCTGGACGGTCTCGGTGACGATGACCGTGCCCTCGCCGTCCACGTGGATGCCGCCGCCCTCACCGACCATCGCGGTGCGGCGCCGCGGCACGCCCACCCGGTCAAGGACGGACGCGGCGACCAGGTCGTCCTTCTCGTGCGGGGCCCAGCCCCAGCCGTTGAAGGTCCAGTCGATCCCCGTGAGCCGCCCGCCGTCGACCACGAAGGTGGGGCCGTTGTCGCGCATCCAGCAGTCGTCGAGCGGCTGCTCGGCCACCTCGACCCGCGGGTCGAGCCAGGCGGCCGCGGACGCCCGCTCCGACGGGTCGACCAGCATCGTGACGGGCTCGTGGCGCACGATCGCGTTGGCGACCGCCGACCACGCCCGGTACGACGCCTCCGCCCGGTCCAGGGCGTAGCCGACGGGCCACGACATCCAGGTACGGCTGTGCGGGTGCCACTCCGGCGGCATGAACACGGAGATCGCTCCTCAGAGGAAATAGAGGCGGTTGAGAGAAACGGAGTCGGCCGGGCCGGACTCGACCGGCTCGCCGTCCAGCGAGACGCGGCCGTGCGGATCGACGTCCACGCGGCCGAGACGGGCGTTGCGCACCATCGAGGCGGGGCCGATGCCGCGGGTGCCGCGCACGCCGACCCGGCGCCTGCGGGTGGGCATGCGGTCGCCGGACACGGCGGCCTGCGCGACGAAGGCGACCGACAGGTCGGCGGCGGTCGCGCCGTGCGCGCCGAACTGCGGCCCGAGCACCAGCGGCTCGCAGACGTCGGTGGAGGCGTTCGGGTCGCCGGTCACGCCGTACGCGGGGAAGCCCGCCTTCAGGACGAGTTGCGGCTTGGCCCCGAAGTAGGCCGGGCGCCAGAGCACGATGTCGGCGAGCTTGCCGACCTCGAGCGTGCCGACCTCGTGGGACAGGCCGTGCGCGATGGCGGGGTTGACCGTCAGCTTGGCCAGGTAGCGCAGCACGCGCTCGTTGTCGTGCCGGTCGGGGGCGCCGCGCTCGGCCTTCATCTTGCCGGCCATGGCGAACGTGCGCCGGACGGTCTCCCCGGCCCGGCCCATGCCCTGCGCGTCGGAGGAGGTGATGCCGATGACGCCCAGGTCGTGCAGGACGTCTTCGGCGCCCATGGTTCCCGCCCTGATCCGGTCCCGGGCGAGCGCGGCGTCGCCGGGCAGGTCGAGCTTGAGATCGTGCACCGAGACGATCATCCCGTGGTGCTCGGCGACGGCGTCGCGGCCGAACGGCAGCGTCGGGTTGGTGGAGGAGCCGATCACGTTCGGCACCCCGGCCAGCTTGAGCACGTTGGGCACGTGCCCGCCGCCGCAGCCCTCGATGTGGAACGCGTGGATCGTCCTCCCGGAGAGCACGGCCAGGGTGTCCTCCACGGACAGGCACTCGTTCAGCCCGTCGGTGTGCAGCGCCACCTGGACGTCGTACTCCTCGGCGACGGTCAGGGCGGTGTCCAGGGCACGGGTGTGCGCGCCCATGTCCTCGTGCACCTTGAAGCCGGACGCGCCGCCCTCGACCAGGGCCTCGACCAGGGGCGCGGGGTGGGAGGACGAGCCGCGGGCCAGGAAGCCGATGTTGACCGGCCAGGCGTCGAAGGCGTTGAACGCGTGCCGCAGCGCCCAGGGCGAGTTCACCCCGACGCCCCACACCGGGCCGAACTCCTGGCCGATGATCGTCGTCACGCCGGAGGCCAGCGACGCCTCCATGATCCGCGGTGAGAGCAGGTGCACGTGGGTGTCGATCGCGCCGGCCGTCGCGATCAGGCCCTCGCCGGACACGATCGCGGTGCCGGTGCCCACCACCACGTCCACGCCGTCGAGCGTGTCGGGGTTGCCGGCGCGGCCGATCGCGTGGATCCGCCCCTCGCGCACGCCGATCGAGGCGCTGCGCACGCCCAGGACCGGGTCCAGGATCAGCACGTTGCTGATCACCAGGTCGCACGTGTCGCGTACGGACGCGGCCTTCAGATGCAGCCCGTCCCTGGCGGTCTTGCCGAACCCGGCCAGGAACTCCTCGCCCCGCTTCTGCGAGTCATGCTCGACCTCGACGACCAGTCCCGAGTCGCCCAGCCGCACCCGGTCGCCCTTGCGGTAGCCGTACAGGCTCATCATGCCCCCAGATATCCGCAGGCCCGCGCCCGCTCCATCGCGGTCTCGAACGCGCCGGACGCGTCCAGCGGGCCGTCCACCAGGCCCGCGAAGCCGATCGCCACCCGCGCGCCGCCGATGGGGACCAGCGGCACCGTACGGCGGGCGCCGGGGTCGAACCGGATCGTGGAGCCCGCGGGGACGGCCAGCCGGCGGCCGTAGGCGGCGGCGCGGTCGAACCGCAGCAGCGGGTTGACCTCGAAGAAGTGGAAGTGCGAGGTCACGCTGATCGGGACGGTGGCGGTGTTGACGACCTCGATCTCGACGGTCTCCGCCGGCTCCTCGTCGTCGTCGGCCGGGGGTTCGGCGGCCAGGACCGCGCCTGGGGCGTCGGAGCCGAGCGAGCCGCCGCCGAACGGGTCGGTGACGACGGCGAGCCGGGTGCCGTCGTCGAAGACGGCCTCGACCTGGATCTCGGTCACGATGTCGGGCACGCCGGGCAGCACGTCGTCCGGGCCGAGGACACCGCGGCCCGCCTCGATCGCGTCGGCCAGCCGCGCGCCCGCGCGGGCCGCCTCGCACACGGTGTCCGCGATGAGCGCGGTCGCCTCGGGCACGTTGAGCCGCACACCCCTGGCCCGCCGGGAACGGGCCAGCTCGGCCGCGGTGAACAGCAGCAGCCGGTCCCGCTCTGTGGGCGTCAGTCTCACGTCTTCCTCCGGATCGGACAGGGGGAGCGGCGCGGCCCTCACGAGGAGACCGGACAGCGGGCCGATGGATTTTGAATCCTACTCAAGTTTTGTCGCCGAGCCCAGGTCCGGGACCCGTGGTCAGGGAGCCGTCGGCGCCGTCTCGCCGACGCGTGTACGGTCCGCCAGCTCCGCCCCCTTCGCGCGGATGAGAGCGCGCAGCGCGAGGAGCTGCGGTCGCCGGTCGTCCGACCGCCACTGCATCTCCAGGGGAAGCCTCGCCCGCTCCTGAAGGGGAACGGCGACGACGTCCCCGGACAGGTGTCCGGTCGTCGAGCCCGGCACGAGCGAGAACGCCCGCCCCTGCGACAGCAGGTAGAGGCGGGAGCCGACGATCCGGGGCGGGCTCATGAGCACGTGCGGCTCGAGCCCCCGATCGGCGCACATCGCCAGGATGAAGTCGTAGTACCTCGGATGCTGCTCCCTCGGCCACAGGAGCAGCGGCACGTCCTGGAGGTCGCGCAGGGCCACGGCGGGCCGCCCGGCGGCCGGATGCCCGCGGCTGATCGCGACGTAGACCGGTTCGTCGGCGATCGTCTCCGTGCGGAAGCCGGGCAGGTCGTCGAGGAAGCGTCCCAGGCCGATATCGGCCACCTCGGCGGCGAGCGTCGAGGAGACCGCGCCGGTCTCGACGGACATGTCGTCGATCTTCAGGGTGGGAAGCTCGGTCTCCGCCTGGCTGATGACGGCGGGAAGCAGCCGGTTCACCACGCTCGGCGACGCGACGAGGCGGGCGGTGTTCATCCTCGAGTCCTCGTGGAGCAGGACCTTCCCGATGAGGGAGCCCGCCTGGTCGAGGAGCAGGCGGCCCTCGGACGCCATGACCCTGCCCGCCGGGGTCAGCGTGACCGTACGGCGGCTGCGGTCGAGGAGGGCGAGGCCGACGGCCCGTTCCAGGCGGGCGACCTCCTGGCTCACCGTCGGCTGCGAGATGTGCAGCCTGTCCGCGGCGCGGCCGAAATGGAGGCAGTCGGCGACGGCGAGGAAGACCTCGACCTGCCGGAGGGTGAACTTCATAGCGTGAAGCTATCGCAGACTGCGCTTTTCATTCTGGTTCTTGAGTGCACGCCTCTCTAGCCTGGGAAGCCCGTGCTCACGTGACGCTCCGTGGGCGGCTCGACGAAGGTCTGCTCCGAAGAAGGTCTGAACGTATGTCACGTCTTGCGATCCACGTCTCCGACGACGTCACCCGCGCGCTGGAGGCCGGCGCGCCCGTCGTCGCCCTCGAATCCACGATCTTCACCCACGGCCTGCCGCGGCCCCGGAACCTGGCGGTCGCCCTGGAGGCGGAGGACCGGATCCGGGCCGAGGGCGCGGTCCCCGCGACGATCGGCGTCTACGAGGGCGTCCCCACGGTCGGGCTGACCGCCGAACAGATCGCGACGCTGTCGGAGACCGACGACATCGACAAGGTGAGCCTGCGCGACCTGCCGGTGGTCGCCGGGCTCGGACGGCACGGCGGCACGACCGTCGCGGCGACCGCGTACCTGGCGAACCGGGTCGGCGTTCGGGTCTTCGCGACCGGCGGGCTCGGCGGCGTCCACCGCGGGGCGTCCGAGACGTTCGACGAGTCGGCGGACCTGACCACGCTGGCCGTGACCCCCATCACGATCGTCAGCGCGGGCGTGAAGTCGATCCTCGACATCGGGGCGACCCTGGAGCGGTTCGAGACGCTGAACATCCCTGTCATCGGGTACGGGACCCGCCGCTACCCCGGCTTCTACGTCTCGGACTCCGGATACGAGCTGCACTATTCGGTGAACTCTCCCGAGGAGGCCGCAAAGATCATCTCCGCGCGGGACGAGCTGGGGCTGCGGCAGACGGTCCTGCTCGCCAACCCCGTCGACGAGTCGCGGCAGCTGCCGCCGGAAGTGCTCGACGACGTGCTGCGACGCGCCTGGGCGGAGGCCGACCGGCAGGGGATCGGCGGCAACGCCGCGACGCCGTTCCTGCTCGACTTCATCCAGCGGGACACGGGCGGGCGGAGCCTGGAGGTCAACGTGGACGTCTACCGCGGCAACGTCACCCTCGCCGCCAAGGTCGCGGGGGCACTGTCCGCCGAGTAGCCGGGCGGACGGCGAGCGCCGTGCCACACCCGGTCCCAGGGTGGATCGGGTGGCGGCGATTGGACCGGCGGCGGTGCGACAGGCCAGATTAGGTGCCATGGACAGGGTGTTGATCTCCGGCATTTCCGGATCGGGGAAGACGACGTTGGCCGCGGCGCTGTCCGCGACGCTGGGGTTGCCCCGGTACGAGCTCGACGCCCTGCACCACGGACCGGGCTGGCGCAAGCGGCCGGAGTTCCGGTCCGACGTGGAGTCGTTCTCGGCGGGGCCGCGCTGGGTGACCGAGGACCAGTACCACAACGACCTGGGGGACCTGCTGTGGCAGCGGGCCGACACGGTCGTCTGGCTTGACCTGCCCCGTCTCACGGTGACGCGGCGCGTCGTGTGGCGCTCGATCGTCCGGGCCGTCACACGGCGCGAGCTGTGGAACGGCAACCGCGAGGGCTTCAGCGACTGGCTGGACCCCGGACATCCCATCCGCTGGTCCTGGTCCCAGTACGAACGCAGGAGACGCGAGACCGTCGAGCGCGTGGCCCGGCATCCCGATCTCACCCTCGTCCACCTGCGCTCCAGCCGTGCCGTCCACCGGTGGAGGGCCGGGATCGCCTCGGGCTCCCGGCTCTGAGGCCGCCGGCCGGCCCGCCATCTGACCCGGCGGATGGCATTCCGCCTTTCTGAAGCGCGACGAGGCTGCCGGGGCCGTCGCCGCGCTGTGGTTTTGTCGGAGGTGATCTCTAGCCTCTGCGGCATGACGACTGCGACGCAGGCGTGTTCCGACGTCTGTTCCCCCATATCTTCCGCCGGTGCCCTCCTCGGGCCGTCCCCGTATCGCGGGAGCGTGCTTCCGGGTTGCCACCCGCGCCTCTTCACGGCACAGGCGGAGACCGCATGAACGCCTGGGAGAGGGTGCGCAAGGTCATCGCCGACGGCGACGCCGTGCGGACGGCGGCCGAGGTGCTCGGCCTCGACGACGCGGGACGACGCGAGGTGGCCCGCGAGCTGCCCGGCCACATCGGCGCCGCCAGGCAGGAGGCCCATGAGCGACACGAGCGCCGCCAGGCCAAGGTGTCCCAGGCCGAGGAGCTGGCCATGAAGGAGTTCGTCCGCGCCGAGACGGCCCGGGGCGTCTCCGGCGACGAGGCGCACCGGAACTGGTGGATGAGTGGGCGCCACAGCCGCCGCGCGTTCACGGTGGACTGGAGCGAGCGCGACCGCTGGATCGAGCCGATGCGGGTCGCCGGCGCGGGCACGCTCGGCGGCGCGGCGGCCGTCGCGACCTGGCTGTACCGGCGGGACTTCGCCCGCTGGGGGGCGGAGACCGAGCTGGGCCCGCTGCTCCAGGTCATCACGGCCCGCCCGGCGGAGTGGCAGGCCGACCTCGCCGTACGGCTGGCCCTGCGGCTGCGCGGCACCCGGGCACAGGCGAGGGACGACAGCGCGGAGCTGGCGCTGGAACTGCTGCGCCGCACCGGAGCGGTCCCACCCGACCACGATCCGCTCGTGGTCGCCTGGGTGTCCACCCCGCCCGACCTGGAGGGCGACCCGCTGGCCGAGCACCTGGTCCACCGCGTCTTCGAGGCCGAGGGCGTGGGCCGGGCGCTGCGCGACGAGCGGCTCGAAGCCCCCGAATGGGACCGGGACCGGCGCTCCTGGCTGCTCGCGCTCCGTGACCTGGCCGACGCGGGCCGGGTCGGCCGCGACCTGCTGGTCGACGGCTGCGTCCGGCGGTTCCTGCTCGGCGGCAACGCCGCCGACCTGCGCTTCTTCGTCCGGTTGCACGACCTGCTCGACCCCGCTCCCAGCCAGGAGCGTTCCCGTGACTACCTGCGGTTGCTGCCCGCCGCACCGGGGCCGGTGGCCGAGCTGGCCCTGAAGCAACTGCGCCGAGCCGGCGGCCTCAGTGGCGACGAGGTCAACGAGGCGGTGGAGGCGCTGTTGTTCCGCGCCGAGGGCAAGCTGGTACGCGCCGGGCTGACCCTGCTCGACCAGGCGGCCCGTGACGCCGGCGACGACCTCGACCATCTGGCGCCCGCGCTCGCGTCCGCGTTCCTGTGCGAGTCGTACGAGGCGCAGGAGCGGGCGGTACGGCTGGCCGCCAAGTACGCCGGGCGCTTCTCGCCGGTCGGCGCCGAGGCCGTTCGCGAGGCGGCGACCGTGCTGCCCGCGGACCTGGTGGCGCGGCTGGCCGAGGCGTACGGCGAAATGGACTCCGCGCCGGTGGAGGCCGACGACTTCCAGGCCGTTCCGCTTCCGTCGTTCCCGGCGCCCACCCGCAAGCCTCTCTCACCCACCCTCGACGACCTGGCCGGCATCCACAGGTATCTCGACGTTGGCGTCGCGTTCGAGCGCTGGCTCGACGCCTTCGTGCGCAATCCGGCGGCGAGGAAGGCGCCGCGCGGCAAGCGCGAACCGCAGGTCCGGGAGGAGCTGTACCGCCGGCGGCACTGGTCCCGGCCGGAGCAGTGGACCCATGCGCTGCTGTGCGAAGCCGCCGACCCCGGCGCGGAGCCACCCGACCCCGAGCCGGGCATGTCGCGAGACCGGTTGCCCGGCCCGGAGACCCTCGCCCTGCCGCAGCGGGCCGTGCTCCTGCGCTGCGCCGAGATCCGCGCGGCCCTGAAGGCCGGGGAGCTCCCGCCATACCTGCTGGCCACCCCGACCCTCACCTCGGGGCACATCGACCCCGCCGCGCTGGTCGCCCGCCTGGAGGGCTACGAGCGGGCGGGTGTGCGGGCGCTGCCCGCCGACCTGCAGCAGGCGCTGCTCCGCCTGCCGAGGGAGGCGGATCCCGACGTGATGGAGCGCGCCGGGAGGCTGACCTCGGAGGCGGGCGTCACGCTGGCCCGCTGGCTGAAGGAACGGCCCGAGCCCGCGATGCGCGTCGACTGGTCCCACGCCGGCGGCGACTACACCCACGACCGGCAGTCGGGAGAGCAGAGCCCCAGACTGCGTCCCCGCATCCGGCTGGAGCCGACGGGGATGGAGCTGGTCGACGCGCTCCTGGCCGACCCGCACTGCTGGAGCCGGGACGACAGCGCCGCCATGGCGTACTGGCGGCTCGTCCTGCCCTCCGACCGGGAGGCGGTGGCCATGTACCTCGTGCCCTCCCTGCTCCCCCTGCAGGAGCGGCCCGTCTACTTGCAGGAGCGCGTGACCGAGCTGTTCCACCAAGACGGACCCGTGGGTGAGGGCCTGGCGCTGCTGATCGCCTGCCTTTTGGCGGAGCACTTCTGGCACCACACGCCTGAGCGTGGCCAGGAGCTGCTGCTGCGCGCGGTCGCCGCCGGCTGCCTGCCCGCGGCGGAGTGCGGCAGGCAGCTCGGCCTCATCCTCCGGCGGGCCTCGGTCAAGCTGAGCCGGGTGACGGAGTCGCTGGACGCCTGCGCGAGAAAGGGCGCGCACCGGGAGGTCTGGGAGATCATGACCGGCCTGCTGCCCGTCTACCTGCCGGGGCCGGGCGAGCGCACGCACTCCGCCCACACCCAGGCGCTCACCTTCGCCGTCGAGGCCGCCCGCCGGGCGGACGCGCGCGGCCCGCTCCCGGTGATCTCCGAGATCGCCGCGCGCAAGGGGACGAGCGGATTCGTCCGTGCGGCCCGGCGCCTGCACGAGCGGCTCGTCGAAAGCTAGGAAGCTAGAAAGCCGGAACGCCGTCCCGGTCGCTACTCCGCCCCGCCCCGGCCGATGATCTCGTCTCGGTGGGGGAAGGCGGTGAAGCAGCGGGGACGGCGTCGACGTTTTCACGGTGTCATTTTCACCGTGTCATTTTCACGGTGTCATGCGGCGGTGCGCTGCTCGGACGCCGCGCGGACGCCGAGGCGGCGGCGCGTGGACGTGCGCGGGGGAAGCTGTCCCGCGACGATCGAGGCCAGCGCCAGCGCGAACCCGAGAAGCTGGATCGGGCCGAGCGTCTGGCCGAGCAGGAGGGCGCCGAGAAGCGCGGCGACCATCGGGGAGATCAGGCCGAGGACCGCGACCGACGTGACGGGCAGCGCGGTCACGCCGCGGAACCACAGGACGTAGGCGAGCAGGCCGCCGACCAGCCCGAGCCAGAGGTAGCCGATCGCGGCGGTGCCGTCGATCGCGGGCGGCGGCCCTTCGACGAGGAACGTGACGGGCACCAGGAACAGGCCGCCGGCGGTGAGCTGCCATCCGGCGAACGCCGTGGGGCTGACACCGGCGGGGCGTCCCCAGCGCTTGGTGAGCGTCACGCCCAACGCCATCACGACCGCGCCGGCGAGTCCGGCCCCGATCCCGACCGCGTCGAAGGCCGCGGCAGGGCCGATCACCACCAGGCCGACGCCCGCGACGCCGACCGCACCCCAGACGAAGCGGCGCGGGGACGGGCGCTCGTGGAGGACCATCACGGCCAGGGCGGCGACGATGATCGGCTGAGCCGCCCCCAGCGTGGCGGCGACGCCGCCCGGCAGACGCTCCGCGGCCGTGAACAGGAACGGGAAGAACAGGCCGATGTTCAGCACACCGAGCGCCGCGGCCTTCCACCACCACGCCCCGCGCGGCAGCGTCCGGGTGAACGCGAGCGCGATCAGGCCCGCGGGGAGCGACCGCAGCAGCCCGGCGAACAGCGGATGCCCCGGGGGGAGGAACTCGGTGGTGATGATGTAGGTCGTGCCCCAGACCACGGGCGCGAGCGCCGTCGCCGCCGTACCGGCCAGGTTCCCGTACGAGCGACCTGTGGTGGTTCCCGTCGAGATGGTGTGTGTCGCCGTGTTTCTCACGTCACTGAGTCTGGGCCTTGCGGCATCAATGAGTCCAACACATGTTTGTCACTTCATCTATCGTGATCCACGATAGATCCATGGAGCTCCAGCAGATCCGCTACGTCCTCGCGGTGGCCGAGACGAACAGCTTCACCCGCGCCGCCGAGCGGTGCCTGGTCGTCCAGTCCGCACTCAGCCACCAGATCGCCCGGCTGGAACGTGAACTCGGCGCGCGGCTCTTCGACCGCACCAGCCGCATGGTGCGGCTGACGCCGGCCGGTGAGGCGTTCCTCCCCGCCGCCCGCCAATGCCTGGACGCCGCGGAGCGCGCCGTGGCCGAGGTCGCCGCCGCTGCCGGGGAGGTACGCGGACGGCTCACCGTGGGGGTGATCCCCACCGTCGCCGCGATCGACGTCCCGGCCACGCTGGACGGCTTTCGCCGGAAATACCCGAACGTGCGCGTCGGCCTGCGCGTGGGCGCCAGCGAGGACCTCGTCGAACAGATCAAGGACGGGACCGTCGACGTGGCCTTCCTGGGCCTGCCGGCAACGGCCCGCCCGCAGGGCGTCCGCTCCCGCGAGCTCGCCCATGACTGGCTCGTCGCCGTGGTCGCACCGGGGCATCCGCTGGCGGGGGAGCCGCATGTCGATCTCCACCGGCTCTCGTCCGAGGTGTTCGTGGACTTCCCGGCCGGTACGGCGGGGCGGATCCAGTCCGACCAGGCCTTCGCGGCCGCGGGCCTCGGCCGCGAGGTCGCCTTCGAAGTGACCGCCGCGGATTTCATGGCCCAGCTCGTCCGGCAGGGGCTCGGCATCGCCATGCTGCCGTCCGCCTACACGCCGCAGCTCACCGGCGTGATCACCGTCCAGGTGTCCGACGCGCCGGCCCGCGTCGAGCACCTTGCGTGGAGCCGGTTCAGCCTCACACCCGCGGCGTCCGCGTTCCTCGCCGCCGTCGACGCCCCGGCCGAGCTGCTCGCGGAACGGCACAGCTCCGAGGAGTGACAGGAGCGACCGGGGTGAGATCGGACCCCTGTCACTCCGGCCGCTGTCACTCCGGCCGTGAACCGGCGGCTGACGGGCGCGCCGTCGTGCCGCGGCGGGATGACATCCCCCGGTCTGATCCGCCGATCGCCGAACCAGCCCCCGGTCCGACGCGGCCGGAGCGCCGCTTCGGCGATCGTGATCGGCATGCTGAAATCAATCGCCGTAGCGCTGACCTTGCTGGGTTCGGGCGCGCACGCGCCGCAGGCCGCCGATCCGCTCGAATGGAAGCCCTGCCCCGGCGACAAGGTCGGGATGGAATGCGCCGACCTCGAGGTTCCGGTCGACTGGCGGAAGTCCGACGGCCGCACGATCACGCTGAAACTGGGCCGGCTCAAGGCCACCGGCCGCTCCGAGGGCGCTGTGGTGGTGGCGTACGGCGGGCCGGGCGCGCCGGGGATCGCCCTCACCCAGTCCCTCGACTGGTGGTCCGGGCTCCGCGAGCGCATGGACATCGTCACGTGGGACACCCGGGGATACGGCGAGCAGTTCGGCGGCCTCGGCACCGGTCTGCCGTGCACCTGGACCCGGCTCCCGCTGCCGAAGCTCCCCGGGGACGACGCCGAATTCGGGCGGCTCGCCGACGCCAACCGCGGTTACGCCGAGGCCTGCCGCGCCAAGGACCCCGAGCTCTTCGCCGCCATGAGCTCGGCGGACAACGCCAGGGACATGGAGGCGATCAGGAAGGCGCTCGGCGGCGCCAAGCTCAACTTCTACGGCGCCTCCTACGCCGGGTTCTACGGGCAGGACTACGCCCGGCTGTTCCCCGGCCAGGTGCGCACGATGGTGCTCGACGGCACGTGGCACCACAGCACCGGCGACTGGGCCGGCGAGCAGGAGGAGATGGCCAGGAGCAATCAGCAGGCCATCGACCGGTTCTTCGACTGGTGCGCGGCCGCGGGCAAGTGCCGCGACGTGCCGGGGAAGTGGCGCACGTTGATCGCCAGGGCCGGCCGCGCGCCGATACCGGCCAAGAAGTCCGGCATCGCGTACGACGGCAGCGACCTCCAGGCCTTCGCGATCGGTTCCGCCAAGCAGGGCGCCGAGGCGTGGCCGAAGCTGGCGCGCGACATCCGCGCGGCCGCCGCCGGTGACGCCTCCGGTTTCGTCCCCGAGCGCGGCCTTCGCTATCCCGACCAGTCGACCGGCGTCACCGAATGCCTCGACTGGCCCCGTCCCTCCGGCCGCGCCGAACTGGAGCCGCTGGTCGCCCGGCTGCGCAAGGTCGCCCCCGACGCCGGAGCCGCCAACACCCTGGCGACCGGGAGTCTCGGCTGCGTCGGCTGGCCGGTCCCGGTCAGCAACCCGCCCACCCCGCTGCCGAAGGGGCTGCCGCCGATGCTCGGCGCGGGCGCGTGGGGCGAGTCGGACGCCGTCCAGCGGGTGCTCGCGCAGGTGCCGGGCAGTGTCACCGTCCGCCACGAGGGTCCCGGCCACACCCTCTACGGTGTCAACGCCTGCGCCCGCGCCCACATCAACCGCTATTTCACCGATGGTGTTCTGCCCACAGCGGCCACGGTGACGTGCTGACGGAGAACGCCTGGGGCATCCGCCCCGGCATCGCGCGCGGCAGGGCGGGCGAGGGGGCTGAGGTCCTCATGGGGAGACGAACCTGCGCAGCAGGTGCCGGAGGTGGTCCTGCTCTTCCGCGGTCAGGTGAGCCAGCAGCTCGCCGTTGACGCGCATGGCGACCGCCTCCGCGTGGGCGAACAGCTCCCGGCCCGCGTCGGTGATCTCCACCGCGTAGGCGCGCCGGTCACCTGCGGCGGGCCGGCGTACTGCGAGGCCCCGGGCCTCGAGATCGTCGACCGTCCGTACGATCGACGATTTGTCGCTCCCGGTGAGCGCGCCGATCTTGCGCTGGTTGACCGGCCCGTGGCGGACCAGGTTGAGCAGCACGCCGAAGTGGCGGCCCTCGATGCCGAGCGGGACCAATCCCTCGGAGAACGCCGCGGACGCGCGCTGCCCGGCGAGCCGCAGCAGTGGCCCGAGGCTGTAGTCGCGTCCGGCCGGTGGAGGGCTCGGGCTGTTTTCAGCGTTCATCGCCTCCCCAGTGTAGGGTAGTCAGAGATAGTCTCATCTGAGACTATCTCGCCTCGCCCATTTGAGGATCGATGACGACTTCCCCCTTACTTGCCGAGACCGGTGATGGCCAGGTCCGCCGGGCACGACGTTGGGTTCGGTGGCCCTTCCGGGGCGCGATGACGGTGGCCGCGGTGTTGCTGTTCGACCAGGCGGTGTTCGCCGGGCAGTTCCTGTCGGGTACATTCGCCGCGCTCCACACGCACCGGGAGAACGCCACTGCGGCCGGCATCGCCGTGCTCGTCGCCGCGGTGGCCGCGATACCCATCAGATGGCCGGGCGGCGGGCCGTTCTGGCCGGTGCTCGCGTGCCTTGCGCTGTTCGGGTTGGTCGCCCTGCAGATCGTGCTCGGCTTCGCGCGCATGCTCACCGTGCACATTCCGCTCGGCGTCTCGATCATCTTTCTGGCCGTCGTCCTCGTCCACTGGGCCTGGCGTCGGCCCCGCTCGGCGGAGGGCGGCGGGCGGGCATGAAGGCGATGAACAGACGGAACTTCTTCGGTGTGCTGGGCGGTGCGGCGGTGGCGGCGGGCGTCGGGGTGCCGCTGCTGTCGGGCATACACGGGTCGACCTCGACCGGCACTCTGCTGCTGAGCCGGGCCCCGCTCCCGGCCCGGTTTCGCCTGCCCCTCGCCGTCCCGCCGGTGCTGACGCCGGTGCGCAGCGACGCAGCCGGCGACCACTACGAGGTGGTACAGCGAGCGGCCGACGTCGAGCTGATCCCGGGCCTACGGACCCGGATCTGGGGGTACAACGGCATCTTCCCGGGTCCGACGATCGTGTCGCGCAGCGGCCGGCCCACGGTCGTGCGGCACCGTAACGAGCTGCCGGCGCCGGTCGTCGTCCACCTGCACGGCGGCCGGACGCCCTCGTCCGAGGACGGCTACCCGACCGACCTGCTGATGCCCGTCGCCGTCGCTCCTGGCCAGGGACACCACCATGACATGGCCGGGGCCGTCACCATCGGGGAGCGCGACTACCGCTATCCGCTGGAGCAGCGCGCCGCCACCCTCTGGTACCACGACCATCGGATGGACTTCACCGGTCCCAGCGTCTGGCGCGGGCTCGCCGGCTTCCATCTCGTGCACGACGACGAGGAGGACGCGCTGCCGCTGCCCCGGGGCGAGCGCGACCTGCCGTTGATGATCGCCGACCGGTCGTTCGCCGAGGACGGCTCGCTGCTGTACCCGAGTCTCGACCCCACCCTGACCACGCCGGGAGTGATGGACGCCTACAGCCCTGGAGTGCTCGGCGACGTCATCCTCGTCAACGGTGTGCCCTGGCCGCTCGCCGAGGTCTCCGCGGCCCGTCACCGGCTGCGGCTGCTCAACGCCTCCAACGCCCGGCGCTACCGGCTCGCCCTGGACCCGCCCCCACCGGGTGGCGGCGGGCTCGTCCAGATCGGCACCGACGCCGGGCTGCTGGAGCGTCCGCTACGGCATGACGCCATCGAGATGGCGCCCGCCCAGCGGTACGACGTGGTGGTCGACTTCGGCGCCTACCGCGTCGGCCAGGAGGTCACGCTGGTCAACGAGTTCGGCAGCGGCCCGACGGCACAGGTCATGCGGTTCCGCGTCGCCCGTGCGGCCCACGACGACAGCCGCGTGCCGGACCGGCTCTCACGGATCGTTCCGCTGGACCGCGCCGATGCCGTGGTCACCCGCACCCTGCGCTTCCGGCACGACACGATGCACGGCATGACCGGCTGGACGATCAACGGCCTCCCGTTCGGCCCCGACGTCGTCCATGCCCGTGCCCGGCTCGGCACGGTCGAGGTCTGGCGGCTCATCACCGACTTCCATCACCCGATCCACCTGCACCTGGCGCCGTTCCAGGTGCTCTCGCGCGGCAACGGCGGGCCCGGTGCCTACGACCTGGGCTGGAAGGACACCCTCGACCTGCGGCCGGCCGAACAGGCCGAGATCATCGTTCGCTTCGACGGCTACCCAGGTCGCTACGTCTTCCACTGTCACAACCTGGAACACGAGGACATGGCCATGATGGGCAATCTCCTGGTGGCCTGAGGGGACTGGACAAATATCCGCATCCTGGTCGCACCCATTCTCGTGTCGGGCCCGGCTTCGACAATGTGGGGCGCGCCGGCCGTGATCGGCGCCCGTGACGCCCCGGCAGTGATCTACATTGTAAAGGGCGGCGCCGGTTTTCTTGTTCCGCTCGGGTCGGCTTCGGTGGCGGGGGCGGCGTTGGCGGCAGTGGTCATTTGCCCAGGCCTGGGGCGGTATTCGCCTGTGTGGGGCCGAATCCGCGGTGGGATGGGAGATCGCGGAGGCCGCATGAAGTTTTCTTTTAGGACACGTCCAAGTCTTGAAACTTGTAACCAGAACGCGATTGAGTTCGCTCGTGTCACAACGTCATCAAAGTCACCACCCCCGCTTGCTGGCCGTGGCCCTCCTCGCCCCGCTGCTCGCGTTCGGCGCGACCGCCGGGCCCGCCACGGCCGACGCGCAACCCCCACAGCCACAGCACCCCCTCGTCGAGGACGCCGCCCCCGCGTCCTCGTATCCGGCCGCCTCCACGCTGCTGGCCACCCCCGGCACGCAGCGGCTGGAGACGGCGAAGCAGACCCGGCCGGTCGCGCCGGGTGTCACGCTCTCCTCGTTCGACCGCTACGACGCGGCCGGCTGGTTACGCGCCGACGCGATCACCGCCGACCTCACCGGCGGCGCGAGCGCCGGCTACGTCTTCTCCGGGGAGGTGTCGAAGACCGAGCCGCTGTCCGGGCCGGTGAAGCGCGGCCGCGCCATCGCCGCCGTCAACGGCGACTTCTTCGACATCAACAACTCGGGGGCGGCCCAGGGCGTCGGCGTCCGCGACGGGGAGCTCGTCCAGTCCCCGGTCGCCGGCCACGGCAACGCGGTCGCGCTCACGCCCGACGGCGTCGGGCGCGTGCTGCAGATGCGGTTCGACGGCAGCGCCACCCCGGCGGGCGGCGAACCGATCACCCTGACCCAGTTCAACCAGCTCATCCAGGCCGGCGGCGTCGGCGTGTTCACCCCGCTCTGGGGCTCCTACGATCGCGGCCGCGCGGTCGCGGGCGCCGCCGCGGTCACCGAGGTCGTGCTCCGCGACGGCGCCGTCGCCGAGGTACGCTCCGCCGCCGGCGGCGGCCCCATCCCGGCGGGCACGACGATCCTCCTCGGCCGCGAGGCCGGGGCGGCGGCCCTCGCCCGGCTGAAGCCGGGCGACCGCGTCGACGTGGCGTACCAGCCGAAGGCCTCCGACGGCGGCGCCGTCAAGACCGCGGTCGGCGGCGGTGACATCCTCGTCAAGGACGGTGCCGCCCAGGTCTCCTCCGACAACGCCGCCCACCCGCGCACCGCCGTCGGCTTCTCCGCCGACGGCCGCACGATGTACATGCTGACCGTCGACGGCCGCCAGGCCGACAGCCGGGGCGTCACCCTCACCGAACTCGGAGCCATGATGGCCGAGCTCGGCGCGCACAACGCGATCAACCTCGACGGCGGCGGCTCCTCCACGATGCTCGCCCGCAAGCCCGGCTCCGCCGACGCCCGCGTGGAGAACAGCCCCTCCGACGGCGAGGAGCGACACGTCCCCAACGGCCTGGCCCTCTACGCCCCCGCCGGCAGCGGCAAGCTCAAGGGCTTCTGGGTCGAGACGGCCGCCGACCCGGTGAAGGCGCCGGGCACCGGTCCGACCGCGGGCGGGAGCACCGACCGGGTCTTCCCCGGGCTCACCCGCAAGCTCACCGCCGACGGCTACGACGAGACGTACGGCCCGGTGGCCGGCGCGCCCTCGTGGCGGGCCACACCGGCCGTGCACGGGCAGGTCGGCCGCGACGGCGTCTTCCACGCCTCGACGCCCGGCCAGACGACCGTCACCGCCTCGCGCGGCGGCGTCAAGGGCACGATCGAGCTCACCGTCCTGCAGCCCCTCGAACGGCTGGGCGCCACGGCCGACCTGGTCGGCCTCGGCGGCGCGGACGACGCGGGCGTCTTCGGCGTGGTGGGTTACGACCGCAACGGCAACTCCGCTCCCATCGAGCCCGGCGACCTGCGCCTCGACTACGACACGACCCTGTTCGACGTCGCCCCCGCCGAGCACGGTCTGTTCACGGTGACGTCGAAGAAGGCGACCGGCTCGGGCACGATCACCGTCACGGCCGGCAAGGTGACCACCGCGGTGCCGGTGACGATCGGCTACCAGGACGTCTCGGTCGCCGACTTCGAGGACGCCGCGTCCTGGACGTTCTCCGCGGCGCGCGCCACCGGATCGCTGTCGCCGACGCCGGGTCAGAGCGGCGGCGGGCTACGGCTCGCGTACGACTTCACCCAGTCGACCGCCACGCGGGCGGCCTACGCCAGCCCACCCCGGGAGATCACCGTGGAGGGGCAGCCGCAGGCGTTCGGGATGTGGATCAGCTCCTCCGGGCACGGGGAGTGGCCGAGCCTGGAGTTCTACGACGCCCAGGGGCAGTCGCAGATCCTGCGCGGCCCCTACCTCACCTGGACCGGCTGGAAGTACGTCGAGTTCGCCGTCCCGCCCGGGGTGAACTACCCGCTGAAGCTCCGGCGCTTCTACGTCGCGGAGACCAGGGCCGACACGCTGTACAACGGCGAGATCGCCATCGACGGGCTGGTCGCCAAGGTGCCGCCGCAGGTGAGCGCCCCGGCCGCCGTCAAGGTGACCGACCCGGTCGTCCGTACCGGCACCGAGGTGGCCGGCATGCCGTGGCGGTTCGCGGTCATGTCCGACGGCCAGTTCGTGGCGCGCGACCCCGGCAGCGACATCGTCGCCAACGTCCGCCGCACCCTGCGGGAGATCAAGGCGGCCAAGCCCGAATTCCTGATCATCGACGGCGACCTCGTCGACGAGGCGTCCCCCGAGGACTTCGCGCTGGCCAAGCGCATCCTGGACGAGGAACTCGGCGGCGAGCTGCCGTTCCACTACGTGCCCGGCAACCACGAGGTGATGGGCGGAAAGATCGACAACTTCAAGGCGGTCTTCGGCGACACCTACGGCACGTTCGACCACAAGGGCACCCGCTTCATCACCCTCGACACCTCGCGGCTGAACCTGCTCGGCGGAGGGTTCGAACAGGTGGCCATGCTCAGGAAGCAGCTCGACGCGGCCGCGAAGGACCCCGCGATCGGGTCGGTGGCCGTGCTGTTCCACGTGCCTCCGCGCGACCCCACGCCCGGCAAGGGCAGCCAGCTCGGCGACCGCAAGGAGGCCGCGCTGGTCGAGGGCTGGCTGGCCGACTTCCAGCGCACCACCGGCAAGGGAGCGGCCTACATCGGTGGTCACGTCGGGACGTTCCACGCCTCGCACGTCGACGCCGTGCCGTACTTCATCAACGGCAACTCCGGCAAGAACCCGGCCACGGCGGCCGACGACGGAGGGTTCACCGGCTGGTCGCTGTGGGGCGTCGACCCGGTGACGGCGAAGGAGGCCGAGCACGTCCGGCGCAACTGGTTCGTGGACGCGCCGACCTGGATCGGCACGCAGGTCCGCCCGCACGTGGACGAGCTGACCCTCACCGCGCCCGCTTCCATGAAGGTCGGCGAGTCCGGCCGCGTGTCGGCCACCCTGACGCAGGACGGCCGTACGGTGCCCGCCGCCTATCCGGCCTCGGCCGACTGGTCCGGCTCCCCGAACCTGCACGTCGGCGATCGCGCCGGCGCCAAGCCGTGGCACGTCGCGGTGCTGGACCCGGAGACCGGGACCATCACGGCGCTGCGCCCGGGGCAGGTCGTGGTCGCCGTCACCGTGAACGGCGTCACCCGCCAGGCAACGGTCGCGCTGGCCGCCCGCGCGGCCGCCTGACCCGCGCCCCCAAACGGGCCCTCCCGCGGTACGGCGTCGCCGCGCCGCGGGAGGGCCCGCGTACGCCGGACGGCCGACGCCGGGAACACGGCGGCGTGTTGACCTTCCCCCTGGGTGAAGCAGCAGCATCGTCCGTACCGGCCACGGCGGCCGGGACGAGGAGGAGCGGTGCGGCTGCTGACAATCGGGGCGTTCGCTCGGGCAGCCCGGCTGTCGCCGAAGGCGTTGCGGCTGTATGACGAACTCGGGTTGCTGCGCCCGGCCGCGGTGGACGGAGAGTCCGGATACCGGTTCTACGATCCGGCGCAGCTGGAGCGGGCCCGGCTGATCGCCTGGCTGCGGCGGCTGGGCATGCCGTTGGCCCGCATCCGGCAGGTGTGCGACCTGCCGGCGAGCGCGGCGGCCGAAGAGATCGCCCGCTACTGGGAGCAGGTGCTGGCCGAGACCGCCGCCCGCGGGCAGTTGGCCACGTTCCTCGTCGACTACCTGTCGGGAAGAGGAAGCACCGTGGAAGAGACGGCGACCGTACTGGGGATTCGCTACGCCGCCCGGTCAGAGTCGGGACTGGTGCGCACGAGCAACGAAGACACCGCGTACGCCGGCCCCCGGCTGCTGGCGGTGGCCGACGGGGTCCGCGGCCCGGCCGGGGACCTCGCGAGCGCGGCGGCCGTCGACGCGCTCAAACCGCTGGAGACCATGGCCGTCCCGGCCGAGGACCTGCTGGGCGCTCTCTCCGACGCGGTCGGCGAAGCCGACCGGATGATCGGGGAAATCGCCGCGTCGACACCGTCGGGTGAGGCGGTCACCACGTTGACCGCACTGCTGTGGTCGGGTTCCCGGCTGGCGCTGGTGCACATCGGTGACACCCGGGCCTACCTCGTACGGGACGGGGAACTGTTCCAGATCACCCATGACCACACTTACGTCCAGTCGTTGGTCGACGAGGGCCGGCTGACCGAGGAGGAAGCGGCCTCGCATCCGCGACGCTCGCTGCTCGCGCGAGCGCTGACCGGTACCGGCGGGGCCCGGCCGCACCTGTCGCTGCACGAGGCCGCGGCCGGTGACCGGTACCTGCTGTGTTCCGACGGCCTGTCCGCCGTCGTCCCCGCCGGATCGCTGCGCGAGGTGCTGACCGGGCCCGCCGCACCCCAGCACGTGCTCGACGAACTGGTCGCGCGGGCGTACGCCGCGGGCGCCCCCGACAACATCGCCTGCGTCGTCGCCGACGTGGTGAGCCTGGAGGCGCCGGCCGCGGCCAGGCCCGCGGGCACCGGGCGGTGAGCGCGTCGAAAGTCCGGTCACTCGGCGCCTACGCGGTGGACCGCCGCCCGCTGGCCGTCGCGGCCTTCCGGCGATTGTGGGCGGCGTCGGCGGTCTGCGCGGTGGGCGGTTCGTTCAGCGTGGTCGCCGTGCCGACGCAGCTGTACACGGTGACCGGCTCCTCGGCGGTCGTGGGCGCGGCGGCGGCGTCGTCGTTCGCCGCGCTGGTCGTGGCGGCGTTGTGGATCGGCGCGCTCGCCGATCTCATGGACCGGCGAAGAGTGCTACTGGCGGCCAACTGCGGCCTCGCGTTCACGTACGCGGCCTTGTGGGCCCAGGCCGTGCTCGGCGGGCGGTCCGTCCCGGTCGTGATGCTGTTGGTCGCCTGCCAGGGCCTGTCCTTCGCGGCGATCATGACCACGATGGGCGCGGTGGTGCCCCGCCTCGTCCCCGTCGAGCTGCTACCGGCCGCGAACAGCCTGAGCTCGCTGACCCGCTACGCCGGGTCGATCGTCGGACCGGCGCTGGCCGGGGTCCTGATCCCGATAGTCGGGCTCGACACGCTGTACCTGTTCGATGCCGTCGCGCTGATGGCCGTTGTGTGGGCGGTCGCCAAGCTGCCGCCACTTCCGCCGCTTCCACCGCTGCCGGCGCAGCCGCACCCGGCCGGATCATCGCGCGATCCGGCCGCGCGGCACCGTCGGCGTCGCCCCACGATCAGCCAGGTAGTGGCCAGTTTCCGGTACTTCGCGGCCAGCCGGCTGCTGGTGGCGGTGCTCGCGGTGGACCTCGCGGCGATGGTCTTCGGCATGCCGACGGCCCTGTTTCCGGAACTCGCCCAGCACACCTATGGCGGACCCGCCGGAGGCGGCCTGGAGCTGGGACTGCTCTACGCCGCCTATCCGGCCGGGGTCGTCGCAGCCGGGCTGTTGTCGGGCACGTTCACTCGCGCCCGACGCCACGGTGCGCTCATGGCGGGGGCGGCCGCCGCCTGGGGCATAACCGTCGTGTTCCTCGGACTGGCCGCACAGCTGTGGATCGCACTGGCGGCGCTCGTCCTCGGCGGTGCGGTCAACTTCGTGCTGAGCACCTTCCGCAACGCCATCACGCAGGCACACACCCACGACGCCATGCGCGGCCGGATCCAGGGATCGCTCACCGTCGTCCTCTTCGGTGGCCCGCACATCGCGAACCTGCTGCACGGGGCCGCCACGTCACTCCTCGATCCCCGAGTGGTGATCTGCGCCGGTGGGCTGCTCACAACGGCGACCGTGGCGGCGATCGTCTGGGCGGTGCCGGAGCTGCGGAACCACATCGCCCGGTCCGCGACCTCCGCCCCGCCGAGAGCCGCTGTCCCGGCCCGGTCGCGCGAATGACCCCCGAAGATCAAGCGCTCGATCGCCTGTTCAGCGGCTGTCGCCGTTCTCCGCGACGACCGCGAGCAGGGTCGTCATGGCGGCGGTGAGCTCCGGATCGCCGCTCGGCTCCGAGCGCCGGCGGGCCTCCTCGACGGTGATGCCTCGGGTCGCGAGTCGCCAGAAGGTGTCCTGGCCCATCGAGACGCGCGCGGCCGGTTCGTCTCCCGGCGTCGCCATCCGCCACCGGCCGCCCTGCCACGCCGCGCTCCATCGGCCGCCCGCCGTCCCGAGCACCTCCAGGTGCGCGGCGGTGCCCTCCGGACGGTCGTGCCCTCGCAGGGCGTACGGCAAGGCGCGGGCGAAGATGTCCAGGACGGGCGCCATGAGTTCCGGCTCGGTCGCGCCGGGACGCGCGACGGCGTCGCGCACCTGCTGCTGGTGGCTCCAGAATTCGGTGTATTCGCGTCCGATGTCCAGCCAGGCGGGGCTGTCGACGTCCGTCGCCGCCCAGGACACGTTCAGGCCGGCGGGCGCCTCCGGATCGTGTGCGGCCCAGACGGTGTCCAGGCGCGGTCCCAGGTGCTCCAGCAGCTCGATCAGCAGCTGTGGGCTGAGCTGGCGAGTCGCCCGGACGAACTCCTCGTTGGTACGCGCGAGATAGGTGGGAAGCGTCTCGCCGTCGCCGAAGACGGCGCCGCCGTATCCGTCCCGGCTGCCGGACAGGCGCCGCATGTAGTCGTTGAGCACATGGCCGGCGACGTCGTGCACATCCCAGCCCGGGCAGACCGTCGGCCTGGCCCAGTCGGCCGGATCCAGGGCGCGCAGCAGGTCGAGCATGGCCCGTCGTTCGCGGGGGAACAGGGGGCGTACGTCGATGACCGGGCCGAAGATCGTCATCACATCACCCTATTGACCGCCGTGCGCGGTCGGCATCCCGATATTGCCCGGCGAGGTTCCGTCGCCACCGGCCCCTGTGTGCGGAGCATGCGGTGCGCCGATGTATCGTAATTGCGAAAATGCGCAATTGCATTCTGTCGCTTATGCGATAACGGGACCACGGGAGTGACGTGATCAGGGCATTCGCCGGCGTGGCCGGGCAGGAGCCGCCCGCGAGGACGCAGGGTGCGGCACGGCCGCGCCCCGGCAGGGACGGCGGCGCGGGGCCGGCCGGTAAGGCGGACGTGTGATGTCGGTGCCGCTGTACGAGGCCAAGGCGGAGCTGTTCCGGCTGCTGGGCCACCCGGTGCGGATCCGGGTGCTGGAGTTGCTCCAGGACGGGCCGACGTCGGTGCGCGAGCTGCTGGCCGCGATCGAGGTGGAGCCGACCGGGCTGTCGCAGCACCTGGCCGTGCTGCGCCGTTCGAGCATGGTCACCGCGCAGCGCGAGGGCAACACCATGGTGTACGCCCTGGCCGGCGGGCGGGTGGCCGAGCTGCTGCGCGCCGCCCGCGTCCTCCTCACCGAGAAGCTGACGGGACAGAACGAGCTGCTCAGCGAGCTGCTGGCGGACGAAGCGAACAGCGGCGTCTCATGAGCACGCTGATGTCGGCGAGCCGGGCCCGCCTGCGTTCGCTGCTGCCCGAGCGGGCCGAGATCGCCGCCTACGCCCGCCGTCCGCGCCGCGACCTGCTGGCCGGGCTGACCGTGGCGATCGTGGCGCTGCCGCTGGCGCTCGGGTTCGGCATCTCGTCCGGGCTGGGCGCGGCCGCCGGGCTGGCCACGGCGGTGGTCGCGGGGGCGATCGCCGCGGTCTTCGGCGGCTCGGGGCTGCAGGTGACCGGGCCGACCGGCGCGATGACGGTGGTGCTGGTGCCGATCATGCACGCGCACGGCGCCTCCGGCGTGCTGACGGTCGGCGTACTGGCCGGGCTGCTGCTGGTCGCGCTGGCGCTGGCGCGCGCGGGCAAGTACATGGCGTTGGTCCCGGCCCCGGTGGTGGAGGGGTTCACCCTCGGCATCGCCTGCGTGATCGGCCTGCAGCAGATCCCCGGCGCGCTCGGCGTGCCCGCCTCCCACAGCGACAAGGTCACCGTGGTGGCCTGGCAGGCCGCCCGCGACTTCCTCGCCCATCCGAACTGGTGGCCGCCGGCCATCGCCGTCGCGGTGGCCGCGCTGATGCTCGCGGGCGCGCGGCTGCGCCCGACCGTGCCCTTCTCCCTGCTGGCCGTGGCCGCCGCCACCGTGGGCGCCGAGCTGGCCGGCCTGGACGTGCCCCGCATCGGCGAGCTGCCCGCCGGTCTGCCCGCGCCGTCCCTGGCGTTCCTCGACGTCTCCGCCCTCGGCTCGCTGCTCGCCCCCGCCGTCGCCGTGGCCGCGCTGGCCGCGCTGGAGTCACTGCTGTCGGCCGCCGTCGCGGACGGCATGAGCGTCAACCACAAGCACGACCCCGACCGGGAGCTGTTCGGGCAGGGCCTGGCCAACCTTGTCGCGCCGCTGTTCGGCGGTGTGCCCGCCACCGGCGCCATCGCCCGTACGGCGGTGAACGTCCGGTCCGGGGCCCAGTCGCGGCTGGCCGCGCTGGCCCACGCCGCGATCCTCGCGGTGATCGTGTTCACCGCTTCGGGGCTGGTCGCCAAGATCCCGCTGGCCGCGCTGGCCGGCGTGCTGCTGGCCACCGCCTTCCGCATGGTCGAGGCCGGTTCGGTCAAGGCGATGCTCCGCTCCACCCGCGGCGACGCCGTCGTCCTGGTGCTGACCGGGCTGGCCACCGTCGCGCTCGACCTGGTCCAGGCCGTCATCCTCGGCCTGATCGTGGCCGGGGCGCTCGCGCTCCGGGCCATCGCGCGGAACGTCCGCCTGGACGCCGTGCCGCTGCGCCCCGACCTGCCCGGCGACCACACCGACGAGGAGCACGCCCTGCTCGCCGAGCACATCGTCGCCTACCGCCTGGACGGGCCGCTGTTCTTCGCCGCCGCCCACCGCTTCCTGCTGGAGCTCTCCGACGTCGCCGACGTGTCGGTGGTCATCCTGCGCATGTCCCGGGTCACCGCCATCGACGCCAGCGGCGCCCTCGTTCTCGGCGACGCCATCACCCGGCTGCGACGGCGCGGCATCACCGTCTACATCTCCGGCATCAGAGACGGCCACCACCAGCCCCTGCACGCGCTGGGCGTGATCGCCGACCTCGACCGGGCCGGCCACGTCTTCGCCACCACGCCCGAGGCCATCGCCGCCGCCCGCGACCACCTCCATCGGACCGGCGTGCTGCCCGCGGCTCTCGAGCCGGACGTGGTGGGGGAGTAGGCGGTCCCGGCATACCGGCTGGCGGTAATGCCGGGAACCCTGCTGGCATGGGGGTGGAAATGGTGGCTACCCGCACAGACAGCGCGCCGAAGGGACGTCATCGTTAAAGAAAGGCACTCCTCGGCTCTCCGGACCACGGACGAGCAGGCCCGGACGGTGCCTCTCCTGGACGTGACAAGAACTCTGGATGGGCGTCATGTGTCAGCGCGACCCGAGACCCGTCCCCGTCGGCGGGGTGAACGGCACGTCGGTGGCCGCTCCGGCCCCCGACCGGAACTCCCGTCCGTCCTCGGCCGTGAACGGCGCGACGTCGGACGAGGCGGAGAGCCTCCGGAAAAGGATCGACCGGATGCTCGCCCAGCAGCGGCAGTTCGTGTCCGACGCCGCACATGAGCTGCTCACCCCGATCGCGGGCCTCCGTACGCAGCTCGAGGAGGCCCAGCTCCACCCGGACACGACGGAGCTGGACAAGCTCCTCGGCCGCGCGTTGCGGGACGTGGACCGCCTCCAGGCGATCGTCTCCGATCTTCTCGTGCTGGCCAAGGTCGGGATGCGAGCGTCCGGTGAGCCGGCCCGGGTGGATCTGGCGGAGCTGGTCGAGACCGAGATCGCCACGCGCGCCGACCCGCTGCCGGTGCTGCCGCGGCTCACGCCGGGAACGACGGTCGAGGTCGTCTGCCACGAGGTCCGGCGACTCGTCGCCAATCTCCTTGATAACGCGCAGCGGCACGGCAAGCACGTGCTCCAGGTCGAGGTGCGCGAGGACGGCGGCCACGCCGAGCTGGTCGTGGCCGACGACGGGTGCGGCATCCCCCCGGCCGAGCGTGCGTGGATCTTCGAACGGTTCGCCCGGCTGGACACGGCCCGCAGCCGGAGCCACGGGGGCGCCGGGCTGGGCCTCGCCATCGTCCGGGACATCGCCGAGGCCCACGGCGGGACCGTCACGGTCGAGGAGTCGGCGTCGGGCGGCGCGCGGTTCGTCGTCCGCCTGCCGCTCGCCGACCGTCTCGACGTCCCATGAACACGGGCGTGGCGGCCGTCAGCCGGTGCCGAGGGGGATCGTCGCGGTCAGCGTGGTGCCCTGACCGGCGGGGCTGGCGATCTCCAGCGTGCCGTCGAGCGCCTGGACGCGGTCGCTGAGGCCGATGAGCCCGGAGCCGACGCGGGTGTCCGCTCCGCCGACCCCGTCGTCGCGGACCGAGATCGTGACGCGCGCGTCGTCCACGTCCACCTCGACCCGGGCCATGGACGCCTGGGCGTGCTTGGCCACGTTCGTCAGCGCCTCCGACACCACGTAGTAGGCGGCCACCTCGACCCGCTCCGGCAGCCGCCGGTCGGCGCGTACGTCGAGCTCGACGGGGACGGGGGAGCGGCGCGCGAGCATCTTCAACGCGGGCCCCAGACCCCCCTTGGAGAGGATCGCCGGGTGGATGCCCCGGGACAGCTCCCGCAGGTCCTCCAGCACGAGGGTCAGCCCGTCGACGGCGCTGGACAGCCGCTGCCTCAGCTCGACCAGATCCTCCGGCACGCCGGACTCCATGGTCCGCAGTTCCAGCCCGAGTGAGACGAGACGTTGCTGGGCCCCGTCGTGCAGGTCGCGTTCGATGCGGTGCCGGGTCTCGTCGGAGGCCGCGACGACGCGGGAGCGGGAGGCGGCGAGCTCGTCGCGGGCCTGGGCGTTGGAGATCGCGGTCGCGATGAGCTCGGTGAACTCGCGCATGTGCTCCTCGTCGGCCTGCGACGGGGGCTCCGGGGCGCGGGAGAGGGTGATCACGACGCCCCACAGCCGCGCCTCGACCACGATGGGGCTGCCGACCGCGGAGACGATCCGCTGCGTGAGGGCCCACTCGGCCAGCTCCCCGTCCGGGTTGTCGTACCTCGTCATCCGGCTCGGGCGCCGGGTCTTCCGTACCAGGCCGGAGACGCTGTGCTCCCTGACCGGCCAGCGCGAGCCCACAGGCGGCATCGAGCTGGCGGCGCCCTCCTTGCTCCACCAGCTCACCAGGACGATCGTGCCGTCGGGCTCGTAGCGTTCGATCACCGTGTAGTCCGCCCGCAGGAGGAGGCCGGTCTCGCAGGCGACGGCGTCGAGGATGTCCGTCGGCGGGACTCCGCGCGCGACCAGCGTCGCGACCCGGCGCAGCGCGGCCTGCACTTCGGCGATCCGGCGTAGTTGGTCGCGGCTCGTCTCCAGCGCCTGGCTGATCGCCTCGCGGTCGCGGGCCGCGTGCAGGAGCGCCTCGAGGGACGGTACGACACGCTCGCGCAGGCGGCGCATGGTCGTGTCGGGCAGGCCGTCGGGGACCAGGAGCGTGCCGAGCCTGGTGGCGCCCTCGACCAGCGGCAGCGCCGTGCGCTCCCCGTCGCCCGGAACCGCGTCGACCTCGATCGTCAGGAACGGCAGGCCGAGCCCCTTGGCCAGGCGCTGGGAGGCGGCCGGTAGTGCCGATCGCACGCGCTCGGTGCGCATGAGAAGCCGGGACATCTTGGCGTCGGTGTCGGCCTCCCGGCGCCGATTGTCCGCCTCGATGACGAGGGAGCGCATCAGCGCCGCGGCCCAGCCGGCCAGCAGGGCGACGACGATGAAGATGATGAGCGCGATCCACGACCAGCTGCTGAAGAGCGTGATCGTGTACTCAGGGGGAAGGTGGAAATAGTCGAACGCGAAACCGCTGACCACGGCGGTGACGACGCCCAGCCGCAGCCCCCAGAGGTACGAGACCACGAGAACGCCGAGTAGGTAAACTACCCCCAGAGAGCTGCCCGGTGCCCACCTCTCCAGCGGGTCGGTCAGGAAGGTCTCCGCCGCTACGAACAAGGCGCTGACGATGACGCCCCACAGGACGGGCAGGCGCGTCGGGCGTAGCAGCAACGACATCAGCCGCGCACGCATGCCTCCACGTTACTCCGTACGAACCCGGAGGCGTGTTCGATGTCGACGCAGGTCAGAGCGCCCGTGGCCGGCCGGTACGGCACGGCGTTCCGTCCCCTGCGGCGTGTCCCGTGGCGCGGCCGACCGACGTGAAACGGCGGCGATGAGGTGGACGAGGAACGGACGCGGGTGGTCCTGGCGGACGACGACGTCCTGTTGCGGGAGGGGCTGGCGAGCCTCCTGGAGCGGTCGGGGTTCGAGGTCGTCGGCCAGGCGGGGAACGCCGACGAGCTGCTCGCCCTCGTCCGCGAACACCGCCCGGTGCTGGCCGTCGTCGACATCCGGATGCCCCCCACGCACACGACCGAGGGGCTCGACGCGGCCCGCGTGATCCGCGAGGAGTTCCCGGAGACGAGCGTCCTCATGCTGTCGGCGCACGTCGAGGTCGACCAGGCCATGGAACTGCTCGCCGCCGGGCACCAGGTCGGCTACCTGCTCAAGAGCCGGGTCACCGCCGTGACCGAATTCGTCGAGACGCTCGAACGGATCGCCCACGGAGGCTCGGTCGTCGATCCCGCCCTGGTGACGGAGCTCATCACCGCGCGGCGCAGACACGACCCGCTGGAGCTGCTGACCGACCGCGAGCGCGAGGTGCTCGCCCTGATGGCGGAGGGGCGCTCCAACGCGGGCATCGCGCACAAGCTCTGGATCACCGAGGGCACCGTCGAGAAGCACGTGCGCAGCATCATGTCCCGGATGCGGTTGCCGGAGACGGAGGACGACCACCGCCGTGTCCTCGCGGTGCTCGCCTTCCTGGAGTCGCGCTAGCGCCGGGAACCCCCGGGTTCACGCCCCTTCGCCGACGGCCTCGCGCAGGATCGAGCCGATCGCCCAGCCCGACAGGTTCGGCTTCGCGAGGAACGCGACAGCCGGGCTGGCCGCGATCATCTCCGCGAAATCCGCCTCGTCGTACGTCGAGATCAGGATGACGTACGGCGGACCGCCGGCCGTCACGTCCGTGAGCAGCCGGGCCAGATCGAACCCGCTCTCCTCGCCGAGGTCGATGTCGACCAGCACGCAGTCCGGCCGGAGCTCGCCGGTCTGGCGCAGCGCTTCGGCCATGGTGGACGCGACACCGACCACGGCGATGCCATCCGCTTCGAGCAACCGGCGGGCGGCCTCCTTGAAGTGATCGCTGTCGTCCACGATGAGGCATCTCAACGACACGTCTCCAGGGTCGCAGCCGGTCGCCGCCTCGTCATTGCAGCTAGCAGGAAAGCCGGTATGGCCGCAGGCATGCCCGCAAGATGGCGGCTGCCCGCGCAGACATCGGGGACTTACGGCGCGATCGTGGGAGGCGAAAGCAGGTTATCGATGACATCGCCCAGGAGCCCGATTGACGAGCGGAGGGAGGCGGCAATGTTCAGAGATCGCCCCCATGGACCGTCGTCGGACGGGTACGACGGCACCACCATCCGCGGGCTCGGTCCCCGGGGGGACCGGACCTCTGCCCGGACCTCTGAGCTGGCCTCTGAGCCGGCCTCTGAGCTGGCTTCTGGCCTGGCCTCTGAGCTGGCCGAGGCGCTGCCGAACGCCGTGACGGATGTTCCGCGCGACTCCCGAGACGCGGCCCCGGCCGCCCGAACGGCGCGCACCGTCGCGGCCGACGACGGCCTGGAGCTGTACGTGGAGGTCGGCGGCCGCGCCGACGCCGAGCTGACCATGGTCTTCTGCCATGGCCTGGCGCTCCACCTTGACTGCTGGAGCGACCAGCGGACCGCGTTCGCCGACCAGGCCCGGCTCGTCCTGTACGACCAGCGCGGGCACGGCCGGTCGGGTCGCGGCCCCGCCGGATCGGCGACCATCACCCAGCTCGGCCGGGACCTGTACCGGGTCCTGGAAGAGGTCGTCCCGTCCGGGCCGGTGGTCCTGATCGGACACTCGATGGGCGGTATGGCGATCATGGCGCTGGCCGAGGCGCACCCGGACCTGTTCCGGGACCGCGTCGCCGGGGTCGCGCTGATGGCGACCTCGGCGGGCGGGCTGGACCACGTCACGCTGGGGCTGCCCGCGTACGGCGCGCGGCTGCTGCAGCCGTTCGTCCCCGGACTGCTCAAGGTGCTGGCGGGGACATCGATCATGGGCGGGCACGGGCACCGCGCCGTCGCCGACCTCCTGCACCTGCTGGTGCGGCGGTACTCGTTCGCGTCGAACGTGTCGCCCGCGGTGTGGGCGGCCGCCGTCCGGATCATCGACTCCATTCCGATCGAGGTGATCGGGGACTTCTACGCGACGCTGCTGGCGCACGACGGGCGGGCCGCCCTGGCGGTGCTGCGGAACGTGCCCACGCTGATCCTGGTCGGCGGGGACGACATGGTCACGCCGGTCGAGCACAGCGAGGCGATCGCGTACACGCTGCCGGGCGCCGCTCTCGTCGTCCTCCCGCGAACCGGCCACAACCTGATGCTAGAAAGGCCGCGCACCGTCAACTTCTCGCTCGGGGAGTTGCTGCGCCGGGCCGCCCGGCCGCCGGCCTTCCATGAATTCTCCGGCTCCGGCTTCGCCGGTGTCGGACGAGCGAGGTGACTGATATGTGCCGGCACATCCCGCCGTGCCCGTCCGCGGATGCTCCCGATCACTGCGCCGCCTGCCTCGTGGCCTTCCACCCCGAGCAGGGCTGGGGTCTGCTCTGCAACGGCGTCGTGGTCTTCGAGGACACCGGCGAGCTGCTGCCCGATGGGCGCAGCGTCCCCGCACACAGGGCTTCCTATGCTCGGGCCGCGTGATCACATGCGGCTGCCGGGCCATTGCGGGTACGCCGGAGCCGCCCACACCGCCACGGCGACGCGCGACCGGCACGCCTCGTGGATCCTCCCGCGCGACCTGTCCTCGACGCCCGCCGCGCGGCGACTCGTCCGCGCCCAGCTCGCCGCCTGGGGGTACGGCGAGCACAGCGAGCTCGCGGAACTCCTGGTGAGCGAGCTGATCGCCAACGCGCTGCGCCACGGCGCGGGAGAGCCGGTCGTCACGCTCTCCGCCTCGGGCGGCGTCCTGCGCTGCGAGGTCGCCGACGCGAGCCCCGCGCTTCCCCAGGTGCAGCACATGCCCGAGGAGGAGGAGTGCGGGCGTGGGCTGCTCCTCGTCGAGGCCCTGTCCCGCGACTGGGGCGTCGAGCGTACGGGCGCGGGCAAGGCCGTCTGGTTCGAGCTGGACGTCTGATTCTGGAGAGCCAAGACCGGACAGCCGAGCCTGGAGAGCTGAGAGGACGAGCGGAGATGCAGAGGATCAGGAAGGCCAAGGGCAGAAAGTCCACCGCGGCCCCGCTGGACCTGCGGACACCCGGCGGGCGGCGGCTGCCGTACTGAGGCGGGCCGCCACGACAGCGTTCCCAGAATTGGCAACAAAGGTTGGCACTTCCGGGCCGGCGGCCGCAGCCTATGGGCGGAGGTGGTCGCCGTGAGCGATACGAAGAACGCGGCATCGAACGATTCCGGATACGACGTGGTGGTGGTCGGCGGGGGCGCGGCCGGGCTGAGCGCCGCCCTGGTGCTCGCCCGGGCTCGCCGCCGGGTTGCGGTGGTGGATGCCGGGAGCCCGCGCAACGCCCCGGCCTCCCACATGCAGGGCTTCCTGTCCCGGGACGGGATGCCTCCGGCGGCCCTGCTGGAGGTGGGCCGGGCCGAGGTGGCCGGATACGGCGTGGACGTGATCGAGGGCCGGGCCGACCACATCGACCACATTGACCACATTGTCGACGTTGGCCACATCGAGCACGGTTTCCAGGTGCACCTGGCGGGCGGCCCGGCGCTCCCGGCACGGCGGGTCGTGGTGGCCACCGGGCTGCGCGACGAGCTGCCGGACATCCCCGGGGTGCGTGAGCGGTGGGGCAGGGACGTACTGCACTGCCCGTACTGCCACGGCTACGAGGTCGGTGACGAGCCGATCGGGGTGCTGGGCACCCACCCGGAAGGGGTGCGGCACGCGATGCTGCTGCGGCAGTGGTCGGCCGACATCGTCTTCTTCCCGCACACCATGGACCTGACCGGCGACGAGCGCGAGCGGCTGGCCGCGCGCGGGGTGCGGGTCGTCGACGGCCCGGTCAAGCGGCTGGTGGTGGACGACGACCGGCTGCGCGGCGTCGAGCTGGCCGAGGGCAGCGTGGTGCCTCGCGGCGCGGTGTTCGTCTTCCCGCGCATGGTGCCCCACGACGACCTGCTGACCGGCCTCGGGTGCGCCCGGGACGAGAGCGGCCAGCTGATCACCGACCCATCGGGCCGTACGAGCGTCCCCGGTGTGTGGGCCGTGGGCAACGTCGCCGACCGGCGGGCACAGGTGATCACCGCGGCCGGTATGGCGTCGGCGGCCGCGATCGCCGTCAACCACGACCTGGTGGAGGAGGAGATCGCGCGGGACGTCGAGAACCACCGCGTCGCGGAGGCGGCGTCCCCGGCCTTCCCTCGGCCGCTCGCCGACGTCGTCGCGCCCGGCGGACACGCGGGCTGAGCCACGTGGTCAAGGTCGACATCGAGCAGGAGCCAGAGCTGGCGGCCCGGCACGGTGTCACCGCCGTCCCCGCCTTCGTCGTCTACTCCGGCGGCGAGACCAAGGGGTCGTGGGTCGGTGCCGCGCCAAAGCAGGTGCTGGAGCAGAAGCTCGCCGCCTGCCTGCGCTGACCCCTCACCGGCCCGGGCCCTCTCACAGGCCCGGCTCTCCCGCTGGCCCCCGCCCTCTCACCGGCCCCGGGCCTTGGCCCCCTCTCATTGGTAGGCTGGGCAGGGCTGGTCTCCGCCTGCCAAGGCAGCGCCGCTAGCATTCCGATCATGGCCTCTGCCTTCCATGAACCTCGCAACCTGGTCCTTCTTGGGTCGACGGGATCCGTCGGCACGCAGGCGATCGACGTGATCGAGCGCAATCGCGATCGCTTCCGGGTCGCGGCGATCTCGGCCGGAGGCGGCAACCTGCAACTGCTCGCCCGGCAGGCGCTGGCCCTGGGCGTGGAGTGCGTGGGCATCGCGGCTGATCGCGCGACGGAGTTCGAGGAGGTGTTCCGGGCGGAGGCCGGGCGCCGGGGCGCGGTGGGTGCTCGGCTGCCGCAGGTGGTGTGCGGGCCGCGAGCCTCCGCCGAACTCGCCGCACTGCCCTGTGACGCGGTGCTCAACGGCATCACCGGCTCCATCGGCCTGGCCCCCACCCTGGCGGCCCTGGAGACCGGCAGTCGGCTGATCCTCGCGAACAAGGAGTCCTTGATCGTGGGCGGGCCGTTGGTGAAGAAGCAGGCCGCACCCGGTCAGATCCTGCCCGTGGACTCGGAGCACTCCGCGCTCTTCCAGTGCCTCCAGGGCGGCAGGAGCGAGGACGTGCGCCGTCTGGTGGTGACCGCCAGCGGCGGCCCGTTCCGCGGGCGCAGCCGTGCGGAGATGGCCGAGGTCACCCCCGGCCAAGCGCTCGCCCATCCGGTATGGGACATGGGACCGGTCAACACGATCAACAGCGCGAACCTGGTGAACAAGGGCCTGGAGGTCATCGAGGCCCATCTGCTGTTCGACATCCCCTTCGACCGGATCGACGTGGTGGTCCACCCGCAGGTGATGGTCCACTCGATGGTCGAGTTCCGCGACGGCTCCACCCTCGCCCAGGTCGCGCCGCCGGACATGCGGATGGCGCTGGCCCTGGGCATGAGCTGGCCGGAACGGGTGGCCGACGCCGCTCCCGCGTGCGACTGGTCACAGGCATCCACCTGGGAGTTCCTGCCCGTCGACCACGACGCGTTCCCCGGTCTGAGCCTGGCATGCGCGGCAGGGGCGGCGGGCGGGACCATGCCTGCGGTGTTCAACGCGGCCAATGAGGAGTGCGTCGCCGCCTTCCTCGCCGGCGGCCTGCCGTTCCTCGGGATCATCGACATCGTGGAGCGCGTGATGAACGAGCACGATCAGCTCGCCGCCGACGCGATGACCATGGAAGCGGTGCTGGCGACCGAGCACTGGGCCCGGCAGCGAGCCAGAGAGCTGACCGGCCGAGCTTGAAAAGTAGAGAGGTCAATCAGCCGCGTGCCAAGACCCCGCCGGATGTTCCGGGCGGAGTCTTGGCAGCTGGATCCCGGAGACCTGCAGCCCATTGGCGAGGGACATCAGCTCGGCGGCGTTGCGTGCTGGCCGCTTGAGTTCGTGCACGGGAGGGCCTGTTGCGAAAGTCGATCTTGATGGCGTTAGGGTTCCGCCTGACGTGGTTCGGTGCAGGGGGATGGGGTCTGTGAACACCCAGGTAAGAACCCGCATTTCGGCGTATGCAATCGCTGTGGAAGAGGATCGACTGCTGTTGGGTCGGTTGTCGGATGCTTCTCCCGTCTTCATGCCAGGTCTGTGGCACTTGCCTGGTGGGGGGATCGATCCAGGCGAACAGCCTGTCGAGGCACTGGCCCGCGAACTCTTGGAAGAAACGGGCCTTGAACTGATCGAGGCTCACCTGCTCGACGCGAGGACATACTCGGCCCAGAGAAACGGCGTGAGCTGGAGCCTGACAGCATTGTTTTACGCGGTAGCTCTCAAGGGAGGGACGCCGACGGTGACCGAGGCCAATGGCTCTACCGAGGCGGCAGTGTGGGTCCCTCTCGCCGACGTGCAAGACAACACAGTGCTGTCGCCAGCGGCTGCCGACGCACTGCTCATGCTGGACCGCGCCGAGGTGACGTTCACAGCCACTCATTGAGGACTGCGATCAGCACGGTCGCTTCGTTGGCTCTGTAGGTGAATTTAAGAGCCGAATGTCGGTCAGTGGCTCTGTGGCGCTCGGTGGGGGTGGAGCCGTGTTAGCGAATTCCAGAGCCACCTGAGGGTTAGCGGTGCGAGTATCGAAGCGTTACTCCGTGTGAGGAGACGCTGGTGACACACCCCCAGTCCAAGGTGGAGGTATTCGCGGCGATTCGCCGGGATTCTCGTGCGGGGCTGTCGGGTCGGCAGATCGCGATCAAGTATCGGGTCAGCCGGAACACGGTGGCTGAGGCGTTGCGTCAGCCGTGGCCGGAGCCGAGGAAGAAGATGGCGCCGCGGGCGAGTCGGCTGGATGAGTTCAAACCATTGATCGACGAGATGCTGCGGGCCGATCTGGATGCGCCGCGCAAGCAGCGGCACACGGCGAAGCGGATCTTCGCACGGCTGGTGGACGAGCACCAGGCGATGGAAATCTCGTATCAGATCGTCCGCACCTATGTCGCTCACCGGCGGGGCGAGATCCGGGTCGAGGCAGGCCGGGGTCCGCCGGAGGCGTTCATCCCGCAGTCGCATCTGCCGGGAGTCGAGGCCGAGGTCGACTTCGGGGACGTGACGGTCCGGATCGCGGGCGAGCAGGTGAAGTGCTTCCTGTTCTCGTTCCGATTGTCGTATTCGGGCAAGGCGGTCCACCGGGTGCTGGCCACCGGAGGGCAGGGCATTCTTCGAGGGACACGTCCATGCTTTCAGGGTGCTGGGCGGAGTCCCGACGGGCAAGGTCCGCTACGACAACCTCAAGGCCGCGGTCTCCGCGGTGCTGGGGTTCACCCGGGCCCGGACGGAGTCCGCCCGCTGGACGGCGTTTCGCGAGCACTACGGGGTCGAGGCGTTCTACTGCCAGCCGGGGATCAAGGGCGCCCACGAGAAGGGCGGGGTCGAGGGCGACATCGGCTGGTTCCGCCGCAACCACCTGGTCCCGATTCCAGAGGTCGGCTCGCTGGATGAGCTGAACGAGATGATCGACCGTTGGGACGAGGCCGACGAGGGACGGCGGATTGGGGCGCGGGCCAGGACCGTCGGCGAGTACCTCGCGATCGAGCGGCCGCTGCTGCGGACGGTCTCGCAGGGGCCGTTCGAGACCGGGCTGCTGCTCCCGGTCCGGGTCGATCGCTACAGCCAGATCACCGTCCGGACGAACCGTTACTCGGTCCCGGCCCGGTTCATCGGCCGCCAGCTGCGGGTGATGCTGCACGCCTCCCACCTGATCGTCTATGACGGGCAGCAGGTCGTCGCCGAGCACGATCGGTTGTTCGCCAAGGGCGGTCGGCGCCTGGAGCTGGACCACTATCTGGAGGTCCTGATCCGCAAGCCCGGCGCGCTGCCGGGCGCGACCGCTCTGGAGCAGGCGCGGGCCGCAGGCAAGTTCACCCCGGTTCACGACACTTGGTGGGCGGCGGCTTGCAAGGCCCACGGCGACCGCGACGGCACCCGCGCGCTGATCGAAGTGCTGCTCCTGGCCCGTCATCTCCCCACCGAGCATCTGGTCACCGGCCTGGCCGCCGCGCTGCGGGCCGGCGCCCTCACCGCCGACGCCGGTCGCCCTGGAGGCCCGCAAAGCCGCTGAGGAAGACCAACAAGCCGCTCCCGAGCCCGCCCAGCACGACAACCACGAGGCAACGGTGACGTTCCTGACCGAACGGCGCCTGGCCCAGCTTCCCCGCGACACCCGGCCGCTGCCCTCGGTGACGGCCTATGACCAGCTCCTCAAACGCGCCCGGCCGCCCGGCGAGCGCCCAGCCCAAGGAGAAACACCATGAGCGTCCCCCACCGCGGCATGACCGAACAGGCCGCCCAGGCCTCCATCGACCAGGCCTGCCGGATGCTCCGCCTGCCCAGCATCCGCACCGCCTTTCCTGAATTGGCCGAGCAGGCGGCCCGCGAGCAGATGTCCTACCTGGGATTCCTCGCCGAACTCCTACTGACCGAATGCGACGACCGCGCTCGCCGCCGCTCTGAACGCCGCATCAAGGCCGCCCAGATTCCCCGCGACAAGTCCCTGCGCGCCCTCGCCTTCGACGCCAACCCGGGCATCGACCCCGCCACCATCCACACGCTCGCCACTTGCGAATGGGTGAAAAGGGGCCAGCCCCTCTGCCTGATCGGCGACTCCGGCACCGGCAAGTCCCACCTGCTCATCGCCCTCGGGACCGAGGCCGCGATGAAGGGCTACCGGGTCCGCTACGCCCTTGCTACCAAGCTCGTGAACGAACTCGTCGAGGCCGCCGACGAGAAGGTCCTCGCCAAGACCGTCGCCCGCTACGGACGCGTCGACCTGCTCTGCATCGACGAACTCGGCTACATGGAACTCGACCGACACGGCGCCGAGCTCCTCTTCCAGGTCCTCACAGAACGCGAAGAGAAGAACAGCGTCGCCATCGCCAGCAACGAGTCCTTCTCCGGCTGGACCCGCACCTTCACCGACCCGCGCCTCTGCGCCGCGATCGTCGACCGGCTCACCTTCGCCGGCAACATCATCGAGACCGGCACCGACTCCTACCGTCTTGCCCAGACCCGAGCCAGAGCCGAGCAAGCCAGCTGACCACACTTGTCGGCGTACACCTCCATGTGCAAAGGCGCGTACGGATAGACGCGCATAGCATGATGGTGTTGTAGTGCCTCCACCAGGAACGGCGAGGCGAGCTCGACGGTGAGGCTTCTGATCTGCGAGGGATTCAGCGGCCAGGGATGGCGCTGGGGCTGGAAGCCCTCGTGAAGCTCATGTCCATCCAGTGCCGCCAGTTTGAGCCGTTGTCAGTGCGCTCCCATTCGGCCGTCATGGAGTCGCCGTCTTCGGCGATCACCAGCGTCGCCCGCTCCATCTCACCGGCGAACGTCCAGACACCCTCGTCGTCGACGCTTGCCCGCATGGTGACGAAGTTGCCGTGATTGTCGAAGGAGCGCATGGGGTAGGTCCGGCTCGCTGGATCGTAGGGCCCGATCATCTCGATGACCTCGACGTGCTCCTCATTCATGCGCACGTCCACACGGTGAATGAGGAAGTGCTCGCCCGCCAGCCACTCGTAGGTGTCCGACCCGGTGATGCGGATCACCGGGTCGGTCGCGGTGGCCGCTATACGCCCCTGCGAATGCCAACGGCCAACCAGCGCAGTCAGGCACTGGTTCTCCGATCGCGGGGCACAGGTGTTGTCGTCTCCTGACATAGCGGATCCTCGTCATCGATAGAGTGTAAGATATTGCTTAAACTCTTACATGCTGTCCCGGCAGTGCGCAAACGAAGGCGGTGGCCCATGGACGACGCGCTTCGCGCTGTGGCGGACCCGACCCGCCGCGCCATCCTCGTCCTGGTGCGGGATCGCGAAGTATCGGCAGGCGAGATCGCCGAGCGCTTTCCCGAAATCAGTCGCCCTGCGGTATCCCAGCATCTGCGAACGCTGACAGCAGCCCGCCTCGTCGACGTCCGCCGCGCAGGCAATCGCCGCTTCTATCGGCTACGTCCGGAGGGACTGGCCGAAGCGGTGACGTTCCTGGAGACAATGTGGTCCACCTCGCTCAGCCGCCTCCAGCACGAAGCCGAGCGAGAAGAACGCGCGCACACTGATGACCAGGACGTGAAGGGATCGTTGTGAGCAAGACGATTGAGCAGACGTTGCACATCCGTGCGCGTCCCGAGACGGTCTGGCAGTTCTTCACCGACCCGGCACGCCTGGCGCAATGGTGGGGAACGGCCGAGCTGGACGCCCGCCCCGGTGGCACCTTGCAGGTTGCGATGCACGAGGGCCCACGCCCGGTGATGCGCGGACGATTCGTGGAGCTCGTGCCGTACGAACGTCTCGTCTTCACCTTCGGCTGGGAGGCCACACCAGGAGCGCCCGACATGGCACCAGAGGCATCCCGAGTCGAAGTCACCCTGACCCCGGACGGTGATGGCACCGAGCTCACCCTGCGCCACAGTGGTCTGCCCGCCGTACTCGAAGAGGAGACCAGCGACGGCTGGGCGCACCTGCTCCATCGTCTGGACGAAACGGCAGAACGCCAGGAACTCCACTGAACCTGGTCGAACATACGCGTACGTCGCACCCCTGCTGCCGCCTCACGAACCCTGGCCGCCGTCAAAGCCACATCACCGCCACCGGCTAACCGTCCTCGGGCTGTGCACGTTTACGCGTACTCGCCTCCGCAGCGGGAGGTGTACGCCGACAACACTCACACAGCGTCACGAGAGCCATGCCCCAGGCCCACTGGCATGGCTCTCTTTTTCACTAACACTCCAAGGCAGTTGATCAGCAAGTGGCTCTCAAACCGACCGACACATGGCTCTCGGATCCACCTTCATAGCCACTTCGTAGCGTACGGCCAATTTGTCGCACCTCGTGGCCACGGCGCGATGGCGCTTGAGGGATTGATCCCGCACTCGTGCTGCCCATGCTGAGCGGCTCGGGCGAACGCCGTGGCGTTGGCCGGCCATGCGCGCTCGTCCCAACCGGCGCCCGTACGGCTCGGGGTCGACTCGCTGAGCGTCGCTGCGAACACTTCCTCCGGCGCGGAGGTACGGCATCGCGGACGTCGGCCGGACCGGAAGGAAGGGGGCCCGACAGGAAGGGGACTGGCGGGGAAGGGGACTGGCGGGGAGGGAAGCAGGAAAAGGGGGGAACGTCATGAAAGTGGGACTCGGTCTGCCCATCGCGGACCCCGGCTCGCTGTCGGCCTGGGTGCGCCGTGCTGAGGACGGTCCGTTCACGACTCTGGCGATGCTGGACCGCCTCGTGTACCACAACCCCGAGCCGCTGGTCACGTTGGCCGCCGTCGCCGGAGCGACCTCGCGGATCCGCGTGATGACCGAGGTGCTGATCGCCCCGACACGGGAGACGCCCCTGCTGGCCAAGCAGGCCGCGACACTCGACCGGATCTCCGGCGGCCGGTTCACGCTCGGCATAGGGGTGGGCGTGAGGGAGGACGACTTCCGGGCGGCGGGCGTCGACTACCGGCGTCGCGGTCGCCGTCTCGACGAGCAGATGGCGGTCCTGCGGCGTGTCTGGGCGGGCGAGCCATACGGCGGGGACAGCGGGGACATCGGCCCCATCGGGCCCGCGCCCGTGCGGCCCGGTGGCCCCGAGGTGCTGTTCGGCGGGTTCGTCCCGGCCACAGCCGAGCGCGTCGCGCGATGGGGAGACGGGTTCCTGGGCGCGATGTTCTCGCCCGAGGAGATGGGCCGGTTCTTCCGCACTGTGGAGAGGGCGTGGCAGGAGGCGGGACGTTCCGGCGGTCCTCGGCTGGTGGCCCAGGCCAACGTGGCGCTCGGTCCGGACCGGGTGGTGGATGAGGCCCGGCAGGCCGTCCGGGCGTACTACACCTTCGCGGAGTACCGGGACCGCGTCGCCGACGGGATGCTGACCACCCCGGAGGCGGTCCTGCGAGCCGTGAGCGCGTTCGGCGACATCGGCGCCGACGAGGTCATGTTGTACTGCTGGTCCGCTGACGCGGGCCAGGTCGACCGCGTCGCCGAGGTGCTCCACCGCTGATCCGGCCGGCGTTCACCGGGCCCGTCGCCGCGCACGCGGACGATCGGGAGCCGTCGCCGTCTGCCAGAATCTGGTCATGCTGAGGTTCGGATCCGTCGTGCTGGGTGTCTCGGACGTGCCGCGTGCGGCGGCGTTCTGGATGGAGGCGCTGGGCTACGTCCCGCGTGACGAGATGGAGGACGACTGGGTGGTGCTCGTCCCGGCCAAGGAGGCGGGGCCGCACCTGTCACTCGGTCTCAGCGAGACGCCGGTCCAGGAGCACCCGCGGGTCCACCTGGATCTGTACGCCGATGACGCGGCCGAGCAGGTCGCCGAGGTCGAGCGCCTGGTGGCCTTGGGCGCGCGGCGCGTCGACTGGGACCTCTACCCGGACGACCCCGACTTCGTGGGGCTCGCGGACCCCGACGGCAACCGCTTCTGCGTCATCGACACCAGCCGCGGCTGACCGTACGGGCCGGCGTTGGGTGCGATTTGCCTCGACATACCCCTGGGGGTACTTTGAGGCCATGGAGATGAACGAGTCGATGGTCGGCGACGCGGTGACGCGACTCCGGCGGGCGCACGGCCAGCTCGCCGGCGTGATCGCGATGATCGAGGCGGGGGAGGACTGCGCCAAGGTGCTCACCCAGCTCGCCGCCGTCTCCAAGGCGCTCGACCGGGCGGGGTTCAAGATTGTCGCGAGCGGCCTCCGGTGCTGCCAGGCCGCCCAGGAGCGGGGCGAGGAGCCGCCGATGAGCGTCGCCGAGCTGGAGAAGCTGTTCCTGTCCCTGGCCTGAGCTCCGGGGGTGCGCGTCGCCCCCGGTCCGGCCGGGACCTTTTGCTGACTCTCACATACCCCCCGGGTGTATATGAGCCCCATATCTGTCCGAGATACCCCCAGGGGTGTCAATCCCAGTGAGGTGAGCCATGGAGATCGTGTCCTTCCGTACCCCGGGCCTCGGGGACCAGACGTACCTGCTCACGCACGCGGGCAGAGCGGTGCTCGTCGACCCGCAGCGCGACATCGACCGCTTCCTCGACGCGGCCGCCGAGCGGGATGTGCAGCTCCGGTTCGTGCTGGAGACGCACCTGCACAACGACTACGTCTCCGGCGGCGAGCAGGCCGCCGCGCGCACCGGGGCGGAGCTGGTGCTGCCCGCCGCCGCCGCGCCCGCCTACCGGCACACCCCGGCCTTCCACCTGGAGGACATCCCGGCGGAGGACGGGCTGGTGATCCGCCCGATCCACACTCCGGGGCACACGCCCGAGCACACGAGCTATCTGGTCCTGATCGACGGCGAGCCGGTCGCCGTTTTCTCCGGCGGCAGCCTCCTGGTGGCGTCGGCCGGACGGCCCGACCTGCTCGGCCCGGCCCGCGCCCGCACGCTGGCCCGGCTGCAGCACGGCTCGCTCCGCCGGCTGGCCGCGCTTCCGCCCGCGGTGGGGCTGTTCCCGACGCACGGCGAGGGATCGTTCTGCTCGGTGAGCGGGGCGGGCCGGCACACCTCCACGATCGGGGACGAGATCGCCGGCAACCCGATGCTCGCGTACGACGACCCGGACCGGCTGGCCGACGAGCTGCTCGCGGCCCCGCTGCCGATCCCGGCCTTCTACCAGCACCTGGGGCCCGCGAACATGTACGGCGTGCCGCCGATGCCGCCGGTCGCCGTGCCCGAGCTGTCCTTGTCCGAGCTGTCCTTGTCCGAGCTGTCCCCGCTGCCCTCTTCCGGGCCGGCCCGTTCCGTGCCGCGCGCCGGGCGGAACGGCGAGGCGGGGGGCGCCGGCGGCGCGCCGGACGAGCCGGTCGTGGTCGACATCCGGCCCAGGGCCGTCCAGGCCGCGGGATACCTCCCCGGCTCGGTCGGGATCGCGCTCGGCGACGACTTCGGGAGCTGGGCCGGGTGGCTGCTGCCGTACGAGGCGCCGATCGTGCTGGTGGCCGGGCCCGAGCAGGACGTGGCCGAGGCGCGTACGCAGCTCGCGCGGCTCGGCATGGACGCGGTGCGGGGCGTGGTCCGCGACCTCGGGACCGCCGCGACGGCGACGTTCGAGCTGCTCGACCTCGCGGCGTTCGCCGCCCGGTTGGACGAGCCCGGCGCCCAGCTGCTGGACGTGCGGATGCCAAGTGAGCGCGCCGCCGTACGCCTGGAGGGGGCGGTGGAGCGCTTCCTGCCCGACCTGGTCGCGGACGGCGTGCCGGACGGGCTGGACAGGGAGCGGCCGGTGCTGGTCGCGTGCGGCTCCGGCCGCCGCGCCGCGATCGCCGCCACGCTCCTGGCCCGGGAGGGATACCGGGCGGCCGTGCTCGACGGCGCGGGCGTCCCCGACCTCGTCGCCGCCCGCGCGGCGTGACATGCCGCCCGTACGCGCTCAGGTGCTGACGCCGTCGCGAAGCTGGGCGAACGCCCGGTCGGCGGCGGAGACGGCCGAGGGGTGGGCGTCGTCCGCGCTCATTCCCTCGGCGAGCGCCGCCCAGTTGCGGCGGGCGAGCACACGCTGGACCGCGATCACCTGAGCGGCCAGCAGCCGCGCGGTGAGGTCGTCCGCGTCCTCGCCGAGCGCCGCCGCGAGGGCCTCCTCGTCGGCGGCCATGTGGTGGAACAGGCGGGCCAACAGGGAGGGCGTGGAGAAGACCATCCGGTGGTATCCGATGACCTCGGGGTCGTCGTTCAGCCCGGTGACCGGGTCACGCCGCGCGAGGCCGTCGAGGAAGTGCGCGTGGAGCGCGGCCAGCGGGTCCACCCCGGGCGCGCGGTGCCGTACGACCCGGGCAGCCTCGCCCCTGTGGTCGGCGATGCGGTGCAGGACGAGGTCTTCCTTGGTCGCGAAGTATTTGAACAGCGTGGGCTTGGACACCTCCGCCGCCGCGGCGACCTCGGCGACGGACACCTCGTCGAAGCCGCGCTCCAGGAACAACGAGATCGCCGCCGCGGAGATCGCGTCGTGGGTCCGCTGCCGCTTCAGCCGCCGAAGTCCTGTCACGCCGCCAGCATAGCAACCAGTTAACTCGGTTAATCTATTAACTCGGTTAACTTAAGGTGGTGGGATGAACGGACTCGACGAGGAGAAGGCGTACGCCGCGCGTTGCGACGAGGGGCTGCGCGCGATGTTGGACGGCGCCCGGCTGAACGTCGTCATCGGTGAACAGGTGGCGGGCGACCGGTACAGCGCCGAGCGGCTCGGGCGCCACCTGAAAAGCCTGGCCAAGGAGCTGACCGAGGAGCCCGGCGGCCCGCCGTTCTTCGGCCGACTGGAGTTCGGCTCGGGCGCGGACGCGGGCGACCACCGGGGCCGGCGCTACTACATGGGCCGACGGCACATCTCCGGCGGGCCGGGCGAGCCGCCCATGGTGATCGACTGGCGCGCGCCGGTGGCGCGGGCGTTCTACCGGGCCGGCGCGGGCGCCACCTTCGGCATCGCGGTACGCCGCAGGTTCGGCTGGGCGGAGCGCGAGCTGACCGGATACGAGGACGAGCACCTCGACCGGGGCGAGGACACGGGGGCCGCGAGCCGGATCGTCGCGGCGGAGATCGAACGCCCCCGCGTCGGTCCCATGCGCGACATCGTGGCCACCATCCAGCCCGAGCAGGACGAGCTGGTACGGGCCGAGCTGGAGGAGTCGATCTGCGTCCAGGGCGCGCCCGGAACCGGAAAGACCGCCGTCGGCCTGCACCGCGCCGCGTACCTGCTGTACGCGCATCGGCAGCGGCTCTCCCGGTCGGGGGTCCTCGTGCTCGGGCCGAACCCCGCGTTCCTCCACTACATCTCGGCGGTGCTGCCCGTGCTCGGTGAGGTGGACGTCGAGCAGACCACCATGGAGCGCCTGCTGGCCCGCGAGGCGGCGCCGGCCCGGACCCGCGCCCGGACAACAGCCGGGGAGGCCAAGGGGGAAGCCAAGCAGGACATCAAGGCGGACATCAACGGCTACGCCGAGGACGACGCCGCGGCGGCCGCCGTCAAGCACGACGTCCGCATGGCGGCCGTCCTGCGCCGGGCCCTGTACGCGCGGGTGCGCCGGCCCGAGGGGCCGGCCACAGTGACCGACGGCTCCTACCGGTGGCGGGTGCCGGAGGAGGAACTGCGCCGCATCGTGGACGACACCCGCCGCGAGGCCGCGCCGTACGCGGTGGGACGCGAGCGCGTCATCGCCCGGGTCGTCGCCGCGCTGGGACGGCAGGCCGAGGCGCGCGGCCGGAACCTCGACGGGGTCTGGACCCGCCGGACGTCCCGCGCCGCGACGCCGTTCGTCGACGCGGTGTGGCCGGACGTGCGGCCCGAGGAGGTGGTCGCCGGGGTGCTCGGCGACCCGGAGGCGCTGGCGCGGGCGGCGGACGGCGTCCTGACGCCGGAGGAGCGGGCGGCGATCCTGTGGGCGAGGCCGCCGCGCACGTACCGGAGCGCCCGGTGGTCGGCCGCCGACCTGGTGCTCCTCGACGAGGTCGCCGGCCTGCTGCGGCGCGCGCCCGGGTACGGCCACGTCATCGTCGACGAGGCGCAGGACCTGTCGGCGATGCAGTGCCGTGTCGTCGCGCGCCGGAGCGAGTACGGCTCGATCACCGTGCTCGGCGACCTCGCGCAGGGGACGACGCCGTGGGCGGCCCGCGACTGGCGTGACCTGCTCGGGCACCTGGGCAAGCCGGAGGCGCGGGTGATCGCGCTGACGACCGGATTCCGGGTCCCCGGCGCGGTCGCGCGGCTCGCCAACCACCTGCTGGACGTCCTGGACGTGGACGTGCCGCCGACCCGCTCCTTCCGCGCCGACGGCCGGGTCCACGTGACGCGGACGCCCGACCTGCCGCGCGCGACTCTGGACGCCGTACGCGAGGCGCTGCGGCACGACGGGTCGATCGCGGTGATCGCGCCGGGCGGAGCGGTGGACGCGCTCGCCGCCACATTGCGGGAGGGCCTGCCGGGCGAGGCCGTCGGCGCGCTGACCGCCTCGCCCGGTGAGCCGGCGGACGGCCCCACCCGGGTCACGGTGCTGCCCGCGTCACTGGCCAAGGGCCTGGAGTACGACCACGTGGTCGTGGCCGAGCCCGCCGACATCGTCGAGGGTGAGGAGCGCGGGCTCAACCGGCTCTACGTGGTGCTGACGCGCGCCGTGTCGCGCCTGGACGTGCTGCACGCGCGTCCGCTGCCGGCCGGCTTCCCGGAGCCGGCCGGCCGCTGACCCGCGATCCGCGACCCGCGACCCGGCACCGGCCGCGACTCGGGAATCGCGGCGGTTGGAAATCCGGCGGCGGTTGCGCCATCGTGGACGGACTCGCGATCATCAGCACACCGCCCCGGGGGGACGACGTGAAGAGGCTCATCGCCCGCCTGTGGCGGGCCATCCGCGGCCCGATGCAGTGGCGTCTGCTGTGGCTCGCGCACGCCACGTTCATGGTCGGCGTCACCGGGATCGTCCGCGACTCCGAGGGGCGGGTGCTGCTGTTGAAGCACCGCCTGTGGCCGGAGGGCCGCCAGTGGGGCCTGCCGTCCGGGTACGCGAAGCGGTCGGAGACGTTCGAGGACACGGTCGCCCGCGAGGTGCGCGAGGAGACCGGGCTGGAGGTCCGCGCGCACCGGCTCGTCCTGCTCAAGAGTGGCTTCCGGCTGCGGCTGGAGGTGGCCTACGAGGCCGAGTTCCTCGGTGGCACGCTCAGGACCGACGGCTTCGAGATCCTGGAGGCCGGGTGGTTCTCGCCCGACGACCTCCCGGAAGAGCTGCAGGAGGGGCACCGCCTGCTGATCCGGGGGGAGACCGCCCGTCCCGCCACGCCGTGAGGGCCGGGACCGGACGCGAGGTCCGGTCCCGGCCGAGGTGATCGTCACGGAACGGCGGCGGGCGTCAGTACTCGACCTGCACCGAGGCCCCGGAGAAGGCCTGGGCGGCGTACAGACTGACGTAGTGGTAGCCGGCCGCCGGGTTGGCCACCGTCAGGGTCTCGTCGTTGCCGGACCCGGCCGACCGCTGCGTGTACGCCGACGTCGTGGCCCACGAGCCGGCGCTGTAGTAGAGGTCGGCGTTCCCGGTGCCGCCCGACGACGTGATGACGAGCCGGGCCGTGCCGGCCGGGACGTACAGGAAGAAGTAGGCGTAGTTCCCGGCGGTCGCGGAGACGCCGCTCCGCCGGCAGTTCTTGCCCAGCTCCCGGGTGTCGGCGGAGGTGCACTCCGGCATGGACTGCCCGGAGGACACGGCCACCTGCCGGGTGGTCGTGCCGGTCGCACCGCCGTTGTCGGTGACGGTCAGCGTCACCGGGTACGTGCCGGCCGCGCCGTACGTGTGCGAGGGGTTGGCCGAGGTGGACGACGAGCCGTCACCGAAGTCCCAGCGGCGCGCGGTGATCGTGCCGTCGGGGTCGGTGGAGGCGTCGGTGAAGTTCACGGCGAGGCCGTTCACGCTGAACGTGAACGCGGCCTGCGGCGCCTGGTTGCCGCCGTTCCCGCCGCCCGCGCAGGCCCCGGACGCGCACGCGGCCAGCCACGTTTGCCAGTCGGCGTCGTAGCGGGCGCCGATCGTGCCGGTGAGGAAGGCGCGGGCGCCGTTCCAGTCGCCGGTCCGGTAGCGGCCGAGGACGGTCGCGACGTCAGCGGGGTGCTTTTCGAACATGTACCGGACCGCGAGGTAGCCCCAGCGGTAGACGCGCGTGGTGTCGTGGGAGTAGGTGGTGTCCCACAGCGTGCTCAGCGCGTACGTCCGCTTCGCCGCCTCGGCGATCGCGGCGTCGTAGACGACGTTCCGGTAGGAGTAGGAGACGTACTCGGCGAAGCCCTCGATCCACCAGATGGTCGGGGTGGTGACGCCGGCCCCGAAGTCGCCGTACATGTCGAACCGGCCGTCGAGGTAGTGGGTGTACTCGTGGTTGAGGTTCCAGATCTGGAACGCGGGACGCACCCACTCGGCCTCGTAGGCGATGAAGCGGGGCTGGTTGCCGGCGGCGGCCGGGTCGCCCTCCAGGTACATCCCGCCGTTGTCGGTGTCGATGCCGAAGATCGCCCCCGCGTAGGTCTGGTAGTCGGTGCTCGAATCGAACACGCAGACCTCGATCGTCGTGTTGTTGTCGTTCGCGACCGGGCCACTGTCCTTGACGAGGTTGTGGAAGTACGCGTCCTGGGCGGTGAGGCTGGCGCAGGAGTCGGCGAGCTGCGCCGCCGTCATGTCCTGGGCGCGGACCTTGATGCTCGGCCCGCAGTCGTAGGTGATGGACAGGACGGTCGCGGCGAGGCGGGCCTGCAGGTCGCAGGTGCCGTAGGAGGAGCAGTTCGCCTTGTCGTAGCTGTCGGTCATCTCGGCCACGCCCACCCACAGCGGTGCGGTCGGCCCGGTCATGGAGCTGCGCTGGAGGAGGTTCGTGGCCAGGGGCCGCACCGTGGCCCGCAGCGTCGCGTGCTGGAGGAAGCGGCCCAGCTCCCGGCCCGCGTTCGAGGTCAGGTACGCGCTGTCGGTGCCGAGCAGGTTGAGATGGTTCGTCGCGAACGCGTTCAGCGTGTCCAGCACGCTGGGGTCCGCCTGGACGGCGGTGACGAACGCCGGGACCTGGTGCCCGCGGAAGAGCACCGTGTAGACGTTGTTGACCGCGGTCAGCATCCACCAGTACGCGTCGTAGGCGCCGGTGTAGCCGTTCAGCAGCCGCTTCACCACGGAGAGGTAGCGGTCGTTCTCCTCGGCGCTGTCGATCAGCGTGACGGCCTCGGCGAGCACCTCGCCGTTGGCGTCGCTGACCGTCGAGGACCGGGAGTTCGCGAAGAACGCGTCCAGCCCGGACTGGATCGCCGTCTTCAGCGCGGGCCCGTACGCGCCCACGGTCGAGGGGTAGTACCAGTGCACGTAGTAGCCCGCGCGCAGGTAGAGCACGAGCTGGGCGGTGCCGGTGGTGTTGTCGCCGGGATAGGAGGCCGCGTTGTCGCGCAGGCCGTAGGCGACGCTCGCCATCTGCGACTCGCGGAACGCGGCGGCCGCGTCGGAGCCGGTCAGCATGAAGAGCGTGTTGACGCACTCCGTGGTGGACGACTTGATCTGCTGGACGAGCGCGCTTCCGGTCCGGCTGGTGAAGTCGCTCACGTTGCACGCGGCGGCCGCCCCGGCCCGCGCGGCGGACGTCGCCTTCTCCTTCGCGGACGGGCGCGGGTGCGCCGGGGCGGGATCGGGCCGGTCGTAGTCGCGCCGCAGCCGTTCGGTGGAGGAGGGGAGCGGCGCCCGCTCGTCGACCGGGAGCGGGGAGCGCCGGACGTGATCGGCGCTGTCGGCGCCGTCGTTTCTGAGCAGCGGCGGGGCGGGGGGCGGCGTTTTGCCCGCCGAAACGGTCGTCGCCGGTGCTTCGGCGACGGCGACGGCGGCGGCTGCCGGCTGGAGGACGAGCCCCAGACCGAGGACGGGGGTGAGAACGAGCGCGGCCAGTGTCGGCCTTCTGCGTGCGCGCAGGGGTGGGGTGACTCCCACGTGCGACCTCCGGGGGGGTGTCGAGGAACGAGCGTGAGGTTGGATGTGGCGGGGGGACGTTGCGGCGGCCCCGGGACGTGAGGGGACGCGAGGGGACGCGGCGGGGTTCTGCTGCGGGCGGCCAGGTGGCTCCGGGGGATTCACCGCCGGAGGATCGAAGGGGTGTGCCGCCCGTAGTTTGATGACGAAATCAAACCAGCGGCCATAACCGGAGGCATAAGTCTCCGTTATGGCCGGGTTACGGCTCGGGCCGCGGCGGTTCCCGTGCGTTCGGCGGCCTGACCTGCGGCGGGAGCGGATCGGTGTGGCCCGTTCCAGGGGGCGCCGCCCGGTCCCCGGCATACGTCCCGGCGCTACATCGGCCCGATCAGGTGATGCTCCCAGGCCCAGGCGGCGATCTCGACCCGGTTGCGCACCGTGAGCTTGGCCTGGATGGCGGACACGTGGCTCTTGACCGTGCTCAGCGAGATGAACAGCTCGGCGGCGATCTCCTGGTTCGTCCGGCCCCGGGCGATCGCCCGGACGACCTCGATCTCCCGGTCGGACAGCGGCCGGTCGGGCGCGGCCGATCTCGCCGCGCCGGGGGCCGGGCCGGCGGTCAGATGGCGCAGCAGCCGGACGGTGACCGACGGGGAGACCAGGGCGTCGCCGGCGTGCGCCGCCCGCACGGCCTCGACCAGCAGCGCGGGGCCCGCGTCCTTCAGGAGGAAGCCGGCCGCGCCGCCGCGCAGCGCGCCGTAGACGTACTCGTCGAGGTCGAAGGTGGTGACCACGACGACCCGGAGCGGGTCGGCGACGCCGGGGCCGGCCAGCGCGCGGGTGACGTCGATGCCGTCCAGACGCGGCATCCGTATGTCCACCAGGCACACGTCCGGGCGCAGCCGCCGGGCCAGCTCGACCGCCTCGGCGCCGTCCGCGGCCTCCGCGACCACGCTGATGTCGGGCTGGTCCTCCAGAATGAGCCGCAGGCCGCCGCGGACCATCGCCTGGTCGTCCGCCAGCAGAACCCTGATGGTCATCGCCGCTCCCGCGTCGGGACGGGCAGGGTGGCGCACACGGACCAGCCGGCGTCCTCGCGCGGTCCGGCGCGCAGCGTCCCGCCGAGCGCCTCGAGGCGCTCCCGCATCCCGACGAGGCCGTACCCGCGGCGACGGGGGGACCGGGCGGACGAACGCGGCGCGTCGTCGGTGACCTCGACGGTCACGGCGTCCCGATCTTGCGCGATGCCGACCGTGACGGTGCGGGACTGCGGGGCGTGGCGGGCGATGTTGGTCAGCGACTCCCGGACGACCCGGTAGACGGTGCTCGTCACCTCGGGCGGCCAGGCCGCCGCCTCGTCGTCGTCCGGCAGCCGCAGGCGCACCGTCCGGCCGTCGGCCCCGCCGAAGCGTTCGACCAGATCCTCCAGACGCTCGGGGGAGCGGGTCGCGGGGTCCGCGCCGTCGGCGTCCCGCAGCAGGCCGACGACGCGGCGCATCGCGGCGAGTGCCTCGGAGCCGGCGGCCTCGATGCCCGCGAGCGAGGCGTCCACCTGCTCGGGGCGCTTGCGCGCCACGAGCTGGGCCGCCTGCGCCTGGAGCACGATGCCGGTGACGTGATGGGCGACCACGTCGTGCAGTTCCCTGGCCAGCGCCAGGCGCTCGTCGCGGCGCACCTTGTCCGCCGCCGCTCTCCGGCGGGCGGCGAGCAGCCGCGGCGGCGGCCCGGCCGCGACCGCGGCGAGCCATCCCGCGCCGTTCAGCATCGTGACCGCCGGGACGCCGAAGGCGAGCGTACGAGCGCTGAACAGGCTCGCGGCGACCACCGCCAGTCCGCCCGCCGCGATCGCGCCCGCCGAGCGGGCCGGGAGCGTCCTGACCGCGGAACCGACGAGCACGGACAGGCCGAGGGCCATGGCGGGGCCGGGCTCGGCGGGCAGACCGCCGAACAGGGCGGCCGGGATCGCGACCGCCGCCACGGCCAGCCCGGCGATCGCCGCCCACGCCCGCTCACGCCGGCGCAGCAGCGCGATCAGGCACACCACCGCCCCGGCGACGCAGCCGAACTGCCAGTAGCCGCTTCCCCAGCTCTCCGCGATCCGGGACGCCCAGAACGCGAGCACCGCGGCGAAGACGACCGCGAGCCCGATGTCGGACGCGTTCCTGGCCCGCCCGGCCAGCCACTCGGGAACGTTCACAAGCGTCGAGGCTACGAGATGATCATCGGTCGGCCGTACCGGCCGAAAGTACGATCCCGGGGCGGAGAACCGCCCTTTCGGCCGGTGCCGCCACCGGGCCGCGGTCCCCAGGATGAGCGCCATGTCACATACAGATCGTTCTTCGAGCATCCGGATCGAAGGGAGCGGCGCTCACAGCGGCGGGCGTCCGGCGGACCCCGTCCGCGCCGGCGTACAGGACGGCCCCGCGCCCGCCCCTTCCGGCGCCTCACCCGGTGCTTCTCCCGGGCGTCCCCGGATCGCCGCGCTCGACGTCGTACGCGGGGTCGCCCTGTGCGGGATCCTGCTCGCCAACGTCCAGCCGATCGCGAGCGTCGTCGACCTCCTCTCGCCCGGTTCGGCGGGCGGCCCGGCGGAGGAGTGGATGGGCCTACTCGTCGAGCAGCGCTTCTTCCCGATCTTCTCCCTGCTGTTCGGGATCGGGTTCTCCCTGCTGCTGGAGTCGGCAGGGGGCCGCGTCGCCCATCCGCGCCGGCTCCTGCTGCGCCGGCTCCTGATCCTGCTCGCGATGGGCGTGGCGCACTTCCTGCTGCTGTGGCGGGGCGACATCCTGAGCACCTACGCCGTGATGGGCCTGCTGGTGCTGCTGCCCTCGACCTGGCTGCCCCGATGGGCCGTGGCCGCCCTTTCTCCCGTGTTCTTCGTGGCGTCGTGGGTCATGCACGGCGACCGATTCCTGCTGATCGCGGGGCTGTTCCTGCTGGGCTCGGCGCTGACCCGGTACGGGGTGGTCGACCGGATCGAGCGGTCGACCCGGGTGCCCGCCGCGCTCGGCCTGGTCTTCGCGGTCACGGCGGCGCCCGCCCTCTGGTGGCAGATCACGTCGCGGACCGACGGCACGCGCGGCCTGTGGTCCTCCGCCCTCTCCGTGTCCGGGACGCTGCTCGCGGGCCTGTACGTGTGCGCGATCCTCGTCCTGCTCCGGACGCCGCTGCGGGCCGCGCTGCAGGTCGTCTTCGCGCCGCTCGGCCGGATGGCGCTGACCAACTACCTGACCGCCACGGTCCTCGTCCTGGTGGCCGCTCGGCTGTTCGGCGTGCCGGTCGGCCGGTCGTGGACCGCGATGTTCCTGACCGCGGGCGTCATCCTCGCGCTCCAGTGGGCGTGGTCCACCCTCTGGCTGCGCCGGTACCGCTTCGGCCCCCTTGAGTGGCTCTGGCGCTGGGCCACCTGGGGCCGCCGCCCGCCCCTGCGCGTCCTTTCGTAGGGGGCACGCGGCGGGCCTGTCACAGGGAGCAGGTCACAGGGAGCAGACCGTCGTGCGCTCCTCGGCGTGCCGGACGATCCGCTCGACGACCTCGATCACGTCCGAGGCGGGAAGCCGGACGCCCTCGCCGTCGAGCAGCCGGTAGGAGATCCACTCCTCGCGCACCCACACCTGCCACGCGCCCCGCTCCTGCCGCAGGCTCCCGTCGCAGGACAGGTGCGCGCGCAGGCCGCGGGCGGCGAGCAGCGCCTGGATCCGCTCGGCGGACCGGCGGCGTGACCACGGCCGGGGCCGTACCGGGGGGAGGCGCGGGGCGCGCTCCGGGACCGGGGCGGCGAGCGGGACCGGGAGCGGAACGGTGAAGAACACCGCCTTTCCCAGCGCGGGCGACGCTCCGAGGCGGCCGCGGGTCGGGTGGACGCCCCAGCGCCCACCGTGCTCGGCGGTCAGCGCGTCCACCAGGTGCAGGCCGCGCCCGCCGGTGGAGTCCGTGGGCGGCGACTGCGGCGGGCGGCGCGGCGGCCCCTTCCACACCACGGGGTCGAACACCTTGAACACGATCTCCGGTCCGGCGTGCCGCCGCAGGTAGGCCCACATCTCCGGGCGCCCCCCGCCGGAAGGCGTGGTCCGGTACGCGTGCAGGAGGGCGTTGGTGGCGAGCTCCGAGGCGATCAGCGTGACGTCGCAGGTGACGTCGCGCGGCAGGCGGAACTCGCGGCACAGGGCGCGCGCGATCGACCGGGCGAACTCGGCGCAGGTCGCGTCCAGCGGCAACGGCCACGCCGGGAAGCCGCCGTCGCTCAGCCTCGTCGAGATGTCCATGACACGTTTCCGGTGCGGACGTCACCTCTGATCGACATCATGTTGGGCTCCTTTGCGCTGTTCCCGGCGAGAGCCGTACCGCGAGCGGTGCGGCCGGAATCGGCGGGCCGGTGGTGGGGGCGGGGCGAGACGGTGGTGGGCAGGTGGCGGGCGAAGGGAGAGACAGCCGGAAGTTTGTCCCGAGAATCAAGCCGCTGGCTATTCATTGCCGCATAATTTCCCGTTATGGATCTCGATATCCGGCATCTCCGAATGATCTGTGCGATAGCGGAATCGGGCAGCCTGACCAGGGCGGCGGCCCAGGTGGGGCTCTCCCAGCCGGCCATGACGAACCTGCTGCGCCGGGTCGAGACCCTCATCGGGGGCGAGCTCTTCGTCCGCAGCCGCACCGGGGTGGAGCCGACGCCGCTCGGCAACCAGGTCATCGCCCGCGCCCGGATCGTCCTGTCCGAGGTCGACGCGCTGTTCGGCGACCTGCTCGGGCCGTCCGAGGCCGGATCGCTGCGGCTGGGCTCGGTCCACGTCGGCTGCGTGGGCACCATCGTCAACCGGGTCGGCGACGTCCTGCCCGGACGTGAGATCTCACTACGCATCGAGCCCTCCGCGGTGCTGCTGGCCGAGGCGCTCACGCACGGGCGGCTCGACGCGGCGCTGCTCGGCGTCATCGAAGGGTTCGACGTCAGCCTGGCGCCGCCGGTCGTCAGCCGGACGCTGGTCCCCAGGTATCCGATATTCGTCGCGCTGTCGGCGGCGCACCCGCTCGCCGGAAACGAGGAGATCCGGCTGGCCGACCTCAGGGACGAGGCGTGGATCAGCCCGCCGGGAGCCGACGACGGCTCCCTCGCCGCGCTGCGGGCCTCGTGCCGGGCGGCCGGCTTCGAGCCCGACGTGCGCTTCGAGGCGCCGAGCGGCGCCGCCCGCCCCCTGGTGGCGGACGGGCACGGCGTGCGGCTGGTCGATCCCTGCTGGCCCGCGCCGGCGGGCACCGCCGTACGGCCGCTCGCGGGGGAGCCGCAGATGGCACGGCTGCTCGTCGCGTGGCGCAGGGACCGCCTGGGCGACGCGGCCGCCGGGGCGCTCTATCGCGGCCTGGCCGCGGCGTTCATCGACCATGTGCACGACAACCCTGTCTTCGGACGCTGGTGGGAGGCACACCCCGAAGTGCATCCACTGGTGTGAGACCCGGTGCTCTGGATCCTGTGAACTGCGGGAAAGGCGGTTTCCATTAGGAAACTTTCCTAATCAAAACGCCATAGGAGGTCCGCCGTCAAGACCCCGTGGCACTCTCGTCCCGCGTCTCTGATGGGGTTCATGCAACTGGCGGTGCGTTGTCGCGTGGTGGTGGGTGTGGGCTTTCGTGAGGGGCGTCCCCCTCGGGGCGTTCGCGTACCAGGGAGAAGGAGCGCTCACTCGGGGGCGGTGACCGGCCGCCACGGCACCGGGCTGGACAGGACCATGGTGCTGGAGGGCCGGCCGTGCCGGGCGAGCAGGTCGATCAGCGCCTCGAACTCCTCCATCGACGGCACCGCGACCAGGAGCAGGCAGCAGGTGTCGCCGGTGACCCGGTACACCTGGAGAATTTCCGGCCGGGTCAGCGCCTCCGCGTCGCGGAGCACGCACCGCGGACCGTAGCAGTCCATGCGGATCAGCGCCCGCACCGAACGCCCGGCGAGCCCGAGGTCCACGTGGGCGTGGTAGCCCGAGATCACCCCGGACTCCTCCAGCCGCCGGACCCGCTCCGCCACGGCGGGCGCCGACATGTGCACCCGGCGGGACAGCTCGCTGTACGACAGCCGCGCGTCCGCCTGCAACTCGGACAGGATCGCCCAGTCCATCGCGTCCACGACCGCGCCTCCCGATGACTCCGCGCCACAGCGCCGACGACGTGCGAGCCGCCGATCGCGGACACGCAAAGCGAACCGCCGATCTGGCTTCCGAACGGAAGGTCCAAACGACATATCGCCTTTCTCAGGATATTTCATGCTTTGTCGGAGAGGCGGACCATTGGAGGTGAACGAGGAGAGAGACATGAGAACGCCCACGGTGGACTTCGCGCATCGCACGCCGTATGACGAGTACGTCGGCACCGACGTCTTGCACGCGCTCCTCAGACCGCGGACCGACGAGCCCGAGGAGCCCGCCTTCCTGGTGACCACGCAGGTCATGGAGCTGTACTTCGGGCTGATCAGGACCGAGCTGGAGTTGGCCGTGCGGCGGCTGGACGAGGACGACGCCGCCGGGGCGACCGCGGTCCTGCGCCGGGTCACGCGCTATCTGGGCGTGCTGACCGCGGCCTGGTCGGCGCTGGGCACGCTCACTCCGCCCCGGTTCAACGCCTTCCGCGAGAAACTCGGCGAGGCGTCCGGGTTCCAGTCGGCGATGTACCGCCACGTGGAGTTCCTCCTCGGCAACAAGTCCGAGCCGATGACCCGCCCGCATCGGGGGAGCCCGGAGACCTACCGGGAGCTGCTGGCCGCCCTGCGCGCGCCGAGCCTGTACGACGCCGTGCTGGCGCTGCTGTCCCGCAGCGGCCACCCGATCCCCGCGGCGACCCTCACCCGCGACCCGGCGGATCCGTACGAGCCGAGCCCGGTGGTGGAGGCGGCGTGGGTGCGCGTCTACACCGAGCTCGGGCCGGGCGACACCCTGTGGGAGCTGGCCGAGGCGCTCACCGACGTGGCCGAGCGGTTCTCCGAGTGGCGGCACCGCCACCTGATGGCGGTGCGGCGCACGATGGGCGCCAAGATCGGCACCGGCGGCTCCAGCGGCGCGGGCTGGCTGGAGCGCACGATGGGGCGGGACGTCTTCCCCGAGCTGTGGTCCGCCCGCACCGCCATGTGACAGAGGCTCGCGCGACGCCGTCCTCCCCGATTCGACCCATCACTGCGGCGTCGCTGACCGCCCGAGGGGCAGCCTCCGCATCCTCTCCCGCGGTTACCGGGTGAGGCTGGTCACGCCGGTGCCGCCGATGCCGCAGTAACCATAGGAAGACTGCGTCCCAGGATTACACGATCTTCAAGCAGCCGGGGCCGCGCCCCGGGTGACGTTCTCACGGGTGGTGGCAGACCGCCTCGTGCCCGGAGGTGAGGACGTGGAAGGTCACCTCGGGCGGGCGGAACAGGGTGTTGTGCACCGGGCAGTGCCGGATGACCGCGGTGAAGGACTCGCGCAGCCCCTCGGGCAGCCCGGGCGCCTCGACGTCGAGCGCGACTTTGCTCAACCGCGCCGGCTGCAGGCCGAGGTCGTACCGCGCGGTGACCGTGACGCCGGCGGGAAGCTGGCATCGGTGCAGGTACCGCTCGGCGCAGTCCGCGACGCACGCGGCGAGGCTGCCGACGAAGAGTTCGGTCGCGGTGGGCCCGGTGTCGCTTCCGCCGAAGTCCTTCGGCTCGTCCACCCGCACGGAGTGCCCGCGGATCCGGATCTCGAAGCGGTCGCCGCCGTGCCACGCGACCCTCAGGGTTTCGCTCCTGCTCTCGGCCATGGCTGGCTCCACGCTCGTGACTGATGCTCCAAAGAAATGCCACTGCCCACCCTTCGCCGCGAAAAACCACCACAAAAGGTGATATGGCGGATTAGAGGGGTGTGTGGATGGAGGGGCGTACTGAAAGAGGGGCAGCACGGATATATACCGACAGAGGGCGCAGTACGGCCCGCGGGAGAGGGGGCGCCATGAGGGAACCGATCGTGGTCGGCGTCGACGGGTCGCCGGTCTCGCTGCAGGCCGCCGAATGGGCCGGACGGGAGGCCGCGCTGCGCGGCGCGCCGGTACGGGTCGCCCACGTGGCCACGGAATGGGCCCACCACATCCCGCTGGTGCCCGAGCCCGGCCGCTGGGGCGAAGAGCGGGCCGAGGCCCTGGAAGAGCTCCTCCAGGGCGCGGCCAACCAGGTCCGGGCCGGCCGCCCGGACGTACAGGTGACCACCGAGATCCTGGAGGGCGGCGCGGGCGAGGCGCTCGTCGCCGAGGCCAAGGGGGCGCAGCTCCTGGTCGTAGGGAACCGGGGGCGCGGCGGCTTCGCCGAGCTGCTGCTCGGCTCCGTCAGCCGCTACACCGCCTCCCGGTCGCCGTGCCCCGTGGTCATCGTCCGCGGGCCGTACCCGCACGCGCGCGGCCAGATCGTCGCGGGCGTCACCGGGCGGGCCGACCGGAGCGCCGTCCTGGACTTCGCCTTCCGGGAGGCCGAGCTGCGCGGGGCGGTCCTGCGCGTCCTGCACGCCTGGACCCACCCGACCAGCACGGGGCCGGGCGACATGCTGCCCCTCGTGTACGACGTCGAGGCCGTCGGGCAGGAGGAGGAGGCCCTGCTCGCCCAGGCCGTCGCCGGATGGCGCGAGATCCGGCCCGACGTCGAGCTGATCCAGCAGGTCGTGCGCGCGCACCCGGCCAAGGCGCTGATCGAGGCCTCCGCCGAGCACGACCTCACCATCCTGGGCGCGCACGAAGGAGGCCGTTCGTTGCTCGGCCTCGGCTTCGTCGCGCACGCCGTCCTGCATCATGCGCGCGGCCCGGTCGTGATCGTCCGTCCGTGACCGCCCCGCGCGGGGACGGGAGGACGGAGAGGGGGAGGGATGGCCGAGCCGATCCTCGTCGGCGTGGACGGATCCCCGCCCGCCGCGGCCGCGGTCGCCTGGGCGGCCGACGACGCGGCCAGGAAGGGCACGCCGCTGCGCCTGGTCCACGCCGTCTACCGTCCCCCGCACGGGGCCCGGTCGTACCCGATCCCCGGGCTGGACGACGCGCTGAGCCGGGCCGGCGGCGAGTTCCTGCGCGAGGCCGAGGAGATCGCCCGGGAGCGGCACCCCGGCCTCGACGTGTCCACCCGGCTCCTCGAAGGCGCCCCGGCCCGCGTCCTGCTCCGTGAAGCGGAGAGCGCCTCCGAGCTGGTGGTCGGCAGCCGCGGCCGGGGCGGCTTCGCCGGGATGCTGCTCGGCTCGGTGAGCGGGCACCTCCCCGGCCACACCGCCGTCCCCGTCGTCGTCGTACGGCCCGGCCGCACGGCGGCGGACGCGACCGAGGTGGTCGTCGGCGTGGACGAGTCCGAGGGGTGCGAGCCCGCCCTCGGCTACGCGTTCGAGCAGGCGCGGCTGCGCCGTGGAGGGCTGCGCGCCGTGTACGGGTGGCGGCCGCCTCCCGAGGTCTACGCGGGCTACTCCGTCTTCGACCCCGAGGAGGCGCGGCAACTCCGGCAGACCCTCGACGTCGGCCGGATCGCCGCCTGGCGGGCGAGATATCCGGACGTGCGGGCGGAGGTCGAGGTCGTCTGCGACCACCCCGTCAGCGCGCTGGTCGATGTGGCCGCGGCCGCGGCCGTGCTCGTCGTCGGCTCCCACGGAAGGAGCAGGATCGGCGCGATGGTGCTCGGCTCGGTGAGCCGCGGCGTGCTCCACCACGCTCACTGCCCCGTCGCGGTCGTGTCCTCCCGCCACTCGAGCCCCCGCTGACCCGCCGGTCCGCCGCTCCGTCGCCGGCCGTTCACCGCAACCGGCGGCGGAACGGCGAGGGCGGGGGAGCGGCCGGCGCGAGCCGGACCCGGACGTCCACCGCCGCGACCCCGCGCGGGGTGACGAGCAGCGGGTTGACGTCGAGCTCGGCGACCTCGGGCAGGTCGTCGAGCAGCCGCCCGATGCGGACGATCCGCTCCTCGAGCGCCTTGACGTCCACCTCCGGGCGTCCCCGGTAGCCGAAGAGCAGCGGCGCGCAGCGCAACTCGCTGATCATCTCGGCCGCGTCCGCGTGGGTCAGCGGCGGCACCCGGAACGCGTGGTCGGCCAGCAGCTCGGCGGTCACCCCGCCCATGCCGACCATGACCAGCGGGCCGAACGTGGCGTGCCGGACGCCCCCCACGATCATCTCCACGCCGCCGGTCACCATCCGCTGCACGATCGCGCCGGTCATCGCCGGGCCGATCCGTTCGGCCATCTCCCGGTACGCCGCGGCCGCCTCCTCGGGTGTGCGCAGCCCCAGCCGCACCCCTCCGACGTCGCTCTTGTGCACGAGGTCGGGCCCGGTGGCCTTCAGGACGGCGGGCAGCCCGGCCAGCGCCGCCGCCTCGGCCGCGCTCTCCGGCCCGTCCACGCCGATCGACTCGCACACCTCCACGCCGTAGCAGCCGAGCAGCCGGGACGCGGTGCGGTGGTCGAGCCAGCCGCCGCCCGGCGTGCGGGCGAGCTCCTGGGAGACGATCTCCTCCGCCGTCGCGACCGCGCGCCGCTCCCGCTCGGAGTCCGTCTCCGTCTCCGGCTCCTCCGGACGGGCCCGCCAGCGGGCGTAGCACACCGCGCGGGCCAGCGCGTGCACCGCCTGCTCGGGGAACGCGTACGACGGCACCCGGCCGCCGATCAGCCCGTCGTGGCCCACGACGCAGGCGAGCACGGTCTTGCCTGTGCCACGGGTCGCCTCCTCGATGGCGGCCTCCGTACGGACCCGGCCGGAGCCGAAGGGCGGCGTGTAGACCACGACGACGGCGTCCACGCCGGGGTCGTCCAGCACGGCGGAGACGGCGAAGCCCAGCTCGTCCGCCCCGCCGTCGGCGGTGAGGTCGACCGGGTTGCCCACGGCGGCGCCCGGCCGCAGCCGCTCGCGCAGCCGCCGCTTCGTCTCGGCCGACAGCTCGGGCACCTCCAGGCCCAGCCGCTCGCAGGCGTCGGCCGTCATCGCCTCGGGGCCGCCGGAGTTGCCGACGATCGCCACCCGGCCGCCGGCGGGCAGCGGCTGCCCGATCAGCAGCCGGGCCGTGTCGAGCAGGTCCTGGACGGTGTCCACCCGGATCACGCCGGCGCCGGTCAGCAGCGCGTCCACCGCCGTGTCCGGGGTCGCCGCGGCCGCCGTGTGCGAGCGCACGGCCCGGTCGCCGGAGGCACTGCGGCCGCTCTTGACCACCACGATCGGCTTGGCGCGGCCGACGCGGCGGGCGATCCGGCCGAACCGGCGCGGGTTGCCGAAGGACTCCAGGTAGAGGCCGATCACGCCGGTCCGGTCGTCGTCCTCCCAGTACTCCAGCAGGTCGTTGCCGCTCACATCCGCCTTGTTGCCGACGGAGACGAAGCCGGACAGACCGAGGCCGACCTCGGCGGCGCGGTCGATCAGCGCCACCGCGACGGCGCCCGACTGCGACATCAGGGCCAGCCGGCCGGGCGCGGGAGCCGTGGGCAGGAAGCTGGCGTTGAGCCGCGACCCGGTGTCCACGACGCCCAGGCAGTTGGGGCCGACCAGGCGCATCCCCGCCTCGCGGCAGATCGCCAGCAGCTCCGCCTCCTGCTTCGCGTCGCCCGTCTCGGCGAAGCCCGCGCTCACCACGACCAGGTTCCCCACACCCGCTTTGGCGCAGTCGCGCGCCACGTCGAGCACGGCCGGCGCGGGCACGGCGACGACCGCCAGCCCGACCGGTCCGGGGACGCTGTCCAGGTCCGGGTAGGCGGTGCGGTCGCAGATCCGGTCCGCGCGCGGGTTGATCGGATAGATCGGGCCGGTGAAGCCGCCCTCGACCAGGTTGCGCAGCACCCGGTGGCCCACACTCGACGGGTCGCGGCCCGCGCCGACGACGGCCACCGAGTCCGGTGAGAACAACCCGGCCAGCGAGGCGCGCTCCGCCTCATGCGCGCGCTCCTCGACCTTCGCGAGGAGACGGCGGGTGGGCCGCAGGACGATCCGCAGCTCCACCTGCTCGCCCTCGTGCCGCCGCCCCACCTCCAGGCCCAGGTCCCGGACGACGTCGAGCATGGGCCGGTTCTCGGCCAGGACGTCGGCGACCATCTCGCGTACGCCGCCCTCGGCCGCGTCCAGGGCCAGGTGCTCCAGCAGGAGCGTGCCGAGCCCCAGGCCGTGCACGCCGTCGTCGAGGAGGATGCCGAGGTCGGCCGTCTCGCCGGTGCCGTCGGTCACGTACTCGGCGACCGCCACCAGCCGGCCGTTCATCAGCGCGACGAGGGCGTGGCCGGCGTAGTCCGGATCGGTCAGATGATCGGCGTGGACGTGGGCCGAGGCCCGGCCCCCGCTGAAGAACCGCAGGTACGCGGAGCGTTCGCTGGTCCGCTCGACCAGGTCGTGCAGGGCGGGCCGGTCCGCGGGGCGCAGCGGACGCAGATGGGCGATCCCGCCGTCGCGGAGGAGGACGTCGCATTCACCGGAGGGCGCTCGTTTCATGCTTCCACCCTCTAAGTGGACGAATCATGGCAAACAGGGTCTTTGTACCCGCCCGGCACGGGCTCTCGTCCCTCCGGCCCATGGGAGGCCGCCGGTCGGCCCGTGCGACCGGCCCGCGTCCGAGCGGGCCAAGCTTCTCACCGACCTCCCCTCCTGGAAGGATGCTTGGCATGTCATCCGGGGAGCCGGCCCTGCGCCTGCCGCGAGCCGTCGTGTTCGCGGCGGTGTGCGTCGTCGTCTCCGCGGTCGCGCACGCCTTCGCCGGCGGCGGCACGGTCTCGCCCGGGGTGATGGCGCTCGGCGCGGTCGGCGCGCTGGCCGTCGCGTACCCGCTGAACGGCCGCGAGCGCGGGCCCCAGATGGTGCTGGCGGCGACGATCGGCGCCCAGGCCCTGTTGCACGAGCTGTTCGCCCGATCCGCTCCGGCCGGGCCCGCGGTGCCGTTCCCACCCGTGCCGTTCCCATCCGTGCCGTTCCCGCCCGTGCCGGTCGCCGAGATCGGGCCGACCGTGGGCGGCCTGCCGCCGGTGCCGGCGCCCCTCGCCGAGGCCGGACCCGCCGGCCAGCTCGACGAGGGGATGTCGCTGGCGCACCTGGCCCTCGCCGTGACCACCGGCTGGTGGCTGTATCGCGGTGAGCGCGCGGTGTGGTTGATGCTGCGGCTGTGGAGCGCCGCCCCCCTGGGCGTGCTCCGGTGGATCCGCGCCCTCTCGGCCGGGGTGTTCGCGCCGCCGGCCCGTCCCGTTCCGCCGTCCGAGCCCGGGCCGCACGTCGGCAGAGAGGTCGAGGCGGCGATCCACCGGCGCGGCCCGCCGCTTCGCCCCGCGCCGGCCCAAGGCTGACCGGCGCTCCCGACGCTCACCCGCTCCGCCGTACGGCGAGAGCGCTTTCCGGTTTTCCGGGCCACGTCCGGGATCTTGTATGGAGTCAGAGATGGCATTCCTGCCACGATTCATCCGCGGCGGCCTCATAGCCGCGTTCGGCTGCGGGATCTTCCTCACCGCCGCGACGACCGCCGCCCAGGCCCACGACAGCCTGAAGAGCAGCACCCCCGCCGAGAACGCCGAGGTCACCGAGCTCACGACGATCGAGCTCGACTACAGCGCCCAGGTCCGCTTCCCCGTCGTCGCGATGCGCGACGGCGCCGGGAAGCCGGTCGCGATCGGCGCGCCGCACATTGTCGAAGGGGCCAAGGTCCGCGCCGACGTCACGACGCCGCTGGCACCCGGCGGCTACGTGATCGCCTGGCGGGTCGTCTCCTCGGACGGCCACCCCATCGAAGGGGAGATCCCCTTCACGGTGACCGGCTCGGGCGCGGCCGGGGCGGCCACACCGGTGGCCTCCATCTCGGCGTCGAGTGTCGCCGCCGCGAGCGAGCCGACGCCCGGGACCACCCCGTCCGTGGTCACCCTGCCCGCCGCGCAGCCGTCCGCGTCGGCGGCCCGGGACGTGGCGGGCGGGCGCGGCGCCGGAGGGTGGATCTGGGGCGGCCTCCTCGCCCTGGCCGTGGTCGGAGTCGTGATCTGGCTGCGTAACAGCAGGGGAGGGTCCCCCGGCCAGGGGGAGGCGGGTTAGGCCGGCGGGGGCCCGGCCTCCGCGGCCGGGCTTCGGCCTCCGATCAGGGCCGGGGCTCCGGCCGGAGACCGAGCACCTCCTCCGGGCTGCGCGGGTCGGGCGCGTCCGCGGGCAGCCCGCCGACGGCGCGCAGCGCCCGCCCCACCGCCGGGCCCCAGGCCGGGCGGAGCGAGGCGGCGCGCAGCAGGGCGGCGTCGGTGAGCAGCGTGTCCGCCGGCCCGGCGCGCAGCTCTCCCCGCGCGATGATCGCGGAGTCCCGGGCCCATCGGTGGGCGAAGTCCACGTCGTGCGTGGACGCGATGATCGTGGTGCCGTCCGCCTGCAGCCGCCGCAGCGTCTCCAGGAGCGCCTCCGTGCCCGCCGGGTCGAGACCGGCCGTGGGCTCGTCCAGGATGAGCACCACCGGGCGCAGTGCGAGCGCCCCCGCGATCGCGACCCGCTTGCGCTGGCCGAAGGACAGCAGGTGGGTGGGCCGGTCGGCGAGGAAGGGGATCTCCATGTCCTCCAGGGCCGACGTCACGCGCGCCGCGACGGCCTCCGGAGGCAGGCCGAGGTTCAGCGGGCCGAAGGAGACGTCCTGCCCGACCGTGGCCGCGAAGAGCTGGTCGTCCGGATCCTGGTGCACGAACTGGACCCGCGTGCGGAACTCGGCGAGCGCGGCGCGGCCGTAGGCGACGGGCCGGCCGTCCAGCAGGATCCGGCCCGCTGCCGGGCGCAGCCCCCCGCACAGGAGGCGCAGCAGCGTGGTCTTCCCGCCGCCGTTGGGCCCGAGCACGGCGAGGGAGGTCCCCCGGGCCACCTCCAGGCTGAGTTCGGAGAACACCGGGGCGGACCCCGGATACGCGTACGAGAGCCGGTCGGCGGCGAGCACCGCGGTCATGGCAGGCATCCCTTTCGGAGGAGGGGACGGGCCGGCCTCAGCCGAGGCCCGGCACGAGGGACAGCGCGACGGTCAGCACGGCCGCCGCCACCCCGGGGAGCGGGGCCAGCGCAAGGAAGCGGCCGCGCAGGGGGAGGGGCCCGACGCTGACGGCGAGCTCGCCCGTGTAGCCGCGGTCGCGCAGGCCGTCCTCCAGGCGCCGCGCCCGCTCGAAGGACAGGACGAAGACCTGGGCGGCCAGCCCCGTGACCGACCTCCACCGGGCCCGCCACGACAGCGCCCCGAGCCGGTCCGCCTGAGCCCGCCGTACGGCGTCGACCGTCTCCAGCACGACGGACAGCATCCGGTAGACGAGCCCGGCCACCTCGGCGAGGCCGGCCAGGCCGCGCCGGCGGGCCAGACGGGGCAGCACGTCGGCGAGCGGCGTCGTCATGGCGAACAGGAGCTGGGCGAGTACGGCGGCCACGCAGCGGCCGATCACCTCACCCGCCCGCGCCGCCCCGCCGGGCGCCCAGGTGAGCCCGGACGTGTCCACGCTGACGAGGAAGGTCAGCGAGCCGGTGACGATGAACGCGAGCGGGGCGCGGGCCGAGCGCAGGAACGCGCGCGGCGGCACCCGGGCCCAGCCGAGCGCGACGGCGAGGGCGATCGCGGCCGTGATCGGGGCGCCCGGCCAGGGCGGCAGCACCAGGGCGCACAGGAGCAGCGTCCCCGCCAGGACCGCCTTCGCCGCGGGGTGGCGCCGCCGCCACGGGCTGCGGTAGGCGGCGGCGTCGATCGCGAGCACGTGGCGAGCTCACCTGCCGCCGGGCTCGGCCGCCCCGCCGCGGTCCGCTCCCGGCGCCAGGTCCGCCGCGGACACGGGCCGCAACCGGTTCCGGGTGCGCGCCACGCCGAAGTAGTAGCCGAGGAACCCGGCGCCGATCGCGGCCTGCAGGGCGAACATCGCCGACTCGATCTCCCCGGACGGCGGCTCGTACAGCGAGGCGAACCAGGGCTTGTAGTCGGGAGCGAGCTCGGCGATCGCGGTCTCCGCCTGCGCGTCCGCGCCCGCGAACGGCTCCTCGTGTCCGTCGCCCGCGCCGATCACCAGGGGCAGCACGGCGAGCGCGGCGACGGCGGCCAGCAGGAGCAGGTTGACGACGACGTTGCGCTTCACGAGGCCACCCCGCCTTCCTTGAGGACGCGCAGCCGGATCAGCTCGGCCGCGCTGGTGGAGCGGAGCAGGCGGACGACGAGCACCGTGAGCAGGCCCTCGCTGACGGCGAGCGGGATCTGGGTCACCGCGAAGATCGCGCCGAACTTGGTCAGCGCCCCGGCGAAGCCGCCGGCCGGGTCGGGGAAGGCGAGCGCGAGCTGCGCCGACGTCACGCAGTACGTCACCAGGTCGGCGGTGAAGGCGCCGGCGAAGACCGCGACGAGCAGCCCGCCGCCGAGCCGCCGGGTCAGCGCGTACGCGCCGTATCCGGCCCAGGGGCCGACGACGGCCATGGAGAAGGCGTTGGCCCCGAGCGTGGTCAGCCCGCCGTGGGCGAGCAGCAGGGCCTGGAAGAGCAGCGTGATCGTGCCGAGCACGGTCATCACGGGCGGCCGGAACAGGATGGCTCCGAGGCCGGTGCCGGTGGGGTGGGAGCAGCTGCCGGTGACCGAGGGGATCTTCAGGGCGGACAGGACGAAGCAGAAGGCCCCGGACGCTCCGAGGAGCAGCTTCGCCTCGGGGTTCTCCCTCAACTGCCGATTGAGTCGTACGACACCGTGGACGACGAAGGGGGCGGCCGCGACGGTCCAGGCCGCCGCGTGGAGCGGAGGGAGGAATCCCTCGGCAATGTGCATGATTGAAACGCCGACCTTTCCAGCACCTCGTGGATGGTGTTTCCGCGCCTTGGCCGGTCTCCTGGCTGACGGGTTGGCACATCTCGCTCGCCTTCCCAGGCGACTGGCGCCCAGTGGCTTCCGCGTACGCGGACGAGCGAGAACATTCCCGATCACAGTGGCGAGGGCCGCGCCGGAATTGCGTCCCGGATGGGGCGCGCACCGGACTTCCCGTTTGCCGAGGCGCGTTCAGCGTAAGCCTGGTCTCTCGATATCGACAAGACGGGGTAACGGCACAGTGGCGGCAACAGTGGCCGCAACAGCGGTGCCGGGTGCGCCGGGACGGACGCCCCCGGCCGGGCGGAGAACGGACGAAGTTGACGCTCGCGATGGGCGCGGGATACGTTCCCGAGGATTCGCGGTGGTCCGAGGGAAGTCCGGTGAGATGCCGGTGCGGTCGCGCCACTGTATCCGGAACGAGAGTTCCGGGAGCCAGGTCACTTGGCCGCCGCGTCCTCGTCTGGCGGGACGCGTCATCCCAAGGAGGCATCGATGAGCGGGTCGGCGATCGCACGCCCCCACGACCACGATCACGGCTGCGGCCCCGCCGCGCCCGGCGTCCCTCCTACCGCCACCGCCTCCTGACCCGCGCCTCCGCGCGGGGTCCCGTATCCCGCGTTCTTCATCCCGCGTTCTTCCGCGACGCCGCCGTGCCGCGCGGCGGCCGACCACGCCCGGCCGGACCATCGAGAAGGGACCGATGTGATCACCGCCTATCCATTCAGCGCCGTCGTGGGGCTCGACGACCTCAAACTGGCGCTGATCCTCAACGCGGTCTCGCCCCGGGTGGGCGGCGTGCTGGTGCGCGGCGAGAAGGGCACCGCCAAGTCGACGATCGTCCGCGCCCTGGCCGCGCAGCTCCCCCCGGTCGACGTGGTCGCCGGATGCCGCTTCGCGTGCGATCCCGCGGCTCCCGACCCCTCCTGCCCGGACGGCCCCCACGCCGAGGGCGAGCAGCGCCGGTCGCGCCCGGCCGCGCTCGTGGAACTGCCCGTGGGCGCGTCGGAGGACCGGCTGGTGGGGGCGCTGGACATCGAGCGAGCGCTCACCGAGGGCGTCAAGGCGTTCGAGCCGGGCCTGCTCGCCGCCGCCCACCGAGGCGTGCTCTACGTGGACGAGGTCAACCTGCTGCACGACCACCTCGTGGACCTGCTGCTCGACGCCGCCGCGCTCGGGACCTGCTTCGTCGAGCGCGAGTCGGTCTCCGTACGGCACGCGGCGCGCTTCCTGCTCGTCGGCACCATGAACCCGGAGGAGGGCGAGCTGCGGCCGCAGCTCCTGGACCGCTTCGGGCTGACCGTCGAGGTGCGGGCGTCCCGCGACCCGGACGAGCGGGCCGAGGTCGTACGGCGGCGGCTGGCCTTCGACGCCGACCCGGCGGGGTTCGCCGCGCGGTGGCGGGGGGAGGAGGCGGCGCTGGCCGAGCGCATCCTGCGGGCGAGGGAGCGGGTCGCGGACGTTGTCCTGCCGGACGTTCGGCTGCGCCAGATCGCGGCCGTGTGCGCCGGCTTCGAGGTCGACGGGCTCCGCGCCGACCTGGTGACCGCCAACGCCGCCATCGCCCACGCGGCGTGGCGTGGCCGAGCCACGGTGACGAGCGAGGACGTGCGCGAGGCGGCCCGGCTCTCCCTGCCGCACCGCCGCAGGCGCGACCCGTTCGACGCGCCCGGCCTCGACGAGGACCAGCTCGACGACCTGCTGTCCCGGCACGACACGCCGGACCCGGACGACGACCCGGACCCCGGTCCGTCCGGCCCCGGCCCCGAGGGTCCGCACGACCCGGGACCCGAGGGCCCGGACAGCCCGAACCCGAACAGCGCGGACGGCCCGGATGGGGCGGACGGCGCTGATGGACCCACCCCGGAGGGCGCGGACCACTCGGCCGATCCCGGCGACCCTCGCGGCGCGGACCGGAGCGCCCCCGAGAGCGACGGCCCCGCCCCTGACGGCGCCGCGCCCGGCGAGCGGGTGATCGCCGCCGGCGAGCCGTACCGGGTGCGGCCCTTCCGCGTGCCGGGGCTGGGTGAGGGCGCCGCGGGGCGGCGCTCGCGGGCGCGCACCCCGAACGGCCGCACCGTCGGCGCGCGGCTGCCCTCCGGCCGCCTCCAGCGGCCGCACCTGCCCGCGACCCTGCGCGCCGCCGCGCCGCACCAGCGCGAGCGCGGCCGCACCGGGCCGGGCCTGCTGATCCGCGACACCGACCTGCGCGAGTCGGTCCGGGAGGGCAGGGAGGGCAACCTCGTCCTGTTCGTCGTGGACGCGAGCGGCTCGATGGCGGCGCGCCGGCGGATGAAGGAGGTCAAGGCGGCCGTGCTGAGCCTGCTCCTGGACGCCTACCAGCGGCGGGACAAGGTCGGGCTGATCACGTTCAGGGGGGCGGACGCCGAGCTGGCGCTGCCGCCGACCTCCTCGGTGGAGGCCGGGGCGGCGCGGCTGCGCGAGCTGCCGACCGGTGGCCGGACCCCGCTGGCCGCGGGGCTGCGTCGCGCGGCCGAGGTGCTCCGCGTCGAGCGGATGCGCGATCCCTCCAGGCGGCCGCTGCTGGTCGTGGTCACCGACGGCCGGGCCACGGCGGGGAGCGACGTGGCCGGCCCGGCCGCCCGGCTCGCCGGCACGCCCGGCGTCGTCGTGGACTGCGAGAGCGGCCCGGTGCGGCTGGGCCTGGCGCTCGACCTCGCGGAGCGGCTGGGCGTGCCCGCCGTACGGCTCGACGCGCTCGCGGAGGGCGGGCTGCGCGACCTCGTCCGCGCGCACAGACACCAGCGCAGACACCAGCACAGAGACCAGCACAGACACGAGCACAGGCACGAGGACAGGCGCGGCGGGGGACCGGCGGGCGGACACCGGAACGACTACAGGAAGGCGGTCTGAGATGCCGCAGGGCAAACCGGCCGTCGTGCCGGACGACGGCCTGACCACGCGGCAGCGCCGCACCCGGCCGTTGCTGATCGTGCACACCGGCCCCGGCAAGGGGAAGTCGACCGCCGCCTTCGGGATGGCGCTGCGGGCCTGGAACCAGGGGTGGCCGATCGGGGTGTTCCAGTTCGTCAAGTCGGCCAAGTGGCGCATCGGAGAGGAGCGCGCTCTGCGGGTGCTCGGCGATTCCGGCGAGGGCGGCCCGGTGACCTGGCACAAGATGGGCGAGGGCTGGTCGTGGATCCAGCGGCCGGGCACCGACGAGGACCACGCCGCCGCCGCCCGCGAGGGCTGGGAGCAGATCAAGCGCGACCTGGCCGCGGAGACCTACCGCTTCTACGTGCTGGACGAGTTCACGTACCCGATGAAGTGGGGCTGGCTGGACGTCGCCGAGGTGGTCGAGACCCTTAACGCGCGGCCCGGCGCCCAGCACGTCGTGATCACGGGGCGGGACGCCGATCCGCGGTTGATCGAGGCCGCCGATCTGGTGACCGAGATGGGCAAGGTCAAGCATCCGATGGACACCGGGCAGAAGGGGCAGAAGGGCATCGAATGGTGATCCCACGTCTGGTGATCGCGGCGCCGTCGTCGGGCAGCGGGAAGACCACGGTCGCGACCGGCCTGATGGCGGCGCTGCGCGCGCGGGGGCTGCGGGTCTCGCCGCACAAGGTGGGCCCCGACTACATCGACCCCGGCTACCACGCGCTGGCCACCGGCCGGCCGGGCCGCAACCTCGACCCGTGGCTGACCGGTGCCGACCTGGTCGAGCCGCTGTTCCTACACGGGGCGCGCGACGCCGACGTCGCCGTGGTCGAGGGCGTCATGGGCCTGTACGACGGCGCCGGGCTGGAGGAGTTCGCCTCCACCGCGCACGTCGCGCGGCTGCTCGGCGCCCCCGTGGTCCTGGTCGTGGACGCCGCCGGGCAGGGCCGTTCCGTCGCCGCGCTGGTGCAGGGGTTCGCCGCGTTCGACACCCGGGTGCGGCTGGGCGGGGTGATCCTCAACCGGGTCGGCTCGCCGCGGCACGAGGAGATCTGCCGCTCCGCGCTGACGGAGAGCGGCGTGCCGGTGCTCGGCGTGATCCCGCGCGCGGACGGGGTGGCCACCCCGTCCCGGCACCTCGGGCTCATCCCCGCCGCCGAGCGCCGTACCGAGGCGGTGTCCGCCGTGGAGCGCATGGGCGAGCTGGTCGCCGCGTCCTGCGACCTGGAGGCGCTGGTCGCGCTGGCCCGCTCCGCGCCGCCCCTCGCCGCGCGCCCCTGGAGCGCCGGTTCCTCCCTGGAACGGCCCCCTTCCGGCGCGCGGCCGGTCGTGGCCGTGGCGGGGGGCCCGGCCTTCACCTTCGGGTACGCCGAGCAGGCCGAGCTGCTGGCCGCCGCCGGAGCCGAGGTGGTGCCGTTCGACCCGCTCCGCGACGAGCGCCTCCCGCAGGGCACGGGCGCGATCGTCGTCGGCGGCGGCTTCCCCGAGGTGTACGCCGCCGACCTGTCGGCCAACGAGCCGCTGCGGCGGCGGGTGGCGGCCTTCGCCGGGCCGATCGCGGCCGAGTGCGCCGGGCTGCTCTACCTCGCCCGCGAGCTGGACGGCCACCCCATGTGCGGCCGGCTCCCCGTCACCGCGACGATGACCGGCAGGCTGACGCTCGGCTACCGTGACGCCGTGGCGACCGCGCACTCGGTGCTCACCCGGGAGGGCGAGCGCTACCGCGGCCACGAGTTCCACCGCACCGCCACCGATCCCGGGCACGCGGAGCCGCCGCTGTTCCGCTGGCGCGGCGGGGCCGACGGCTTCGGCGAACCGCTGCTGGCCGCGTCATACCTCCACCTGCACTGGGCGGGCAGCCCCGAGCTCGCCGCGCGCCTCGTCGCCGCCTGCACCCCCGCGGGCGGCTGACTCACCCCGTCCGGATGGTGCGCCGGAGGAAGTCGCCGATCTCGGCTCTGGCCATCTGCGCGCCGAACCCGCCCCAGGCGAGGTCGAAGGCGTGGCCGGCGTACTCGATCTCGACGTACCGGTGGGACGCGCCCGCCTCGTGGGCCAGGCGCGCCGCGCGGCGGCCGTCGTCGGGGTACACGATCTGGTCGTGCCCGCCCTGGATGGACAGGGTCGGTGGCACGTCCGCCCCCAGGTAGGTGATGGGCGACGCGGTCCGGTAGGCCGCGCGCTCCTTCTCCGGCGACCCGCCGATGAAGTCGTACAGCGTCCCCCGCCCCTCGCCGTCCGAGAGCCACTTCTCGGCCCACCAGGGGACGGCCAGGTCGTACGAGTAGGCCAGATCGTAGGGTCCGTACAGCGAGACGACCGCGCTGACCGACGTGCTGCAGGTCTCGCAGGTCGGCGGGAACGCGTTCGCCCCGACCGCGTCGTCGGAGGTGTAGGCGGCCAGCAGCGCCAGGTGGCCGCCGGCCGACATGCCCAGCAACGCGATGCGGCCGGGATCGACGCCGTACTGGGCGGCGTTGCGCCGGACCCAGCCGGTGGCGCACCGCACGTCGCCCGGGGCCTGGGTCCAGGTGGCGGGCGGCGCCAGCCGGTAGTCGATGTCGAAGACCGTGGCGCCGTGCTCGGTGAGCCACTCGTTCCAGCGGGGTGTCATGCCGCGCCGCCCCTTGGTCCAGCCTCCGCCGTGGACGAGCACCACCGCCGGGCCGCGCTTCTCCGCCGCCGAGCGGGGGCGCCACACGTCCAGCCGCAGCTCCGTGCCGCCGATGCGGGCGTAGGTCACGGTGGCGTCCGGCCCGCGGTCCGCCGCGGTGGCGGGGCGCTGGAAGTAGGCGGCGTAGGACAGGGGCACGCCGAGCCGGCGGGCGTCGCGATGGGCGGTCACCACGGGGACGAGCGTGGCCACCAGGCACAGCGCCGCTACAACGGCGGTCACCGCGCCCGCCCGCCGCGCGCCGAGCCACAGCGCGGCGACGGCCGCCGCCGTCGCCGCCAGGGCGGCCAGCGCGCCGAGCAGGCTGTACTCGCGGGCGAACACCGTCAGGATCCAGAAGGTCCGGGTGGGGAAGGGCAGGACGATCAGCGCCGCCACCGGTACGGCCGGGACCGCCGCCGCGATCGCCACGCCCAGCGCGAGGCGTCGCGCGAGCCGTTTGGACAACCGCGTTTTCGCGGGCATCTGCCGACCCTAACCCCGCTGTTTCCCCGGCGGGAGACCCATTTCCGAACGACGGCAGGCGGGAGCCTCAGCGGTCCTCGAGGTCGCCCTCGACCGCCAGGTAGGCCGCGCGCAGCGCCTTCAGGACCTCCGGGTCCGGGTGCTCCCACATCCGGCGGTCGGCCGCCTCCAGCAGACGCTCGGCGATGCCGTGCAACGCCCACGGGTTCGACTCGGACATGAACGCCCGGTTCTCCGGATCCAGGACGTACGTCTCGGCCAGCCGGTCGTACATCCAGTCGGCGACCACGCCGGTCGTGGCGTCGTACCCGAACAGGTAGTCCACGGTGGCCGCCAGCTCGAACGCGCCCTTGTAGCCGTGCCGGCGCATCGCCGCCAGCCAGTTGGGGTTGACCACCCGGGCGCGGAAGATCCGCGCGGTCTCCTCGTGCAGGGTCCGGGTGCGCACCGCGTCCGGCCGGGTGCTGTCGCCCACGTACGCGGCCGGGGCGCGGCCGGTCAGCGCGCGCACGGTGGCGATCATCCCGCCGTGGTACTGGAAGTAGTCGTCGGAGTCGGCGATGTCGTGCTCGCGGGTGTCGATGTTCTTGGCCGCGACCGCGATCCGCCGGTACGCGTTCTCCATGTCCTCGCGGGCTGGCACGCCGTCCAGGTCGCGGCCGTAGGCGTAGCCGCCCCACACCGCGTACACCTCGGCCAGGTCGGCGTCGTCGCGCCAGTTGCGGCTGTCGATGAGTGGGAGGATGCCCGCGCCGTACGCGCCGGGCCGGGACCCGAAGATCCGCAGCGTGGCCCGCCGGTCGTCGCCGTGGACCGTCCGGTCGGCCTCCGCGTGCGCCCGCACGTAGTTGACCTCGGCGGGCTCGTCCAGGCCCGCCACCAGCCGTACGGCGTCGTCCAGTATCGCGACGACGTGCGGGAAGGCGTCCCGGAAGAACCCGCTGACGCGCACGGTCACGTCGACGCGGGGACGGCCCAGCTCCGCCGCCGGGATCGGTTCGAGGCCGCTGACCCGACGCGACGCCTCGTCCCAGACCGGCCGCACGCCGAGCAGCGCGAGCACCTCGGCCACGTCGTCGCCCGCTGTGCGCATCGCGCTGGTGCCCCAGACGGACAGGCCGACCGAGCGCGGCCACTCGCCGGTCTCCTCGCGGTACCGGTCGAGCAGCGAGTCGGCCATCGCCTGGCCCGTCTCCCAGGCCAGCCTGCTCGGCACCGCGCGCGGATCGACCGAGTAGAAGTTCCGCCCGGTGGGCAGCACGTTGACCAGCCCGCGCAGCGGCGAGCCGCTCGGCCCGGCCGGGACGTACCCGCCGTCGAGGGCGTGCAGCAGCGCGCCGATCTCGTCGACGGTCCGGGCCAGCCGGGGCACGATCTCCGTGGCCGCGAACCGCAGCACCTCGCGTACGGCGGCGGCCCGCTCGGCCGCGCCGAGCACGGACGCGGTCACGCCGGGAACGGCGGCCGGGTCCCAGCCGCCCGCCTCCATGCCCTCGACGAGCGCGCGGGCGAGCGTTTCGGCCTCATCCACGCTGACCCTGGCGGCGGCGCCGTCCTCGGTCAGGCCGAGCGCCTCGCGCAGGCCCGGCAGCGCCTCCCGGCCGGCCCAGATCTGGCGGGCGCGGAGCATGGCCAGCACGAGGTCCACCCGCGCCCTGCCCTCGGGGGCGACGCCGAGGACGTGCAGACCGTCGCGGATCTGGGCGTCCTTGACCTCGCACAGCCAGCCGTCCACATGCAGCAGGAAGTCGTCGAACTCGGTGTCGTGCGGGCGGCCGGCGATGCCCAGGTCGTGGTCGAGCCGGGCGGCCTGGATCAGCGTCCAGATCTGCGCGCGGATCGCGGGCAGCTTCGCCGGGTCCATGGCCGCGATCGAGGCGTGCTCGTCCAGCAGCTGCTCCAGCCGGGCGATGTCGCCGTACGTCTCGGCCCGTGCCATCGGCGGCACCAGGTGGTCGACCAGCACGGCGTGCGCCCGCCGCTTGGCCTGGGTGCCCTCGCCCGGGTCGTTCACCAGGAACGGATAGATCAGCGGGAGATCGCCGAGGGCGGCGTCGGGCCCGCAGGAGGCGGACATGCCCGCCGACTTGCCGGGCAGCCACTCCAGGTTGCCGTGCTTGCCGACGTGGACGATCGCGTGCGCGCCGAACTCGTCCGCCAGCCAGCGGTAGGCGGCCAGGTAGTGGTGGCTCGGCGGCATGTCCGGATCGTGGTAGATCGCGATCGGGTTCTCCCCGAAGCCGCGCGGGGGCTGCACCAGCACCACGAGGTTCCCCGCCCGCAGGGCGGCCAGCACGATCTCGCCGCCGGGGTCACGCGACCGGTCCACGAAGAGCTCCCCGGGCGGCGGCCCCCAGTGGCTTTCCACGTTGCCGCGCAGGTCCTCGGGCAGCGTCTCGAACCAGGCGCGGTACCGGTCGGCCCGGATCCGCACCGGGTTCGCCGTGAGCTGCTCCTCGGTGAGCCACTCCTGGTCCTGGCCGCCCGCCGCGATGAGCGCGTGGATCAGCGCGTCGCCGTCCTGCCCGTCCACCCCGGGAAAGCCCTCCCCGAGGTCGTAGCCGGCCTCGCGCATCGCGGCCAGCAGCCGGACCACGCTCGCGGGGGTGTCCAGGCCGACCGCGTTGCCGATCCGGGAGTGCTTCGTCGGGTAGGCGGAGAGCATGACCGCGATCCGCCGCTCCGCCGCCGGGACGTGCCGCAGCAGGCCGTGCCGTACGGCGATGCCGGCGACCCGGGCCGCCCGCTCGGGGTCGGCGGCGTACACGGTCAGGCCGTCGGCGTCGATCTCCTTGAACGAGAACGGCACTGTGATGATCCGGCCGTCGAACTCGGGGATCGCCACCTGGGACGCGGCGTCCAGCGGGGACAGCCCGTCGTCGTCCTCCTGCCACGCGTCCCGCCCGGTGGTCAGGCACAGCCCCTGCAGGATCGGCACGTCCAGCTCGGCGAGCGCGCCGACGTCCCACGCGGCGTCGTCGCCCCCGGCCGACGCGGTCGCCGGGCGGGTGCCGCCCGCCGCGAGAACGGTGACGACGAGGGCGTCGACCCGGCGCAGGGCGTCTAGCAGTTCGGGCTCGGCGGTCCGCAGCGAGCCGCAGTAGAGGGGCAGCGCCTGCCCGCCCGCGTCCTCGACCGCCCGGCACAGCGTCTCGACGAACGCCGTGTTCCCCGCCACGTGGTGGGCGCGGTAGTAGAGCACGCCGATCACCGGCCCGTCCGAGCGCCGTGCCGTCCGCTCCAGCGGTCCCCAGCTCGGCAGCGGCTCCGGCGGGGCGAACCCGTGCCCGGTCAGCAGCACCGTGTCGGAGAGGAACGCGTGGAGCTGGGCCAGGTTGGCCGGGCCGCCGTGCGCGAGATAGGCGTGCGCCTCGGCGCAGACGCCGCCCGGCACCGTGGACAGCTCCATCAGCTCGGCGTCGGGCGCCTGCTCGCCGCCGAGCACCACGACCGGGCGGGGGCCGGCGAGCAGGGCGTCCAGCCCGTCCTCCCAGGCGCGCCGCCCGCCGAGGAGCCGTACGACGACGAGCCGGACGCCCTCCACCAGCGCGGGGAGGTCGGCCACGTCGATTCGGGCGGGATTGCCCAGCCGGTAGCCCGCGCCGCAGGCCCGGGCGCTGAGCAGGTCGGTGTCGGAGGTCGACAACAGCAGGACGTCGGCCTGCTCGGTGGACGGCACGAAGCGCACGCGAAATCCTCCCTTGGGGTCCTCGCCCCAGGTCGTGGTCGTCACGACGGCTGGAGTCTCCTGGCTCCCGGATCGACGCTCGCCCCGGCCTTCCCGTCCGTTGCCGGACCGTGGCCGTCGGTGGGGGTCGCTCCCCGGTTACAGTGGCGGGACCGCGCCGGTTTTACACCGGCTTCCTCCCATTGCCGTCGTCTGGGATCACACTATGCCAGGCGGGCATCCCCCAGAAAACAGGGCGTTAGCATCCTCTGCGTGTTCAACAGTGACCTTCCCGGACGCTCCGGACCCGACGCGTGCCCCGGCGCGCTCCAGGTCCACGCCGCCGCCGACGGTGGCCTGGCGCGGGTCCGGATCCCCGGAGGCGCGGTGACGGCGGGCCAGCTCCGCGCGGTCGCCGCCGCGGCCCGTGAGCTCGGGTCCGGCGTGATCGAGCTCACCTCCCGGGCCAACCTCCAGGTGCGCGGCCTGCGGCTCCCGCCGGACGCCTGCGGGGGCGCGGAGCGCGCCCCCGCCGAGGCTCCGGACTTCGCCGCGCGGATGGCCGCCGCCGGGCTGCTGCCGTCCGCCACGCATGAGCGGGCGCGCAACATCGTGGCCTCGCCGCTCGCCGGGCGGAGCGCCGCGGGCGGGCGCGACGTGCGCCCCCTGGTCGCCGAGCTGGACCGCGCGCTGTGCGCCCGGCCCGGCCTCGCCGAGCTGCCCGGACGCTTCCTGTTCGCGCTGGACGACGGCTCCGGCGACGTGGCCGCTTTGGAGGCCGACGTCACGCTGCGGCCGGTGGCCGCGGCGGACGAAAGCGAGGCCGCGCTGCTGCTCGCCGGGGCCGACCCCGGGCTGCGCGCCCCTTCGGGGGCGGAGACGGCGGGCCTGCTCGCCGTCGCCGAGGCGTTCCTGGCCGAGCGCGCCGCGCAGGGGTCGCGCGCGTGGCGACTTCGCGAGCTGGCGGACGGTCCCGTCCGCGTCGCGGCCCGTGCCGTCCAGCTGGAGCCCCGGCTGCGCCGGTCCGCGGCCCGTCCTCCCGAGGCGTACGCCGCCGAAACCGGCGCGGGCGGCGCTGTCGGCGTGGTCGGGCAACCGGACGGCCGGGTGGCTCTCGCCGTCCTCCCCCCGCTCGGGCGGCTCACCCCGGCCCAGGCGGAGGCGCTCGCCGCGGCCGCCGGCGACGGCGCCGGAGAGGTCCGCGTGACGCCCTGGCGCACGGTCGTCGTGCCCGACCTGACGCCCGCGGATGCCGGGCGGTGGCGGGCGAGGCTCGCCGAGGCGGGCCTGGTCGCCGACCCGGCGTCCCCGTGGCTCGGCGTGACCGCCTGCGCCGGCCGTCCCGGATGCGCCAAGTCCCGCGCCGACGTCCACGCCGACATCCGCGCCGCGCTCGGCGACCCCCGGCCGGATGCGGACGTTTCCCGCGATGCCGTACGCTCACCGACCGATGCCGGACGGATCCCCGCGCACTGGGCGGGGTGCGAGCGGCGCTGCGGGCGGCCGCGCGGCCGGGTCGTGGACGTGGTCGCGACCACGCACGGATACCGCGTCGAGGCGGACGGCGTCAGCCGTGCGTTCCCCGGCGCCGAGCAGACGAGCGCCGCCGTCGCGGCGACCAGAGAGGGACTGTGATCGACTACATCCGGGACGGGGCGGAGATCTACCGCCGGTCCTTCGCCACCATCCGCGCCGAGACCGACCTGGGCGGGATGCCGCCGGGCGTGTCCCGGGTCGCCGTCCGCATGATCCACGCCTGCGGCATGGTCGACCTGGTGGACGACCTGGCCTGGTCGCCGGGGGTCGTGACGGCGGCGCGCGAGGCGCTGCTCGCCGGCGCGCCCATCCTGTGCGACGCCATGATGGTCGCCTCCGGCGTGACCCGGCGCCGCCTCCCGGCGGACAACGAGGTGCTGTGCACGCTCGGCGACCCGAGGGTCCCGGAGCTGGCGGCCCGGATGGGCACCACCCGCAGCGCCGCCGCGCTCGAACTGTGGCGCGACCGGCTCGACAACGCCGTGGTCGCCATCGGCAACGCGCCGACCGCGCTGTTCCGCCTGCTGGAGATGGTCGAGGAGGGCGCGGGCCGCCCGGCGGCCGTTCTCGGTGTGCCGGTCGGCTTCATCGGCGCCGCCGAGTCCAAGGTGGCGCTGGCCGAGCACCCGTCCGGCCTGGAACACCTGGTGGTGCACGGGCGCAGGGGCGGCAGCGCCATGGCGGCGGCGGCCGTCAACGCGATCGCCAGCGAGGAGGAGTGAACCACATGAGCGCACAGCCCGGTCGCCTGTACGGGGTGGGCCTGGGGCCCGGCGACCCCGAACTCGTGACGGTGAAGGCGGCCCGGCTTCTCGGCGCCGCCGACGTGATCGCCTACCACAGCGCCCGGCACGGGCGCAGCATCGCCAGGTCGGTGGCGCTGCCGTACCTGCGGGGCGACCAGATCGAGGAACCGCTGATCTATCCGGTCACCACCGAGACCACCGACCACCCCGGCGGCTACCAGGGAGCGCTGGACGACTTCTACGCCGAGTGCGCCGTCCGGCTGGCCGCGCACCTGGACGCGGGCCGGGACGTGGTCGTGCTGTGCGAGGGCGACCCGCTCTTCTACGGCTCCTACATGCACATGCACAAGCGGCTCGCCCACCGCTATCCGACCGAGGTGGTGCCGGGCGTCACCTCCGTCAGCGGGGCGTCGGCGGTGCTCGGTCGTCCGCTGGTCGAGCGGGACGAGACCCTCACCGTGCTGCCGGGCACGCTCCCGGCGGACGTCCTGACCGAACGGCTCGCCGCCGCCGACTCGGCCGCCGTGCTCAAGCTCGGCCGCACCTTCGAGAAGGTGCGGGCGGCGTTCGCCGAGGCCGGGCGCCTCGACGACGCCTGGTACGTCGAGCGGGCCACCACCGAGAAGCAGCGCGTCGAGCCGCTGGCCGAGGTGGACCCGGCCACCGTGCCGTATTTCTCGCTCGCGCTGCTGCCGAGCCCGCTCACCCCGGCCGGCGCCCCGGCGACGGATCCCGCCCCCGAGCCGGTACGCGCGGGCGAGGTGGTCGTGGTCGGGCTGGGTCCCGCCGGACGGCCGTGGCTCACCCCCGAGGCGCAGGAGGCGCTCGCCGCCGCCGACGAGCTGGTCGGCTACGGGCCCTACCTCGACCGGGTGCCGCCCAACCCGCGCCAGCTCCGGCACCCGACGGACAACCGGGTCGAGGCCGAGCGGGCGGCGCACGCGCTGGAACTGGCCGCGGCCGGATCGCGGGTGGCCGTGGTGTCGTCCGGCGACCCCGGTGTGTTCGCCATGGCCAGCGCGGTGCTGGAGGTGGCGGCCGAGCCCCGGTTCGCCGGTGTCGCCGTACGCGTGGTGCCCGGCCTCACCGCCGCCCAGGCGGTGGCGAGCCGGGCCGGCGCGCCGCTGGGCCATGACTACTGCGTGCTGTCGCTGTCGGACCTGCTCAAGCCGTGGGAGGTCGTGGCCGGGCGGATCACCGCCGCCGCGAAGGCCGACCTGGTGCTCGCGATCTACAACCCGGCCTCGCGCAGCCGTACCTGGCAGGTGGCCGCCATGCGCGACCTGCTGCTCGAACACCGCGCCCCGGACACCCCGGTGGTCATCGGCCGGGACGTCGGCGGGCCCGAGGAGAGCGTCCGCGTCGTCGAGCTGGCCGCCCTCGACCCGGCCGAGATCGACATGCGCACCCTGCTGATCGTCGGCTCCTCCACGACGAAGGTCGTCGACCGGGACGGACGGCCCGTCGTCTACACGCCGCGCCGCTATCCGGCGTGAGCCCCGACCCAGGCCACGGCCGCCTCGACGGTGTCCACGAGCGGGACGCCGTCCGGGGCGGGCGGCCGCCGTACGACGAGCACGGGCAGCCCCAGCTCGCGGGCGGCGGCCAGCTTGGCCGTGGTCATCTCACCGCCGCTGTCCTTGGTGACGAGCACATCGATCCGGTGCTCGCGCATCAGCGCCAGCTCGCCCGGCACCGTGTACGGCCCGCGCGACAGCACCACATGCGTGCGCCGGGGCATCGGCGGCTCGGGCGGATCCACCGACCTGGCCAGGAACCACAGGTCGTCCAGGCCGGCGAAGACGGCCAGGCTGCGGCGGCCGGTCGTGAGGAACACCCGCCCGCCGTCGCCGGCCAGACCGGGCAGCAGCGCGGCGGCCTCCTCCAGCGTCGCCGCCCAGCGCCAGTCGTCGTCCGGACGCCGCCGCCAACCGGGACGGCGCAGCACCAGCAGCGGCACCCCGGTCTCGGCGGAGGCGGCGACGGCCGAGGCGGTCATGCGCCGGGCGAAGGGATGGGTGGCGTCCACCACGGCGTCGATCCGGTGCTCCCGCAGCCAGGCGGCCAGGCCGTCCGGCCCGCCGAAACCGCCCTCACGCACCTCGCCGGCCGGGAGCCGCGGGTCGGCCACCCGTCCCGCCAGCGAGGACACCACGCGCAGCCCGGGACGTCCGACCAGCCGTTCGGCGAGTCCTCTGGCCTCCGCGGTGCCGCCCAGGATCAGCAGCCGTCTCGTCATGCCTCCACCTCCGTCAGATCCACCAGCTCCTTCAGCTCCTTCAGCTTCGTGAGGCCGGCCCGATGAGCACACCACTGCGCCACGGATGGACCACCGGGGCGTGCGCCACCGCCGCGACGACCGCGGCGTACACGGCGCTGCTCACCGGCGCCTTCCCCGACCCGGTCGAGATCGCGCTGCCGAAGGGGCAGCGGCCGGCGTTCGCGCTGGCCCGCGAACGGCTGGCGGACGGGGAGGCGACCGCGGCCGTGGTCAAGGACGCGGGCGACGACCCCGACGTCACCCACGGCGCGCTCATCTCCGCGACCGTACGGCCCGGCCTCCCGGGCAGCGGCGTGACCTTCCTCGCCGGGCCCGGCGTGGGCACCGTCACGAAGCCGGGGCTGCCGCTCGACGTGGGCGAGCCCGCCATCAACCCGGTGCCGCGGCGGATGATGCGCGAGCACGTCGCCGAGGTGGCCGCGCGCTGCGGCGGGACCGGCGACGTGGTCGTCGAGATCTCCGTCGAAGGGGGCGAGGAGCTGGCCCGCCGCACCTGGAACCCGCGGCTCGGCATCCTCGGCGGCCTGTCCATCCTGGGGACGACCGGGATCGTCGTGCCGTACTCGTGCTCGGCGTGGATCGACAGCATCCGGCGCGGCGTGGACGTCGCCCGCGCGGCCGGTCGCACCCACGTGGCGGGCTGCACCGGCAGCACCTCCGAGCGGGTGGCCGCCGAGCTGTACGGCCTGCCCGAGGACGCGCTGCTCGACATGGGCGACTTCGCCGGCGCGGTGCTGAAGTACCTGCGCCGCCACCCCGTGGCCCGGCTCACCGTGGCCGGCGGGATCGGCAAGCTGTCCAAGCTCGCCGACGGCCACCTCGACCTGCACTCCGGCCGCTCCCAGGTCAACCCCGACCTGCTCGCCGGGCTGGTGCTCGGCGCCGGAGGCGACCCGGTCCTCGCCGAGCGGGTACGCGCCGCGAACACGGCGCTGCACGCGCTGCGGCTGTGCCAGGAGGCCGGACTCCCGCTCGGCGACCTGGTGGCCGAGCGGGCGCTGCGGACCGCGCGCGAGGTGCTGCGCGGCGCGCCGGTCGAGGCGGACGTCGTGGTCATCGACAGGGCGGGCGTGATCGTCGGCCGCGCGGGCGCCAAGGGGGAGACCGGTCAATCCCGGCACCGTTCCGCCGAGTAGAGGTGGCTGTCGGGGAACGCCGACGCGGTCAGCACCCGGCCCACCACGATCACGGCGGTGCGCATCACCCCGGCCTCGCGGACCCGCGCGGCGATGTCGGCCAGCGTGCCGCGCAGGACCAGCTCGTCGTCCCTGCTCGCCCGGGCCACCACGGCGACCGGGCAGTCCGCGCCGTAGGCGGGGAGCAGTTCCTCGACGACCGCCTCGACGCGCTGCACGGCGAGGTGCAGCACCATGGTCGCCCGGCTCGCGCCCAGCGTGGCCAGGTCCTCGCCCTCGGGCATCGGGGTCGCCCGCGCCGCCGTGCGGGTCAGGACGATCGTCTGCCCGACGCCCGGCACCGTGAGCTCCCGCTTCAGCGCGGCGGCCGCGGCGGCGAAGGCGGGGACGCCGGGCACCACCTCGTACGGCACGCCGAGCGCGTCCAGCCGGCGCATCTGCTCGGCCATCGCGCTGAACACCGACGGATCGCCCGAGTGCAGCCGCGCGACGTCCAGCCCGGCGGCGTGCGCGGCGGCCATCTCGGCGACGATCTCGTCCAGGGTGAGCCGTGCGGTGTCCACCAGCCGCGCCCCCGGCGGGCAGTCGTCCAGCAGTTCCCGGGGCACCAGCGATCCGGCGTACAGGCACACCGGGGAGGTGGCGATCACCCGCAGGCCGCGCACCGTGATGAGGTCGGCGGCGCCGGGCCCCGCCCCGACGAAACGCACCATTCCGCCCCGCGCGTCCGTCACGATCGCTCCTCCTCGCCGAGATCCGTCCATGGTTTGACCGCCGACCAGACGGTCACGGGCATCATGGCCCGCCAGCCGGTGAAGCCGCCGACCGGCGCCGCGCGGGTGACCGCGAGACGCACGAGGTCGCCGCCGAGCCGGCCGTGCCAGCCGGTCAGGACCGCCTCCGACTCCAGGGTGACCGCGTTGGCCACCAGCCGCCCTCCCGGCCGCAGCGCGGCCCAGCAGGCGTCGAGCAGGCCGGGCGCGGTCGCGCCGCCGCCGACGAAGACGGCGTCGGGGACGTCCAGCCCGGCGAGCGCGCCCGGTGCCGCGCCCACGACGACGTTCAGGTCGGGCACGCCCAGCGCCGCGGCGTTGCGCGCCGCGCGTTCCGCCCGCTCGGGGCGGCTCTCCACCGCGATCGCCCGGCAGGCCGGATGGCTGCGCATCCATTCGATCGCGATGCTGCCCGCCCCGGCGCCCACGTCCCACAGCAGCTCTCCGGGCACGGGCGCGAGCCGGGACAGGGTCACGGCGCGCACCTCCCGCTTGGTGAGCTGCCCGTCGTGCTCGTACGCGTCGTCCGGCAGGCCGGGCACGCGGGGGAGCGGCGTCACTCCCGGGTCGGCCCGGCACTCCACCGCGACGACCCGGAGAGAGGACGCGTCGGGGGTGTCCGCCGCCCACCGCCGCGCCGTACCGGAGGAGCGGCTCTCGCCGGGGCCGCCGAGGTCGGACAGCACCGTCAGCGTGCTCGCGCCGTACCGGCGCGCGGTGAGCAGGGCGGCGATCCGGGCGGGCGCGTCCCTCCCCGAGCAGAGCACCAGCACCCGGCGTCCGGGCAGGACTGCCGGGTGCAGCAGCGCGTCGGGGCGGCCGACCAGGCTCACCACCTCGGTCTCCTGCACGGTCCAGCCCATCCGGGCGCAGGCGAGTGACAACGACGACAGGTGCGGCAGCACCCGCACCCGGCCGGCGCCGAGCAGGCGGACCAGCGTCGAGCCGATGCCGAAGAACAGGGGGTCCCCGCTGGCCAGCACGCACACCGCCCGCCCCCGGTGCGCCGAGAGAAGCCCGGGCAGCGCGGGAAGCAGGGGAGAGGGCCAGGTCACCCGCTCGGCGCCGCCGTCCGGGACCAGGTCGAGCTGCCGGGCGCTGCCCATGAGGACCTCGGCCGCCCGTACGGCCGCGCGCGCGGCGGGGCCGAGACCGCTCCAGCCGTCCGTCCCGACGCCGACGACGGTGACGCCCGGCTCGGACATCGTGTCGTGCATGGCCTCGTGCGGCTCAGACATTGCCGAGCGCCCGGACGACGCGGATCTCGATCACCACGCGTCGCGGGTTCTCCCGCGGGGGCTTGTAGCGCAGCGCGTACCGGCGCTCGGCGTCGGCGACCTCTTCGGGGGAGTCGCGGATCACGGCGCGGCCCTCAAGGGTGGACCAGCGGCGCCCGTCCACCTGGCACACGGCCACGGCCACGCCGGACGGCCCGGCGGCGGCCACCAGCCGGGCCTTGTGCGACTCGCGTGAGGTGATGACCCGGGCCACCGCCGTCTCGGCGTCCAGGGTCACCCCGACCGGCACCACGTGCGGCGTCCCGTCCGGGCGCACCGTGGTGAGCGTGCACAGATGCCGCTCGCGCCAGAAGGCGTGGAACCCCTCGCCGAGCCCGGTCAGGTCGGGCAGTGCGGCTCCCGCCGGCATCGCGTTCACCTCGAACAATCGTCAATTCGGCGGAAACGTCCGTTCGCGGGTGGAACGTCCCCTTGGGCGGGGTGCCAGTTTACGCGGCGCCCGGTCGGCCGATCATCGGGCCGTGAGGAGCCGCTCCACGACGGCGGCCGGCTCCGGGGGGCCGACGGGCGGCTGCGCCGAGCCGGTCCGAGCGGCGCCGACGCCGTCCGGACCGGGCATCGATCCTGGTCAGGCCAGCGAGGCGGGCAGCCCGAATGACGGGAAGTGGCCGGGGCCGATGAACGTGGTGATCTCGGCGATTCGCTCGCCGCGCAGCGTCAGCACGTTGATCGACCAGTTGAGGTAGGCGCCGAGGTCGTCGTTCCAGAGGTAGAAGCCCACGGCGGGCTGGCCGTTCGCGCTGGTCGGAAGGTGCCGCCAGGAGCCGCATCCGGTCAGCGGGACCCGCAGGGCGAAGTCGATGACGGCCTCGATGCCGTGGTACCAGTGCGCCATCGGCGGCATCGACCAGGTGACGTCCTGGGTGAGCAGAGCGGCCAGGGTGTCGGCGTCACCGCGTTCCAGCGCGGTGGAGAACCCGGCGACGATCTCTCGCAGGCGCGCGTCGTCGATCTTTCGCAGCGTCCGCTGCTGGGTGGGGGAGGGAACCTTCTCCTCGACGACCTTGCGGGCTCGCGCCAGGGCCGAGTTCACCGACGTGGTCGACGTGTTCATCGTGGTGGCGATCTCGGCGGCGGAGAAGCCGAGGACCTCGAAGAGCAGCAGCGCCGCCCGCTGGTTGCCCGGCAGGTGTTGTAGGGCGGCGACGAAGGCGAGTTCGACGGCTTCGCGCTGCTCATAGCGTGCGTCCGGGCCGGCCGGTCCGTCCCCGAGACCGGCATCGGGGTACGGGCCCAGCCAGGCGACGTCGGCCAGTGGGTTGCCGCCGACCACCGCGTGGTCGCTGGACGGGCCGAGGTCGACGGGCAGGGCCCGTCTGCCGCGGGTTTCGACGATGTCCAGGCAGGTACGGGTGGCCACGGTGTACAGCCACGAGCGCAGTGAGCTGCGGCCTTCGAAGCGCGCGAGACCTCGCCATGCCCGCAGCAGGGCGTCCTGCAGGGCGTCGTCCGCGTCGTGGGTGGAGCCGAGCATGCGGTAGCAGTGGGCGTGCAGCTCCCGGCGCAGTGGCTCTATGAGACGGGTGAACGCGGCGTCGTCCCCGTCGCGTGCCAGGGCCAGGTCCGGATCCTCGGCGCCCTCCACTGCCGTATCCGCGGAGGTGGCGGAAAAAACTTCGCTCACGGGCGACGATTCTGCCGCACGGCGGGAGTCTCCTCTTCGACTGACATTCGAGGGCCGCGAGGCACCGACGACCTGCCCTCTCCGTCTCTCTCGCAGGCGAGGGCATCACTTCACAGGAGGCATTCCACTATGACCGAAGCAGATCTGAAAGCCGATCTTCACCGATACCTGCAGGAAGCGCGCGAGGCGCTGCTGTGGAAACTCGACGGGCTCTCGGAGTACGACATCCGCCGGCCGCTGACGCCGACCGGCACCAACCTGCTGGGGCTGGTCAAACATCTGACCACCGTCGAGCTGCTGTACCTGGGCTATGTGTTCGACCGGCATTTCGACGAGCCGGTGTCCTGGCTCGGCCACCACGCCGAAGCCAACGTGGACATGTGGGCCACCGCCGACCAGTCCCGCGAGTACATCGTCGGCCTTTACCGGCGTGCGTGGAAACACTCGGACGCCACGATCCAGGCACTGGGGCTGGACACCGTCGGCCATGTGGAGTGGTGGGCTCCGGAGTACGGCAAGGCGACACTGCACCGTGTCCTGGTCCACATCATCGCGGAGACCCACCGGCACATCGGGCACGCCGACATCGTCCGGGAGCTGATCGACGGCGTCGTCGGAACACGGGAGGGCGACGGCGGAATCGCTTCCGGAGACCAGGCGCGGTGGGAGGACTACCGGAACCGGCTGGAGCGGGTGGCGCAGGAGGTCGGCCGCAGCTGAACCCGCCCTGCTGAACCCGGCCCGCTGAAGCCGCCGCCGCCCGGGGGCTCCCAGAACGTACGGCCGGCCACCGGGTCGTGCCGGCGCGGCAGCAGCACGCACCCCCCGCCGTCCACGCACACCACCCGGGCGGCGGAGCGGTTGTCAGCCGCGGGTGCGGAGTCCGGAAGGGGACGGAGGTCATGAAGCCCCCTTATCCCGGGCGCGCGGCGGCCCGGTAGCGGGCGGCGAGCCGGGCCAGATGCTCGGTGAGGAGTGGCGGCTCGACGACGTCGAAGTCCTCGTCGAGGAAGCCCAGGATCACCGCGATGGTCTGCAGCGAGTCACCGCAGACGGTCAGCGCGCAGCTCCGGTCGTCGATCGGCTCCACCACCCCGGTGATCCTCCCGGCGACGGCCTCGGCGGGGGCGTGGACCCGGACCCGAGCCTGGCACGGCCACATGGCCGTGCCCATCCGTCTGGACAGGAAGGCGACCACGTCGCCGTCGGGGGAGTCCCGGGGCGCGAACCGCGGGCCGGTCGGGACGCGGGGCCGGACCCGGTCGGCGCGGAAGACGCGCCAGTCGTCGCGGTCCGGATCCCAGGCCACCAGGTACCACCGGCGGCCCCAGCTCACCAGGCGGTGCGGCTCCACCGTGCGGACGCCCACCGACCCGTCGTGCGCCGTGTAGTCGAACCGCAGCCGCTCATGGTCGCGGCAGGCGGCGGTCAGCGCGGTGAGCACGTCCACGTCGACGGTCGGGCCCGTGCCGGGCATCGCCACGGTGAAGGTCTGGAACGCGGCCACACGGCGCCGCAGCCGGGACGGCAGCACCTGCTCCAGCTTGGCCAGGGCGCGGACGGAGGTCTCCTCGATCCCGGCCACGCCTCCGGCGGCGCCCGACCGGAGCCCCACCGCCACCGCGACCGCCTCCTCGTCGTCGAGCAGCAGCGGCGGCAGGGCGGCGCCCTCGCCGAGCCGGTAGCCGCCGAAGACGCCCGGGGTGGCGTGCACCGGATAGCCGAGGGAGCGCAGCCGTTCCACGTCGCGCCGGACCGTGCGCCGCGCGACGCCGAGCCGGTCGGCGAGATCGGCGCTGCTCCAGTCGCGCCGCGACTGGAGCAGCGACAGCAGGCGGAGCAGCCGGGCCGAGGTCTCCAACACGCCGGCCAGTCTCGCACTGATCGCGGCCGGAACCTGGCCGCGTTCGTCCCTACGGTCACCGCCATGAACGACATAACCGACATGACTGACGCGACCGACATCCGGCCGTTCCGTAGTGACATCCCCCAGTCCGATCTGGACGACCTGCGCGCCCGGATCGCCGCCACCCGCTGGCCGGACGAGATCCCCGGCACCGCCTGGTCGTACGGCGTGGCGCTCGGCCGGGTGAAGGAGCTGGCCGAGCACTGGCGGACGGCCTACGACTGGCGCGCGCACGAGGCCAGGCTGAACGGCTTCCCGCAGTTCACCACCACGATCGACGGCCAGAATGTGCACTTCCTGCACGTCCGATCGCCGGAGCCGGACGCGCTGCCGCTGATCCTCACCCACGGCTGGCCCGGGTCGGTCGCCGAGTTCCTGGACCTGATCGGGCCGCTGGCCGATCCGCGCGGGCACGGCGGCGACCCCGCCGACGCGTTCCACGTGGTGGTCCCGTCGATCCCCGGGTACGGGTTCTCCGGCCCGACCACGGCGGCCGGCTGGGACGTCCCCCGCGTCGCCCGCGCCTGGGCGGAGCTGATGCGCCGCCTCGGCTACGCGCGTTACGGCGCCCAGGGCGGCGACTGGGGTGCGCGGATCTCGCCGGAGCTGGCCAGGACCGCGCCCGACCACGTCGCGGGCCTGCATGTGAACGCGTTCTTCGCGCTCCCGTCGGGCGACCCGGGCGAGACGGACGGGTTGACCGACGCCGAGCGCGCCCGGCTGGCCGGGATCACCCGCTGGAACGGCGAGCGGTCCGGCTACGCCGCGATCCAGAGCACCCGGCCGCAGACCCTCGCCTACGCCCTGCTCGACTCGCCGGTCGGGCAGCTCGCCTGGTACCTCGAATGGTTCGACGGGTACGGGCAGGGCGTCGGCGGTGTGGACCGGGACGCGATCCTCACCAACGTCACGCTGTACTGGCTGACCCGCACCGCCGGTTCGGCGGCGCGCCTGTACAAGGAGGCCGCCGCCTCCTGGGGACGGCGGTTCGAGCGCTGCCCCGTTCCGACCGGCATGGCGGTCTTCCCCGGAGACTCCACCGTGCGGGCCTTCGCCGAACGCGAGCACGCCGTGGTGCACTGGTCGGAGTTCGACCGCGGCGGCCACTTCGCCGCGCTCCAGGCGCCGGACCTGCTCGTGGCCGACGTTCGCGCCTTCTTCCGCCGGGTCCGCTGACGGCAGGGTCGGCTGACGGCAGGGGCCGGGACGCGCGGAATTCGGGCGCCGGGGGCGGAACCTGGGCCGCCCGGCGCGCGTTAGGCGGACGAGCGAGCGCGGACGAACCCCGTGAATCCCGGCCCCGACGCCGTGGCATGCCGAGCAGCGGCGACGGGCGATCCGCGCGGAACGACGCGACCATGCCTGCGGACATGGCCGCGGACTTGGTGGAGGTCATCCCTTGCTGGAGATAACCCCGGTCGGCTGGGCGCTGACCATCGGCGTGATAGTGCTGCTGTTCGCGCTCGATCTGATCCTCGGGATCGTCCGGCCGCACACGGTGGGCTTCCGCGAGGCGGTCGGCTGGTCGGTCTTCTACATCGCGGTCGCGGTGGCCTTCGGCCTGGTCTTCGCCGCCTACGCGGGCTGGGAGTACGGCGCCGAATACTTCGCCGGGTACGTCGTCGAGAAGAGCCTCTCGGTTGATAACCTCTTCGTCTTCGTGATCATCATGAGCACGTTCGCGGTGCCCGCCGAGCACCAGCGCAAGGCGCTGACCCTCGGCATCATGATCGCGCTGGTGATGCGGGTCGCCTTCATCGTGCTCGGCGCGGCCCTGCTGTCGCTGTTCTCGTTCATGTTCCTCGTGTTCGGGGCGCTGCTGATCTGGACCGCCGTCCAGCTCTACCGGCACCGCCAGGAGGATCCGAGCGTCGAGGACAACGCGCTGGTCCGGCTGACCCGCCGCGTGCTGCCGGTCACCTCCGACTACGTCGGCGGCCGGATGATCGCGCGGGTCGGCGGCCGGCGCGTGGTCACCCCGCTGTTCGTGGTGCTCATCGCGATCGGCAGCACCGACCTGCTCTTCGCGCTCGACTCGATCCCGGCGGTGTTCGGCGTGACCGAGGAGCCGTACATCGTCCTGGTGGCCAACGTGTTCGCCCTGCTCGGGCTGCGGGCGCTGTTCTTCCTCGTCAAGGGGCTGCTCGACCGGCTGGTCTACCTGTCCACCGGGCTGGCGCTGATCCTCGCGTTCATCGGCGTGAAGCTGGTGCTGCATTGGGCGCACGGCCTCAGCGACAGTGTGCCGCAGATCTCGACCATGCTCTCGCTGGGCGTCATCGTCGTCGTGCTGGCCGTCACCACCGTGGCCAGCCTGCTCAGGTCGCGCCGCGACCCCGCCGCCCGCGCCCACGCCGGCACGCTGCGCGCCCCCGAACGGGAGCCCGAGCCGGAGCCGGAGCCGGCGCGCGGCGACGAGAAGTGAGCGCGGGGGCGGGGTACGGCGCGGCGGGTCAGCCGCGCAGCGCGGCCAGGTTGGCGTAGCTCAGTTCGGCGTACCGCAGGGAGCGGCCCGGGTCCGCCGCGTCCCCGGGGGCGTTGTCCTGCTCGTACATCGGGTTGTGGTAGCCCTTGGCCCCCATGTTCGCGAAGAAGCCGGCGTAGTCGATGTCACCCGTGCCGAACGGCACCATGTCGTAGCCGTTGGCGCCCGCCGGGTTGTGCTTGCCGTCCTTGGCGTGGAACAGCGGGAAGCGCTTCGTCTGGGCGCGTACGACCGCGAGGGGGTCGAAGACGGCGGTCTGCGCCGATCCGTCGGGCGCGGTGTAGGTCCGGAACTTGAACTGGGCCACGTGCGCCCAGAAGATGTCCATCTCCAGGTAGACGTGCGCCGGATCCGTGATCGTGAGGAAGTACTCCAGCTTGCGGACGCCCGACGAGCGGGTGGGCCGCCCGGCCGCGTCCGGCGGGCCGCTGTCGAGGAGGAATCCGTACGCCACGTCGTGGTTGTGGGTGTACAGCTTGATCCCGGCCGCGGACGCCAGCGAGCCCAGGTGGTTCCACTTCTCGGCGGCCACGTCCCAGTCGGCCCGGTAGGCGCTGCCGGTGGGGTCGCCGCCGGTGCCCATGTGGCCGAGGCCGAGGATGTTCGCGATCTCCAGGTGCAGCTTGAATCGGTCGAGGTCGGCCGTGGTGAGCGGCCACGAGCCGGGGATGAAGCCGTGGTTGCCCTCCGCTTGCAGGCCGTTGTCGTCCAGCCAGCGGCGCAGCAGCCGGGCGCCCTCGACGTTCTCCAGATCGGCGCCGCCCTCGGCGTTCGGGTGCTGGCCGTAGCCGGCGAACTCGACCTGCTTGTAGCCGATGCGGGCCAGCTCCTCGAACACCCGGCGGAAGCCGGACGCGAGCGGGGTGGAGCCGGGGTCGCGGCCGATCGCGTCGCGGACGGTGTAGAGGATGATGCCGCGCTTGCCCGGAGGCACGAGCACGCCGTTGCCACCCCTCTGGGCGGCCGTGCTCGTGGCGGCGCTCGCGGTCGCGGCGAGCGGGCCGGTCGCGGCCAGGGCCGTCGCCGCGGTGACGCCCGTCGTGGCGGCCAGGAAGCGGCGCCGGCTCAGCCCGAGCGCGCGCCGCAGGGCGGACGAGGTCTCGGTGGGATCTTCGTGTGCGGTCATCGCAGCCGTCCTCTCGGTGCGGACGCGTGCGCCGAACACGTCGGGGGCGCGCTGGGGTGCGCAGGCGCCCGGCGATCCCGGCGGCGTGCCACCGTCGCGGAGGATCAGGGCGCCCTCATTGTTACGGCACCGTCGGCGGCGGGTCAATGCGCGGCGAGGGTGACCGCCTGGTCCACCGTCCCCGGCGCGAGCACGTGCTCGACCACCATGACCGCGGCCCCGATGACGCCCGCCCGGTCGCCCAGCTCGCTCGCCCGGATGGTCAGGTGCTGGGTGGCGAGGGGGAGCGAGCGGCTGTAGATCGCCTCGCGCACCCCGGCGAGGACGTGTTCGCCCGCCTCGGCGATGTCGCCGCCGACGACGATGACCGACGGGTTGAAGAAGTTGACGATGGCCGCGAGCACGCCGCCGATGTCCCGCCCGGCCTGCCGGATGACCTGCGCGGCCTGCGCGCTGCCTCCGCGGATCAGCCGTACGACGTCGCGGCTGCCGGCGGCGTCGACGCCCGCCTCGCGCAGCCGGGCGGCCATCGCCGCGCCGCTCGCGACCGCCTCCAGGCAGCCCGTGTTGCCGCAGCGGCACAGCGCGTCGCCCGCGGTGCCGACCCGGATGTGCCCGACGTCGCCGGCCGCGCCCTGCGCGCCCCGGTGCAGCCGCCGGTCGGCGATGACGCCGCACCCGATGCCGGTGCCGATCTTCACGAAGAGCAGGTGGTCGACCTCCGGGCTGGCGATCCAGTGCTCGCCGAGGGCCATGATGTTCACGTCGTTGTCGACCAGGACGGGGGCGGCGAGCCGCGCGCCGAGCCACTCGGGCACCGGGAAGGCGTCCCAGCCCGGCATGATCGGCGGGTTCACCGGCCGCCCGGTCACGTGCTCCACCGGCCCGGGCAGACCGAGCCCGACGCCGCAGACCTGGGAGAGCGGGTACCCGGCCTCGGCCAGCATCTCCTCGAACGCGGTGACCAGCCAGGACAGCGTCGGCTCCGGGCCGCGCTCGATCGGCAGCTCGGCGGCCCGCTCGGCCAGCACCGCCATGCCGAGATCGGTGACCGCCAGCCGGGCGTGCGTCGCGCCGAGGTCGGCCGACAGCACGATGCGGGCGCCGCGGTTGAACGCGAACGCGGTGGCCGGCCGTCCTCCGGAGGAGACCGTGTCCCGCGAGGGGACGATCCACTTGTGGTCGATCAGCACGTCGAGCCGCTGCGAGACGGTGGACCTGGCCAGGCCGGTGAGCTGGGCCAGCTCGGCGCGGGTGCGGGCCTGGCCGTCCCGCAGGATCGCGAGCAGGGCCCCCGCGCCCGGGGCCGCTCCGCCGCCGGGCTCGCTCACAGTGCCGTGCGTCAAGCGCGTCTCCCATCAACCGACGTCCGGACCCGGTGCTTTCCCGCGATGTTACATCAGCGGATCTTTGCCTTTCGTTGACAGTCGGCATAAGTCCGGCTTACTTTCGCGAAATACGGACGACATCCGACGCATGTCGCCGGTAATTCGCTATCGGTAGCCGTTCCCGTCCAGTCGGGCCCGGTCGCCCGCTCCGCCGCCGCGCCGAGACGGCGGGGCGCGGCGAGTGCCACCCGGGTCCGTCACCCCCGCTCTGCGTCCCGTGCCCCTGTGCCACCTCACCGGGACGCGACCACCCCCCAAGCGAAGGGAACCCCGCCATGCCCCCCAGGCGGACCAGCCGCGCCACCCGCTGGGTCGCGCGGATCTGCGCCTTACTGCTGGCTCTCACGAGCCTCACCGCGCTGACCACGACGATCGGCCCGGCCGCGCCCGCCCGCGCCCACGCGGCCGTCGACCCCGCCGACTACCAGCGGATCGAGCTGGCCAAGGGCGTGCCCGAGATGGGCGAGCCCATGACGATGAGCGTGCTCCCCGACCTGTCCGTGCTGCACACCTCGCGTGACGGGACGCTGCGCCGTACGGACGCGGAGGGGAACACGACGGTCGTCGGCGCCCTCAACGTCTACACGCACGACGAGGAGGGACTGCAGGGCGTGGCGGCCGACCCCGGCTTCACCGCGAACAGGTTCGTCTACCTCTACTACGCGCCGCGCCTGAACACCCCGGCCGGCGACGCCCCGGTGACCGGGACCGACTTCTCCGCCTGGCAGGGCGTGAACCGGCTCGCCCGCTTCACGATCAAGCCCGACTGGACGCTGGACGCGGCCAGCGAGGTGAAGATCCTCGACGTGGCCGCGGACCGCGGCATGTGCTGTCACGTCGGCGGCGACATCGACTTCGACGCCCAGGGCAACCTCTACCTGTCCACCGGCGACGACTCCAACCCCTTCGACTCGGCGGGCTACTCCCCGCTGGACGAGCGGCCCGACCGCAACCCCGCGTACGACGCCCAGCGCAGCGCCGGGAACACCGACGACCTGCGCGGCAAGATCCTGCGGATCAAGGTCAAGCCGGACGGGAGCTACGACATCCCGGAGGGCAACCTCTTCCCGCCCGGCACGCCCAAGACCCGGCCGGAGATCTACGCCATGGGCTTCCGCAACCCGTTCCGGATGAGCGTGGACAAGACCACGGGCATCGTCTACGTGGGCGACTACGGCCCTGACGCGGGCAGCTCCGACCCCAACCGCGGCCCGAGCGGCCAGGTCGAGTTCGACCGCGTCACCGGCCCGGGCAACTACGGCTGGCCGTACTGCACCGGCACGAACACGGCGGCCGAGACCTACAACGCGTTCACCTTCCCGTCCGGCCCGTCCGGGCCGAAGCACGACTGCGCCGGCGGCCCGGCCAACCGCTCCTTCCGCAACACCGGCATGGACACGCTGCCGCCCGCCCGGCCCTCGTGGATCAAGTACGGCGGCGACGAGGGCTCACCGCCGGAGTTCGGGAGCGGGTCCGAGTCCCCGATGGGCGGCCCGATCTACCGCTACGACCCGGACCTGGACTCCCAGGTCAAGTTCCCGGCCGAGCTGGACGGCCACTTCTTCGCCGGCGAGTTCGGCCGCCGCTGGATCAAGGCGATCGACGTCCCCGCCGACGGCACCCGGGGGGAGATCGCGGACTTCCCGTGGACCGGGACCCAGGTCATGGACCTGGCCTTCGGCCCCGACGGCGCGCTCTATGTGCTCGACTACGGTTCGGGCTACTTCGGCGGCGACCAGAACTCCGCGCTGTACCGGATCGAGTACATCAAGGGACGCGACCGCGCGCCGCACGCCGTGGCCAAGGCCGACAAGACCTCCGGCAGGACGCCGCTGACCGTCTCCTTCTCCTCGGCCGGTTCGGCCGACCCCGAGGGCGAGCCGCTCACCTACGCCTGGGACTTCGGCGACGGGACGTCCTCCACCGACCCGAATCCGACCACGACGTACACCGAGGACGGCGACTACACCGCCACCCTCACCGTGCAGGACCCGGCGGGCAACGTGGGCCGCGCCGGCGTGCGGATCACCGCCGGCAACACCGCGCCGACCGTCACCATCGAGCAGCCCGGCCCCGGCCGGCTGTTCGAGTGGGGCGACACCGTGCCGTTCACGATCAAGGTGACCGACCCCGAGGACGGGGAGATCGACTGCGACAAGGTCACGATGACGTACGTGCTCGGCCACGACAGCCACGGCCACCAGATCACGTCCACGAAGGGCTGCGCGGGCGAGCTGACCATCCCGTCCGACGGCGAGCACGACGACGCGGCCAACATCTTCGCGGTCTTCGACGCCGAGTACACCGACAAGGGCGGGCTGACCACGCACACCCAGCACATCCTGCAGCCGCGCCACCGCCAGGCCGAGCACTACACGGCGATGTCCGGCGTCTCCCAGATCAACAAGGCGTCGGCGCACGGCGGCAGGACGGTCGGCGACGTCCACAAGGGCGACTGGATCTCCTTCAAACCCTACGAGCTGAGTGAGGCCAAGGGCTTCACCGCGCGCGTCTCCTCGGGCGGCGCCGGCGGCACGATCGAGGTCCGGGCGGGCTCGGCGACCGGCACCCTGCTCGGCAAGGCGTCCGTGCCGGTGACCGGAGGCTGGGAGACCTTCGTCGACGTCTCCGCCACACTCGCCGGAGCCCCGGCCGGCACGACCGAGCTGTTCCTCGTCTTCACCGGCGGCTCCGGCGCGCTGTTCGACCTGGACGACTTCACCCTGCTGAAGGAGCCGGCGGGCACCGGCCCGGCCATCGGCCCGATCACCGGGCCCGGCGGACTGTGCGTCGACGTCGCCGGAGCCAACAGCGCGAACGGCACCAAGGTCCAGCTGTACACCTGCAACGACACCGGCGCGCAGGTCTGGACGATCGAGGGGACGACCGTCAAGGCGCTGGGCAAGTGCCTGGACATCGCGGGCGGCGCCACGGCCGACGGCACCAAGGTGCAGATCTACACCTGCAACAACACCGGCGCCCAGCAGTGGAGCGCCGGATCGGACGGCTCGCTGAAGAACCCGCAGTCCGGCCGCTGCCTCGACGGCGCCGACACCGGCCAGCTCGTCATCAGGGACTGCGACGGCGGCGCCGCGCAGAAGTTCGTCCTGCCGGCATCCGGCGGTCCCGGCGGCTCCGGTGACGTGCTCGTCTTCTCCCGTACGGCGGGCTTCCGGCACGACTCGATCCCGGCGGGCATCCAGACGATCAAGGACCTGGGCTTCACGGTCACCGCGACCGAGGACCCGGGCGCCTTCACCACCGCCAACCTGGCGAAGTACAAGGCCGTCGTCTTCCTCAGCACCACCGGCGACGTGCTGAACGACGCCCAGCAGACGGCGTTCGAGTCCTACGTCAAGGGCGGAGGCGGCTACGCCGGCGTCCACGCCGCCGCCGACACCGAGTACGACTGGCCCTGGTACGGCGGCCTGGTGGGCGCCTGGTTCGCCTCGCACCCGGCGGTCCAGCAGGCCACGGTCAAGGTGGAGGACCGGGCGCACCCGGCCACCGCGCACCTCGGCCCGTCCTGGAGCCGGACCGACGAGTGGTACGACTACAGGTCCAACGCACGGACCACCGCCCACGTGCTGGCCACGCTGGACGAGTCGACCTACTCCGGCGGGAAGATGGGCGCCGACCACCCCATCGCCTGGTGCAAGCCGTACGACGGGGGCCGGTCCTTCTACACCGGCGGCGGGCACACTGCGGCCTCCTTCGCCGAGCCCGCCTTCCGCGAGCACCTGCGCGGCGGCATCGCCTACGCCATGGGCGACGCCAAGGCGGACTGCCGGCCGGAGACCGGCTACACCGCGATCTACGACGGCGACACGACCGGCTGGCAGCAGGCGGGCCCCGGCGGCTTCGCCAACGCCGACGGCACGCTGACCTCGCAGGGCGGCATGGGCCTGTTCTGGTACAAGGCGAAGGAGTACCACTCCTACTCGCTGAAGCTCGACTGGAAGATGCGGGGCGACGACAATTCGGGCGTGTTCGTCGGCTTCCCCGCCTCCGACGACCCGTGGTCGGCGGTGAACAACGGGTACGAGATCCAGATCGACGCCACGGACGCCCCGGAGAAGACCACCGGCTCCGTCTACGGCTTCCAGTCCGCCGACCTCGCCGCGCGCGACGCCGCGCTGAACCCGCCCGGCCAGTGGAACACGTACGAGATCCAGGTCGAGGGGGAGCGGCTGCGGGTCTTTCTCAACGGCACGCAGATCAACGATTTCACCAACACCGACCCCGCCCGCTCGCTCCAGCAGGGGTACGTGGGCATCCAGAACCACGGCGCGGGCGACGAGGTGGCGTTCCGCAACATCCGGATCAAGGAACTCGGGCCGGACGGGAAGGCTCCGGTGACCGCCGCCGCGCTGGATCCCAAGGAGGGGCCGAGCGGCTGGCACACCGCGCCGGTGACCGTCACCCTGACGGCGACCGACGAGGGCTCGGGCGTCGCGACGACCGAGTACCGCGTCGGCGACGGTGACGGCGACTGGACCGCCTACACCGAGCCGTTCACCCTCAAGAAGGACGGCACGCACACGGTGGCGTTCCGCTCCACCGACAAGGCCGGCAACACGGAGGAGGCCAAGAAGGTCACCGTGAAGCTGGACGCCACCGCGCCCACGCTCACCGTCGGAGGCGTCACCGGCGACGGCACGTACGGCGACGCCGCCCGCGTCACCGTCACCGCCGAGGCAGCGGACGAGGGCTCGGGGATCGACGCGGTGACGGCCACCCTCGACGGCGAGGAGCTGACCCTCGGCGAGCCGCTCGACCTGCACACGCTGGCGCTCGGCGAGCACACCCTGAAGGCGACCGCGACCGACAAGGCGGGGAACACCGCCGAGAAGGTCAGGACGCTGACGGTGACCACGTCGTTCGGCGACCTGGAGACCCTGCTGGACCGGTTCTCCGTCGGCGGCACGCTGGGCGCGCAGCTCGCCGACTTCCTCAAGGCGGCGAACCACCAGGACGTCAAGGACCACCCGGACCAGGCGATCCACCACCTGGAGAAGTTCCGGTCGGCGGCGGCCGAGGTGGCCGACGCGGCCGCCCGCGCCGTGCTCGTCCGCGACGCGGACGCCCTGATCGCGGGGCTGCGCCCGACCGGCGCTGACCGTCTGATCCCTGTTTAACCGATGTGGTGCACGAGGGTATAGACCCCAAGGTCCCCCCGAACGGACAGAGACCGCCAACCGTGAAGGGGGACCCGTGCGCCACGAGGACGCCGTCGAGAAGGACGAGAAGCAGCGGCAACTCGACCAGCACCGTGTCGATCTCCAGGGCACCCGGCTCACCACCGACCAGGGTGTGCTGATCGACGACACCGACAACTCGCTCCAGGCCGGGGAGCGCGGTCCGACGCTCCTGGAGGACTTCCACTTCCGCGAGAAGATCATGCGGTTCGACCACGAGCGCATCCCCGAACGCGTGGTCCACGCCCGCGGCTCCGGCGCCTACGGCCAGTTCCGCGTGTACGAGTCGCTCGCCGAGCACACGGTCGCCGACTTCCTGTGCGACCCGTCGCTGGTCACCCCGGTGTTCGTGCGCTTCTCCACGGTCGCCGGCTCGCGCGGCTCGGCCGACACCGTACGGGACGTGCGCGGGTTCGCGACCAAGTTCTACACCCGGCAGGGCAACTACGACCTGGTCGGCAACAACATGCCGGTCTTCCCCATCCAGGACGGCATCAAGTTCCTCGACTTCGTGCACGCGGTCAAGCCGGAGCCGCACAACGAGATCCCGCAGGCCCAGTCGGCGCACGACACCCTCTGGGACTTCGTGCAGTGCCAGCCGGAGACCCTGCACTTCGTCATGTGGCTGATGTCCGACCGGGCGATCCCACGCAGCTTCCGCATGATGCAGGGGTTCGGCGTGCACACGTTCCGGCTGGTCAACGCCGAGGGCCGGGCCACGTTCGTGAAGTTCCACTGGAAACCCCTCCTCGGCACCCACTCGCTGGTGTGGGACGAGGTGCTGCGCGTCCAGGGCAACGACCCCGACTTCAACCGGCGCGACCTGTGGGACGCGATCGAGCGCGGCGCCTTCCCCGAGTGGGAGCTCGGCCTGCAGATCGTGCCCGAGTCGGACGAGCACGCCTTCGACTTCGACCTGCTCGACCCCACGAAGATCATTCCCGAGGAGATCGTGCCGGTGCGCCCGGTCGGCAGGATGACGCTCAACCGCAACCCGGAGAACTTCTTCGCCGAGACCGAGCAGGTGGCCTTCTGCACCGCCAACGTCGTGCCCGGCATCGACTTCACCAACGACCCGCTGCTGCAGGCCAGGAACTTCTCCTACTTCGACACCCAGCTCATCCGGCTGGGCGGGCCGAACTTCGCCCAGATCCCGGTCAACCAGCCGGTCGCGCCGGTGCACAACGACAACCGCGACGGCTACCACCAGCGGATGATCCACCAGAGCGGCACCAGCTACTCCATCAACTCGATCAGCGGCGGCTGCCCGATGTCCGGCGTGGTCAGCGGCGACTTCTCCGGCGTGTTCCAGCACTACCAGGAGCGGGTGGACGGGCGGAAGATCCGCAAGCGCAGCCCCAGCTTCGAGGACCACTACAGCCAGGCCACGCTGTTCTGGAACAGCATGTCCTTCTGGGAGAAGCGGCACATCGTGAACGCCTTCCTCTTCGAGCTCGGCCACGTCGAGCGCCGGAACATCAAGGAGAAGGTCGTCGAGCACCTCGTCCACATCGACCACGAGCTCGCCACCCAGGTCGCCCTCGGGCTCGGCATGCCGGTGCCCGCGGGCGGCCCGGCCAACCACGGCAAGGCGTCGCCCGCGCTGAGCCAGGCCAACTCGGCGCGTGAGACGATCGCCACCCGCAAGATCGCGATCCTGGTCGCCGACGCCACCGACGCGAGCGCGCTGACCCCCGTCAAGGAGGCGCTGGAGGGCCAGGGGGCGATCTGTGAACTGATCGGGCCGCACGAGGGGAACGCCGCCTCGCTGGCCGTGGACCGCCAGCTCACCGCGACCAACTCCGTGCTGTACGACGCGGTCCTGCTCGCCGACGGCGGCCTCCTGGCCGAGGACGGGCCCGCCGTCCACTTCGTCCGCGAGGCGTTCAAGCACGGCAAGGCCATCGCGGCGCTGCCGGGCGGCTCGGCCCTGCTGCAGGCGGCCCGGCTGCCCGGCACCCAGGGCGTGATCGGGCCCGACGCGTCGGGAGGCGCGTTCGTCCAGGCGTTCGCCGACGCCATCAAGGTCCACCGGCACTACGACCGCGACGTGGCGACGTTCTCGGCCTGAGCTCGCCATCCTGGCACGGCGATACGGCGCGGCGGGGCGATGTGGGAGCGCCTCGCCGCGCTGTCGGGTCCGCGTGTCAACGAGAAAACGCTCTCCCGGGACGCCTTCGAAGAAGTCACTGTTTCCCAGGCGAACGAGGGTGCCGTTGGAGAGCGCTCTCAGACTGTTGACTGACCGCCGGGCCGGGATGAGGATCTGCGCAACGCGGTGGCCCACGGGGCCGTCACGATCGCCGTTGCCGCCTCTTGAGAACGGACCCCCCCATGACACGACCGTTCGCCCGGTTACGGGCGCGTCGACGCACCTCCGCGGTGCTGGCCGGCCTCGCCGTACTGGCGGGGGGCCTCGCCGGAGTTCCCGGCGCGAACGCGGGGGCGGGTGAGAGCCCCGCCCAGCCGGTGGTCGGGGCGCCGCCCCTGGGCCGCGACGGATGCGCCCGCGCCGACGCGAGCCTCGCCACGCTCCCCGACTGGCCGAAAGTCACCAGCCGGATCAAGAGGAACCCGGCCGACGAGAAGCGGGTGGCGAAGACCCTCGCCGGCATGACGCTCGCCGAGAAGGTCGGGCAGATGACCCAGCCGGAGATCGGCGCCGTCACCCCCGAGGAGGTCCGTCAGTACGGCATCGGCTCGGTGCTCAACGGCGGCGGCTCCTGGCCCGGCCGGGACAAGCACGCGTCCACGCGGGCCTGGCTCGACCTCGCCGACGCGTACTGGGCGGCCTCCGTCGCCACCCGGACCAAGATCCCGGTCATCTGGGGCATCGACGCTGTGCACGGCAACAACAACGTCTACGGCGCGACGGTCTTCCCGCACAACATCGGGCTCGGGGCGGCGCACGACCCCTGCCTGGTCAGGGACATCGGGGCCGCGACCGCCACGCAGATCCGGGCGACCGGCCAGGACTGGGCGTTCGCGCCCACCCTCGCCGTCGTCAGGGACGACCGCTGGGGCCGCACGTACGAGGGCTTCTCCGAAGACCCCCGGATCACCCGCGCCTACGGATACGAGATGGTCCGCGGGCTGCAGGGCGACCACCCGCGCGGCATCGGGGAGCGGAGCGTAATCGCGACCGCCAAGCACTTCATCGGCGACGGAGGCACCCTCAAGGGGCAGGACCAGGGCGTCAACCCGTCCTCCGAGGCCGAGATGATCAACATTCACGGTCAGGGCTATTACGGTGCGCTGGCCGCCGGGGCGCAGACCGTGATGGCGTCCTTCAACAGCTGGACCAACGCCGACCTCGGCATCGACGAGGGCAAGCTTCACGGCAGCGAGCGGGCGCTGACCGGCATCCTCAAGGGGAAGATGGGCTTCGACGGCGTCGTCGTCTCCGACTGGAACGGCATCGGCCAGGTGGCCGGGTGCACCAACGCGAGCTGCGCGCGGGCGATCAACGCCGGCATCGACGTCGTGATGGTGCCGAACGACTGGAAGGCGTTCATCGCGAACACCGTCGCGCAGGTCGAGGCCGGTGAGATCCCGATGGCGCGGATCGACGACGCGGTGACCCGCATCCTGCGGGTGAAGCTGCGGGCCGGCCTGTTCGACGCGCCGAAGCCGTCCGCCCGCGCCGGGGCCGGGTCGGCGTCGGCGCTGGAGGCGAAGGCGCTGGCCAGGAAGGCCGTGCGCGAGTCACAGGTCCTGCTCAAGAACAACGGCAAGGTCCTGCCGCTGGCCTCGGGCGCGAAGGTCCTGGTCGTCGGGAAGAGCGCGGACAGCCTGCAGAACCAGACCGGCGGCTGGACCCTCACCTGGCAGGGCACCGGAAACACCAACGCCGACTTCCCCGGCGGCACGACGATCCTCGGCGGGCTGCGTGAGGCGCTCGGCGCGGCCAACGTGACCTTCGCCGAAACGGCTGATGACGTCGATCCCACCACGTTCGACGCGGTCATCGCGGTACTCGGCGAGACGCCGTACGCCGAAGGGGTCGGAGACATCGGGCGGCGCTCGCTGGAGGCGGCGAAGCTCTATCCCGGCGACCTCGCCGTGCTGGACAAGGTCAGCGGCAAGGGCGTCCCCGTGGTCACCGTCTACGTCACCGGCCGCCCGCTGTGGGTCAACAAGGAGCTGAACCGCTCGGACGCGTTCGTCGTCGCCTGGCTGCCCGGCACCGAGGGCGGCGGCGTGGCCGACCTGCTCGTCCGGTCCCGGCACGGGGGAAGGCCCGGCGGCGGTTTCACCGGCACCCTTCCGTACTCCTGGCCGAAGACCGCGTGCCAGACCCCGCTCAACGCGGGCGACGAGGGCTACGACCCGCTCTTCCCGCTTGGGTACGGCCTGCGCGACGGGCAGGCGGGATCCGTCGGCACGCTCGATGAGACGTCGCCTGCGGCCGGGTGCTCCGGCAACGGTGGCGGCGGCACCGCGACCGAGGACCTGGAGATCCACAACCGTACGGACGTCGCGCCATACCGGAGTTACATCGGCTCCGACGAAAACTGGGGCGGCACCGAGATCGGTGTGGACGGCGAGGCGGCGCACTCCGTGATCAGCGTGGTCCCGGCCGACGTCAACGTGCAGCAGGACGGCCTGAAGGTGACCTGGACCGGCGGCGGCCCCGGGCAGATCTACATGCAGGACCCGGCGGGCGGCACCGACCTGCGCGGCTATCTCAACGCCGGTGCGGCGCTGGTCTTCGACGTGATCGTCCACCGGCTCCCGGCGGCGCGGACCGTTCTGGGCGTGCACTGCGTCTACCCGTGCATGTCGGAGGTGGCGGCGACGTCCCTGTTCCAGCGGCTGCCCATGGGGACCACGGCGACGGTCAAGGTCCCGATCGCCTGTTTCGCGGAGGCCGGTCTCGACCTGGAGGCGGTCAACACGCCGTTCCTCGTCTACACGGACGGGGCGTTCTCCGCGTCGTTTGCGAATGTCCGCTGGGTGCCCGGCGCCGCCAAGGACGCCGACGCCCAGACCTGTTCCGGGCTCACCTGATCCGCTCGACCCGGGCCCGGGTAAGGATCGCCGCGCTGGGCAGTCGGCGACTGTGGCCGGAACCGAGCCGCGGCAGCGGGCCGATGTGGGGGCCGATGTGCGGGCCGAGGTGGACGCGGTCGTGGTGGGCGCCGGGCCGAACGGGCTGACGGCGGCCGTCACGCTCGCCCGGGCCGGCCTCGCCGTACACGTGTACGAGGCGGCGGCGACCGTCGGGGGCGGGGCGCGGACCGGGGAGCTGACGCTGCCCGGCTTCCACCACGACGTCTGCTCGGCGGTCCACCCGCTGGGGGCGGGCTCGCCCGCCTTCCACGAGCTGCGGCTGGAGGAGCTCGGCCTGACCTGGGTGGAGCCGCCCCTCCCGCTGGCCCACCCGTTCCCGGACGGCACCGCCGTGACGCTGGCCCGCTCCGCCGAGGAGACCGCGGCCTCGCTCGCCCACGGTGTGCTCCGGGACGGCGCCGTCTACCGCCGCCTGGTGGAACCGTTCCTCGGGCGGTGGGACGCGCTCGCGCCGGACGTGCTGCGCGCGCCGCTCGCCGGGCTGCCCCGCCATCCGTGGCTGCTCGCGCGGTTCGGCCTGCGCGCGGTGCCGCCCGCCGCGCTGCTCGCCCGCCTCTTCCGCGGTGAGCGGGCGCGCGCCCTGCTCGCCGGGCTGGCCGCGCACGCGATCGCCCCGCTCGGCTCCCCGGCCACCGGCGGGGTCGCGCTGCTGTTCGCGCTCGCCGCGCACGAGGTGGGCTGGCCGTTCCCGCGCGGCGGCTCGCAGGCGCTCGCGGACGCGCTCGCGGCGCGGCTGCGCGCCCTCGGCGGACGGATCGAGACCGGGCGCCCCGTCACGAGCCTCGCCGAGCTGCCGTCCGCCCGCGCGTACCTGCTCGACGTCATGCCGGAGGACCTCGCGGTCCTGGCCGGCGACCGGCTGCCGGAGCGGTTCGCGGCCCGGATGCGCCGCTACGGCCACGGCCCCGGCGTCTTCAAGATCGACTACGCGCTGTCCGGGCCGGTCCCGTGGACGGCGGCGGAGTGCGCTCGCGCGGGCACCGTGCACATCGGGCCGACGTTCGAGGAGATCGGCGCCGCCCTGCGCGCCGACCACCGGGGCGTCGCGCCGCGCGTCCCGTTCCTGATCGCCGCGCAGCCCAGCCTGTTCGACGGCACCCGGGCGCCGGCCGGCCGGCACGTCCTGTGGGTCTACGGGCACGTGCCGAACGGCTGGCGCGGCGACCTCACGGAGGCGATCGAGCGCCAGATCGAGCGCTTCGCCCCGGGATTCCGCGAGCGCGTCCTGGCCCGGGCCGCCGCCGGGCCCGCCGAGATCGAGGCGCGCGACCGCAACGACCCCGGGGGCGACATCGCGGGTGGCCGGTGCGACCGGCTGCGCCTGCTGCTGCGCCCGCGCCCGGCCGTCCTGCCGTACGCCACGCCGGACCGGACGGTCTACCTGTGCTCCTCGGCCACCCCGCCGGGACCCGGAGTGCACGGCATGTGCGGCTACCACGCGGCGCGCGCCGCGCTGCGCAGGGTCTTCGGGGGCGCCCCGGGGGAGTAGCACCGAAGGGGGTGACGATCATGGACTGGTTCGCGGCGCCGGACTACTGGCTCAGCCGGATGGTGTTCCAGCGAGGCCTGGCCGCGATCTATCTGATCGGGTTCCTCGTCGCGCTGAACCAGTTCCCCGCGCTGCTCGGCGAGAACGGACTGACGCCGGTGCCCGCGTACCTGCGCCGGGTGCCGTTCCCGCGCGCGCCGAGCATCTTCCACCTCCACTATTCGGACCGGTTCTTCTCCCTGGTCGCGGGGACCGGCGCGCTGTTGTCCGCGGTCCTCCTGGCCGGGCTCGCCGACCTGCTCCCGCTCTGGGGCGCGATGCCGCTGTGGGCGCTCCTGTGGGTCCTCTACCTGTCCATCGTCAACGTGGGCCAGGTCTGGTACGCCTTCGGCTGGGAGTCGCTCCTGTGCGAGGCCGGCTTCCTCGCGATCTTCCTCGGCAACGGGGGCACCGCCCCGCCCGTGCTCGTGCTGTGGCTGCTGCGCTGGCTGCTGTTCCGGCTGGAGTTCGGCGCCGGCCTCATCAAGATGCGCGGCGACCGCTGCTGGCGCGACCTGACCTGCCTGTACTACCACCACGAGACCCAGCCGATGCCGGGCCCGCTGAGCTGGTACTTCCACCGGCTGCCCCGGCCGGCGCACCGGGTCGAGGTCGCGGGCAACCACGTCGCCCAGCTCGTCGCGCCGTTCGGGCTGTTCGCGCCCCAGCCGTACGCGAGCGTGGCGGCGGGCGTGATCATCGCCACCCAGCTCTGGCTGATCCTTTCGGGGAACTTCGCCTGGCTGAACTGGCTCACCGTCGTGCTGGCGGCCTCGGTGGTCTCGTGGGCGGACCTGGTCCGCATGCTGGGGCTCCCGCCACCGCCGCACCCCACGGCCGAGCCGCTGTGGTTCACCGGGGTGGTCCTCGCCGTGACCGTGCTCGTCGTCGTGCTCAGCTACTGGCCGGCCCGCAACCTGGTGTCGCGGCACCAGGTGATGAACGCCAGCTTCAACCCGTTCCACCTGGTCAATACGTACGGTGCCTTCGGCAGCGTGACCAGGGCCCGCTACGAGGTGGTGATCGAGGGCACCCGCGACCCGGCGGTCACGCCGGAGACGGTGTGGCGGGAGTACGAGTTCAAGGGCAAGCCGGGCGCGCCGGGGCGGCTGCCGCCCCAGTTCGCGCCGTACCACCTGCGGCTCGACTGGCTGATGTGGTTCGCCGGGCTGTCGGCGGCGTACGCGCACCCGTGGCTCATGCCGTTCGCGCGCAAGCTGCTCACGAACGACGAGGCGACGCTGCGGCTGCTGCGGGAGGTCCCCTTCCCGGACGCCCCGCCGACCTTCGTCCGCGCCCTCCTTTACCGCTACAGCTTCACCACACACCGGGAGCGGCGCGCGACCGGCCAGTGGTGGGAGCGCGAGCTGGTGGAGGAGTACCTGCCGCCGGTCAGGCTCGGCCGCTCCCACTGACGCCGACCGGCCCGCGCTGGGCACGCTGTGTACGGACGCGGCCGCCTCCCCGATGCCCAACGCGTCAATTGACTGCATGTCGGCGAGTCGGATGCTTGATCGCATGTCCAGCGACACCACTTTGGACGGCGAGCACAGCGCCGCCGACGATCTGATCCGACTGCTCCAGGCGGTCGATTCCCAGCCGGGCTCGGCGGAGTACCGCGCCCGGTCGTACGAACTGCTCGGGGCCGCGCCCGGGGCCCGCGTGGCCGACGTCGGCTGCGGCACGGGGCTGGCCGTCGAGGAGCTGGCCGATCGCGGCGTGACGGCGATCGGCGTGGACCACAGCGAGCGGATGATCGACACCGGGCGGCGGATCCGGCCCCGGGCGGACCTGCGGGCCGGTGACGCGTACCGGCTGCCGTTCGAGGACGGCGAGCTGGACGGGTATCGGGCCGACAAGGTCTACCACGAGATCGACGACCCGGCCCGTGCGCTCGCCGAGGCGCGCAGGGTACTCGCGCCCGGCGGTCGCATCGTCCTGATCGGCCAGGACTGGGACGCCTTCGTCATCGATTCGGATGACCCCGTCCTCACACGGCTGATTGTCCACGCTCGCGCCGACACCGTCGCGCGCCCCCGCGCCGCCCGGCAGTACCGGAACATGCTGCTGGACGGAGGATTCGACGACGTGACCGTGGAGGCGCGGGTCGCGCTGTTCACGGACGCGGCCGCGATGCCCATGATGGCGCGGATCGGCCGGGCGGCCTGCGCGAAAGGTGGTGTCTCGGACGAGCAGGCCGCCGCGTGGGTCGCCGAGCAGGCCGAGCGGGCCCGCACGGGGCGGCTGTTCATGGCGGTCCCGCTGTTCCTGGCCGCCGGACGCCGCCCGTCTGCGGCCCGGAGGGCTACCCCCACAACCGCTGGAGAGCCGGCCCGGAAGACCGCGTGATCGCGGGAGGGGCTAGCCCACATACTTGGGATGTGAAATGCACCCATTGCGGCAGCCCCAATCTGGAGCAGGGGTTCATCGAAGACAGCGGCGAGCATTCTCAGGGGTACGGCCGCTGGATCCCGGGCCCCCTTGAACGGGGCGTGTTCGGCGGTGCCAGACGCCTTGGCAAACCACGCTGGATCATCGACGCGTACCGATGCGTCCGGTGCTCGCACCTCGAACTCTTCGCCCGGCCGAAGGACTGAGCCGGGCCACGGAACCGGCGTCCTCGGCGAGGCCGCGCACCTGCGCCCTCCCGGTCCCCACTCGGGGACCGGGAGGGCCGCCCCACCTCCGCTGGATCTCCATCGCGGCGCCCCGACCCTGAACGCAAGATGACGACGTGCGCGAGTACTCGCTGTCGGCACCTCTTCGTCATCTACAGTGATGGCGACATCGCCGTCTGTAGTCATCGGAGGGGAAGTTGAACGTCACGCGTTTCGCCGTGGCCGCACTGGGCCTGACAGTCGCCGGAGTCGTCTGGACGGGGAGCACGGGGGGCGGTGTGGCCCTCGCCGAGAGCCACGCCAACTCGGCGGGCCACAACGTCTCCGCCCAGCTCCACAGCCACCGGAGCGGAAGCGGCGTCCTTCACGGGAAGGGCATGAAGAGGGGCAAGGGGAAGGGGCACCACCACAGGGGCAAGAAGCACGGCAAGGGGCAGACCGTGGTCACCCCGGGTACCGCCGGTCACTGATCTGACCTCCGCGCACGGGGCGGCCGCCGCCCCGTGCGCGTCCATATAGCCTGACAGGCCTCTGGATAGCCTGACGGACCTCAGGCCGCCCCTGTGGCGGACCTGGCTCAGCGCGGGCGGCGGACCATCGCCCAGGTGCGCGGGCCGCCGTCCGGCAGCTCCACCTCGGCGGTGACCTCGAATCCGAGCCGCCGATAGAACCCGACGTTCGCCTCGGTGGACGTCTCCAGGAAGGCGGGGACCCCCGCCTCCTCCGCCGCCTTGATTCCGGGCTCGATCACGGCCCGGCCCAGCCCCTTGCCCTGGTGGTCCGGATCGACCCCGACCGAGCCGAGGAACCACACGGGCTCAGCCGGGCGGTACGGAGCCAGCGCGGCCTCGGCCGAGGCGGCGAAGGGCGCCCGGTCGCCGCTCAGCTCGGCGAAGACCGGCGCCAGCTCCGCGAACACCTCGCCGATGCCGGTGCTTTCGGGGGTGGTCCAGACGGACGCCGCCGCGCAGTCCGGCGTGACCCAGACCCGGCCGTGCGGCAGGCCGATGCGGGTCACGAACAGCTCCTGAAACCGGCCGATCCGGCCGAGGTGGTCGTCCGCCGCGACCGTGTGCCGCATCCACGGATAGTCGGCGAACGCGCGGGTGAGCGTGCGTACGGCCGCTTCCACGTCGGCGTGGTCGGCGGGACGGGCGAGCGATGACATGCCACTCCAATACGGGGTCGGTGCGGGGTGTCTCAACTGGGAACACTGGGAGCGCTGGGCGTAGGTGCGGCGGCGGGCGGCGCGACCTTCTTCACCACGGCGTCGTCGGGACCGATTCGCCTTCCGTCGGCGGAGCGCACCTCCAGCGCGTGGAGAGGGTGCTCGTCCCGGCGGTCGACCATCTCCGAGTGCGGCTCGTCCGGAGCGAAGAAGTGGGCCTCGCCCCACTGCCGCAGCGCGACGATGACGTTGAAGAGATCCCGGCCCTTGGGGGTCAGGACGTACTCGTTGTAGGCGCTGCCGTCGGACGCGGGGACGACCTCGAGGACGCCGCCGTCCACGAGGGCGCGCAGCCGCGCCGTGAGGATGTTCTTGGCCACGCCGAGGCTGCGCTGGAACTCGCCGAAGCGGCGGCTGCCGTCGAACGCGTCGCGGACGATCAGCAGCGACCACCAGTCGCCGATCGCGTCGACCGAACGCGCGACCGGGCAGTCGCTGTCGTTGAAGCGGGTCCGCCTGACCATCGCGTCCTCCCTCGTTCAATGCCGGTTGCAACATGCTACCAATCTCCTCTAGCGTTCGAGTGGTAGCAAGATGCAACCGATTTGGAGGAGGGGTTGTGACCTGCCCGCAGGAGACGACGACGGCGGACGAGCACGTGGGGACACGGGAGGGGGCGCGGGAGAGCACGCCGCCCTCATCGGGGGACGAGGGCACGCCGCCGCCATCGGTGGGTGAGAGGACGGCGCCGCCCGCGCCCTCCCGCTGGGTCACGGCGCTGTTCGCCGTGGCGTGCGGGACGGCGGTCGCCAACGTCTACTTCGCGCAGCCCCTCCTGGTCACGCTGGGCCACGATCTCGCGATCGGGCCGGCGGCCGTCGGCGCCGTCGTCACTCTCACGCAGATCGGCTACGGGTTCGGCCTGTTCTTCCTGGTGCCGCTGGGCGACCTGGTCGAGCCGCGCCGCCTCGTCGTCACGCAGTCGGCGCTGCTCGCGGGGGCGCTGGCCGTGGTGGGCGCCGCCCCCGGCGCGCCGGTCCTGCTCGCCGCCCTCGCGGTGGTGGGCTTCCTCGCCGTCGTGACCCAGACGCTCGTCGCGTTCGCCGCGTCCCTGGCCGGGCCGGAGCGGCGGGGGCGGGTCGTCGGCCAGGTGACCGGCGGGGTGGTCGTCGGCATCCTGCTCGCCCGTACCGTCTCGGGCGCTCTGGCGGACCTCGCGGGCTGGCGGTCGGTCTACCTGGCCTCCGCCGTCCTCACTCTTCTGATCGCCCTCTGCCTGCGCCGCCTGCTGCCGCGCCGCGACCGGCGCGGGCCGTCCATGGGGTACCGGCGGCTGCTGGCGTCGACGATCGCGCTGTTCACCGAAGAGCCCGTGTTCCGGTTCCGCGCCCTGCTCGCCCTGCTCGTCTTCGCCGCGTTCAGCACCCTGTGGAGCTGCGTCGCGCTGCCGCTGAGCGCCGCGCCGCTGTCGCTCTCGCACACCGCGATCGGAGCGTTCGGGCTGGTCGGCGCGGCGGGGGCACTGGCCGCCGCCCCGGCCGGACGCCTGCACGACCGCGGCCTCGGCGAGTGGACCACCGGCACGGCGCTGACCCTGCTCGCCGTGTCCTGGCTGCCCCTCGCCTTCACCCAGCGGTCACTGTGGGCGCTGGCGGTCGGCGCGGTCGTGCTCGATCTGGCCGTCCAGGCCGTCCACGTCACGAACCAGAGCGTCATCTACGCGGTACGCCCGGAGGCGGGCAGCCGGCTGATCGGCGGCTACATGGTCTTCTATTCGATCGGCAGCGCCACCGGCGCCATCGCCTCGACCGCCGTCTACGCGGCCGCCGGCTGGGGCGCGGTGTGTGTGCTGGGCGGGGCGATCAGCCTGCTCGCGCTCGCCGTGTGGGCCCTCGTCCACGTCCGGTACGCACGGCACGGCGGCCATGTCACCCGCCGGTGAGGCCGGAGGGCAGGGGAGGCGCCGGTCGATTCAGAGCTCCCGCGAGGGCGTGCCCGTCGCTCTCGCTGTTCCCTGGCACGAATGCGCGGGATCAGACAATGAGGTGCGCGGCGAGTCGCTCCCACTGGCGAACGGGCGGGGTGGCGGGGGTGGCGGTGAGCAGGTGGAGGCTCACGTGGTCGGCTCCGGCGTCAAGGTGGTGATGGACGCGATGGACGATCTCCTCGGCAGGGCCGTGGGCCACGATCGCGTCGACGAGTCGTTCGTCGAGTGTGTCCGCGTCCTTGTATCCGAGGTCGCACAGGAGTGTGCGGCGGTTGGGCAGGGCCGCCGCTGCCGTGGTGCGGGCCAGTTCGACAGTTCGAGAGCGGTCGGGGCTCAACACACATAGTTGGGTGATGGCCAGGAGCGCGTCGGGGCCGAGTGTCGCCCTGGCGATGCGGGTGTACTCGACAGGCATGCCCAGCACGTTGGCGCCCCGGGTGCGTTCGGCGGCGAGCGCGAGCATGTCGGGGTCAAGGGCGGTGAGCACACGGTGGGGCGGGGCCGTTGTGGCGAGTGGCCCGAACGGGGCGGTGTCCAGTGCGTCGAGGTAGGAGCGCATCGTTGCCGGTGGTGGGCCGAAGTGGTGGCCGCGGACGTCCGCGGCGAGGCTGGGGTGGCTCTCCCACAGACCGAGCAGGAATCGCCCGGGGAACGCGTCCTCCAGGGTGCGCTGGGCGGCGGCGGTCGTCACTGCGTCGCGTGCGTAGATGTCGGTCATGCCGACGGCCACGGTGATCCGCCGGGTGGCTGATAACAGGATCGCGGCCTGCGCCATGGCCTCTCGCCCCGTGGTCTCGGCGAACCACATCGTGCTGTAGCCCAGGTCCTCGATCGCGGCGGCGGCTTCGCGGACTCCTGTCGCGGGGTAGCTGTCGAGGTCGCCCGCCCAGATCCCAATGCGCCCGAGGGTGCGCTCGCGGGCGCTCACGCCTGCCGCTCCGCGGTGCGCTGGGTGGCCAGGAAGGCGGCGATCTGGGCGGCGCCGGTGCGCTCCAGCCAGGTGCGCAGATCCATCGCCCCGGGGTGGATCCGGCGCGTGGCGGGGATGTCCGCGCGGTAGCCACGTTCGTTGAGCCACTCGTAGGCGAACGCGAAGTCCTCGCTGAGGGCCCGGATCGTATCGATCGGGATCTGGGCATACGGCAGCGGGTGTCCGAGCGCGCGCTCGATGGTCGCGGCGATCTGGACCGGCGTGAGCTCGTCCGCCGCCAGCGCGACCGCGCGGCCGATCCACTCCTCGGGCCGGGAGAACGCCAGCGCGGTGACGAAGCCGACATCGTCCACGGCCATGATCTGCTGAGGAACCTCGGGCGCGAGGGCGGTGGTCAACGCTCCGTCTTGCAGGGCGTATCCGCTCGTGAAGTTCTCCATGAAGGAGACCGGCCGCAGGATCGTCGCGGGTAAGCCGAGTCCGGCGATGTGCTGCTCGATCCGCCACTTGCTGATCAGGTTCCGCGGCAGCGTTTCGCCACCGTGACGGTCTGCGCCGGCGACCGAGGTGAAGACGAGATGCTCGACGCCGACGGCGTGTGCCGCCTCGGCAACGTTGATCCCCCAGCGGACCTCGTCGTCGGCGCCGAAGCCGGGCGCGGTGCCGGGAGAGCCGACGGTGGGCTGGACGCTGAACATGCCGTAGGTGCCCTGCGCTGCGGAGGTCAAGGACGCGACGTCCTCCATCCGCGCCCGCACGATGTGCGCGCCGATGCTCGCCAGCGCCCTGGCCGGCGCCCCGTCCGGATCACGCGTGAGCGCGCGCACCTGCCAACCGCTGCTCAGCAGGTGCTGTGTCACCGCCCGGCCCTGCGGACCGGTCGCCCCCACCACGACGATGGTCCTTGCTGTCGACTCCACGTCTCTCCTCGACTTCGTCCACGCCGACGAAGGACGCATCCCCATAACTGGGGTGGTCCTCCGGTTATCGTTCGATACGATATGGAGGGTCACCCCAGTTAGCAAGTCATCAGGAGATTCCGTGCCCAAGGACGCAGTCGCCCCGGCTCCGCGGCCGATGCGTGCCGACGCGCGCCGCAACTACAACCGCGTTCTGGCCGCCGCCGAGACCGTCATCGCCGAACACGGCGCCGAGGCCTCCCTGGAGGAGATCGCCCGGAACGCCGGGGTCGGCTCGGCCACCCTCCACCGGCACTTCCCCACCCGGCAGGCTCTCCTGGAAGCCGTTTTCAAGAGCCGAGTAGAGGCCCTCTGCGCCACCGCGCACGACCTGCTCTCCGACCCCGACCCGGGAACCGCGCTCGTTACCTGGCTCCGTGCCGTCGGCGCGCACGCTGTAGCCAACCGCGGCCTCGGGGCATCACTGATGCGCGGGGACCGCCACGGCGACCCAACCTTGGGAAACACCTGCCACACAATGATCATCAGTGCCGGCGACGAACTCCTTGCGAGCGCCCGCCAGGCGGATGCCGTACGCCCCGAGGCCACCATCACCCAACTGCTCAAACTCGTCAGCGCCATCGCCCTGGCCACGGAAGGGGAACCCGACGGCCCAATCCAGGCCGGCCAACTGCTCGACCTCGCCCTCGATGGAGTACGCCTTCGCCGGACGTCCCGGCCCCACAAGTGAGGCTCCGTGCGGCGCGAGGAGGTCGCGCAGCTGTCCGGAGTAAGCGCCGTGACGTTCACCACCCGGAGCGCGGCCGCGTCACCCGGCGGTGAGGCCGGAGGGCAGGGGAGGGGCCTGCCGTACCGCCCGGCTCGCGGTCGCGGCGAGGGCGACGGCCAGCATCCCGCCGGCGAGGACCAGCACGGTGCCGCCGGGGCCCAGCACGGTGAGGAGCCAGCTCGCGGCCAGGGAGCCCAACGGCATGACGCCCCAGCTCAGCGTCATGGCCGCGCTGCCGACCCGCCCCAGCATCCCGTTCGGCACCAGCGTCATCTGGTACGTGCCGATCACGATGTTCCACATCGGGCCGACGAAGGAGGTCCCCGCGGCGATCACACCGGCCAGCAGCGGGTGCGGGGCGACCGCGATCAGGGGGAGGAGCAGGGCCCAGACCCAATTGACCCCGATGATCACGGCTCTGGGGCTGAACCGGCGGTGCAGACGGCCGGCGACGATCGCGCCGAGCAGCCCGCCCCCGCCGTAGACGCCCATCATCACTCCTGTCTCGGCCGAGGAGGCACCCATCTCCTGGGCGAGCACGACGAGCACGAGGGAGAGCCCGGCGAAGATCATGTTGCTCGCCGCGACCAGGAGCACGGCGGCCCGGATCAGCGGGTGCCCCCAGAGCCACCGCAGGCCCGCCGTGGTGTCGTGCCAGAGCGATCCTGGCGGCTCCGCGCGTTCGCTTCGCAGGTCGGACCGTACGAACAGCAGGGCGAACGCGGCGACCAGATAGGAAAGGGCGCTCGCCAGGAAGGGGATGGCCTGGCCGATGCCGAAGAGAGCGCCGCCGAGGGGAGGGCCGGCGAGTCCGGCGCCGCGGGTCTTGGCCTCGTTCTGCGCGATCGCGGCGGGCAGGAGCGACGCGGGCACGATCTGCGGTAGAGCCGCTTCCTCGGCGAGGCCGTAGAAGACGAAGCAGGCGCCCTGGACGAACGCGGCGATCACCAGGTGGAGCAGTGTGAGGGCGCCGAGCCACCACGCGACGCAGACGCTCGCGAGAGCGGCTCCCGCGGTGAGCTGGCCGGCCAGCATGACGCGCCGGCGGTCCCAGCGATCGACCAGCGTGCCGGCGAGGAGGTTCACCACCAGGTAGGGGAGGGAGGTCGCGGCGGCCACGACGCCGGCGTCGGCCGCGGACCCCGTGATCGAGAGCACGAGCAGCGGCATGGCCATCGCGCTGACCCGGGAACCCAGGGTGGACACGATCTGGCCGCTCCACAGGACGAGAAAGTCGCGGTTGCGCCACAGAGACGGCCGGCGGGCCGGGGCTTCGGTCATCACGCCTCGCCCCGTCACGGTGTGGGGAAGGCGTGGAAGATCACGGTGATGTGCCGGGCGCCCTCGGGCGCCTCGTCCGGATCGCGGCGCCAGCGGTTGAGCAGCGCCACGTACTCCTCGGTGAAGGCGGCGAGTTCGGCGGCCGTCAGGGTGGTGCCGCCGATCGAGCTCAGCGCCGCGTCGCCGAACTCGCCGAAGGCGCGCTCGTCCGCGAGGAACGCCGCCAGGTCGTGCTCGCCCTGCTCGCGCCACCGCCGGCCCAGCTCGGCCCCGGCCGCCTCCGCCTCCGCGTCGGCGTCCGCCGGGTGGCCGGGCAGCCGCAGGTCGAGGGGGACGGCCCGCCAGTACTTCCGCCGCCCCGCCGAGCGGTTGGCGTCCACCTCGATGAAGCCGAAGCGGGCGAGGCATCGCAGGTGGTAGCTCGTGGCACCGCGATCCTCGCCGAACTCGGCGGCGAGGATCGCCGACGTGGCCGGGCCCCGCCGCTGGAGGCGGGTGAGCAGCCGCTGGCGCAGCGGATGGGCGAGCGCCTTGAGGGCCTCGGGGTCGGACAGGTCTCTCCGTTGGATCTCCATCATGAATGAGAAGATAGCTGTGCAAAGAAATCTTCTCAATACCCGTCGTGAAGATCCATCGGGAGAAATGCCGGAGCGGTGAGTGACCAGGGAGCGCGGAGCGAACCCGACGCAGCGAGGGGAGTGGTCGGCCGAGGGACGAGGCCGCCCGCGGAGTGAGTGAGGAGGGGTGAGTGACCAGGGAGCGCGGAGCGAACCCGACGCAGCGAGGGGAGTGGTCGGCCGAGGGACGAGGCCGCCCGCGGAGTGAGTGAGGAGGGGTGAGTGACCAGTGAGCGCGGAGCGAACCCGACGCAGCGAGGGGAGTGGTCGGCCGAGGGACGAGGCCGCTCGCGGAGTGAGTGAGGAGCGTGACGCGTCCGGGGTCGGTTCCAGGAAGAGCGTGCGCGGGGTCGATGAGCAGCCTCTCCAGCCGGGCGGCGGGGATGGCGCGGTCGCCCCGGCGGACGGGCTTGCGGCGCTTCACCGCCGGGCCGGATTTGTGGCGAGGATCTCCTGGCGCTGGGCTCAGGTGGTGAAGGATCAGGAACGTCCGTAGGGCTCGCGCGGGACCTGGGCAGCGGTCGGTTATCCGTTGCCGGTGACGATGAGGAACCCCGCCGTGCCTGCTGCGACGAGGGCGACTCCCATCAGGCACCAGTATCGAGCCGCGCGCAGTGCCGCCTGGATCTGGTAGACGTGTGCCATGGCGAGCAGCCAGCGCTCAAGGGGTGCGGCGCGAGCTATGTTGACTCGGGCGCGCTTCAGGTGGCGGCGCCACACCTCGCGCCGCGAGGGATCGCTTTCGGAGAGCATGGCGCGATGGATGTTCACGGCGACGGCCCGGTGGCTCAACAGGTCGTCGACGCTGGTGGCGGCGGTGCCGAAGAAGTCGGCCGGGGAGCGGTCGATCATCTCGCGCAGGCCGCGAAGGGCCGGTGTGGCGAGTGTTGCGGGCGTGGTGATCGGCGGTTCTAGCACCCGACTGACGCGCCAAATGGCGATGCTCACTCCTGTGAGAGCGACGAAGAGCGCGATGCCCACGCCGAAGGCGTCCGCGACTCCGTGCACCCGGCCGACGGCGACCAGAGGGCCGCCGCCGATCAAAGCGGCGCCGACGGCTCCGAACGCGGCAAGGATCCAGCGTGCCGCGGCCCGCAGATCGGGAACGGCTTCGAGCGGCGAGGGCAGTGTTGCATCGAACGGGAGGATCGTTCCGCTGTCGTCGGGTGCGGGGGTCGTCATGGTCGATCATCGCCCCTGGCCAGTCCCAGGGGCCAATCGCCCGGGTCATGCTCGATGTCCAGATACGGTTCCCAGGCCTCGCCGTTGAAGCGCTCCAGATCTCCGTTCTCAAGCTGCCGCACGGCGTTGATCTGTGGCTTGTCGTCCATGGCTGCTTCCTCTTGCTTGTCGGGTTGTCGGGGTGGTCCTGTTGATGTCAGCCACCGGGGTGGCTTCCGTTGGCTGACTCGACTTTGGAGATGTGATGCAGCACCGCACCTATCACCGCGCGTTGTGTCGGATCGTTGAGTCGTGTTGGTTGACCGCTGTCGCGGCTGCCACCGACGATGTCGGTCAGGACCTCGGCCATGGGCACAAGGTCGGGGTCGCCGGCGAGGTCGTCCAGGAAACTCTGGGTCGCGTCCGCTCCTTCGGGATGCCCGGTGGCGGTGGCGACGATATTGGCGAGGGCTATGCCGAAATGCATCGCAGGCCATAGGTCAATGTCGACGCTCGCTTGGTTCTCCAGTGCGTCCTGGGCGCGGGTGGCGACGGCGGCGTCGAGTGGGCCGAGGCCGGCGAGGAGGCGCGGGCCGCGTTCGCCGTCATGGATCCGCCTCAGTACCGCGGCCAGTTTCGCGAATTGCGGGTCGAGGTTCTCCAGCTTGGTGAGGCGTCGCCGCAGCTGGATGTAGGCCGCGGTGTTGCCGCGGGCGGCCGCCACGAGGGCGGCGACGACCGGTTCCCAGGCCACGGCCCACACGGCTTCCCTGATGCCCGGCCCCGCGGGTTGATCCGCCAGTCGGCGGGCTTCGTTCACGAGGTCCGTCAGAAGGTCGCCCAGGAGTGCCGGGTCGGGCGCCACCTGTCGCAGGACGCTGTGGAGGTCCACGCCGGGAACCGTGCCGACCTGCTCGGACAGCCTGTCCGGGTCGGTGGCCGGGTCGGCTGTCCGTCCGAACTCGTGCAGATCGCCCGCGAGCGCGTGCATGGCGTTGGTGGTGACGCCACTGGTCAGCCGGCCTAACAGCGCGGCGACCAGGTGGTGGGCCGCCGCTTGCGCGCTGTCCCGTGCGTGGTCGTGCAGATAGGTGCCGAGATTGGCGTGCCCGATCGCGATGGAGGAGGGGATGTTCGCCAGATAGGCGTAGCGGAGGGCGTCCTGTGCGCGGGCGATGGCGAGGTCACCGTGCCCGCGCAGGTGCTCGACGTTGCCCAGGGCGCCGAGCACCTCGCCGAGTAGCGGCGGACTGTCAGAGAAGCGCGCCCTGCACCAGTCCAGTAGCAAGAGCGCCTCGTCGGTGCGCCCCAGTTGCGCCAGTGGCATGTACGCGGGAAAGCGGGCCTTCGCGAGTTCGGTGGCCGGGGCGCCGCGCGCTTCCTTTGTTCGGCACAGCTCGGCGGTGTATTGGAGTGCCTGCTGCCAGTTGGCGGTGCGAATGGCTGCCCGCTGGGCGGATTCGTGGAGTTCTTCCCATACTTCCCACCAGAGCACGCCCTCCCGCTCAGTTCGCTCGCGCGGCACCGCCTCGATCCGGCGGCGCAGCTCCGCCGCCTCGGTCAGCGCCTGCTCCGCGTACCGCGACTCAGCCAGCACATGCACCCGCTGGACCTCGCTGTGGAGACGCGACCACACACCGAGTCCCGCCAGCCGCACATGATCGATCTGTTCGTCGGCGAGTGCGATCGCTTCTTCCAAACGTCCTGTCGACACAACCAATTCGATCAAGCGGCTTGCGGCAGTGGCCGCCTCCGAATGGTCCCCCTCGGAACGCGCTCGTTCCAACGCGAGGCGGGCCTGTCTTTCGGCGTCCTGGGGTTTGACGACCTTGAGGACCAGATCGAGCGCTCCGGAGAGGGGTTGCCCACCCGTGGTGGTCGCCCGCAGCGTGGCAAGCCATCGCAGCAGCGGGTGGACCCGGGCGATGGTCGGCATGGAGGTGTCGCGGCGGAGCACTGCCTCGAGAAGTACCTCGGCCCACTGCAACTCGCCCCGGCGCGCGAGATAGGGCACGGCAGACAGCCCGGCCCGCGCGAGCACCGGGCCGGCCATGTGCGCCTGGTCCGCATCGGTGCCCTCTCGGTCCCACGCCATCCGGAACAACGACACCCAGTACCCGGCCAGTCGCAGGTCGACCATCGTGCGGAAGCTGTCGCCGGCCAGGTCGCGTCCCACTGCTGCGATCGCGGGCTGAATGTCGTAGGAAGCCGGCGACGAGCGCGGTGTGACCAGGCCTCGGTCCACCAGCGTCTGCAGGCTCGCCCTCAGCGGCGCTTCGCCGTGGCCGAGGTGCGCGCGCAGCTCCGGCCAGTTCTGCTCCACGGTCGGAGGTATGCGGTCCGCGGTGTCCAGGCAGCACAGGAAGAGGAACAGGTCACGGTGCTCCGTCGGCAGGCCATCGACGATGGCACGGGTCCAGGCGCGTATCACGCGCAGCAATCGGTCGTCGCCTTCGGCACCTTCGAGTGCCCCTCTGGCGGCCTCTGCCAGCGACATGATGCGGCTGGGATCGCTGCACAGGCCGTTGGCCAGTTCCAGCAACTGTGGGTGTCCTTGCGCCGATTCGAGGAGAGCGCGAGCGTATCGGCGTGCCGGTGCCGCGGGCACGCAGGGCACGTTGCCGTTCACCAGTCTGGCGAGATTGGGCAGTTCCCGGGTCAGGAGCATGCTTTCGTCGTGGGTGAGCAGACCAATGGGTTTGGCGAGCAGACCTGGTGGAAGCGCACGAGGCGTGCTGCGGCCGGTCAGAATCAGCCGCCCGGCTCCCTCGTGTCCGGCGAGGGCGTCCAACAGCCGCCGCCACCGCTGGTCCTGCCAGTCGCCGTCATGGTCGAGCAGCGGGTCGATGCCGTCGATGACGAGTAGGAGACGGTGCCGCCGCATGACGTCGCCGAGCAGTGCTGGCAGTTCCACGAAGCGGTCGGCGTCCGTCAAGAGCTCGACGCAGCGCAGCCCGGGATCCGCCTGCTCCATGATCAGAGCCAGTTCCGCAAGAGCGCTGTCAGAGCCCGGCTCCTGGGCCCGCGTGACCTGGAACCAGACGACGTTCTCGAAGGCATGTTCATGGGTCAGCACCAGCTCCGCGGCACACGTGGTCTTGCCCACACCGGGCATCCCACTCAGCAGCACACCGCGATGGTCACCGTGCGGCGAAAGTGCCGCACCGGCCCACGCCATGAGGGCGACGCGGCCGACGAATCGCGCTGGCACAGGCGGCGTCCCTGTTATCGGTGGACGCGGCGTACTCGCCGTCCCCGCCGTACTTGGCTCCGGCGCCGTGGACACAGTGTCCGGCGTTGCCTCGCCACGCTCGGGCGGCACAAGAATGTGCGGGGCGACCATCGCGAGCTCAGCCGCCCGCGCGCCGACGAGTGTCGGAGTCGCTGCCTGTAGTGCTTCAGGCACATGGCCCCGGTGCTCCTCCGCGAGCTCCTTGAGCGTGCCGGCCAGAGCCTTCGGCAACGGGTGACCGTCGAGGATCATGCGCGGATAGAGCCGCTCGGCCATGTCGATCGCAAAATCGTCGGTTACCGGATATCGCATCGCCAGCACCGCGCACCCCAGCCGGTCAGCGACCAGGTTCGCGAGGGCGCCGACCGGCCGGGGCGTCGGCTCGGCAGCAGCCGGGCGATCGCCGTGATCCGGCAGTTCGAGGAGTCGGTGTTGTACACGCAGCGCCGCCGCAGCCGACCAGCACGCTGACAGCGTCACCAGCCTGACGCCGCGCGCCACCACGAGCAGTTCCACCAGGTCCCCTGCCGAAACCCGGTCCGGTTGCCCGGTCTCCGTCTCCAGCAGCAGTTCACCCGGTGTCCCGTGGCCGGACACGTGGATCAGATCCCAGCCTTCGGGCCGCGCCAGCACGGACTGGAGCCGCTTCCGGGTCACCCCGTACTGCAGACTGCGGAACTCGACCCCACGTCCCGTCCGAGCCGCCTCGGTGAAGCACGAGTACAGTGCCTGCCGCTCGCGGCGCAGGTTCAGCGTCCTGCTGCTCTCCGGCAGGCTGAACAGCGCGAGAACCCGCACCGGCCGACCGCCGGGCGGCTCCGGCTCGGCGACGGGAGGTTCCGCGCTGCGGTCGCACTGCCACACCAGTGTCACGTCCTGCAGGGCGAGGGGCCTTCCTCGCACCCACGCGAGCTCCAGCGGCAGGTTCTGCAGGTACGGCGCATGCGTGGGCGCCACCACCTGGACCGCCGCGGGAGCCGCCGCGCACAGCGCGTCGGCGACCGGCCCGAGCACCTCCTCAACCAGCCACTCCCCCACGTTGCGGACGATCTCCTCTTCCCGGATCTCGCGCAGGTCCGGGGCGGCATGGCGCTGGAGATATCCCAGGAGATCAAGGGACGCCTCATACTGCGGGCTATCCGGGTTCAGGCGTACGTCGTGGCGGGCGAGTACTCGGCCGTCGGCCCCGGTCAGCGTCCAGCACCATCGGTCCAACCCCACGACATCCTGGGCCTCGAGCCGGAGTGCGGCCATCATCGCCACTCCCTCCTTCGTACGGTCTCAGATCCGGCGCCGACGCCAGCCTCGGCGCGGGCGAGCGTCCTCGAGCGCCCGGCCGAGCGCGCGGGCGTGCGCCGGGTACGCGATCCGCAGCATGCCCACCGCTTCGGCGAGTTGGGGATGAAGGTCGGCGATCGTCCCCTGGGGGAGCAGCGCGACGAGGTCCGCCGCCAGCTTGGCCACCTCTACCGCGCGAGCGGGCTCCTTGACCAAGCCAAGACAACGCAGGTACTGGATATAGGTGTTGGCGAGTTCCCACATGCTCAGCGGGTCGGCCGGCGTGAGCGCCTTCAGGCGTATCTCCACCGCACGCGAGGCCGACAGAGCGGGGACCATCGGGTCGACATCGGTTCCTCCGCGACGAAATCCGTCGACCAGACGGCTCATCTCGGCGACGGACAAATTGTGGTGCACCGTCCCCAGGGCCCGCAGCGAACGCGGGCCCGCGGCAATGCTGCGCCCGGCCTCGCGGGCGTCTTCGAGAATGCGGATGCGTTCACCGGGCTTGCCCGCCGCGGCGGCGGCTTCGGCGAGGTCGCATCGGGCCACGAGTAGCTCCGCCAGTACCGCATCGACGGCAGGGGACTGCTCGTCTGCGTTCCACCCCAGCGTCTTCCGGAACGCGGCGTCGAACTCGGCCACCGCCTGCCGTCCCGGCCCAAGGGCGCCTGCCGGGTCCCCCGCCGCATGCAGCGCCATGGACAACCGCCACAGCGCCCGGGCCAGGCCGCGGGTGGTGTCGACGTCCGGACGGTCCCGCAGCGCGTTGCGGTACCTGTCGGCCAGGGACTGCCACTGAGCGGGCGTCGGGCCTCTGCGCGCAGGATCGACCTGCTGCTCGCGGAGCTGCTCGTACTCGCGGTCCAACCGCTCTCGTGCCTCCATGACACTCCTCACCCAAGGGCGGTCTCAGTTCTCCGCCTGACCCCTCGGCAGCGGCCTACGGCAGCGTCTTCCAGCACCTCGGCCCGCCCCAACGCTGTCTCCCACAGCTCGGTCGGCGCGGTAAACACCCCGCGGCACCGCGAGCGGGTCCTCCAGGAACAACCTGATGTTGAACAACCTGATGTACCGCACGGTTGTCAGTTGTATCGCGAACCCCAGTTGGTGCGACTTTGTCCGGCGCAGCGCGACCAGGTCCCGGTCCACGTCGTCTAGGTAGAAAAATCGTTCCAGCTCCAACCGCATCGGCACCTTGGCGAAGCTCCCGTACGCTGGCTCATTGGTCAGAAACTCCACAGCGATACATCAGGAGTGCACGTCGCGCTCTTGATCGAACCGTTGCGAATGCCGAGCTAAGCGATAACTCGCACCAAGATCGTTCTCGGCGCTAATGGCTGTACCGCTGTTCTTCGGCGCCTCGGGATCGGACAGGTCTCTCCGCTGGATCTCCACCATAAATGAGAAGATAATTGCGTAAAGAATTCTTCTCAATACTGCCGGGAAAACCGGGAGGAAAGCCGGAGCGAGTGAGGAGTGGCGAGCGTAGGCCCGCTTACCGGCTCGTGGGGGCTCCGAACCATTGGGTCAGCGCGGCGCGCAAGGCCGCGCGCTCGTCGGCACCCGGATTCGGCGAATCCGAGGCCCAGGCGACGTAGCAGTCCGGCCGCAGGAGCAGGGCCGTGACCGGAGCTCGATCGTGGACGGCGGAGGCGGTCTCAGGAACGCGGGCCGGGACCGCGTCCACCCGGTCCTGCCAGCCGCTGAGCGCTCCGGAGAGTGACGCGTCCGGGGTGAGGTCCAGCAGCATGGGCCGGGCGTTCTCGGTCAGCGTGGCGAGGCGGACCGGGCCGCTCCCTGTGTCCGGCGTGAGAGTGTCCAGCGTGAGGTCGGGGGCCCACCGGCCGGTCAGCGGGTGTGCCCCGCCGATGTCGTAGCGGATGTCGGCGCCCGCCATGAGTTCGGCGACGCGTCGTACGGCGTCCCGGTCGGCGAGCAGCTCCGCGAACAGCGCGCGCAGCGCGGTGACCTCGGCGCCCGGCGCGACCAGGGCGGACTGGGCCTGGGTGTGCATGATCACCCGCTCGGCGGCCGGTCGCCGCTCGCTCTCGTAGGTGTCCAGCAGTCCGGGCGGCGCCCAGCCGTGGACCTCGGCGGCGAGTTTCCAGCCCAGGTTGACGGCGTCCTGGAGGCCCAGGTTCAGGCCGGGGCCGCCCATCGCCGAGTGGACGTGGGCGGCGTCGCCGAGCAGCAGCACCCGGCCGGCGCGGAAGCGGTCCGCCAGCCGGGTGTTGCCGCCGACCAGCCGGCGCAGCATGTGCGGACCCGGGCCGTCGGGCGGCGCGAGCGGCAGGTCGGCCCCGAGCACGCGGCGGACGCTCAGGCGCAGGTCGTCGAGGGTCATGGGCGCGTCGAAGGCCTCCGCGTCGTCCCCGGCCGTGGGCCACTCCGTCGTGCCCACCAGTGCCGGACGGGAGGGGAAGGGTGCGTACACGAACATGCCGCGCTCGGTGCGGTGGTGCCGGAACGGCGGGATCGGCCCGTACCCGGGCACGTCGAGCCCTCCGGTCGCCGGGTCGACCAGCGCCGCGGGAACTGCGGCCTGAGCGGTGCGGTGGACGGTGTCGTCCCTCGTCACGCCGGGGAAGTCGATGCCGGCCAGTTTGCGGGTGCGACTGCGGCCCCCGTCCGCGCCGATGAGGTAGCGGGCGCGCACCCGGTAGGGGCCGCCCGGGCCGGAGATGTCGGCGTTCACGCCGTCGTCGTCCTGGGTGAGGCCGGTCAGCTCGTGGCCGCGGCGGATCTCCACGCCGAGCTCGACGGCGCGCTCCTCCAGCACCTGCTCGATGCGGCGTTGCGGCACGGGCAGCCCGTAGAGCGGGTTGTCCTCCAGGACGCTCAGGTCCAGCGGCAGCGCGCCGAACACGAAGGACGGCCCGGGTCGGGGCGGCTCGGGGCTGCCGCTGAGCCGCCGGTGCAGCCCGCGGCGGTCGAGCATCCGCACGACTTGGCCGACCAGGCCGTTGGCCCGGTTCTCCTCGGTGGGCTCGGGCAGGCGTTCCAGCACGAGCGGCCGGATGCCCGCGAGGCTCAGCTCGCAGGCCAGCATCAGCCCGTTCGGCCCGGCTCCGGCGATGACGACGTCGACGTTCATGGGGGGGTCCTTCTCGTACGGGGGAAAGGGGGATTTTCAGGGGTGGGACGGCCCCTTCGGGGGGACCGGCAGGCCGGCCGAGAGCTGACCGAGCGCGTCATGGAGGAGCCGGGCGATCGGGATGGGCGGCTCGGCGTTCAGCCACCGCTCCATGACCACCCTGATGGCGACCCCGACGGCGCCCGCCACCAGCCGCGGGTAGAGGTCGAGGGCGGCGTCGGTGCCCGTACGGTCGGCGACCGCGGCGGCGAGCTCGGCCTCCGCGGCGGCCGCCGCCGCGGCGAAGGCGCCGGTGAGCGCCGGATCATTGATCATCAACCGGACGCCGTCGACCCACTGCCGGTCGGGCGTGCTCTCGCCGCCGGTGTCCTGGCCGAGCGCGAACCGTGCCGTCACGGCGTTGGCCAGCGCCTCCCAGAGGGGCTCCGACGCCGGGCGTGCCCGCAGCTCCTCGGCGATCTGCCGGGCCCGGTCGAAATGCCGGGCCACGATCGCCTCGCCCTTGCTGGAGAAGTAGTTGTTGAACGTGCGCGGGGAGACGCCGGCCTCGGCCGCGATGTCCTCCACCCGGACGTTGTCCAGCCCGCGCTCCACCGCGAGGCGGATGGCCGCCCAGCTCAGCGCGATGCGGGTTTCCTGCTTCTTGCGTTCGCGCAGTCCCGGACGCTCACTTTCGATGTCCATGCCGAGTACCGTAGCATTTCTTGCGCGATCCGCAAAGATTCTGAGCACGCAAATATGCGTGACGCGTAATTATCGAGGGATTGTCCATGGCCAGGCGAGGGGCTCCGTGGGCACGGAGCGGAGCGGGGCCCTGGCGGCCCTCTCGCACGGTTCGAGTTCGTGGTCGAGTCCCACGGCCGAGAGCAGCCGCTCGACCACCGGCGGGATGTGAGTCAGCACGAATGTGCCGCCCTGCTCCCGGGCGTGTTGCTTGATCGGTATGAGCGTTCGTACGCCGGCGCAGTCCATGAACGACACCTCGCCCATGTCGATCTCGATCTTCGGGATCGCCACCTGCTGGATGACGCGGTCGAGCGTGTCCCACAGGATGCCCGCCGTGGTCAGGTCGATCTCACCGCGCGGACGGACGACAGCGTTCGGACCCTCCGCTTCCACCGCGACCTCCAGCCACATCATCACGACCTCCTGTGCGTCGGCTTGGATGAATGTGGGGGTTATGTCTCCTTCGTAACAGGGAACCCGGCGGGCTGCCTCCCCGTCATTCCCCTGACCTGGTAAAGGCTCGGTCGCTCGGCGCCGCCGTTCCCGGGCCGTCCGGGCGCGGCGGAGGACGCGGAAAGGCGGGGCGGACCGGGTGTCGGCGTCCTCCGTTACTGTCGTCCGTGGCGGACGGCGAGGAGGGCCCGGCCCCGCTCGCCCGGCGGTCCTGTCCAAGGGCGGCGCGCGGGCTCTCGCGCCCGGTTCGCGGCCACGTTCGGGAGCCCACGTTCGGGAAGGGTGAGAGGCGATGCGCGGTCTCGGCGAACTCGAAGCCAAGGTCATGGACGTCCTGTGGTCGGCGAGCGGCCCCCTGCGCGTCCGCGAGGTGCTCGAACGGCTCGACACGCCGCGCCCCCTGGCCTACACGACGGTCATGACCGTGCTGGACAACCTGCACGGGAAGGGGTGGGTCCGCAGGAACCGCGCCGGCCGCGCCTACGAGTACACCGCCAGCGAGTCGCGCGCCGAGGCGGGCGCCAAACTGCTGCGCGACGTGCTCGCCTCCAGCGGGGACGCCGAGCGGGTGCTGCTGCACTTCGCCCGCTCCGCGACCCCGGAGGAGTCCGACATCCTGCGCCGCGCGCTCAACCGGCGGGGAGGCCGCGGATGACCGTCGCTCTCGGGCTGCTCGTGGCCACCGTCGTGATCGGCGTCGCCGGCCCGTTCTACCTGCGCACCGCCGTGACGCCGAGCGTGCGGCCGGGGCTCGCCCTGGCGGGCTGGGTCAGCTCGATCGCCCTGATGGTCCTCACGGCCCTGGTCGCCGCCGTGGTGCTGCTGGCGCCGCGCGCGTACGTCGTCGACGGCCTGATCGGCATGAGCCACAGCTGCGTCAACGCCGTACGCGCCGACGGCGAGGCGGTGTGGGAGCACGTGGCGCGGGCGGCCGGAGCGGCGGCGGTCTTCTGCGCCCTGGCGTGGGTGGCCGCGGTGGCCGGGCGCCTGTCGTGGCGGCGCAGGCGGTGGCGCAGGGAGCACCTGGCGCTGCTGCGCGCGGTCTCCCGCTGCGAGCGCTCCGTCCTGTGGGTGGACGAGGACACGCCGCTCGCGTACAGCGTCGGCGGGCGGGACGGGGCCGTCGTGGCGACCCGGGGCGTCGCCCGGCTCGGCCCGCGCGAGCGTGACGCGATCCTGTCGCACGAGCGGGCGCACATGCGCGGCCGGCACCACCTCCTGGTGCTGCTCGCCGACGTCGTGGCCGAGGCGCTGCCGTTCGTGCCGCTGTGCCGCCGCGCGCCCGGAGCCATTCGGGTGCTGGTCGAGCTCGCCGCCGACGCGGCCGCGGCCCGCCTGCACGGCCCCGGGTCCGTACGCGCCGGGCTCCTCGCCGTGGTCGGCCGGGGTGCGCCGAGCACCGCGCTCGCCATGTCCAGGGACGCGGTCGAGGTGCGGCTCCGCTGGCTCGGCGGGGAGCGGGCGGCGGCGGGACGGCCGCCCGGCCGCGCCGGGTACGCTCTCGCGGCGGCGCTCGCCCTGGCGCCCGCGCTCGTCTCGATCGGGGTCGTCGCGCTCGGGGTATTGGCCTACTGCCTCAGTGTGCGCCCGGCCTGATCCGGCGCTCCCCGGGGTCACTACTATGCTCGATAGTAGATCACGCCCGGCGACACGGAGGACTTATGGAGACGAACGACCGGCGCACCACCGCCAGGCGCACCACCGTGCTGGTCACGGTCCTGATGGTGGTCGCCGTGGCCCTGGTCGTCTCCCTGGTCAGCCGTCCGTCACAGGAGGAGGCGAAGCGGCCGGCGCCCGCGGCGAGCGCGACTTCCACGGGTGAGGCATCCCCGTCCGGGTCGCCCGCCGCCGAGTCGGGCCCCCTGACCTCGGCCGCCCGCCGCGCGCCGGACGACCCCCTCGCGATCGGCCGCACCGACGCACCGGTCACGATGGTCGTCTACTCGGACTACCGGTGCCCGTTCTGCGCCAAGTTCGGCCGGGACACCGAGCCCAAACTGGTCGAGCGCTACGTCGGCAAGGGGACGCTGCGCATCGAGTGGCGCGACTTCCCGATCTTCGGCGAGCAGTCGATCAACGCGGCGAAGGCGGCCCGCGCCGCCGGGGCCCAGGGCAAGTACAAGGAGTTCGCCGCCGCGCTCTTCGGCGCCGCGCCGGACCGCGGCCACCCGGACCTCACCCCCGCCGTGCTGCGGAAGTTCGCCGAGCAGGCCGGGGTGCCCGACCTCGACCGGTTCGCCAAGGACATGGCGGGCGGCGCGTTCGACAAGGCGATCGAGAAGGACATGCTCGAGGGCAATGCCCTCGGCGTCCCGAGCACCCCGGCCTTCCTCATCAACGGGCAGCCGCTGCTCGGCGCCCAGCCCATCGAGGAGTTCACCGCGATGATCGACAAGGCGGCGGCGGGCGGATGACGCAGGTCGGGTTCCTCGGCGCGTTCCTCGGCGGGCTGCTCTCGCTCGTCAGCCCGTGCTCGGCGCTGCTGCTGCCGTCGTTCTTCGCGTACGCCTTCGACCGGGTGGGCACGCTGGCCCGGCGCACGGCGGTGTTCTACGCGGGGCTCGCGGTCGTGCTCGTGCCGCTGGGCGCGGGCGTCGGCGCGGTCGGGGCGCTGATCACCCGCTACCGGGACGTGGCGACCACCGTCGGTGGGGTCGTGCTGATCGTCCTCGGTGGCGCCGCCGTCCTGGGAAAGGGCTTCGGCGTGGCCGCCGCCGGCCGGGCGGCGGCGCGGATCCGGATCTCCTCCACCGCCTCGGTGTTCGCGCTCGGCGCGGTCTACGGCCTGGCCGGGTTCTGCTCGGGGCCGCTGCTCGGCAGCGTGCTGACCGTCTCCGCCGCCGGGGGCGCGCCCGCGTACGGCGCGGCGCTGATGGCGCTCTACGCGCTCGGCATGGCCGTGCCGCTGTTCGTCCTCGCGCTGCTGTGGGACCGCTTCGACCTCGGCCGCAGGTCCTGGCTGCGGGGCCGGCCGATCCGCCTCGGCCCGCTGCGCACGCACACCACCAGCCTGGTCTCCGGGCTGCTCTTCATCGCCATCGGCGTGCTGTTCCTCGTCACGGACGGCACCGCTTCCCTCGGAGGGCTGTCCGGCGTGGACGAGCAGTTCTCACTGCAGGTGTGGCTCCGGGACGTGGCCGGCCACGTGCCCGACGCGGCGCTGCCGCTGGCGCTCGTCCTGGTCGCCCTGGCCGTCCTCGCGGCGCGCGCCTACCGCGGCCGCGCCGCCCGCTCCCGCGACGACGGCGCGCCCGGCGGCGGATGACACCCGCCGTTCGCGGCTCGCCTGCTTCGGTTCGGCTCCGGCGGCGTCTTATGTTCGGACGGTGGATCGACGCAGACGGGTGCCGCGCACCGACACCGTGCTGGCCGCACCGGAACTGGTCGCGGCGCAGGGACGCCTCGGGAGAGCGGCCGTCAAGGAGGCCGTCGCCGCCGCCCAGCGGCGCGTACGGCACGGCGAGCTGAGCCCGGACGACGTCGTCCGGGCGGCGGTCGCGGCGCTGCCCGCGCGCGCCGCCGCCCTGCGCCCGGTGATCAACGCTACCGGCGTGCTGTTGCACACCAACCTCGGCCGGGCGCCGCTGTCGGCGGCGGCGATCGAGGCGGTGACGGCGGCGGCGGGGGCCGCCGACGTGGAGTTCGACCTCGCCACCGGCAGGCGGGCCCGGCGGGGACGGGACGCGCTCGACGCGCTGGCGCGGGCGGTCCCCGCCGCCGAGGACGCGCACGTCGTCAACAACAACGCCGCCGCGCTCATCCTCGCCGCCACCGCGCTGGCCCGGGGGCGCGAGATCGTGGTCAGCCGCGGCGAACTGGTCGAGATCGGGGACGGCTTCCGGATCCCCGACCTGCTGGTCTCGACGGGGGCGCGGCTGCGCGAGGTCGGCACCACGAACCGGACCTCGCGCGAGGACTACGCCGCGGCGCTCGGCCCGGACACCGGGTTCGTGCTCAAGGTGCACCCGTCGAACTACCGGATCGAGGGGTTCACCGGTGCCGCGGGCGTCGCCGAGCTGGCCGGGCTCGGCGTGCCCGTCGTGGCCGACGTCGGCTCCGGCCTGCTCCGCCCCGAGCCGCTGCTGCCGGACGAGCCGGACGCCGCGACCGCGCTCGGCTCCGGCGCCGACCTGGTCACGGCCAGCGGCGACAAACTGCTCGGCGGCCCGCAGGCCGGGCTGCTGCTCGGCCGCCGCGCCCTGGTCGAGCGGTGCCGGCGGCACCCGCTCGCCCGCGCCCTGCGCGTGGACAAGCTCACCCTGGCCGCGCTGGAGGCCACCCTGCGCGGCCCCGCGACACCGGTCGCCGAGGCGCTGCGCGCCGACCCGGAGGAGCTGGCCGCCCGCGCGGCGGCCCTCGCGGGCACGCTCGCCCGGGCCGGCCTCGACGCGCGCGCCGTGCCCAGCGCGGCGGCCGTGGGCGGCGGCGGAGCGCCCGGCATCACACTGCCGAGCGCGGCGGTGAGCCTGCCCGTACGGCTCGCCGCGCCGCTGCGCACCGGCGAGCCGCCCGTCGTCGGCCGGATCGAGGGCGGGCGGCTCCTCCTCGACCTGCGCGCCGTACCGGCGGCGCGGGACGGCGACGTGGCGCGGGCCGCGCTGGCCGCGCACGCGGCTCCGGAGGGGGAGTGATGCACGTCGTCGCCACCGCCGGTCACGTGGATCACGGCAAGTCCACGCTCGTGCGCGCCCTCACCGGGATGGAGCCGGACCGGCTGGAGGAGGAGCGGCGGCGCGGCCTGACGATCGAGCTCGGCTACGCGTGGACGTCGCTTCCCTCCGGGGAGCGGCTCGCGTTCGTGGACGTGCCCGGGCACGAGCGATTCCTGGCCACGATGCTGGCCGGAGTGGGACCGGCGCCCGCCGTGATGTTCGTCGTCGCCGCCGACGAGGGCTGGATGCCCCAGTCGGAGGAGCACCTGGCCGCCCTGGAGGCCCTCGGGGTACGGCACGGCCTGCTCGCGGTCACGCGGGCCGACCTCGCCGATCCGGGGCCCGCGACGGCGCAGGCGGCGGCGCGGCTGGCCCGCGCCGGACTGGGCGGCGTGGAGCGGGTCGCGGTGAGCGGGCGCACCGGCGAAGGGCTGGACGGCCTGCGGGCGGTGCTGGACCGCCTCGTGGCCCGGCTGCCCGCGCCCGACCCCCGCGCACCGGTGCGCGTGTGGATCGACCGCGTGTTCACCGTGCGGGGGAGCGGCACCGTCGTGACGGGGACGCTGCCCGCCGGGACGGTCGCGGTCGGCGACGAGCTGGCGCTGCCCTCCGGCGCGGCGCGGGTGCGGGCGGTCGAATGCCTGAAGGAGGCGGTGCCGTCCGTGGCCGGGGTCGCGCGGGTGGCGCTCAACCTGCGCTCCTCCGCCGCGCCGCAACGCGGCCAGGTGCTCGTGACCCCGGGCGCGTGGACGTGGACCGACGTCGTGGACGTCCGGATCCGCCGGGTCGGCCCGGCCGCCGACCCGGGGGAGGGCGGGCCGGCCCTGCCGGCGCGGCTGACCGCGCACATCGGGTCGGCGGCCGCGGTGTGCGACGTGCGGCCGCTCGGCGGGCCGATCGCCCGGCTCCGCCTGGGCCGTCCGCTGCCGCTGCACCTGGGCGACGTGCTGCTCCTGCGCGACCCGGGACACAGCGCGGCCGTCCGGGTGCTGGCCGGGGCGACGGTGCTCGACCCCCGGCCGCCCGCGCTGCGGCGTAGAGGCGCGGCCGGGGAGCGCGCCGCCGAGCTCGCGGAGGCCGCGCCGGACGCCCGATCCCTGCTGCGTACGCACCGGCTGCTGCGTACGGCGGACCTGCGCGCCATGGGGTGCGCGCCCGAGGGCGAGCCGGTGTCCGGGGACTGGCACGCCGATCCGGCCCACTGGACCCGGCTCCGGGAGCGGTTGCCCGGCGCGGTCGGCCGGTACGCGGCCGAGCACCCCCTGGAGCCCGGGATGCCGGTCGAGGTCGCCCGGCGCGCGCTCGGCCTGCCCGACCGGCGGCTCGTCGCGTCCCTCGTCGCGCCGCCGCTCGCCGTCCACGACGGGCGGATCGTGACCGGGCCCGGTGACCGGGCCGCGGCGCTGCCCCCGGCCGTCGCCGCGGCGGTCGAGCGGCTGCGCGCCGAGCTCGCCGCCCGGCCCTTCCTCGCGCCGGAGGCGGGACGGCTGGCAGAGCTGGGCCTCGGCCCCAAGGAGGTGGCGGCGGCGGTGCGCACCGGCGCGCTGCTGCGGGTGGCCGAGGGCGTGGTGCTCCCGGCCGGCGCGGACCTGCGTGCGGCGGAGCTGCTCGCCCGCCTGCCGCAGCCGTTCACCGTCAGCGAGGCGCGGCGGGCGCTGGACAGCAGCCGCCGCGTCATGGTGCCGCTGCTCGAACATCTCGACCGGCGCGGGCTCACCGAACGCGTCGACGACCTGCGCCGGCGGTGCCGTACGCCCTCCTGATCAGGCATGCCCGATTTTGCGATCAATGGGCGATTTACAATGAAGTGAGCTGCAATCTTCGGGCCGGATCCGGGGGTTCCGCGGTTCCCTCGGGCCGGGCCTGACCGGGTACGCCCGGGACGGGGAGGGGCAGACATGCCTGGGAACAAGGGCGTCGTATACGAGGGTCCGGGCACGGTCGAAGTGCACGCCATCGATTATCCCGAGTTCGAGCTGAAGGACGGCCCCGGCGTGAACCCGGCCAACGTGGGCCGCAAGGTTCCGCACGGCGCGATCGTCAAGGCGATCGCCACCAACATCTGCGGCAGCGACCAGCACATGGTGCGCGGCCGGACGACCGCCCCCCAGGGCCTCGTCCTCGGGCACGAGATCACCGGCGAGGTCGCCGAGGTCGGCCCGGACGTCGAGTTCGTCAAAGTCGGCGACATGGTCTCGGTGCCCTTCAACATCTCCTGCGGCCGCTGCCGCAACTGCAAGGAGGGCAAGACCGGCATCTGCGAGAACGTCAACCCGGACCGGCCCGGATCGGCGTACGGGTACGTCGACATGGGCGGCTGGGTCGGCGGCCAGGCGGAGTACGTGCTGGTGCCGTACGCCGACTGGAACCTGCTGAAGTTCCCGGACCGGGACCAGGCGATGGAGAAGATCCTCGACCTCGCCATGCTGGCCGACATCTTCCCCACCGGGTTCCACGGCTGCGTCACGGCCGGGGTCGGGCCGGGCTCGACCGTCTACATCGCGGGCGCGGGGCCGGTCGGACTGGCCGCGGCCGCGTCGGCGTTCCTGCTCGGGGCGGCGGTCGTCATCGTCGGCGATCTCAACAAGGAACGGCTGGCCCAGGCCCACGGCTTCGGCTGCGAGACCGCCGACGTGTCGCAGGGCGAGCCGCGCGAGCACATCGAGCGCATCCTCGGAGTGCCCGAGGTGGACTGCGCCGTGGACGCGGTGGGCTTCGAGGCGCGCGGCCACGGGCGCGAGGCCGGCACGGAGCACCCCGCCACCGTGCTCAACACGATTATGGACGTGACCCGGGCGGGCGGCGCCGTGGGCATCCCCGGCCTCTACGTCACCGGCGACCCCGGCGCCAAGGACGAGGCGGCCCGGCAGGGCTCGCTGTCGATCAGGATCGGCCTCGGCTGGGCCAAGTCGCTGGCGTTCGCCACCGGGCAGTGCCCGGTCATGCGCTACAACCGCCAGCTCATGATGGCGATCCTGCACGACCGGGTACGCATCGCCGACGCGGTGAACGCCACGCCGATCCCGCTTGACCAGGCGCCGCGCGGCTACGCGGAGTTCGACAGGGGCGCGGCCCGCAAGTACGTGCTCGACCCGCACGGGATGCTCGCCGCGGCCGCCTGACGCCGACGGGTCAGCACCCGCTCACGACCCGAACTTCCGCACGGCGTCCACCGCGTCCAGCCAGCGGCGGTACCCGTCGCCGGGCAGCGGCCGCGGCGTGAACACCTGGCGGCCCTCGCCCGCCTCGGCCACCTCGGCGAGGTCGCGCCAGACCCCGGCGCCGAGCCCGGCCAGGAAGGCCGCGCCCATCGCGGTGGTTTCGGTCGTCCTCGGCCGGACGACCGGCCGCCCGAGGAGGTCGGCCTGGATCTGGCAGAGCAGGTCGTTGGCCGCGGCCCCGCCGTCCACGGCGAGCCGGTCCACCGGGATGCTCGCCGTCCCGGTCACCGCCTCCACGACGTCGCGGATCTGGTACGCGATGCCGTCCAGGACGGCGCGGGCGACGTGCGCGTCGGTGGTGCCCCGGGTGATGCCGAGGATCGCGCCCCTGGCGTGCGGGTCCCAGTGCGGTGTGCCGATGCCGGTGAGCGCGGGGACGAAGACCACCCCCTCGCTGCCCGGCACGGACGCGGCCAGCCGCTCGCTGTCGGCGGAGCGCTCGATCAGCCGCAACCCGTCGCGCAACCACTGCACCGCCGCCCCGGTGACGAACACCGACCCCTCCAGGGCGTACTGGACCGGCCGCCCTTCGAGCTGCCAGGCGACGGTGGACAGCAGCCCGGCGCCGGCCGGGGCGATCCGGTCGCCCGTGTTGACCAGTAGGAAGCTGCCGGTGCCGTACGTGCACTTCATCGCGCCGGGCGTGAACCCGGCCTGCCCGAACAGCGCCGCCTGCTGGTCGCCGGCCACGCCGGAAATGGGCACGTCGAGCCCAAGGAAGTGCGCGGGATCGGTGCGGCCGATGCTCCCGCTGGACGGGACGATCTCCGGCAGCGCTGACGGCGGCACCCCGAAGAGCTCGGCCAGTTCGGGTGACCAGCACGCCGAGACGAGGTCGAGCAGCAGCGTCCGCGAGGCGTTGGACGGGTCGGTCGCGTGCAGCCGCCCGCCGGTCAGCCGGGCCAGCAGGTAGGAGTCGACCGTCCCGACCGCGACCCGGCCCGCGCGCACCCCGGCCCACACGTCGGGCACGTTCGCGCTCAGCCAGGCGAGCTTGGTCGCCGAGAAGTACGGGTCGAGAGGGAGCCCGGTGAGCTCGCGGACCCGCGGCTCGTGCTCGCGCAGCCGGTCGCACTCCCCGGCGGAGCGGCGGTCCTGCCACACGATCGCTCGGGTGGCCGGGCGCAGCGTGTCGCGCTCCCACAGGACGACGGTCTCGCGCTGGTTCGTCAGCCCCACGCAGGAGACCGCCGCCGGCTCGCCCCGGTCCGCCGCGGCGGCGGCCAGGGCGTCGGAGGCGGCGGTGAGCGTGGCCGCCCAGATCTCGTCGGGGTCGTGCTCCACCAGGCCGGGGGCGGGGAAGTGCTGCGGGAACTCACGCTGGCCGCGCGCCACCACCCGCCCGTCCTCGGCGACCAGCAGACAGGTGACGCCGGTCGTCCCGGCGTCGATGGCGAGGACGGTCACGCGGCACCGCTCCCGCGGCCGGCCAGCGCGCCGAGCAGCGGCACCAGCTCGGAGTCGTCCGAGGCGGCGAGCGCCGATCGGCGCACCTCGGCCGCCCGCACGTACTCCTCCGACTGCTCCCGCGCCCACTCCGCGCCGCGGCCGAGTGCCCCCGCGAGCAGCTCGGCGACGCGCGGGGCCGCCGCGGCGCCGCCGTCTGGGGTCTCCAGCCCGGCCCTGCTGCGCCGCAGCAGCACGTCGTCCACAGTCATCGCGGCCTCGTGCCGGGCCGCGTAGAGGACCTCGGCGGCCAGCAGCGAGGGTGCGCCCGGCACCGGCGCGAGCAGTTCGGGATCGCGCCGCCCCATGGCGAGCAGCGCCGGATAGTCCGAGCCGTAGCGGCGGGCCAGCCGTTCCACCGCGGAGACCGGTAGCCCGGCCGCGGCCGCGGCCGCGTCGCGGCGGGTCCAGGACTGGGCGAAACCGTTCGCGCCGACCAGCGAGAGGTGCTCGGTGGCGGAGGGGCGCACGGCGCGCAGCCCGGCCGCGACCGCGTCCACCGCGTCGCGGGCCATCACCCGGTACGTGGTGAGCTTGCCGCCGGCGACGACCACGCAGCCGGGCGCGACCTCCCGTACCACGTGCTCGCGGCTGATCGCCTGGGTGTCCTGCCGGTCGGGCTGGTCCACCAGCGGCCGCAGGCCGGCGTACACGCCGACCACGTCCGACGGCCGCAGCGGCTCGCGCAGCCACTGGTTGGCCTGGTCGAGCAGGTAGCGGACGTCGGCGCCGGTCGGCAGCACCGGCCCGGGGCCGATCTCCCACGGCGTGTCGGTGGTGCCGAGCAGCACGACGTCGCCGGTCGGGATGACGAACAGCACCGAGCTGGGCGTACGCGCGATGAGGGCGCTGTCCAGCGGCAGCCGCTCCCGGGAGAACACCAGGTGGACGCCCTTGGAGGCGCGCACCCGCACGTCGCCCGCGCCGAGCATCTTCTGGGCGAGCCCGGACCAGGGGCCGGTCGCGAGGACCACCCGCCGGGCCCGGACCCGGAACTCCGCTCCCGTCAGCGCGTCCACGCAGGTCGCGACGGTGTGGTCGGAGCGGCTCGCCAGGCCGGTGACCTTCACCCGGCTGAGCACGGTGGCGCCCTCGCGGGCCGCCGTACGGGCCAGGGTCAGGACGAGGCGGGCGTCGTCGACGTGGCCGTCCTCGTAGCGGAGCGCGCCGACCGCGGCGTCCGGCCGGAGCTGCGGCACCTGCCGGAGCAGGCCGCGCCGGCTCAGGTGCCGGTGCCGGCGGAAGCCGTGTCGGTCGCCCATGCCCGCCAGCGCGTCGTACAGCGTGAGCCCGGCCCCGACGTACCCGCGCTCCCACACCCGGCGGGTGAGCGGGTAGAGGAAGGACATCCGGCGCACGAGGTGCGGTGCCAGGTCCTGGAGCAGCCCGCGCTCGTGCAGCGCCTCGCGCACCAGGCCGAACTCCATCTGCTCCAGGTAGCGCACACCGCCGTGGAGCAGGCGGCTGGAGTTGCTCGACGTGCCGGAGGCGAGGTCGCCGCCCTCGACGAGCGCGGTGGTCAGGCCCCGCGAGGCCGCGTCGAGCGCGGCCCCGGTGCCGGTCGCGCCGCCGCCCACCACCAGGACGTCGAGCAGGTCGCGGCTCAGCTCGGCCAGGTCGGCGTCCCTGCGCAGCGGGTCGAGCGCGGCCCCCGCCCCAAAGGGCAGGTCGGCCGCGAACGGCTCCGGCGTTTCCTCGGCGTTCATCGTGTGCTGTGTCATGCGCGTCCCCCTACCAGCGCCGCTGGACCTCTTCGGCCCATCCGAACAGATCGCCTACCTCGATCACGGCACCGTCGTCGGCGACGACGGTGCCGCTGTAGTGCCCGAACGCCTGGTCCTCTCGGCTGCGCATCAGGTAGAGCCGCCGCACGTCGGCCGAGCGGACGTACTCGGGGGTGAACACCAGGTCCACCCGCTCGCCGGTGATCCGCCAGGGGGCCATCCAGTCCGAGGTGTCGTAGTGCCAGACCAGCTCCTCGCTGATCTTGTGCAGTCGGCCGTCGATGACCAGGCCGTTCTCGACGCTGCCGGTGCCGTCGGTCCACTTGCCGCCGATCTGGATCGCGATCTCGCGGTCGCCGGCCCGGCCGTACCCGGCCCCCCAGTTCCACACGATGTCGCCCGGCCAGCGACCCCGGCCGAGGTCCTGCGTGGCCCGCGCCTCCTCCGGCGAGAACCGGATCCGCCGCCCGTTGACCGTCACGGTGCCCTCGGCGGGCCGGCCCACGTCCTTCACCGTGTACTGGAACCGGTGCGACGACCACGGGACCACCACGCTCAGGCTCTCGCGGTCCGGGATCCGGTGGACCAGCAGGTCGGCGTCGAACTCAGCCGAACGCACCCGCAGCCGGGTGCCCTCGGCGGTCTCGTCCACCGCGATCCGCACCGCGCCCCGGCCGATCCGCACGCTGCCCTCGCCGCCGCGCGGCGAGAACGACAGGCCGTGGCCGGGCACGAGCAGGCTCCGGCTCGCCACGTCCCGCCGGGTCGTCCGGTCCAGGTACCACACGGACTCGCCCGCCAGGTAGTCCAGGCTGGACGCGCTGAAGGCGAAGATGTGCTCGGGCGTGGCGACGCACCAGTAGTCCCAGCGCATCGTGCGGCCCCAGCCGCGGATGTTGGCCCGGTGCAGCGGGGCGCGGCTCCAGCCCACCGCCTCGGGATTGAGCCGCCCGTCGGGACGGCACAGATCCACCCGGCGGGTGATCTCGCGCTCGGCCACCCTGCGCGCGGAGGCGCTCATCGGCACGGCCGCCGGGGCCGTGGCGCCCGTCATCGGCCCAACCCCAGGCTGACGTACTTGCGCTCCACAAAGTCCTCCACTCCGTGATGGCCGCCCTCGCGGCCGTACCCGCTGCCCTTGACCCCGCCGAACGGTCCTTGCGGCGGCGCGAGCGGTGCGCCGTTGATCGAGAGGATTCCGAAGCGCAGTGCCTCGCCGACCCGCACCACACGGGCCAGGTCTCGCGTCCACACGTACGCAGCCAGCCCGTACGGCGTGGCGTTCGCCCGCGCGACGACGGCGTCCTCGGTGTCCCGCGTGTCCCCGGAGAAGGTGAGCACCGGCGCGAGCGGGCCGAACGTCTCCTCCCGGCAGACGAGCATGTCGTCGCGGACGTCCGCCAGCACGACGGGCGGGTGGAACTGCCCGTCCGGCTCGCCCGGCTCCCGTGCCGTCACCCGGCGGGCGCCGCCCGCCAGCGCGTCCTCGACGTGCCGCCGCACCTTGGCGACCGCCCGCTCGTCGATCAGCGGGCCCATGGTGACCCCGTCCGCGGCGCCGTCGCCGACGACGATCGCGTCCGCCAGGCGGGCCAGTTCCGTGGTGAACTCCTCGGCGACGCTCTCGTGGACGTAGATCCGGTTGGGCGAGGTGCAGGCCTGGCCCGCGTTCATGAACTTGGCCCGGGCGACGCCCGCGGCGGCCGCCGCCACGTCCGCGTCGGGGAAGATCAGCACGGGGGCGTGGCCGCCCAGCTCGACGCTGAGTCGCTTCACGTCGTCGGCACTCTGCCGGATGAGCCGCCGGCCGACCGCCGTCGATCCGGTGAACGAGATCTTCCGCACCCGCGGGTCGGCCATGACGACGTCGGCGAACGCCTGCGGGCGGGTCGTGGTGACCAGGTTGAACACGCCCGCGGGGAAGCCCGCGTCGGCCAGACACTCGGCCACCGCGACCGCCGACATCGGGGTCAGCTCGGACGGCTTGAGCACGACCGTGCACCCCGCGGCCAGCGCCGGGCCGAGCTTGCGGGTGACCATCGACACGGGGAAGTTCCACGGGGTGATGCCCGCGACGACACCCACCGGCTCGGGCAGCACCATGATCCTGGTGTCCGCGCTGGTGGAGGGGATCGTCTCGCCGTACACGCGGCGGGTCTCCTCGGCGGACCACAGGAGGTGGTCGGCTCCCGCGACCACCTCGCCGACGGCCTCGCCCAGCGGCTTGCCCTGCTCCGCCGTCAGCGTCGCCCCGATCTCGGGCGCCCGCTCGGCCAGCAGGGCGGCGGCCCGCCGCATGATCGCGGCGCGCTCGTGGGCCGGCATCGCCCGCCAGCCCGGCAGCGCGGCCGCCGCCGCGTCCACCGCCTCGGCGACGACCTCGGGGCCGCACTCGGCCGCCTGCGCCACCGTCTCACCGGTGGCCGGGTTCACCACTGGGAACGTCTCCGTCGTCGTGTGCCAGCGCCCTGCGACGAGGGCCTTTCCTGTCTTCATTCCTGCCTTCATCGGTTTCCGCCTATGACGTGGATCAGCGCGTCCATTGCGGCCATCTCGTGGGCGTGCTGCAGCTCGCTCGCGCGGGCGATGTCCCCGGCGACGAGCGCGTCCCTTATGGCCATGTGCTCGGCGTGCGAGTGCGGCAGCCGCCAGGGCACCAGCCGGAAGCCGCGCTGCGCGGTCTCGGTCTTGGCCCACAGCCCCTGGAGCATCCGGTGCACGATCCGGGACTCCTCCGTGTCGCACAACAGCGAGTGGTAGCGCCGGTTGAGCCGGGCGAATGCGGCGACGTCGCCGTCCGCGATCGCCCGCTCGGAGGCGGCGAGCACCTCGTCCACGGCGGCCAGCCGCGCGCCGGACAGCGGCGCCGCGTGCAGCTCGAGCGCGAGCGCGGTCAGCGCCGCCCGGATGCTGTACAGCTCCCGCACGTTGGCTACGGTGAACTCGGCGACCACCGCGCCGATGTGCGGCCGCTCGACCAGCCATTCCTCCGACACGAGCTGCTTGATGGCCTCCCGCACGGGGGTGTCGCTGACGCCCACGGCCTCCGCCACCACCCTTGTGATGATCTTGGTCCCCGGGGGGGTCTGGCCGGACATGATCATCTGCTTGATGTGCTCTGCGGCGAGCTCGGCCTTGGTCCGGAACGGCCGTTCCGGCGTGAGGAACGTTTCTGTCATCGTTTGCGACACTCCTCAGACCCGTTGGACAGTCAGCGGTTCGATCACCGCGTGGTCCAGCTCTACACCCAGACCCGGGCCCTCAGGAACGGCTACGAAGCCCGTGGAATCCGGCAGAAGCGGCTCGGTGAGCATCACGTGGAAGACCTCGGGGACGATCACCGGAGGGTCGTACGGGTACTCCAGCCAGTCGCAGGTCGGCAGCGAGGCGGAAAGGTGCAGGTTGCCCGCCACGCCGAGCCCGGTCGCCCACGCGTGCGGAACGACCCGGCGCTGCCGCGCCGCCGCCATGGCGCCGAAGTCGCGCAGGGCGGCGATGTCCTCGCTCTCGTTGGCGTCCGGCTGGTAGATGGTGAAGCAGTCGTCCTCCAGGAGGCGGACGAGCTGGCCGATGCCCCTGTTGTGCTCGCCTCCCGCGATCGGGACCGGGGAGATCGCGGTCAGCTCGCGCAACGCCCGGTAATCGTGCCGGGGCAGCGGCTCCTCCAGCCAGGTCACGCCGAGCGCGGCCAGCTCCCGCGCGGTGGTGAGCGCCCGGTCGAAGTCCCACATCATCCGGCTGCCGTCCGGCCGGTAGCGCCAGCGGGCCGCGGCCTGGTTGGCGTCCACCATGATGGCGACGCCGGAGCCGACCGCCTCGCGCACCGCCGCCACCTGGGCGACGTCCTCGGCCACCGTGTCGGCGTGGATCCGCAGCTTGAGCCCGGTAAAGCCCTCGGACACCACGCGCAGCGCGTCCGCGACCCGCTGCGCCGGGTCGCGGACCTCGCCGAAGCTCGCGTACGCGCGCACCCGGTCGGCGTGCCCGCCCCACAGCTTGTGCAGCGGCCGTCCGCACGCCTTGCCGACGGCGTCCCAGACCGCCACGCCCACCACCCATGGGCGTGGGAAGACGTACTCGGCGACGTAGCGGAGGTGGTTGGCGATGTGCTGGGTGGCGAACAGGTCCATCCCGACCAGCCGCGGCCGGATCCAGCCCCTGATCGTCTCCAGGAGCAGCGGCCCGGTCGAGTGGCCCATGTCGCCGCCGGACACGCCGACGACCCCCTCGTCCGTCTCGACCTCGACGATCACAGCGGACATGCTGCGGTGCGCGCCCTCCGGAGCCCAGGAGGGGACGAAGGGGCGCGGATAGGGCAGCTCGATGAGCCGAGCCCGGACATCGCGGATCCTCATCCCTTCGTGGCTCCGTCCGCGAGCCCCTTGACGAGGTACTTCTGCACCACCAGCGCGAAGATCACCACGGGGAGGACGGTGAGCACGCCCACGGCCGCGAGCGGGCCCCACAGGCCGCCGTTCTCGGTGTCGGCCGCGATGCCGGCGATGGCCACCGGGATGGTGACCGCCTTGTCGTTGGTGAGGATCAGCGCGAAGAGCAGCTCCTCCCAGGCGAGGATGATGCAGTAGATCATCGTGGAGATGAGCCCGGGCAGGCTGCACGGCACGATGATCCGGAAGAAGGCGCCGAACCGGCCGCAGCCGTCCAGCATCGCCGCCTCCTCCAGCTCCTTGGGCAGGCTCCGGAAGAACGCCCGCATCAGCCAGACCACGTACGGCACCAGGAACGTCACGTAGGCGAGGATCACGGTGATGTACTGGTCGGTCAGGCCGAGCCGCCGCGCCACCAGGAACATCGGCACGACCAACGCGATCGGCGGCACCGCGCGCGAGGCGAGGATGACGCCCGCCATGACGCCCGCGCCGCGCATCCGCATGCGGGTCAGCGCGTACCCGGCCATCGCCCCGGCGACCATGGAGACGATCGCCGACCCGGCCGCCACGATGACGGTGTTCACCATGCGCGGCAGGATCCGGGCCTGGTGGAAGTAGCTCGTGTAGTTGTCGAAGGTCAGCTCGCTGAACCAGCGCGGCGGCACCGTGAAGATGTCGCGCGGCAGCTTGAACGAGATGCCGACCATGTAGATCACGGGGAAGAGGAAGACGAGCGTGGCCAGGATCGCCCCGCCGATCGCCGCCGCCCGTCCCAGGCGGCCGCTGCTCACCATCGGTTCTCCAGATAACGGCTCAGGCGGAACAGGAAGTAGGTGATGATCATGGTGATGACCAGGACGATCGTGGCCATGGACGACGCCGACCCGAACTCCAGCCCGCGGAACCCCTTCTCGTAGATGTAGAGGTTCACCACGTCGGTGGCCTGGCCGGGACCGCCCTTGGTCGCGGCGAGCGCGATGTCGAACATCTTGACCGCGCCCAACCACCGGACGATGAAGGCCGCCGCGATCACCGGGACCAGCAGCGGCACCGTGACATGCCGCAGCGTCTGCCAGCGTGACGCGCCGTCCGATTTCGCCGCCTCGTACACGTCGGACGGCAGGGCCATGATGCCCGCCGACGCGACCAGGACGACGAACGGCGTCCACCGCCAGCTGTCGATCACGATGAGGCTGACCATGGCGAGGGTGGGGTCGCCGATCCACTCGACCGGCCCGACGCCCACCAGGCCGAGGGCGTAGTTGACCACGCCCCACAGCGGGTCGAGCAGCATCCGCCAGACACCGCCCGCGACCACCGGGGCGACCACCATCGGGATGAGGAACAGCGCGCGCAGCACGCCCCGGCCGCGCCACTCCACGTTCAGCAGGAACGCGATGGCGAAGCCGAGCACGAGCTGCACCGGCAGGGCGATCACCAGGTAGATCCCGGTGACCTTGAGCGACTCCAGGAACCCGGGGTCGTTGATCACCGTCTCGTAGTTCTTCAGCCCGACCCAGTCGCCCGGCTGGAACGTGGACAGGTCGAAGTCGGACAGGCTCACCCAGACCGTGTAGATGATCGGGTACAGCAGCATGCCGGCCAGTAGGACGATCGCCGGGGTGAGGAACACCCACGCCGTCCCCGGCTCGCCGAGGCGGAGCCCGCGCCGCCGGAGCGGACCCCCGGAACCCCGGGCGGGGCCGGCGGCCCTCGCCCGGGACGACGGGGTTCGCACCGCACTCACTGCGGGTAGCCCTTGGACTTCAGCAGTGCGGAGATGTCGGTGGCCGCCTGGTGGATCGCCTCCTGGGCCGTGGCCTGGCCGGAGACGGCCCGACTGGTCTGCAGCGCGAGGATCTGCTGCACGGCGTCGGACTCGGGCAGGCGCGGGCGCCACATCTGGCCCTTGGCGATGGCGTCGTAGCCGGCCGAGATGGCGTCGTAGACGGGCTTCAGCCACGGCGTGGGCGGCGTGCCGTTCAGCGTGGAGTCACGTGCCGGGAACGTTCCCAGATTCGCGCCGACCCACTGCTCGCCCTCCTTGGAGGTCATCCATTGGAGGAAGGTCCACGCGGCGGCCTGGTGCGTCGACTTCTTGGCCACGCCCGCCGTCCAGATGCCGCGGTGCGCGCCCGGCCCCGCGCTGCCGGCCGGCAGGGTGGTGACCCCGACCTCGTCCTCCTTGAGAGTGGTCGTCGCCGTGTCGATGGCCGTGCCCTTGTAGACGCTGCCCCACATGAACATCGTCGCGACCTTGCCCTGGCGGAACGCCTCGAGGGGCTCGTTGAACTGGTACGTGGCCGCGCCGGGAGGGGCGTACTTCAGCATGTCGACCTGCGTCTGCAGCGCCTTGACGCCGGTCTCGTTGTCGAACTGGACTTTCAGGTTCTCGTCGAGCAGCTTCCCGCCGTCGGAGTTCAGCACGGTCTGCCAGATCGTGGGCGTCAGCGGGTCCTTGGTGAAGTAGGTGCCGACCGCCCAGGAGTCGGTCTTGCCGTCGCCGGTGGTGTCCTGGACGAGTTTGGCCGCGTCCGTGAAGTACTGCTCCCAGGTCGTCTCCGCCGTCGGCTCGTCGACCTTGGCCTTCTTGTACAGCGACCGGTTGTAGAACATCAGCAGCAGGTTCGACCGGACCGGCACGCCGTACTGGTGGCCGTCCCACTCGCCCGCGGCCAGGGCGGCGGAGTTGATGTCGTCCCACTCGTAGCTCGCGTCGGTGAACTTCGCGAGGTCGGTCTTCAGGTCGACCAGGCCGCCGGTCTTGGCGAGCTGCGGCATCCACGGGTCGTCGCCCAGCACGACGTCGTACGTCGCGGTCGGGCCGGTCAGCTCCAGCATCGACTTGGCGAGCTGGTCGTTGTACGGCACGCCGTCCACGGTGACCTTGATGTTCGGGTACTTCTTGGTGAACTCGGGGACGAGCTGGTCCTGCCACTGCTTGGCGAAGGCGTCGTTGGCGAGGACCCGGATCGCGACGGGGTTCTGCGCGGTGCCCAGGCCGCCGCCGTCCGCCGCGGGGGCGTCATCGCCTCCGGACGAGCCACAGGCGGTGACGGTGAGGCTGAAGACGGCGGCGGTCGCCGCCAGCCGGAGATATCGGCGCATGGCCGGTTCTCCTCTCAAGGGTTTTACGGGGGATAGGGGGATCAGGCCCAGGGATCGATCGCGAGTTTGACGATGTCCCGGCCATCGAGGGAGAAGCCGCCGCCGAGCGCGGTGAGCGCCTCGCCCACCCGCTCCAGGGGCACGCGGTGACTGACCACACGGTCGTACGGTCGGCCGCCGCGCTCCAGGATGAGCAGCGCTTCGTGGTACCTGCGCTGCATGTCGGGGCCGGCGCCGTAGACGCCGGCGATGGTGATGTCCCGCTTCAGCAGGTCGCCGAAGGGGTTGAAGGGGACGGTGCCCCGGTCGGTGAAGTTGCCCAGCTCGGCCAGGACGCCTCCGTCGGCCACCAGCCCGATGGCCTCCATGAAGGCGTGCGGGGAGCCGCTCGCGCCGATCACACAGTCGGCGCCGGGTGCGTCCAGCGCGTCGAAGACCGCCCGCCGCCGCCCGGGGACGTCGGCCACCTGGGCGATGTCCACGACGACGTCGGCGCCGAGCGCCTCGGCCAGCTCCAGCCGAGCCGTGGGGGCGCCGACGGCGACGACCCGGGATGCCCCGGCGGCGCGCGCGGCGACCACGGCCATCAGGCCGATCGCGCCGACGCCCTGCACGACGACCGTCGAGCCGAGGCGGACCCCGCCGCGCTCGACGCCGTGCAGCGCGACTGACAACGGCTCCTGGAGCACCGCGACCTCGGGCGGCAGGTCCGTACGGTGGAACACCGTGCCCGCGTTGGCCGCGTGCAGGTACTCGGCGAACCCGCCGGTCAGATGGGGCGGGGTCGTCACCGGGGACTTGAAGCCGTAGGAGGGGCGGCGGCCGGGGCAGTTCGCCGGGCGGCGCCGCACCTGGCACTGGTGGCAGTGGCCGCAGCTCACGGCGGGGAAAACGCCGACGCGGTCGCCGACGGCGACGGGACGGCCGCGGTGGTCGGCGGTCACCCCCTCGCCGAGCGCGGCGACGGTGCCGACGATCTCGTGCCCGAGCAGTGCGGGGAAGGCGATGCTCGGCAGCCGCCCTTGGTAGACGTGCGCGTCGGTGCCGCAGACGCCGCACAGCTCGACCTTGAGCGTGAACTCGCCCGGCCCGGGGGCCGGCACCTCATAGGACCTGATCCGCACCTCGCCGGCGGCGTCGACGACGATCGCTGCTCGCGACGTGGCACTCATCCAGGCCCTCCATATTCTGGATTCTATAGAATATGGCCGTGACGATACGGACCTGTTGTGATTCGTGGCAACATGTGCGTTACGTCCGTTATCGAGATGTTTCCTGCGCCGCAACGGCCCCATAGGCGCCAGAGAGCTGCGGAGCGGGCGGGGTCAGGCGGCCGGCACCCCTGAACGGGAGAGCCGGTCGGCGAGCCGGATCGGCTCGGGCAGACGGTACTCGGGAGTGAGCCGCAGCACGTGCCGGCAGGCGTTGTCGAGGCCGATCCGGTGCCCCTGGGACACGTAGACCGGCTTGACACCCGTACGCGTGCGCAGCGCCCGCCCGACCACCTCGTCGCGCTCCACGATCGGCGCCCACGCGCCGCGCTCCGAGGCGGGGACCTCGTAGCGGCCGACGAACGCCGTCTTGGCCACCCCGATCGCGGGCAGCCCGGTCAGCACGCCGACATGGCAGGCCAGGCCGAACCGGCGCGGGTGGGCCAGGCCGTACCCGTCGCAGACCAGCAGCTCGGGCGTGACCCGCACCCGGTCGAGCGCGCTCAGCAGCGGCGGCAGCTCGCGGAAGGCGAACAGGCCCGGCACGTACGGGAACCGGGCGCGCTCCCGCACGACGACCTGGTCCACCACGTCGAGGGTCCGCGCGTCCAGGACCACCACGGCCGCGGTGAGGCGGTCGCCCTCGTCCTGGCCCTCATACGCGACGTCGAGGCCCGCGACGTACCGGACGGTCTCCGGCCCGGGGTCGGCGAGGTCCACGAAGGGGCGCAGCCGCTCCTGCTCCGCCTCCGCGTCCGCCACGGTGTGCGGCCACGCCTCCGGCATCTCCGGCCGTTCTGCCACGCCCGCGCCCTGCTCCATCGGCCGCCTTCCGCCGCTCGTTCCGTACGTGCCGCGCGAGGCGGGGGTGCGAAAGTGTCGGTGGCGACTGTTATATCGCGATCATGACCACTTCCCCCGCGGTCGCGCCCGAGGGACTGCCCCGGCTCACCTGGCGGCAGGCCAACGCCCGTGACCTCCGCACCAAGGGGCAGCTCGCGAAGCGACGCCGCCTGCCGGTCAGACCGCCCGTCGCGCTCGTCGTCATCGACGGCCGCGAGTTCGAACTCTACCGCGACCATGACACGATTGATCTCGAGGCCGAACGCTGGAGGGCGATCCGGTGGGCCGACGCGATGCTCCGGTCCAACGCCGTCATCCTCGACACCGAGACCACCGGCACCGACCCGAACACCGACCGCGCGGTGCAGGTCAGCGTCGTCGACATGCGCGGCGACGTCCTGCTCGACACGCTGGTCGACCCCGGTGTGCCCATCCCGGCCGACGCGTCCGCGATCCACGGCTACCACGACCGCGACGTCGCCGGGCAGCCCGCCTTCGGCGAGGTCCTGCCTCAGCTGAGCACGGTGCTCACCGCGCCCGACCGGCCGGTGATCGTCTACAACAGCCGGTACGACGGACGCCTCCTGCGCGCCGAGGTCGCCCGCGTCCGCAGCCTCGACTACGCCATGGCCTGGTCGCGCGGCTTCTCCTGGAAGTGCGCGATGACCGTGTACGGCTGGTTCAGAGGCCAGTGGGACGAGCGGCGCGGAGACTGGCGCCGGCACGCGCTGCCCGGCGGCGACCACAACGCGGTCGGCGACTGCCGCGCGGTGCTGCGGCTCATCGAGACCATGGCCGAGGCGGTGGACGACCCGCCCCTCGACCCGGACGCCCTCGACGACTGAGGGACCGCCCGCCCCCGCATTCCGGTCGAATGCCACGAATTCCCGGCATCCGGCCCGGTTCGGTACGAGATGATCCAGAAGAGTGCGGGGTGCCAAGACGATCGGGGGAAGCGCGTGGCGGAGTACCGGGAGCCGTACCGGATCGCGGGGCTGTGGGTGCGCGTGCTCCTGCTCGTCGTGCTGGTGTGGGGCGGCTTCGTCACCCTGCTCAGCGTCGCGCCCCGCGAACGCGACCTCGCCGATCTGCGCGCCGACCTCGCCGCCGGACGGGTCACCTACGTGATCTCCACGGGCGGCGGCGGCGACGCGCGCGCCGAGCTGTGGGAGGTGCGTTGGTCCACGGCCCCGCTGTTCTGGTACCGGGCGCGGTCGCCGTGGCCGGGCGACGTTCCCTACACGCAGGCCGGCCTTCTCGCCGACGTCGCCCCGGAGATCTCCGACGCCGACGCCTATGTGCCCGACCCGCGCCCGGTGGTACGGCGGGCCGAGGACGGGTCCCGCCGCGGGATCTTCCCCTCCTGGCCGTTCCGGGTGCCCCTGCCCCACGGGAGCTGGGCGGTCGCGACCGCCTGGATCGCCACGCTCCTCATCATGCTGGGCACCGCCCGGCCCCGGCTCGGCAACCGCTGGGCCTGGTTCTGGCTGTTCACCGTCGGAACGATCGGCGCCGTCGCCTACCTGCTCTCCGAGCCCCGATCGCTGTGGCGCGGGCTCGGCCCGCAGGACCCGCCGCCGTCCCCGCTCGGAGGCGGTCAAGGGTGCCTTCTCGCCTTCTGCCTCCAGTTCCCCGTCCCGTTCGCGCTCTACGGGGCGGGGGTCGCGTTCCCCGCGCTGATCGACGTCCTCATCGGGTCCTGACGCCGGTCGGCGCCGGATCGTGCGGGGCGTGGCCGTTGTTGGCGGCGTTGGCGGCGGCGATCACGCGCATGAGCGACTCGTGCAGGTGCTGGAGCTCGTCCAGTCCCATGCCGAGCCGGGCCACGATCGCCGGCGGGATCCTCTTCGCGTCGGACCGGAGGTCACGGCCCGCCTCGGTGAGGACGACGGCGAGGGCGCGCTCGTCCTCGGGGTCGCGCTCACGCCGGACCAGCCCGGCCGCCTCCAGGCGCTTCAGGAGCGGGGAGAGGGTGCCCGGGTCGAGCTGGAGCATCCGGCTGAGGTCCTTCACGGCCAGGGGCGCGTGCTCCCAGAGCGCCAGCATGACGAGATACTGCGGATGGGTGAGGCCCATCGGCTCCAGCAGTGGACGGTAGACCGCGATGACGTTCCTGGACGCGACGGACAGTGCGAAACACACCTGGCGTTCCAGGGACAACGGGTCCTGAATGTCGGCGAAGCCGGTCACATGCACCTCCGTACGACGGGCGTGGTATAAAAATTAGTACACAAATGATTTGTGCACCAACTAATCGCTGAGTCCGTGAGCCGCCGACCCCGGAAGGCCGGAGCGGCTCACCTGACCGGAGGTAAGGTCGTGGCCCCTTTGCGGCGGAAGAGTCTCGAAGAGCGGATCGCCGAGCGCCAGGCGCAGCGGCCGCCCCTCGTCGAGAAGGGCAAGTACTTCGAGCACGGCCCGGCCAAGTTCATCTTCATCTTCCTGGTCGTCTTCGTGATCCTCGGCCACATCCTCGGCCTGGTCCTGCTGATGTGGATGGACATCGGCTGAGTCTCAGCCCGACAGCCCGACAGCCCGACAGCCGGGCGGCCGGGCGGCCGCGCCGGAACGGTGTCAGGGGTGCAGCGGCAGCCCCTTGAGGACCTTGTCCACGTCGTTCCTGCCGCCGTGGACCGCCAGACCCACCAGCCGCAACTCGGCGGCCGAGGCGGGGTTCGCCGACCAGAGCCACCTCACCCGCTGGTTCGTCCGCTGTTTCGGGATCACCCCCGGCCGCTACCGAGACGCGACGCGGACGGCGTGCGGCTGACCGAGGCCGCCACCGCCGGCTGATCGGTTACATCCGCCCCGCCACGGGCAGTCGAAAGTCCTCGGCGAAAGGGACGAGACGTCCCTGCCGGGACCGGCCGTTCGGGCGGATGGTGGAAGTATGAAGCAGAGTCTGCGGCTCGGGCGGATCGCCGGGATCCCGGTGGGCGTCCACTGGTCGGTGCTGGTGATCGCGGCGCTGATCGCGGTCAGCCTCGCCGGCGCCGTGCTGCCCGGCGCGGTGCCCGGCCAGGCTCCCCGGTTGTACTGGGTGCTCGCCGTGGTGACCGCCGTGCTGTTCTTCGCCTCGCTGCTGGCCCACGAGCTGGCGCACGCGCTGGTCGCCCGGTGGCGGGCCATCCCCGTGCGGTCGATCACGCTGTGGCTCTTCGGCGGCGTCACGCAGATGGAGGGCGAGGCGCGGACGCCGCGCGGCGAGCTGGAGATCTCCCTGGTCGGCCCGCTGACCAGCCTGGCCGTCGGGGGGATCGCCTTCGTCGTGGCCGTGTACGCGCCCGGGCCGCGCCTGGTGATGTCCGCCCTCATGTGGCTGGCGCTGATGAACCTGCTGCTCGGGGTCTTCAACCTGCTCCCCGGCGCGCCGCTCGACGGCGGCCGGGCGCTGCACGCCGTGGTGTGGTGGCGCACCGGCGACCGCTTCCGGGCCGACCGGGCCGCCGCGCGGGCCGGGCAGGGACTCGGGCTCCTGCTGATCGCCGCGGGCGTGGCCGAGGTGCTGTTCACCACGTGGGCGGGCGGCCTCTGGCTCATGATCATCGGATGGTTCCTGGCCGGCGCGGCGGGCACCGAGATGACCGCGCGCTCGGCGCGTGAGGGGCTCGCCGGCGTCCGGATCAAGGACGTGATGACCCCGCTGCCCGACCTCGCCCCGGCCTGGCTCGACGTCGGGGAGTTCGTCTCCAGCGTCGCGTCCCGATCGCACCAGACGGTGTTCCCCGTGGTCGCGTTCGGGGGTGAGCCCGTCGGATCTGTCACGCTGGAGGAACTGGCCGCCGTGCCGCCCGCCCGGCGCGGCTCCACCCGTCTGGGCGACCTGGCCCGGCCGCTGGCGCCCGAGCGGGTGGTCGGCCCCGACGCCGAGGCGATCGTGCTGCTCGAACGCCCGGCCCTCGGCCAGCTGGCCGCCGTCGTCACCGAGGGGGGACAGATCACCGGCATGGTCACCGCCCAGGACATGACCCGGATGATCCGGCTGGCACTCCTGCGCCGGTCCGGCTGAACCAGGGCCCGGCGGAGCGCGCGACGAGAGGAGACGGCATGCGAGCCGACCAGCGGCCCGTGGTGGTCGGATACGACGGATCGGCGCTCAGCGAGACGGCCCTGCGCCTCGGGGTGCGCGAGGCGCTGCTGCGGTACGCGCCCCTGGTGGTGACCCACGCCTGGCAGTGGCCGTTCCAGGTCAAGCCGAGCGACCCGTCGATCGTCGAGACCGTACGGCTCTCGGCCGAGCACACCCTCGGCAAGGGCGTCACCCTGGCCACCACGATGGCGCCGCGCCTGGAGGTCCGGGGCCGGCTGGAGCAGGGGTCACCGGCGTCGGTCCTGCTCACCGATGCGGCGGCCGAGGAGCTGATCCTCCTCGGCACGCGGGGGACGGGCGGCTTCGAGCGGCTCAAGATCGGCTCCACCGCCGTCCAGGTCGCCGGGCACGCGCCCTGCCCGGTGATCCTCATCGGCGAGCCGGGCGCGGCCTCCGGCCCCGTCGTCGTCGGCGTGGACGACTCGCCGCTGGGCGGCAGGGTGCTCGGCTTCGCCATGGAGGAGGCGTCGCTGCGCCGTGCCGAGCTGCTGGCCGTACACGCCTGGGCGGAGGACGAGGGGCCGCCCCGCGAGGTGGGCGCCCGGTTCCAGCGGATCGTGGCGCCCTGGTGCGAGAAGTATCCGCAGGTGCGGGTCTCCACCTCGTTCGCGGAGCGGGCGGCGGCCGAGGTCCTGGTGTCCGAGAGCAAGGAGGCCGCGCTGGTCGTCATCGGCAACCGCGGGCACCGCGAGCCGGCGAGGGTGACGCTCGGCCTGGTCACCCAGGCCGTGCTGCACGACGCGCGCTGCCCCGTCGCGGTGATTCCCCAGAGCTGACGGCCCGGAGCCCCTGGAGACCCGCTAGAGGCGCAGCAGCGGCATCAGGCGGTCGCGCCCGCGCCGCTCCTGGAGCAGCAGCTCGCCCGCCGGGCGGCGCGGAGCGCGCGGCACCACCGGGCCGTACCCCAGCCTGATGATCATCTGCGCGTGCCCGCGCGCGTGCCTCGGGTCCGTACGGCGGCGCATGTCACGCAGGTCGAGCGGCTGGTTGAGGAACGACGCGGAGATCCCGTGGCAGGTGGCCATGAGGAGCACCCGCTGCAGCGCCTGGCCCGCGTGCAGCCAGTCGACCGGCCGGTCGCCCCGGGTGGTGAGCACGGCGAGCTGCGGGTGCGACTCGAAGCGCTCCACCCGGCGGTCCCGTCCCCGGTGGCCCAGCCCGAAGTCGCGCACCGGCGCCGGGTCGCGGTCCGCGCGCGGCCCGTGCACGTGGCGCGGGACGCCGTCGAACAGCGCGCGCCCGGCCGTCCACGCCGCCAGTTCGGCGAGGTAGCTCTTGTCCCGCTCGATCTCGTCGTCGGCCAGCGCGACCTGTTCGAGGAGCTCGTTCGCCGCCGCGCCGTCCAGGGGGAGCAGGTTCGCGCCCTCGCGGGTGGCCGCGATGCGCAGGCCGGCCATGACCGAGGGCGGGATCATCCGGTCCTCGAACGGCTCGCGGTTGGTCCGGCGCACCCGGATCGCCGAGTAGAGGGCGCGCTCCGTCGCGTTGGCCGGCGTCGAATCGGTCATCCGGATCGAGGCGAGCAGCTCGGGCTCGTCCGGATCGGGCAGCAGCGACACCGTCGGGCGGTGGCCGCCGACCCTGACCGCCAGCCGGAGGTTGAACAGTGCGGCGCCGCAGCTCAGATGCATCGAACGGCCCCTGGGGTCGCTCACCCGCAGCCTGCGGCTCGGGTCGCACAGCAGCTCGGCCAGGTCGTGCCCGGAGGTCCGCAGGCGCCACGGCTGGGTGTTGAGCACGGACGGGGCCTGCTCAGCCGCCACCAGAAGGTACTGAACGCCGAGATCGGACGCCAGGGGCGAGAGCATCGTTGGCCTCCTCGAGATAGACGGATCTCGTACAGGGCCAGACTTCGCCGTATCCGCCGGGGAGACCAGTGCCGACGGCCCCCGCGCCGCCGGGACTTTGGTCATCAGGCCCCGCCCGACCGGGAGAACCGGTCAGGCGGGCTCGTGCAGCCAGCAGGCGACCGGCCCGAACTCGGGCTCGCGCTCCCTGCAGACGTCCATCACCTTCGGGCAGCGGGGGTGGAACCGGCAGCCGGTCGGAGGCGAGGCCGGGTCGGGCACGTCCCCCGGGAGTTCCGCCGGGAGCACTCCGGCCCCGTCCGGCGCCGGGATCGCGCCGAGCAGCGCCCGCGTGTACGGGTGCCGCGGGTCGGCCCAGACCTCGTCGGTCCGGCCGGTCTCCACGATCTTGCCCAGGTACATCACCGCGATCCGGTCGGCGATCAGCCGTACCACGGACAGGTCGTGGCTGATGAAGAGCAGCCCGGCGCCCGACTCGACCGCGAGGTCGCGCATCAGGCGGGCGACCTGCGCCTGCGCCGACGCGTCGAGCGCCGAGATCGGCTCGTCGCCGATCAGCAGGGACGGCCGGGCGGCCAGGGCCCGGGCGATCGCGATGCGCTGGCGCTGGCCGCCGGAGAACTCGTGCGGGTACCGCGTGGCGAACTCGCGCGGCAGTCCGACGCGGTCGAGCAGGTCGGCCGGCGTGGTCGAGGTGTCGGCCGCCGTGCGCAGCCCGTCGGCGATCTGGTCGCCCACCCGCCGCCGCGGGTTCAGCGACGCGTACGGGTCCTGGAAGACCATCTGGATGCCGGTCAGGGACGAGTCCCTGCGGCGCAGGCCGAGCGGCGCCACCGGGCGGCCCTGGAACGAGACGGTCCCCGAGGCCGGGCGGCCGATCCCGCACACCGTGCGGGCCAGCGTCGACTTGCCGCACCCGGACTCGCCGACCAGGCCGACCACCTCTCCGGCGGCCACGCTCAGGCTGGCCCCGGCGACGGCCCGCACCACGGGGCGGCCGGGCGTGCGGTGCTCGACGACCAGGTCGTCCACCTTCAGCAGTGTCATGCCGGCTCTCCTTCGGACGGTTCGGCCCCGGCGGTCGCGGCCGCCGCGTTCCCGGCGTTCTCGGGCAGCGATTCGAGCAGCGCCCGCGTGTACGCGTGGCGCGGCTCGACCAGCACCTGGCCGCGCGGCCCCGTCTCCACCATCAGGCCGTCCTTCATCACGCTCACCTCGTCCGCGACCGCCGACATCACGCCGAGGTCGTGGGTGACCAGCAGCACGGCCAGGCCGAGGTCGTCGCACAGGCCGCGCAGCAGCCGCAGGATGCCCGCCTGGACGGTCACGTCGAGCGCCGTCGTCGGCTCGTCCGCGATGAGCACCTTGGGCGCGCAGGCGAGCGCCACCGCGATCGCGATGCGCTGCCGCATGCCGCCGGAGAACTGGTGCGGGTAGCGGCCGATCGCCTCCTCCGGCCCGGGGATGCGGACCTTGCGCATCAGGTCGATCGCCCGCTCCCGCGCCTCGCCCCGGCTCAGCCGCAGGTGGTGGCGCATGTGCTCGGTGAGCTGCCGCCCGACCGTCAGCATGGGGTGCAGGCTGGTCGCCGGGTCCTGGAAGACCATGGCGACCTCGGCCCCCCGTACGGCGTTGAGCTGCTTGGGAGGCAGGGACAGCAGGTCACGCCCGGCCAGCGCGATCCGGCCCGACACGCGGGCCCCGTGCGGCAGCAGGCCGAGCACGGCGAGGCCGGTCATGGTCTTGCCGGAGCCGCTCTCGCCGGCCAGGCCGTGGACCCGGCCCGGCTCCAGCGTGAGGTCGACGCCGCGCAGGATCTCCTTGCCGCCGATGGCGACGGTGAGCCCCTCGATGGCGAGGACGCCGTTGCCCGCGGCCGTCTCGTGTCGCTCGCTCAAATGGCACGCTCCTTGATGGCGCGGGCGGTACGGGGGTCGAGCGCGTCGCGCAGCGTGTCCCCGAGGAAGTTGAACGCGAGCACCACGGTCAGGATGGCGAGACCGGGGAAGGTCGCCACCCACCAGCTGTCGAAGACCTCCACGCCGGAGGCGACCATCGCGCCCCACTCGGGCGACGGCGGCTTGGCGCCGAGGCCCAGGAAGGACAGGCCGGACAGCAGCAGCAGCGCGGTGCCGATGTCGAGCGTCGCCAGCACCATGACGGGACCGGTGACGTTGGGCAGGACGTCCACGCGCAGCGAACGCCAGGCCGAGAAGCCGAGCAGCCGGCCGCTCACCACGAACTCCCGCTCGCGGATGCCGAGCACCAGGCCGCGCGTCACTCGGGCGTAGGCGGGCCAGGCCACGACGAGCACGGCCAGCACGGCGTTGCCGAGGCTCGCGCCGAGCGCGGCGGCCACCACCATGGCGAGGATGATCGTGGGGAAGGCGAACACCAGGTCCGCCAGCCGCATGATCGTCTCGTCCACCCATTTGCCGAAATATCCGGCGCAGGCGCCGAGCAGACCGCCGATCAGCACCGACAGCGCCACCAGCAGCAGCGTCAGCGGGATCGACACCCTGGCGCCGTACAGCACGCGGCTGAGAATGTCGCGGCCGAGTTGGTCGGTGCCGAACCAGTGGCCGGGGCCGGGCGGGGCCAGCCGGGGCAGCTCCTGGGCGAGCGGGTCGTGGGGGGCGAGCACCGGCGCGGCCAGCGCGATCACGATCCAGGCGATCGCCACCACACCGCCGGCGATCGCCAGCGGCCGCCGCCACGCCTCGGGCAGCCGCCGGATCAGCCCCCCTGTCCGCGGCGCCGTCTGCCGTCGTCTCACGACAGTCTCACTCTCGGGTCGATGACGCCGTACAGAACGTCCACGATCAGGTTGATGACGAGGTAGACCACGCCCACCACCAGGCCGACGCCCATGACGGCGGGCAGGTCCAGGGAGGTCGCGCTCTTGTAGGCGTACTGGCCGACGCCGGGCCAGGCGAAGATCGCCTCGACGAGCACGGTGCCGGACAGCAGGCTGCCGAAGGCGAGGCCCGCGACCGTGATGACCGGGACCAGCGCCGGACGCAGGACGTATCGGAACAGGATGACCCGGCCGGGCAGGCCCTTGGCGCGGGCCGCGCGGACGTAGTCCTGGCCGAGCACCTCCAGCACCGCCGAACGGGTGAACCGGGTGAGCAGGCCGATCGTGTACAGCGCGAGGACCAGCGCCGGGGTGACCAGGTGGCCGGCCGCCGAGGCGAACACGTCCCACTGGCCCGCCAGAGCCGCGTCGACCGTGTACAGGCCGGTGGCGTGCGGCGGTGGCGTCATGCCGGGGTCGATCCGGCCGCTGCCCGGCGTGATCTGCAGCCGGTAGAAGAACACGTAGAACGCGACGAGGGCGAGCCAGAACGTCGGCACCGAGATGCCGAACAGGCTGGTCACGCGCAGGATGTGGTCCGCCAGGCGGTCCCGGCGCAGCGCGGCGACGACGCCGAAGCCGACACCGAGGACCAGCGAGATCAGGATGGCCGCGCCGGCCAGCTCCAGCGTCGCGGGCACGAACTCGGCCAGGTCGTCGGCCACCGGGCGGTGGCTCTGCTGGCTCTGCCCGAAGTCCCCGTGCAGCACGCCGGACAGGTGCACCAGGTACTGCTGGGGCAGCGGCTTGTCCAGTCCGTGGTCCGCGCGCCATTGCGCGACGATCGCCGGGTCGCCGATGGCGCGCTGGCCCAGGTTGGCCGCGGCCGGGTCGCCGGGGACGAGGTTCGTCAGGATGAACGTGACGAGCGTGATTCCCAGGGCGAGCAGCAGCGCCGTGATGATCCTGCGGACCAGGAAACGGGCGAACGGATGCCGGCGGGCGACGCGGCCCCGGACAGCCTTCCGGCTGTCCGGGGCCGCGCCGCCCGCGCGGTCCTTACTTGGCGCCGAGGTCGGCGACATTGATCGTCCACACGGGGTGGTACTGCAGGCCGGTGACGGACCCGGCCGTCACGATGTTCTGGCCCGGCTGGATCAGCGGGATGAACGGCCCGGAGGCGTTGAGCTTCGTCTGCACGTCGGTGTACGCCTGCTTGCGGTCGTCGTCGGTCACCGCGGTGGCGGCCTTCTCGCCCGCGGCCTCCAGCTCCTTGTCCGAGTCCGCCTTCCAGCCGGCGCGCAGGCCGACCAGCTTGCCCGGCAGGAACGACAGGTAGTTGCTGGGGTCGGGGAAGTCCGGGCCCCAGTACCAGAGGCCGAGCTCCTCCTTGCCGTTGCGGTAGTTGTCCAGGGCCGTGGTGACCGGCGCGGGCGCGATCTCCACGGTGATGCCGACCTCCTTGAGGTTGGCCTGGATGCGCTCGGCCAGCGGCTGGAAGGACAGGCCGTTCACGGTCAGCTCGCTCGGGTACTCCAGCTTGACCGTCGGGTTGGCCACGCCGCTCTCCTTGAGCGCCGCCTTCGCGCCCTCGACGTCGCGCTTGGTGGCCTGGTCGGCCGGGAGCGCGCCGAGGAACATCGACGGGATGATGCCCGCCGCCTGGGTCGAGCCCTCACCGGCCAGCTCCAGCAGGCCCGTGTAGTCGACGCCCTTGCGCAGCGCCTCGACGAACTTGGGGTTGGAGGTGACCTTGCTGACGCCCGGGTCCTGGTTGGCCAGCAGGAAGAACACGTACGCCGAGGTGGTCCGCTGGACCTGGAGCCCGCCGCCGATGCCGCCCACCTGGTCGCCGGACAGGTTCAGCGCGACCTGGCTGTCGCCGCGCTGCACGTTGAGCTTCTGCGTCGCCGACTCGACGTTGCGCAGGACGACCTTGTCGTAGACGGGCTTCTTGGCGCCCCAGTACTTGTCGTTCTTCTTGAGCACCACCTGGCTGCTCACGTTGAACGACTCGATCGTGTACGGCCCGGAGCCGGCCGAGGCGGAGTTGAGGTACTGCTCGGCCTTGTCGTCCGGGGTCGCGGTCGCGCCGTTCTCCTTGGCGACCTTGGAGTTCAGGATGCCCAGCGCCGGGTTCGGCAGGATGTACGGCAGCGCCGGGTTGGGGGCCTTCGAGGTCAGCGTGACGGTGGTGTCGTCGGTCTTGGCCACCTCGACGCCGTCGAGCAGGAAGGAGGGGGTGCCCTTCATGTCGCGCACGCGGGTCAGCGAGAAGAGGACGTCGTCGGCGGTGACGGGGGTGCCGTCGGCGAACGTGGCGTCCTTGCGCAGCTTGAGCGTGAGCTCCTTGCCGTCGGACGACATCTCGTACGACTCGGCGAGGGACGGGACCGGCTTGGTGACGTCCGCGCCCTCGAAGGTGAGGAGCGTGTCGTAGGCCGCCTTGTCCACGATCAGACCGGTCGGCTCGTACGTGCGGCCCGGGTCGGCCGTCTTGAGATCGAAGGATGTGTCGATCACGAGGGTCTTGCCCGCGCTGCTCTGCCCCTGCGTGGCGGACGAGCCGCCGCTGGAGCACGCGGCGAGGGCGAGAGCACCGGTGAGCACGACCGGCAGCAGGGCGGTGGTCGCCCGCCGGCGCCGCGAACGGAGCGCCATATCTGTATCCTCCGAAAATGTGCCATGTGAGACGTTTAGCAGATGATGGTGCAGGAGTGTCCGACAGAAAGTCCAGCGTGTGCCGGGATGCTGAGACAAATCTGATGAGGGGGAAACTGCCGTGACCGAAATGTCAAGCTACCCGACGCCTGGGACCACTCCTTCTGGACGTATCGGCATCGGCCTGGAACTCGACTCGACACATCTCAAGATCCTTGAGGTGCTGCGGGAGAACGGCCGGATCTCTGTCTCCGCCCTCGCTGACCGGGTCGGCATCTCCCGCGCGAACGCCTACACCCGGTTCGAGGCGCTGCGCGCCGAAGGGGCGATCAAGGGCTTCACCGCCGAGATCGACCATGTCCGGGCCGGTCTCGGCATCACCGCGCTGATCTTCGTGACCGTGCGGCAGCAGATGTGGCGCCAGTTCCGTGCGCAGCTCGCCCAGATGCCCGAGGTGGAGTACTGCGCGATCACCACGGGCCAGCACGACGCCATGATCCAGGTGCGGATGACCGACGTCGCCGCCGTGCACAGCCTGGTGACCGAGCGCCTGGCGAACATCCCGGCGGTCAAGGCCACCGAGACCGTCTTCATCCTCGACGAGGTGATCAAGCGGCCGTACATCCTGCCGACCGACCGGCGGCCCGCCCCGCGGCGGCCCGCACCCGAGGCGTCGGGTGACGGGGTGCCGCTGGGCAAGATGCGTTTCGAGGGCGTCTCCGAGGGCCGGGCCGGGCTGCAGCGGGACAAGGGCTAGCGCCCCCGACGGGGACGTGCGGGGTCAGCGGACCTCGGCGCACACGCTGACGTGGGTCCTGTCGTCGCCCTCGAACTGGAACTCCTCGACGAGGTGCAGCAGCCCGTCGGGGCGGGTCTCGATCCGGCTGGTGCTCCGGCCGCCCGCGTGCCCGCCCTTCTTGAGGTGGTGGATGTAGGTGATCTCCAGGCGGTCGTCGTCCCGGCTGCCGACGAAGTGCCCGTGGGTCACCGTGTCGCCGAAGTAGCTGCCCCAGACGATGCCGTCCTCCTCGAGGTAGACGAACTCGGTCGGCGCGTCCGGGTCCACCTCGCTCGCGGTCGAGCTGACCATCACGAACCGGCGGTTGTTGAGATTTCTGTCGTCCATGCCTCCGCATCGTGCCGATTCGTCCGCGGTTCGCAAACGATGCTGGACGTTTCGCTGGCCGGGCGCCCCTGACGGCCGCCTTCCGTCCAGCCGGGTCGTGACGTCCGTGGTGAGGGCGCAGACGCGCGAGCGCGGCCGGTGGGTGGGCGGTGTCGTGCCGAGGCCTGAGCCCGAAGGCGCGCGGCCGCTTCGCCGCCGACTTTCCGTACCGGAAATTCGACTGTTGACGGATTGGAAAGTCTGGGAGAGCCTTTCCAGTATGGAAAGAGACAAGGACGCGTTACGTCCCTCCCCCGAAGAGGCCGCCGCCGCGCTGAAGGCCGCGCAGCAGGCCAGTTCCGCCGGATACACCCCGATCCCCGCGTGGTTCTTTCCCACGCTCGGCCTGCTGGTGGGCGGCGTCCTGATGCTCCAGGCGCTGCACGAGATCGTCGGCCTCGCACTGATCGTCGCCCTGGTTGTCGGCTACCTGGCGATCGAGCGCGTCTACAACAAGCAGGTCGACAGGTCCGGCGTCGCGCCGCGGGAGCTCACGATGCGCCAGCAGCTGGTCCTCGCGGCGCCGCTGCTCCTGCTCTGGATCGCCGGCCAGCTCCTCGACGACCGGTGGGGCCCGGTGGTCTGGGTGGTCATCGCCGTCACCGGCGCCTGCTGGACGATCGGCTACGGCATCCTCCACAACCGGCGGGCACGGGAACGGGCACGGGCATCGGCATGAAGTCCACCGACACGGCTGACGACAGGGCCGCCGGCGGCTTCGACGCCACCATCCACGCGCCCAACCGGCTGCGGATCTGCGCCCTGCTGGGGGCGGCCGAGAAGGTCGAGTTCGGCGTGGTGCAGGAGCGGCTGCAGGTCAGCGCCTCGGTGCTGAGCAAGCATGTCAGCGTGTTGATGGAGGCCGGGTACGTCGAGCAGACCAAGGCCGTGCGCGACACCCGTCAGCGGGTGTGGCTGTCCCTCACGAAGTCGGGCCGCGCCGCCTACCACGCGCACGTCGCGGCCCTGCGCGCCATCGTCGGCGATCCGCACGAGCAGGACTGACAGCAGGGCCGGCGAAGGCTTGATTTGCGGGACGCGTCCCGGGTTGGATTCTCTCGGGATCGTCGGCCTCTCGGAACAGTTGGAGGTTGCGGATGGAGCTCGGTCTGGCGCTGGCGCAGTACGGGCGGTTCGCCTCACTGGAGTCCGTGCGGCGGGTGGCACGAGAGGCCGAGGAACTCGGCTTCGCCAGTCTATGGGTGGGGGACCGGCTGCTCACCCCGCTCCACCCGCGCGACCGCTATCCCGGCGGCGGAGGGACGATCCCCGCCGAGCACCTGGTCTTCCTCGACCCGTTCGCCGTGCTCTCCGTGGCCGCCGCGGACACCCGGCGGGTACGGCTCGGTACCAGCACGCTGAACGCCTGCTGGTACCCGCCGATGCTGCTGGCCCGCTCGCTGACCACGATCGACGCGCTGAGCGGGGGCCGGATGATCGCGGGCTTCGGGCTCGGCTGGTCCTCCGATGAGTACGCGGCCGTGGGTGTGCCGTGGAAGTCGCGCGGGGAGCGGCTCGACGCCACGCTCGACCTGCTGCGCGCCGCCTGGACCGACGACCCGGTCAGCTACGCCGACGAGCGGTGGCAGGTCCCGCCGAGCCGGGTCTTCCCCAAGCCGCCCGGCGGGATGCCGATCTACCTGGCCGGTTTCGCTTCTAGCGCACTTGAGCGCGTCGGTCGCCGGGCCGACGGCTGGCTCGGCGCCGCCCTGCCGATCCCGGTCCTGACCGGGATGTGGGCCGTGATCCGCCGGGCCGCGGAGGCCGCGGGACGCGATCCCGAGGCCCTGCGCATGGTGCTGCGGGCCAACCCGATCGTCACGGACGCGCCCGCGCCGGAGGCGCACGTCCCCGGCATGGGGACCGTGGCGCAGATTTCGGACTACCTGGCCGCGGCGGCCGAGGCGGGCGCGGACGAGATCCTGCTCGACCTCCAGCTCACCGCCCGGGACGACGACCACCTGCTCGACCTCGCCCGGGCGTTCCGCGCGGCATTCTCCTGACCATGGACTTCAGGGTCTGACGATCGGTTTCGCGTGTGACGCGATGAAGGAAAGTTACAGAAGCTTCACGGCTTGTGGAGATAATTGACGCCATCGCCGCTTCGCCATAAAGTCCGGGAAAAGTTCCGACTGTCCAGCCCCGATAAAAAGACCCCCACGGAGCGGTCCATGAAGCGTGTAGCAGCGGTTGTGTCGTTGCTCAGCCTTGCCGCCGTCACCGCGACGGCCTGCAGCAGCACCAGTAAGGGTGGAAGCTCGGCCTCCGGTGGCGGCGTCTTCACCACCATCGACGGCTTCAAGCCCGGTCTCGACGTCAACGGGCCGATCAACCCGTGGAACCCCAAGGGCAACATGTTCCAGGGGTACAACGCGATGAAGCTCGGGTGGGTCAAGAACACCCTGACCGACCCGAACCAGTTCTACCCCGGCATCGCGGCGACCTGGGAGATCGCGCCCGACAACTCCTCGGTCACGTTGCACCTGCAGCCGAACAACAAGTGGTCCGACGGCAAGCCGGTCACCGCCGAGGACGTCAAGCTCTCCATCGCCCTCGCGTACACGCAGGGCAGCACGGCCTTCTCCACCGCCCCCGGCGCCGCGGGCGCGGCCTCCGACGTGGAGATCGTCGACGACCACACGGTCAAGATCACCCAGGACATGAGCAACCCCAGCGTCACGTTCGTTCGTGGCGTAATGGACAGCTTCGTCGTCCCGGCGCACATCTGGAAGGACGCGATCCCCGCGAACTTCTGGGACACCCTCAAGGCGTCCCGCGGCGAGGGCGCCGAGGCCGACAAGGCCCGCGCCGAAATCACCGCGCTGTCGGACAAGGTGCTCGCCTTCGCCCCCGCCAAGGACGTCTCCTCCGGCCCGTACACGCTGGAGCGGATGAACCCGGGCGAGGCCCTTCTCGTCAAGAACAAGAACTTCTACAACGCCGCCAATGTCGGCCCCGACCAGGTCAAGCTGCTCAACTACACAGGTAACGAGCAGATTTGGAACTACCTGATTTCGGGTAAGCTCGACAATGCGCCGTTCACCGCGGTGCCGGCCGACGTGATGAAGCGGATCGGCCAGACGCCTGGAAACGCGGTCGTCAAGGGCTTCTCGCCCGTCTCGGTCGCCATGGCGTTCAACCAGTCCAAGAAGCCCTACGACAACGTCCACGTGCGCAGGGGCCTCGCCTACCTGATCAACCGGGACGAGGTCACCAAGATCGCCTCTCCGGAGGGCGGCACCCCGGCGCTGACCACCACGGGCATCCACCAGAAGCCCGCGGAGGCGTGGCTCGGCTCCGAACTGAGCCAGCTCGAGCCGTACAAGCTCGACGTGGCCAAGGCGGAGAAGGAGTTCAAGGAAGCCGGTCTGAAGAAGACCGGCGGCAAGTGGACGCTTCCCGACGGGAAGCCGTGGAAGTTCACGATCAACGTGCCGGCGCCGTTCTCCGACTGGGTGTCCGCGGCCAAGGCCGTGACCAGCCAGCTCAACGAGGCGGGCGTCAGCGCCGAGGTGCTCACCAGCGCCGACTACCCGCTCTACCTTTCGGAGCTGGCGGCGGGCAAGTACGACGTCGGCTTCTGGCTCGTGGCCCTCGGCCCCGCGCCGTACAACATCTACCAGCGCCTTTACGGCGCCTCCAACGGTTGGTCCATCCTCGGCGGCAAGATCAAGCACTCTGCCCCGGGCAAGGACGGCAACTGGATGGGCAGCCCCGAGACGATCAATGTCGAGGGCGTCGGGAAGGTCAACCCCGGCGAGCTCACCGGCAAGCTGAACACCGCTCCCGAGTCCGAGCAGAAGGCGATCATCAGCCAGCTCGCCAAGGCGGCCAACCAGGACCTTCCCGTTATCCAGCTGTGGGACTACGTCAACACGCAGTTCATCAACACGTCGCGGTTCACCGGCTTCCCGGAGAACGACAGCGAGGCGCTCCGCCTCACCTCCGGCGTGTGGCTCCAGCTCGGAATGATCAAGAAGAAGTAGGTTCATGACGCTCATCGGGGTCCCGGGACGTTCCGGGGGAATCGCCGTCGTGCGACGGCTCGCGGGCCATCTGGCCCGCGGGCTCGTCATGATCCTGGTGGTCACCACGATCAGTTTCCTGATCATCAGGAACATCCCCGGTGACCCCATGGCGGCCAAGTACGAGAAGCTCGTCGAACAGGGCATGTCGCCCGAGGCGGCCCAGCAGGCGGTCAACGTCCTGTACGGGTTCATGCCGACCGGCAGCATGTGGGAGCAGTACCTCGACTACATGAAGGGGCTGGCCCGGCTCGACCTCGGCCAGTCGCTCACCGTGCCGGGCACCGGCGTGGGGACCGTGCTCATGTCCGCGGCCAAGTGGACGCTGATCCCGGTCCTCGCCGGCACCCTGCTGAGCTTCCTGGTCGGGATCATCCTCGGCGTGTACGCCGCCATCAAGCGCCAGGGCAAGCTCGGCGACCTGCTCGCGATCTCCGGATCGCTGCTGCACGGCGTGCCGCAGTACGTGCTGGCGCTGCTGCTCGGCGCGATCTTCACGACGCTGATCCCCATCCTCCCCGCGGGAGGAACGGCCGACATCATGTTCGAGCCAGGGTTCAACGCCGGCTACATCGGCTCGCTGATCCAGCACGCCACGCTTCCTGTCGTGACGTACGCGCTGGCGAGCTACGGCGGCTGGATCCTGGCGATGAAGTCGAGCGTCGTCACCGTGCTCGGCGACGACTTCATCCTCGCCGCCGAACTGCGCGGCATGAAGCGGTCGATCATCTTCAGGTACATCGCGCGCAACGCGATCCTGCCCCTGTTCACGATCCTCGCGCTGTCGCTGGGCATGCTGTTCGGCGGCGCGATCTTCATCGAGCGGATCTTCAACTATCCGGGGCTCGGCCTGATGCTGATCGACAGCATCACCGGGCGCGACTACGCCCTGATGGGCGGGGCCTTCCTGCTCATCACGGTGGCGATCATCATCGCGAACATCGCGGCCGACCTGCTGTACACCGTCATCGACCCCCGGGTCAGAAGCGGAGGTGAGGCGGCATGACCGCGAGCACGATCATGCCGGAGGCGCGCAGCGCCTCGGCCGCCCTGCGCCGCAACTTCTGGCGCGGCGTCTGGCGGGTCATGAAGCGCAAGCCCAGCCGCATGGTCGGCGTGGTCATCATGGCCGGGTTCGCCTTCATGGGGATCTTCGGGCCGATGCTCTACCCGGAGCGGCTCCCGCGCGACACGAACGCGCTGTACGCCGCGCCGAGCTGGGCGCACCCGTTCGGCACCGACTTCGAGGGCACCGACGTGCTCGCGCTGGTCGTGACCGGAGCGCGGTACGTGCTGCTGACCGGCCTGGTCACCGCGGTGATCACGGTCGTGCTCGGCGCGGGCATCGGGTTGTTCGCCGGGTTCAGGCGCGGCCGCTGGGACACCGTGCTCATGCGGATCACCGACATGAAGCTGACCATCCCCGGTCTGCCGCTGCTGCTCGTGCTGTCCACGATCTGGAAGTTCACCAGCGCCATCGAGATGGGCCTCGTGCTCGGCCTGCTCGGCTGGGGCGGCGTCGCCCGCGCGGTGCGCTCCCAGACGCTCTCGCTGCGTGAGCGCGGATTCGTGGAGGCGGCCCGCGGGCTCGGCCTGTCCACGCCGCACATCATCGGCAGGGAGCTGCTGCCCAGCATGGCCCCGTACATCGCGATGAACATGCTCATCGCGGTCACCGGAGCCGTGTACGCGCAGGTCGGCCTCTTCTTCCTCGGCGTGCTGCCGTTCGAGGCCAACAACTGGGGCGTGATGCTCAACCTCGCCGTTTTCGGGGGCGGCGCGCTGACCACGACCGCGGCCCTGCCGTACCTTCTGGCGCCGCTGCTGGCGATCCTGCTGCTCACCCTGGGCATCGTGCTCGTCGTCGACGCCATGGACGAGATCTTCAACCCCCGCCTGCGTGAGGAGTGACCGGTGCCCGTGACTGACAAGAGGGCGCCGGGCGTCCGTATCAGCGACCTGTCCGTCGTCTACCGCACCGGCGCGGGCGAACTGCCCGCCGTCCGGGGCGTCGACCTGGAGCTCGTACCCGGGACGATCACCGGCGTGGTCGGCGAGTCCGGCTCCGGCAAGTCCACCCTGGCGCTGTCGATGCTCAACGCGGTGCAGCCGCCCGGCCGGATCAGGTCGGGAAGCGTGGACATCGACGGCCTCGGCGACGTCGTGACCCTGGGCGGCGAAGACCTGCGCAAGACGCGCGGCCGGCACGTCGGCTACGTCTTCCAGGCCGCGCAGAACTCGCTCAACCCGCTCAAGACGATCGGCAAGCAGCTCCTCGACCTGGGGCGCTCGCACGAGGTCGACGACCTGCCCGGCCTGGTCAAGGAGGCGCGGAGCCTCCTCGACCGGATGGGCCTGGACGGGGCGCGGGTCCTCGACTCCTACCAGCACGAGCTGTCCGGCGGCATGCGCCAGCGTGTCGGCATCATGCTCGCACTGGTGCTCAACGCCCACGTCGTCGTCCTGGACGAGCCCACCACGGCGCTCGACATGATCACCCAGGCGACCATCCTGCGGATCATCCGCGAGGTCCACGAGGAGCGCGGTCTCACCACGCTCGTCATCACCCACGACCTCGGCGTCGTCGCCGAGATCGCCGACCGGCTCGCCGTCATGTACGGCGGTCGCCTGGTCGAGCAGGGCCCGACCAGGGAGGTGCTGGGCGCGCCCAGGCACCCGTACACGCGGGGCCTGCTCCAGGCGATCCCGCGACTGGTCGGCGACATCGACGAGGCCAGGGCGCTGCCCGGCCGCCCGCCGACGCTGGGCACCATCCCGCCCGACGGGTGCGTGTTCCGCGAGCGCTGCGACGTCCGCATGGACGTGTGCGAGACCGGCGAGCCGCCCGTCCTCACCATCGGACCGCGCATCGTGGCCTGCCACACGGCGGCCGGCGAGGGGGAGCAGAAGGAGACCGTCACGACGGGACCCACGAGAGGGGAGGAGCAGGCATGATCACCGGCAAGGGCATCACCAAGACGTTCCGGCAGCGCGGCAGCATGCTCGGCGCCCGGGAGGTCCCGGCGCTGCGCGGCGTCGACTTCTCCATGGAGAAGGGCGGAGCGGTCTCGTTCATCGGCGAGTCCGGCTGCGGCAAGACCACCCTCGGCCGCATCCTCGCCGGCCTGGAGAGCTACGACTCCGGCGAGATCGCCATCGACGGCGTCCCGATGTCGTCGCTGAGCCACCGCCAGCGCCAGTCGCACTTCCGGCGGATCCAGCTCATCCACCAGGACCCGTACTCCGCGCTCAACCCGGCGCGGACCATTCACCAGACGCTGGACGCGCCGCTGACCCTGCGGGCCAAGCAGACCGGCCGCTCCCGCTCCTGGATCGACGAGCGGGCCGAGGAGCTGCTCGGCCTCGTCGGCCTCGACCCGGGCTACGTGCTGTCGCGCTATCCGCACCAGCTCTCCGGAGGCATGCGCCAGCGCGTGGTCATCGCCCGCGCGCTGACCGTCGACCCCGACATGCTCGTCGCCGACGAGGCCACCTCGATGATCGACGTGTCGCTGCGGCTCGGCATCCTGGCCCTGCTCAAGGACCTGCGTGACCGGCTCGGCGTGAGCGTGCTGTTCATCACGCACGACGTGGCGACCGCCCGCTACATCGGCCTGGACGGCGAGCTGTACGTGATCTACCGGGGCCAGGTCGTCGAGCGCGGCCCGGTCGAGACGGTCATCGCCGACCCGGTCCACCCGTACACGCAGTCGCTGCTGTCGGCCATCCCGGTGCTGCACGGCCTGGAGGTGCCCGGCGCCGAGCGTGTGACGCCGACCGAGGCGATCGACCCGAACCGCAAGGACACGGGCTGCCTCTTCGCGCCCCGCTGCCCGTTCCGCACCGACCGCTGCGAGGCCGAGACGCCCGTGCTCGGGCACGACGGCGGCACGGTGCAGGAACACGCCTGCTTCCATCCGCGGCGCCGCAGCGTCGTCGCCACCCCGGCGGTTCAGGCGTGACCGGGAACCTGGGCGTCCGCGACGCGTCGGGGGACGTCGCGGCCCTCGGTGAGCTGGCCGCGGCCGCGCTCGCCTTCGACGCGGCCGAGGCGCCGCGGCTGGTCGCCCGGCTCGCCGCGCCTCCGGCCGACCGCCGCTGGACCGCGCTCGCGACCCCCGACCTCGACGCCGCCGTCCTCACCTCGGTGTCCACCCGCGACCCGTCCGTCGGGCACATCGACCTGCTCGCCGTCCACCCCGGAGCCCGGGGCGCCGGACGCGGGCGGGCGCTGGTCGAGGCGGCGCAGGAGTGGCTGCGCGGCGAGGGCGTCACCACGGTCCGCGTCGCGGGCAACCCGCCCTGCTACGCCTGGCCCGGCGTCGACGTGCGCTACACGGCCGCCGCCTGCCTGTTCGAGTCCCTCGGCTACGAGCGCGAGCAGGTCGCCTGGAACATGACCGCCGACCTGTCCGGCGCCGCCTGCGACGAGGGGGCGGTCGCCGCCGACGTCGAGCGGCTGGCCGGCAAGGGCGTCGCCGTACGCGCGGCGGGTCCCGGCGAGCGGGCCGCCGTGGCGGCGTTCGTCCGCGATGAGTGGAACGCGAGCTGGGCCTGGGAGGCCGAGCAGGCCACCGGCTGCCACTACGCGTCCCGCGACGGCGAGATCATCGGCTTCGCCGCGTGGGGGGCCAGGCCCGCCTGGTTCGGCCCCATGGGCACCGCCCCCGCGGCGCGCGGGCTCGGCGTCGGCGGCGTGCTGTTGCGCCGCTGTCTGGCCGAGATGCGCGCGGCGGGCCTGGCGAGCGCGCAGATCTCCTGGGTGGGCCCCCTGCGGTTCTACTCCGGAGCGGTGGGGGCCCGGGCCGAGCGCGTCTTCTGGCTCTACCGCCGGGACCTGCGGTGACGGCCGGATGTCACGGGTAGAGCAGCTTCCCGCCGTACAACCAGGCCTCCGGGTGGCAGGGGGAGGGGCACAGGTCGCGGGGGTCGTCCCCCGCGTCCGTCCGCTCGCGCAGCGACGGGGAGCCCCACAGCAGGTCGATGAAGTGCCGGCCGCCCTCCACGCCGGTCCCGGCGGGGTCGGCGGTGGTCCAGGCGAACTGCTCCGGCCACCGCGAGCGCAGCAGGTGCAGGATCGACACCCCGGTCAGCACCGGCTGGAACGCCTCGGCGTCGTGCACGTGCACCTGGACGCCGCGCACCGCCGCGCCGGCGTGCTTGTGGAACGCCGGCGTGAACCAGGTGTCGCGGAACCGCACGCCGGGCAGGCCGAGCCCGTTCAGCCCGGCGGCGAAGCCGCCGTCCAGCCAGGGCGCGCCGACCAGCTCGAACGGTCGCGTGGTGCCCCGGCCCTCGGACGCGGACGTGCCCTCGACCAGGCCGGTGCCCGGGTAGACCAGCGCGGTGTCCGGGGTCGGCATGTTCACCGACGGCATGATCCACGGCAGACCGGTGTCGGCGAAGCGCATGGAGCGCCGCCAGCCCTCCAGCACGACAACGGTCAGATCGACGCCGATCGACTCGTTCAAGAGGAGCGCCAGCTCGCCCAGGGTCAGGCCGTGCCGCACCGGGAGGGGCGCCCGGCCCACGAAACTCGCGCAGGACGGCTCAAGCGCCGGGCCCTCGGCCCGGGTGCCGCCCAGCGGGTTGGGCCGATCGAGCACCGCGAAGCGCAGCCCCAGCCGGGCCGCCGACGCCATGAGGTCGTGCATCGTCCACACGAACGTGTAGAAGCGCGTCCCCACGTCGGCGATGTCGAAGACGAGCGTGTCCACGCCCGAGGCCGCCACCACCGCGTCCAGGGCGTCGCCGCTCCTGCCGTACGTGTCGAGGACCGGGAGCCCGGTCGCCGGGTCCTGACCCGCGTCCTCGCCGAAACCCGCCTGCGCCGTGCCCCGGATCCCGTGCTCGGGACCGAACAGCGCGGCCAGTGGAACCCCCGCCGCCTGCAGCGCCGCGGCGGTCGGGGTCAGATCGGGAAGAACCCCGGTCGGGTTGGTGACGAGACCGATCCGGCCCCCACGTAGGAGATCGGGATCGTTCGCGAGCCGCTCGGCGCCGGTTCGTACGTGTGACATGATCCCATTCTCCGAAGAATCTTTGCATAATGGAACCATCCGGTGAAAATTAGCGACATGGAACGAGATGATTGAACCACTCGCCGACCTGTCCACCGAGCAGAGCGATCCGCGTTACAGCGAGATCGACCGGCTGCCCACCGAACAGGTCGCCAGGCTCATGAACGCGGCCGACGCCAAGGTCCCCGCGGCGGTCGCCGTGGCGATCCCGGAGATCTCGGCCGCCATCGACGCGATCGTCGCCCGCATGAAGCAGGGGGGACGACTCTTCTACGTGGGCGCCGGGACCTCCGGCCGCCTCGCCGTGCTCGACGCGTCCGAATGTCCGCCCACCTTCGGCACCGACCCCGAGCTCGTCCAGGGCATCATCGCGGGCGGCGTGCCCGCGCTGACCCGCTCGGTCGAGGGAGCCGAAGACGACGACGCCGCCGGAGCCGCGGCCATCGCCGGCAAGGAGGTGGGCCCGCTCGACAGCGTCGTGGGGGTCTCCGCCAGCGGGCGGGCGCCGTACGTGATCGGGGCCGTCGGGGAGGCCGCCCGCAGGGGCGCGCTGACCGCCGGGCTGTCCTGCAACCGGGACTCGGCGCTTTCCGCGGCGTCCGAGCACCGGATCGAGGTGATCGTCGGGCCCGAGATCGTGACCGGGTCGACCCGCCTCAAGGCCGGGACCGCGACGAAGCTGGTCCTGAACATGATCTCCACGATCGCGATGGTCCGGCTCGGCCGGACGTACGGGAACTCGATGATCGAGGTCTCCGCGGCCAACTCCAAGCTCGTCGACCGGGCCGCCCGCATGGTGGGCGACATCACCGGCGCGGGCCTGGACACCGCCCACGCGACCCTGGAGGCGGCGGGCTGGCAGGTCAAGGCGGCCGTGCTCATGATCGAGCACGACCTCGCGGCCGACGACGCCAGGGCGCTCCTGCGGGCCAACGGCGACCAGCTGGAGGCGGCCAGGCAGGCCGCGTCCGGGGGAGTGGTCGGTGCCTGACCCGGGAGACTCCGGCGGCCCGGACGCGAGCCTGCGGGGAATTCTCGCGGACGCCGTCCCCACCGCCTGCTCGGCGGCGGTCGCCGTGATCGCCGTGGACGGAGCTGTCGTCGCCGCTGCCGCGGCGGGTGAGGCCGTACGTTATTCAGGAGCTACGGAGGCGCTCCTGGACAAACGTCCGCCCGCCCGCCGCGACTCGGTCTTCGACCTCGCCTCGATCACCAAGCTGTTCACCACCACCGCCATCCTGTCGCTGGTGGAGGACGGCCTCCTCAAGCTCGACGAGCCGGTCGCCACCTGGCTACCGGCGGCGTACGGAGGGCACCGCGCGACCACGCTGCGGCACCTGCTCACCCACACGGCCGGCCTGCCGCCGAGCCGCCGGGCCCACGAGGAGATCCCCGGCGACGGCCCCGCCGTGCGTGCCGCGCGGATGGAGCTGATCCTCACCACCCGGCCGGATCACCCCCTCGGGGAGCGGTACGTCTACTCGGACGTCGGCATGGTGACGGCGGGCCGGGTGGCCGAGATCGCCGGGGGAGCCCCCCTCGACGAGCTCGTACGCACCCGTGTCATCGGGCCGCTCGGCCTGACGAGCACCTGCTACCGCCCCCCGGCCGAGCTGCTCCCGCGTGTCGTCGCGACCGAGTACCAGGCCGACCGCCCCGGCCCCGGCTGCATCAGGGGCGAGGTCCACGACGAGACCGCGTACGGCCTCGGCGGGGTCGCCGGGCACGCCGGGCTGTTCTCCACGGCGGACGACCTGGTCCGCTTCGGGGAGACCCTGCGCACCGGGGGCGGGCCGATCCTGCGCCCGGACACGGTGGCGGAGATGACCCGCGACCAGGGCGTCACGGGGGCGGCGTTCGACCACGGGCTCGGCGTCCGCATCGGCGACCCCGCCATCGTGGGGCCGCTCGGCCGTGCCTACGGCCACTCCGGGTTCACCGGGACCTCCCTCGTCGTCGACCCCGAACGGGCGCTGACCGTCGTCCTGCTGACCAACAACGTCCACCCCGTACGCGGCCGGCCGGGCATCCGCGACCTGCGCCACGCCGTCGCCGCCGAGGCGCTCCGGATCGCGTCCTGACCGGAGCGCCGTCCGGCGTTCACGACCAGAGCTCAAGCGCCAGGCGCACCACGAGCCGGTCCTTCTCCTTCTCCGCCTCGGGCAGCAGGCGGTAGGGCAGCCGCTGCTCCGGCGACGCCCGCCGCCCGTTGCGTACGAGCCATGCCTCGTGCACGGCGTGGCTCGCGGACTCCATGAACTCCTCGCCCGACAGGTCGGCCCCGCGCCTGCGGCCCTCCGTCACCAGCCTGACCGCGACGATCGCCGACTCCCGGTTCTCCTGTTGCCAGTCGGCCGGCAGATCCCGGTAACCGGTGTTGGCGATGTCCACCCGGTCGGCGCCGTGCCGTCTCACCCAGGCCCGATCGGCGGTCGTCCTGATCTGCGGCTCGTAGCCGCCGCCCGGCAGCCGGCGTCCCGCGCGCCACGCGTCATGCAGACGGCCGGCCAGCCGCTCCACCTTCCGGGCCCGCGGCCCCCTGAAGAGGCCGCGGGAGACGCGCCCGATGCTCCTCATGGCCGATAGCCACCTTTTTGTGGGTACTTGTCGCGGGATGTGGTGGCCGGAACCATGGTCATGGGCGGTCGCGCGGCCGTCGAAATCCGGTGCGAAGGGAGGCGTAGCCGTGGCTCAGGAAACCCGCTGGGACTCGGCCAGCCTGTCCAGGCGCCGGTGGCCCCAGTCGGAGATCGGAGCCAACGCTTCGGACAGCTCCCGGCCGAAATCGGTCAGGGAGTACACGGTCTTCAGCGGCCGGACATCGTGCACCTCCCGGTGGACGAGTCCGTCGGCCTCCATCTCCCGGAGTGTCTGAGTCAGCACCTTCTCGGTGAGGCCGGGCAGCCGTCGGCGCAGTTCGCCGGGCCGGTACGGGCGCGATTCCAGAAGCCAGAGCAGGATCGTCTTCCACTTGCCGTCGATCACCGCGATCGCGGCGGTCACTCCGCAGACATTCAGGTCCTGGGCGCGGCTGCGCGTCATCTTCGTCCCATTCGTTGCCGTTCGTTGATTTCCATGCAGGAGTTGAACCATGACGTCACATACCGACCAGTCTGCCGTCACCGTGCTCGGACTGGGGCCGATGGGCCGGTCCTTGGCCGGCGCCTTCCTCGACGCCGGCCTGCGAACCACCGTCTGGAACCGGACGCCGGGCCGGGACCGGGAACTGGTCGAAAGGGGCGCGGTGAGCGCCCCGTCCCCCGAAGAGGCGGTCGCCGCGAGCGGGCTGACCGTGATCTGCGTGGTGAACTACGACGCGGTGGACGCCGTCGTACGGCACGACGCGGTCGCCGCCGCGCTCAAGGGACGCGCCCTCGTGAACCTGACCGCCGACACCCCCGACCGCGCCCGCGACACCGCCGCCTGGGCGGCCGAGCACGGCATCGGGTACCTCGACGGCGCGATCATGACGCCGACCCCGACCATCGGCACACCGGCCGCCGTGTTCCTCCACAGCGGCCCGAAGGAGCTCTACCTGGAGCGCCGGCCGGTGCTGGACGCCCTGGGCGGCACCCACACCCACCTCGGCGAGGACGTCGGCCGGGCGGCCGCGTACGACATCGCGCTGCTCGACATCTTCTGGACCGCGATGGCGGGATACGCGCACGCCCTGGCGATGGCTAGGGCCGAAGGGATCACCGCGCGGGAACTGGCGCCGTTCGCCAAGGGCATCGGCGCGATCCTCCCCCCGCTCTTCGACCAGTTGGCGGACGACGTGGACAGCGGCACGTTCTCCGGCGAAGGCAACCCGATCACCTCGGCGGCGTCGTCCGTGGCCCACATCGTCCACGCCTCCGAGGCCAATGGCATCGACGCGAGCGTGCTGCGCGCCGTCGACGACCTGGCCCGGCGCGCCATCGCCCAAGGCCACGGCACGGACGGGTTCATCCGGGTCACCGAGATCCTCAACTCTCGCTGAGGGGAGTTCCCCGGGGCGTGGTGCTCGCCGTCCGAGAGTGGCGCTGCGCTGCACTCCGCTCCGCTTTCCCGCCGCACCGACCATCGCCGACATTTCAGGGGACCGCCGGCCCACCTCTGTCTCGTTGAAGGCGTGGAGGACGTCGCGGCCCGCGGCGTCCTCGTCGCGGATGCCGGCAGTGCGGAGCTTGTCGAAGACCAGGGCGTGCCAGGGTTCGAAGGCTTCGGCGGCAGCCTGCACCACGAAACATGATCTGGCAGCGGATCCGGTTCCAGTCTTGCGGGCCTACTCTTGCCGACCCTGAGCAGGCGTTCCACTGATGGGGCCGCCGTCACCGCCGGGGCGTCAGGCGGTGATGCGGGCGTCCCAGTCGATGTGGTGCCGGTGCACGGGAGCGAACATCTGCTCGGGGGTCGGGAACGCCGCCTGGCCTTCGGCCTTGCCCGCCTTCGCCTTGTTCTTGGCGGCGGCATCCCCGGCGATCACCGACACGCGGGGGCGGCGCAGCCGCTCGTACGCCGTGAACGCCTCCTCGGCGGTGGGCAGGTCACGCAGGCAGCGGGCCAGTTCGACGGCGCTCTCGGCGGCCAGTGACGCGCCCTGGCCGGAGCTTGAGGAGGGGGCGTGCGCGGCGTCACCGACCAGCACCATCCGGCCCCGGTGCCATGCCGGCACGTCGGGCATCGCCTCCATCGGGCCGACGGCCATCAGGTCCTCGGGGGCGGTGCGGGCGAGGAGGGTCTCGCCGCCAACGTGGTCGACGGCCACTCCCGCGTCGCCGCGCTGGAGACCGAGTACCTCCGCGCGGTGGCCGTCGCCGAACGCGACTGGCTGCGCGCGGTGATCGACGACCTGCGCTCAGGCCGCCTCGCATGGCAAGGCGCCTGACGCGCCCGCGACCGCTGCTCGGCAAGGCCGAGGTATTCAGCATGAGGCTCCGATCGCGCCGCACGTCTGCCGACATGATCGACTTGGCGGAGGCCTCAGGGCATACCGCCATGCGGGCTTGACCTGGCCGGATGATCAGTCGGCACCCGCAGTATCCAGAGCCAGGGACGACTTCAGTTCAGGGAGGACTGGGCGGAGGGTCTCGTGCGGCGGCTCTGGGAGCTCGTCACGGCGGCTTCGTGAGTGGCGTCGACGAGGGCTCGGATACCAAGCGGCTGGGCAGGCGATGCCCCCTGGTTCACGCCGGACGAACTGCCCGCGCTCACGCTCAGCAGGTTCGCCCGCGCCCTGCTCCGCGCCGTCGGCCGGCTCTGACAGCTCCGTCCGCCCGGCAGACCACGTCCGCAACCAGCCAGGAACGCGGTCGCTTCTCACGAACAGCCACGATGCTGAGGTTGCGACGCGGTTCAGGCAATGAGCAGGCGGAGGCCAAGCTCTGCCGCGTCGAGGTCGGCGAGGTCGCGGTTACGCTCGGCCCACCGGCCGGAGGCGAGGTCGTCGCTGAGGCTTCGCACCGCCCGCTGCTCGGCCTCCGGCCCGACCCTCGTCCACACCGACATCGCGCGGCGCACATGATCCTCCAGATACGCCCCGGGCCGGCGCCAGTATGCCTCGAACAGGCCGTCAGCGCAGTCCCACGGAATGGGCACCGGCTCCGCGCGGGCGCCGATCGCGTCGGCCATCCCGGCAAGCGAGGGCCATTGGGTAAAGAGGCCGACGAACTCGGGCAGGTAGTCGCGGGTAAGCCAGAACCGGCGCTGCCATCCGGGCTCGCTGGCGTCGAATGTGAGTACCACCACGCGGCGGGCCACGCGCCGCATCTCGCGTAGCCCGGCGATCGGGTCCCGCCAGTGGTGAACGGTGGAGACGGCCATTGCGGCGTCGAAGGACTGGTCCTTGAATGGCAGGCTCTCCGCGGCGGCGGCCACGCACGGTGCCGCGCCAGTGGGTCGCTGCGCCCGCATGACCGCCGACGGCTCTACTGCGGTCACGTCGCGGTCGGAGGGCTCGTAGGAGCCGGTGCCAGCCCCGACGTTCAGCACCGTCTGTGCGTCCCCAAGCGCATCCCAGATCTGCGTGGCGATCCGCAGCTCGGTGCGCCGGGTCGCGATATAAGCGCCGCCGATCGCGTCGTACAGCCGCGCGCCGAGCATCTCCAGTTGCTCCTCCGGCGTCATCTTCATTCCCTTCGCCCGAGCCGTGAGTTCCCTGTCGATGGCCGCCACCATGGCATCAGCGCGATCACGCCGTTCCAGCAGCAGGCCGCGCAGTCGGCGCAGGTGCGCGACCGCGTCGGTGGACGGGTCGCCGACCAGGTCCGCGACCTCCCGCAGCCCGAAGCCCAGCCGCCGGTAGGCCAGCACCTCCCGCAGCCGCTCCACGTCGCCCGCCGAGTAGGCCCGGTACCCGGCTGCGGTCCGCGCCGACGGCCGCACGAGCCCGATCTCGTCATAGTGATGCAGCGTGCGGACGGTCACGCCGGCCAGCTCGGCCACGCGTCCCACGGTCAAGTGCTCCTCCACGCCACCGACTATGCAGCCTGACGACGCGTGAGGGTCAAGCGCCAGGCTCCCGGCAGCACGTGCGTGACTGGTCGTCGACCAAGATCGACCAATTCACCCAGGGGCCTGAGTGCGCTCCTGTTGTCATCCCGGACGCTGACCTACGCGGGCAGGGCCGCCGCCTTCCGTAGGGCGGTGACGGCCGCCGTCGGGACGTAGTTCTCGGGCACGCCGTCGACCATGATGATGTCGCCCTCGATGTGCCGCGAGCGCAGCGGCGCGATCTCCCGGTACGCGGGCGAATCCCACCACGCCCGCGCCTCGGCGATCCCCGGGAACCCGATCATCACGACATGTCCCGGCCAGTCGCCCTCCTTCACCTCGTGCTGGGTGGCGTGGACGAGATAGCGGCCGCCGTACGGCTCGAAGGTGGTGGGGAGCCGCTCGATGTACTCGGCGATCTCCGGGTGCGGGGCCGCCTCCTGCAGGTGGGCGATGACGTAGGCGGGCATGGTGTCCTCCCGGTGGGTCGTGTTCGGTGCGCTGCCGATCTTGGCACGCCCTTCGCGCGGAGGGCGATTACCTGCCAGGTAAGCGATCTGGCATCGCAGGCCGGCCACCTTCATCCCATGTAGCGATTCGCGCCGTAGACGGCGATCGCGTGGCGGTATGGGGAGGAGACGGTGATGCTGCCCGGCTCATCCGCAAAGTGCTCGTCGCGGTTGGGCGCCGATGGGCGCAGTAGGCGATGGCATCAAGGCCGATATGGATGATGGGAGGCGGTCGTGGTTCGCCGACCGGAAGTGTTCGTCCGGCCGTTAACGATGGAGGAAGGCCGCAAGCTGCAGCGGATCACACGGAGCGCGAAGGAACCGGGGCAACTCCACTGGATCGAGTCGGAGTTCGCCGCGTTGCGCTACCACGCGCTGAACGGCGCTGACCACCGTAGTCGTGACGAGCAGAACGCGGCGATCGGTGCCTACGTGCGCTGGCGCAACGCCCGAGCACAGCCCATGACCAACTCTGCCGCGAGCTCGCCGATCAGAAGCTGAACGAGTTACCCGCAAGGTTGCGTGGCGGGCCACTAAACTCCGCAATGTCTCCCCTGGTGCCTAAGAGGGCATTGCGCGAGTTGATGCCCCTTCCGTCGCTTGAATCAGGTAAGGCGGGCGGTCAAGGCGTTTCCGGCCATCTTAAGACCCCCCCAACGAGCACGCCTGGGAGATCTTGGACCTGCTGGAGCCGGCGGAGTTCTCCGAACATGAACAGGAGGTCTGCGGCCACCTGGCCCCCGGGGTGTGGTCGACGGTCGAAAGGCTGTGGGCGTTGTTTCGACCGCGCCGTGGTGCACATGCTGCGCGAAGGCACTCTGCTGTCGAGCGGGATCGCTACGCTGACCCGGCTGATCAGCGAGGAGCGATGGCCGGCAGCTGCGTCAGATCTCAGGGGCCGCGGCGGCCAAAAGCCGGGCGAGCTCGGCAGGCCGTGTGATCATGGGCCAGTGGCCCGAGTCGATGTCCACAAGGTCAAGGTGTTTGGCCTTGGCCAGCTCGGGCACGTCACCGGCGGCTATCCACTCCTGAGCCTGGGCGGGGGTGAACTCGGGGCACACGACGAGAACGGGTACGTCGAACCGTCGCTCGTCCGTCATGCGTACCACGCCCTTCGTCACCCCGGCGGGGACGGCAATCGCCGCGGACGTGAAGTCGCTCCTTGCCTCCTCGCCGAGGTCAGCTGAGTCCGGTCCTTCGAAAGGACCCCAGCCGGGGAAGGGCATGACGCCGTCCTTCACCTCGAAGAAGTCGGCGTAGGGCCGCCCGTCCGCGGCCGGGAAGCCGCCGATGAACGCGACCTTGGCGACCCGCTCCGGGCACGCGTCGGCGGCCAGCCAGGCCAGGGTGCAAGCGGCGGAATGCCCCACCACCATGGGCTTTCCTGACGCCGACGCCACCGCGGCGAGCACGGCTGCCACCTGGTCGTCGAGAGTGGCCGAGGCAGATCCGTCCCCCTGCCCGGGCAGGGTGATCGGTATGGGGCGGTGGCCGAGCGCCTGAAGGACGGGCACGACGTCGTCCCACGCGGATCCGTCGAGCCACAGGCCGGCGATGAGCAGGATATCCATGGTCAGTTCTCTTTCTTCAGCGCGTTCCGGCGAGGACGGAACGCGGTCAGGACGTCAGGCTAGGGCCGATTCCGGACGTTCTACTTCCTGTTCATTACGTGACCTCGTAATGTGCTCGTGTGCCGACCGATCTCAGTCCCACCGCACGAGCTCTGCGCGCCATGGAGATTCTCCAGGCCCGCCCTGGCGTGACGGCCGGCGAACTCGCCGCTTGTCTGGGCGTCACGGAGCGGGCCGCGCGCCGGTACGTCGGGATCCTTCGTGAGGCGGGCATCCCCGTCGAGTCGGTCCGCGGCCCGTATGGCGGATACCAGCTTGGGCGCGGGACGCGGCTGCCTCCGGTCGCCTTCACAGAACCCGAGGCGCTTGGCCTGGTCATGGCGGTACTCAATGGCCAGCCGGCGGCCACCGACGTCAGCGACCTCGTCGGCGCCGCCCTGGGCAAGGTCATCCGGGCCCTGCCCGAGAACATCGGACGGCAGGCGGCGGCGCTGCGTGAGTATGCGTCGGCGGCGCCCGACCGGTTCTCGGCCCGTCCGGATCCCGCCACCACCAGCGCGCTCGTGGCCGCCATCGCGGACCGGCGGCGCGTGGTGGTCGCCTACCAGAGCGAGTCCGGCAACCAGTGGGAGGCCGAGGTCGACCCCTGGGCGGTCGTCGTCCGTCACGGGCGCTGGTACCTGCTGTGCTATTCCCACCACGCGGACGCCGTCCGCACCTACCGGGTCGACCGCGTCCGCCAGGTTCGGCGGAGCACACACGCGTTCGAGCCGCCCGACGACCTCGACCCGGTGGCGGCGCTGGAGGAGAACCTGGGCACCGGGTGGGAATTCGCCACGCGCGTCGTGTTCGACGCTCCCCTCGCAGAGGTGGCGCCTTGGATCCGGCCGCCGATGGGAAGGCTCGAACCGTCGGGGGACAGGTGCGTGCTCGTCGGCAGCACGAGCAATCCGACGATGTACGCGCAGGAGTGGCTGCCGAACGTGCCGTTCCCCTTCCGCATCGAGGGCGGGCCGGAACTGCATGCCGCCGTCGCGAGGCTCGCTTCGCGTCTCACCACCGCCCTGGGGGCCAGCCCATGGACGACGTCACGCCCGGGCCGGGGTCTTTAGGGATGCGGCTGAGCGAACAATCCCGGCTCGGTCTCCACGAGGATGCCCTGGCTGACCTGGAGTTCGCGCAGCCGCGTTGTCAGAGCGTCGATCTGCGCCTGTGTCTGCTCGATCTGACAGGTCAGACCTTGCTCGCGGATGTCGATCTTGTTCAGGAGCCAGGTGCCTGGATCCGGCTCCCGCGGCTTGGTCTTGCTCATGTCGACCGCCACGACGGGGCGGGGGCGCGGGTCAAACGGCGTTGGCGTCGGGCCCCGGCTCGGCATGTCCATCGCGCATCGCTTCGGCCGTGAGGGCCATGCGGTGGCGCTCTATCCCGCAGCGACCACCGGCACGCGGGATACCTGTCCTCTCTGGCCGAGGCGGGCATCGAAGCCGAGTCCTTCGTCGCCGACGTACGTGACCGCGACCAGATCCTGTCCACTCTGGACGCCATCGCCGACAGGTTCTCCCGCATCGACGTGCTCTACTACGGGCCCGGCGCGGCCGACCTGCAGGCCCCGCCGACGCCGATCGTCGATACCGACTCGGCGAGCGTGCGAGAAGCGATGGCCTCGGTGTATCCGGCCGTCGACGTGGTCGGCAAGGTGCTACCCGGCATGATCGAGCGTGGCGACGGCGGGTTGCTGTTCGCCGGCGGCCTCAGCGCTGTCATGCCCATGCCCGCCCTCGGCGCGCTCGCGCTGTCTTCGGCCGCGCTGCGCAACTACGCCCTGACTCTGAACACGGCACTGGCCGAGAAGGGCGTCTACGCCGGAAGCCTGATCATCGGTGGGCTTATCGAACGCGGCGACATCTACGAGATGGTCCAGTCCCAGCAGGACCAGTTCGGTGACGTGGGGGCCAGAACACTCGATCCCGATGGCATCGCCGAAGCGGCTTGGGAGCTGTACTCCCGACGTGACCGCCCAGAAGCGACGTTCAACACCCTCAGCTGACTCATGGGCAAGGGAAACCATGCGCCGTGGCCGGCCGAGCCGGTCGATGAATCCGTGTGCGGCGACTTTGCGGCTGGTGGCCGAGACAAGAATCCGGGGCCGATTCCGTTAGTTCAGCAGGGTCTTGCCCACGGCTGATTTGGCGGGTCACTAGCACCAGCAGTCGCCCCCGCTCCTCTGTCGCAATCGTTGTGCCGGGCTGGCGCCTTTTGTTTGCGTTTTTGAGCTTTCGTGCCCTCATTCAAACGCCCGCCCAACGAACTGTTCGCCGTGCCCGGTCCCCTCATATTTGGAGAGGTCCTCGTTGATTCCGACCAGCCGCAAGACCTGTCCTCCAGGGGCTTGGAAGTAGAGGTGCGGATCCGGCACTTCGATTACGTTGACGCCGAAGGCGACAATTTTTTGCCTCATCTCTTCGACGTTGTCGGTCTTCAGCTCCAGATAGATCGCTTTCAAAAACCCGCTCTCATCCAGAGCGACGCCCTCGTTCTCGTAGAGAAACGCGATATAGAAGTTGCCTCCCATGCGAAAGTCGTCCTTTTGGTCACCCTCTCTCGCTATCTCGCAGCCTAGGACGTCACGATAGAACCTGCGAATTCTGTCCTTTTCTGTCCGAGGAACTCGAACCGCCGAATGGTTTCCAAAAATTACCTTTGCCATGATCACTCCTTGTCTGGAATGTAGTCGGTCCGGTGCCGGTAACTAAGAGCGAGCTTGGGCAACGCTTCCCTTCGGAGTCATTCGGTAGGGTTCCTAGACGCGGCGGGCTTTATCTGCGCTGCTTCCGTGAGGGCTGCCGTGGCCGACTTCGACGTACTCACGCAAGCTCCTCGCGAGAAAGTGGTCCCAGCCGCGAGTGCACATCCCGATGCAGTCCAATTCTGGAGTTAGACCGTGGTGACGGAGCTGAAGTTCAGACGCGTTGCCATCGACCGGGGTGATGGTGAAGGTCGGACGCGTTCCAACCCAGTCGGGGAGGAAGCTGCATTCGGTTACGGTCCATCGCACCGATGTGGGCCGCGTTGCCTCATCGACATGTATCACGAGCGGTTCGGGGGAGCTCATGAAGAACCTGAGTTCGCCGCCGGCGTCGCCGGATCCCGTGACACGGGTCCACCAGGCGGCGAGGCCGGAGACGCTGGTGAGTGCATCGAACAGCGCTTGAGGAGAGGCCTCCACGCGGATCATCTTCTGATAGTCCGCGCTCGCTTCGGCAGGCGTTGCGGAGGGTTGTTCAGCGTCCGTCATTCGATGGATTCCTTTCATTCCGGCTCGTCGTCGGTCTGTCGGTGGTTGCGCGGCTAGGTTCAGCGCGCCTCATTCCTCGTCCTACCTGATAGACACTGCTTCGCTCTCGATTTGGGCGGCCGTCGCCGAATCTTTCGAACCGGGCCAGCTGGTCTGCGACCCCATATGCGGGGTCGGCACCGTCCTCATCGAGGCCGCCCGCCTCAGCCGGCGCGCCGTCGGCGTCGAACTCGAACCCCGCTGGGCGGACCTCATGTGAACCGGGATCTGGCGTGGTGGTCGACCTCTATGAGATTGCCCAGCGCGGCGAAACCGTCGTTCACTTCCACGAAGTACTCGCCGCCGGGGGGCTGTCGAGCCGGACCCAGCGGCCCATCCATCGTGTGTACATATTGGATTCTGTCCAGAAGCGGTACCCGGCTTCGGGCGGAGCGGCGACCGGCGGCCGCAGGTCCCGCCCCATCCTCCGGCTCGCTCTCCGGGGCGCCTTCAGGACTCCTCAACTGTGACGGGATCAGTCGTCTGGCATGGTCGTACTCCGCGCATCAGTCAGCGAGAGTCCTGGGCAAGCCGAACCGCGCGAATACCCCGCTGTCGAACCGGGTGATGGCGCTCACGCGCTCGCCTGCCAGTGTGATGACGAACAGGCCGAACGCGTGTGCCACCTGGGTGAGCGGGTCGCGGAGGTAGACACCGAATGCCGGTTGGCCGTTGGCGCGGGTCGGCACGAGCCGATAACGGCGACCGTGGCGGAAGGCGATCGTGCCGAAGAACCGAGCTGCCAGTTCTCGGCCTTGGTATTCGAGCGGGACCGGAGGCATGCGTACCCAGACGTCGTCGGTCATCAACGCGACGACGGCCTGGACGTCGCTGTCCTCGAACGCTTGAACCAGCCGACTGAGCACTTCCTGCTCGGCGGGCGAGTTCGCCGCCGGAGTCGGCTGGTCCGTCTTGGGTAGCTCCCGGGCAAGGGTTGCCCGGGCCCGCTTAAGGGCGCTGGCAACCGACTGATCGGTGGTGTCCAGCATCTCGGCGACTTGACGGGCGGGAAAGTCCAGCACCTCACACAAGATCAATGCGGCTCTCTGGCGAGGCGGGAGAAGTTGCAACGCCGTGATGAACGCGAGAGAAACGGCCTCGCGTGCCTCATAACGGGCCTCCGGGCCGGCTGCGGTGTCGGGAAGGTCGGCGAGTAGCACGTCGGGGTAGGGCTCCAGCCAGACCACCTCTCCTCGGCGGGTCGGCTCGGGCGCCTCGACATCTAGCCCTGTCAGATCGGCGGGCGGGCGCCGGCTGGCCGTGCGCAACAAGTTCAGGCAACGGTTGGTGGCAATCCGGTACAGCCACGTGCGGAAAGACGCTCGTCCCTCGAACCCGGCCAGACCACGCCAGGCGGCGGCGAGGGTCTCCTGCAGGGCGTCCTCGGCGTCGGCGAGCGAGCCCAAGAACCGGTAGCAATGGATCTGCACCTCGCCTCGATACCGGCCGACCAGCTGCTCGAACGCCGCCTCGTCCCCGGAGCGGGCCCGCTCGATCAAGTCAATGCTCAACGGCGCCATCCTCGCGCACCTCGCCCTTCCTCTTCCGGTCCTCCGTATGTGTAGACACCGGCCTGCCCGGAAGCTGGGCGGTGCAGCGCCCAATCGCAGGACCAGCCGGTGTCAGTACATGCACGGGTGAAGCGCTCCGGCGCGCTTTCAGCATGGCCTCGATGTCGTCGCGGACGACGTCGGCCTTCGCGGCGGACTTGTCGTTGTCGGTGAACTCGTGGACGACAGTCCAGCCATGCCGGGCTGCTGTTGCCCGGTTGAGCTTGTGTTGATCCTGAACTCCACGTTCGTCCCGCCTGGTGTCAGCGGAGACGCAAGCGTGGGAGGCGACGGGGATGTGGGATGGCTCAGGCAAGGCGACCTCCGCAAGAATTATTGCGTCAAGCGAAGGCCTACCAGCAGTGGTTGCCGGTCAGTTTCGCCAGCGCTCCGGGGCCGATCGAGCCTGGAATGTCAGGGAGAAGTAACCGAAGGTGCGTCGCAGGGCGTCCGCGGAGATGGCGGGCGCGCCGTTGCGGTCGACCAGGTCCGCCTCGGCCGCGAACTCATCCGGCATCGGGTCGTGTGCTTTGAGATCATGACTGTATTCGCTGCGGCGGACCGAGTCGTTGGCCTCTACCCCCCAGGGAAAATGAACTCTTTCACCTACGTCGAATCGTCCGAGTCCCACCCCGAGATCCCACTCGTCGGCGGTGACGTCACCGAGGGGGTTGTGCGGGTCGGCGACACTGTGCGCCGGCCGGTCGGCCCCAACGCCCCGCTTGTCCACGCGTTGCTGGGCCATCTGGAGGAAGCCGGGTACCCGGGCGCGCCGCGGTTCCTCGGCATCGACGCGGCCGGGCGCGAGGTACTGACCTTCGTTCCCGGCGAGGTCGCGGGGCGGCCGAGGCCGGCGTGGCTCGCCGACGAGGAGCGGCTGGCCTCCGTCGGGCGCCTCGTACGCGGCTACCACGCCGCCGTCGCGGGGTTCGTCATCCCTGAAGGGGTGCGGCCGAGCCGGGGGCTCTCGGAGCCGCCGGGTATGCCGCCCGCGCCGCGATACCCGGCTGAGGTGGTCGGGCACAGGGATTACACGCCAGACAACATCGTGTTCCGGGACGGTGAGGCGGCCGCGCTGATCGACTTCGACCTCGCCAGGCCGACCACCCGGGTAGATGAGGTGTCCAACGCGATGATGTACTGGGCGCCGTTGTGCGACCCCGTCGATGCCGACCCGCTGTTGCGGAAGGTGGACGTGCCGCGCCGCTGCCGGATCCTGGCCGACGCCTACGGGATGTCGGACGTCGACCGTTCCCGGCTCGTCGAGATGCTCACGCTGGGGACCCGGCGGGCGTGGTTCCTGATGAAGCAGAGAGCCGAGGAGCAGGGCGGTGGCTGGGCGAGGATGTGGGATGAGGGCATCGGGGATGAGATCAAGCGGCGCGAGGCCTGGCTGGATCGCCATGGCGCGGCCATCGATGCGGCGCTGAGCACACCGTAATCCCGTCAGTGCCACGGTTTGTGCCACACCGGGCCAATTCCAAGATCATCACTGCGCCGTAGTTCTGGCCACCCTCGTCGGTGGGGATCTAGTGCCGCATCAGCTGGGGTTTGCCCCGCTTCGTCGCGACATGCCGATCAAGGTCCCACCGCGATCGGCGTGATCGCCTCACACTCTGCTCATGGCCAAGCGGGTTCGCGCACCCAGGGTGCGCGGCACCTACCTCAACCGGATCGAGGCCCAGTTCACCGCGCTGCGCGAGTCCACCCTCAACGGCACCGACGACGCCGACCACCGGGAGCAGGCCAGCATGATCCGCCGCTACATCGCCTGGCGAAACCGCAACACCGACAACCCCCGCCTACGCGCCGTCGTCGGCAGGGCCAACGTCGCCTGAGGCTCCGTCGAGTTTCTTGAGCATCTTCACCGAGGTCGTCTGGTAGCCGAGCGACTCGTAAAGGCCACGCGCGCCTGTGTTGAACCCAAAGACGCTGAGACCCAGAGTATGAGCGCCCTGCGCCCGGGCGTATTCCTCGCCGAGGAGCATGGCCATTCGTCCGAGGCCCCGACCACGCTTGTCGGCGTCGATCACGATGTCCCAGATCCACCAGGCGTCGGCGTCGTCGCTCGTATCCGGTCCGATCCAGAGGTAGCCGACGGTTACCCCGGCATCGTCGACTACGTCGAAGACCACGTGCCCTGGGGTCGGTATCCCGGACGGAAAGAAGTGAGCCATGCTCTCGTCCGCATGCCGGTAGGCGTCCTCGGACGTTTGCCCCAAAGCAACGAGATCCTTGGCGTACTCGGCTCGACTGCGTTCGAGCCAGGCAGAGAAGTGTCGGGCGTCCAGGGGGCGGAGGGTCACAGGCACCGGCCCAGCCTCCCACACCGCCGACGCCTTAGCGGTGCCCCCTGTTTCGACGAGGTATTCACCGTCGATGTCGTCTACGACGTGACCGATTTCGGGCAAGAGATTCTGAGAGGCGTGGCGGCCTGTGCCGAAGCTGGACGTGCTCTGGGGGAACGCAACCTGGGTCGGGCACCATGTCACCAACATCGTCCTGGGCGCGCGGACCGACAGCCGGGCGAACAGCCACCCGCCGCAGCGCAGCGGCACTCATCGACGGCGGGGGCTCGGCGCATACCGGAGCAGCCGCCGCGGCGTCACTTATCGGCGGCGAGTGACCACGGGCTCATCCCGTCTTGGTACGCCGGCGGGAATCCTCGATGTAGCCGTTGAGCGCGGCGCGGGTGGCGCGTAAGGCGGAGTCGGAGGTGTCGAAGGTGCGCTGGGCCACGCCGACGAAGATGCAGTCCACGATCAGGAGCTGGCTGATCCGGCTGGCCAGCGCCCCCGGGCGGAACGCCGTCTCCCGGCCGGCCGACACCAGGACGTGGTCGGCCAGCTCGGCCAGGGAGGAGCGGGGGTTGTTGGTGATCGCCACGGTGGTGGCCCCGGCCGCGCTCGCCACGCGCATGGGGCCGAGCACGTCGGGTGTCTCGCCGGTGCAGCTCACCCCGACGGCGACGTCGCCGGCGCGGACGAGGGCGGCGCTGGTGAGGGCGAGGTGCGCGTCGGTGAAGGAGTGGCCGGGGAGCCCGATGCGCATGAGTTTCTGCGCCATGTCGACCGCGACCAGCCCCGAGGCCCCCACGCCGTACGCGTCGATCCGCCGGGCCGAGGCGATGGCCTCCACGATGGCGGCGAGCCGCTCGGGGGAGAGCTGGGCGGCGGTGTCGGCGAGGGCCTCGGACTCGGCCCGGGTGACCTTCGCGATCACGTCGGTGAGGGGGTCGTCGGGGCCGAGGTCGCCGGGGACGAGGCGTTCGGGCTTGGCACGTGCCACGGCGGCGGCGAGGGCGAAGCGGAGCTGGGAGTAGCCGGCGAACCCGAGGGCTCTGGCGGTGCGCACGATGGTCGCCTCGCTCGTGCCGGAGGCGGCGCTGAACTCGGTGATCGTGCTGCCGGCGACCATCGCGGGGTCGTCCAGGATCAGGCGGGCGACGGCTTGGGCCGCGGGGGTGAGGGACGGCAGGACCGCCCGCACCGTCGCCACCAGGTTGACCGGGTTCGGCCCTTCGTGTTCGTTCACCCTGCCGCCTTCTCCTGTCCGGGTCTCGGGTCCTCGCCGCCGGTGAGCCAACGAGCGACGACACGCTCGGAGGCCCGTGAGACGCCGTGTGTAGTGACATATACCGCCCCGACTGCTTCGGCGGGAATGCCGGTCTCTACCACGATCGCGTCTGGCCGGGCTCGTACGGCTGTCGCCACGAGTTCGCGGACCCATGCGTGCCGGCCTGCGTCGTGCACGACCAGAACGACCGGCCGGTCGCCGCTCAGGTCGGGAAGCGCGGTGGCTTCCGTCATGATCGTATGGCCCTCGGTGCCGGGAAGCAGCCCGGCCAGCTCACGGGTGAGGCCGGCGGGGGCTCCGGGCTCGACCGCCCGGCTCATCCGGGGGGCGACGTGGATCACCAGGGGCGGCCGGGAGAGCGGTACGGAGGCCGCGTCGGACATGACCACGCGCATGGCGGCGCGGGCGGTGTCCAGGCCGAGTTCCTCGGCCGCGCGGTCGACGGCCGTCGCGGGTTCGGCCGGGCGGCGCTCGGCGGCCTGGGCGGCGTGCCAGTCGGCGAGGGCGAGCACCCGGGCCGCGGCTTCGGCGAGGCGTTCCTCGGGGAGCCGGCCGTCGCGCACCGCCTCGACGATCGCGTCCCGCAGCGCGTAGACGCTCTCGCCGCCGGGGGAGGAGACGCCCACGCAGATCGCGTCCGCTCCGGCCGTGAGGGCGCGTACGGCGACCTCGCCGGGGGAGTGGAGGGCGGCGACGGCGCGCATCTCGATCGCGTCGGTGACGAGCATGCCGTCGAAGCCGAGCTCCTCGCGGAGCAGGCCGGTGAGGATCCTCCGGCTGAGGGTGGCGGGGACGTCCGGGTCGAGCGCGGGCACCAGCAAATGGCCGCACATGATCGAGCGGACGCCGGCCTCGACCGCCGCGCGGAACGGCGGCAGGTCGCGCTCGCGGAGCACGTCGAGGGAGGCGTGCACGGTGGCCAGCGCGAGGTGGGAGTCGGTGACGGTGTCGCCGTGGCCGGGGAAGTGCTTGGCGCACGCGGCCACCCCTTCGGCCTGGAGGCCGGTGATCCAGGCGGCGGTGTGCCGGGCGACGAGGTCGGGGTCGGGCCCGAAGGAGCGGATGCCGATCACGGGGTTGGCCGGGTTGGCGTTGACGTCCGCCACCGGCGCGTAGTTCAGGGTCACGTCCGCGGCGGCGAGGAGCCGGCCGATGGCCCGGGCGACGTGTTCGGTGCGTACGACGTCGTCGACGACGCCGAGGGCCCGGTTGCCGGGCCACGAGCTGCCCAGCGCGGCCTCGAACCGGGTGACCGCGCCGCCCTCCTCGTCGGCCGCGACGACCACGGCGGGGTTCTCCTCGCGTAGCGCGGCGATGAGCGCGGCGGTCTGCCCGACGTCCACGATGTTGCGCGCGAACAGGACGGTGCCGCCCAGGCCGTCGGCGAGCGCTTCGCGCAGCCACGCGGGCGGCGCGACGCCGTCGAAGCCGGGCTGCAGGACGGTCATGGCCAGCCGGTCCAGGCTGGAACTGCGTGCGGGCACGAGGTCACCCTCCCGTGTGGATGTCTTGAAGCAGGTTACACATCAATGACACTTTCTTTCACCGTCATTGATCTGAAAGTAAGTTTCTGCCAATCTCGCGCTCGGTGCCTTCTTCTTCATCCCCCAACGGAGGTCCGATGAGCTCCCCCACCCGACGTTCCGTCCTGCGCGGCCTGGCTCTGGCCACCGCCGCGACGGCTCTCCCCCTGTCCGCCCTCGCTTCCTCGCCCGCCTTCGCGGCGGGGAGCCCCGACGGCCACATCCCCCCGCTGCGCCAGATGCGCGGGATGTGGATCGCCTCGGTGGTCAACATCGACTGGCCGTCGAAGTCGGGCCTGACCGTCGACCAGCAGAAGGCGGAGTATCTCGCCTGGCTGGACCTGGCGCAGGCGCGCAAGCTCAACTCGGTGTTCGTCCAGATCCGGCCGACCGCCGACGCGTTCTGGCCGTCGAACTTCGAGCCCTGGTCGGAGTACCTGACCGGGGTCCAGGGCCAGGATCCGGGCTACGACCCGCTGGGCTTCCTCGTCGAGGAGACGCACCGGCGGGGCATGGCCTTCCACGCCTGGTTCAACCCGTACCGTGTGTCGATGCAGCCGGACCCGGCCAAGCTCCACCCCGAGCACCCGGGCCGCAAGCACCCGGACTGGATCGTCTCGTACGGCGGAAAGCTCTACTACAACCCCGGAATTCCGGAGGTACGGGCTTTCGTCCAGGACGCGATGATGGACGCGATCACCCGGTACGACATCGACGGCCTGCACTTCGACGACTACTTCTACCCGGTCAACACCACGGCGTTCGACGACAGTGCGGCCTTCGCACAGTACGGCGCGGGCTTCCCCGACCTCGCCGCCTGGCGGCGCCACAACGTGGACCTGCTCGTCCAGGAGATGCAGCAGCGCGTACGGCAGGCCAAGCCGGAGGTCGCCTGGGGCATCAGCCCGTCGGGCATCTGGCGGAACAAGTCCACCGACCCCCTCGGCTCGGACACCGCCGGCGGCCAGTCCTACGACAACCTGCACGCCGACACGCGGGGCTGGGTCAGGAAGGGCTGGCTGGACTACATCGCGCCGCAGATCTACTGGTACATCGGCCAGTCGAACGCCGACTACGCGAAGCTGATCCCCTGGTGGTCCGGCGTCGCGTCCGGCACCGGCGTGCAGCTGTGGATCGGCCAGGCCGCCTACAAGGCCGGTGCCGACGGGCAGCCTGCCGAGTGGTTCCAGCCGGGCGAGCTCACCCAGCACCTCACGCTCAACCGGAACCATCCGGAGGTCGGCGGGGACATCTGGTTCAGCGCCGTAGACGTGCGCGAGGACCGGCTGGGCTCCCTCTCCACGGTCGCGACCGACCACTACACCCGACCGGCCCTCGGCCCGCTGCTTCCGCGCCTCGCGAACGGCCAGGCCCCGCGGCGTCCGGTCCTGGCCACCGCCCGCCGGGTGGCCGGAGGCGCCGAACTGCACATCGTCGCGACCGGCAGCACCATCCCGTTCCAGTTCGCGGTCTTCCGGTTCGACCGGCAGGCGGGGCCGGGCGACTTCGCCGACGCCCGCAACCTGGTCGGGCTCGTCCCGGCGGGCCGCAACGTGCGCTGGGTGGATCCCGAAGGCGGCCAGGGCGCGACCTACTACGTCGCGGCCGTGGACCAGGTGAACCGGATCAGCGAGCCGAGCGACGGCCGCACGGTCCGCTGATCAGGGCCGCCCCCGATCAGGCGATGAGCCTGCGGTGGGCGGCCAGCACGTCCGGGGCCTCGGAGGCCTCCGGCGCGGCGCGGTGGAGGGCGAGAGCGGCCGCCCCCGCCGCGCCGTCGCGGGCCGGGACCGCGGGGCCGCCGAGCCCGGACCTGACCAGGTCGGCCAGCAGGGTCGGCTCGGTGAGCAGCGACCCGGCCAGCACCGTCGGCCCGGCCTCCTCGCCCAGGGACCCGGCCGTGGCCACGAGGCGGCGCGCGGCCTCGCGCAGGATCGCCAGGGACGGTTCGTCGCCCAGGCGGGCGGCGGCCTCGACGGCCGGCGCGAACCGGCCCAGCCACGCGGGCCCGCCCTCGTCGACCCCCGCCTGGACGACCCGTACGACCGCCTCCGGGGTCAGGCGCGCGCCCGGCTCGCCCGGGGCCTCCACCAGGGCGTCGCGGATCGCGCACTCCGGCGGCCCGTCGAGCAGCGCCGTGGGCGTGCCCCGGCCGTCGAGCGCGCCCAGCACGGCCTGTACGGCACGCCGCCCGATCCACACCCCCGAGCCCTCGTCGCCGAGGATCCAGCCGTACCCGTCGGCCCGGGCGACGACGGTGCGCCCGCTGATCCTGGCGGCGACCGCGCCGGTGCCGGCGATGAGCACCCGGCCCGATGGCTCCTCGGTGGCTCCGGCGAACGCGGCGAGGATGTCCGGCGCCACCACCGGCCGCCCGGGCAGGCCGCAGGCCCGCCACACCTCGGCGGCCAGCGCCTCGGCCCGCTCCGGCGCCGAGCCGGCGCCGGCGAGCGCGAACACCCCGCCCGCGACCCGGTCGCGGTCCTGGCCGGACAGCGCCCCCTCCAGCGCGGAGTGCAGGCTGCCCGCGGGGTCGGCGGCGGAGAGCACGTTGGCGCCCGCGCCGCTTCCCCTCCCGGCCACGTGGCCCGTACGTGTCGCCACCACGCAGCGGGTGCCGGTGCCCCCGCCGTCGACGCCGATGACCAGAGTCGTCACACGCTCTCCATGTGTAGATAATCTTCCAAGAACTATATTCCTATGAAGAATCCCGACAAGGAGCAGGCGTGCGAGTGCTCGGGCTGATGTCAGGGACGTCCCATGACGGGATCGACAGCGCGGTCGTGGACTGGACCATGGCCGCCGACGGCGTTCTCACCGGCGTGGTCGAGCATGTGGGCGCGCGGCCGTACGAGCCGGAGCTGCGGGCCGCGATCGTCGCCGCGCTGCCGCCGCACCCGGTCGACATGGCGCAGGTGTGCCGCCTGGACACGCTGATCGGCCAGGCGTTCGCCGGAGCGGCGCGGGAGTGCCCCGCCGCCGACCTGATCTGCTCGCACGGGCAGACCCTCTACCACTGGGTCGAGGACGGCCGGGTCCGGGGCACGCTGCAGCTCGGCCAGCCCGCCTGGATCGCCGAGAGCCTCGGCGTCCCGGTCGTCTCGGACCTGCGCGTCCGCGACGTGAGCGCGGGCGGCCACGGCGCGCCCCTGGTGTCCGCGTTCGACCTGCCGCTGCTGGCCGGACTGCCCGGCCGCGCCGGGGCGCTCAACCTCGGCGGGATCGCCAACCTCACCGTGCCGGCCGTCCCGGTGGCGTACGACACCGGCCCGGCCTCCGCCCTCCTGGACGCCGCCGTGCTCGCCGCGACCGGCCGGCCGTACGACGAGGACGGCAGGATCTCGGCGGCGGGGAGGGTCCACGAGGGGCTGCTCGCCGAGCTCCTCGCCGACCCGTACTACCGGCGCACGCCGCCCAAGAGCACGGGCAAGGAGCTGTTCCACGAGGGGTACCTCGCGAGGGTGGCGGCGCCGTACGCGCCGGACCTGGCGGACCTGCTCGCGACGTTGGCCGCGCTGACCGGGGAGACCGTGGCGGCGGAGATCCGGCGGCACCGGCTGGACACGGTGGTCGTGTCCGGCGGCGGCGTGCGCAACCCGGTCGTCATGGACGAGTTGCGGCGCCGGGCGCCGGGCGCCCGCTTCCTGGCGAGCGACGAGCTGGGCGTGCCCTCCGACGCCAAGGAGGCGATCGCGTTCTCCTATCTGGGCTGGCTGACCGCGCACGGGCTGGCGGGGACGGTGCCCGGCTGCACGGGCGCGTCCGGGGCGCGGATTCTGGGCACCGTCACCCCGGGACGCGGCCCGCTGCGGCTGCCGGAGCCTCTCGCCGCACTGCCGGAGCGGCTCCGGCTGCGCTGACCCGCGGTTCGGGCGGCGGAGTGTCCGGGATCGAGAATGGGACTGTAAAAGGACGCGATTAGGGCTTTCCGTAATCGACGGGCGGGCGAAGTATGGAGATACGGGAGGCGCGCCCGCAGCCGGGCGCTTTCCTCCCTGCCGTCTTGCCGGGGGACCGCTCCCGGGTGGAGGAGGGACTCGATCGTGACGGAGACGCCCCAGACGGGCCGCACGACCCGTACACGCGCGGCCACGACGCCCCGGCCGACGACGAAGAAGCAGCCGGCCGTGGAGACGCCCGCGAGCAAGCGGACGACGACGGCGACGCGGACAGCCGCGACGCGGACCGCCGCCGGGACGCGGGCCGCCGCGACGCGGACAACGCGGACCGCCGCGACCCGCGCGCGCGCCGCCCGCACCGCGTCCACACCGACGCCGATGCCGACCCCGATCACGCAGGGGCAGCATGACGGGCACAACGGTGAATTCACGCTGAACCTGCCCATGGTCAGCCTCCAGTTCCACCGGCCGCAAATGCCGCACGTGGAGATGCCGCACATGAGCCGCCAGGAGGTCGGCCACGCCGTGGACGTGGCGCGGTCGTTCCTGCCGCCGCCGGAGCGCGTCATCTACTACGGAGGCCTCGGCGCCCTCGCCGTCCTCGGCGTGCTCGAATGGCCGGTCGCCGCCGCCATCGGCGTGGGGACCATGCTCGCGCAGCGGGGTCGCACGGAGGAGTCCAAGGCCTGGTCGCGGGCGCGGACTCCGGCGATGCGGTCCGCTCGGACGCGCGGGTGATGCCGCCATCCCGTCCGGGCGGCGGCCAGACGCCCACCCGGACCGCCGCCCACCCGATCCACGTGACAGACCGGAGTCGCTGACATGGCGCTTCCCGGACTGTCCGCTTTCGGCACGCTGCTCAGCATCCTCCCGGAGCCGCTGCGAAGTTTCGTACCACGCCCGCGCCGCCTCCAGGCGTGCGCGGGCGGAACCCGGATCGAACTGCGCCGCATCGGCGGCCCCGGAACCCGGGACGCGGCCGAGGCGCTTGAGGCCCGCCTGTGCGAGGCGGGCGCCGACCGCGCCGAGGTGAACGGCGCGCTCGGCTGCGTCTTCGTGCGTCACGCCGAGGACGCCGATCTGTCCCGCCTGCTGGCGATCGTCCAGGAGTGCGACACGGGCGTGGCCGAGCCCGACGGCCAGGAGGCCGACCCGCCGGGCGGGGGCGACCCCGACCCGGGCGACGTCGGCGACGAAGAGGAGGCCGAGCAGGCCGAGCAGGCCGGCGGCGTCCGGTGGGCGCGCGACGGCGTGGCACAGCAGGTCCACGCGAGCATCGCCCTGGTCGGCGGCATCGCCGGCACCGGCCTCGCGCTGGCCGGGCTCCTCACCCATGTACGGCGGCTGCCACCCACCGTCCCCGCCTTCGTGGGGCTCGTGGAGCACATGCCCCGGGTGCGGGTGACCCTGGAACGCCGGATCGGGGTGCCGGCCACCGACACGCTCTTCACGGCGACCCGCATCGTCATCCAGACGCTCGCGGTGCGGCCCATCGCCCTCTTCCTCGACTCGCTCGCGGCCGCGGGCCGGTACGCCGACGCCCGGGCGGGCTGTCGCTCCTGGGCCCGGCGCGAGCAGGAGTTCGCGGCGCACGAAGGGGCCTACCGCCACCTGCGCGTGCTCGCCAAGCCCCGTTCCGCGCCCCTGCCGCACGGCCCGATCGAGCGGTACGCCGAGGCGGCCAGCTTCGCCGCCCTGGGCGCGCAGGGCCTCACCTCGGTGATCAGCCGCAGCCAGGAGCGCGGCGTTTCGGTGCTGATCTCGACGACGCCCAAGGCGGCCCGGCTCGGCCGGGACGGCTTCATCAGTGTCCTCGTGCGCGTGCTGTCGGAGCGTGGCGGCATCGTGCTGCACCGCATCGCGCTGCGCCGGATGGACCGGATCGACACCGTCCTCATCGACGCCGCCGTCCTCGCCACCGGAGGGTGGGAGATCGAGGAGGTGGTGCCGCTCACGCCGGACGGCGATCGCGACACGCTGCACGCCCGGCTGTACACGCTCCTCGACCTGAAGAAGCCGGACGCGCGGCGCACGGACGGCGACTGGGTCGCCGAGCCGCTCCCGCGCGAGCGGGAACAGGAGACGGGGGAGACCGAGCGGCTGACGCTGTGGCGCGAGCACGGGGTACGGCCGATCGAGGTGTGGAGGGACGGCACGCGGGTCGCGCTCGTGGGTCTCGCGCCCGAATTGCACCCGCTCTCGGAGGCGCTCGCCGCGGCGCCGATGGGCACCGCCCGCGTCATGATCGCCGGCGGGGAGCCGGGCCTCGGCCGCCGCCTGGGCGTGGACCAGACGGCGGCACGCGCCGCGCACCTGGCCGACACGGTGCGGAACCTCCAACGGGACGGGCACGGCGTCGCGCTCGTGTCGCGACGCTCCCCGCACGGGTTGTCGGAGGCCGACCTCGGCATCGGCGTCTTCCGGAGCGGCTCGTCGCACGTGCCCTGGGACGCCGACGTGATCGCCGACCTGGAGGGCGTCCACCTGCTGCTGCGCGGCCTGCCGTATGCCAGGAAGGCCAGCGAGCAGAGCGTCCGGGTGACCATGTTCGCCGCCGTGCTCGGTCTCGGGCTGGCGGCGCTCGGCCCCGGCCGGCGCGCGATCCCGAGCGCCATCCTCCTCGGCGACGCCACCGCGCTGGCGGCGATGGTCGTCGGCGCGCTGGTGGGCCGCGGCCTGCGCGGTGTGCGGCCGCCGACCGCCACCGACCGCACGCCCTGGCACGCGATGGCGACGTCGGACGTGCTGACCCGGCTGGACACCTCGTCCGCCGGCCTGGAAGAGGAGGAGGCCGTCCACCGGCACGGGGAGGTCGCGCCCCACGTGCCGGAGAAGCCGCCGTCGCTGGTCCGGGCGTCCGTCGAGGAGCTCGCGAACCCGCTGACCCCGGTCCTCGCCACCGGCGCGGGAGTGTCGGCCGTGGTCGGCTCGGTCCTGGACGCCGTCCTGATCGGCGGGGTGATGGTCGTGGACGCCGTCCTCGGCGGCGCCCAGCGCAGGGACGCCCAGCGCGCCCTGCGCCACCTCACGAAGGAGACCGAGCTCCACGTACGGCTCCTGCGCCGGGGCGGCCACGGGGGAGCGATCGCCGAGGACCTGGTCCAGGGCGACGTGATCGAGCTGCGCGCCGGGGACGCGGTGCCCGCCGACGCCCGGCTGATCAGGGCGGTCGGCCTGGAGGTGGACGAGTCCACGCTCACGGGCGAGTCGCAGCTCGTGAGCAAGACGACGGCGCCCACGGCGGCGCCGGCCGTCGCCGACCGGACGTCGATGGTCTACCAGGGCACCACCGTCGCGGCCGGGCACGGCCTGGCCGTGGTCGTCGCGGTCGGCGGGGGGACCGAGGTGGGCCGTACGGCGGAGATGGGCGGTGAGGGGCCGCCCCCGAGCGGGGTGGAGCTGCGCCTGCGCGAACTGAGCCAGCGCATCCTGCCCGTCGCGCTCGGCTCCGGCGCGCTGCTGATGGTGATCGACCTGCTGCGCGGTTCGCCGGTCGCCTCCGCCGTGTCGACCGCGGTGAGCCTGTCCGTCGCCGCGGTCCCGGAGGGGCTGCCGTTCATCGCCACCGTGGCGGAGCTGGCCGCCGCCAGGCGGCTGTCCACCCGCAACACCCTGGTCAGGAATCCCGCGACCATCGAGGCGCTCGGCCGCGTGGACGTGCTGTGCTTCGACAAGACCGGGACCCTCACCGAGGGGCGCATCAGCCTGGGCCGGGTGTCGGACGGCTGGACGGAGGAGGACGTGGACGCCCTCACCCCGGGGCTGCGCCCGATCGTCGGCGCCGCCCTGCGCGCGTCCCCCCGGTTCGGGGGCGGCCGGGCCATCCCGCACCCGACCGACCGGGCCGTGGTGGACGGGGGGACCCGCATCGGCGTGACCCCCGAGGACGGTCTGCGCGAGTGGACGCGCGTCGACGAGATGCCGTTCGAGCCGGCCCGCGGCTACCACGCCGTGCTCGGCCTGTCCGAGGCCGGCCACCTGCTGAGCGTCAAGGGGGCGCCCGAGGTCGTGCTGGAGCGCTGCGACAGCGTCGTACGCGATGGCGGGGCCGTCCCCCTGGACGACAAGATCCGGACGGAGCTGGAGGAGGAGGTGGACCGGCTGGCCCGGCAGGGCTACCGCGTGCTCGCGGTGGCCGAGCGCCGCGCGTCCAGCCGAGCCGACCTGGACGAGTCCCGGATCAGCCGGCTGTGCTTCCTCGGCTACCTCGGCCTGTCCGACCCGGTACGGCCCACGGCGAAGCGGAGCGTGGAGGGGCTGATCCGCGCCGGGGTCCGGGTCGTCATGATCACGGGTGACCACCCGAGCACGGCCGAGGCGATCGGGGCCGAGGTCGGCGCGCTGAACGGGATGCCCGTCATGACCGGCCCCGAGATCGACGAGATGGACGACGACGCCCTGGTCGACCTGCTGCCCAAGGTGTCGGTCTTCGCGCGGGTCACCCCCGCGCACAAGGCGCGGATCGTGTCCTGCCTGCGCCGCGCCGGGAAGGTCGTGGCGGTCACCGGCGACGGCGCCAACGATGTGCCCGCGATCCGGCTCGCCGACGTGGGGGTGGCGCTCGGATCGGGGGCCACGCCCGCCGCCCGCGCCGCCGCGGACATCGTCGTGGCGGACAACCGCATTGAGACGATCATCGACGCCATCGTCGAGGGGCGGGCGATGTGGGGATCGGTCCGCGAGTCGCTGGGCATCCTGCTCGGCGGCAACGTCGGGGAGATCCTCTTCACCGTGGGCTCCAGCCTGCTCACCCGGCGCAGCGCGCTGAACGCCCGCCAGCTTCTCCTGGTCAACCTGCTCACCGACATGCTCCCGGCCATGATGGTCGCGGTGCGCCCGCCGAGCGCCATCAGCCCGGAGAAGCTCCTGGAGGAGGGGCCGGAGGTGTCCCTCGGCGAAGCCCTGACCCGCGACATCTACGTACGCGCCGGGACGACGGCCGTGGGCGCCGGGCTGGCCTGGGCACTGGCGCGGATGACCGGGACGCGCGGACGGGCGGACACGGTCGGGCTGATCGGCCTGGTGGCGACGCAGTTGCTGCAGACGCTCATGGCCGGCGGCAGGGATCGCCCGGTCACGCTGGCCGCGCTGGCGTCGCTCGCCGTCCTGGCCCTGATCGTGTCGGTTCCCGGACTCAGCCACTTCTTCGGCTGCCGCCCGGTCGGGCCGTTCGGCTGGGGCATCGGGCTCGGCTGCGCCACGGGGATCGGTCTGCTGGGGCGGGTGGTCGAGCGGGCGGTGGCGCTCCACCCGGCGGGCTATCCTGAGGTTCACCCCGAGATTTCGGTCGCACCGCAGGTCACACTGGTTCCTGCCATCACGGGGGCCGCCGAGTAGTCATTGCCTGTTCATCCTCCGTTCACTTAGATGGTGCCTCACTATCCGTTTATGTGGTGGAATCTGGCCGTAAGTGCAGTTTCACCCCCGTGAGGTATCAAGTGTCCGAATTCCTGGCTTCCATCCTGGCCAAGGCGGCCTTCATGCTCCTCGAGGCCCTGATCATGCGGATCGTCCAGTCCCTGGTCATGTCCACGATGCGTACGGGCGGGCCCCAGCCGGTCTTCTTCCAGGCCGCGTAGGGCCCGGCCCGCTCCTTCCACTTCGGCGGGAGCTCCTCAGCCGCCGAACACGTCCTGCTGGTAGCGGCCCTCCGCGTCCAGCCGGCGTACCCCTTCTTCGCCGCAGATCTCCACCAGCGCCCGGCGCACCGCCGGGGCCATCCGCACGCCGTCGCCGCAGACGTACACGTACGCTCCGCGCTCGACCAGGTCACGCACACCCTCGGCGTCCGCGAGCAGCGCCTCCTGGACGTACCGGTGCGGGTGGCCGGGCAGCGCGGAGAACGCCACGCGCACGTCCGCGTCCCAGGTCTCGTCCCGGTACAGCCAGTCGTGCTCGGGGTGGCGGCAGCCGTAGAACACCTTCGCCGGACCGGCGTCCGGCAGCAGCGACCGCTCCTCCAGGAAGCCGCGCAACGGCGCGAAACCGGTGCCGGGGCCGATCAGGACCAACGGCGTGGCCGGGTCGGCGGGCAGGTGGAACGGAGGAGAGGGCACCCGGACGTACCCGTAGAACGCGTCCCCCGGCTCAAGACCGGCCAGGTAGGCCGAGCACATCCCCCGGTACCGCCCCGCCCCCGACCAGGCGGGGCCGTCCACCAGTCCCACCGTGATCCGTACCCGCCGCGGCCCGGCCAGCGGCGAGGAGGAGATCGAATAGAAGCGCGGCCGGATCGGGCCGCACATCTCCAGGAACGCCTCCAGCGGCAGCGCGATCGACGGGAACCGCTCCAGCAGGGCCAGCACCGACACCCGCTTGGCCAGCACGTCCTCGGCGTAGTCGATCCGGGCCAGCTCGCCCCGCGTCCACGGGCACTCGGTGAAGGACGCCAGCGTCTCCAGGTCCGAGCGGGTGGCGACCTCCTGCAGCTCGACGAACTCGGTCAGCAGCAGCTCCACCGGCACCGGAACGCCGAGCGGCAGGTGCGTGGCGCGCTCGCCCTCCTGGCTCAGCCGCACCACCTGACCGGCGGGCAGCCGCAGGCAGCGCGTCGCCCACGCGACCAGTTCGGGGTCGTTCCTCGCGTACACGGCGAGGTGGTTGCCCGCCTCGTACGTGACGCCCTCGGGCAGCTCGGCGACGATCGAGCGCACCCCGGGCCGGGGCCGCTCGTCGCCGAAGTCCCACAGCCCGGACGGGTCCCGGACCAGCTCCTCGTTGGAGATCACCGTGAGCGGGACCGCCCGATCGGAGACGACCGCGGGCCGCACCTGCGTCTGCGTCAGCAGCTCGGCCCGGTAGCGGCGGCCCTCCGGCTCGCCCGCCGCGCCCGCGCCGTACTCGGCGGCCAGCGCCGACCAGAGCGCGGCCGTCCAGGCCTGCACGTCGCCGTCGAAGTCGGCCGAGGCGTCGGCCTCGCCGCGCGGGACGAACTGCTCGGCCCCCGCGGCGAGCAGCTTGTCCTCGACCCTCCTCGGGAACGCCTGGTACGTCGGCCACTGCGTGTTGCCGCAGCCCAGCACGGCGAAGCGCAGCCCGCGCAGGTCGCCGAGACCCTCCGCCGCGTCGAAGGCGGCGGCGTTGTCCGGGGCCCGGCCGTTGTAGCTGGCCGCGACCACGACGAGCAGCCCGTCCCGGGGCGGCTCCAGCGCGTCGAGCGAGGTCAGCGTGGTCGCGAAGCCGGACCTGCGGGCCCGGTCGGCGACCTGCTCGGCGATGTCCTGCGAGGTGCCGAGGTTCGAGCCGTAGGCGACGGTCAGGCCCACCCCCTGGACCCGGACCTGGGCGCCCTGCTCGGCCTCCGCCTCCGCCGGCTCGGGCTCGGGCGCGGTGTCCAGCCGCTCGGCCGTCCGGCGCGGTCGCACCCGCACCGTGAAGTTGTCCGGCTTGATGGTGAGGGTCTGCTTGATCTCCATCCGGTACGCCTCCGGATCGGAGATCGCGAACCGCTGGAGGACGAGCGCGAGCGCCAGCCGGGCCTCGGTGAGCGCGAACTGGCGGCCGATGCAGGCCCGCTCGCCGTTCCCGAACGGCTTGTACGCGTGCGGGTGGTGCGCGGCCTTGTTCTCGGGCAGCCAGCGGTCGATGTCGAACTCGTCGGGCCGCTCCCACGCCTTGGGGTGGCGGTGCAGCGGCGGCAGCAGCACCGCGCACTTGGTCCCCTTCGCCACCGGGTAGTGGCCCCCGATCACCGTGTCCTCGCGCGGCGCCAGCCCGATCGAGGGGATGGGTGACCAGATCCGCAGCGTCTCGTCGAGGATCCGCGGGATGACGTCCAGCTTCATGATCGTCTCGTACGTCGGGACGGTGTCGCCGGGAAGCAGGCGGTCGACCTCGGCGTACGCCTGGGCCAGCACCTGCGGGTTGCGCAGCAGGTTGTAGATCGCGAAGGAGAGCAGGCCGCTGGTGGTCTCGTGCCCGGCGATGAGGAAGGTCAGCACCTGGTCGCGGATGTTGGCGTCGGAGAGCCGCTCGCCGGTGCGCGGGTCGGCCGCCTGCAGCATCAGCCCGAGCAGGTCGGTCTCGCCCGTGCCGGCCCCGGCCGCGCGCCGCTCGCGGATGACCTCGTCGACCAGCTCGCGCATCCGAGCGATGTCCGCCTGGTACGCCTCGTCCGCCCGCCGCTTCATCTTGGTGACGAACGGGAGCTGGCGGTTGCGCGCCATCGCCTCGGTCAGCGCGTTGCCCATCGAGCGCAGGAAGGGGTGCAGCTCGGCGCTCCGGAAGGAGTCGAAGCGGTAGCCGAACCCGGTGAGCGAGATCGTGTCCAGGGTCAGCCGCGTCATGTCCTCGGGCACGTTGACCTCGTCGGAGCGGGCCCACTTCGCGGTCAGCGCCTCGGCGACCTCCAGCATCTGCGGGAAGTACGCCTTCATCGACCGCTGCCCGAACGCGGGCAGGAGGATCCGGTGCGCCTGCCCCCAGACCGGGTCGTCGCCGCGCGCGGTGAACAGGCCGTCACCGGCGAAGTCGCGCACTGTGGACAGCGGCGCGTCCACCGGCTTGTAGAACCGGCTTTCGTCGCACAGCTCCGCCACCAGGTCGGGGTCGTAGACGAAGAGCACGCTCCGGCCGGGCAGTTCCATCCGGTAGAGACCGCCCGGGTGCTGCGCGGCCACCTCCTCGAAGTACGCGCTCGGACGGTCGTGCGGGACGCGCAGCGCGTTCCCCACGACGGGCAACCCCCGGAGACTGGGAACGGACGCGAGCTGGGCCATGAGAGACGACCTCCTACCTTCTGTCAGCCATACACCGTATGGAACGCTACCATACGGCGTATGGCAGTGAGTGCACGGAGAGGTTCGCCCCTCTCGCCCGAGGAGATCCACGCGGAGGCGCTGCGCCTCATCGACGAGCACGGGGTCGAGGCGCTGAGCATGCGCAAACTCGCCGCGGCGCTGAACGTCAACCCGATGTCGCTTTACCACCACGTGCCGAACAAGGAGGCGCTCCTCGACGGCGTGCGAAACCTGGTGCTCTCCGAGATCAGGCCGGCCGACGACGACGGGTCCTCCTGGCAGGAGCAGGTCAGGGTCCTCGGCGCCGGGCTGCGCGCCCTGGCCCACCGGCACCCCTCGCTCTACCCGTACCTGTGCGCTCACCCCCAGCTCATGCGCCAGGACGCGGTGGCGGGCCTGCTGTTGCGGGCGCTGACCGCGGCGGGCGTGCCCGCGGAGCGGATGGCGGCGGTGCGCAACGCCCTCTTCGCGTTCACCGCCGGGTTCCTGGTCGCCGAGATCAACGGGGTGTTCCCGCGCGACGACGACGCCTACGAGGAGGCCGTCACGCTCATCGTCAACGGCCTGTCCGCGTACGGGAAGGACGGCTCCGGCGCGGCACGCGGGTAGCCGTCCCGCGCGCCGCGCCCTGCCTCGACGACCTGCCTCGACGCCCGGCCTCGACGACCGGCCCGGTCAGCCGACCAGGCCGCCCAGTCGTCCCTCCAGGGTGACCAGCAGCTCGCCGAGCGCGGCGGCCAGCCTGTCCTGGCGCTCCGGATCGAGACCCGACAGCAGGGCGGCCTCCAGGGCGAGCTGCTCGGGCAGGAGCCGGTCGATCAGCTCGCGGCCCCGCTCGGTGAGCGACAGATGGACCACCCGGCGGTCCCGCCCGTCCACCCGGCGCGCCACCAGTCCCTCGCGTTCCAGGACCCTGACCCGCTTGGTGACGGCGGCCCCGGACGCGAACGTCTCCCTGGCCAGCCGGCTCGGGGTCAGCTCGCCGCCGACCCGGCGCAGCGCCGCGAGGACGTCGAACTCCGGCCGGGTGAGGCCCTCATCGCCCAGCAGTGCGTCCGAGGCCTGGCGCAGCAGCGCCGAGCAGCGGCTCAGCCGCCCGATCACGGCCATCGGCCCGAGATCGAGATCGGGGCGCACCCCCTGCCACTGGCGTACCACCCCGGCGACGACGTCCTCCATACGGACTCCCTTCCTTAAGTCGTGTCCGACAAATCAAGCAATTGTCAGACACTCCCTGTCGGGCGGCTGTCAGGCGGCCCGCGCGACGGGCAGCCGCGCGGCCAGTTCGGCGAGCAGGTGATGTCCCTCACGTTCGGCCAGGGCGACCTCCTGCTCGGGGAGCGCCCGCTGCCACCACTCGCCGGAGGCGACGTCGACGGCCTCGCGGAGCTGGACCAGGGCCTCGGCGAGCTCGCGCCGCACCCGCGCCGCCTCCCTCGCGCTCGGGGCCGCGCCGTACGGCTCCCGCGCCGCGACGAGGTCACGCGCGTCCTCCTGGGCCCTGGCTGCCCGCCGCAGCGCGCGGTCGACCCGGCCACCCGCCCGCCGGTTCGTCACCAGGAGGCAGCTCAAAACGCCGAGCGCCGCGCCGACGCAGGTGTCCAGCCAGCGGTCGGCGACCAGCACCGACGCCGGCTGCCGCACCGCGAACTCCGTCATCAGCAGGGCCATCGGGGTCAGGAAGACGTTGCCCGCCCAGTAGTTGCGGGTCATCGCCGCCTCCGTCAGGAACTGGCAGACGAGGACCGTCGCGATCAGCGCGAGCGGGCCGAGCCGCGACACCGGCAGGATCGCGGTGAACAGCACGAGCCCGGCCAGGCTGCCGAGCACGCGCTGCAACGCCCGCTGCCAGCTCAGCGACGTGTTCGCCTGGAAGACCGCCGCGGCGGTGACGACCGCCCAGTACGGATGGCCGACCCCGGCCGCCATCGAGGCCCAGCCCGCCAGGGCGCAACCCACCGCGACCCGCGCCCCGATGGGGAGCAGCGGCGACCCCGGCCGCAGCGCGGACAGCAGGGGGCGCAGGCCGCCTCCGGCCCCCGCGGCGGGAATCCGGGACACGGCGCAGGCGCCGGGCTCCGGCGCAGCCGTGGGCAGCGGGCCGCCCCGGCGCAGCGCGCGGGCCCACTCGCGCAACCGCGCGGCCTCGGCCGGGTCGGCCCGTCCGCCCGCGAGCGCGGCCTCCGCGTGCTCCACCAGCCGCTCCAGCGCCGCCCGCGAGTGCAGGCCCGCGGCCGACCTCGGCCGCAGCAGCGCGAGGGCGTGCCAGGCGGCGTTCACGGCGGCGGCCGTGTCATGCCGGGCGGCGCCACGCGCGGGCCCCTCCTCGGGCGTCCCCGAGCGGAGCCGGGCGGCCGACTCCAGGGCGCGGGCGACGGCGACGCGCTCCGGGCCGTGCGGGCGCAGCAGCGCCGGGGCCAGGCAGACCAGCAGCGCCACCGCGCCCGCGCCGAGGCCGACGGCCAGGTGCCCGGGGATGTCGCCCAGGCGCTGTGGGAGGAAGGCGCAGGTCGCGGCGACGAACGTGAGGACGACGTTGCCGGGAGGGCCGATGCGGGCGGCGTCGCAGAGCACGCGGTGGACGGCGGCGATCAGTGCGGCGACGGCCACCCGGATGAGCGTCGAGTCGGTGAGGGAGGCGGTCACCAGCGCCACGCCGGTGCCCGCGAGCATCCCCGCGACCACCCAGGGCAGCGTCCGGAGCCGCGCGGCGTACGGCAGGCCGTGGCAGTACAGCGCGCACAGCGAGCCGGCGGAGGCGTAGATGGCCAGGTCGAGGCGGCCGAGGAGGAGCAGGACCAGGCTGGGGACGGCGGTCGCGATCACCACGCTGAGCGCGGGCTTGTGCCAGATGTCGCCGAACGGCCGCAGGCGCAGCACGCCCTTCACCGGAAGCGGGCGGACGAGGTCCCTCAGCCTCGACTGCACCGGAACGTCGCGATATGTCCCCATGTGTACCAGTTTAACGGATGATTTACTTGGAAAATATCTCGCTGCTCCACAATGTCGGTGACCTTGCCGCCCTCGCCAGCCCCTCGGAGGACAGCGCATGCGGGAACACGACCTCTCCGGAGGCGCGGAGGTGCTGGCGCGGACCGACCTCGTCGCCCGCCTGGCGCTGCGCCGCCACACCCTGTCGCCGGAGGCGTCCGCGACGCTGATCAACGTCTCGGAGAACGCGACGTACCGGGTGGACGACCCGGCCACCGGCCGGCGCTCCATCCTGCGCGTACACCGCCTCGGCTACCACTCCGAGCGGGCGATCGCCTCCGAGCTGGACTGGCTGCAGGCGCTGCGCGAGGAGGCCGGCGTACGCACCCCCCGGGTGATCCGCTCCGCCGCCGGCACCCGGATCATCGCGATCGACGGCCCGGGCGGCGAGCGGCGCCACTGCGTGATGTTCGAGCACCTGCCCGGGGCCGAGCCGTCCGAGGACCGTCTGGTCGAGGACTTCGAACGGCTCGGTGCGCTCACCGCGCGCATGCACCGGCACGCGCGCGGCTGGCGGCGGCCCCCCGGCTTCCACCGCTTCCACTGGGACTACGACGCCGCGCTCGGCGCCGAATCCCGCTGGGGGCGCTGGCAGGACGGCGCCGGGGTCCACGGCGAGGCCGCGGCCGTCCTGGCGCGGCTGGACACCGAGCTGCGGCGGCGGCTCGCCGCCTTCGGGCGGGGGAGCGACCGCTACGGCCTCATCCACGCCGACCTGCGGCTCGCCAACCTCCTCGTCGAGGGGGCCGGCACGCCGCACGTCATCGACTTCGACGACTGCGGGTTCGGCTGGTACCTCTACGACCTCGGCGCGGCGCTCAGCTTCATCGAGCACCACCCCCAGGTGCCCGAGATGATCGACTCCTGGCTCCGGGGATACCGCGCCGTCCTCCCCCTGGGGAAGGAGGAGGAGCGCGAGATCTGGACCTTCATCCTGTTCCGGCGGCTGCTGCTGGTGGCCTGGATCGGCACCCACTCGGCCGTGGACATCGCCCGCGAGCTGGGCGCCGGATACACCGAGGGGAGCTGCGAGCTGGCCGAGCGCTATCTCGCCGGCTCCCGCTGACCCGCTCCCGGCCGGCCGGAGGCCGGTCAGGGCACGAGGACGATCTTGCCCGTCGTGGCCCGGCTCTCCAGCGCGGCGTGCGCGGCGGCGGCGTCCTTGAGCGCGAACGCCTGCGTCAGGGGCACCAGCGCGCCGTCCGCCGCGGCGGCCAGCGCCCGCTCCTCCAGGCCGCGCAGGCCCCCGGGCCGGTTCAGCACCCGAGGGCCGACCGCGACCGTCGCCGTCAGGCCCCGCGAGTACAGGTCCCCGGTGGTGACCTCGGTCGGCCCGCTCGCGGCGTCGGCCCAGCCGAACAGGACCAGCCGGCCGCCGATGCCCAGCAGCTCCAGCACGCCGCGCCCCAGCGCGCCGCCGACGCCGTCCAGCCCCACCGTCACCGGGCGGTCGCCGAGCGCGTCGCGCACCGCCTGCGGCCAGTCCGGCCGGGTGTAGTCCACGGCGTGCGCGGCGCCCAGCGCGCGAACCCGCGCGACCTTCTCCGGGCCGCCTGCCAGCCCGACCACGGTGGCCCCGGCGGCGAGCGCCGCCTGCACGAGCAGGTTGCCGATACCGCCCGCCGCGGCGGTCACCAGCGCGACGTCGTCGGAGGTGATGGCGGCCACGTCCAGGATGCCCATGGTGGTGCGGCCGGTCCCGATCATGGCGACCGCAGCCTCGTACCCCAGCCCGTCCGGGATCTCGTGCACCGCCGCGGCGTCCCGTACGGCCAGCTCGGCGTATCCGCCGGGCGCCATGCCCAGGTGGGTGACGACGCGCTTGCCCAGCCAGCCGGGGTCGGCGCCCTCGCCGACGGCGTCGACCACCCCGGCGACCTCGCGCCCGGGGATCGTGGGCAGCTCCGGGACGGGGATGGGGCCGCCGCCGTGGTTCCCGGCGCGGAGCACGGTGTCGACCAGGTGCACCCCGGCCGCCCGTACGGCGATCCGCACCTGGCCGGCGGCCGGCGCGGGGTCCGGGGCTTCCTCGTAGTGGAGGTTCTCCGCGGGTCCGAAGGCGTGCAGGCGGATGGCGCGCATGGGTGTATCCCCGATTCGTCCGATGTCTCGCGGGCTGAGCGGCCCGTGCCATCCGTTGTAGATCAGCGCCACCCCCGTCCGCCATCGGACGTTGGGCCTAGGCCGGGAGACCGGCGGGAGACGGGAGACTAGTGCCATACACGTGACGGGGCGACCGGCCCCGTCTTCGAGCATCCAGGGAGCCGGCACAGATGAGTCCACGACGGCGGGACGACGAGGGCGCCGCGAACGCGCGGGCGGGCAGGCGCGCGGAGCTGCTCGCCACCGCGGCCGAGGTGTTCGCCTCGCGAGGGTACGCCGCCACCACCGTCAGGGAGATCGCGGACGCGGCGGGCATCCTCGGGGGCAGCCTCTACTACCACTTCGACTCCAAGGAGTCGATCGTCGACGAGATCCTCTCCACGTTCCTCGACGACCTGTGGGCCCGCTACGACGAGGTGCTCGCCGCGGGGCTGGGGGCGCGCGAGACGATGGAGCGCCTCGTCGTGGAGTCCTTCCGTGCGATCGACCGGCACCGGGCCGCCGTGGTGATCTACCAGAACGAGTCGCGGCACCTGTCGGAGGGGGAGCGCTTCGGCTACCTGCGCGAGTCCTGGGACCGGTTCGAGCGCATGTGGGGTGAGCTGCTCGACCGGGGGATCAAGGAGAACGCGTTCCGGCCGGACCTGGACGTGCCGCTGGTGTACCGGTTCCTGCGCGACACCGTGTGGGTGGCGGCGAGCTGGTACCGCCCCGGCGGCCGGCTGCCCGCCGACGAGATCGCCCGGCGTTACCTCAGCATGGTCCTGGAGGGCATCCAGGCGCCCACGGAGTGAGGGGCCGGTCCTCGGTGCCCGTGTCGTCCTCTTCGCGCGCGTACGCGTCCATGAGGGCGGCCAGGACGTCGCGGAACCCCTGGGCCTGCTCGGGGGTGAGCGGGTCGAACAGGCGGCGGCGCACTTCCTCGACGTGGCCGGGCGCGGTCGCCTCCAGGATCGCGAACCCCTCACAGGTCAGCTCGGCCATGGTCGTGCGCCGGTCGCGCTCGTGCTTGACCCGGCGCACCCAGCCCTTCTCCTCCAGACGGGCCATGGCGTGGGAGAGCCGGCTGGCGGAGAATCCGGTGACGCAGGCGAGCCGGGTCATCGTCATCTCCCGGTTCGGCGCCTCCGACAGCATGGCGAGGATCATGTAGTACGCGTGCGGCATGCCCGAGTCGCGCTGGAGCTGCCGCTCCAGGGCCTCCTGGAGCAGCCGCGTGCTGGCCAGGTAGGCCCGCCAGATCCGCTGCTCCTCGTCGCTCAACCATCGCGTCCCGGACATGACCCCAGCCTAGCGATGATTGAACATTCAAGCGTGCCGCGGAAGCGGATAGTCTGGCGAAGACCGCTATGTGCTTATCGATGACCGTTTGACGCAGGAGGATCCGCGTGCCCAGCTCCATCGCCTACGTTGCCACCGACGCCGCCCCCCGGTACGCCAAGCAGCTCGCCGCGCATCTGGGACGCAAGATCCAGGCCGAGGAGCTGTCCGACGGCGGCTACCGGCTGACCTTCCCCGGGCGCGGCGAGGGCCTGCTGACCCCGGAGGCCGACCGCCTCGTCATGCGCGCCACCGCCGACGACGAGGAGTCGCTGGGCGCCGTTCAGGACGTGCTGGGCCGCCACCTCGAACGGTTCGGGCAGCGCAACCAGCTCACCGTCACCTGGGAGTGACCCCGGTAGCAATCGCGGGAAATCCAAACCTTCCGCCGCCGGCCTGCGGTGGTGGCGGCCGGGCGCGCGGCGGCGAGGCCGTCGTTGGCGTTGGCCACGATCGGTTCGCGTCGCAGCCGTGACCGCGGCGGCGGGTCCCTAGGCCGGTCGTCGCTGCACGGCGTCGGCGATGACGGCTGTCACGAACTTGCCGACGGCTGCGGTGGCCGGCGGCCCGGGGTCGCGGTCTGCGAACAGGAGATGCCCGCCGCCGACCTGTTCGACGCTCGGCCGGGATCGCCACCGACGAACGCGGCCGGAATCGGTCAGGCGTTCATGCGTGATAGGTGCTCGGGGAAGTCGGTGAGGCGTTCGATGCGGAGCACCGTCTCGTCTGCCGTCGGCGATGGTCCACCGGTGATGAAGTCGATGCCGCGGTCCAGCCAGATGCCGGTGAGCCCGGCGAGTGCGGCCGCGTTCACGTCGCTTTCCAGCATGTCGCCCACGTTGACCGCCTGCGCGGGGTCCGTCCGCATCCGCCGGCAGGCGGCGGCGTAGGCGACGGGCTTGGCCGCACCGAGCTCGGTCGGGGTCAGGACGGCTTCGAAGTATTCGAGGAGGCCGAAGCGAGCGAGCTTGGCGCGCTGCTGCTTGGGGTCCCCGTTGGTGAGAACGGCCAGGCGCGGTCCTCGGGGAAGCCGTTTCAGGGCCTCCAGGCATGGCTGGACATCGGGATAGCTCCGCCAGGACTCCTCGAACACGGTGAGGTAGCGGTCGGCGATCCAGGCGTCCAGAAGGCCGGGATTTTCGGGAACCGGCTCGCCGAGCATGGGCAGGAAGGAACGAAGCCTGCGCCGGTGGTGCTCAGCGAAGGAGCACTGGCCGGCCAGGTATTCCCGCATGTGGCGCCCCTCCAGCGTCCACCACAACGTCACCAGCTCCTCTGGTGGAGCCGTCGCGTTCGGCGCGGCCAGGACGATCTGGCCGATCGTTTCCAAGACCGCGCTTCGATGATCGACCAGGGTGCCGTCCAGATCGAAGAAAACCACATTCGCCATAGGGTGATCATCTCGTGGTGCTTGTCCCTGATGGCAGAGGGGGGTCGCAGCACCCTGGCGCCCTGTGCGGCAGACCACGCCACCTGAAGTGCGCAATTGCCCCGGGCGGATTTGCGGGCCGGTGGGCAGAACTTGGCCCCCGTTCGGAACGCGCGACGGCCCCGGAGGGAAAACCCTCCGGGGCCGCCGTCATCGGTCGGTCTATCCGTCTTCCTACCCGACGTGTGCCCTACGCGCTCTTGCGCCGCTGCGCCCGCAGGATCGCCAGGCGCTCGTTGAGCACCTCTTCGAGGTCCTCGATCGTGCGCCGCTCCAGCAGCATGTCCCAGTGCGTCCTGGGCGGCTTCGCCTTCTTCTGCTGGGGCTGCTCGGCGTCCACCCGGAGAGCGGTGGCCCCGCAGTGGCGGCACTCCCAGCTCGCCGGAATCTCGGCTTCGGCGGCAAGCGGCACGGTGGTGCGATGGCCCTTGGGGCAGGTGTAGGACACCTCCTGGCGCGGAGCCAGATCAGTGTTGCGGTCGTTCTCGTAGCTGGTCGCGCCGAGCCGGGTACCGCGAAGCGCACGCTCGCCCATTCTTAATGCCTCCTGAGGTCCCCGCCTGAGAGGGGTCGGTCTCCACCGCGTTCAACGCTTGATACCGTGTGGGGATTCCCACAGGAGGCCCGATCCAACCGCCCTTCGCGGCCTGCGATCGCTCAGATGCGCTCCGGCACCTCGTTGCCCGCCTCCCGGATGGCCCGCGGGACGTTGACCGCGACCAGCAGTCCGAAGCCGAGCACGAAGAAGACGACCAGCGAGACGATCGCGATCCGGTAGCTGTTGGAGAACTGCAGGGCCAGCGTGATCGTCAGCGACCCGAGGAACGCCGACCCCTTGTCGCTGATCTGCAGCAGGCTGAAGTACTCCGCCTCCTTGCCGGGCGGGATCACCTGCGAGAACAGCGATCGCGACAGCGCCTGCGTGCCGCCGAGCACGATGGCGATGCCGAAGCCCATGGCGTAGAACTGCGCCGCCGCGCCCTCCTCCAGGAAGACCGCCACGACCACGATCGCCGTCCAGAGCACCAGGCTCGCCAGGATGGTGCGCTTGGTGCCGTACCGGGCGGCGAGGGCGCCGAGTAGGAGCGCGCCGCCGAACGCCACGAACTGCACCATCAGGATCGCGCTGATCTGCACGTCCTTGCTCAGCTTCAACGCCTCCGACGCGTACGCCGCCGAGTTCCCGATCACCGTCTGGACGCCGTCGTTGTAGACGAGGTAGGCGACCAGGAACAGCAGCGTGCGCGGATAGCGGCGCAGCTCCGCGATGGTCCGCCCGAGCTGGCGGAAGCTGCCTCCCACCGACCGCAGCGCCGTGGTCTCGTGGGCGGGGACCGGCCGGTTGCGCAGGGCGAGCAGCGGCACGACCGTGAAGATCGCCCACCACATCCCGGCCGACATCATGCTGATCCGCACCGCCATGCCCTCGCTGACGCCGAAGCTGTCCCGGCCGAGGTAGAGGGCGAGGTTGAGCGCGAGGAGCAGGCCGCCGCCGAGGTAGCCGATCGCCCACCCGCGCGAGGAGACGCGGTCCCGCTCGTCCGGCGTGGAGATCTGCGGCAGGAACGAGTCGTAGACCACGACCGACGCGCCGTAGGACAGGTTCGCCACGGTGAACAGCACGCCGCCGAGCAGGTAGCGGTCGCCCTCCACGAAGTACAGACCCATGGTCGCCAGGGCCCCGACGTACGCGAAGCCGCCGAGCAGCTCCTTCTTGCGGCCGGTGTGGTCGGCGAGCGCGCCCACCACGGGCAGGGCGACGATCTGCACCAGCACCGACACCGTCATGACGAGCCCGAAGTAGGCCGCGGGCCGGATGTCGAGGCCCAGCACGTCGACGAAGCCCAGCTCGCCGGTCGCCAGCCGGTCGAAGTCGGCCACGCAGGCGTCCACCGGCATCCCGGGGAAGTCCTTGCCGCACGCCGCCGCCTTGGCGACGGGGATCAGGTACGGCCCGAGGAAGACCGAGATGATCGTGGTGTAGAAGACCGAGTTGGCCCAGTCGTAGAAGTACCAGCCGCGTTGTTCCCGAAGGCGTGCCTTCGGGGTCTCGTCGATGACCTGGGGGGCGGTCACACGTCCTCCTCGCCGGGCGGGGGTGTCGGGTGCGGGTGTTTCAGGCGCGGGGATGCCACTGGCCGCGCGCCTTGAGGACGTCGCGCAGGCCGGTGATGTTGTCGGTCATGATCCCGTCGATGCCGAGGTCGAGCAGCCGGCGCATCACCGCCGGGTCGTCCACCGTCCAGACGTGCACCTGCATGCCGAGCGCGTGCGCGGTGCGGATGAAGGATCGGGTGGTGACGCGCAGCCCGCCCACGCCGATCGGCACCTGCGCGCAGGGCACCCCGGCGCGGGCCAGGGAGGCGAGCAGTCGGCCGTACCCCGACCCCATGGCGGCGGCGCGCAGCGTGGCCACCCCGCGCGGCCCGAGCGAGGAGCACACCGGGACGCCGACGGCGCGGCGGGCCTGGGCCAGGCGCAGGTCGGAGAACGAGGTCAGGCAGACCCGGTCGTAGGCGTTGGTCCGGCGGAGCGCGCGGGCCAGCGGCAGGATGGTCGCGCTCTCCTTCACGTCGATGTTGAACCGGACGTCCGGCCAGGCGCCGAGGAGGTCCTCAAGCAGCGGGATCTCCTCCGTGCCGCCGATGCGGGCCTTGCGCACCTCGCGGTAGGGGAGCTGGGAGATCCGGCCCTTGCTGTCGGTGACCCGGTCCAGCGTGTGGTCGTGGAAGGCGAGCAGCACGCCGTCGGCCGTCGCGTGCGCGTCGGTCTCCAGGTACGTGTACCCGAGCTCGACCGCGCGCGCGAAGGCGGACATGGTGTTCTCCCGCCCCTCGGCCGCCCCGCCCCGGTGGGCGAAGGCGAGCGGCCCGGGGTGGTCGAGAAAGGCGAAGCGACGCCGGGTCATTCGTTGGTCACGGCTCCTCGGATCAGCTCCAGTATGCCCAGGAGTATGCCGGTTGGAGGCCCAGCCCGTCAGCCAGCGCCCGGTGAACATCCGATGATCAGGGATGAACGGCCGCTGTCACCCATTCCTGCCGCCGCGCCTCGGCGAGCGTGATGGCCGCCGCCACCGACACGTTGAGCGAGCCCACCCGGCCCACCTGCGGGATGTAGACGACCGCGTCGGCCGCCTCCAGCAGCGCGGGGGAGCAGCCGTGGTCCTCGCTGCCGACGACCAGGCAGACATCCCCGCCGAGGCTCGCCTCGTGCAGCGGCGCGGCGTCCCCGGTCAGCTCCACCGCGACGACCCGGTACCCCTTCTCCTTCGCCGCGCGTACGGCGTCGACGGCGGGGACCGGCTCGTGCCACTCGACCAGCCGGTCGGTGCCCAGCGCGGTCTTCTGTGCCTTGGGGTTCGTCGGCGGGGTCGCGTTCCCGGCCAGCCAGATCGTCTCCACGCCGAACGCGGCGGCCGTGCGGAACACGGACCCGATGTTGAACGGGCCGGTGACCGATTCGAGGATCATCGCGAGGCGGGACCCGGTCGCCCGGCGCCAGGTGCGGTTGAGCCGCTTGACGTCGGTCGGACGGAGCTGCCTGCGCGGGTTGGGGGTGCTCATCGCGCTTCCACCTTGAGGATTCGGTAGGCGGACCGGCTGGCGGCCCGGGTGGTGGGCCAGCCCTGCTCGTTCAGCCAGTTCTGCAGGGAGTCGGAGCCGAGGTGCTTCTGGACGACCAGGTAGGCGACGCCGTCCGGGGTGAGCCGGTCCAGCCAGCGGGTCAGCATCTCGTGCAGCGCCTGCTTGCCGATGCGGATGGCCGGGTTGGACCAGATCGCCCGGAAGCGCACGTCGCCGGGCACCTCGTCGACATGAACCGACCTTACTTTGTCAAGGCCGGCGGCCTCGGCGTTGCGCGCGCACAGCTCCACGGAGCGGCGGTTCACGTCCACCGCCCACACGGTCGCGCCCGGCGCCCGCGAGGCCATGGTCAGCGCGATCGGGCCGTAGCCGCAGCCCAGGTCGAGCAGGTCGCCCTCGGCGGGCGGCGGTGGCACGCTCTCCAGCAGGACGCGGGTCCCCGCGTCGATCCGGTCGGGGGAGAACACCCCGCGGTCGGTCTCCAGCCGCAGATGCAGGTCGGGGAGGAGCAGGGTGACCGTGCCCGGCCGGCTGGCCGTCCGCGGCCGCTCCTCGAAGTAATGTGCCACGTGCAGAGACGTTACCAACGGGTCAGGGGAGCCGTGCGCCCAGCAGCATGGCCGCCCCGGCCGCCACCGCGCCCAGCAGCAGCGCGACCAGGATGAACCGCTGGGTGATCTCCTGATTCACGATCTTGTACCCGAGCGAGGTGCCGATCTGGGCGTAGACGTCGCGCAGCTCGCTGCCCGACTGCGCCTCGTACGCCCGGCCGCCGGTGCCGTCGGCGAGCGACTGCAGGGTGGCCTTGTTCACCGGGACCTGCACCGGCCGGTTGTCGATGGTGACCGTCCCCTCCGGCGTGCCGTACGCGATAGTGGAGACGGGGATCTTGGCGGACACGGCGGCCTGGATCGCCTCGTTGACCGAGCGGCCCGAGGTGTTGTCGCCGTCGGACAGCAGCACGATCGCCGAGGGTGGCGGATCGGTCACCGCCCGCTGATCGAACGACCTGATCGAGTCGAGCGAGTCGAACACCGCCTCGCCGATCGCGGTGCCGGGCCGGGTGGTCAGGTTGGAGATCGCGGTGATCACGGCGGTGTGGTCGGCGGTCGGGGAGATGACCACGGACGCCGACCGCGCGAAGGCCACCACTCCCACGTTGAAGCGCTCGGGCAGGTCGGCGACGAACTGCTGGGCCGCCTGCCGGGCCGCGGCCAGCCGGGTCGGCGAGACGTCCCGGGCCTCCATCGACAGCGAGACGTCCACCGCGATCATGATGGTGGCCCGGTCCCGCGGCACGCGCACGGCGCCCGCCGGGCGGGCGGCGGCCAGGACCATGACGCTCATCATCACCAGGAAGACCGCCGCGGGAACATGCCGCCGCCAGGCCGGCCGCTCCGGGACGACCACCGACAGCAGCCGCAGGTTCGTGAACCGGACGGCGTACCTGCGGCGGGCGAACTGCAACGCGACGTATCCGCCGCCCAGGAGCGCGACCGGGACGAACAGCCACAGCCAGCCCGCGGAAAGGAAGATCATCAGCGCCCTCCCGTCTGGCGGCGCCGGGCCAGATGCGCGGTACGCCGCTGCCGCAGCACGAACTGGACGATGTCGGCCACCCAGTCCCGGTCGGTGCGCAGCACCAAGTGCGCCGCCCCGGCGCGGCGCAGCGCGGCCCGGGTCGCCTCCCGCTGCATGGCCGCCGCGACGGCGTACCGCTCGCGGACCCGGCGCGACAGGTGCACCTCCCGGGTACGGCCGGTCTCCGGATCATGGAGCGCCACCAGGCCCACGTCGGGCAGCTCCAGCTCACGCGGGTCGATCACCTCGACGGCCAGCACCTGGTGCCGGGAGGAGAGGCGGCGCATCGGCCGCTCCCAGGAGCCCGGATCGTCCAGGAAGTCGGAGACGACCACCCGCAACCCCCGCTTGTGATGGGCCGCGGCCAGCGACTCCACCGCGGCGCCCAGGTCCACCGCCCCCGCCCCGCGCGGCGCGTCCGCCAGCCGGCGCAGCAGCGCGTACAGGGCGGGCCGCCCGCCGCGCGCCGGGTGGCGGCGGACCTCCACCCCGTTCAGGATGTACGCGCCGAACCGGTCGCCGACCCGGCCGGTCAGGAACCCGATCGCGCCGACGGCCGAGACGACCAGGTCGCGTTTCTCCATGTCGGCGGTGCCGAAGTCCATGCTCGCCGACAGGTCCACCACGGCCCACGTCTCCAGCTCGCGGTCGGCGATCAGGTCCCGCACGTGCGGGGTGGTGGTCCGCGCGGTGACCGCCCAGTCCATGCGGCGGACGTCGTCCTCGCCCGGGACGTAGACGCGGGTGTCGCCCAGCTCGCTGCCCGGCCCCGGGACCAGCCCCTGATGGTTGCCGTGCAGTAGGCCGTCCAGCCGCCGGACCACGGTCAGCTCCAGGCGGCGCAGGGCGAGCTCCGGCGACGCGGCGCTCATGTGCGGATCACCTGGCGCCCTGGTTCCACACCACGACCGGCGGGGGGACGGTCGCCAGGATGCTCCGGACGACGTGCTCGGCGTCCACGTCGTCAGCGAGGGCGTCGAAGGTGAGCATCAGCCGGTGCGCCATCACGTCGATCGCCACGTCCCGCACGTCGTCCGGCAGGAGGTAGTCGCGTCCGCGCAGCAGCGCCAGCGCCCGGCCCGCCGCCATCAGCCCCAGCGTGGCGCGCGGGCTGACGCCGACCTCGATCGTCTCCTCCAGGTCGCGCAGGCCGTATTCGGTGGGGGAGCGGGTGGACATCACCAGCCGCACCACGTAGTCGGCGACCAGATGGTGGACGGAGACCTGCTCCGCCGCCTCCTGCAGCCGCGTCAGCCGGTCGGGGTCGAGCACCGGCCGGGCCGCCGGCGGCCGCACGCTCATCCGCTGCAGGATCTCCAGCTCCTCGCGCGCGCTCGGATGCGGCACCCGCACCTTGAACAGGAACCGGTCGCGCTGCACCTCCGGCAGCGGATAGACCCCCTCGGACTCGATCGGGTTCTGCGTCGCCAGCACCACGAACGGCCGGGGCAGCGGATGCGTCCGTCCCGCCAGGGTGACCTGCCGCTCGGCCATCACCTCCAGCAGGGCCGACTGCACCTTCGCCGGGGCGCGGTTGATCTCGTCGGCGAGTAGGAAGTTCACGAAGACCGGGCCGAGCTCCACGTCGAACCGCTCACTGCCCGGGTGGTAGACGCGGGTGCCCACGATGTCGCTCGGCACCAGGTCGGGGGTGAACTGGATCCGCGCGAACGTGCCGCCCACCACCGTGGCCAGCGTCGAGGCGGCCAGTGTCTTGGCGACCCCGGGGACGCCCTCCAGCAGGCAGTGGCCCCGGGCCAGCAGCGCCACCAGCAGCCGCTCGACCATGTGGTCCTGCCCGACGATCACCCGCCTCACCTCGGCGAGGGTCTCCCGCAACGCCTCGGCGTCGTCGTCCCCCGCCCGGTCCCGATCCGGGTCACTGCGCTCATCCGCGACGGTCATGCGCGTTATTCAATCGTGACTTGGTGGGAGAATCCATGCCCACACAGTGCCCGGCGTCGGAAGCCGGAACCGTCCGGTGTGTTTTCATGAGCTGGATGGCCACACCTTTGCAGTACGGCGACCCGCCCCACCTGGGGCCATTCGTGCTGCTGGCCCGCCTGCTGACCGGCCCGGCCGGCCTCGTCTACCTCGGGCAGGGCCCCGACGGCCGCGCCGTCTCCGTCGCTCTCCTCACCCGGGGCGCCGCCCTCGACCCGGTGGCCAGGGACCGGTTCGTCGCCGCCGCCCGCGAGGCCGAACGGCGCGGAAGGCGGCGCGGGTCGCGCGCGGCCCTGACGGTGCTCGCCATGGACGGCGGGCCGGCTCCCTGGGTGGCCGTGCCGTACGCGCCGGGTGGGGCGGGGGCGGAGCGCTTCCTCGAACCGGTCATGGTGTCGGGGATGCTGCTCGGCGACCGGAACGGGCCGGACTTCGTGCCGTACTGGCTGGGCGACCGCGACCCGGCGCTGCCCGCGCCCGGGCCGCCCGCACCCCCGCCGGCCGCGACCAGGCGCGCGGTCGGCCTGGCCGCGGCGCTGCTGGCCACGCTCGTCACGATGATGGTCGTGATGGCGTGGCTGCTGTTGTTCCGGTTGGAGAGCGACCCACCGCCGACCCGCCCGCTGCCCCCGCCGGTCGTCGTCCCCACGCCGCCGCCGACCCCGGCCTCGCCGCGTCCCGGGGAGCAGTCGCCGACGCCGTCCCAGGGCGGCACGGAGCGCCGGACCACTCTCCCGGGTCAGGACAACGACGTCGGCAGGGACATCTGAGCCGCGTTTCATCAGTGGCGCGTTGCGAGTCGTGGCCTGTCGTCGGTCGCCGTGCGCCGGGTGAAGTCCATGTGCCAGTTGGTGATCCAGGTCTGCCCGTCGTCGAGGGAGAACGCCTGCTCCCAGTGGGCGCGGTCGGTGGTGATGCCGGACCAGATGAAGCGCGCCCTGATCTTGCGGCCGTTGTGTTCGTCGTCGCCGTGGAAGACGCCGGTGCCGTCCGCGCCGAAGCTGCCGGTGACGGGTGGGAAGAGGGTGCCGGTGCGCTTGCTGGCCCAGTACAGCGACCACTGTGCGGTCGCCGGGTTGAACAGCCGCAAGGTCAGCCCGGAAAAGCCCTTGGTCGGGAACTCGATCTCGTCGAAGCTGGCGGCGCCGTCGAAGTGGCAGGAGGCGCGGGTGATGCCGGGGAACTCCTCCCAACGGTCGTCGCCCTCCGTCGGGTCGAGGAAGTCCTTGCGCCAGCGGTTGGCGACGTCGTAGGTGCCGGTGAAGAACGCGAAGTCGTTGTTCGTCATGCCGCAGACGCTAGGACCGGTCCCCTGACATCCCGTGTCAGTGGATCGGCCGTAGATTTCCGGCCATGCGCGCCGGTCGACTCCTCTCGCTTCTGCTCCTGCTGCAAAACCGCGGCCGGATGACCGCCGATGAGTTGGCGGCGGCGCTCGAGGTGTCGGTGCGTACGGTGTACCGGGATGTGCAGGCGCTGATCGCGGCGGGCGTGCCGGTCTACGGCGAGGCGGGGCACGCGGGCGGCTACGCCCTGCTCGACGGCTACCGCACGCGGCTGACCGGGCTGACCGCGGCCGAGGCGCAGGCTCTGCCCCTGGCCGGTCTCCCCGGGCCGGCGGCCGAGCTGGGGATGGGCTCGGTCCTGGCAGCGGCCGAGCTCAAGCTCGAGGCGGCCCTGCCGGTCGCGCTGCAGGAGCAGGTCCGGCGGATCCGTGAGTGCTTCCACCTCGACGCCCCGGGCTGGTACCGGCAGGCGGACGAGGTGCCGCATCTTCCGGCGGTGGCGGCCGCGGTGTGGGAGCGGCGGGCCATCCGCGTGCGCTACCGCCGATGGCAAGCCCCGCAGGTGGTTGAGCGGCGTCTGGAGCCCTACGGGATCGTGCTCAAGGCCGGACGCTGGTACACCGTCGCCCGTGCCGGCGATGACCTGCGCACCTACCGGATCGGGCAGATCCTTGACCTGGAGCCGCTGGAAGAGGTGTTCGACCCACCTGTCCGTTTCGACCTGGCTCGTCACTGGCAGGCCCATACGGCGCGGCTGCAGGAGCGGCTGTGGCAGGGCGAAGCGGAGATACGCATCTCACCGGTCGGCATCACCCGCCTCCAGGACGTCACGGCGCAGGCGGTGCTCGATGGCGTGAACCAAGGAAAGCCGGAGCCCGGCGGGTGGCGCCGGGCCGTCATCCCCATCGAGAGCCTCGACCACGCGGAGGCAGAGCTGCTGCGGCTGGGCCCGGAGGTGGAGGTGCTCGCGCCGCCGGAGCTTCGGGAGCGCGTCGCCGCATCGGCACGGGCCACGGCGACGCTCTACAACGGGGAGATCTAGGAGTGTCTGACAAATGCTGCCCGTAGCGAGCGCGGATCCAGATGGATGCATCGCAAGGCGGAGGAGGAGGCCGTAGCGGAGCCTACGGCCGACGACGACAACGCAGCGAGGCGCCGTCTGGGCCGCGCGCAGCAGGGCTTGATTTGTCAGACACGACCTAGCGCCTGGATCGCCGTGCTCCGTCCCTCTAACGTTCCTCCATCGACATGGACGCCCCAGGAGATGCAATGAACGCTGCCGAACTCCCAAAGCCGGGCAAGCCGCGGCGAGTTGCCGTAGCGGCGGGCGTGGTGGTCACGGTGGTGGTCCTGACCGGCTGCCAGTCCGTTCGGCGGCCTGCCACGGCACCGTCAGCGGGATCGTCCCCCGTGGCGACCGCGGCCACGATCGGGAAGACGCCTGCCGGGGTGGAGCCGGTCGTCGCCGCTGGTCCGCCATGGCGAATCGCACATGAGCACGACTACGGCGAGTTCGACTCGATGAATGTCGGGGTCATGGTCGGCTCGGCGGAAGGATGGGCGTTCGGCCAGACCAATGTGGGTGACGAGCTGGAGCCGCAGTTCCCCGTGACGCTGCGCTGGGATGGGGCATCGTGGCGCACGGTCCGGCTCCCGGGCAAGTTCGAGGGCGCGTTTCTGTCCGCAAGTGGCTCGTCACGGACCGACGTCTGGGCTGTGTCCAGCTCCGAGACCGGATTCGCCAATGTGCTCCGCTTCGATGGTCGCCGGTGGACGCTCGCCCGCCGGGTCCAGCAGGACGTGAGCGGCGTGCAGGCCGTCGGCCGCCACCGGGTATGGCTGTTCGGCGGCTACGTCGGGGACACCTGGTTCTTCGACGACGGCAACTGGCGGCGGGTGCGGTTACCGCTCCGGGTCACCGCGACGAGCGCCGCTTCCGAAGAGGATGTGTGGGCCATCGGCTGGCGTGATGATGCCGGCGGGGATCGGGCGGCGGTTGCCCACTTCGACGGTCGAACCTGGGGGACCGTGTCCCTTGGTTCCGCATTCGGCTCGCCCAACGATCAGGCGTTCACCCAGTTCACCAGCGTGCACGCCGCGGCAAGGGATGACGTCTGGGTCTTCGGAACGCAAACCGGGCCAAGCACCGACCACACGGGCGAGGGCGCCTCCGACGGGCAGGAGATTCCCGTTGCCGCGCGCTGGAACGGTCGCCTCTGGAGCCAGGTCCCGGTGCCGCACGGCTGGCAGCTGGGTGCGGTGATCGGCGGTACGCGCGGTGCCGTTCACGTGGCCGCGACAAAGATGGATCAGGAGGGAAACGCAGACTATTCAGCGGTGCTTTCTCGCCGGGAAGACGGCTCCTGGACCATCTCCAACCTTCCGCACCCCCCGGGTGCAAAACCGTTCCTGTCCTCCTTCGCGCGGGTGGCCGCGACCGGAGAGCTCTACGGATTCGGCTTCATCGAGACGGACGACGGTGATCGCACGTCCGCCATCTTCGTCTCGGACGCGTCCTGATGCGAGTCCCGGCAGCCGCTGGCCGAGGGCCGCAGAAGTCGCGCTGTGTGATTTCCAACCGGGATAGAGTGGCATAAAACACACTCGGATTCATGGATCTGGCGATCATGCGGCTGCTCCGCTTCGCGGTCGGAGGCAAGTCCTGGCGGGCGGTCGCAGGAACGAACAGCACCTTTGACGCTGGAGAACCACAGTCATGAGTGACATCTCCGCCGGCAAGCAGGTCAGGATCGCACGCCGTGGCGCTCTCGAGGGCGACACGGCGCAGACACCCGGGCTCATCCGCGACGTCGCCTTCGACGCCCGCAACCCGGACGCGGCCCATCTGTCGGCATTCCTGAGCACCGTCAAGCCCGGCGCGGTGACTGGAGCGCACCATCACGGGGACCAGGAGACCGTCCTTTACGTCGTCAGCGGCACGTCCCGGTTCCGATGGGGAGACCGGCTGGAGCACGTAGCCGAAGCGGGCCCCGGAGATTTCGTGTTCGTCCCCTCCTACGTCGTTCACCAGGAGATCAACGCCTCCACCGAGTTTGAGACGGTCTGGGCGGTAGTGCGCTCCGGCGTGAACCCGGTGGTTGTCAATCTCCCGGAGCTCGACGCCTACATCGAGCATGCCGCGATCGAGTACACCGCTCCGCAATAGACCGCCATGTCGGGCGGCGGTGCTCACAAATGCCGTACTGCCGCCTTGATCCACGGTCGCACCAGCGGCCCGTCAAGGGCCTCTTCCGCCGGTTCGCCGATCACTGGCGCGTGGCGCGCGCCCGCCTCCGGGCGGCGGCCGTCGCCCTCCCCGCTTCCTGACCGATCGCCAGCCGTAAGACATGGCTATTTGTGATTATTCGGGCGAGTCTAAACGCCATGGGATGGCGTCCGGGGTCCGTCGGTGGCCTGTTCGGCCGCCAACTGTTCGGTCAATGAGTTCTCTCTCGCCGCTGTCTTTCGTGCGGCCTCGCATCCCGGCGAGGTGTTCTGCCAGCGCGATTGTTTGGACTTTGCCTTGTCAATGCTGGGTCGGCTATGTCCGGATTTGATGGGAATTATTAGGCAGAAGTGCCTCGTGTTGATTAATCGACATTTATGGTCGCCTCGACGCTCGATAAGGCAATTATGGAGTGATCTTAGTTTCGTGCGCCCCTTTGTGGGGGCATTCATCCCCAGCGTCGCTACTTCGGCGGATCAAGTCATAGATGCTGTGATCAGTTTTAGTTATGCGATTTGGGGAGGGTTAGTGAGTGTTCGTAGTACGGACGCGGACCGGCGGACAGGCACGCGTGCATCCGCCCGTAGGAGCGTCAGGATCGTGCCCATACTCGGGCCGGCTTTCGTCGCGGCGATCGCGTATGTGGATCCCGGCAACGTCGCCACCAACCTGACGGCGGGGGCGACTCTCGGCTACACGCTGGTGTGGGTCGTCGTGGTGGCCAGCCTGGTGGCGATCCTGGTGCAGTTCCAGGCGGCCAAGCTCGGCATGGCGACCGGCCGGAGTCTGTCGGAGCTGTGCCGCCGAAGGTTCGGCAGGTGGGGCAGCCGTGTGCTGTGGCTGCAGGCCGAGATCGTCGTGCTGGCCACCGACCTGGCCGAGTTCGTGGGCGCCGCGATCGGCCTGCACCTGCTGTTCGGGATGCCGGTCGCGGTTTCGGCCGGGGTGACCGCCGTGATGTCCCTGATGCTGCTTGAACTGCGGCGTCATGGGCGGACCCGCCCCTTTGAGCTGGCGAGCGCGGCGGTCCTGCTGCTGGTCGGCGCTGGATTCGGCTACGACATCGTCTTTGTGGGGCACCAGTCCGCCGGCGCGCTGGCCGCCGGATTGGTCCCGAATCTGGGCGGCGACGGGGCGTTGCTTCTGGCAATGGGCATCGTCGGCGCCACGGTTATGCCGCACGCCGTCTACCTCCACTCGGCACTGGTGCAGGGGCGCGGCGTCTCCACCCAGGCGGCCCGACGCCAACCGGCTCTGGTCCGCCGGATCCTGCGGCTGGACTGCTCGCTCGCGCTGGGCCTGGCCACGTTGGTCAACGTCTCGATGATCGCTCTGGGCGCCGGGCTCGGCGCGGCGACCGACGGCGCCTGGGCCGGTGACCTGGTGGCCGCGCACGGCGAACTGGCCAGCCGGATCGGCGGGGTCGCCGCCCTGGCGTTCGCCGTCACGCTGCTGTCGTCGGGGGTGTCTTCCGCCGGGATCGGCACACTGGCCGGCGACGTCGTGATGCACGGCTTTCTGGGCCGGCGGGTGCCCGTGTACGTGCGGCGGGTCATCACCATGGCCCCGGCGGTGCTGGCCCTGCTGGCCGGCGCACCCTTGACCGGACTGCTGATCCTCAGCCAGGTGGTCATCTCCCTCGGCGTGCCCGTCGCGCTGTTCCTGCTGGTCTATTTCTGCCGGGACCGCACGCTCATGGGCCCGCTGGCCAACGCCCCGCTCACCACCGCGATCGCGGCCACCGCCGCGGCCGTGGTCGCCCTGCTGGCCTGCTCCCTGCCCCTCGCCCTGCTGTTCTGAGCTGTTCCGACCCGATCCCGCCACCGAGGTGACCGATGCCAGCGCAGAGCGACCATCACCGGACCGATCCCATCCGTACCGCCGCCCGTGGGCCGGAGCACGGCCCTGCGACGCCGGTCGGCATCCCGGTCTCCATCTCACGGACCCGGATCAAGCTGGTCGCCCTGGCCCTGCTCGCCGCGGCGGCACCCGTCGTCGACACCCCGGAGTGGCTCACGGTGGCACTGACGCTCATGTGCCTCGCCGTACCGCCGGCCGTGGCGGCACTGGGGGGCGCGGACCTCGTCCGCGAACTGTTCCTGCTGCCGCCGCGACCGATCCCATCCGCATCGACCCGAAAGGACGATCACCTATGACCAAGCCCATGCAGCCGCAACAGCGCATCCCGCATCCGCAGCGCGACGGCAAGGGTGGCCTGGACACCGGGCCCCGCAACGTCGAACTGGACCTGCAGAACCCCGACCTGCTCGTGCCGCCGGAGACCGATCACGGCACCGTTCCCAACATGAAGTTCTCCTTCTCCATGGCGCACACCCGCATCGAGGAGGGCGGCTGGACGCGCGAGGTCACCCAGCGGGAGCTGCCGATCGCCACCACGTTGGCCGGTGTGGACATGAAGCTCAACCCCGGCGCCTACCGCGAGCTGCACTGGCACAAGGAGGCGGAGTGGGGGTACGTGCTGGAGGGGAGTTGCCGCATCGGCGCCGTCGACCAGGAGGGCCGCAACTTTCTCGACGACGTGCAGAAGGGCGATCTGTGGTTCTTTCCCAAGGGGGTGCCGCACTACATCCAGGCGCTGGAGGAGGGCGTGGAGTTCCTGCTGGTCTTCGACGACGGCGGATTCTCCGAGAACTCCACCTTCATGATGAGCGACTGGTTCGCGCACACCCCCAAGAACATCCTTGCCAAGAACTTCGGCTGGACGCCGCAGCAGATGGCCAACATGCCGGAGAAGGAGAAGTACATCTTCCAGGGCCAGGTGCCGCCTGCCCTGGACTCCGACCGGATCGTCAGCCCTACCGGCGACGTGCCCAGCACGTTCAAGCACCGGATGCTCGCACAGCCGGCGCAGCGGTTCTCCGGCGGGACCGTCCGCATCGTCGACTCCACGATCTTCAAGGCGGCCACCAGCATCTCCGCCGCGCTCGTGGAGGTCGAGCCCGGCGGCCTGCGCGAGCTGCACTGGCACCCGACCGACGACGAGTGGCAGTACTACATCTCCGGTTTCGGGCGGATGGGGGTGTTCGCCAGCTCGGGGCTGGCCCGCACATTCAACTTCCAGGCGGGCGACGTCGGCTATGTGCCGTTCGCGTACGGGCACTACATCGAGAACCTGGGCAAGGAGCCACTGGTCTTCCTGGAGATGTTCCGCAACCCCCGGTTTGAGGACATCTCGGCCACCCAGTGGATGGCCAACCTGCCACCCCAGGTCAGCGCGGACACCATCAACATGCCCCGCTCCATGATCGAGGCGCTTCCGAAAGACAAGCGCCCCGTCATCGCCTGAACCGATATGTCAGGGCGGCGTACGCGCCCCGGCCCAGGGTGTGTGTGCCCTGGGCCGGGCCGAGAACCTTCGGCGTCCGGGCTGATCCCCCGGTCGGCGGGAGCGGCCGGCGGTCCGTCGCTTCCGGTCAGCTGGGGGAGACGAAGCCCGACTCGTACGCGGAGATCACCGCCTGGGTCCGGTCCCGGGCGTCGAGCTTGGCCAGCACGTTCCGCACGTGCGTCTTGACCGTCTCCGCTCCGACCACCAGCTCGGCCGCGATCTCACCGTTGGACAGGCCACGCGTCATCAGGCGCAGCACGTCCGCCTCGCGCGCGGTGAGCCGGCCGATCCCCGGCACCGTGCGGCGGGCGCCGCGCGCGGCGGTCAGCGTCCTGATCGCGGCCGGGAAGAGCAGCGAGTCGCCCGACGCCACCAGCCGGATCGCGTGCACCAGTTCCTCCGGCCGGGCGCGCTTGAGCAGGAAGCCGCTCGCCCCCGCCCGCAGCGCCTCGTAGACGTAGTCGTCGTTCTCGAAGGTCGTGACGACCAGCACCTTGGGCGGCTCCTCCCCGGACAGGATCCTGCGGGTCGCCTGGATCCCGTCCACGGCGGGCATCCGCACGTCCATCAACACCAGGTCCGGCCGCGTCGCGCGGACGACCGACACCGCCTCGGCCCCATCCCGGGCCTCGCCCACGACGCTGAGTCCGGGCTCGGACTCAATGATGATCCGCAGGCCGGTACGGATCAGGTCCTCGTCGTCGACGATCACCACGCTCAACGTCATGGCCCAACCCTAGAACGCTGCCAACCGTCGCCCGGTCGGGCCGCTCAGCCCTTGAGCGCCGAGGCGACGGCGTCGGCGAGCGGCGTGGTGGGCCGGCCCAGGAGGGCGGCCAGGTCGCCGGTGACGTCGGCGAGGGCGCCCTTCGCGACCTGGACCTCGGCGTCGACCAGCAGCTCGACCAAGAAGCCGGGCAGGCCGGCTCCCGTCAGGATCTCGGCGTACCGCTCGGCGGGCAGGTCGGTGTAGACGACCGGCTTGCCGGACTGGGCGGCGGCCTCGGCGGCCAGCTCGGGCAGGGTCCAGGCAGTGTCGCCGGTCAGCTCGTAGACCTTGCCCGCCTGCTCGTCCCGGGTCAGGACGACGGCGGCGGCCTCGGCGAAGTCGGCCCGGGTGGCCGAGGCGATGCGCCCCTCGCCCGCGCTGCCCACGATCGCGCCACGTTCGACCGAACCGGCCAGGGTGGTGGTGTAGTTCTCGGTGTACCAGCCGTTGCGCAGCAGCACGGTGGGCAGACCGGACGTGGCGAGGGCCGCCTCGGTGTCCCGGTGGACCGCGGCCAGGCTCAGCGGGTTGCGGTCCGCCCCGACGATCGAGGTGTAGGCGACCAGCCCCACGCGGGCCGTACGCGCCGCTTCGACGACCGCGTGGTGCTGGGCGAGACGCAGCGCGTCGGGTCCGTTGGAGGAGACGAACAGGAGCTTGTCGGCGCCGGTGAAGGCGGGGGCCAGGGTCTCCGGCCGGTCGTAGTCGGCCTCGCGGACGGTGATGCCCTTGGCGGCCAGGTCGGCGGCCCTGCCCGGGGTGCGAACAGCGACGGCGATCTTGGACGCGGGCACCCCGCGCCTGAGGAGGCTCTCCACGGCGAGGCGGCCGAACGGTCCGGTGGCTCCAGTGACGACGATCATCGAAATATGCCCTTCGTGTGGGGATGGTGGGGAACGGCCGGCGGCGCCGACCTCCACTCACCCTATGCTTTCTAATCGAAAGTGCAAACTATTCCACCGTGCTCTCTGTCGGGTAGCATTTGCTGATATGGACACATCGACAGCGCGGCCTGCCGGGGACGAGTCGCTCGAGTTCGACGTATTCGCCCGCCACTGTCCCTCGCGGCCCGTCCTGGAACACCTCACCGGCCGCTGGGGTGTCCTCATCCTGGTCGGCCTCCACCAGGGGCCGGCTCGCTTCAACGCCCTGCGCCGCCGCGTCGACGGGGTGAGCGAGAAGATGCTCGCCCAGACCCTCAAGGAGTTGGAACGCGACGGCTTCATCCGCCGCGACGTCCACGCGGTGCTGCCGCCGCGCGTGGAGTACAGCCTCACCGAGCTCGGCAGCAGCACCGCCGCCAAGCTGTTCGAGGTCATCGAGCACCTGGAGGCGCACATGCCCGCCGTTATCGCCGCGCAGGGGCGTCACGACCAGGAGGACGACCGCGACTGATCCCTGCGGTAAGCGGGCCCTCGGTGAAGTAGCGGCGTCGGGAATTCCCCTCGGTGGCCATTTCGGGCATCGGTGGAGGGGCCGCGTCGGCGGGAACGGGGCATCCCAGATCAGATGATGGCGTCCACGGCTGCGTGGATGGCGTCCTGGTGACCCAGAAGGTCCGTGCTGTCGGCCCACTGGTCCACGCCTCCGGTCAGCGGCAGCTCACGCAACCGGGGATCGGTGACCGTCTCCAGCAGGGCCCGGGCGAAGCGTTCGGCATGCAGAACCAGGAACGGCCGGCTGTGGTAGGGCCGGCGGGTCGGATCCACCGGCTTTGTGAGCCCGATGGCGTTGTGCGTCCGGCCCACGACCTCGTACGCGTCGCACAAGTGCCGCTCCCGGCCGGGGTAGTCGGTCGCGCCCAGGGCGCCGCGCAGCGACGGCGCCAGCCGTTCGGCTGTCCTCAGCTGCCCGAAGGCGCTGCCGAGCCACTTGCTGTACGGGCAATAGCGTCGCTCCATCAGTAGGCACAATCGCATCAGGTCACGGACCAGGCGCGCGGCCACGATGGCGGAGCCAAGGTCGTCCCCGACCTCCGCGCAGCGGCCGACGAACGCCTCCTCCTGGGAGATCCGCTGCCACTGGCAGGCCAGCAGGTAGCGCCACACCTGTTCCGGGTACCACGCCAGCCGCCGCCTGGCCGCGGTGAGATCACCCAGATCGTCGCGGAACACCGCCCCGCCGGTCACCTCGGCCAGTTTCTGCTGCGGCAGCGCCAGCCAGTCGCTGATCGCCGGCCCCGCATCGCGCCAGGCTGCCGCGTGAGGGCCCAGCTGTGCGGTCAGCCAGGAGCCCACCCCGTGCACCGAGACCCGGTGGTCGACCGGGCCTTCGGTCGGCTCCATGTGGCCAACCGGGTCGAGTGGATCGCTGCTGCGGCGGAAGTGGGTGGGCCATCCATGCACCTGTTTCGGCAACCTCTGGGCCAGGAGGTCGCGGATCCGCCCACCGTGGCGTACCGCGTCCTCGGGAGCGAGGAAGAGCTCCAGTCGAGGTCCCCAGTCGTGGTCGGCCGAGCGCGCGGTGTCGAATCCCAGGACCTCGGATCCCGCGCCGACCCGGGCGGCCGCGTACCGAAGCCCTGGATAGGCGGTGTCGAGGATCGGTTTCACCGCCTCCTCGTACAGAGTCCTCGCGAGCTCAAGGCCGGGAACGAAAGGGGCAGTAGGCGTGACCATGCCGCTTACTGTGCCAACGACGCGTCACGCGGATCCACCGGATATCAGCCGCGCCGCCGCCACATCTACGGCTCGGCCGTTCGGCGGGGCCTGGACGCAGCCCGCGGCCGGGTCGGAGGCCGGCCGACTCAGCGCCGCCAGTGGCCATCGCGGCAGATGTAGGTCCGGCCGCGGTTGCTCGTCCCGACGGCGCCCGCATGGCCGCAGAAACCGCCCGGGTTGACGCCGGAGATGATCGACGGAGTGTTGTCCTCGGTCTCCCGAGGCGCCGGTTTCGGCTTGGGCTTCGGCTTGCGGCCCTTGGTGGGGTCCAGGTCGTCCCGGTCGACCGACTTGTTCACCCCGTCACCGTCGGCGTCGCGGTCCCTGCGGTCCCGGATCCCGTCCCCGTCGAAATCGTCCGTGGGGGAGGAGCTGGGCGTCAGCGTGTCGGCAGGAGCGGGATCGGCCGGTTCGGACAGGTCAGTCGCGGCATACGACGGAAGCGGGGACGGCGAGGGAAGCGGAGGAGCCGTGTCTCCGAATATCGCGCCGCACGCGGCGAACAACGCGAATATCACCGCGAGAAGCAGCAGACAGCCGCATCCTTTCTGGGCCTTGGTCGCCGGCTGGGACTGCTTGGGGGCATGGGGGGTCGGCAACGCAGCTACCTTCCTGGTCGGAGGAAGGGAGCTTAACTTGGAGCGGTCCATTTGCGGGCTTAAATGGCAGAAATGGTTTTCGGCCCCGTTTTTGGAATCGGCGACTGTCGGGCAGATTGAAACATCATCAAAAGTCGGACGATTCGGATCTTGTCGATAACGAGTAGGTCTCGATGGTGCCGTGACGCCACGGGGCCATGAGGCCGTGTAACCGAGGGGTCCGGCCGAGGCCTCGGTGCCAACGGGTTCGGGTCCGGCCGAGATACGGGGTCAGACTCAGGGCTGCTTCTGGCCGTATCTCGGCCGGACCCGCACGGGGGTACGGCCGCTCTGGACGGAGCCTTCGGTGCTCTAGCTGTCCACGGTGAACTGCGGCCTGCCGGTACCGCCCCGAGAGGCATATCTGGTGACCTGACGGGAAGTGGACGTTACTACTCCTCCTGGAAGATCGGAGGGCCCAGTGATCACTCTCGGAATCATCCTGCTCATCATCGGTTTCATATTCGGCGTCTCTGTCCTGTGGACCATCGGGATAGTGCTGCTGGTGATCGGTGCCGTCCTATGGGTCCTTGGGGCACTCGGACACGCCGTCGGCGGGCGGCGCCATTATTGGTGATCGCCCGTTCTCCTCCCCCCACAGGTGAACCACGGATTGATGGGGGCCGGGCCGGGATGCAGGAGCGGTGCGCGGAACCCGCAGGATCAGCCTGCGGTGTCGCCGTCCTCGCCCCCGTCCCCGCTCACGCCCGCCGCGTTCGCCGGCCGGTAGGTGAGTACGACGACACCTGAATCGAACGTCGTCGCGTCCAGGAGCTCGAGTGTCGCCTCGGTGCCCTCGCGGAAGAGGCGCTGCCCGCCGCCCCGGATGACGGGACAGATCCAGATCCGGTACTCGTCGAGGAGACCGTGCTCCATCAGCGTGTCGGTGAGCCTCCCGCAGCCCCAGATCAGGATGTTCTCTCCGGGCTGCTCCTTCAGCTTGGTCACGTCGGCCACCAGGTCGTCCCCGTGGATGATGGTCGAGTTGTTCCACTCGGCCTTCTCCAGAGTGGAGGAGACCACGTACTTCGCCATGGAGTTCACCCGGTCGGCGTAGGGGTTGCCGCCCATCGCGGGCCACGCCTGCGCCATGCCGTCGTAGGTCTCCCGGCCGAGCAGCAGCGCGTCGCTGCCGAGGACGAGGTCCAGGGCGTACGCCATGCTCTGCTCGTTCGTGTACTGCATGGACCACAGGTGCGGGTTGTCGATGAAGCCGTCGAACGTGCTGTAGGTCGAGGCGATGATCTTTCGCATGACGTTCTCCCTGTCGTGAATCGCGGACGCGGTCGGCGCGAGGTGTACCGGCGCCTTCTCGGCGCGCGGTCACCGCGCTGTGGAAATTACTGTGGCGGAGGCGGCTTACGGCTTCTTTCGCATCGGTTTACGGAAATCCGTCGGCGCGTCGCCATCGCCCGTTATCGTGACGCGCATGCGTTTCGGGATCTTGGGTCCGGTGGCGGTCTGGGGTGCCGACGGTGAGCCGGTCGCCGTCCCCGGGATCAAGGTCCGCGCTCTGCTGGCCGACCTGCTGGCGCATGACGGCCGCCCCGTGCCGGCCGACCGGCTGATCGACGACTTGTGGGGCGACAAGCCGCCGGGCAACCCGTTCGCCGCGCTGTCGGCCAAGGTGTCGCAGCTGCGCCGGGTACTTGAGGACGCCGCCCCGGGCGGTCGGGAGCTGCTCCCGCTCCATCCGGCGGGCTACCTGCTGAAGGTCGAGACCGACGCGGATGCCTTCCGGGACCTGCTCGCCGATGCGGAGCGGGCGGGCGACCCACGGACCAAGGCGACCTTGTTGTCCGACGCGCTCGCGCTGTGGCGCGGCCCGGCGTTCGCGGACGTCGCGGACGAGCCGTTCGCCCAGGCCGCCGCCGCCCACCTGACCGAGCGCCGGCTGACCGCCCAGGAGGACCTCGCGGAGGTACGGCTGGCCCTGGGCGAGCACGCCCGGCTGGTCGGCGAGCTGGGGCGTCTCGTCGCCGAGCACCCGCTGCGCGAGAGGCTGCGGGCCGCCCACATGCGCGCCCTCTACCGCTCGGGACGGCAGAGCGAGGCGCTCGACAGCTACGAGACGCTGCGCGCGCTGCTGGCGGACGAGCTGGGGCTGGAGCCGGGCGCCGACCTGGTCGCGTTACAGCGGGCGATCCTGGCCAGAGACCCGGCGCTGGCCCCGGACGCCGCGCCGTACTCCGCGGTGGCCGGTCCGGCCACGAACCTGCCCGCACCGCTCGCCGACCTGATCGGTAGGGACGACGCGCTCGCCGAGGTCCGCGCGCGGCTGGCGGCGGACCGGCTGGTGACGCTGACCGGTCCCGGCGGGGTGGGCAAAACCCGGCTGGCGCTGGAGGCCGCCACGGGCTTGGTCGAGAGCGGCACCGGCACGTCCCCCGGCCCGGACCTGTTCCCGGACGGCGTGTGGTGGGTCGAGCTGGCCGCACTGGACCGGCCCGCCGATCCCGACGCGCCGTCCCGCCTGGTCGAGACGATCACCGGCGTACTGGGCGTCCGGGACGGCACGCCGTCCGCCGAGCCGGTGACCGCCGTGGAACGGCTCGCCGACGCGCTCCGCGCCCGGCGGCTGCTGCTCGTGCTGGACAACTGCGAGCACGTCGTCGTTCCGGTCTCCGAACTGGTGGAACGGCTGCTGCGGGCGGCCCCGGGACTGCGGATCCTGGCGACCAGCCAGGAGCCGCTCAGGCTCGCCGGCGAGGTGGTCTGGAACCTCCCACCGCTCGAGGTGCCCGCCCACGCCGCCGACGTCGCGGCGCTGGAGCGGACCGCCTCCGTGCGGCTGTTCGTGGCCCGCGCGTCGGCCTCCGCGCGCGGATTCGGACTGGACGCGGACAACGCGCCCGCGGTCGCGACGCTGTGCCGCCGGCTGGACGGCGTCCCGCTGGCCCTCGAACTGGCCGCGACGCGGGTCCGGGTCCTGGGCGTGCACGGCCTGGTCGAGCGCCTGGACGACCGGTTCCGGCTGCTGGCCACCGGGCATCGGGGCGCCCCGCCGCGCCAGCGAACCCTGGCCGCGATGATCGGGTGGAGCTGGGACCTGCTGACCGAGGAGGAGCGCGTCGTGCTGCGCCGGCTGGCCGTACACGCCGACGGCTGCACGCTGGAGGCCGCCGAGGCGGTCTGCGCCGAGGACGGCCTCGACGTGCTCGACCTGCTGGCGCGCCTGGTGGACCGGTCGCTGGTGATGATGACGGACGGGCCGGACGGCCCCCGCTACCGGCTGCTGGAGTCCGTGGCCGCCTACTGCGTCGAGCGGCTGCGGGAGGCGCGGGAGCTCGACCGGATCCGGCTGCGGCACCGCCGCTTCCACGTGGCCTTCGCCGAACGGGCCACGCCACATCTGCGCGGCCCAGACCAGCGGCGTCGGCTGCGGCACCTGGACGCCGAGGCCGCCAACCTGCGGGCCGCGCTGAACGCCGCCGTCAGGGACCGGAGCGCGACCGACGCGCTGCGCCTCGTCAACGCGATGGCCTGGTACTGGTTCCTGCGCGGGCGGCTGGCCGAGGCTCGGCGGTCCCTGGCGGCGGCGCTGGACGTCGCCGTCACGGAGCCGGCGGAATCCGCGGAAGGACGGGCGGTCCGCGCCTTGCAGGCCGAAGCGCTGGCCTGGGCCGCAGGCCTCGGGCTGCTCCAGGGTGACGTCGCCGACCGGGAGGACCGCCGGCGGGAGGTCCTGCGGCAGTACGAGGAGGCGGGCGATCCGAACGGGCTGGCCAGGGCCCGGTGGTTCCTCGCCTACACCGCGATCGACCTGGGCGATCTCGCCGTCGCCGGGGACCTGCTCGACCTGGCGCTGCCCGCGTTCCGATCAGCCGGCGACCTGTGGGGGACGGCCGCGGCCCTCGCCACCCGGGCCAAGCTCGCGCACGTGCGGGGCGACCTGGACGGGCTGCGCCGCGACGGTGAGCGAAGCCTGGCGCTGTTCGACGAGATCGGCGACCGCTGGGGGCGGCTTGAGGCCACCGGCTGGCTCGGCGCGCTGGCCGAGATGACCGGCGACCTCGCCGAGGCCGCGCGGCTCCAGCGGGACGGCCTTCGCCTCGCCGAGGAACTGGAGCTGTGGCCGGAGGTCGGCGGGCGGCACGCCTGGCTCGGCTGGATCGCGTTGCGGCGGGGCGAGTTCGCGGAGGCGGGCGAGCACTGCGCGCGGGCGTTGCGGCTGGCCGTCGAGCAGCGCCACCAGGCCGGTGAGATCTTCGCGAGGATGGGGTTGGCGTTCGCCGCCCGTCAGGAGGGCCGGCTCGACCTCGCCGAGACCCACCTGCGCGACGTGCTCGAACGGGCTCCGCGCCGGGACTCCGGAGAGGCCGCGCCGCCGTACCTGCCCCTGGTGCTGAGCGAGCTGGGCTTCGTCGCCGAGTTGCGCGGGGACGCGACGGCCGCCTACGACCTGCATCTGGAGGCGTTCCACCTCGCGGCGGGCTTCGACACCTCCCGGAACATGACGATCGTCCTCGACGGTCTGGCCGGGGCGCTGTCCCTCGGCGGACACCACGAGCGCGCCGCCCGGCTCCTGGGCGCGGCGGCCGCGTCGCGGGCCTCGGGTGCCCCCTCGCCCGCCCCCGCCGAGCGCGCGGACATCGACCGCGTCACCACCCGGGTCCGTACGGCGCTGGGTGAGGAGCGCTTCGCTGCCGAGGCCGTCCTCGGTGCCGCGCTTTCCCCCGCCGAACTGCGCTCCCTGCTGGCCGTACCGTACGCCTGAGGTACCCCGCCGAGCCGTGCTCACGGGCTTGCCCGTGCAGGGGTCATCAGCGGCCAGGTCGGCCGGCTAATTCCGCAGCAGAGCCCCGGACTCCATCGCGACCCAGATCGCGCCGTCGGGGCCGACCGTGAGCCCGTGGGGTTCGGCGCCCTCCAGTGGATACTCGTCGATCTTGCCCTCGGTGGTGATGCGGCCCAGTTTGCCGATGCCCCACTCGGTGAACCAGAGGGCGCCGTCCTGGCCGGTCACGATGGCGTGCGGCCTGGCGGCGCGATCAGGCAGCGGGAACTCGCTGATCGCGCCGGAGGTGTCGATCCGGCCCACCTGGCCCGCGCCGATCTCCACGAACCACAGCGCCTCGTCCGGTCCGGCGCAGATGCCCACCGGGGCCGCGCCCGGCGTGGGCAGCGCGTACTGTGTCACCGCGCCGTCAACGGTGATGCGGCCGATCGCGTTGCCCTGGTTGAGGGTGAACCAGAGCGCGCCGTCAGGTCCCGCCACGATCGCGGACGGCATCGCGCCTTCGGTGGGCAGCGGGTGGAGGGTGACCTCGCCCGTCGCGGTGATGCGGCCGATCCGGTCGCCCTGGAGCTGTGTGAACCACATGGCCCCGTCGGGGCCGGCGGCGATGCCGTACGGCGAGGCCACCTCGAAGGCGGTGATCGTGCCGTCCAGGGTGATCCGCCCGATCCGGCCACCGGCGAACTCGGTGTACCACAACGACCCGTCATGCCCCACGGTGATCACCGTGGGCCGGCCGTCGGCAGGATCGAGCGGGAAGATCGTGGGGTCCTCGCCCGGCACGACCCGCCCGATCTGCCCCTGATGGACGAGCGTGAACCACAGCGCCCCGTCGGGACCGGTGACGACGCCGTAAGGAGAACCATTGATCAACATACGTAGCCCCCTGAAAGTGAGATCTCCGTGCCGGTGAAACGGCGCCGCAGCGCCCGGTCGTGCGTGACCACCACGAGCGCGCCGCCGTAGCCGTCGAGCGCCTGTTCGAGCTCCTCGACCAGGGTGAGCGAGAGGTGGTTGGTGGGTTCGTCGAGCAGCAGCAGGTCGTGCTCGCCCGCCAGCAGCATGGCCAGCGCCAGCCGCCGCTGCTGGCCCACCGACAGCGCGCCGACCTTGAGTTCGAGCGCCTCCGGAGGGAACAGGCCGGTCGCCATCAGCGCCGCCGCCTCCCCGCCGTAGGTCTCGATGACCGTCTTGTCCGGGTCGAACGTCACCTCCTGCGGGAGGTATCCGGCTCGCTCGCCCGCCTCGGCCGCGATCGCTGCGAGCAGCGTCGACTTGCCCGCGCCGTTGGGTCCGTGGATCAGCAGCCGGTCGCCCGCCGCGATCCGCAGCCGGTCGAGCCGCACGAGCGTGCCCGTGCGCGCACCGGCGGGCGCGAACGCGCCGCGGAAGCGCAGCGGCCTGGGCGGGCGCGGGACCGGGTCCTCCTCCAGGCGGCGCAGGCGCTCCTGGGCCTGCCGTACCCGCGAGGCCACCGAGCTCTGCACCCGCCCGGCGTTGCGGTCATAGGCCATCTTGTTGTTGTCCTTCATGGCCCGGCCGACGGCGACGCGGTGCGCGGTGGTCGCGGCGAACTCCTTGACCTGCCGGATCTCCTCCTGCCAGTCGGCGTGGGCCTGCTCCCAGCGCAGCCTGGCCGCCGCCTTCTCGGCGAGGAAACCGGTGTAGCCGCCGCCGAACCTGGTCATCGTGCCGCCCTCGACTTCGAGGATCGCCGTCGCCACCCGGTCCAGGAAGATCCGGTCATGCGAGACCGTCACCACCGTGCCCTTGTGCTCGCGCAGCCGATCCTCCAGCCAGGTCATCGCCGCCTCGTCGAGGTGGTTGGTCGGCTCGTCGAGCAGCAGGATCTCCGGCGAGGCCGCCAGTACGCAGGCCAGACCCAGCCGCGCCTGCTCGCCGCCGGACAGGCTCGACAGCACGCGCGAGCGCTCGATCTGAGCCAGGCCCAGCCCGTGCATCGCCTTGTCCACGCGGGCGTCGGCCTCGTATCCGCCCCTGGCCTCGAAGGCGGTGAGCAGCTCGCCGTACCTGTCCATGTCCTGCGCCTCGGCGGCCTCCTGAATGCCGCGCTCAAGCGCGCGCAGCTCGGCCAGGGCGGCGTCGATCGCCTGCTGGACGGTGTGGTCGCCGGGCAGGTCGAGGGTCTGGCTCAGGTAACCGACACCGCCGGCCGCCGACACCGTCACCTCGCCGTCGTCCGGCCTCTCCACCCCGGCGATCATCCGGAGCAGCGTGGACTTGCCGGAACCGTTCTCGCCCACGATCCCCGCGCGCTCGCCGGGGCGGACGCTGAAGGTGATCTGGTTGAGGACTCGGCGCTCGCCGTACGACTTCGAGACTCCCCGGAGGGAGAGCTGTGTGGTCAGGAAAGGACTCCAATCGCAACTTATGTCGCGTTAAGCTAACATGACCGTGAGTCTTAATGCAACTGGAGTAGATTTTGGAGCGACGTCCTGGTGGTCGCAGCGCTCGCGTGCGCGACGCCGTACGGCAGGCGACCCTCGCCGAACTGGGCGAACACGGCTACAGCGGACTGACGGTGGAAAGCGTGGCGATCCGCTCAGGTGTCCACAAGACGACCGTGTACCGCCGCTGGGGAAGCGTGGAGGGTCTGATCGCGGACGCGCTGGAGCTCGCGCGGGAGGAGCCGTGGCCGATGCCGGACACCGGCTCCCTCCAAGATGATCTGAGGGAGATCGTCCGGCTGGTGCGGAGCGGGTTCGCCGACCCCGTCGCCGGGCCGATCTCCACCGCGTTCGTGGCGGCGGCCGTACAGAGCGGCGATGCCGCGCGGTCCCTGCACGACTTCTTCACGGCCCGCCACGAGCAGGCGGCCGTAGTGGTGCGGCGAGCCGTCGAGCGGGGCGAACTGCCGCCGGGCACGGACGGCGCCGAGGTGATCAGAATGGCCGTCGCCCCGATCTACTATCGGCTGTTCGTCACTCACGAGCCGGTCACCGAACGCGACGCGGAACGCGCGGCCGACGCCGCTGCCGCCGCCGCCCGCGCGGGCGTCATCCGCGTCGCCTAGTGCGCCGCCGCAAACGTTCACTGGGATCGAGGGAGCGGAGCGGAAGGGGGCGAGGACCGCAGGTTCCTTCCGGCGAAGTGACCGGCCTGGCCCGCTCGCCCGTCAGGGTCGGGCCTACGAGGACCCTGGGCCGAGGGCTCTCGTGAGCCTGGCCAGCGCCTCGGCGATCTGCTCCGGCGCGAGGTCGAGCACTGTGCGCTGGTAGCCGTACACCTCGGGGGCCAGGGGGGCGAGCAGGGCGTCGACCAGCGCGTCCGGGCCGGGCGTGCCCGCGGCGGTCAGGAGCGCGCGCACGTGGGCGCGCCAGAAGCCGTACGCGCCCGTCTCGAAGCGGGAGCGGCCCACCTCCGAGCCGAGCACCAGGTGGGAGTGGTCCTCCAGCAGGCGCACCATGGCGGAGTAGAAGGCGGCCAGCCGCTCGGCGGGCGGCGCTCCCGGGCCCAGGGGCGGCTCGCCGCGCAGCAGGCGTTCTTGCAGGTCCCGCTCGTGCTCATCGAGCAGCGCCACGGCGATCGACGCCCGGTCGGGGTAGCGGCGGTAGAGCGTGCCCCGGCCCACCCCGGCCTTCTTGGCGATGTCGTCCATCGTCACGTCCTGCGGTGGCCGCTCCGCGAACAGCAGTGCGGCCGCCTCGAGGATCCGTGCGCGGTTGCGCGCGGCGTCGGCTCTCTCCATGCGTCCGATTGTATCTGGACACGCCGTCCGGTTATATTCATCCGGACACCGTGTCCACATATCTGTGACGAGGAGAGATCATGCTGCTGCACCTGGACGCCAGCGCCCGCCGGGCGTCGTTCTCGCGGAAGCTGTCGGGCGTCTACGCCGCGACCTGGCGGGCCGCCCACCCGCAGGCCGGCTACGTCTACCGCGACCTGGCCACGCAACCCGTGCCGCACATCGGCGAGGCGTGGACCGAGCTGTGCGACTACATCCTGGAACACGAGATCACCGACATCTCGCGCTATCGGGAGGCGGTCCGCACCCCTGCCCAGCGTCAGGCGTGGGCCGTCGTGGAGCCGTTGCTCGAGGAGGTGGTCGCGGCCGAGGTGATCCTCATCGGCACGCCGATGTACAACTACTCGATCCCCTCGTCATTGAAGGCCTGGCTCGACCAGATCACCTTTCCCAAGATGTCGCTCGACGGGCGCTCGTTCGTGGTGGCGAGCGCGCGAGGCGGCTCGTACGGCCCCGGCACGCCTCGCGAACCGTACGACCACCAGGAGCGCTACCTGCGTGACTTCTTCAAGGGGCATTACCGGGTCGAGGACGTGACGTTCATCCACGCGGAGTTGGTGAACGCCCGCCTCGACCCGGCGCTGGCGCACCTGCGTGACCGGCACGAGGAGTCGCTGGCCGCGGCGCTCAAGGAGGCGGCTCGATGAAGTGGCTGATCCTGCTGCTGGCCGGGCTCGTCGAGGTGGCGTGGTCACAGAGCATCAAGCCGACGCACAACTTCACCCGGCCGCTGCCCACGCTGATCTGCCTGGTCCTGATGGCGGTCGCCGTCTGGCTGCTGTCCCAGGTCATGAACGTGCTGCCGGTCGGCACCGCGTACGCCGTCTTCACCGGCATCGGCGCCGTCGGCGCGATCACCTTGGGCATCGTCGTCAACGACGACCCCGTGTCGGTGGGCAGGCTGGCGGCGCTCGCCCTGATCGTCGGCGGGATAGTGCTGGCCCGGGTCACCGCCTGAGCCAGACCTCGTCGTCGGCGATGACGACGCGCACCCTCATGACCCCGTCCCGCCCTTGGGGTCCAGCGGCAGGCGGGCCGTGACCCGCCAGCCTCCCTCGGCCGGGCCGGCCGTGAACTCCCCGCCCAGTAGATCCGCCCGCTCCCGCATGCCCGCCACGCCGCGCCCGGTGCGGCGCCGGCCTCCCGGGCGCCGGGAGCCCGTCGCGTTCCGCAGGTCCAGCTCAAGGCTCCCGTCGCTGGCGTCCAGCGCCACATCCACCGGGCCGGCGCCGTACCGGAGGGCATTGGTGAGCGCCTCCTGGACGATCCGGTACGCCTCCCGGGACACCACCGGAGGAACGCCGGACAGATCCCCGATCCTGCGGACGATCCGGGCGCCCGAGGAGTCCAGGAGCCGGTCCAGGTCGCGCAGGGTCGGCTCGGGCTCCCGGCGGCTCGCGCCCTCGCGCAGCACCCCGATCACGTGGTCCAGTTCGGCGAGGGCGGACCTGGCCGACTCCTCGATCGCCCGCAGGGCCGCCCGCGCCGTCTCCGGGTCCCGGTCCAGGACGCGGCCCGCGGCGGCGGCCTGGACGGTGACGACGCTGAGGGCGTGGCCGACCGAGTCGTGCAGCTCGCGGGCCAGGCGGTTGCGGGCGGCCAGCCCCCGCGCGTGCGCCTCGGCCGCGGCCAGCCGGTCCTCGGGCGAGGGGCCGAGCAGGGCCGGGGCCAGCTCGGCCAGCAGCGCCCCCGCCCCCACGAGCGCCCCGAACAGCACCACGAGCGTCAGCACGGAGAGCAGCGGACCCCACCACGCCGCAGCGCCCGTCTCGACGACGAGTGCGCCGACGACGTCACCGACGCGTATGGGGCCGTCCACCAGCGGCAGCGACGCCGCCCAGATCGCGAACGGCACGAGCGCGAGCGCCAGCCCGCTGGCCACGCCGCCGATCGCGAGATGGGTGGTGAACCACGCGGCGGTGCGCAGGCGCTCCAGCCAGGTGCGCCGAGAGAAGGGAGGGGGAGCCTCCAGAGAGACGCCGAGCAGCGCCCGGGCCGCCACGATCTCGAACACGCGTACCGGCAGGAACAGGCCGGAGACGGCGACGACGGGAAGGACGGCCAGGAAGATCAGCGGCTGGACCGACAGCAGCGGGTCGCCCGCGGCCGGTGAGCGGTACCACACCGCCGCCACCACCTCGCCCGCCATCATGTACGGCATCAGCAGCGCCCCGCCGAGGACCAGGCAGGCCCACCGGCGGTAGGTGACCGCACTGCGCAACGCGGCGGCGACGGCGCGCATCGCGGGTCCCCTTCCGTTCACCTGGTCGTCGGTCCGCAAACTTAGCCGAGCCCGCAGGCGGCGCAGCGGCCCCGGGTCCGGTAGTGGTACCCGACGGCCGCGATCGCCATGGTCAGCCCCCAGGTGAGGAAAAGCGGATAGATCCCCTGGAAGACCCACGCCGAGATGCCGCCGAGGTCGCCGGAGTTCGGCAGTTCGAGGAGTCCGAGGCCGGCGGCGACCGACATGCCGATGCTGAGGAGCCCGACGGAGATCGACATCACCGACCCGACGAAGGCGGCGGTCAGCGGCATCCAGCGGGGGATGAACCGGGGGGTCCAGGTGCGGGCGAACCCGATCCCGAGCGCCACGCCGATCAACCCGAGCACGGCGGTGTCCCCCAGGCCCGGGCTCCACAGGTGGACGTCGTCGCCGAAAGCGTGCGGGTCGTCCAGGCCGAACGTGCCGCCCAGCCCCCACTGCGCCTTCAGGCCGCCGTACGCGGCGGCGAGCAGGGCGCAGGCGTACCCGGCGTGGCGGGTGTATCCGCTCAGGCCGTGCCGGCCGTCCGGGCCGCTCCCGCCCTCGGCGGCGCGGCCGCAGCGTGCGCAGGCGCCCATCGCCCGCCGCCGGTACCGCAGGGTGGCGACGGCGACCGCCGTGCCCGCGACCAGGGACACGATCCGGCTGCCGCTGAGCAGCCAGTCCATGTCCATATTGAGCAGGCCCGTGTCACCGGTGAGAAGGGAGACCCCTCGCATGATGAGCAGCAGGATGTCGAAGGCGACACCGGTGGCGGAGTAGCCGATGAGCAGCGCGGCGGCGATCCACCCGCCCGCCACGACGGCGGGACGGTACGACGACGTGAGGGAAACCATGTCCCCACGTTCCCGTGGTCGCGAGCCACGCTCCTCCCGAGCCGGAGTGAACCGCCTCCCCCGTACGGGGGAGATCACCAGGGCGCGCCCCCGTCGAGCACGTCGGCGAGCCGCGCCGCGTGCGGCCGCCAGTCCAGCCCCCGGCCCTCCGCCCAGGCGTCGTCGTGACAGGCGCGCAGGTGGCGCGGGTGCGCCTCGCCGATCACGGCGACCACGTCGCCGCGTACGCCCTCGGCGCGCATGCGCGCGGCGAGCTCCAGCGCGCCCCACAGGTTCGTCCCGCTGGCCGGGCCGACCGCGAGGCCGGCCGCCGCGCGCAGGCGGCGTGCGGCGGCCACGCTCGCCGCGTCGGGCACCGGGACGACCAGATCGACGACGTCCGCGGCGAACGCTGGCTCCACCCGGGGGCGGCCGACCCCCTCGATCCGGGACGGCATCCCCGTGGAGTAGTCGGCCGCGTCGTAGGCCCAGCCCGGGAAGTAGGCGGAGTTCTCCGGATCGGCCACGGCCAGCCGTCCGGGCAGGCCGCGCCCCCGCAGGTGGCGGCCGAGCGCGGCGGACGTGGCGCCGGTCCCCGCACCCACCACCACCCAGTGCGGGCACGCTCCGAGCTGCCCGAACAGCTCCTCGGCCAGGCTGTCGCCGTGCCAGTCCACGCTCGCGGCGGCCGTGTAGTGGTCCACGTAGTGGCCCCCGAGCCGCTCGGCCAGCTCCCGCGCCTCGTCGTAGATCGCGAGCGGCGGATGGACGTACCGGCATGTGCCGCCCAGCCGCTCCACGTCCGCGCCGGAGGCCTTCTTCGGCATCACGGCGACGTACGGCAGGCCGAGCAGCCGGGCCAGGTACGCCTGGGCGGCCGCCATCGCGCCCCCGGTGGCCTCGACCACGGTGGTGTCCGCGCGGATCCGGCCCGCGGCGATCGCGTCGCGGAAGAGGGCGCGCGCCAGCCGGAGTTTGAGACCGCCCTCCGGTTGCGCCGACTCGTCCTTCAGCAGCAGCCGCACCCCCCATTCCTCGGGAAGGGGGAGCTCGCGGAGCGGGGTGACCCCCGTCCGGCGCCGTTCCTCGTCCAGCTTCTCGATCGCCTGCGTCGCCCATGCGTTGATCACGTGGGCAATCTAACCCCGGCCGATGTACGCCCTCGATCTCGACGGCCTCACTGCGCAGGCCCGTGCGGATTGAAGTCGGAACCGCTCGACGCCGCCCCGGGCCGTGGCCGCCGGCCGGAAGCCGTTGCGTTGTGGTTGTGCCCGGCGGCTCCGGGGCGGCATAGAGAACCGATCTTCTAGCCTTTTCCGGCCCCAAGGGAACCGCCTGCGGCGGATGTCGCGATAGATCAGGTGTGTACAGATTCCTCGCCCGGCGGAGAGAGCCTCCTCCGATCGGCCCCGCCGGCGACGACGCGGAGCTGCTTGCCGCCGTGGCCGCCGGCAGGACGGAGGCGCTGCGCCTGCTGCACCAGCGGCACGCCCCCTGGATCCGCGGACGGCTCGCCCGCCGCTGCGCCGACCCCGACACGGTGGACGACGCGATCCAGGACACCTTCGTCGCCGTCTGGCGCGGCGCCCACCGCTACCGCGCGGGCGAGGGCGAGGTGGCCGCGTGGATCTGGCCGATCGCGATCCGCCGCCTGATCTCCACGTTGCGCAGGACCGGCCCGGCTCCGCCCGCCACCCCGTACGACGAGGCGCGCCTGGTCACCGAGTCCGCCGAGGACGCCGTCCTGGTCGGCGTCGAGCACGGCGACCTCGGCACCGCCGTCGCCCGGCTCTCGCCCGAGTTGCGCGCCGCCATTCAGGCCACCGTTCTCGACGGCCTCACCGTGAAGGAGGCCGCCCGCCTCCTCGGGATCCCCGAGGGCACCGTCAAGACCCGCGTCATGCGGGCCAAGGCCCGGCTCAGGGGGTATCTCGCATGACCTGGCACCCGCCCCGCGACCTCGTCGAACGCTACGCGCGGGGGCGTCTCGACCCGGTCCTCACGATGTCCGTGGAGAGCCACCTCGCGCGCTGCCCCGCCTGCCGGGCGGCGGTGCCGTACGAGGAGGAATGGCTCACGGCGAGCTGGGAACGGATCGAGGACCTGGTCGACCGGCCCCGGCCGCGCCTCGCCACGCGCCTCCTGTGCCGGTTCGGGGTCCCCGAGCATGTGGCCGTGTTCCTCGCCGCGACCCCGGCGCTCGCCCGGGGCTGGCTCGTCGCGATGGCCGGCGTGCTCGGCTTCGCCGTGGCGGCGGCCCGGCTCTCGGCCCAGGACGGGCCGGGCGCGGCGGACGCCCTGATCCCCTTCCTGGTGGCGGCGCCGCTCCTGCCGCTCGCCGGCATCGCGGCGGCGTACGGCCGGCACGTCGATCCGGCGTACGAGTCGCAGGCCGCGACCCCGTTGGCGGGGTGGCGGGCGCTGCTGCTGCGCGCGCTCGCGGTGCTGTGCTGCGCGGTCGCGCTGACCGGCGCGGCGACGCCGCTGCTGCCCGGCCCTCCGGGGCTCGCCGCCGCCTGGCTGCTGCCCGCCCTGGCGCTGACCGCGGCCGCGCTGGCCCTTTCGACCCGGTTCGCGCCGCCGGTGTCGGTGGCCGCGCTCGCCGCCGCCTGGTCCGGCGCGGTGGCCGCGGGGCCCCTGTTCGCCGGCGACCTGCTGCTGGCCTTCTCACCCGGCGCGCAGGCGCTGTACGCGCTGGCGGTGCCGGCGCTCCTCGCACTCGTCTACCTGCGGCGCGCCCGCCTGGACCCCGGAGAAACCCGATGACCGCACCCCCGGCCACAGTGGCCGTGACCGTACGAGACCTGGCCAAGCGATACGGCCGCAGGGTGGTGCTCGACGGCGTCACGCTGGAGCTCGGCCGGGGGGTGACCGGCCTCCTGGGCCCCAACGGCGCGGGCAAGACCACCCTGCTGCGCTGTCTGGCGACGACGCTCGCCCCTGACGGCGGCGAGGTCCGGGCGCTCGGGCTGGACCCGGCGGACTCCGGGGAGCGCGTCGCGCTGCGCCGGCGGCTCGGCTATCTCCCGCAGGACCCCGGTTTCTATCCGCACTTCACGGTTTTCGAGCTGGTGGAGTACGTCGCGATCCTGAAGGAGCTGACCGATCGCGTCACGCGCCACCGCGAGGTGCGCCGGGTGCTCGGCGAGGTCGATCTCGCCGACCGGGCCCAGGCGAAGGTACGCAGGCTCTCCGGCGGCATGCGGCAGCGGCTCGCGCTGGCCCAGGCGCTGCTCGGCGATCCGGAACTCCTCATCCTGGACGAGCCCACCGTGGGGCTGGACCCCGAGCAGCGGATGCGGTTCCGCGCCCTGGCGTCCCGGCTGGGCGAGAGCCGTACCGTGCTGCTGTCCACCCACCAGACCGAGGACGTGGCCGCCCTGTGTGAGCGCGTGATCGTGATGAAGGACGGCGCGGCGGTGTTCCAGGGGACGCCGGGCGACCTGGGTGCCGTCGCGGCCGGGCGTGTCTGGCTGTCGGACCGCCCGCCCACCGAGGAGAGCCTCTTCTGGCGGACGGCCGACGGCCGGTACCGCACGCTCGGAGCCCGCCCCCCGGCCGGCGACCCGGCAGATCCCGGCATCGAGGACGGCTATCTGCTGCTGCTGGGCGGTTCGAGCGAGCGGGAGGCCTCGTGACCCGGGCGTTGTTCCTGGCCGAGGTCCGCAGGCTGACACGCGGCCCGATCCCGTGGGGCGCCGCCGCGCTCTGCCTGGGACTGCGACTGGCCGCGACCTGGGAGCTGCTGCCCGACATGAGCGTCGAGCCGGTCGGCACGTCGGGCGCGCTGCTGCTCCTGGCCGCCGCGATGATGCTGTCGGCCCACCTCGCGACGTCCCGGGACGTCCGCGGCGGCATGGGCGAGACCCTCGCCGCCGTGCCCGGCCGGGCGGTGCGGCGGACCGCGGCGGCGCTGGGGGCGGCGGTGACGGTCGGAACCGGACTCGCCGCGGCGGTCATGGCCGCCTACCTGCTGGCGCGGCAGGCGATGGGTCCGGTGGCCGGGGTGTTCGACCCCTTCGAGGCGATCGGCGGCGTGCTGGCCGTGCCCTTCGCCGCCGCGCTCGGCGTGCTGCTCGGCCGGTGGGCTCCCCGGCCGGTCGCGGTCTCCCTGACCGTGTTCCTGATCGGCGCTCTCACCTGGCTGAACGGCCAGCAGAGCGGTTACGGAGACTGGTTCCTGCCGGTCGTGCTCTTCCACCGGCCCGACTGGCCGCCACGGCCCTCCGCCGAGCACGTCGGCTATCTTGTCGCCGCCGTCGCGCTCTTCGCGGCCCTGGCCCTGCTCCGGCACGGGAGGACGTGGCCGCGACTGACCGCGGCCGGCGCCGCCGCCGCGGTCGCGGTGACCACGGGGACGGCCGCCACCGCCGCGGCTCCCGGCGGAGAGATGAGTACCGCCCAGCAGAAGGGGCCGGAGGCGTCCTTCGCTCTCATGGGCGCCCAGGTGCGGGAGCGCTTCTTCGGCCCCGGCGCGCGCAGGTGCGAGAAGCACGGCCCCGTCACGTACTGCGCCTACCGCGACTACGCGGCCTGGATCCCTGAATGGGTGTCGGCGGTGGACCCCGTGATGCGGGCGCTGCCACCGGCCGAACGCGGGCGTTTCCCGACGGTTGGGCAGCTCACCGACAGCTGGTGGCACGTGGACGGCGATGAGGAGCCCTCCGTCGCGAGGTTCACGTTCATGGTGTGGGGACGGGCCGGCGCCGAGGACGCCTACCGCGCGGTGCTCGCCTCGGGGATCGTCCGCTCGGTGACCGGCCTGCTGCCGCAGGGGCGAGCGGGTTGCGACGCGCGGGGCCAGAGCCGGGCGGTCGTCGCGCTATGGCTGCTCGGCCAGGCCGTCCCCCCGGCCCCGCCCCGGGACCGGCAGGTTCAGATCGGCTCCTCCCTCTTCGCCGAGGAACAATCGCCGCTCGGTGTGATCCGGTACGGCACGGCCGAGCTGGGATACGCCCGCAGGCTGCTCGCCGCGCCCGACGCCAAGCAGCGGATCTGGGCGCATTGGGACACCCTGGTGAAACCCGGCACGACGGTCGAGCAGGCGCTGCCGCTGCTCGGCCTGCGGCCCGAGTTCGCCGCCGAGCCGCCGGTGGGGCAGCCGTGCTCCTGATCCACCTGCTCAGGCCGATCGCGCGGGCGATCGACTGGATCCCCCTCGCGGCCACCGGGGCGGCCGCCGTGCTCATGGCCGCGCTGATCGACGCCGGCTCCCCACTGGGCTCCGGGACCGCCTTCACGCTGCTCAGGATGACGGGGGTGATGCTGGGCGCGGCCGCCGGGTTCGCGGTGATCGACGAGATGACCGCGAGCACGGCCGCGACCCCGGCGCCCCGGGCGCTGCGCCAGTGGGTGCGCTGCGCGTACGGGGGACTGGCCGCGGGGGCGTCCTGGGGCGCGGCCTGCGCGGTCGCCTCGGCCCGGCTGGCCGAGGGCGGATCGCTCAGGGTGGCCGGGATGGCGGTGGAGGCCGCGGTGTGCGTCGCGCTCGGGCTGCTGGCGGCCTCGGTGGCCGCTCGGGCGCATCAGGGGAAGGCGGCCGCGCTCGCCGGAACGGGCGCCCTGCTGACGGTCTTCTCGGTGACCCTGGTGCTGCGCGGGCCGTACTGGCCGTGGCTGTATCCCGGGGAGGCGAACTGGGAGATCGTCCACTACGGATGGGCGGCCGTGCTGCCGCCCGTGCTGCTCGCGCTCGGCCGGGCCAACCGCGAGTGACCGCCCGGCCCCGGCCGGCCGGTACGGGGGCCGGTAGCCTCGGACGGTCAAGAGATCGTCAAGGGGGAGGGGAGCCGCATGGCGGCGGGAGAGGTCGTCGTCCTGCTCGTGGCGGCGCTGGCCGCGGGCTGGGTGGACGCGGTCGTCGGCGGGGGAGGGCTGCTCCAGCTCCCGGCGCTCCTGCTGGCGGGGTTGTCCCCGGTGCAGGCGATGGCGACGAACAAGTCCGCCTCCATCTTCGGCACCGCGTCCGCCGCGGTCGCGTACGCGCGGAACACCAAGTTCGACCGGGCGGTGGCCGTGCCGGCCGGTGTGCTGGCGATCGGCTTCGCGGGCCTCGGGGCGGCCTCGGCCGCGATGCTGGAAGCCGGTGTGCTCAAGCCGCTGGTCCTCGTGGTGCTGCTCGGGGTGGCGGCCTTCGTGACGCTCCGCCCGGCGTTCGGCCTCGCTGCGCAGCCCCACCTGCGCACCCAGGCCCGGCTGGCCGCCGCCATCGCCCTCGCGGGCATCGTGATCGCGTTCTACGACGGGATCCTCGGCCCGGGGACGGGCACGTTCCTGCTCATCGCGTTCACCTCGGTGCTCGGGATGGACTTCGTGAACGCCTCGGCGACCGCGAAGATCCTCAACACCAGTACGAACCTGGGCGCCCTGATCGTCTTCGCCTGGCAGGGGCACGTGCTCTGGGGGCTCGGGCTCGGCATGGCCGTCTGCAGCATCGCCGGAGCCCAGCTCGGTGCGCGCATGGCGCTCCGCCGGGGCTCCGGCTTCGTCCGGGTCGTCCTGCTCTGCGTGGTCGCCGCGCTGGTCCTCAAGCTCGGCTACGAGCAGTTCTTCGCCCGCTGAGGGCGCCGCCGCGGCACGTCAGGAGGGCGTGTCGCCGAGGGCCGGGGCGGCGGCGCCGGACATGTGGGCGGCGCGAGGCGAGCGCAGCGCGGACGCCGTCACCGCCACGAACAGCGAAAGGATCACGGGGATGAGCAGGGCGTGGCGCAGCGTGGACAGCTCGGAGGCGCCGCCGATCAGGACCGGACCGGCGAGGAGCCCGGCGTATCCGAGGCTCGCCACCCGGGCCAGCGCGCGGCCGGCCTGGGCCGGGTCGCGGTGCCCGGCGGCGGAGAAGACCTGCGGGATGGTGCACGACAAACCCGCACCGAACAGCCCGAATCCGAGCACGCCCGTGACCTGCGTTCCGCCGAGCACCGCGAGCGCGAGGCCGGCCGCCGCGAGGATCCCGCAGCAGCGCACCAACCGAACCGGCCCGAGCAGCGCGGCCAGGCGGTCCCCGGCGAACCGCCCCGCGGTCATCATGATGGCGAACGCGGCGTAGGCGACGGCCCCCGTCGCGGGGGCCGAGCCCAAGGATTCCACCAGGTAGACCGAGCTCCAGTCGCCCGCGGCGCCCTCGCCGACCAGGCAGCAGAACGCGAGCACGCCGAGGAACAGCACCCCGCGCGGCAGCCCCGCGGCCGGCTCCGTCGCCGCGGCCGGACCCTCGGAGGCTTCGGCGGCGTCGCGCATGGCCCAGCGGGACGACACCGCCGCGAGCGCGACGATCAGCAGCGCGGCGGACAGGAAGGTCGGGCCCGCGTCGACGGACGCGTGCGCGAACAGCCCGCCGATCGCGGCGCCGACGAACCCGCCGATGCTGTACACCGCGTGGAACGACCCCATCAACGTCCTGCCGTACGCGCGCTCGACGACGACGGCGTTGGCGTTCATGGCGACGTCGAGGCTGCCGTGCGTCAGGCCGAAGACGAACAGCGCGGCGGCGAGCGCGGGCAGGTTCGGCACGTAGGCGGGCAGCACGAGGACGACCCCCTGCACGACCGCGGTCGGGATCGCGACGCGGCGGCTGCCGAACCGGTCGATGAGCCGGCCGACCACCTGCATACCGGTGATCGCGCCGGCCGCGATGCCGAGGAGGCCGAGGCTCAGTTCGCCGTCGGACAGGGCGAGGTGCGCCTTGACGGCGGGGATGCGGGCCGTCCAGGTGCCGAAGGTGAGCCCGGCGAGCAGGAAGAACCCGTACACGGCGAGCCGCGCGCGCAGCAGGGCCGGCCGGTCGAGGGCGGGAAAGACCATGGGACGCTCCGAGGGGGAGAGGGGGCGGGAGAGGACGACCTCAGGGGGCGGCGACGCGGACGACGACGCCGGCCGCGGTGAGGGCGTCGTGCTGCTCGCGGGGGACGCCCTCGTCGGTGACGACGACGTCGAGCCGGTCCAGCGGACAGACGGCGCCGAAGGCGGTACGGCCGAACTTGCCCGAGTCGCACGCCGCCACGACCCGGCGCGCCGAGGCGATGGCCGCCTGCTTGATCGCTACTTCGGGCAGGTCGTGCGCGGTCAGCCCGTGCTCGGCGGACAGCCCGCAGCACCCGATCACGGCGGTGTCGAACCGCAGCGCCCTGATCGACGCCTCGGTGAGCGGGCCGACGAAGTTCAGCTCGCCCTGCCGTACCTCGCCGCCGGGGAGGACGAGGCGGATCCGCGGGGCGGCGGCGAGCTCCTGCGCCGCCTGGAGGCCGAGCGGGAGCACGGTGAGGCGGCGGTCGCGTACGGCCCTGGCCACCTCCAGCAGGGTCGTGCCGCTGTCGAGCAGCACCGCCTCACCGTCGGACAGGAGCGCGGCGACCTCGGCGGCGATGCGCCGCTTGGCCTCGACCGCCTCGCGCGCGCGTACGCCGAAGGGCGGCTCCTCGCCCCGCAGCAGCAGGCTGAGCGCGCCGCCGCGGACCCGCCGGACGACGCCCTGCTGGGCCAGCTCGTCCAGGTCCCTGCGGATGGTCATCTCCGAGACGCCGTGCGCGGCGGCCAGCTCCGCGACCGAGACGCTGTCGGCGACCCGCAGCGCGTTCATGATCGCTCTGATCCGATCCGAACTCTCCATGCGTTCATTTGAACACGTTGACTGTTCGCCGATCAAATAAATCTACACTGTAAAGGTGGCAGGATGGACGCATGCGCGCCAGCAGGTTGCTGTCCCTCCTTCTCCTCCTGCAGACCCGCGGCCGGATGACCGCCCCCGAGCTGTCCGCCGAGCTGGAAGTCTCGGTCCGTACCGTCTACCGCGACGTCGAGGCACTCTCGGCGGCCGGTGTGCCGGTCTACGCCGACCGCGGTCCGGCGGGCGGCTACCGGCTCCTGGACGGATACCGCACCAAGGTGAACGGGCTGAGCAGCGAGGAGGCCTCGTCGCTGTTCCTCGCCGCGCTGCCCGGGCCGGCCGCCGAGCTCGGGCTGGCGGAGGTGGCCGCGACGGCCGAGTTGAAGCTGCTCGCGGCGCTGCCTCCCGGCCCTCGCTCCCAGGCCGCCCGCATGCGCGAGCGCTTCCACCTGGACGTGCCCGGCTGGTATCGGGCCGGTGACGACGTCCCGTTCCTCTCCGAGGTCTCCCGGGCGGTGTGGGACCAGCGGGTGCTGCGGCTGCGCTACCAGCGCTGGGGCCCGCAGGAGGTGGAGCGGCTGGTCCACCCGTACGGCCTGGTGCTGAAGGGCGGCTCCTGGTACCTGGCCGCCGCCTGCGGCGACAGCGTGCGCACCTACCGCGTCAGCCGCATCATCGACGTGGACGTCCTGGACGAGTGGTTCGAGCGGCCGGCCGACTTCGACCTGGTCGCGTTCTGGCGGCGGTTCTCCGTCGAGTTCGCCGCCCGCATGTACACCGCCGACGCCGTCGTGCGGGTGGCGCCCGAGGCCGTCGGGCTCTTCTGCTACACCTTCGGGGACGTGGCCGGCGAGGCGCTGCGCCTCGGCGTCACCGGGGACGACGGCTGGACGCGGGTGAAGCTGCCGATCGAGTCCCTGCGGCACGCGCGCTGGCAGCTCCTGCGGCTCGGCGCCGCTGTCGAGGTGCTGGAACCGGCCGAGCTGCGCGATCTGATGGCCGAGACGGTCGCCGAGCTCTCCGCGATGTACCGCGCCTGACATCGCCTGAAATCGGGACGAAAAACGCTTGCGGGGCGGCGGGCCGCACCGGCACCATTGGGCGACTTTTTGGCGCGTGACAGAGGAGCCGTGAGGCGATTTTGACCGGTGTTTGGTACGAGGCCGGGGGAGCGGGTGACCCGGTGCTGCTGCTGCACTCCAGCACGGCGGACGCCCGCATGTGGGACCCGCAGTGGGAGGCGCTGACCGCGTCGTTCCGTGTTATCCGGCTGGACTTCCGGGGGTACGGCCGCAGCCCGTGGGCCGCGGACGACCCCTATTCCGACGACGGGGACGTCGCCCGGCTGCTCGACGACCTCGGCCTTGAGCGGGTCGCCGTGGTCGCCTCCTCGCACGGCGGTCAGGTGGCGCTCGAACTGGCCACCGCGCGTCCCGGCCTGGTCTCCCGGCTGGTGCTGCTCAACGCCAAATGCGACCTGCCCGCGACGCCCGACGTCGAGGAGTTCGGCGCCGAGGAGATGCGCCTGGTCGAAGCCGGCGACCTCGTGGGCGCGGCGGAGCTCAACGCGCGGACCTGGCTCGGCCCCGACGCCGACGACGCGACCCGCGCCCGGCTCGCCGAGATGCAGCACGAGGCGTACAAGGTGCAGCTCGCGGCCGACCCGGAGCCCGAGCGGATCCGCGGCCGGATCGACCTGGCCGCCGTACGGGCCCCCGCCCTCGTGGTGGGCGGAGGCCGCGACCTGCCCTACTTCCGGCACTCGGCCCGCCATCTCGCCGCGACCCTGCCGCACGCGCGCCTGGTCGAGCTGGAGTGGGCCGGACACCTGCCGAACCTGGAGCGCCCGGCGGAGACGACCCGGATCATCCAGGACTTCCTGCGGGAGCCAGACCAGCCGTAGCGGGGGTGAAGAGGAGATCAGGCGGCGAAGGCGTCCGGCAGGAAGGCCGTCAACGCCGCCGTCACCTCCTCGGGCCGCTCCAGCGGCGGCAGGTGGCCCGTCTCGGGCAGGTCGACGACGCGGGCGCCGGGGATGCCCTTGGCCAGCAGGTCCGACACCTCTTGGATCCCCGGCACATCCGCCAGGCCGTTGATCACGAGCGTGGGCGCCGCGATCTCGTGCAGTCGCCCGGCCGCGGGCGGGGACAGCAGGCGTTCGGTGCCACGGGGCCCGGTCCAGGACCTCTGGAACACCAGGCGGCACATCTCCGTCGCCGCCTCCCACACCTCGTCGGAGAGCGCGTCCCGGCCGCGGTCCGGCCCCGCCACCTGCCAGAGTGTGTGGGCGTCGGCCATGGCCAGCACGTCCGCGGGATCCACCTCCTCGGCGTTCCCCCGCAAGTAGCGGGCCAGCCGCTCTTCTGGCACCGAGCTGCGCACCCGTTCGCGGGCCTGCGCCAGCATCTCGGGCGGCCAGGTGTGTCCCGCGAGCCCCGAACAGATCAACGCCAGCGCCGCCACCCTGCCGGGCGCGACGAGCGCGGCCTCGGCCGCGTACGCGCCTCCCATCGAGCACCCGACCAGCGCCGCCCGTTCCACCCCGAGCGCGTCCATCACGGCCAGGAGATCCTCGTGATGGCACACTTCGCCGGGGGCGTCCGCGGACTCGCCGTGTCCGCGCCAGTCGTAGCGGATCACCCGATAGCGCTCCGACAGGGCGCGGAACTGGTGCTCCCACATCCGGCGGTCGGCCACCGCCGCGTGGACCAGCACCACGGCTTCGGCCCCGCGCGGCCCGGCCTGGTCGTACGCGATTTCGTCAAGGATCGTCATACGGCGGAAAGTACAGCGTCGCGCCATTTGGGCTCGGCGTGTTCGCGAGCGGCGGATCCTTTGTCGATCGCCACGCGGTGAGCGGCCGGGTTCGGCCCTTACGGTAGGTTCCACCCGTGCTGCTCGATCCCGCCGTCGCGATGACGTTCTGCCTGGCCGCGCTGGTCATCTCCCTGGTTCCGGGGCCCGACATGCTCTTCATCGCCGCGACCGGGCTGGCGTCCGGGCCGCGCGCGGGGGTGCTGGCGGCACTCGGCATGTCGTCGGGCCTGGTCGTCCACACGACGGCGGCCGCGCTGGGCTTCGGCGCGCTGATGCGGACCTTCCCCGTCGTCTTCGACATCGTCCGGGTGGTCGGCGCCGCCTACCTGCTCTACCTCGCCGTGGCATCGTTCCGGTCGGCGCGCACGCCGGAACCGTTCGGGCAGAGCGCGCACAGGACATCGTGGGGCCGCATCTACGCGCGGGCGTTGCTGACCAATCTCGCCAATCCCAAGGTGATCGCGTTCTACCTGGCGTTCTTCCCGCAGTTCGTCGACCCGGCCCGGGGCAACGTGATGGCGCAGTTCTTCGTGCTCGGGGCGCTTTTCATCGTCGTCGGCCTGATGGTCGACGCGTCGGCCGGGCTCCTGGCGGGACGCCTCGGCCACTTCGTGCGCAGGCATCCCGCCGTGCAGAAGTGGCTGCACCGCGTCTCCGGCACGATCTTCGCCGCCCTGGCCGTCCGCCTCGCCACGGACAGCCACTAGCCGACCCCGCCGGAGACGGCCGCTCAGGCGTGCGCCCCGGGATCAGCGGCTCACCGTGGTCTCCCGCTCCATGTGCGACAGCTTCTCCGGATTACGCACGGCGTAGAGCCCCGTGATGAGGCCGTCGTCGATGCGCACCGCCATGACGGTGTCGAGGCCGCCGTCGCGCCGGAAGATCAGTGCCGGGTGGCCGTTGACCTGCGCCGGCTCCAGCGACGCCGGGGCGATCCTGCCCAGCACGTGGGCCACCTGGTCGGCCCCCACGATGGGTACCAGCGCGGCCTGCTTGAGGCCGCCGCCGTCCGCCACGAGGACGACGTCCGGCGCGAGGATGTCGAGCAGGCGTTGCAGATCACCCGTTTCGACCGCGCTCTGGAACGCCTCGAGCGCGTCGCGGGTCTGGACCGCGGAGACGGCCCCGCGCGGCTGGCGGGCGGCGACGTGTGACCGTGCCCGGTGGGCGATCTGGCGGACCGCGGCCGGGCTCTTGTCGACGGCATCGGCGATCTCGTCGTAGGCCAGGTCGAACACCTCGCGCAGCACGAACACGGCCCGCTCGGTCGGCGTGAGCGTCTCCAGGACCAGCAGCATCGCCATCGAGATGCTGTCGGCCAGCTCGATGTCCTCGGCGACGTCGGGCGCGGTCAGCAGCGGCTCGGGCAGCCAGGGGCCGACGTAGGACTCCTTGCGCCGGCTGAGCGTACGCAGCCGTTTCAGCGCCTGGCGCGTGGTGATCCGGATCAGGTACGCGCGCTGATCCCGCACGGTGCCGAGGTCGACGCCCGCCCACCGCAGCCAGGTCTCCTGCAGGACGTCCTCGGCGTCGGCGGCCGAGCCGAGCATCTCGTAGGCGACCGTGAACAGCAGGTTGCGGTGGGCGAGGAACGCCTCGGTGGCCGAGTCCACGGCGGGGTCCACGCGGGTGTCACGAGCGAGGGGCCCGGCCGTGTCCGTCGGTTGCTCGCTGTGTTCGCTCATTGGTGGTTCCTGTCTGTTCGTTCGCGACCGTGCCATGCATACGATCCCGGGCCCCTCCCCTTTGTGACACCCGCGACGGGTGACACACGTCACATGGGACGCGCTGTCACAAAGATCCGGTCGCCGGGATCTCTTGGTCGTCAGGACGCCGCGCCAACGATCCACGCGGCGCTCTTCTGTGTGGAAGGAACGTCATGAGCTCAGCGCTTGAAATCCTTCGCCGTGACTTCGGCGGCGACATCATCGAACCGGGCGCGGCGGAGTACGCGTCGGCCGGCCGCGCGGTACTGGCCTCGGGCAGCCCGGCCTATGTTCTCCGGCCCAAGAGTGTCGCGGATGTGCGAGCAGGGGTCGGATTCGCCGCCGGCGCAGGGCTTGTGCTGTCCGTGCGAGGCGGCGGCCACAGCTTTCCGGGCTTCGGCACCAACGACGACGGCGTCGTGATCGACCTCAGCAGGCTCGCCGACGTCGAGGTCGTCGACAAGGAACGTCACCTCGTCCGGATCGGCGGCGGCGCCACCTGGGGTCAGGTCGCGGCCGCCCTCGCCCCGCATGGACTGGCGATCTCCTCGGGTGACACCAAGGACGTCGGTGTCGGTGGGCTGACGTTGACCGGTGGCATCGGCTGGAAGGTCAGGAAGTACGGCCTCGCGTTGGACAACGTGGTCGCCGCAGAGGTGGTCACGGCCGGCGGAGAGGTCGTGCGGGCGAGCGCGGAGGAGAACCCGGAGCTGTTCTGGGCGATCCGCGGCGGCGGCGGCAATTTCGGGATCGTGACCGCCTTCGAGTTCGTGGCACACCTGACGACGGACGTCTTCAACGGCAGGATCGCCTTCCCGGCGTCGGAGGCGGCCGTCGTGCTCCAGGGGTGGGCGGACCACCTCCGCGTCGCGCCCGAAGAGCTCACCTCCATCGCGAGCTTCGCCAATCCCTTCGCCGGCGGGCCCGAGGCGCCGGTCGAGATCCAGGTCACCTTCGACGGCGATGACCCGGAGCTCGCGGCGCAGGCCATCGACCCGATCCGCCGGCTCGGCACGGTGATCGACGACAATGTCGCGCTGAAACCCTATGGCGACACGCTGGTGGACGGCCTCACCCCGCCGCCGGGCATCCGGCTCGTCACCCGAAGCGCCTTTGTCGGCAAGGAATCGGTGCCCGAGGTCATTCGGATCCTTGCCGAGGTCGGGGCATCGACAGGGTCGCCGCTCATCGCCGTTCGCAGCGTCGGCGGTGCGGTGTCCCGCGTTCCCGACGATGCCACCGCCTATGCGCATCGCCGGGCGGAGCTGATGTTCGTGACCACCGTCGCGGGTCCGCGGCCGGTCGTCGAGGCCGCGCGTCCGGCTCTCGAAGCGATCTGGGCGAGACTTGCACCTCACATCGACGGCGCCTACGCCAACTTCCTCGCTTCTGCCACCGAGGAGGATGTCGCCGCGATCTATCCGAGGCAGACCTACGAGCGGCTCGCGGCGGTCAAGCGTCAGTATGACCCCGGCAATCTGTTCGCCCGCAACCACAACGTCCGGCCCCAGTAGGCCCTGCGGACAAAGCGACGCCGTTGCGGGCGTGCCAGAACGCCAGGATCTTGCTCGGCGGTGCCGGCCGCTCAGGCGTGGTCGGCGCAGCAGGGCGTGGGATTGGGGATCTCGGCCGGGGTCAGGCGCCCACCGGACGCGGGCATGGTGACCAGCGTCAGCACACCGTCGCGCCACTCCGGCCGCACGTGGTCGTTGGTGACCACGGCCGTGTCCGCGTCCGGCTCCTCCACCTGGGCGAGGACGACCACCCGCTCGACGGCCGAGTGGGCGAGGATCTCGCCGACGGTCAGCGTGCCGGTCAGCTCGTCCCGGCCTGGGAAGAGGACGATCCTGCCCGACCGTCCGGCCGCGTGCTCGGCCGCGGCCAGCGCCGCGCCGTCCGCGTCCGGGCCGGTACGGCGCTCGCCCAGCGCGGCCGAGACGCCCTCGGGCAGGAGGGACAGGCCGGCGTCTCCGCCGGCGTCTGCCTCCAGGCTGACCGAGCACGCCACGTGGGGGAGCGCCCCGGTCCTGACGAAATGCGTGCAGCCGATCACGCCGGACGGCAGGCCGAGCGCCTCCACCACGGAGTGGAGAAGGCGCTCGGCCTCGGCGACCGTACGTGATCCCGAGTCGATTCCAAGGATCATCGGCGCGGCAGGATCCAGATCGGGTTGGTGTAGAACCACAGGTCGTTCCACGGGTCGGCGTCGCCGAAGACGTCGATCTGGGGGCCGTTCGGGTCGACGGACGAGCCGAGCAGGCCGGCGGCGGAGCGCCTGCCGTCGGTGCCGCGCAGCCGCACGTAGATGGGCCGGTCGACGGCGCCCACCTGGTAGGTGAACGTGACGGTGCCGCTGTTCTTGCCGACCTCGAACGACTGCACGACCTTCGTGTTCGGCGTGGTGAACGCGTCCTTGTCCGACACCGGGCCGGTCACGTCGCCCTGGATCACGTCGACCCGGGCCAGGGTCGGCACGAACTGCGCCCAGTTCGGGGTGTTCGCCAGGGTGATCTGGATGGACACCTCGGTCTTCGCGCCCTTGCGCACGAACAGGGTGTCTCCGAGGGTGACACCGTGGTTGCCCTGCGCGCGGGCGCGCACGACCAGGCCGCTGATCAGGCCGCCGTGGTCGACCCAGATCCGGCCCTGCCGGATGCCCTCCATGACGGCGGCGTAGGAGAAGTTCGTCGCCCCCACATGGGTGCGGCTGTAGTAGCCGGGCCAGAAGTCGCCGTTGGACAGGTTCGGCACGCCCTTGTAGATCGGGTCCTCGTACCTGCCGTTGGCGTCGAAGTCGCTGCCGGGGCCGCGGTCGGTGGTGTCGCCGTAGACCGTGTGCGAGTCGGAGTTGGCGGTGATCCACCAGGGCTTGCCCTCGGCGAGCAGGCTGTCCCACAGGCCGCCGACCGTCGCGGTCATCCAGTCGAAGCCGCCGAAAGTCTTGTAGCTCTCGGCCGGGTAGCCGGGGAACGAGTCGGCGCTGGGGCCGTTGTCGTAGTAGCCGCGGCCGGCCCCCGGGCCGTTCGGCTTGGCGATGCCCGCCGCCTGGTGGCCGGGCGCGCCCTCCATGCCCACGGCGATGTCCGGCTGGGCTTCGCGCCAGCCGCGGATCTCGTGCGGCGAGTCGATGCCCTTGCGCGCGGGGTGGTTCGCGAGGAACAGCGCGTCGGGGACGCGGCGCCGCTTGACGGCGTCGGCCAGGAAGTTCAGGCCCGCGATGGCGAGGGCCTCGTTCTGCGGGGTTCCGGAGGTCGCGCCCTTGACCACGCCGTCGAAGGTGTTCTCGAACTCCTTGAGCGTGGCCACCTCGCCCTTGCCCGGTGCGACGAAGACGGTGCCGTGCTCGGCGGCCGGGATGTTCCACTCCAGGCCCTGGAAGACGAGGGTGTCCTTGACGGCCTGCCGGGCGGCGACGATGTCGGGGTTGACCTTCTCCACGCCGATCTTCGCGTGCGCCACGCTGCCGTGGTCGGTGACGACCATCCAGTCCAGCCCGTACGCGTTGGCGTGCCGTACCTGGTCGATGACCTTGTACACGCCGTCGGAGCTGTACTGGGTGTGGATGTGGTGGTCGCCCGCGAGCCAGAGGAAGCCGTCCTGCTTCTCGGGACCGCCGGCCGAGCGGGCCGCGGCCGCGGCGGCCGGGGTCACGGCGCCGAGGACGCCGGCGGCGGTGAGCCCGGCGCCCAGGAGTCCGGCGCGGCGGAACATCTGGCGCCGGGACAGGTCGCCCGGCGCCAGCTCCTGGTCCGGGATGGCCATGTCGGCGGCGGGCGAGATGTCGCCGCCGTGGTCATGGTCATGGTCATGGTCGTGGTGATGGTGGTGGTGTTCGTGGTCGTGGGTGTGGGGGTGCCCGTGACCCATGGGGGTGCCCTTTCTCTCCGCCGGAGCAGAGATCGCGCTCCGGCTACGCAGGGCACCATTTCGGAATCGGACAAACGACAAGTGAACGATGCGGACCGTATGGTGGTCGGCTGACTGTACGATCTCCGCCCGGCCCGCCGAGGGACGGCGGGGGTGGCGTCGGGGGAAGGCACGACGAGCCGGGCGGGCCGGACCGCGTCGTCACCGTCGCCGGCTACCGGGCGGCCGAATTCGGCTCTTGATCACGCCTCCACGTTCAGGACGACCTTTCCCCGAACACGGCCGCGCTCGGCGGCCCGGTGCAGGTCTGCCAGGGACTCCAGCGGGCGAACGTCCGCCGTGACGTGGACCACGCCCTTGTCGATCAGCGCCGCGAGCTCGGCCAGCTGGCCTGGGTCGTTGCGGGCCACGAACCGGACGGCGCGCGGATGCTCGATCGGCTGGGTGATCGAGACGAACTCCTTGGCCAGCCGCGTCACCGAGGCGGGTACGTCGGCCACCAGGTTGATCAGCACGTCGTTGCCGCCCGGCAGGGGAGCGCTGGTGTAGTCGACGATCTCGTCGGCGCCCAGCGCCCGTACGGCAGCGGCGCTGCGCGGGCCGGCGGTCGCCACCACGTACGCGCCCGCGTGCTTGGCCAGTTGCACGGCGAACAGCCCGACGCCGCCGCCGGCCCCGTTGATCAGCACCCGGGTGCCGCGGCCGATGCGGGCATGCTCGAAGACCGCCTGCCACGCGGTGAGCCCGGCCACCGGCACGGCAGCCGCGTCCGCCAGCGGAATCCGCTCCGGTGCCCCGGCGAGCGCGCTCGCCGTCGCGACCGCGTACTCGGCCGCCGCCCCGTCGATGAGCCCGAACACCCGGTCGCCGGGGGCGAAGTCACCCGCCCCGGTGACCACGGTGCCCGCGACGTCCCAGCCGAGCGTGTGTGGCAGGGTGACACCGAGCACGCCCTGCAGCAGGCCCATCCGCAGGCCGACCTCCGACGGGTTGAACGACGTGGCGGCCACCCTGATGAGCACCTCGCCCGGCCCGGGCTTCGGCACCGGCACCTCGTCCAGGGAGATCACCGAGGCGTCGCCGTACTCGTGGATGCGGGCGGCCCGCATGGTGCCGAGGAAGTCCGCGGCGTGGTCGCTCGCCCACGTCTCGAACGTGCTCGCGGGCGCCCCGGTGACCTCCTCCACGGTCCGAGTGGTGGGGCCGGGCTCGGCCATACTGCGCAGCATCCCGTCGACGGCCGGTGCGGGCCATCCCAGCCCGAGCAGCCGTCGCCTGGCCTCTTCGTGAGGCTCCTCCTCCCAGCGCACCGTCCGGCCGATCGCGGCGCCGATCGCCCGCGCCTGCTCCCGCTGGGTCAGCGGCCGGGGTCCGGTCAGCGTGTAGACCGCGCCGTGGTGCCCTTCGCCGAGCAGAGCGCGCACCGCGACGGCTGCGATGTCCCGTTCGTGGATGGGGGAGAAGGCCGCGTCGCCGGACGGCTGCCGCACGGCGCCCGCGCGGACCTGCTCGGCCCACCGCAAGGTGTTGGCCGCGAACGCGTGCGGCCGCAGCACCGTCCACTCCCGGGCGGTGCCGGCGATCAGGCGCTCGATCTCGACCTCGTGCGGGCGCGCGGCGGCCGAGGACAGGTAGACCACCCGCCGCGCTCCGATCAGCTCCAGCACCTCGCGGGCACCCTCGGCCGAGGCGAACGGCCACAGCAGAAACACCGCGTCGACACCGTCGAGAGCCGCCTTCAGCGCTACCGGGTCGGTCAGCGCTCTCGTCACCGTGCGGACGTCGGCGCCCGCGTTCTCGAGTTGGTTCACCAGAGGGCGGCCGATCGTGCCGGTCGCCCCGCTGACCAGGACTTTTGTCATGCCGTCAACCATAGGAGCCTTGAAAGAGGCATCCAATGTGCTTCTGTCTGCAATTTATACGCGATCGTCTCCCGGCCTAGACTTGCGCCATGGATGTGCTGAGCGACGTGGTCGCCTCCATGCGCATGGGCGTGCCGCGCTCGGCGCGGGTCGAGTGGCGGGCGCCCTGGGGGCAGCGGTTTCCGTCAGCGCCTGGTTCGGCGGGCTTCCAGGTGGTGCTGCAGGGCTCGTGCTGGGCGATCCCGCCGGAAGGTGAGCCGATCCCGGTCGGGACGGGCGACGTGCTGTTCTTCCCCCACGGACACGGCTACACGCTGGCCGACTCGCCCACCAGCCCCATCGCGGAGCCCGACTGCGATCCGTATGCCGACGCCGAGCTGTTCGCCTCGGCTTCGATGGAGGGCGCCGGGCCCGTCACCGTGATGCTCTGCGGCGGCTACCAGCTCGACTCCAGCCGAGCGCATCCGCTGCTCAGAGGGCTGCCCGAGCTGATCCACCTGCCCGCCAGGCTGGGGCACAACACCGAGCTGCGCGCCGCCGTCGAGCTGCTCGGTAAAGAGATCGACGCCCCGCGGCCGGGCGCCGACATGGTGGTGTCAGCGCTGCTGGACATGCTGCTGCTGTACATCCTGCGCGCCTGGTTCGACGTCTCGATGGAGCACTGCAAAGTTGACGGCTGGGCCGCCGCTCTGGCTGACCCGGCCATCAGCGCCGCACTCGACGGCATCCACCGCGACCCCGCCCACCCGTGGACGGTCGAGTCGCTCGGCCGCCGCGCAGGGCTGTCCCGCGCGGCGTTCTCCCGCCGGTTCACCCAGTTCGTCGGGCAGCCGCCGCTGACCTATCTGACCTGGTGGCGGCTGGGCACGGCCGCGCGCATGCTGCGCGACTCCGACGCCGCGCTGAGCGGTGTCGCCGGCGCGATCGGCTACGGCTCGGAGTTCGCTTTCGCCAATGCCTTCAAGCGTCAGTACGGCATGGCCCCCGGCAAATACCGCCGCCTGGGCTGCCCGCCTTCAGGCCGAACGGAGGCAGGCGCCGAGTGGTAGTCGATGATCGCGATGGTGGCCCGGTGGCTGCGCTGTTTCCTGACCTGCGGCGATCTTCGCGGCTGGTCAGACCCGAGAACTCCTCGCCGCCGTCTTCTTGGTCAGAGGGCAGGTGGCTTCCTGCCGGCGTCGGGTGAGGCGAAGTAGGCGGCGCTTTCGGCGTCCGTCGGGTAGTACGACTCGATCGCGACCTCGTCCAGGGTGATGTCCATCGGCGTGCCGAACGTGGTGGTCGTCGAGAACAGCCGCACCTCCCGTCCGCCGAAGCGGAAGATCATCGGGATGGCGACCTCGGACTCGACCGGTTGGCTCGCGTCCCCCGAGTGGGGGGCCAGGAGTTCCTCGTAAAGTGTGGTGAGCTCGGGGTCGGGAGCCGTGGCGAGCTGCCGTGTGATCCGGATATGCAGCAGCGCACGCACCTGCGCCAGGTTGACGATGTGCGGAGCGAGCCCGCGCGGGTCCAGCCCCAGCCGCACCATGTTGATCGGCGGGACCAGCAGGTCGGGGGCGACGCCGGCGAGGAACGGGTCAATGGCGCGATTGCTCATCACGATGTTCCACCGGCGATCGATGGCCAGCGCCGGATACGGCTCATGCGCGCGCAGCACCCGTTCAATCGCACCCCAGGCCGCGGACAGCGCCTTCTGATCGAGCGGCCGCTCGGCATAGCGGGGCGCGAAACCGGCAGCCAGCAGCAGCCGGTTGCGCTCGCGCAACGGCACGTCGAGCTGCTCGGCCAGCCGCAGGATCATCTCGGCGCTCGGGTGGGACTTGCCGGTTTCCACCAGGCTGACGTGACGAGCCGACACGTCGGCGGCGATCGCGAGGTCCAGCTGGCTGAGCCGCCGGCGATGCCGCCACTGCCGCAGCAGTTCCCCCACCGTGTACATGGGCGACGATGCTACTCATCAGGAAGCAGAACGCCATGAAATGCGATTTCATCGACAACCATCCCGGACAGTGGAAACACTGCGGTCCATGACTACGCAGAACATGACCCACGACAACAAGAGCATCGTCCAGCAGGCGCTGACGGCACTGGTCGCGACCGGCGACGTCAACGCGCTCGCGCCCTTGCTGAGCGACGACTTCCTCCACCACCGGCCGGACGCGACCTCCAGGACGAAGTCAGAATGGCTGGCCGCCGTGGGCGCCGCGCTCGCTCCACTCGCCGGCATGCAGGTCGAGATCCAGCACGTGCTGGCCGACGGGGAACACGTCGTGATGCATTCGCGGCGCAGGCTGCCCGATGCCGGGCCGGAGATCGTGGTCATCGACATCTGGCGGCTCAACGACGGCCTGATCGCCGAGGCATGGGAAATCATCGAGCCGGTGTCCCAGGCGACCGCCAACCTGACCTGGTGGGAGATTCGCTGATCGCCGACCCGGCCGCAAGCCGGGCGCCGCGGCCGTGAACACCGGGGCATCGGGGACGGCCCGATGCCCCACAGGCCGGTCCGGCCCCGGGGAGCATCCGAACGGAAATCAGCGGTAGTCGCTGACCCCCTGGCGCCTGTCGGCAAACGATCGTTGGCCGACAGGGGCGGTGGAGTACGGTCAGTTGCCCGACGGCCGGCCGTAGAGCCGCGTCGGGTCGCCGGCGAGGGCGGACTTGACGAAGCGGCTGGGGTCGTCGACCAGCACCTCGATGGCTCCTGCCTGTACGCCGTCGAGGGCGGCGCGCGCGACATCCGCCGGGTCGATCTTGGGCGTGTCGCGCCCCGCCATCATGTCGGTGTCCGCAGCCCCCAGGTGTACGCCCTGGACGAGGGTCTTCTGGCCGGCGAGTTCGACCCGTACGCCGTTGGTCATGTTCCACTCCGCGGCCTTGGCCACCGAGTACGATCCCGACCCTTCAGCGGTGGCCACCCACGACAGCACGGAGAGGATGTTGACGATCGCGCCTCCGCCGTTGGAGGCCAGGGCCGGGGCGAAGGCGCGGATGACCCTCAGGGTGCCGAAGAGGTGTGTCTCCAGGTCCTGCCGGATCATGTCCAGGTCGTCGGTCAGCAGGCGTGCGCCGGTACTGATACCGGCGTTGTTGACCAGAAGCGTGACGTCCTGCGCCGCTGCGGCCGCCTCTGAGATTGATTTCTCATCCAGCAGGTCCAGGTACAGCGGCGTGACCCGCGTGTCCAGGATGCCGATCGACTCCGGACGGCGAGCGGTCGCGTAGACCTTCTCAGCTCCACGCTCCAGCATCTGCTCGACGAAGCGTCGACCGATCCCTCGATTGGCCCCGGTCACGAGTGCGGTGGAACCGGCGATGTCCATGGTCGTTCCCTTTCTCGGGCGGGCGTACGGTCCGGTCCCGCTCCGTGTTGCCTACGCTAAAACTTGACGTCGGCGTGAAGAGCAAGTCGACGGGCGGCGACAGCACGAGCAGAAGGAGTCGCGATGCGTATCGGCGAACTGGCCGATCGGGCCGGAGTCAGCACGCGGGCCCTGCGCTACTACGAGGAGCAGCTCCTGCTCAGTCCCCAGCGCACGTCCGGCGGCCAGCGCTTCTACCCCGAGGCGGCCGTCGACCGGGTGAAGCTCATCCAGCAGCTCTATACCGCCGGCCTCGGCAGCCGCCTGATCGCCGCACTCCTGCCCGCCATCGACGCCCGTTCGGTGGGTCCCGAGCTACTGGACCGCTTGCTCAACGAGCGCGCCCGCGTCGAAGCGAAGGCCGCCGAGCTACAGGCCGCGAGCCGAAGGCTCGATGTTCTGATCGACCTCGCCACGCACCCTGACACCGAATCGTGCCCGGCCTCACTCGACCCGGACCCGAGCGGCGCGCAGCAGGACAGGACGCCTACCAAAGGTGCTAACGCGGAACGGACATCCCCACGTTGCACGCCTCGGACAGCAGCATCGCGCACAGGCTGGTGGTGAAGCCCTCCATGTGGGACTCGGCGCCGGAGACGTGCGTGAACGTCTCGGCCACGCCGTCGTCGTCGGGGAGGTCGGGGATCTCGCTGAGCTGTCGCGGGCCTTCGGCCGGTGTGGAGGACAAGATCATTCTCGCAGCCGACGGCGATTCCTGCGTTCCTCGACCCCGGATCTGCTGAGCATCTGCTCTCCGACATCGACATAGCCGGCGAACAGCCCGATCACGTCCTGGAGCCGATCTTGTGCCGGGCCGGGATTGACCAGGCCTTCGCCGTCGCGCAGGGCGGCGATCAGCGTTCTGGCCCGCGCATGGCTGGCCTCCAGCAGCGTCTCGATCCCGGCGGTGGCTTCGACGAGGAGCCTGCGGCTGCCGGGCTGCGGGATCACTCGGGCAAGCCCCCAGGAGTCCAGTTGCCGTACCGAGGTGCTCACCGCCCCCTTGCTCAGCTCCAGTTCGGCGGCGATCGCGTCGAGGGAGGCGGGCTCCTCGGTGACCAGGAGCAGCCCATAGACGCGGCCGGTCGCGTGCGGCAGGTTCCACGAGGCCAGCAGGTCACCTACCGACGTGATGAACGCGCGGCGCCTGGCCTCGCTCATCGGGGTGCCCGCCTCGACGCCGGCACCGTACGCAAGAACATCTCGATCGCCTCGTTCACCGTCTGAGGGGCGTCCTGATTCGCGATGTGGCCCGCGTCGGGGATGACCACTTCCTCGACGCCTTCGGCCTGAGCCCATCGGGGCATGGCGGAGGCGATGTTGCCGGTCCGGTCGTGCTCGCCACGGATCAGGCACAGCGGCACCGGCGTACGAAAGCCGGGATCGGGGGTGAGGAACTCGACGGTTGCCCGCCACACCTGGAGGAACTCCCTCTTCGACAACTGGGAGAAGGCCCGCCGGGCATCTGCCCGCGCGGCCTCGCTCACCGCGGAGGCCTCCGCCATCAGGCGAGGAAGGTTCTTGGCCGGGATCATCGCCAGGCTCGGCGCGGCCATCTTCACCAGCAGATGCTCCTTCCACGACAGCGGTGCCGTGTTCCACGCCGCGCCGATCACGATCAGCGCCCGGGCCAGGTCCGGATACCGCCGCACGATCGCCTGACTGAGGTTGCCGCCGAGCGACTGCCCTACCAGGACCGGCCGGTCAAGCGCGAGGCGCTCGATCAGTGTGCGCAGGTCCGAAATCGCCCGTTCGGCGGTGAAACCGGCACTGGTCGGGCGAGACAACCCGTGGCCGCGCATGTCCCATACGACGACCCGGTACCCCCGGGCATGCAAGTACTCGCGCTGAGCGTCGAACATCACGTGATCGGCCCCGGCGCCGTGCGAGAACACCAGCGGTACGCCGTCACCGCCGGTGTCGGCGTAACGGAGAGCGCAACCAGGCAGCGACAGCGTCGCCGACAAATTTACCATTTACTAAATATAGTGAATTTCGTACCAGGTGTGGGGACCAGGCTCGTCAGGGTGAAAGAGCCGCGTTGCGCACGGCCACTGTGATCGAGACACGTGCGCTCGCTCATCACGAGTCAAGGAGAGGGGGCGCACCTTGTCCGGCGAGCTTGCCATCGCGGTTGACCAACTGGCACTGCTCGAAGGACAGGCAGCCGCAGCCGACGCACTCGGCGAACTGGTCGCGCATGCGCTCCAGCGTGGCGATGCGGGTGTTGATCGCCTCGCCCCAGCACTCCGACGCCTTCAGCCACAGCTCTCGGGTGGGAGAGACGTGGTGCGGGACGTACTCCAGGACGCCCTCGATCACCGACAGGGGTATGCCGACGCTTTGAGAGGCGCGGATGAACGCGAGCCTGCGCAGCGTGCTGCGGTGATAGCGGCGCTGGTTGCCGACGGTGCGGCGGCTGGCGATGAGCCCTTTGCGCTCGTAGAAACGCAGGGCGGAGGCGGGCACGCCGCTGCGCTCGGACAGCTCCCCGATGGTCAGCTCCGCGACGATCGCGTCGGAATCCGGCATGCCGGCCAACCTAGCTTGACTTGAACCTTGGTTTAACAACGAGCCTGGTTTGGCCAGGGCGTCCAAGGACGCCGCCTATCCCCTCGTGACCAGTGGAGAGACCGCCGTGCCCGAAGAGCAGCTCCAGCTTGCAGTGATCGTCGGCAGCGTACGGGACGGCCGGCTCGGCCCGACCGTCGCCGCCTGGATCGCGGGCCAGGCCCGCGAGCGCGACGACTGGATCGTCGACGTCATCGACCTGGCCGGGATAGACCTGCCCATGGTGCTGCCGGATTTCGGCGGCACGCCCACGCCCGCCGCGGCCCAGGCCCTGGCGACGCTGACCCCCCACCTGGAGAGGGCCGAGGCGTTCGTTGTGGTCACCCCCGAGTACAACCACAGCTTTCCCGCCTCTCTGAAGAACGCCGTCGACTGGCACAACCGGCAGTGGCACACCAAGCCGATCGCCTTTGTCAGCTATGGCAGCATCTCCGGCGGCCTGCGCGCGGTCGAGCAGCTTCGACTGGTCTTCGCCGAACTGCACGCGGTCACCATCCGCGACACCGTCAGCTTCCAGCACGCCTGGGCCCAGTTCGACGCGGATGGCACGCCGACCGACCCGGACGCGTGTACCGCCGCCAAGATCATGCTCGACCGGCTCGACTGGTGGGCGCGGACCCTGCGCGAGGGCAGGGCGGCCCGCCCCTACTCCGCATGAAGGGTCGCCCCTGCGACCACGTCACGGCCCGTCCCCACACACCGGAAGAGAAGGCTGCTGTGAACGAGACCACATCTGAGTGGATCAAGCGCCACGCCCATCCACTGACCACACTGGATCCCCAGCGCGCTGCCCATGCCGGTGCCCAGCCCGCCGGCGGATTTCGCCGAGACGCCGTTGAGCGCCGCCGGCCTGGACGCGTTCCTGCTCGACCTGCGTACGCCTGGACCCGAACCGGTACGCGCCTGGCTGGAGGAACCGGCCAGAACCCGGCTGATCGGCCCCGCCCAAGACTTCACAGAACACCTGTCCGGCGGATCGTTCGGCGGCTGGTTCGACGTCGTCGCACACCTTCGGCGGGTGACCCCCGTTCACCTCATCTCCATCTGACGCAGCAGGAGACGCAATGAACACTCTGAATGGCAAGACCGCCCTCGTCACCGGCGCGAGCAGGGGAATCGGCCGGGCCGTCGCCCGGCGCCTGGCCCGCGACGGCGCCCGCGTCGCCGTCCACTACGGCACAAACGAGCAGGCCGCCAAGGAAACCGTGGCCGCGATCGAGACGGCAGGCGGGCACGCCTTCGCTCCGCAGGCCCAACTGGGTACGCCCGGTGACGCCGAACGCCTGTGGGGACGGCAGACGTGCCGGTAAGAAACGTGTCATGGGCCCCAAACGAGCGAACGCTGGTACGGCTGGCGCACCAGCCGTACCAGCGGCACGGTCCCACTCTTCAGGCCCGGCGCCTCGCCGCTCTCGATGTTCGTGGAGTTTCGGCACCACGCCGGTTGCGACGGCCGCGCCCGGCTTCGAACGGATCTCCGCTCACGCATAGTGACGAACCATGGGAGGCCGGCCGCGCGTTGTCTGCGGCATGAGAGTGCGCCGCGGGCGAAACGCCGCTAAAGATTCCCGTCGCCCTCTCTTCAGCCCGGTATCGGAAAGAAGTCACTGATCGCGTCCCGAATGCTCTTCCCCAGATCTGTGTGAGCGTCGCCGCCTTCCAAAGATGCGACGATAAGCTTTCTGATCAGCAGGGCGTCCGCGTCAGCCGTCGCTCAGGGGCCGCTCTGACGGGCGAAACGCGGGTCGGAGGGATCGGCTCCGCCGCGGCGAGAGATTTCTCCGGGGGCGTGTCGATCCGCGGGCCGCTCGTTCGACGTGTGGGTGCGAGGGCCGAGAGGCGGCCCCGCCGGACGAGGAGAACGCGATGCCGAAGTACCTGCTGATCATGCGGGATACCGACGAGTCGAACGCGGCCATGATGGCCAACATCGACGAGATGATGGCCACGACCCGCCAGTTCATCGAGGAGATGGTCAAGGCCGGCGTTCTCCTCGCGGCGGAGGGGCTGGACGATCCGGGCCAGGGCGTCGTGGTCGACTTCAGCGGCGAGGCCCCGGTGGTCACGGACGGGCCGTACGGCGAGACCAAGGAACTGTTCGGGGGCTTCTTCCTGCTCGACGTCGCCTCGAAACAGGAGGCGGTCGAGTGGGCCAAGCGGGTCCCGGCGGCCCCCGGGTCCAAGATCGAGGTCCGGCGGGTGCCCGGGAGCGACGAGGTCCCGCAGGTCGACGAGTGATCATCAAGGACTGGGCCGGGCGCGAGAGCAACGGCCAGATCTGATGGGTACGGCCGATGTCGAGGCCGTCTGGCGGATCGAGTCGGCGCGGATCGTCGCCGCGCTGACCCGGTTCACCGGCGATTTCGGGCTGGCCGAGGACGCGGCCCAGGAGGCGGTGGCCGAGGCGCTGGTGTCGTGGCCGCTCGCCTCTCCGGCGAATCCGGCCGGCTGGCTGATGGCCACGGCCCGGCGGCGGGCGATCGACGCGATCCGCCGCCGGACCGCCCTCCAGGACCGATACACCCTGCTGGCGGCCGACTTGGCGGTCGACTCAGCGGTTGACGAAGAAATCGATCGCGACAAGATCGATGACGACGTGCTGGCGCTGATGTTCGTCAGCTGCCACCCGATGCTCTCCCCCGAGGCCCGGGTGGCGCTGACCCTGCGCGTGGTCGGCGGCCTGTCCAGCGAGGAGATCGCCCGCGCGTTCCTCGTACCCGTGCCGACCGTGCAGGCCCGCATCACCCGGGGCAAGAAGACGATCGCGGCGGCCGGGGTGCCGTTCGAGCTGCCGCCGGCCGCCGAGCGCCGGGAGCGGTTGGGCGGCGTGCTCAGCGTCCTCTACGTGATCTTCACCGAGGGGTCGACGGCCACGTCGGGCGACCGGCTGCTGCGCCCCGATGTCGCGTACGAGGCGATCCGGCTGGCCCGCACGCTGGCCGCGCTGCAGCCGGACGAGCCGGAGGTGCACGGCCTGCTGGCGTTGTGCGAGCTGACGGCCGCGCGTTTCCCGGCCCGGACCGGCCCGGACGGTTCGCCGGTCCTGCTCGACGAGCAGGACCGGCGGCGGTGGGACTTCTCGGCGATCCGCCGTGGGCTGGCCGCGCTGGCCAAGGCATCGGCTCGCGGCCTCGGCCCCTACGGCCTGCAGGCCGCGATCGCCGCCACCCACGCGTCGGCGCCCTCCGTCGAGGCGACCGACTGGGACCGGATCGTGGTGCTCTACGAGGCACTCGGCCGGGTCGCACCCTCGCCGGTGGTCGAGCTCAACCGGGCCGTCGCCGTTGCCATGGCCTCGGGCCCGGCGCAAGCCCTGGCCATCGTGGACGAGCTGATCGCCTCGGACCGGCTCCCCGGTTCGCATCTGATCCCGACCGTACGCGGTGAGCTGCTGGCTCGACTCGGACGGCGATCGGAAGCGCGCGCCGAGCTGGAGCTGGCGGCCCGGCTGTGCGCCAACCAGCGCGAACGCTCAGTGCTGCTGCGCAAGGCGGCCACGCTGAGCTGAATTCTCCAGCTCGGCGTCCGGCAGCTCTGAGCGGCCGCGCGGGAACCGGCCGTGCCGCGTGTGGAACTGCAGCAAGATCACGAAACCGAGTCGCGTGGCGTCGCGCTTCCTGGCGATGAGGTCGCGCTCTTCGTCCAGGATCGTCCAGTCCGATCCTCCCCGCGGGCCTTTCCCGCGCCGGGCGTGGGGGAGGGGACGCTGGACGGTCAGCGTGATCTGTAGTAGCCGAGCAGGGCTTCCCAGCGGGCGCGTGGCCAGCGTGGCCAGTCGATGCGCCGCCCTTCGAGTGAGTCGGCCAGGAAGTCGAGGTGGGCGTGCCAGAACGCCAGGACCTTGGGCGCCTCGTCGCCGTAGTCGCCGGTGGCGCTGAAGAGGAGCAGGCAGCCGCTGCCGTCACCCTCGAGCTCCCAGCGGAGGGCGCCGTGGGCGTCGGTGTCGATCTGGAGGATGTGTGGCGGCTTGTACGCGCTGATCAGGCCGTGGACGACGGGGGCGTTCTGGCTGCCGTGCTCGTCCGTGCCGAGCCACCGCAGGGTGACCTGGCCTCCGAGGTGGTGCTCGACCTCGGCCTCGGCGAGCCATTCGATCAGGTGCTTGGGCTCGCTGATCGCGCGCCAGACGCGCTCGACGGGGTGGGGGAGGCGGCGCTCGAAGCGCAGGGTACAGGTGTCGCCGGTCGTGGACACGCTGCCGTACTCGGTCATGGTGATCCCTCCCGTATTCCTCATCAGGCTAACTCGCGTGCCGCGAGATCCCGTTCCGGGACCGGAACAGCGCGTGCGCGCGTGGACGCGGCCGGTCGGCGAACTATTGAAATCTACAACGTAAAGGCGCGGGGGTTGTGCAAGATCAACATGGCCGAACATCACAACGCAAAACCCCTCTGCAACAGACCAGGCCGTCCGCTCGGACGGCCTGGTTATCCGGGCGCCGCCGCGGGCGGGCGGCACCTATGGCCGCTGTGCCGCCCGCGCCGGCGTCCCATGAGCATGGGCCGGTCGCGCGGCGCCGTGCCGCCGGAGGTGAACCGTTCGCGGTTCCTTGGCGGGCCGCGGCGGTGCGCGATGAAGGTCCGGCGTCTTCTGGGATTCCTCTCAGGCGTGGGTGGGTTCGGTGACACCGAACCACTGCCGCAAGGCCGTCCGGAGTGCCTCCATTTCCGTGGGATCTGGCTGGGGTGACGCGGATGCCCAGGCCACATAGCAGTCCGGTCGAAGGAGCAGGGCGGTGGGCGCTGAGGCCTGGGGGCGGGCGGTGACGATGTCGACGTGGTCCTGCGGCAGGGCAAGCGTCTCCGCCAGGGATGCTTCTTCGGTCAGGTCAAGCAGCAGGGGGCGTGCGGCTCTGGTCAGCTCGGCCAGCCGGACCGGCCCGGCCGCGGTGTGCAGGTCCATGTCCGGGGCGAACCGGCCGATCAGTGGGTGCGCCTCGGGTACGCCCATGTCGTAGCGGGTGTCGGCGCCTGCGACGAGTTCGGCGAGGCGCCGTACGGTGCTTTGGTCGCGGAGCAGTTCGGTGAACACTTCGCGCAGTCCGGTGACGTCGCCGCCGGGGGCTATCAGGGCCGACTGTGCCTGCGCGTTCAACACCATGCGGCGGGCGGCTGATCGCCGCTCCGTCTCGTAACTGTTCAGCAGTCCGGGCGGGGCGCTGCCGCGGACCGCGGCGGCGAGTTTCCAGCCGAGGTTGACCGCGTCCTGCAGGCCGAGGTTGAGCCCGGGTCCTCCCCCCGTGGCGGCGTACACGTGGGCGGCATCACCGATCAGGAACACGCGGCCGTCGGAGAACCGTTCGGCGACTCGGGTGTTTCCGCCGGTCAGGCGGCGCAGCACGTGCGGCCCTTCGCCGTCGGGCGGACCGAGTGGCACGTCGACGCCGAGCACGCGGCGGATGCTCGCCCGCAACTCGTCAAGGCTCATTGGAGCGTCGGTCTCGGACTGGTCCCACTCTGTGGTGCTGATCAGCGGCGGGTGGCCGGGCATCGGTGCGTAGGAGAACCCGCCGCGCTCGGTGCGGCGGGGCAGGAACGGCGGAACCGCGCCGTAGCCGGGCACGTTCAGCGCACCGGTCGCGGGATCAACCCAGTCCGCCGGGATCGTCGCGTGCGCGGTGCGGACGGTCATCCGGTCGTAGGTGACGCCGGGGAATTCGATGCCGGAGAGTTTGCGCGTGGTGCTGTGTGCGCCATCCGCGCCGATGAGGTACCGGGCCCGCAGCTGGTATGCCCCGCTCGGACTCGCGACGTCGACGGTGACCGCGTCGTCGTCCTGCGACAGGCCGACGACCTCGTGTCCCCGTCGGATTTCCACGCCCAGTTCGATGGCGCGTTCCTGCAGCACCTGCACTATGCGGCGCTGCGGCACTGGCAGGGCATGGATGGGGCTGTCCTCCAGCAGGCTGAGGTCCAGGCCCATCGCGCCGAACATGAAGTATGCGGAGTTCGGCCGCGGTGGTTCTTGGCTGCCGCTGAGGCGTTCGTGCAGCCCCCGGTGGTCGAGCACTTTCACGACCTGGCCGAGTAGTCCGTTCGCTTTGGGTTCCTGGCTTATCTCCGGTAGCCGCTCCAGCAGGATCGGCCGGACCCCTGCGAGGCTGAGTTCGCAGGCCAGCATCAGTCCGTTCGGGCCGCCTCCGGCGATGACGACATCTGTGATCACGTTTTCTCCTTCGTTCGCATGGAATTCGCATGGAAAAGGCAGGGCGGGTGGAGCGCGGAAGCGCATGGCCGGTGGGCGGTGCCGGTGTGGCTCGCTTCGGGTTGCGGTCCTTGCCGTGGTCAGCCGCGGTAGTACTCGGCGAGGGCGGTGAAGGCGGCCTTGGGTTCCCATGGCATGTCGGGGTAGGTGGCTCCGAGGCGGTCCTCGTAGACCTTGACGATGCCGTAGCTGGCCAGGTCCAGGTCCTCGTGGGGGAGGCCGTCGGGGCGGTGCACATGGTCGTACAGCGCGAAGGTGAACACGAAGGCGCTGTCGATGCCTCCGGCTTGGAATGCCTCCAGCAGCTCGCGCACGTACGCGGCCTGACCGGCCTCGTCCCGGGCGTACTCGCCGTTCAACCGAACGGGACCGTTCTGGTCGTACTCGACGATCTCCAGGCCGAGAGCGCCCCGCTCGCCGGCACCCTGGTAGCCGGCGGCGCCGAACTCGGTGATCGCGACCGGCTTTCCCTGCGCGGCCAGGCCGCGGACGCCGTCGGCGAAACGGTCGGCGATCTCGGCCGACCGATAGAGATCCACGGACATGAAGTCGAAGAGCGCCCAGTCGACGCGCTCAAGCGGTACGGAGGCGTAGGTCACCTTGCCGCCGAAGCCTGCGCGGACGAGCGCCACGGCCGTGCCGAGGAACTCGTTGACGCGTGCGCTGACCTCGCCGATCTGCTCACGCACGCGATCCGGCCGGCTCAGCAGTGCGATCCGCTCGTCGGTGCTGTCACCGGGCAGGAGCCCGGGATTCATCAGGCTCAGCTCGGCGCCGGTGACGAGCACCACCTCGGCTCCTCGCGACCTCAGCCGCTCCGCGCGTTCGGCGCAGTCGGCGAACAGCTTCAGCATCTCCTCGGTGGTCAGTTCGAGGGGGTAGGGGGAGAACCAGATCTCCAGGCCCAGGTCGGCCGCGTGCGTCGCCGCCAGCTCTATCCGTTCCGGGTCACCGCCCATGATGCGGACCGCGTTGCAGTGCAGGTCATCGCGGATGATGCGCAGCTCGCGCTTGACCGTCTCCGGGTTGAAGTGCTTGCGAGAGGTCGCTCCGTTCTTGATGAAGCCGGTGTCGTAGCTGATGCCTTTGGCGCGCACGGGTTTTCCTTCTCCTACAACGCTCTTACGGTACTGGGCGTACCCTAATTGCCGCTGTCCAGCGTTGGCAACAAGAATGAGGAGGTACGAGCGGTACCGTTCCCGGGGAGGGGTCATGGCGGGGAATCCGACGCGGCGGCGCGGAGCGGCCCTGGAGGAGGCGATCCTGCACGCTGCGGTGGAGGAGCTCACCAAGTCCGGATACGCCGGGTTGACCATGGACAAGGTCGCCGCTCGCGCCGGTACCAACAAGAACGCCATCTACCGACGTTGGCCGAACCGCCTGGCGCTCGGCATCGCCGCCTACCGGCAGCTGGCCACGACGGTCCCGCTCACGGACACCGGCAGCCTGCGCGGTGACGTCCTGGAACTGCTACGCCAGGCCAACCGTCACTGGAGTTCCCCGTTCGGCGCGATCCTGCGCGAGCTGTTCGCCGCGGCCGGTGGGACGTCGGAGCTCCTCGCGCAGTTGCAGGACCAGTCCGGTGACGCTGTGGCCGCCCCCTGGTTGACCATCCTGGGGCGCGCGGTCGCACGCGGTGAGGCAGCACCCGAAGCGCTTCATCCACGGGTCGCCACGGTGGCCATCGTCCTGCTGCGCAACGAGTTCGTCGTGCGCGGAGTCCCTACCGCCCCCGACGACGTCCTCATCGAGATCGTCGACGAGGTGTTCCTGCCCCTGGTGCGGCGGCGCGGGCCGACCTCAAGCTGATCTTCCGCGCTGGTGCCGAGACCTGTAGTGGAGGGCCGATGAGGCGGCTCGGGAGAGGTGGCGGGTCGGGGAGAATGGGGGAACGTCGCGAGCGGGTCCGGCCCGCCCTCGCGTTCGCCGCTCTTTCCTGGCAGGAGACCCCGTACGTTGTCCCAGCAGCAGCACGCTTCGTCCACTGAGATCGACCGTCTCGGCCTGCGCGCCGACTGCGCGAGCTGCTTCGGGCTGTGCTGTGTCGCGCTGCCTTTCGCCGCTTCGGCCGACTTCGCGGTCGACAAGGACGCGGGGAAGCCGTGCGCGAACCTGCGGGACGACTTCCGCTGCGGCATCCACGCGCATCTGCGTGAGCGCGGCTTCGCGGGCTGCACCGTTTTCGACTGCCTGGGGGCCGGGCAGAAGGTCTCCCAGGTCACCTTCGGCGGGCGGGACTGGCGGCGGCACCCGGACACGGCGCGGCGGATGTTCGACGTGTTCGCCGTCATGCGCCAGCTCCACGAGCTGCTCTGGTACGTCAACGAGGCGTTGTCGCTGGCGGCGGCCCGCCCGGTTCACGATGATCTCCGTACCGCCCTGGACGGCATCGACCGGCTCACCCGCGAGAGCGCCGAAACGCTCGCGGAGACGGACGTGGCGGCGGTGCGCGCGGAGGTCAACGCGCTGCTGCTGCGCGCCAGCGAGCTGGCGCGGGCGGGGGTTGCGGGGCGGAAGAGGAACCATCGGGGCGCCGACCTGATCGGGGCCGGGCTCAGGGGCGCCGACCTGCGGGGTGCCAACCTGCGCGGCGCGTACCTCATCGCGGCCGACCTGGCGGGTGCGGACCTGCGGGCGGCGGATCTGATCGGCGCGGACCTGCGGGACGCCGATCTGAGCGGCGCCGATCTCACCGGGAGCATCTTCCTCACCCAGGCCCAGGTCAACGCGGCCAGGGGCGACGGCGCGACCCGGTTGCCGGCGGCGCTGGCGCGTCCGGCGCACTGGCGGGAGGGGGCGCGGCCGCGCCGGAGCGGTGCGCCCCGGCGCGGGCGGGTCAGTGGACGCTGAACCCGCCGTCGACGCAGATGGCCTGGCCGGTGACGTACGCGGAGGCGTCGCCGGCGAGGAAGACGGCGACGCCCGCGAAGTCGGCGGGGAGGCCGTTGCGGCCGGTCATGGTGCGGGCGGCGAGTGCTTCGACGCGTCCGGGTACGGCCTGGGCGGGCTCGGTGAGCGGGGTGAGCACGAATCCGGGGATGATCGTGTTGCTGGTGACGCCGCGGGCGGACCAGGCCTCGGCCTGTGAGCGGGTGAGGCCGCAGATGGCCGCTTTGGACGCGCCGTAGGCTCCGCTGTCGCCGAACGCGCTGATCGACTGCTGGGAGCCGATGTTGATGATGCGGCCCCAGCCCCTGGCCGCCATGCGGGGGGCGAAGTGCTGGCCGAGCAGGTAGGGGGCGGTGAGGTTGACGGCGATCGTCTGGTCGTAGTCGTCGACGGTGAGGTCGCCCATGGGGGTGCGGATGTTGTTGGCGGCGTCGTTGACGAGGATGTCGATGTCGCCGAAGAACTCGGGGGCTTCGGCGCAGACGCGGGCGACGGCGGCCCGGTCGCCGAGGTCGGCGCTGATGGCGGCGGCGTTCACGCCGTGTTCTTCGAGGGTTCGTACGGTGGCGGCGAGCTCGGCGGGGCGGCGGGCGACGATGACGACGGAGGCGCCGGCGCGGCCGATGGCCTCGGCCATGGCCTGTCCGATGCCGGAGCTTCCGCCGGTGATGAGGGCGGTGCGGCCGCGGAGGGAGAAGAGTTCGGCAGCGTAGGACGACATAGCGGATCATCCTACCTTTGTCGTCTGGGTAGGGGCGGGGTCAGTGGGCGGCGGAGCGTCCGCTCTCGGCGATCATGGAGTCGGCGGCCCCCTGGAGCTTGACCATCACCTGTTCGAGGGTGTTGAGGGTCTCGGTGTCGAGCCGGTCGAGCAGGCGCATGTAGTTGGCCGTGCCGGCGTCGATGAGCTCCTCGGCGAGGAGGTGGCCGCGGGTGGTGAGCTCGACGAGGCGGACCCGGCGGTCGGCGGGGTCCTCGCGGCGGCTGACGAGGCCCTGGGCGACGAGGCGGTCGACGATGCCGGTGACCGTGCCGAGGCCGACGCCGAGCGCTCTGGCGAGGTGCTGCCCGGAGGAGGCGTCGCGGAAGAAGAGCATCACGACGACCTTGAGCTGCTGCATGGTGAGGCTGGAGGCGAGCAGTGGGGTGGAGCGGTCGTGGGCGAGGAAGCGGCCGAGTGTCCGCTGGAGTTGGGTGAGCCGGTCGATGAGCGCGTGGCGCTCGTCTCGCTCGCTTCCGGCCTGTCCTGTCGCCTGGTTGTCGCCCACGTTCACCTCTCGCCGTCGGCCAGTCAGGTTATCAGTCATTAACACGAAGGCGAATTATTCGCATTATACGAAGTGTTAGGGTGGGGCCAATAGTTTTCCCAAGATCATCCGTGAAGGAGCTCCGCCAGATGACGTTCCTGGCTCGCCTGAGCCTGGCCAACCGCACACTTGTGGTGATGATCGCGGTCGTGCTCAGCGCGCTCGGCGCCTTCGCGATCCCCTCTCTCAAACAGCAGCTGTTCCCGTCCCTGAGCTTCCCCGGGGCGTTCGTGGTGGCCGCCTATCCCGGCGCCTCGCCCGAGATCGTCGAGGAACAGGTCACCAAGCCGATCGAGAACAGTTTCCAGGGCATCGCGGGCGCGACCGACATCACCTCGACGTCCAAGGAAGGACTGGCGCAGGTTCAGGTCGCGTTCGAGTATGGCACCGATATCGACGCGGCCGTGGCCAAGATGCAGCAGGCCGTGGGGCGGATCGGCTCCCGGCTGCCCGCGGGCGTCGACCCGCAGGTGGTCGCGGGGAACACCGACGACATCCCGGTGATGGTGATCGCGGTGGGTGACGCGGGCGACCAGCACACCATGTTCGACCGGCTCGAACGCGCGATGGTGCCCAAGCTGCGCAGCATCGACGGCGTACGCGACGCGACCGTCTCCGGCGCGCGGGAGAAGCAGGTCGTCATCACCCCGGACCAGATGAAGCTCGCGCTGCGCGGCCTTTCCGCGGCGTCGATCCCGGAGCTGCTGCGCGCGAACGGTGTGGCGATCCCCGCGGGCGCGCTCACGGAGAAGGACCGGACGCTGACCGTGCAGGTCGGGGACCGGATCGAGACGGTCGATGATCTGAAGAACCTGTACCTGGCCCCCGCGGCGCCGCAGGCGGGCGCGGGCGCCGGAGCCGCCGGGGGCGGAGCCGGGGCGGCCGGCCGTACCGGATCGGCGGCGGGAGCCGCCGGCGCCGCGGCGGGCGGTCAGCTTCCGGGGCGGGTGTCGGCCGCGCCGAAGCCGGTCAAGCTGGGCGACGTCGCCGACATCGCGGTCCAGGACTCCGACGCGACCACGCTCACCCGGACGAACGGCAAGCCGAGCCTTGGCGTGTCGATCACGATGAAGCCGGACGGCAACGCGGTGCGGATCTCGCACGACGTGCGCGCGGCGCTGCCGGAGCTGACCCGCGCGGTCGGGGACGCCTCGGAGCTGACGGTGGTGTTCGACCAGGCGCCGTACGTGGAACGGTCGATCGAGGACCTGACCACCGAGGGTCTGCTCGGTCTGGCGTTCGCGGTGCTGGTCATCCTGGTGTTCCTGCTGTCGGTGCGGTCCACGATCGTGACGGCGGTGTCGATCCCGCTGTCGGTGGTGATGGCGCTGATCGCGCTGTGGCTGGGCGACTACTCGCTGAACATGCTGACGCTGGGCGCGTTGACGATCGCGGTCGGCCGCGTGGTGGACGACTCGATCGTGGTGCTGGAGAACATCAAGCGGCACCTCGGGTACGGCGAGGACAAGCGGCAGGCGATCCTCACGGCGGTGCGCGAGGTGGCGGGGGCGGTGACGGCGTCCACTCTGACGACGGTCGCGGTGTTCCTGCCGATCGCGTTCGTCGGCGGCATGGTCGGGCAGCTCTTCAGCCCGTTCGCGGTGACGGTGACGGTCGCGCTGCTGGCGTCGCTGGTGGTGTCGCTGACGGTGATCCCGGTGCTGGCGTACTGGTTCCTGAAGGCTCCGGCGCTGTCTCCGGCCGAGGCGGAGGCCGTGCGGGAGGAGGCGGAGCTGCGGGAGCTGCGGAGCCCGCTGCAGCGGATGTATCTGCCGGTGCTGCGGTTCGCGACGCGGCGGCGGCTGGTGACGCTGGTGATCGGCCTGGTGGTGTTCGCCGGGACGATGGCGCTGGTGCCGAACCTGAAGACGAACTTCCTCGACTCCTCGGGCAACGACTCGATCCAGGTGACGCAGCGGATGCCCGTGGGGACGGCGCTGGCGACCACGGACGCGGCGGCCAAGAAGGTCGAGGCGGTCTTCGGCGAGTTCTCGCAGATCGCGTCGTACCAGGTCACGGTGGGCGGCGGCAACCAGTTCATGGGCGGGCTCGGCGGCAGCGCCGACCGGGCGTCGTACTCGGTGACGGTGGGCGAGGGCGTGGACGCGTCGGCGTTCCAGGACTCGCTGCGTGACCGGCTGAAGGACCTGTCCGGCGCGGGAGAGATCACGGTCGGCGGCTCGGACGGCGGGTTCGCCTCCGACCAGGTGCAGGTGATCCTGCAGGGCGCGGACAGCGATGAGCTGAAGACGGCGGCGACCGCGGCGCGGGAGGCGATGGCCGGGGTCAAGGGCCTGCGGGACGTCGCCTCCAACCTGGAGGCCAGCGCGCCCCGGATCGAGGTCCACGTGGACCGGGAGAAGGCGGCCGCCAAGGGGCTGAGCGAGGCGACCGTGGGCCAGTTCGTGGCGCAGGCGTTCCGCGGCGCGCCGGTGGGGTCGATCAGCCTGGACGGGCGCTCCAGCGACATCGTGCTGCGGACGGGTGACTCTCCGGCGAGCCTGGCGGCGATCGAGAAGATCGCGCTGCCGACTGCGTCGGGGCTGGTGAAGCTGAGCTCGGTGGCGGACGTGGTCCGGGCGGCCGGTCCGACGCAGATCACCCGCCAGGACGGCGACCGAACGGCGACGGTGTCGGGTAAGGCGGACGCGGCCGACCTGGGTGCGATCACGGCGAAGGTGAAGGACACGCTGGCGGGCGTGAAGCTGCCGGCAAGCGTGACGTACAAGATCGGCGGCGCGAGTGCGGAGCAGGAGAAGGCGTTCGGGGATCTCGGGCTGGCGATGATGCTGGCGGTGGCCATCGTGTTCATGATCATGGTGGCGACGTTCCGGAGCTTCGTGCAGCCGCTGATCCTGCTGGTGTCGATCCCGTTCGCGGCGACCGGCGCGATCGGGCTGCTGCTGGCGACGAACACGGCGCTGGGGGTCCCGGCGTTGATCGGCATGCTGATGCTGATCGGCATCGTGGTGACGAACGCGATCGTGCTGATTGACCTGGTCAACCAGTACCGCGAGCAGGGGCTGGGGATCGTGGAGGCGGTGCTGGAGGGCGGCCGGCGGCGGTTGCGGCCGATCCTGATGACCGCGATCGCGACGATCTGCGCGCTGACGCCGATGGCGCTGGGCGTGACCGGGTCGGGCGGGTTCATCTCGCAGCCGCTGGCGATCGTGGTGATCGGCGGGTTGATCTCCTCGACGCTGCTGACGCTGGTGCTGGTGCCGACGCTCTACACGATGGTGGAGCGGACCAAGGAGCGGATGCGCCGCACGCCGAAGAACCGGCCGGCGTCGGAGGTGAAGGTGTACGACAAGGACGCGCTCGCGTCGTCCACGTAGGGCGGGAAGCGGCGTCCGCGCGGTGCTGTGGGTTTCGCGCCGGTTCTCCCGTGTCGGCTACGTGGGGGACCGGCGCGAGCCGTGTCCGGGGAATCAATAAACTGGGCCAACGTGAGTGACAAGCCGCGTATCCCGAATGTCCTGGCCTCCCGCTACGCCTCCGCGGAGCTGGCCCGTCTGTGGTCCCCCGAGCACAAGGTGGTGCTGGAACGCCGGTTGTGGCTGGCGGTGCTGAAGGCGCAGGCCGACCTCGGCGTCGAGGTGCCGGCGGAGGCGGTCGCCGACTACGAGAAGGTGGTCGACCAGGTCGACCTGGCCTCGATCGCCGCGCGTGAGCGGGTCACCCGGCATGACGTGAAGGCCCGCATCGAGGAGTTCAACGCGCTGGCGGGGCACGAGCAGGTGCACAAGGGGATGACCTCGCGTGACCTGACCGAGAACGTCGAGCAGTTGCAGATCCGGGAGAGCCTGCTGCTGGTGCGGGCGCGGACGGTGGCGCTGCTGGCGCGGCTGGCCCGGCTCGCGGCCCAGCATTCGGAGTTGGTGATGGCGGGGCGGTCGCACAACGTGGCCGCGCAGGCGACGACGCTGGGCAAGCGGTTCGCGACGGCGGCCGACGAGCTGCTGGTGGCGTTCGGGCGGCTGGAGGACCTGGTCGGGCGGTACCCGCTGCGCGGGGTGAAGGGGCCGGTCGGGACCGCGCAGGACATGCTGGACCTGCTCGGGTCGCAGGAGCGGCTGGCGGAGCTGGAGGACCGGGTCGCGGCGCATCTGGGGTTCGCGCGGCGGTTCACCAGTGTGGGGCAGGTGTATCCGCGGTCGCTGGACTACGACGTGCTGTCGGCGCTGGTGCAGCTCGCCGCCGCGCCGTCGTCGCTGGCCAAGACGATCCGGCTGATGGCCGGGCACGAGCTGGTGACGGAGGGGTTCAAGGAGGGCCAGGTCGGCTCTTCGGCGATGCCGCACAAGATGAACACGCGTTCGTGCGAGCGGGTCAACGGGCTGACGGTGATCCTGCGCGGGTACGCGTCGATGACGGGTGAGCTGGCCGGCGACCAGTGGAACGAGGGGGACGTGTCCTGCTCGGTGGTGCGCCGGGTGGCGCTGCCGGACGCGTTCTTCGCGTTCGACGGCCTGGTGGAGACGATGCTGACCGTGCTCGACGAGTTCGGGGCGTTTCCGGCGGTGATCGAGGCGGAGCTGGACCGGTATCTGCCGTTCCTGGGGACGACGAAGATGCTGATGGCGGCGGTCCGCGCGGGGGTGGGCCGGGAGACCGGGCACGAGCTGATCAAGGAGCACGCGGTGGCGTCGGCGCTGGCGATGCGGTCGCAGGGGTCGGCGAACGCGCTGCTGGACCGGCTGGCGGCCGATGAGCGGTTCCCGCTGGACCGGGAGCGGCTGGACGGGCTGCTGGCGGACCGGATCTCGTTCACCGGTGCCGCCTCGTCGCAGGTGGGTGCGGTGGTCGAGCAGGTGGCGGAGGTCGCGGCGCGCTATCCGGAGGCCGCCGGGTACCGGCCGGGCGCGATCCTGTGATGGCGGGGTCGTCGCGCCCGCTGGCCTCGGCCGCGGAGGTGGCCGAGGCCGGCGAGGACGACGACCTGATCGTGTGGGCTGCGCAGGGGATGCGGCCGGGGGTGCGGGCCTGGGCGCTGGGTGACGCGGTGGCGGTGGCCAGTCCGGGCGCGTCGCGGCGGGATCGGCTGGCGGTCCGGGGGAGCATGGCGTGCGCGCTGCCGCTGGTTCGGCACGCGCTGGCGGAGGCGGGGCCGACGTACCGGCCGCTCGGGGACGCCGAGCTGGTGCGGGCGGTCTCGGCCGGGGTCGAGGGGATGACCGAGGCGGTGGGCTTCTCGTGGATGGTCACCCGGTCGGCACCCCCACCCCCGCCCCCGTGGCCCGAGTCCGCGGGTGGCGGCGCGGCCGGCTGGTTGGGGCCGGACGCCGATCCGGAGATCGCCGCTCTGCTGGCGGGGGCGAACCCGTCGTCGTACGCGGTGCCCGGCATCGACCGGGTGTCGCGCTGGGCGGGGGTGCGGGACGTGTCGGGCGCGGTGGTCGCGGTCGCGGCGGACGCCTGGTCGGCCCCGACGGTGGGGCTGATGGCGGGTGTGGCGACGGCGGCGCCGGCGCGGGGCCGTGGTCTGGCCGAGCGGGTGTGCCGGTTCGTGACGCGGGCGTTGGTGGCCGAGCACGGCCGGGCGGCGCTGATGGTGGACGACTGGAACGACGCGGCGATCCGGTTGTACGAGCGGCTGGGGTACGCGCGTCGCCGGGTGGCGGCCCTGGCGCCCGCCGCCTCCGCGGGTCCGCGAAGCGCGTGCTAGGCGGGCCAGCGGCCGGCGGTTTTGGCGGTGTCGATCGCGGCGCGGCCTGCCGGGCGCATCCGGCCGGCGGCCGTCAGCGCCTCGGCTTTCGCGACGTTGATGCTGGACCAGGGGCTTCGGCGGGTGCGCGGCGAGTAGCGCTGCAGGTAGTAGTCGCCGTCGAACGCCCTGCGGTGGCTGTCGATCCAGCCGTGGCACAGCGCCTCGTCCAAGGCCTCGTCGAGGGTGACGGTCGTCGCGTTGCCGTTCTTCTTGGCGATCATCAGCCAGACGTCGCGGGCGGTCTCGTGGTGCTCGGCGAGCCATGCCCTCCAGGCGGCGGCGTTGTCCAGGAGCAGGGCGTTGTCGGTCATCGTGGTCAGCCCTTCCGGCCCGCGAGGACGTTCATGTAGTGGTGGTTGACCATGACGCCGAGGATGTTGCCGAACGGGTCGCGCACCGAGGCGGTGACGAACCCGGGGCCGCGCTCGGTCGGCTTCTCGAACGGGGTGGCCCCCATCTCCAGCAGCCGCTCCCAGGTCGCCTCCAGGTCGTCGACGGCCCAGTAGACGATCGCTCCGCCGCCCTCGGTGCTCCAGCCGTCCGGAGCGAACCGCGCGTCGATGATGCCGAGCTCGTGCTGGTAGTCGCCGACGCGGAACTCCACGTAGGCCGGGTCGCCCTGCTCGGGCCGCTGGAAGTAGGCCGGTACGCGGAGGAACTCGGCGTACCAGTCACGGGCGGCGGCGACGTCATGGGCGTAGAAGCTGATGGTGGTGAGTCCGCGGAGCATGTCCTTCTGCCTTCCGTTCGGCGGCTTGTGAGATCGATGCTTCCAGGCAAAGTGCTCATCTAATGAGCACTTTTCTGGCATCGTCTCGAAGCGTGAGAGCGGATCGTCTGGTGGCCGTCCTGCCGGCCTACCTGCCGGCTGGGGACGTGTTCGGGAGCGGAGGGCCGGTGAGCGTCCGGCGCAGCCGGGCAGCTCAGCCGAGCAGCGCCGGGAGTTCGCGCAGCGAGGTGATGCGCGGCGGCCCCTGCCTGTCGGGGTGGCCGGCATCGGGGTGGCCGGTTTCGGGGCGGTCGAGCCAGACGCCGCGCATGCCGACCCGGGTCGGGCCGATCGCGTCGAGTTCGCGGTCGTCCCCGACGAGGAGGATCTCCTGCGGGTGCAGTCCGAGCTTGGCCGCCGCGGCCAGGTAGCACTCGGGGGCGGGTTTGAAGGCGCCGAGCGCGTCGGGGGTCAGGACGGGGTCGAGGCGGTCCATCAGGCCGATCCGGCGGAGCTTGGCCTCCTGCTGCACCGGGACGCCGTTGGTGAGGACGCCGAGGGTCAGGCCGCGGCCGGTGAGCGCGTCCAGTGTGCCGGCGGCGTCGGGGAAGGCCGTCCACGCGGCTTCGTAGTGCCGGAGGAAGTCGGCGTAGGCGGCGTCGAGGTCGGCGGGGAGCGGCAGCCGCATGAGGTGGCAGAAGTCGCGGAGCCGTCGGCGGCGCTGCTCGGCGAAGGAGCACTCTCCGGCGTGCCAGGCGGGCAGGTGCCGCCGTTCCAGGTCCAGCCAGAGGGCGGGGATGCCGGTGCGCGGCAGGTGGCCGGGGGAGAGCGCGCGTGTCCAGGCCACGGCGGCGTGGGCGACCGCGCCACGGTGGTCGAAAAGGGTCTCGTCGAGGTCGAAAAGGACCGCCCTGATCATGAGGACATCCTGGCGGATCGGGGTTTCGGTCGCGTTTCGATCGGGTGAACGCGGCGCCGCGGCCGACTGGGAGCCGCCGGGGGGCGCGGCCGGCTTCTTGATCGTAGTCGGCGGCCGGCCGCCCGGAACTCCGTATGTCCCCCCGCGTGGGGGAGCCTTCTCCCCCGTTCAGGGGAGTGATGCCTGATCCGCCCTGTCTACGGTCGAGCCATGCTTGATTCCGCGCACCGGCGACGCTGGCCGGCGTACACGCTGGCGGTGTTGTTCCTCGGCTACTCCGTGGGGAAGGCCGCCTTCGCCCTGCGGGCCCGGCTCGGCTTTCCCGGTGGCCCGCCCGTGCCGGCCGCGGAGGCGCGGAGGTATTTCATGGATCCGGCCGTCGCGCAGTGGATCGCGGCCGGCTCCGGCGTGGTGGCCGCGTGCGTCGTCCTCGCCACCGTCACGCGGCTGGGACGCAAGGTGCCGAAGGCGCTGATGCTGCTTGCGCTGGCCGTGATGCTGCCGGCCGTCGGAGGCGGCGCGGCGATCATGATCGTGGACGGGTTCGTCGGCATCGGCGTGGGCTGGAAGTGGTATCACGGCGTTCTTGGCATCGTCGGGATCGGGCTGTTCGCGGAGACGTGCCGGTCCTACATGGTGGGAACACGACGTGTCACGGTCTGACTGGACGCGGGTGGGCGGGTACGGCGCGGCGGCCCTGTGCGTGGTCTACGGATCGATGAAGCTCGCCCAGGCGCTGGGGGCCAACGCGCTGGCCGACAAGGATCCGCTACCGCCGGAGCTGCACGAGCGGCTGGTGGCCCGTGACCTGGCGTGGTGGGACCTGCTGCTGTGGTCGCCGTTGTTCTTGCTCTGGGGTACGTGCTGGACGACGGCCGCGGTGCGGCTCCGCCGGGTTCGGTAGGCCGAGGCCCCCGAAACCGAGCGGCGGACTCGTCCGCCCGCGGGAGGGGCCATGCTGGGTCGGGTGAACGACGACCTGCTGTCCATCGGGCAGTTCGCCCGGCTCTCCCGGCTCAGCGTCAAGCAGCTCCGCAACTACGCCGATCTCGGGCTGCTCGAACCCGCGTGGATCGATCCCGACAGCGGCTACCGCTACTACCGGGCCGGGCAGGCGCGGGCGGCTCTGTCCATCGGGCTGTTGCGCTCGCTCGACGTTCCCCTGGCCGTGGTCGCGGCCGTGATCGGATCCGGCACCTCCGGAGCCGCGGACCCGGAGGAGCCGGGCGTCGGGGACCGGCGGGCCGCCACCGCGCTCGCCCGCGTACGGGACGACCTGGAATCGGAGCTTGCCCGCCGCCGCCGTACCCTGCGGACTCTGGAACGCATCCTGGAGGGCGGTCTGCCCGCCGCCGAGGTGAGCGTGGTGCGTGAGCCGCCGCACCGGGTCGCGCTGCTGCGTGACGTCGCCGCCTCGCCTGAGCACATCGGCGCCGTCACCTCCGCCTGCGTCGGCCGGCTGCTCGCGGCCCTGCGGTCCTTCCCCCTCAGCGGGCCGGTGCGGCTCATCGGCCTGTTCCCGGTCGATGTCGAGGACGCCGTCCCGGTCACGGTCGCGGCGGTGCTCCCCGAATGGCATGGTGACGAGCCGCCGCCCGGGACCCGGCCTCACATCCTGCCCGGCGGGACCTTCGCCCGCGCCGTCCACGTGGGACCGTACGACCAGATCCCGCTCACCGCGCACGCTCTGCTGGCCTGGTGCGCCGAGCGCGGCCATCCTCCCGCCGGGCCGCTGCGCGAGGTCTATGTCAGTGATCCTTCGACCGCGCCGCCCGAAGGACTGGTTACCCACCTCATGATTCCTTTGGAGGAAATGTCATGACCTCTTTCAGCCTGAACGCGGTGAGGTGAATCCGCCGGGTGAACCGGATCGGGTGCGTCAAGCCGGGCGAGGCGGTCCCGGCCCGCTGATCTCGTAGTGCGGCCGGGCTCCGGGAACCTGGAGTGTCGTGGTCTCGGCGCTGTGCATGGGCGTGTCCATTCCTGTGAAGTGCTCGGTGCGGTGGGTGTGAGTCAGGCCGGCTGGTAGGTCAGGTCCACCACGCCGGTGGAGAAGGTGACCGAGTGGGTGAGCTTCAGGGGCACCTGGCCCATGCCGTCGGGAAAGAGGCGTTGGCCGGTGCCCAGCACGATCGGGTGGACCAGCAGACGAAGCTCGTCGAGGAGCTCGGCCTCCAGCAGCCGGCGGGTCAGGCTGATGCTGCCGGTCAGGTTGATGTTCTTGCCCGGTTGCTGCCTGAGGTCCTTGAGCGCGCTGATGGCGTCGCCGCCGATCACGGTGGAGTTGTTCCAGTCGGCCGTTGCCAGGGTGGTGGAGACGACCAGTTTGCGGATGCCGTTGATCTGGTCGGCCAACGCGCCGGTCTGGTGCGGCCAGACCGCGGCGAACGACTCGTACGTCACCCGCCCCAGCAGCAGGGTGTCGGCTTCGGCGTGCATCTGGCCGACCGCCGCGCCCATCTCCTCGTTCAGATACGGGAAGTGCCATTTCTCCGGTGCTTCCACCACACCGTCCAGTGACATGAACAGGCCGGCCACGATCTTGCGGGTCGGGAGGAGGGGTACGTCGCTCACGAGTGACTCCTTATGTAGACGGCGTCCACATTTGCGGACGGGAGGATCATGGCATACTGAAGTGGACGCTGTCCACATGAGGAGGTTGGGTCATGCCCGAACAGGCCAACGGGGCCAAGCGCGACACCTACCGGCACGGCAACCTGCGCCACGCCCTTCTGGAGGTTGGCATCGAGCTGGCTCGCGCCGGGGGCCCCGACGCGGTGGTTCTGCGTGAGGCCACCCGGCGGGCGAGCGTGGCACCCAACGCCGCCTACCGGCACTTTCCCCGCCGCGAGGCCCTGGTGCACGCCGTCTCCCTGGCGGCGATGGGACAGCTGGCCCGGGCCATGGAAGAGGGGTTGGCCGCCCTCCCCGCGCTGAGCGATCGGGCCGAGGCCGCCCGCACCCGGTTCCGCGCTGTCGGCACCGGCTACCTGCGCTTCGCGCGCACCGAACCGGGGTTGTTCCGAACCGCGTTCTATGTCCCCGACGACATGACCGAGGCCGAAGCGACCGTTTCCGCCGGAGCCGGTGGACTCACCCCGTTCCAGTTGCTCGGCGCCGCCTTGGACGACCTGGTCTCCTGCGAGCTCATGACGCCCGCCCGCCGTCCGGGCGCGGAGTTCCTCGTCTGGTCGTGCGTCCACGGCCTGGCGGTCCTGCTCATCGACGGCCCCCTGCGCGGGCTGCAGGACACCCAGGCCGACCAAGCCGCCCATGACCTGATCGACATGATCGAAGGAGGCCTCCGGTGAAATTCAGGTGATCTTCGGTCGCGCCCAGGTTCTCTTTCACGGGAGCCGTCCTCGATGGATGCGACGCCGTGGACGCGCGAGCAGCGCACGCGGGAGCTGATGGACGCGCCGGACGCACTGGACGCCGAACTGAGCCGCGCCGCCGCGCGCCGGCGCTGGACGAGCCGACGTTCGTCCGTCATGCGACGCGTCGGCGCTCACTCGGCGGACAGCGCCAGGCGTAGCCCGAACCCGACCAGCACGGTGCCGGTGATCCGGTCGATGATCCGATGGACTCGGGCCCCGGTCAGCCAGGCGCGCGCCAGATGCGTCCCGAAGATCAGCAACGTGAACCACGCCATCCCTTCGACGTTGTGCACCAGCGCAAGCAGCAAGCCCATCGGCAGGTGCGGCGCGTCCGCCGGGATGAACTGCGGGAGCATCGCCACGTAGAACACGCCGATCTTGGGGTTGAGGAGGTTCGTCACCAGTCCGCGCGCCCACGCCCCGCCCGGTCCGGCCGCAACCGCAGGCGTGTCCGTGATCTCGGTGGGCCCGGCACCGGAGGATGCGGTAGTCAAAGATGCGGACCGCCCGCGCATCGTGCGCCACACCATGGTGGCGCCGAACCAGACGAGATAGGCGGCCCCGGCCAGGCGCAGCACCGTGTACGCCGTCTGTGACGCGGTCAGCAGGGCCGACACTCCCACCGCCGCCCCCGCACCCCACACCAGCACGCCCGTGTTGATCCCCAGGGCGGTCGCGAACGCGTGCCGCCGCCCTCCCGAGATGGCCGCTCTCAGGACCAGGGCGGTGTCCAGGCCGGGAACGATCGTCATCAGGCCGGCCACGACGGAGAACGAGGCAAGTGCCGAGAATACGGTCATACGTCGATCCTTGCGAGGAACGTCCAGCTTCGTCCAGCCAGTTGACGGTCAGCACGCCAACCTTCGGCGGGCCCACCCCCGACAGGCTGCCCCGGCGGCCTGACCTCAGCCGGGGACCGCGCCCGACCCCGGGCCGGCGCCCTTACCGCCCCTCGTCGTCCGGGTCCTCCCGTACGGCCGGCGCCGGCCCGTCCACCACGCCACGACGGCCGCGCAGCAGCGGATGCGCCCGCATCGCCACCTCCAGCTCACCGGGCAGCTCGTCGCGGTAGCGCCCCAGCGTCGACAGGTCGCTGTGCCCCAGCACCCGCCGCACCGCGTCCATGTCCGTGCCGTCGGCCAGCAGATGCGTCGCCGTCGTGTGCCGGAGCCCGTGTGGCGTCACGCCGCGTTGCCGTCCCGGCTCCACCCGCCGCTGCATCCGGTCGATCACCGCCTGGACGTCGCCCCGCGCCAGCCGCCGGCCCCGCCACGACAGCAGCAGCGCCTTCTCCTCGCTCGCCGCCCGCCCTTCGATGTAGGCGTCGAACACCTCCGCCACATCGGCCGGGAGCGGGACGTCCCGCGTCCGGCCACCCTTGCCGAAGATCCGCCAGTACCGCACGCCGTCGTTGGTGTAGAAATCCTCCACGTTGGCGCGCACCAGCTCCGACACCCGCGGCCCCATCGTCGTCAGCAGCAGCACGATCAGCGCGTCGCGCGCCTCGGTGCGCTGGTCCCTGCGGCGGGCCGGCTCCTCCACCGGGGAACGCGCGGCCCCGATCAGGCCCTCGGCCTGCTCCCGGGTGAGCGCCCGCCGCTCGGCCCGCAGCCCGCCCCGCTCCCGCGCGGTGACCGTCGCCGCCGCCATCGGGTTGAGCTGCACCCAGCCGGACAGCGCCGCGTGTTTGAACAGCGCCGACACCGAGCGGCGGAACCGCCCCTGCGAGGCCGCGCTCTGCGTCCCCGCCGCCGCACCTCCCGTGTTTCCGGTGCCAGTCTCGTTCGGGGATGCCGCCGCCCGGCGGCGCTCGTCCGGTTTGCGGGCGAACGCCAGCAGCACGGCGTCCACGTCCTCACCCGTGAGATCGTCCAGCACCCGATCGGCACCCGCCAGCCGCGCGAACGTGGCCACGTCCCGCGCGTACACCTCGGCGGTGGCGGGAGACAGCGCCCCCGTCAGCGTCTTGGCCCGGACCAGCTCCACGTAGCGATCCACGGCCTCCTCCACGGTGAGGCGGTTCAACCGAGCCGGAAGCATGATCCACACCGTATCCCGGCCCACCGACAACCCGCGCCCGCTCGCACGACTACCCGATCGAGGGATGCGCCCGCCCGGCCCGCCCCACGAGGCTGGAGACACGCCTCCCGGCGCCCGCCGTACGCCGGGAGGCCACGACCGGCGACGCGGACAGGGAAACGGTCGCGGGTGAGCACGGGCTGAGCGGGGGAGCGGTGCCGATGACAGCCGAGCAGCTCAAGGTCGTGCGCACCGCCGTACCCGCCCGCCTGGACCGGCTGCCCTGGTCGCGTTTCCACTGGCGGATCGTCGTCGGCCTGGGGACCGTCTGGGTCCTGGACGGCATCGAGGTGACGATCGTCGGCGCCATCGCCCCCCGCATGACCGAACCCGGCAGCGGCATCGCCCTCACGGCCGCCGACATCGGCACCGCCGCCGCCCTCTACGTCGCCGGAGCGTGCACCGGCGCGCTCGTCTTCGGCCAGCTCACCGACCGCTACGGCCGCAAGCGACTCTTCATGATCACCCTGGCGCTGTACGTCGTCGCGACCGTGGCCACCGCCTTCTCTTTCGCTCCGTGGTACCTGTTCCTGTTCCGCTTCTTCACCGGGATGGGCATCGGAGGGGAGTACGCCGCGATCAACTCGGCGATCGACGAGCTCATCCCGGCGCGCAACCGCGGCCAGGTCGACCTCACCATCAACGGCAGCTTCTGGGCCGGATCCGCGCTCGGTAGCGCCGGCGCGCTGCTGCTGCTGTCCACGCTGTTACCGACCGACATCGGCTGGCGGCTCGCCTTCGGCATCGGCGGCCTCCTCGGCGTCGGCATCATGATCGTGCGCCGGCAGGTGCCCGAGAGCCCCCGCTGGCTGTTCATCCACGGCCACGAGCGCGAGGCCGAGCGCATCGTCGGCGCCATCGAGACCGAGGTCCGCGCCGAGACCGGCCGCGAGCTGCCCCCGCCCCATGGCGCCATCACCGTACGGCAGCGCCATGCGATCCCCTTCCGGGACATCGCCGAGGTCGCGATCCGGCGCTACCCCCGGCGGACCGTCCTGGGGCTGGCCCTGTTCATCGGGCAGGCGTTCCTCTACAACGCCGTCACGTTCGACCTCGGCACCATCCTGCACACCTTCTTCGGTGTCACGTCGGGTGCGGTGCCGTACTTCATGGTGGTTTTCGCGCTCGGCAACTTCCTCGGGCCACTCCTGCTCGGCCGGCTGTTCGACACGGTCGGCCGCGTGCCGATGATCTCCGGGACCTATCTCGGGTCGGCCGTGCTCGCCGCCGGGCTCGGCGTCCTCTTCATGAGCGGCGGGTTGACCGCCGTCTCCTTCGTCGCGCTCATCGCGCTCACGTTCTTCGTCGCCTCGGCGGGGGCCAGCGCGGCGTACCTCACCGTCAGCGAGATCTTCCCGATGGAGACCAGGGCGCTGGCGATCGCCCTCTTCTACGCCGTCGGCACCGGGATCGGCGGCATCGCCGGGCCGCTGGTGTTCGGCGGCTTCATCGCCACCGGCAGCACGACCCTGGTCGCGGTGGGCTTCTTCATCGGGGCCGCCGCCATGGCCGTCGGCGGCGTCGTCGAGCTGGTCTTCGGCGTACGGGCCGAGCAGCAGTCACTCGAACACATCGCCAAGCCGCTGACCGCCGAATGAGCGCACCCCGGCGCGCCGTGCGGGTGGGGTCAGGCCGATTCCGCGTGGGCGGCCGCCAGCGGGGCGGCCGGCTCCAGGCGCCGGGTCATCCGCCGCTCGAACCACACCGTGACGAACGGCGGCACCGCGCACGCCAGCCCGAGCACCACGGTGCCGCGGCTCCACTGCCCCGCACGCGCGGCGGACAGCACGGCGAGCACGTAGAGCACGAACAGCGCGCCGTGGATCGGCCCGAAGACCCGCACGCCGATCTCGTTGCCGACCACCACGTACTTGAAGAACATGCCGACGAGAAGGCCCGCCCAGGAGAACGCCTCGGCGATCGCAACGGCACGGAAGAGGCGGAACGCGGAGGGCATGAGGGCATCACCTTTCACACATGCGGCAGGGAGGGTTGCCCCGAGCCTACGGGCACCCGGGGCCGCCCCCGCCGCCGGGCCGCCCCCGCGGCGCCAACCACTCGGCGACGTCGGCGACCACGGCAGCGTCGACGTGGTGCGCCGCCTCGTACTCCGCGGGCGTGGAGGGACCCGCGCCAGGAAAGAACAGGTGGTTGTCGGCGTCGTGGACGCGGATCGTCACGTCGGCCCGATGGGCGAGGCCCGCCCTCCAGCGTGCCAGGTCGTCCTCGACGGTCACCTGGTAGTCGCGGCCGCCCTGCAGGATCAGCATCGGCCGGTCCAGCGCCGCCGCGGCCGCCACGGGATCGTAGCCGCGCAGATCCAGCCAGTACGCGCCCGGCAGGCCGAAGGGCAGCTCCGCCGCGGGCGTGGAGGGCGACAGGCCGGGGCTGTCGACCGTCGCCGCCTGCCGGGCGATCAGCTCGGCGAACTCCTCCGCGCCGGGATCCAGCGAGGCGAGGTAGCGGGTCACGCGGACGGCGGCCCGGTGCATCGGTTGAGCGTCACCGGCGAGGATCACCAGACCGGCGACGGACGGCTCGGCGGCCGCGACCCGCGGCGCCACCTTGCCTCCCATGCTGTGGCCGACGACGAAGACCCGCCCCGGATCCACCCTCGGCTGAGCCTGGAGCAGACGGACGGCGGCCACCGCGTGCGGAACGTACTCCTCCGACATGGTGAACCCGGGCGTGTCCGCCACCTGAGCGCCGTGGACGTGGGTGACCTTGTCGAACCGCAGCACCGCCACGCCGCGGCTGGCCAGCCCCCAGGCCAGATCCTTCAGCGGCTTGTTCGGCCCGCTGGTGGCGTCACGGTCGAACGGCCCCCCGCCCGCGAGCAGCACCACGCCCGGTCGCGGCTCGTGGCCGCGGGGCAGGCTCAGCGTTCCCGGTACGGCGAGGGGGCCGGCGCCGAGCGTGACCTCATGCTCGTCGAACGTCTCCTGGTCGGCGTACGGCGGCGGCGTCCACGCCGCGGTGCCCGGGGGCGCGAGGCGCAGGCCGTGAATCAGGCCGGTCTCGTCGAGCGCCATGACCATCGTGAGCCCTCCGCGCTCGCAGGTCACGGGGACGCTCACCCGGACCAGCCCCGAGTGGATCGGCTCGCTCACCGGCGTTCCGACGGCGGAGACCGGCCCGGTCCGGCCCGTCTCCGAGGCCCAGGCGGTCCGTACCGCCTCGGCGGACACCTGTGCCCGCAGCGGCGGCGCGAACAGGGCCTCGAGGTCCCCGAAGCGCTCGTCGCGGGCCAGCTCGACGACCGCCCTGGCGGCCGCCTCGTGATCGGCTTCCATCACCCTCCACCTTTCTTGAAGTTTGAGAAAGGTAGCACATCATGAGAATGTAACCCGATGGACCCGTTGGAACTGCTCGCGCAACCGGTACGGCTGCGCATCGTGCACGCCATGCGAGGGGGGCGGACGCTCACCACCTCCCAGCTCTGCGCCCGCCTCCCCGACGTCTCCAAGGCGACCGTCTACCGGCACGTCGACCTGCTCGCCGCCGGAGGCATCCTCGAGGTCGCCGACGAGCGGCGCGTACGCGGCGCGGTGGAGCGCCGATACCGCCTGCGTCAGGACCGAGCGGCGATCGACGCCGAAACGGCCGAGTCGCTGACACTCGACGATCACCGGCGTGGGTTCGCCGCGGCGATGGCCGCCCTGATCGCCGAGTTCAACGCCTACCTGGACCGCGATCGCGCCGACCCCACGGCCGACCTCGTCGGCTACCGTCAACACGCCGTCTGGCTCAGCCACGACGAGCTGCTGGAGATGATCGGCGAGATGCGCCGCGCCATCGCGCCCCGGCTGGCCAACCCGCCGGGGCCGGGCCGCGCGCGGTACCTGATCAGCCCGATCCAGTTCCCGGCGGAGGAACCGTCCGCCGACCCCGAGGCCGGTTGAGCGGCCGCCGACACCGGCCGGCCACCGAGGGCGCGTTTCGCAATGGTGAAATCCCAGCTCAGTGGCGGTTTGGCGGCTCATCGCAGAGTTCTTGACGGCGCCCGTCTCGCGCGGGCTGCTTGTCAGGCGAAGCCTGACAGTCTAGGTTCAAGATCTCACTGTCAGGAGGTGCCTGACAGTCGTCGACCCCGGGAGGACCCATGGCCGCCCCATCCCTGAACGAGGAGAAGATCCACTGCTCGTTCTGCGCCAAATCGAGGGACGACGTCGAGCGGGTGATCGCCGGCCCCGGCGTGTACATCTGCAACGAGTGCGTCGGACTGTGCAACGCCGTCCTCGCCACCCTGCCCGATCCGGCGCCCGCGGCCGAGATCCCCTGGCCGGACCGCGCGACCGACGAAGAGATCCTCGAACTCCTGCCGCGCATCGCCGCGGCGAGCGCCCAGGTCGACGCGAGTCTGCAGGTCTGGGTGGACCGGCTCCGCGACCGGGGCGTCACCTGGGCCAAGATCGGCGCCGCACTCGGCATGGCCCGGCAGTCGGCCTGGGAGCGGTTCTCGGGAGAGGAGTAGAGGTCCGCGCCCGGCGGGGGAGCGGCGTTGCGGCGATCTTCCCGCGGCCGCTCCTCGGCCCATGGGCTCAACCCTCATGCGAGCGCCGCCGGCCGATGCTCACCCCCGTTGGTGGTGTGTGAGCAGTTGAGTGAGCAGGCGGGTCAAGGTCTGCCTGTCCTCGGCCGGAAGCGGTCCGAGTAGGTCGTCCTGCACCTTGTCGAGCGCTCGGTCCAGGCGTCGCAGTTGCCGCTCACCTGCCTTGGTGAGGGTCACGATGTTGCGCCTTCGGTCATCCGGGTCCGGCGTCCGCTCGACGAAGCCCTGCTCGGCCAGTTCGTTGATCGCCGCCACGACGTCGCTGCGGTCCATGTTGCACCGGCGACCGAGCTCGGCCTGACTGGCCACCCCGAACTCGTCCAGCGCGGCCAGGATCCGGTAGTGGTACCCCCGCGCGCCCACCCCGCCGAAGCCGTCGGACGCCAACCGGTGGGCGTGCACCGCCAGCTGGGTGAGCAGCCAACTCGGCTTCGCGGTCAGGCGTGCGGGCGTCTCTTCCACGACAGCCACCCTACATCGTTGGCGGAGCCAATGAATCTATGTATAGTTGGCATCGCCAACGTTGGAGGCTCCAACCAAATTGCGCCTTCGATGGGTACCCCTTGCGGCGAATCCAACAAATCGTTGGCAGCGCCCACGATAGCGACGCACCGAACGCCGGCCGCCCGAACATTCGGGCACCGAATGAATCCCCTGGAGTGAAGACCGTGATCAAGCCGTTCCGTATCGACATCCCCCAGGCCGACCTCGACGACCTGGCCGACCGGCTCTCCCGCACCCGTTGGCCCAACGAGGTCGCCGGCGCCGGGTGGGACTACGGCTTCCCGCTGGCTCGGCTGAAGGAGCTTGCCGAGTACTGGCGCACCGGCTACGACTGGCGTGCGCACGAGGCCAAGCTCAACGAGCTTGCGCACTTCACCACCGAGATCGACGGCCAGAACATCCACTTCGTCCACGTCCGGTCGTCGAATCCGGATGCGCTCGCGCTGATCCTCACCCACGGCTGGCCCGGTTCGTTCCTGGAGTTTCTCGACGTGATCGAGCCACTGTCGCGCGACTTCCACCTGGTGATTCCGTCCATCCCGGGTTTCGGTTTCTCCGGGCCGACCCATGAGCGCGGCTGGGATATCGTCCGGGTCGCGCGGGCCTGGGCTGAGCTGATGCGCCGTCTCGGGTACGAGCGCTATGGCGCGCAGGGGGGCGACTTCGGCGCGGGCATCTCGATGGCGCTCGGCGCGGTCGCACCCGAACAGGTCGTCGGGGTGCACGTCAACTACCTGCCGACCCGGCCAGTCCCGGACGCCGACGTTGAACTGTCGGAAACGGATGAAGCTCGGCTGGACAAGGTCCGGCAGATGATGGCGAATCGTCCGCCGTACCAGGCTCTGCAGGCGCTCACCCCGCAGACCATCGGCTACGCGCTGACCGACTCGCCGGTTGGCCAGTTGGTCTGGATCGCCGAGCGCTTCGCGCAGTGGACCGACCCTCGCTCGCAGATCAGTGACGAGCGGATGCTCACCGACATCTCGCTGTACTGGCTGACCGCCACCGCGGCTTCCTCGGCGCGGCTGACCCGCGAGGCTCCGCGGCGGATCGAGCCGTGCCCGGTACCGGTCGGCGTGGCGGTGTTCGCGCACGACATCACGCAGTCGGTGCGACCGCTGGCCGAGCGGCTGTACGACATCAGGCACTGGTCGGAGTTCGAGCGCGGCGGCCACTTCGCCGCGATGGAGGTGCCGGAGCTGCTCGCCGAGGACGTCCAGGACTTCTTCCTCACCCACATCAAGTACGACTAAGGAGTGTCTGACAAATGCTGCCCGTAGCGAGCGCGGATCCAGGTGGATGCATCGCAAGGCGGAGGAGGAGGCCGTAGCGGAGCCTACGGCCGACAATCCCGGGCGCCTCGGAGCTTCGCGGGGAGGCGGGGAGCTCCCTCGCGCCTTCTTCCCGAACCCCCGACAACGCCGGCCGGCCGGAAACCAGGTGCGGACCGTCGGTGCGGTGGTGTGTGATCGGCGCTATGGCGATCGTGTTGGGTGAGCCGGGAACCGACGGGCTGAGCGAGGTTGTGGCCGTGCTGCGGGAGTGGCAGCACGACGGAGCGCCGATGCAACTGCATCCGGGGGACCTGGGCTGGTTCTGGCGGTTCGGTGCGGAGGCGACGGCCGCGGCGGTCCGGACGTGGAGCCGGGACGGACGGATTCTCGCCGTCGGGCTGCTGGACCATCCCAAGCTGTTGCGGATGACGATCGCGCCAGACGCCCGGCGGGACGAGGAACTGGCACAGCAGCTGGTTGAGGACATGACCGAGCCGGAACGCGGCGTGCTGATCTCGGGGAAGGTGAACGTCGAGGCGCCCATGTGCGCACTGGTCCAGGATCTGCTGTCTGAGAACGGCTGGAACGCCGACGAGCCGTGGACACCGCTGCGCCGCGACCTCACGGAGCCGGTGAAGGACCCAGGCGTGCGGATCGAGGTGATCGGGCCGGAGCAGGCGCACGTGCGGACCGCCATACAGCGGGCGTCGTTCGACGGTTCGACGTTCACGGACGAGCGCTGGCACGCGATGGCGGCCGGCTTGCCGTACGCCGACGCCCGGTGCCTGGTCGCCTACGACGACCAGGGCAACGCGGTGGCGGCCGTGACGGTGTGGTCGGCCGGTCCGGGTAAGCCCGGGTTGCTCGAGCCGATGGGCGTGCACCGGGAACATCGCGGTCACGGCTACGGCAAGGCGATCACCGTCGCCGCGGCGGCCGTACTCCAGGAGCTGGGCTCGTCGAGCGCGCTCGTCTGCACCCCGAGCTCCAACGTCGGCGCCGTCGCCACCTACAAGTCAGCCGGCTTCCAGGAACTCCCCGAGGTCTGCGACAAATACCGGGACGCCCAATAGATCCGGCCATTCCAGACGCAAGCCTCGGCCTTCACCGAGGCGAGCACGAAGATCGACACTCCGGTACATGCTGTCGCCGTCCGGATGGATCGCCTCCCCGCGATCCGCAGACAGGCCGAACCGCTGTGTTCGGCGGCGAGCCGACTTCTCACCGTTGGGCTTTCCGCCTCGCCAACCAGTTTCACCCGGGTCCCGATGACAGGGGGAAGGTGGGAGTCACTCACCACATCATCGAGCGCGCGTTCAACTGGGAGTCACGCGCGCCATCACGCGATGCGGTCAGGATTGGGCGAACAACCCGTCGTAGGCGTCCGAGTGCCCGCGGCCGGCCATGAAGTTCAGGAACCGGCGGACGAACTCTGCGCGGGTCAGCCGCTCGTCGCCGCCGCCCGTGTCGTGATTGGACGTGTCGTGATTGGACGCGGTGTGATTGGACGCGGTGTGATTGAACGCGGTGTGGAAGAGGGCCCGGTACTCCCGCGCGTCGATGGTCTGGTCGCCGTCCGCGTCGGTGACGTCGAACAGGACCTCGGCGACCCTGATGAGGGCGGAGCTGGTCATCGCGGCGGTCGCCGCGGCGTACTCCTGGCCGGTGATGCGTCCGTCGCCGTCGGTGTCCAGCTCCTTCTGCAGCTCCCGCCACCAGTCCGCGAAGGCGGCGAACAGGCGGTCCTCGTCCGGGGTGTCCAGATCGAGACGGGTGGCGATCTCCCGCGCCATCGCCGCGAGGTCGGGCCAGTCGAGGTACCCGTTGCCGGTCTGGTCCAGGACCTCGGCGAAGAACCGTGAGGCGGACCGCAGCCGAGACTCGTCGGCGGCCGGCTCCATCGGGGCCGGCGTGAGAAGACGCAGGAGCGCCCCCGCCTTCGCCGCGCCGCGGCGCAGCCCTCCCAGCGCGTCGCCGCCCAACGGAGGAGCGTACGCCGGGTCGAGCATGGTCATGACCGTGTCCAGCCGCGTCCACGCCTCCGGCAGCAGCCGCGTCGCGAGCCGCGTGGACAGGTACGCGGTGTGCGTCAACGCGCGGGTGCCCGGCAGCTCGGGAAGCCCCAGCCGCGCGCGAAGCCGCTCGGGCAGCGACGCCACGGTGATCGCGGTGGCCACGGGACCGGCGAGCGCCCGGCCCGCCGCCCACGCGGCCGGGCTGTCCCGCAGCAGGGGAGGGGCGGGCACCTGCGCGAACAGGCGGTCGAGGATGATGTGGACCGCTTCGGTGTTCTCCAGCCGCTCCTCGATCATGAAGTCGTAGTAGGGCCAGAACTCCCGCAGCGTCGGCGGAAGCTTCCCGCCGTCGGGGTCCGTCAGGGCGAGGTACGCGAGAAACTCGGAGTACAGCCGGTCCAGGGCGGGGCTGTCGAGGGACTCGCCGCTCAGCCGGCACATCGTGACCGTGGACTCGAACAGCGTCGCCACCACCCACGCGCGCGCCTCGGGGTCCGCCGCGTTGAACGGGCGGCCCTCGGCGTCGGTGCCGGTGATGCGCGCGTGCAGGCGATTCAGCCGGGCCGCCTCCCGCTGCCGCACCCGCTCGTCGGGGTTGACCATCCGCTGCGCGCTGAGCACGGTGTTGCGCAGCCGCCGCCAGGGGTGCGCGACGAAGGTCGAGTTGGTGATCAGCGCCGCGCCGATCTGCGGGTGCGCGGCCTCCAGCACGATGGCCCGGGTCGCCACCAGCCCCCAGCGCACCTGGTGGCTCAGCTCGTAGAGCATCGATCCGGGGCCGAGCGGGTCGGCGGGGTCCGCGGACGCGATGCCGTCGTCGATGTCCGCGGGTGTGGCGTTGCTCATCAAGGTCCCTTTCCTGTCGCGGTCGGTACCTGCACACCGCCGAACCGGCGGTCGCGCCGCCGGTAGACGTCCAGGCATTCCCAAAAGTGCTCGGCGCGGAAGTCCGGCCACAGCACGCTGGGGAAGGCCCATTCGGCGTAGGCCACCTGCCAGAGCATGAAGTTGGAGATCCGCTGCTCTCCCGAGGTGCGGATGACCAGGTCCACCTCCGGCATGTCCGGGTGGGGGAGATGGCGGGCGAAACTCTCCTCGGTGACCTGCTCGGGCGGTACGCCGTCGCGGATCAGCGACCGGGCGGCCTCGACGATGTCACGGCGTCCGCCGTGATCGAACGCCACCGTCAACGTCATCCGCCGGTTGTCGCGGGTGAGCGCCATCAGGTCGGCGATGTCCCGAGCCAGCGGCGGCGGGATCCGGGGGTCGGAGACCCCCAGGAAACGGCATCGGATCCCGCGCGCGTGCAGCGACAGGGCGTGCTTGCGTATGGCGCGCCGCACCAGCCGCAGCAGGACGTCGACCTCGGCGGCCGGGCGCCGCCAGTTCTCGGTGGAGAAGGCATACAGGCTCAGCCACTCGACGCCGGCCGTATGGGCCGCCTCGATGACGTCGATCACGGCGGCCTCGGCCGCCCGGTGTCCCGCGGTGCGGGGGAGCGACCGCTGCGCCGCCCATCGGCCGTTCCCGTCCATGACGCACGCCACATGGCGCGGCGGCCTTCTCACACCGCCCGCCATGAGAAGGAGGACATGACCGCTCCCGTCGTACGCCGAATCCGCTAAAGCGCGCAATGAGCACCCAAGCCGCACCTGTCGCGGTGATGTGCCGCGCCAACTAATACCCTGTAATCAGTCAACTACGCAATGAAATCGACAGGGATCAGTCGCGGCCACAGGCGGCCCGGGTGCCCATGCATCGGCCATGCGGCCCCGTCTGTCCGCATGGCCGATGCATGACCGATGTATGGCCGATCTTCCCGACAGCGGATGAGCGATCCGTCAGAGGCGTCAGGCGCCCAGGCTCGCGCCGCGCACGAACTCCTCAACCGAGGTCGGCTTGATCTCCGCGTAGCGATCGTTGTCCAGGCTGTCGAACTTGCCCTTCCCGGTCACCATGCACCACTGGTACTGCAACGCCACGTAGTCGAAGGGATTCTGGGTCGCCTTGGCCCGGCGCTCGATCTCGGCGCGCAGTTCCTCGGCCGTGCCCAGCGTCCGCAGCTCCAGTTTCCGGCCCGTACCGCGTTCGACCGCCCCGTGGAACCGGCGCATCGAGACGACCTCACCGGCGAAGCGCACCGTGCCTCCGTTCGCCAGATCCGGGTCCAGGACGGCGGCCGCGGTGTAGGCGGCCGTGTCCTGGACGGTGGTCAGGTCCAGCGGCTGGTCGGGGTCGCCCCAGTGCGACAGGGTGCCCTTCTCCCAGTCGACGAGATCCATGAAGCCCACCATCACCTCGACGAAGGCTCCGTTCAGCACCGAAAGGACGCCGAGGGGGGTTTCAGCGAAGCCCGCTGCCGCCTGCCGCCGCCAGTCCATCATGAAGTTGTCACCGTCGTCGAGCGTGGTGAGGTCGATGGCGAAGTCCGAGGGGACGAACCGGGCCGCTCCGGCCTGCTCGGCCGCCGCCAGCAGGTTCGCCTGCCCGTCCACGATGAGGTCGGGACCGCCCTGGACGGCGGAGACGACGGTCTGCGCTCCGCCGATCGCGGCGGCGAGCCGGTCGACGGGGTCGGTGATGTCACCCTCGACCAACTCGACTCCCTTGGCCTTCAGGGCGTCGAGGGCCTGCTTCTTCTCGCCGGTGGCCCCGGGGCGCACCAGCGCGCGCACGGTCGCGCCCTTGGCCAGGAAGGCCGACGCGAGCCGGTTGCCGAGCAGCCCGGTCGCACCCACCAGGAACACCTCTGCCTGTGCCGTCATTGTCGTTGCATCTCCTTGAGTAGTCCCGCCGTGTCGCGTGGGCGGTACGGCGGATGAGCAGCGTGCGTCCGATCACCGGCGTGGTCGGTTCGACCCGCTTCGGGTGATCGACTGTGAAGGTAAACTCTGAAACCGGTTACAAGGTCAAGCGGTGAAGGTGAACACCATGCGCATCGGGGAGCTGGCCAGGCGCACCGGAGTCGACGAGCAACTGCTCCGCTACTACGAGAAGCAGGGCCTGCTGGTGCCCGAGCGGTCCGCCAACGGCTACCGCGAGTACGACGAGGCCGATGTCGGAGCCGTGCAGAAGATCCGGGGCCTGCTGGCCGCCGGGCTGTCCACGGCCACCATCGCCGAGGTCAGCTCATGCCTGCGCGATGACTCGCTGCCGACCCCCGCGTGCGCCGGGGTCGTCGAACGACTGCGCGGCGAACGCGAGCGCATCGACCAGGTCATCCAGGGCCTGCTGGACGCCCGCGCCGCCCTCGACAACGTCATCCACCGAGGGGAGGGCGCGGGCTCCCCAACGCCAGGCCATCGCACTCCGATGCCGGACCCGGCGGGCAGGCCGGGCGGCTCGCGGCCCCGGGCCGCATCGAACGCGACGGGCCGCAGAGCACTCAACCTTCGTTAGAGAGGCACACGCCCCCGACGAGCGGAACGCCCGTCTGCCCGATAATGAGCCCGTGGATCTCGAGCCGTACCGGAGTGAGTTGGTGGCGTACTGCTATCGGATGGTCGGCTCGTTCCACGAGGCCGAGGACCTGGTGCAGGAGACGATGCTGCGGGCCTGGAAGGCCCGGGACCGGTACGACCACACCCGCGCGTCCACCCGGACCTGGCTGTATCGGATCGCCACGAACGTCTGCCTGACCGCGCTGGAGGGACGAGCGCGGCGGCCGTTGCCGTCGGGATTGGGCGCGCCCAGCGACGACCCCGGGGCGCCGCTCACACCGTCCCTCGACGTTCCCTGGCTCCAGCCGTTCCCCGACGCGCGGTTCGACACCGGGACGCGGGCCGACATGCGGCTCGCGCTGGTCGCGGCGACGCAGATCCTGCCGCCGCGGCAGCGGGCGGTGCTCGTACTCCGTGAGGTACTGGAGTTCAGCGCCGCCGAGGTGGCCGTCCAGCTCGGCACCACGGTCCCGGCCGTCAACAGCGCCCTGCAGCGGGCCCGCGCCGCCCTCGCCGAAGCGCACGAGATCGACGAGGTCACCGAACCGGACGACCCGAAGACCCGCGCGACGATCGGCCGGTACGTGCGGGCGTTCGAGGCGGCCGACGTCCCCGCGCTCGTGCGGCTCCTCACCGACGACGCGATCCTGGAGATGCCGCCGGTCCGGCTGTGGTACCGAGGCAGCCACGACTACGGCCTGTTCATGCGCCGCGTGTTCGACACGCGCGGCACCGGCTGGCGCGTCAGGCCCCTGACCGCCAACGGGCAGCCCGCGCTCGCCGCCTACGCGCCGGAACCCGGCGGCGGGCATCACCTGCACACGCTGCAGGTCCTCACCCTCACCGGCGAGCGGGTCGCGCGCAACGTCGTGTTCGCCGACCCGGCCGTGTTCGAGGCCTTCGACCTGCCGCGGCGAATCTTTTCCGACAAGTTCGACCAGGGGCGATGAGTCGGGCCGATGCCGCCGGTACGTACGGGCGAGCATCGATCGAAAGGACACTTATCGTGAGCGTCATCGTCATTGAGTTCGTCACCCTGAACGGGATCGTGTCCGACCCGGACGGGCGCGGAGGCACGCCGACCGGCGGCTGGGCGTTCCGTCACGGCCCCGAGACGGTCTCCGGGGACAAGTTCCGGCTCGGAAGCACCCTGGACGACGGCGTCCTGGTGCTGGGACGCAGGACCTGGGAGCTGTTCTCGGGGCTGTGGCCGAACCGTGACGACCCGTTCTCCGCGCGGATGAACGCCGTGCCGAAGCTCGTCGCCTCCCGCACGCTGACCGACACCTCGGCATGGGCGCACTCCACGGTCATCGACGGCGACCTCGTCGACGCCGTCAAGCGCGAGCGGCGCGATGTGATCATCACCGGGAGCCTGAGCGTCGTACACGCGCTGATGGCCGAGGACCTGATCGACGAATACCGGCTGCTGACGTTCCCCACGATCCTCGGCAGCGGCGAGCGGCTCTTCCCCTCCGGCGGATCACCCGCCTACCTGGAGTGCCTGTCGTCCGAGCAGGTCGGCGCCGCCGTCCTCACCCGGTACGGCAGGGAGGCACAATGACCGTTCGTCTTCCCAGGTCGCCGGGCTGGATCGGGACACCACGGAGGGGTTGCGCGCGGCGTTCGCCCCGCCCGTAGGCAAACCGACTGCCACCAGGTGCCATCTGGGCAGTTTCCCCGGTAGACAGGCCCAATTCACCAGTCGCGAAGACGACTGACCAACGCTGAGGATCTCCGCGGTTTCCGGGACGTACCCGCCGGTGTACGTCCCGGATCGGACCTGGTTCGGGGGTGTCGTGGTCCGTCGCACGGTCGATCGTTCGTGATCGTCCGCTGGAGTTGAGAGCCGGAGTGATCCATGGCCCGTCGGACCGGTGCCGCACGACGGATCAACTCTCCGCGCGACAGACGGTGTTCTTGGGCGGGACGCGGAGGTCGATGTAATACCGGTTGGCGTGCGCGATCGTGCACGGGTCACCCGTGTGGTACAGCCCGTGCCCATGCCCCTCGAAGCGGATCGTGCCCGATCCCGGCACCCGGAGGGCGAGGTCGGCGGTGTCCCCATAGTCGGTCCACGTTCCCGCGCCGACGAACGGCGGCAGCTGGTCCACGGAAAGCGAACTAGGGAGTGTCTGACAAGTCAGGCGCGGTTGGGCGGCTCATCGCACAGATCTTGACGTCACCCCAACTCGGCGGCCACGACGTCGGTCATCAGCTGGATCCCGCTGGGCCAATCGGCCGGGGCCCAGTCACCGTTCATATGGGTGACGATCGTGCGACGGCCCTCACGGTCGCCCATTGCGAACGTGTAGCAGCCGTTGATCATCCCTGCGAAACCCCACACGGTCCGGCCGCTGGGCAGCTTCATCGAGAAGATGCCGCTGCCGTAGGTGGTGCCGTCGATCCAGGTCCGAGGCGGCACCTCGGTGGTCGTGAACATCTCTTGCTGCTGCTGGGGCGGCAGGAGCTGGCCTCGCAGCAGCGCGGTCAGGAAGCGGTCGAGGTCGCCGGTGGTGGAGACCATTCCGCCGGCGGTCCAGGCGTGCGAGTCGTGCCCGGCGTTCTGCTCGGTCACGTCGTGCACCGGGGCGGTCAAGGAACCGTCGGCGGTGTTCTTGGAGTAGTGACGAGGATGCACGCCCTGGAGCTCCGCCTCATCGCCGGGCATATAAGTGCCGGTCAACTGGAGCGGGCGAACGATCCGCTCCACCAGCTGCGCGGCGAACGGCCGCCCGTCCGCCCGCTCGGCGATCATCCCGGCGAGGATGTAGTTGGTGTTGCTGTAGGCCCAGCCCTCGCCCGGCTGGAACTGCGCCGGATGGGAGACGGCGATCTTCACCAGCTGCTCCGGCTTCATCCGGTCGAAGCGCCGGGTGAGAAAGCCGGGGTTGAAGAAGCGTTCCAGCATCGCCGGGTCGATGCTGTACGGGAAAATGCCGCTGGTCTGACGAAGCAGGTGCCGGACGGTGATTCGGCCGCCGTCGTGCCCGTTGCCCTGCAGCAGGCCCGGCAGCCAGCGGTCCACCGTGTCGTCCAGGCTGAGTTTGTGCTCGGCGGCCAGCCGCAGCACCACCGCCGCGGTGAACGCCTTGGTCACGCTACCGATCCGGAACCGCTCCCGCGGAACCCGGGTCCGGCCGGTGCGGACGTCCGCGACCCCGGCCGCCGACCAGCAGGTCCGGTCGCCGTCGCGGGTCTGCGCGACCATCCCCGGCACACCTTGGCGCACCGCCTGCTCGATCACCTCGCGTACGTGTGGGGCGACAGGAGCGGTGGCCGCGACGGTCGCGTCGCCGGTGGGATGACTGGAAGTGTGCATGCGTTTCCCCGTCGAAACCGAGACCAATGTTTCTGATGATGGAAAGCTACGTTGCGTTTAATTGGACGTCAATTGAATCCACGGAAGACATTGGCGTATTGACAGGTGAAGCCATGGAAATCAATGCGATGATCTGAAGATGAATGCAACGGCCCCTCCGGTCGTGTTGCAATCCGCCGGCGAGGGATCCACACTGTCGGACAACGCCGGACCGCCGTCGACAGGAGTTCGCCCCTGCCATGCCCGCCAGCAGGCTCACGCTCCGGGACCGCCAAGTGATCGCCGCCGGTCTCGCTTCGGCCCTTTCCTACGCCGAGATCGCTCGACGCCTCGACCGTTCGACCTCGACCATCACCCGGGAGGTCATGCGCAACGGCGGCCCCGCCGGATATCGCGCCGACGGTGCACACCGCGCTACCCAACGGCGCGCACGCCGGTCCCAGGCGGCACCGCCCACGCCCGCCCCAGCTGCCGAGTCCCAGGCGGCGGAACGGCTGACCGTCGCCCTCGTCCAGACCGGTATGTCTCAGATGCCCGCTGCTGTGCTGGCCTGCCTCTACACCGCCGACTCCGGCGGCCTCACCGCCGCCGACCTGGTCCGCCGACTGCGCGTCAGCCCCGCGTCGATCTCCAAGGCGGTCGGCTACCTGGAAGAACAGGAACTCATCCAGCGACGGCCCGACACCGGCCGCCGCGAACGCTACGAGATCGACGACGACGTCTGGTACCGCGCGATGCTCGCCGCGGCACGAACAAACGAGGCCGTCGCCGCAGCGGCCCGAGACAGCGCCGAGGCCCTCGGCCCAGACACACCCGCCGGGACGCGTCTGTCCGGCATGGCCACGTTCATCACCCAGGTCAACGCCGACATCGTCGCCTCCGCCAATCGCTGGCGTACCGGGGAGGAACGCGCCTGAACACCGCAGGATGCGTCACCGATCCTGCGACAGCCCAGGCGCGGGGCACGGACGTAGAGACACCGCGCCGTGGGGATGTCCCCGGGCAGTTCCCCGAGCGGGTGACGGCGTCGCAATCGCGATGCGAAGGGTCTCCGGCCTCTGCCATCATCGCTGAGTGCCCCGATTTGAAGACCTTGTCGCTGAAGGCGAATCCGTCCCCACCGAGGGCTGGGACTTCTCCTGGTTCACCGGCCGCGCGGTCGAAGAACGCCCGTCCTGGGGGTACGCGAAGCTGCTCGCGGACCGGATGGCGAAGTCCGAGGCGGCGCTCGACATCCAGACCGGTGGGGGAGAGGTACTGGCCTCGATCCCGGCCGCCCCACCGGTACTGGCCGCTACGGAATCGTGGCAGCCGAACATCGGGATCGCCCGGCGCAACCTGGCCAAGTTCGACGCCACGGTCGTCGAGGTCGACGACGAGGCCGACCTGCCGTTCCCGTCGGACCACTTCGACCTGGTGGTCAGCCGTCATCCGGTGATCACCCGCTGGGACGAGGTCCGCCGCGTTCTACGCCCGAACGGCACGTATCTCGCGCAGCAGGTGGGCTCGGGCTCGGTCCGCGAGCTGACCGAGTTCATGATGGGGGCGCAGGAAGCAGAGGAAGCTTCGGTCCACCCGTCTTTGGGACCGCTGGCGACCACGGCCGGCGCGACCCCGATGGAGGCCACATTCAGCGCGGAAGCGGCGGGTCTGGAGGTCGTCGACCTTCGTCAGGAAGCACTCCGAATGGAGTTCTACGACATCGCGGCGGTGGTCCACTTCCTCCGCAAGGTGATCTGGATCGTCCCGGGCTTCACCGTCGACGCGTACCGCGACCGCCTGGCCGAGCTCCACGACTTCCTCGAGCGGCACGGCCCCTTCGTGGCCTACTCGCAGCGCTTCCTCATCGAGGCTCGCAAGAGCTGAACCTGCTCGGGACACGGGCGGCGTCGGGGGACGCCTCGGTTCACCTGACCATGGACGCCCGGACCAATCTGCCCGGGCGGGGAAGTGCGGTGACGGTCGTTGGCCCGGACACACCTACTGATCGACTCCGGTGAACGCCCATGAGATTCCTCATCATCGGTGGCAGCGGTTTTCTCGGCGCCGAACTCGCTCGGCAGTGTTCGGCGGCCGGGCATGAGGTGGCCGCGACCTACCTGACCCGGCCAGGAGAGACCACGGGCGTTGAGTGGTTGCCGCTCGACGTGCGCCGACGAGAGGACGTCGCCGCGCTGATCGCCGCATTCCGGCCAGAGGCGGTCATCAACACGGCGTCCCGGTCGGCGGACTGGACGACCACAGCGACCGGAGCCGTGAACGTGGCTCTCGCCACCTCCGCGACAGGTGGGCGCCTGGTTCATGTGTCCAGCGACGCGGTCTTCTCCGGCGCCGCGATTCACTATGACGAGACGTGCGTCCCCGACCCGATCACCCCGTACGGCGCGGCCAAGGCCGCTGCCGAGACGGCAGTGAACGCGATCGCGCCGACCGCGGTGATAGCCCGGACATCCCTGATCATCGGTGACGGCGGGTCCCCGCACGAGGCGCTGGTGCATGCACTGGCCACCGGCAAGGGGAGAGGCGCGCTGTTCACCGACGACATGCGATGCCCCGTGCACGTCGCCGACCTCGCCGCGGCGCTCCTCGAACTTGCCGCATCCGAATATCACGGCGTTCACCATGTCGCCGGAAGCGACGCGGTGAGCCGATACGAGCTGGGCCGGCTCATCGCCCGACGCGACGGGCTCGACCCGGACCGGTTGCCCTCAGGCCGGCGAGCGGACACCAACGCGCCCGGCCCGATAGACGTACGCCTGGAGTGCGGCATGACCCAGCGGCGGCTTCGGACCACGCTCCGTGGTGCGCGGCAGTTCCTGACGTGAGGTTCACCGACGATCGCGACCATCTCCTCTTGCCCCGCAGGGCCGCCTGACCCGGTTGTTCAGCCCAGGCGGCCAGGCGCATGCCCGAAATCACGACGGCCGCGCCCGGCAGGGGATCGCCCGCTCGTTTGAGCGCCGGCAGCGCCAACAGGACGAGAAAGCCGTCCGAGGACTCGCCGGACAACGTCGGCGGCAAGCAGGGCCGAAAGGTTCCACCCGGGCTTGAGGCTTTCCCGGACACCGGCGCAGCACCGCCAACGAAAAGTCTCCGGGGAGAGTTCAACGACAGGCTCGATGTCATGAGCGAACAGCCCGGCGGGGCGGAGCCCGCCATCAAGAATTTCGGCCTGTGGCCGCGCTGCGGACTGACCGTGGAGGTGGACGCGTGAAGCTCGCCCCTGCCCCGCCCTCCTGGGGGGAGCTGCTGGGCCGGGAGCATCTCGGCGCGGCGGTCGTGCTGGCGGGTGGGGTGCTCGTCGGAGCGATCAACATCTACCTCGCGGCGAGCCTGCTGCCGACCGCGGTGGCGGACCTCGGCGGCGCGAGCTTCTACTCCTGGAACATGACGATGTACCTCGTCGCCATGGTGATCGCGACGATGCTCGCCGGCCGGCTCCTGTCTCGATGGGGGAACGTCGGCGCCTACCTCCTCGGCTTCGCCACGTTCACTGCGGGCTCGCTGGCCTGCGCGGTGAGCTCGGCGATGGCCGTACTGCTGGCCTCTCGCGGCGTCCAGGGGCTCGGCGCCGGTCTGCTGTCCGGGCTGGGGTTCGCCGTCATCCGATCGGCGCTGCCACCCCGGCTCTGGACGCGTGGCGCCGCGCTGATGTCGGCGATGTACGGCGTCGGCAACTTCGCCGGTCCCGCGCTCGGCGGACTGTTCGCCCAGATGGGCGCGTGGCGCCTGGCATTCGCCCTGGTAGCGGCCATCGCGGCGGTGTGCGGTGCGATCGTGCCTCGCGTGCTGCCGCGCAGCGAACGAAGCGACGTGCGCCCGCCGATCCCGGCCGTGTCTCTGCTGCTGGTCACGGCCGCCGCCGGGACCGTGAGCGTGGCGGGAATCCTGCCAGGCACACTCGCCAAGGCCGCCGGAATTGCGGGGGCGTTGCTGCTGATGGCCGGGTTCGTCGCCTACGAGCGGCGCAGCGAGCTGAGGGTCTTCCCACGTACGACGTACCAGCGGGGTTCGTCGTTGAAGTGGGTCTATCTGACGCTGGGGCTGCTGGCCTTCGGGGTCGCCGCCGAGTCGTTCCTGCCCCTGTTCGGCCAGCGGCTGGGCGGACTGCCGCCGCTCGTGGCGGGATTCTTCGCCGCTGCCATCTCGCTCGGCTGGTCGGTGACCCAGATCGGCAGTGCCTCGGTGACCGGGCAGCGTGCCGTACGGCTGCGCATCCTTGGCCCGGTGTTGCTCGCCGCGGGCCTCCTCGTCCAGGGCCTGTTGCAGCGCGAGGACACGCCGATCTGGCTGGTGGTCGCTTGGGTTCCGGTGCTGTTCATCGCGGGTTCGGGCATCGGCCTGGCCTATCCGCACCTGTCGGTTGCCGCGATGTCCAGTACCCGGGATCCCGAGGAGGGAGGGCGGGCCGCCGCGGGAGTCGCCACCGTGACAAGCCTGTCGATCGCGTTCGGCACGGCGGTGGCGGGGCTCCTGGTCAACCTGGGCGGCCGGTCGATGCTCGACTCGGCACGATACGTGCTGTTCGGGCTCGCGGCCATCTGCGCGATCGGCGCTCTCACCGCGCACGCGTCCAAGGGCGCGAGCCGTACAGAACCCGCCCACCAGGGCTCCTAACCATCCTTCGATGTGAGGAGATGCCATGACTGACGCCCTGTCAGAGATGCCGACGTTCCCGATGGCCCGTGCGGCGCAGTGCCCGTTCGACCCGGCGCCCGAGCTGAGCCGCCGGATGGAAGAAGCGCCGGTTTCGCGAGTGAGACTGTGGGACGGCACCACCCCGTGGATGGTCACCCGTTACGAGGATGTGCGCGCGGTGCTCGCCGATCCACGCGTCAGCGTCGACGTCACACAACCCGGCTTCCCGCACACCAACGCGGTGAGCAGGGCACGCGACGCGCAGATGAAGACGCTGATGCAGATGGACGCGCCGGAGCACATCACGCAGCGGCGGCTCATGACCGCGGACTTCATGATCAAAAAAATGGAGGCGCTGCGGCCGAGGATCCAGCATCTCGTCGATGGGCTTATCGATGAAATGCTCGCCGGTCCGAATCCGGTCGATCTGGTGGAGGCGATCGCGCTACCGGTGCCCTCGCTGGTGATCTGCGAGCTGCTGGGGGTGCCCTACACCGACCGCGCCTTCTTCCAGCGCGTGGCCGGCGCGCTCGTCATGGACGAGCCCGACCCCGCGCAGGCCATGGCCGCCAGCGAGGAGCTCAGCGGCTACCTCGACGACCTGGTGGAGAAGAAGAACGCCGAGCCGGGCGACGACGTCCTCAGCAGGCTGGCCGTCGAGCAATACCGGACCGGCGCGATGACCCGGCAGGAGATCTCCACGATGGGCCAACTCCTTCTGGTGGCCGGGCACGACACCACCGCGAACATGATCGCGCTGGGCACGGCCGCGCTGCTGGCGAACCCAGAGCAGCTGAACGCCGTCCGCGACGGCGACCCCGGCCTGGTGGCCAACGCCGTCGAAGAGCTCCTGCGCTACCTGTCCATCACCCACACAGAAGCACGCCGCGTCGCGCGGGAGGACCTCGAGATCGGCGGCCGGCTCATCCGCAAGGGCGACGGCATCGTCGTCGTGAAGAGCACCGCCAACCGGGACCCGTCGGTCTTCGCCGACCCCGACGCTCTCGATGTCCACCGCAAAGCCCGCCATCACGTCGCCTTCGGTTACGGTCCCCACCAGTGTCTGGGCCAGGCACTGGCCCGGGTGGAACTGCAGGTCGTGTACGGCACGCTCTACCGGCGTATCCCCACGCTGGCCCTGGCCGTTCCACTGGAACAGCTGACGTTCAAACACCACGCCGTCTTCTACGGGGTCCGCGAACTGCCCGTCACCTGGTAAATCACCGAAGGAGAAAGCACATGAAGGTCACCGTCGACCAGGACGCCTGCACCGGTTCGGGGCAATGCGTTCTCATCTCACCGGAAGTGTTCGACCAACAGGCTCGACATCGGCGGCGAGCGGCGGAGTGCGCGCGACCAGGGCCTGGATCGCGGACATCACGGCCGCGCGGTCGTCAGGGGAGCTGTCGCTATGACGCCATGTACGGCCCGGCTGACGCGGTCTGCGTCGCAGATTTCAGCGAATTCAATCAACGCACGACTGGGAGCCGGCGAAGCCGTCCAGGGCAGCGCGGATTTCCTTGCGCATGGTGTCACTGCCGGTGTGCCCAGAGTCGTCCACAACGACGAGGCGCGCATCGGGCCAAGCCTGGGCCAATTGCCAGGCGGTCTCCAGTGGCCCACCCAGGTCGAAGCGGCCATGGACGAGCACGCCGGGGATGCCGGCCAGTTTGTGTGCGTTGTGCAGCAGGACGCCCTCCTCCAGCCAGGCGGCGTTCGAAAAGTAGTGCGCGCAGATCCTGACAAAGGCCTGCAGATCAGCGGGTGGCCGGTCACTGTAGGCGTTCGGCTTGCCGTTCACCTCCAAGGAGATCACCGCGTCCTCCCAGGCCGTCCAGTCGTGAGCCGCCTTGGCCCGCACGGCAGGGTCGGGGTCGGACATGAGACGCGCGTAGGCGGCCAGCAGATCGCCATCGCGCTGGTCCTCAGGAACCCCCGCGCGGAAGCGCTGCCATTGTTCGGGAAAGAACCGGCCGACGCCGCGATAGAGCCAGTCGATCTCGGAGCGGCGGGTCATGGTGACGCCGGTGATGACCATCTCCGACACCCGCTCGGGGTGCGCCTCGGCATAGGCGAGCATAAGCGTGGAGCCCCACGACCCGCCGTAGAGCAGCCATCGGTCGACATGGAGATGTTCGCGGAGCCGCTCCATGTCGGCGACAAGATGGTGGGTGGTGTTGGCCGACAGATCAACTTCCGGGTCGCTCGCGTGGGGCAGGCTTCGCCCGCAGTTGCGCTGGTCGAACAGGATGATGCGGTAGCGGGCCGGGTCGAAAGCACGGCGCTTGCCTGGTGTGCAGCCTGAGCCGGGCCCACCGTGGACGACGACCGCGGGCTTGCCCTCCGGGTTGCCGCAGACCTCCCAGTAGATGAGATGGCCGTCGCCGGTGTCCAGGTGTCCGCGGTCGTAGGGCTCGATGGGGGAGTACATGATTCGAAAATATAGTCATTAGCCAGATGCAGGTTCCCGGCCACGAGAATGGCCCGCGCCCCCAGGAACAGCGTTCCCACTGAAGTTTCCCCGCTGCCGGATCCGTGACGTGCAGGTCCGTTGAATTCCCCCCGCCCACCAAGACGGCCGTCTCCGCAAAGTGGTCCCAGAATTACGGATGCCGCAACAAAATGGCCCCGGCGCCGACGGGCGACGGCGTGCCGGGTATCACTCGTCTTCGCCGATCCTGGCCAGGGCCGCGCGGAGACGGCCGGCAAGATCAAGGGCCTGCCGCGCTGACCAGGGGATCACTCCGTTCTCGGTCATCAGAGCGTGGTACTGCTGCTGCTCGTAAGGAGTCCCGGGAGGCAGGGGAGCGATGTGCCAGTGCAGGTGGGTGTTGCCCTGCTGGCTGCCCAGGGAGAGCAGGTAGGTGCGCTCGGAAGGAACGACCGCCTCGACCGCCAGGGTGACCCGGCGGACCGTCCGCATCAGCCGTAGGTAGGCCTCTTCGTCAAGATCCCGGACGACGTGCTCGACGTGGGCTTTGGGAGCCACCAGGACCTTGCCGGGCATCGTGGGGTAGCGATCCAGGAAAGCGATGTGGTGCTCATCTTCGAAGACGATCTGCTCAAGGTCGTAGCCGGGAGCGCCCGTCAGGATGGCGCAGACGAAACAAGGACCGCCTCTGGTGCGCCGAACATAGCCGGCGAGATCGAACGCTTCTTTCCGTGGGGACGACGGTTCACCTTGGCAATTCCGGGCGGGAAGGTCCCCGTCGGAGGAATGCACGCTCATGGTCGCCACCATAGGCGGCCGCGAGCGGGCAGGAGCATCGTCGATGAATCCGCCGCCCGCGCCGCCGCCAACGAGGCCATCGCGGCGGAACGAATCCGGAAAGGCTCATCCCCGGCGGGTGTAGCGTCTGACACGCGAAGTTGATCAGAGGGGCGCCCGCCATTGGAACTGCAAGACACACGGTTGGACATGTCGCATGGTGAGCGGGTCGGCAGATACAGCGATGTCGCGAGCGCGTTGGCGTTGCACAGTGACCGGCAGCTCGGCGAGTCACTGGAGCAGGCGCAGGTTCTGGGCTCGGGGATCGGTGGCACCTCTGTACTGCTGGACATCGATGGCGTGCCGGTCTTCGCCAAGCGAATCCCGCTGACCGACCTGGAGCGCCGCGCAGGCAACGTGATGTCCACCGCGAACCTGTTCGGGGTGCCTCCGTTCTGCCAGTACGGACTCGTCGAGTTCGGCGGGCCAGGCTTCGGTGCATGGCGTGAACTCGCGGCCAATGTCATGACGACCAACTGGGTCCTGGCCGGGCGCAGTGCGGCCTTCCCGCTGCTGTATCACTGGCGGGTGCTGCCGGGAGCGCCACCACCCAGCGATGAGCACGCCGACGTCGAGGCGGTCGTGCAGTACTGGGAGGGATCACCAGCGGTACGGGATCGCCTCCACGCCCTTGCCCGCGCCTCGGCCGGCATCGTGTTGTTTCAGGAGTTCATCCCCTACCGCCTCGACAACTGGCTCGCCGCTCAGCGAACCGCCGGCCAGGACGCGGCGATAGCGGCGAGCGCCATGGTCGAGTCGTGCCTGCGCACCGACGTGGCCTTCATGAACGGCCAGGGGTTGATGCACTTCGACGGCCACTTCGGCAACATCCTCACCGATGGTGAACGCCTGTACATCGCCGACCTCGGGCTGGCGACTTCCTCCCGGTTCGACCTGTCCACGCAGGAGAGCGAATTCCTGGAGCGTAACCGGACCCACGACATCGGGTACGCGCTGATGCGGTTGGTCAACTGGCTCGTCACCAATGTCTGCGGGGTGAAGGTGCCGCAGAACGGGGGACCGGCGCGACGCAACGAGTACATTCGCGCGTGCGCGGACGGCGCGGACCCCGCCGGTGCTCCGCCGGCTGTGGCCGCGGTGATCCGCCGCTACGCGCCCGTGGCGGCGGCCATGAACGACTTCTACTGGGACCTGTTCGGCACCAGTAGGACGACGCCGTATCCGAGCAAGAAGGTCGAACGCGCCATGAGCGCAATGCGCTGATCCCATTGTGACTGAGCGCTTCAGTTGGTGAGAATCGCCCCTGAAACGCTCAGTCACCACAGCCGATCGTGACGAGGCGCCGTTAGTTGGCTTCGAGAACGAAGAACAAGAAGCACAGGAACCTCGTGCTCGTGGGCTCGAATTCGCGGAGCTCCTCAGGGAACAGGTCGCGGGCTTCCGGCGCAAACGGCGGTTCGCTGATGACGCTGATGCGAAAGCCCGCCGCGGTGAAGGCTTCGGTCATCGCGTGCAGCGGCCGGTCCCAGAACCTCATCTGGACGGTCTGCCCGCCCTTGGTCCATTCGTCGGTCCGGCTGCGGGTCTCGAAGTACTTGGGCTTTTCCCCGGCCATGTGCTGAAAGAGAGTGATGCCGAAAGGATGGTGGACCGAGATGAGGAGTCGGCCGCCAGGCCTCAGCACGCGTCGCAGCTCGGCCAGTGTCGGTCCCCAGTCTTCCAGGTAGTGCAGTACCAGGGAGGCGATGACGTCGTCGAAGGCGTCGTCGGGGAAGGGCAGTGGGCTGGCCAGGTCGGCGACCCGTAGGTCCGCGTCGGTGCCCAGCCGCCGTCGGGCCATCTCCAGCATCCCGGCACTCGCGTCGACGCCGGTCACGATGGCGCCTCGATCGCGCAACACGGAGAACAGCGGACCCGAGCCGCAGCCGGCGTCGAGGATGCGCCTTCCGGTCACATCCCCGGCGAGCTCCAGCATCGCGGGCCGCTCGTAGTACGCGTTGACGAGACCGGTCTCGTTCTCGGCCGTGTACCCCTCGGCGATCCTGTCGTAGTCGTTGAATCGGGACGAATGTGCTATATCAACATGATTTTCGGGCGTAGTCGTCATGCGGGCCATTTTGGTCCACCCGTCACGGGTTGCGCAGACATACGGCCCGTTTGCCATGACTGAGCGCACATCCGCCAACTGAAGCGCCAGGTCACAACAACTCGTCGAATTAGATGGTGTCGCTGAGCGGCTCTGGGATGTTGTGAGCGCGTCGGTACTCGGCCTGTCTGGCCTTTCGCTCCCGCTCTTCGGGCTCCTCGCGCGACATGCGAACCAAGGGCTCGGCGTAGCGCGCTTGGGCGGAGGGCTCCAGATGTAGCCGGGCTCAAAAGTGTGGCGCACTTCTTCGACGAAGAGGGCGTGCCGGTGGTGTCGAGGGCGAGTGCCTTCCAAAAGGGCGAGGCCAGGATTCGGCTCAGGGTGATGGCCGGCGGATATTTGGGTGCGACCAAAGTCGAATCATCTGAAGGAGCGCGCCAGTGGGGGCCATGAAAACAGGTCCCACCTCACACGAAGATCGCCATTGAGGAGCACTATAGCGATCTTGTGTCAGGACTACTGAGAAAACTGTCGAATGCGTCAGATCAACTGAGCCTGTGTCGACTCAGTTAAGACGGGACAACAGGCCCGCTTGGGGCAAGTTGGATAGCTCGCGTCATACCAGACAGAATTCACCTTCTGTCTTGTATAGCGTTTATCGCCACTTTTGTCGTTCTTGGCGTTCGTACGTTCCGACTGCGGGGTGGTCGTCGAGAGGGGAGCCCAGCTCCTCCCGCTGTCCCGGATTTCGCCTACCCCGGCCCGCCTGGGCGGCCGGGGCCGTGACGGCGGGGTTCCGCAGCGTACACGGCCTCGGCGGGAACTCTTGGTGGTCGCGTCCGGCGGGCGGCGGGTGGCCGACTCATGTGTCGCCGCGCCGCCGCGAGGGGTCGTGCGCCGGCCGCCTGCGTTGCCCGACCGTCCTTATGGTGATTTTCCGGACAGTCCGAGGGGGTCTCAGAGGGCGTCGACGAAGGTCTCGGCTTCGGCCTGCGTCATGCCGGTCTCGCCGCGTACGAGGAAGACGGCCTGCTCGGCGCGTCCGGCGGCCTTCAGCTCGCGCACCCGCGAGGCGAGGTCGCCGGGTTGCCCATCCGGTTGGGTGGTCGGGACGGGGCGTCCTGCGTCCAGGGCGTCCACGACGTCCTTGGCATCCTTGAGGCTGAGCCCGGTTCCGTCTCTGAGCGCCTTGATCGCGTGGATCTTCTTGCCTTCGGCGCACAACGCACGGACGCGTTCCTGGAGGTCGCGCGGGATCGGCGGCGTCAGCCCCGGCGATCGCCACGCGAGCCGGGTGCTGGGCCGGGCACCTGCTCGGGCCGCCAGCACGATGACGATTATCAGCGCGACGGCCATGACCAGGACGATGATGACGATCGCGGTCGTGCTTTCTATACCGAACACGCCGTGATCGTACGACTTCGGCGATGCCTCGGGAACCTCTTTCGCGTTGCTCGATAATGGACATTATGTCAAGTAAATCCTCTGCCGCGAGGTTCCGGCGCCCATCGCCGCACGCATGCTCGGTTACAGCGACCAGGTCACCCATAGGCACGCCGCAGCCGCCGCGGTCCCTTGGGCCGCTTACGCTGACGCCATTCGTGAACAGGTGACCAGGAGTGTCGATGACAACTGAGCATGGCTCCAGCCTGACTCACCTTCCTCGAGGCGCAACGGGATTCCGGGATCCCCAGACCGAACTCCTGCCGACCACGGACTCGCGAGCCTTCGCCTCGGCGTGTTATGAAGCGGCCCGGCGTGCGCGCTGCCGGATTATCGAGATCACACAGCCTGTTCTCACGCCCAACTTCCATACCGCCGTAATGAGCTGCCGAAGTCTCGACTTTGCCGTGTTGGGTCATGTCCATCTACCACTCATGGCGATCGCCCAGGTTCAAGCAGCCAGGTCAACCTCCGTGGTCTTCATCGATGGCGTCCCTGAGATCGAAGAGGCGTTGAGATCTTCAGGCGCCTTCCGAATTCTGGCGTCGGACGAGCTGCGGAAACCCCTCGAACTGATCGACACCTCGAGCCTCGACCAGGCAGAATGCCGCCAGGTCGCCTATTGGAAGCCCGCGACCCTCGGTCAGCTGTTGTTCAACTACTGGGACTGAGCTGAGTCCATCGAGGAAATCCGGCCGATTGAATATTGGAGGCCATCAGTAGACCGTCTGGGGTCTGTCCGATGGATGCGGGCAGTCGGCGCGGCGGTCTCGGCGTCGAGACGGCTGCATTCCTCGCCCCTGGTCGCCCTGGTCCGAGCCTCCCATACGGCCGGTCCTGGCGCTCAACGTGCCCGAGGCTCGCGGCGCAGCGGATGCGATGGGACTCGCCCGCACAGCAGGGCCGGTAGGCGAGTCCCGAGGCGTCCGGATCAGGCGGGCGCCGGTCCGTGGTCGCTCAGCTCTTGATCTGGCCGATGTCGGTCATCACTTCATGAGCTGGTCGGCGTTGATCTTCACCTCGAATTTCTGCGGGAGCACGCTTCCTCCGCCGCCAGTAGGCCACAGGTACGGCAGCGGCTGGGTCAGGTCGAAGGAGATGGTCGGAGTCGTGGGCTGGACGGTATCGACCGGATAGATGTTCCATCGCGGGGTCGAATCTGTCGTCCCCGGTCCGGGAGAGGGTTGTGAGCCGGTGGGCTGGGGCTGTGGGCCGGTGTTCGTGGGCCCGGGCCCGTCATGGGGCAGTGGCGGGTCGATGTTGACGAAGGTCATGGTCGAGCGTGGGCCGACGTTGGGGATGCTGGTGCCCCCTCCACCACCGCCGCCGGTACCGCCGCTCGACCCCGTGCTCTGGGTGGGCGTGGCGGGCAGGTAGTGGCGATCGCTGTGGTCGGCATCGCAGGGCTCCGCCGCTCGGGCCGGTGGACGGGCTCCGTCAGGCGCCTTGACCCGCAGCCCGAGCTCACCCGCGATCATCAGGGTGTAGTGGCCCGCCAGTGTCTGCTGCCCTTGCTTGTTGGGATGTGCTGACTGCTGGGTCTTGTTGAAGCCGTCCCCTCCTGGGGCGGTGCTCCAGGCGACGTTGCGAACGTAGGGGGCCTTGGTTCCCAACTCGTGGCCGGCGAAGGCGTTCTCGATGTCCAGCATGTCGGTGGCGATCCCATTGTCGGCCAGGACCTCCTGGGCCTTTTTGATGGAGGCGGTCAGCCGAGGCGCCAGAGTGCGGAGTTTCGCCCAGTCCCCCGAACGTTTCCGCACCATCCATCCCATGAGACCTCCGGGCTGGAGACCGTCTGCGACGCCCTGGGGATAGTTGACCATCATTACTCTGGCCTTGCCGTTGGTGGCGACGCTCATCGCCCGCACGAGCTGCACCAGCCGCGCCGACAGGGTCGACGGTTGCGTCACCGGTCGGACGAACGGCGGACGCGGCGGCTCTGAGTCCGCCCATTCCTGTGCCGAGGTTCGGGTGGTGTTCAACAGGGGCGCGATCCGCGCCTCGATGCCGCTCACGTCGGCTGGGTTGTCGAGTACGGCCGCCACCATGGGCCCGAAGCCGACGTCGTTGCCGCCGAAGCCGGAGATCACCAGGTCGGTGGCATCGTCCAGTCCCTCGTTCTGTGGCGGGTTGACGCGGCCGTGGTCGTTCTGGCCGGCGAAGAAGTGCTCGATACCGGCGCCGGAGGAGGCGTTGAACCGGACGTCGAAGAAGATCTCGGGGTTGGCGCGGCGCAGCTGGTCGATGGCCTGCAGGACCGCGGCGTTGGCCGAACGGTGACGGAAGTCCTCGTCGTAGTCGGCCTCGGTGTGCCCTACCGCCGGGATACGCCCACCGTTGGGGCCCTGGAGGAAGCGCATGGGTTCGGGCAGGAAGCCGCGCTTGTTGAAGTAGTCCCCCGCCCCCTCTCCTGATATGTACGAGTCGCCCATGATGACGATCTTCACGACCCTCTGCCCCGGCAGCGGGACGCCCTGACGGAACTGGGCGGGCTTGTCGTCCCCCCAGAACAGCGGCCCACCCGGCCCCGTGCCGGCAGGTGGACAGGTGTCGGTCGGCGCGTATCGCTGCCCCAGGTACTCCAGGCCGCCGACGGCGGGGAGGTTCGCGAGCGATTCGGCGTCGTAGTCGTCGAGGAGCGGGATATCGGTGATCGGGCCGGCACTCGCAGGGGTGAAGCCCGTGCCCGCGACCAGGGCCAGGGCGAGCGCCGCTCCTGTGAGCGCACGGGGCAGTGGCCGATGTATGGATCTTCGCGTCATGCCGTCAACTATGAGCGCCGCTCATATGGTGGGCCTCCTCCTCGGGAAGGAGCCCGTTCTCCGCCCACGGGCTGTCAACGCTCCTGCAAGAGGCCGTCACCTCAGCCGCGACATGGGAGAACGCCGTCAGGTCGCCTAATGGCTAATGAAAGGGTGGGTGTTTCGCAGGACGGGAGGGATGGGAGGGCACTCCCCCGTCCTGGCAGCGAATGTCCGCTGGCTGGCCGGCTATCGGAGGGCTCACTGCCTGCGCGAAGACGTCGCTGATGAGTTGATGGGCGTGTTCGCCAAGCTTAGGTCGTTGATGTCCGGGGTCCGGGGTTGAAACGGTTGATGACCGTCTGGCTGTTCGCCGGTGATTTTTCATCTGTTATGGGGCCGACGGCTGGTGGTGGGACACCGCCAAACGCACGGCATTCTTCGGGGACCGGTCCTCACGCTCGACGGCTCCAGTGGCCAGGTCGACGACGAAAGGCATGGGAGGCGGGAGGAAATCGGCCCCAGACAAACTACTCAAATCTCGCATCTCGTCCACGCCTCGGCTCGTCCCGAGCGGTCTGGAGAGCGCTCTCCAATATGCTATAAAAGGCCGTATGAGCGAGGCTCCCCCGCCTGTGTCGGGATCCCCCACCTTGGAGGACGTGGCCCGGGCGGCGGGCGTGTCCCGTGCCACCGTCTCCCGCGTGATCAACGGTGTTCGCAACGTCAACCCCGCCATCCAGGAAACGGTCCGGCAGGCCATCGCCGCCACCGGCTACGTCCCCAACCAGGCCGCCCGCTCGCTCGTCACCCGCCGGACCGGGTCGGTCGCCCTGGTCGTCTCCGGAGCGGGCGTCGAGGGCGAGGAGAACCCGTTCCCGAACCAGGTCTTCGCCGACCCCTTCTTCGGCCGGGTGGCCGGCGGTGTGGTCGGATATCTCCGCCCGCTCGGCATCCACCCGGTCCTGTTGTTCGCCGAGACCGACGCCGCCCGCGCGGAGGTCGTGGACTACCTCCGCCAGGGCAAGGCTGACGGCGCGATCCTGGTCTCCACCCATGGTGAGGACCCGCTGCCCAAGCTCCTCGTCGACGGAGGGCTGCCCGCCGTGCTCTTCGCCCGGCCACCGGAACCACTCCCGATCAGCTACGTCGACGTCGCGCACCGGACGGGCGCCAAGCTGGCCGCCGATCACCTGGTCGCGCGCGGCTGCCACCGCGTGGCCACCATCTCCGGCCCCCTCGACGTACTGGCCGCCCAGGACCGTCTCGCCGGCTTCCGGGACGCCATGGCCATGCACGGCCACCCGTACATCCCCTGCGTCGAGGGCGCCTTCACGCTCGACAGCGGCGCGGCCGCGATGGAGCGGCTGCTCGCCGAGCACCCCGACGTCGACGGCGTCTTCGCGGCCAACGACCTGATGGCCCAGGCGGCGCTCCAGGTGCTCCACCGGCACGGCCGCCTGGTCCCCGACGACGTGGCCGTGGTCGGGTTCGACGACAGCAGCGCGGCCCTGGCCTGCAAGCCGCCGCTCACCACGATCCGCCATCCCGTCGAGGACATGGCGGCCGAGCTGGCGCGGCTCCTGCTCGCCCAGATCGAGCAGCCGGACCAGCGGGTGACCTCGGTCATCTTCGATCCCGCCCTGGTCGTCCGCGAGTCCGCCTGACCGGTCGCGGGAGTGCGGGAGGGCGGCGCCACGGCGGGCGCCGCCCTCCCTCTGTCGACCGGCGAGGCCGGTCATCCCACCGGTGCCCCCTTGGCATCGCGGATCAGCGCGGCATACCGGTGGCCGCTCGCCTTGATGGTGCGCGCCTGGGTGCGGTAGTCCACGTGGACCAGCCCGAACCGCTTGTCGTACCCGTAGGCCCATTCGAAGTTGTCCAGCAGCGACCAGGCGAAGTACCCGGCCAGCGGCACGCCCTGCGCGACCGCGCGAGCGCAGGCCGCGACGTGGCCCTCCAGATGGGCGGACCGCTCGCGGTCGTCGAGCTCGCCCTCCGCGCCGACCGGATCCGGCCAGGCGGAGCCGCTCTCGGTGACGTAGATCCGCTCGATGCCGTACTCGCGGGCCAGCCGCAGCAGCAGCTGTTCGAGGCCGTCGGGGTAGATCTCCCACCCCATGGCCGTAACGGGCGCTCCGGGCACCTCGACCTGCCGCGCGTACGGCACCGGACCCTCGGGGTCCGCGGTGACGACCTGGCGGAAGTAGTAGTTCAGCCCGTGGTAGTCCAGCGGCGCCGCGATCGCCTCCAGGTCGCCCGGCCGGATCGGCAGGTCGACACCGTAGAGGTCGATCATGTCCTGCGGGTAGCCGCGCCCCGTGATCGGGTCGAGCCACCAGCGGTTGGCGTGGCCGTCGGCGCGCACGACGGCGGCGTGGTCCTCCTCCCTGTCGGTGGCGGGCTCGCACGGGCTCAGGTTGTTGACGATCCCGATCGACGGCGTGCGGCGGGCCGCCGCCCTGATCGCCTGGGTGGCCAGGCCGTGCCCCAGATGCAGGTGGTACGAGGCGCGGACGGCCGCGGTGAGATCCCTCCAGCCCGGGGCCATCACGCCCTGCAGGTGGCCGTGCCAGGAGGAGCAGAGTGGCTCGTTCAGCGTGGTCCAGTCGGTGACGCGGTCGCCTAGCGCCTCCACGACCGCGGTCGCGTAGTCGGCGAATCGGTACGCGGTGTCCCGCCGCGGCCACCCGCCCTCGTCCTGCAGTATCTGGGGCAGATCCCAGTGGTAGAGCGTGACGAAGGGGCGGATGCCCGCCTCCAGTAGCGCGTCCACCAGCCGGTCGTAGAACGCCAGCCCGGGCGGGTTGGCCGGGCCCGATCCGCCGGGGATCACTCGCGGCCAGGCGACGGAGAATCGGTAGGCGTCCACGCCGAGCGTGCCCAGCAGGCCGACGTCCTCACGCCACCTGTGGTAGTGGTCGCAGGCGACGTCGCCGGTGTCGCCTCCATCGACGGCGCCGGGGACGCTCGCGAAGGTGTCCCAGATCGAGGGCGTTCTGCCGTCCTCGTGGGCGGCTCCCTCGATCTGGTACGCCGAGGTGGCGACGCCCCAGACGAAGTCAGGGCCGAAGGCGGAAGTGATGTCCATGGGTGTGCGCGGCCCCCGAGTGGTGCCCGCGCTCCCTCCTTCCTTTCTGGTTCTTCCGGTTGTTCTGGTTCGAGTCGCCGCGGGATCGGCTACTTGACCGCGCCCGCGGTGAGCCCCTGCACGAGATAGCGCTGCAGGAGCAGGAAGCCCGCCACCACCGGGACGCTGACGACCAGGGACGCCGCCATGACCTGGTTCCAGTAGACGTCGTTCTGGGTGGCGTATGCCTGGAGGCCGACGGCGAGGGTGCGGGTGGACTCGTCGGTCATCACCGACGCGAAGAGCACCTCGCCCCACGCGGTCATGAAGGCGTAGATGGTGACCGCGATGATGCCGGGCATCGCGGCCGGGACGACGACCCGCAGCAGCGCCCCGATCGGACCGCTCCCGTCCACCTGTGCCGCCTCGTCGAGCGCGGCCGGCACGGAGTCGAAGTAGCCGACGAGCATCCAGATCGAGAAGGGCAGGGAGAACGTCAGATAGGTGATGATCAGCGCGAGCCTACTGCCGTAGAGCTGGACGCCGAGGGCGTTCCCGAGATTCACGAAGATCATGAAGAGCGGCAGCAGGAAGAGGATGCCCGGAAACATCTGTGTGGACAGCACGGCGACGGAGAAGATCTTGCGGCCCCGGAACCGGTAGCGGCTCACGGCGTACGCGGCGAACACCGCGACCACGACCGAGGCCACCGCGGAGATCGAGGAGACCACCAGGCTGTTGACGAAGTAGTGGGCCAGCGGCACCGTCCGCCACATGTCGGAGAACGACTGCAGGGTGATCGTGACGGGGATCCAGTTGAAGTCGCCCTGCACGTCTCGCAGCGGCTTGAGTGCGGAGGTCGCCATCACGTACAGCGGGGTCAGCGTGAAGAGGCCGAGCAGCCCGAGGAAGATCACCCGGGCCCAGGGCAGCCACCGCGGCTCACGCACGGCTCCTCCTCCGGGTCGTCAGTGCCAGGTACACCGCGGTCACCAGCAGCAGGAACAGCAGGAGCAGCACGGACATCGCGGCGCCGGAGCCGAAGTTCCAGGTGACGAACGAGCTCTGGTAGATGTGAATGGAGATCAGGTCGGCCTCCCTCGGCGCCGACTTCCCGAACAGCACATACGGCGTGTTGAAGTCGTTGAAGTTCCAGAGGAAGAGGACCAGCACGAGCACCTGGTTGACTGGGCGCAGCAGCGGCAGCGTGATCGTGCGCACCTGCCGCCACCAGCTCGCCCCGTCGATCGCCGACGCCTCGTACAGGTCCTCCGGGATGTTCTGCAGCCCGGCGGTGAGGACGAGGAAGGCGAACGGCCAGAGCCTCCAGACGGCCACCACCACGAGCGAGGCGAAGCTGTTCCCTCCGATGAGCCAGAACGGGCGCTCGTCGGTGAGGTGCAGCTGCTCGACCAGCACGTGATTGATCAGCCCGGAGTCCCGCTGGAACATGAAGCTCCAGGTGATCACCCCCGCGTAGACCGGCAGCGCGTACGGCACGAGGAACAGGGTGCGCAGCACCCCGCGCCCCCGGAACGGCCGTTGCATCAGCACCGCGCCGCACATGCCGAACAGCCACGACAGGCCGACCGCGAGCAGGGTGAACGCGACGGTCACCAGGAACGAGTGCAGCAGTGCGGCGCCCACGGCGGAGTCGAAGTCGACGGCCACCCGGTAGTTGCCCAGCCCGGCGAATGGCGCGGCCAGCCAGTTCCTGATGAAGAACTGGGTGAGCCTGAGGAAGCTCATGCCGACGCCGATCACCATGGGCACCAGGTGGATGAGCAGCTCCAGCAGCACCGCGGGAAGGATCAGCAGGTACGGCAGACCGGCGCGGCGGAGCCATACCGGGATGAGACGGGTGATCCTTCCCCCGCCGCCGTCTCCGCCGCCCCGCTCGGCTCCGCGCCACGCGCCCGAGCGTGACGGGGTGGACACGACCATGGAAGTCCTCTCTGGGATCGGTGGGGCCGCGCGCCCGGCGCCGGGCGGACCGACGCGGCTCGCGCGGGCGGGCGGGGTGCACCCGCCCGCGCGCTCCCTGAACCGGGATGGTGGTGGGGGAAGGCTCAGTTGCCGCCGGTCATCTGCTGCTTGGCGTCGGAGAGTTTGGCCTTGACGTACCCGTCGGTGATCGGTTTTCCGGCCGCGGCGTCCGCGAACATCTGGTTCATCGCGGTGCCCACCAGCGTCTCGAACTGGCTCTCGTCGGGCACCTGTGGCAGCGGCGCCGCGGTGTTGGCGAGGATCTGCTGGAACGCCGTGATGGTCGGGGTCTGGAACGCCGGGTCGTCGTAGGCGTCGTTGACCGTGGGGAGCGAGCCGTACGCCTTGTTGAGCGTCTGCTGCGTCTCCTTGCCGGTCATGAAGGCGACGAACTTCATCGCGGCGTCACTGTTCTTGGTGTGCTGGAAGACCGCCAGGTTGATGCCGGCCACCATGCCGTTGACCTGCCTGCCGCCGGTCCCCGGGTCCGGCAGCGGGATCGGCGCGAGGCCGAAGTCGTCCTCGCTCACACCGGCGGCCTTGACCGAGCTGGCGATGGACTGCCACATCAGCATGGCCGCCTTGCCGGTGACGAAGTCCTGGATGGCCTCGGTGCCGTTGGCGTACTCGGCGTTGCTCGGGTTCACGATCTTGTGAACGGCCATCAGGTCGATGTACTGCTTGACCGCGGCGACCTGCTGCGGCGAGTCGAACTGCGCCTTCCCCGAGGAGTCGAACAGGTCGGCCCCGTGCTGCTGGCCGAAGATGAAGGCGTGGTGGGCGTTCTCGCTCACACTGGCGCCCTCGACGGCGAGCCCCCACTTGCCGTCGTGGGTGAGCTTCTTGCCGTCCGCGATCAGCTCCTCCCAGGTCTTCGGCGGGCCGTCGATGCCCGCGCCCGCGAACATCTTCTTGTTGTAGAACAGGCCGTACGTCATGCCGTAGATCGGGACCGCGGTGGGCGGCTGGCCCGCGGCGCCGGTGGCGGCGAGGCTGGGGCCGAGGAAACGTCCCTTGCCGCCGAGCGCGGCCAGCGCGGCGTCGTCGAAGGGGACGAACGCGCCGGTCGCCTGGAGCGAGGCCGACCACGTGTTGCCGATGTTGACCACGTCCGGTCCCTGTCCGGAGGTGGCGGCGGCGAGGATGCGGTTGAGCAGGTCCGACCAGGGGACCACCTCGACGTTCACCTTGATGCCCGTCTGCTTCTCGAACCGGTCGAGTTCGGGCTGGAGCACCTGCTTGTCGGCCTCCAGGCTGGGGCCCTGGTTGGACGCCCAGTAGGTGAGCGTCACGGGCCGGTCCGAGCCGGCCGATCCGCTGTCGTCGCCGCCGCAGGCGGAGGTGGCGAGCACGAGCGCCCCGGCCATGCTCATGGCCGCGGTCATGAATCCGAGCTTGCGTGTACGCACGGTTGTCCTCACTAGTTTCCCGGCGGGTCGTCGGGCTCCGCCTGCTGACCGCGGGAGCCCGGCTCTGGGGGGCGGGGTCTCGGGAGTGTCTCGGGGGGTGGATGGACTGTGGAGACGAGGGATCGGCTCGGGGTGCCGTGTCGCGGCATCCCGGCCGGAACCGGGATGCCCCGATGCGGTGAGAGGGAAGGGAGAGCGCTCTCCAGAGCGAGAGTGCCCGCGCCACAGAGCACTGTCAACCCTTGAGTGAGCGCATACGGAGAACGTCCAGATCAGGCGCACAAGAGAGATGCGGGCCGTGTGAGGGCACGGCGAGGGGTACGGCGAGGAACTGTTGACAAGCCGCGGACTGCGGGGCCACTCTCATGGAGAGCGCTCTCCCTCCGGCGTTCTACTGGACGGACGACGCATCGGAGACCCCCGGTCGACCGTCGGGAAGCCCCGAGCAGCCTCCACCGGGCATCCATCGCGCTTCTCGTCCAGGGGGACGTGCTCGCCCGGGGATGCGGCGGTTTCAACGCGGCAATGGTCGTTCGCTCAGCCGGTTGAGCTGATCGGCACCTGGCGTGCTCACCGAGACTGCGCTTGAACGCGGCTGTCTCGTGCCGGTCGTTCTGTTTGGTTGCCATGCCGTGCGCGTTGACGTCGTCGACCGCCTCCGAGTTCAGCGGAACGCCTGGATCTCTGTCTCCCCCAGAAAACGTTGACCGAGGTCCCCGGGGTGAAACTCCCCCCACGGTCCGCAGATGCTCATCCAGCTCCACTGGCTCATCTGTGCCGACGCTCCGATCGCCCCAACTGCGCTACAGGACAGGGAAATTCATCGGCTCGGTGCGATGCCCACGACCAGCCCGCGCCAACTCGAAGGGTCGTACGCCAGCCACCGCGTCTCGACACACCCGAGAAGTAGGCGCTCAGCGCCACTGATCGAACGCAGAAAGTACAACCATGATCCCGTCTTCCCAAGTCGGGAAATGGCCACGGATCTGGGAGAGCGATACCGCCGGCGAGGTCTTGCGACCGTCCATTGCGTAGACGACGTGGTTGAACCCCGTCGCTGTGGTCACTTGTCCCACCCTGGTGAAGCCGCAGTCTCCCGGGTCTGGGTCAGTGCAAACGAAGACGAAGGTATCCGGCCCGCTTGTCACCACGTCAGGTGAGACGAGGAACAAACCCCTCCGGTCCACCTCGCCCCGCACGCGACGATCGATCCTCGACACATCCACTGCCGCCATTGCAAGCACCGCCATGCTCACTGGGGCCACCCCCGTTGGTGGCCGATCACAGTCTGGGCAACGAGGGCGTGTTCTCGCTACCGGATTCGCCCGCAGTGCTCCAGCATTCCGGCTTCAGGCCGGGGAGCGCGGCGGAGAGCCGGAATACCCACCGAGGTCAGCGCGGCGGAGAGCCGGCCGACGGTCAGTTCCGCGCCGCCCGTGCATGCGTAATCGTCGGGACGGACCAGTACCCAGCCTCTGGGGGCGATGCCGAGGCCATGGCAGAGCGTGCTGGCGGGCCGCAGGAAGCGAACCGTCAGCCACTCCCCCGCCTTCGCGGACAGCTCGGTGGCGAGATCGGCGCAGTCCGGCCCGGCGAGCAACAGCCGGCGGGCGGCGGCCGATCCGCGTAGCGGTTGTAGGTGGCACGCAGCCGGGCCGGCGAACCCGCCGGACGCCACCGCATTCGGCGGGGACCGTACTGGCAATCAGGCAGATGTGTTCACGCACCGGGCTACTTGAAGAGGTAGCCGGCCTGGCGGGTTCTCCGCTGGAGATCAATTACCCCTCCGAGATTCGGTGAGGGGCCACTAGCATCGGGTCATGCCATTGACCGCGGACGACGTCGATCGGTTCGAGGCCTCCCGGCCGCGCCTGGGGGCCCTCGCCTACCGCCTTCTCGGTTCCGCCGCGGAGGCCGAGGACGCCGTACAGGAGACGTTCCTGCGCTGGCAGGCCGCGGACGTCGACCGTGTCGAGGTCCCTGAGGCCTGGCTGACGAAGGTTCTCACCAACTTGTGCCTCAACCAGCTCACCTCGGCGCGGGCGCGGCGCGAGACCTATGTGGGCCAATGGCTTCCCGAGCCGCTGCTCGCCGGGGACTCGATGCTCGGCCCGGCCGACACCGCCGAGCAGCGCGAGTCGGTCTCGTACGCGGTCCTCACTCTCATGGAGCGCCTCTCCCCCAACGAGCGGGCGGTGTACGTGCTGCGGGAGGCCTTCGACTATCCGCATCGGGAGATCGCCGAGATCCTCGACATCACCGAGGCCGCCAGCCAGCAGATCTTCCACCGGGCCAAGAAGCACGTCGCGGACGGCAAGGCCCGCACCGAGGTGGACGAGGCCGTCGCCCGGCGGATCGTCGCGGAGTTCCTGGCGGCTGCCACCAGCGGCCGGACCGAGCCGCTTGTACGTCTGCTCACCGAGGACGCCGTCGCGATCGGCGACGGTGGCGGAAAGGTCCCGGCCCGCGCCAAGGCGTTCGAGGGCGCCGTCGCGGTCGCGAAGTTCCTGTGGGGCCTGCTCAAGCCCGGCCCGGCCAAGCGCGCCCTGGTCGGTGGCCCGGCCGAGGTCTACGCCTGGACCGCCAACGGCGGGCCCGCCGTCGTGGCCGTCGTGGACGGCCGGGTCGTCGGCGTCATGTGCCTGGAGATCACCGCCGAGGGCATCGCCGCGTTCCGCACCCAGGCCAACCCCGACAAGCTTGAACGTGCGACCGTGCTCTGGGCGGCGGCCGACCACGGGGAGCCGCTGTTCAACGCCTTCTGAGCACTGTGTGAGGCGCTTCACATCGCGTCCCTGTCAGGAAACGGCGGGCCGTCCGGTTCAAGGGGCGAAACCGCGCACGACAGGAGCTAGGAAATGCGGCACCGCATCATCGTCCTCGGAGCTGGATACACCGGAGCCTTCGCCGCCGGCCGCCTCGCCAGGCGGCTGCGCCGCGAGGACGTCGCCATCACCCTCGTCAACGCCGAGCCCGACTTCGTGGAGCGTGTTCGCATGCACCAGCTGGCGGTCGGCCAGGACCTCAAATCCCGGCCGTTCAGCGGGATGTTCGCGGGCACGGGCGTCGAACTGAGGCTCGCGAAGGTCACCGGCGTCGACGTCGACCGTAAGACCGTCGCCGTTGCCGGTGCGGACGGCGCCGAGGAACTCGGCTATGACACGCTCGTCTACGCGCTTGGCAGCGGCTGGAACGCCCAAGGCGTCCCTGGGACCGCCGAGCACGCCTTTGAGATCGCCGGCCGTCCGGGGGCGCTCCGGCTGCGTGAGCGCCTGGCCCGTCTCGACGCCGGGCAGACCGTGGTCGTCGTCGGCGGCGGTCTCACCGGTCTGGAGGCCGCGACCGAGATCGCTGAGACCCGCCCGGACCTCGACGTCGCGCTCGCCGCCCGCGGCGGCCTCGGCGACTGGCTCTCGTCCAAGGGGCGTGAGCATCTGCGGACGGTCGTCGGCAGGCTCGGGATCACCGTGTATGAGCACGCCGCGGTCACCGGCGTCGAAGCCGACCGTGTCACCATCGCCGACGGCGGGGCGATCCCGGCGGCGGTGACCGTGTGGACCGCCGGTTTCGCGGTGCATCCGATCGCGAAGGCGACCGCTCTGGAGGTCACCGGCACCGGTCAGATCGTGGTCGACGGGACCATGCGCTCGGTCTCGCATCCGGACGTGTACGCCGTCGGCGACGCGGCCATGGTGATGGGCCCCGGGGACAAGCCGTTGCGGATGTCGTGCGCCTCGGGGGTTCCGACCGCGTGGCAGGCCGCTGACGCGATCGCGGCGCGGCTGACCGGCGGGAAGCTCCCGAATGTGCCGATCCGCTACTTCAACCAGTGCGTCTCGCTGGGCCGCAAGGAGGGGTTGATCCAGTACGTCACCGCGGACGATCGGGCGGTGCGGGCGGCGCTGACCGGACGGCTGGCCGCCGTCTACAAGGAGCTGGTCTGCAAGGGCGCCGCGTGGGGTGTCGCGAATCCGACGTTCGGGCTGCCGACGCGGCGGCGCCGCGTCACGCGGGAGCGGGTCGCGGCGGGTTCGGCTGTCGCGGCGTCGGCGTAGGGCGCCACGTGAAGCGGGGCGCCCTCGGGGGCGGGCGCTCCGCTTCGCCGTTGGTCGGCGTGGCGGTTGACCTGCCGGTGTTCATGCGGCGATGTCACCCATTTATGCGATGTCGTCAGGCGCTCCACGCCGTTGACTGGAATCGCGACCCGACGTGCGGGAGGTGACCATGATTGCCGTCCACCATCTGACTGAGGACGTCGGCGGGCTGAGCGTGTTCTACCGTGAGGCGGGCCCCAAGGAGGCGCCGACGATCGTGCTACTGCACGGTTTCCCCAGCAGCTCGCACATGTTCCGGCACCTGATTCCCGCTCTCGCCGACCGATACCACGTGATCGCGCCCGATCACATCGGCTTCGGCTACTCCTCGGCCCCGTCCGTTGCGGATTTCCCGTACACCTTCGACTCTCTGACCGAGGTGACGACCGCGCTGCTGGCCCGGCGAGGTGTCGATGAGTACGCGATCTACGTGCAGGACTACGGCGCGCCGATCGGGTGGCGGCTGGCCATGAGCTCACCCGGGCCTGTCACCGCGATCGTCACCCAGAGCGGAAACGCCTACGCCGACGGATTCGTCGATGCTTTCTGGCGTGGCCTGTTCGCCTATGCCGCCGCTCCGGGCCCGGACACCGAACGGCCGGTGCGGGCGGCGCTGAGCCTGGACAGCACCCGCTGGCAGTACGAGAACGGCGTGGCCGATCTGTCCCTGATCAGCCCGGACGCCTGGGCTCTCGACCAGATGTTGCTGGATCGGCCGGGCAACGCCGACATCCAGCTCGCGCTCTTCCGCGACTACCCGTCCAATGTCGCGCTCTACCCCAGGGTCCACAAGTACTTCAGGGCCAGCCAGGTGCCGCTGCTGGCCGTCTGGGGCGCGAACGACGGCATCTTCGGCCCGGCCGGCGCGACGGCCTTTCTGCGGGATCTGCCGGAGGCCGAGGTGCACCTGCTCGACGCCGGTCACTTCGCTCTGGAGAGCCATCTGGATGTGATCGCGGGCTACATGCGCGGTTTCCTCGGACGGGTCGTGGGTCGCTAGAGCCGGCTTCTTCGGGCGCTGGGGCAGGTCGATTCGGCCTGGGCCTTCCGGCTCTTGCGAGGCTCCGTGGGGGCGGCTTCGCTCCCCCGAGGTCGTGTGTGTGGCGGGGCGCGGGCGGCTCAGTGGGAGCCGTCGGCGAGGACCTGCGTGAGCGCGTGCGTGGCCTGGCGGACCATCCCGGGGTTGGTGTCCCAGTAGTACGGGAGGGCGATGACGGCCTGGAGGAGTGCCCAGCCGCGGCCGCGCAGCCATGACGCGTCATCGGCGGCGACCTCGTCGCGGAAGCGTCGGCGGCTCTCCCCCGTGAACACGTTCCATGCGGGTTGGAGGTCGCAGGCGGGGTCGCCGACGTTGAGGCCGCCGAAGTCGATGACCGCCGACAGGCGGCCGTCGACGACGAGGAGGTTGCCCGGCAGCAGGTCGCCGTGGACCCACACTCCCGGCTGGCCCCATGCCGGGGCTTCGAGGGACTCCTGCCACGACCGCAGGGCCGTGGCGCCGTCGATTCGGTCGCCCAGTTGGGCGATCGATCGGCGTACGCCGTCGTCGTGCTCGGCGAGCGGTCCCCCGCGGGCGTGCGGCGGGCGCGGGTGGGCGCCGGTGGTGTCCGCCCGGCGCAGCGCTGTGATGAACGCGGCGAGGTCGGCCGCGGCCTGGTTCAGGTCGTGGATCGTGCCGTTGGCGTTGTGGCCGGGCAGCCACTCGTAGACGGACCAGGTGAAGGGGTAGTCCTCGGCCGGCTGCCCCGCCGCCACCTGTACGGGGACCGCGAGCGGCAGGTGCGGTGCGAGCGTGGGCAGCCACCGTGCCTCTTTGGCCGCCTGGCGGGTGGCCCATTCGATGCGCGGCAGCCGTGCGGACAGGTGGTCGCCGAGCCGGTAGATGTCGTGGTCGGTGCCGTAGGAGTCGACCAGCTCGATCGCGAGGTCGGCCCACTGGGGGAACTGGTCGGCGATCAGGCGGCGGACGAGGGCCTCGTCGGTGAGGATCTCGTCCGCGTGCATTCTGGTTCTGGTCATCGCGGTCATCCTCGTTGGCCTGCGCTGATCGCGGCAAATGGGTTTTCGGGCGGGTCGCCGTGCGCGGGGAGTGCCGCTCCCCCGGGCGGTCGGCTCGATCTGGTCGCTGGCCGGCGCGTGTTCAGCGTGTTCAGGGAGGGTGAGCCGCCGAGGAGGGGCGCGACTTCTGCTGTCAGCGGGCCGTGGTGACCACGATCTTGCCGAACTGGGTGTTGGACTCCATGTGCTGGTGTGCCCGCACGATCTCGTCCAGCGGGAACACGCGGTCCACGACGGGGCGGAAGGCTCCGCCGCGCAGGCCCGAGGCGACGAACGCCGCGCCGCGGCGCAGCCGCTGCGGGTCCTTGGCGATCTCGAGCATCGTGTACGTGCGCATGTTCAGTGCGGGCATGCCCAGGTCGAACCCGGGATACGGGGTGGGCTGCCCGCTGAGCGCGCCCCACAGGAACAGGGTCCCGTCGGCCGCCACGGCGCGGGCCAGATCCACGACTCCCGGGCCGGCGACGGCGTCGAAGACGTATTCGGCGCCCTTGCCGCCGGTCAGCTCCAGGACGCGCTTCGTCACGTCTTCCTCGTCCGAGACGATGACCTCGGCCGCGCCCTCGTCGATCAGCTGCTGTTTCTTGGCGTGGGTCCGGGTGATGGCGACCGGGGTGGCGCCGACGCGGTTGGCGGTGTGGATCGCGGCCAGGCCGACGCTGCTGGAGGCCGCGTTCACCACCGCCACGTCACCCGCCCGCATGCGGCCGACTTCCACCATCGCGCCGTAGGCGGTGAGGTAGGGCATCCACACCGCCGCGCCGGACACCGCGTCGACATGGTCGGGGCGGTGCAGGAGTGCGGTGGCCGGCACGATCGCCTGCTCGGCGTAAACGCCGTAGTCGTTCTGTGAGAAGTTCGGTACGACGCTGATCGTCTGCCCCTTCTCGAAACCGGTCACGTCGGGGCCCACCGCTTCGATCACGCCGGCGGCCTCGGAGCCGAGCGTGGCCGGCAGGTGCTTGACCGGCTCGATGTAGTGACCGCTGCGGAACAGTGCCTCGGCCCTGTTGACGCCGATGGCGTCCACCCGGATCCGGACTTCGCCCGTTCCCGGCTCACCGGGATTGAGGTCCTCCAGGCGCATCACCTCGGGTCCGCCGATTTCGTGGAACCGCACAGTCCTGGCCATGTCATCGTCCTTTCGCCCGCCGGGAACGGGGCTTACGGTGACATAAAAGTACGACGCTCGTCAAACTTTGATGGCGGTCGTACTATGGGGTCATGGAACGCACCCCGTCGCACCCCCAGGTCTCGCAGTTCAACCTCCAGCAGGTGCTGGAGGCCCTCGTCGATCCGGTGCGCCGGAGCATCGTCGCGCAGCTCGACGCCGCAGACGAGGACATCGCCTGCGGCGCTTTCGACATCGCCGTCAGCAAGTCCACCGCCACCCACCACTTCAAGGTGCTGCGCGAGGCGGGCCTGATCCGGCAGCACTACGTCGGCACCTCGCGGATGAACACCCTCCGCCGCGCCGAGATGGACGAGGTGTTCCCCGGCCTGCTCGACGCCCTCACCACTCCCCAGGCGCAGGGGCGTTGACCCCTGGGCCCGTTGCCGGTGACGTCGAGCGGGCCTGGCGTGGGCGGGGCCGTCACAGGGTGTCGAGGCGGGCCAGCTCGTCCTCGGTGAGCCGGATCGCCGCGGCGGCGATGTTGTCGACCAGGTGGCCGGGGTTGCCGGTGCCGGGGATGGCGAGCACGTGCGGGCCCTGCTGGAGCGTCCAGGCGAGCCGGATCTGCGCGGGGTCGCGCCGTGGGCGCGTGCGATGGACTGGATCTCGTCGTCGTCGGCGCCGGTTCGGCCCGCCTCGCGGCCCTTTCCGGCGATCGCGAAGAACGGGACGAAGGCGATGCCCTGCTCGCCGCACGTGCGCGGCATCGCGCGGTCCTCGGGGCGGGCGCCGATGCCGTAGGGGTTCTGGACGCAGACGACCGGGGCGATGCGCGTGGCTTCGGCGAGCTGTTCCGGTGTGGCGTTGGAGATGCCGAGGTGGCGGATGAGCCCGGCGTCGCGCAGGCCGGCGAGCGCGCCGAAGTGTTCGGCGATCGAGGTGGCGGTACGGCTGGGCGGGATGCGCAGGTTGACCAGGTCGAGGTGGTCGCGGCCGAGCTGGCGCAGGTTCTCCTCGACTTGTCCGCGCACTTGGGCGGGTTCGGCCCACCACCAGTTTCCGGAGGGGCCGCGTCCGGGCCAGACCTTGGTCGCGATCACCAGGTCGTCGGGGTAGGGGGAGAGCGCGCTGTTGATCAGCTCGTTGGCGGAGCGCAGCGAGGAGAAGTAGAAGGCGGCGGTGTCGATGTGGTTGACGCCGAGTTCGGCCGCGCGGCGCAGTACGACGGAGGGCGCTAAAGTCTCACATGAATGTGAGAGTCAAGTCGCGTACGCGACTTCCTCGCGGCAGACCAGGGAGAGGCCATGCGCATCGGAGAGCTGTCACGGCGGACCGGCGTCCACGAGCGCCTGTTGCGCTACTACGAGGAGCAGGGCCTGCTCCATCCCGAGCGACTCCCCAGCGGTTACCGGGAGTACGACGACGGAGACATCGACACCGTCCGCCGTATCCGCAGCCTCTTGGCCGCCGGTTTGAACACCGCCACCATCGCCACGATCCTCCCCTGCCTACGCGATGACGGCGATCGGCTGATCCCAACCTGCTCAGACCTGCTCGCCGACCTCCACCGAGAGCGAGACAGGATCACACAGTCGATCATCGACCTGCAGACGTCCCTGGGTGCGCTTGACGTCGTCATCGCGGCAGCCCCGCCCGATGTCACGCGCCGTGCGATCGCCGCGCTCGGCGCCTGAACGCGGTGTCCGTCGTCGGCCGTCGCGGCCTTCGGGGAGTGACCGGAACGGAAATCAGCGGGTCGGGCGGGGCCGCGGGTCACCGCCGGGCACGTGCTCAGCTTGGGATGAGCGCATCCCATTGGTCACGGGTCGGGCCGTCGGGTTGGGGCGTGAAGTCCGGGCGGGCAGCCATCCAGGCGGTGACGCGCTCGTGCGCTTCGTCGCTGCCGTAGGCGTCGTCGGCTGTGCTCAGGAGGTGGCGTACCCGGGCTCTGGCCCGCATGACGACGGGATCGCCGAAGGCGCAGGCGGCCTGAGCGGCGGCCCGCACGTCGGTGGGCGGCGAGCCGTGGGCGAGGCGTTGTTCGCTCGCGCGGTCAGCCGCCACCTGCGCGTCGAAGAAGGGGTGAAAGGTCTGGGCGGTCCAGGCGTGGTAGCCGGTGGGGTCAGCGGCGACCTGGCGGCAGCACTCCCCGAGCCTGCGGTTGTGCGCGACGAGTTCGTTCCAGGCCGTCTGGGTGGCCGGTGGGGTGAAGTTCTTGGTCATCAGCGTGTCATCGCACTGGATGGGGTGGCTGCGTCCGATGCCGCGCGGGTCGAAGCCGATGATGTCGAAACTGTCGAGGATCTCGTCGGGGAACTCCTCGGGGGCCATCATGACCAGGGTCGCGCCGGGATTGCCGGGGCCGCCCGGGTTGGTGACGAGTGTGCCGAGCTTCTGCTTGCGGGCCTTGCTGCGGGAGACGAAGACCGTGATCTACTCGCCGCCCGGTAGAGACCAGTTCACGGTGCACCTTGACCGTGCCGCACTCGATGCCCTCGCCCGGGGCCGGGTAAGGCGGGTCGGGCGGGCACTTCTCCCACTGGATGGCAGAGGCGGACTGCGGCGCGAGGGCGCCGCCGAGGCTGAGAACGGCGGCGAGAAGGAGTTTCGTGATCACAGGTGGAGAGCTTGCTGGATCGACGTTATCGGGTGACGTTGGATACGTGATGAGTGTGTAACGGTGACCGCCGACCGGCGCGAGGTCCGCAGGATGGCCGCTGACCGGCGGGGTGACCGGGCGCCGGCGGGAGGGGCCCAGCCGCCGGTGTCCGTGGCCGGCGGCTGGGCGGTGTGGCGGCGGGGTGTGCGTCAGATCCGCTGCCACAGGGCGGGGACGTTGGGGGGCTCCCAGCCGACCTGTGCGGTGTGTCCCTGGAGGCAGCGGTAGGTGGCGCCGCCGTAGGTGACGGTGGCTCCGGCCTGGTAGACGGTGCCGGCGCTCCAGGTGCCGCCGGGGGGTGTGCTCGGGGAGGCGGTGGGCGACGCGCTCGGCGAGGGGCTGGGCCCGCCGCCGGGCACGTTGAGCACGAAGTCGAACGTGGCCTCCTTGCCGGCTCCGGCGTTGCGGACGTTCATGAGCAGGCGCGGGTCGTAGATGGTGTCGGTGCTGTTGCGGGGTTCGCCCGGGAAGTAGAGCTGGGTGGTGAGGATCGGGCGGTTGGGCGCCTGGACCTTGACGTGGATGTGGCGGGTGCGGCCCGGGTAGAGGCCGGGGACGATCGTGGTGAGCGTGAAGGCGCCCTGGGCGTTGGTGAACTGGTGGCCGCGGAAGGTGAAGCCGTAGTTGTCGTAGGCGCCGTTGTCGTCGGCCTGCCAGAAGTCCAGGAGCACGTTGGCGAGGGGCTGGCAGGAGAGGCCGAAGACGTAGCCGGTGAACGTGAGGGGGACGCCGGGCGTGCCGGGGCCGGCCAGGGTGGTGCGCAGCGGCGAGTTGGGCTTGAAGTACGGGCCTTCGATCTGCGGGACCGTCGGGTCGTCGTGGTCGGAGCAGTACGGCGTCGGGGTCAGCGGCTCCCCCGTCCCCCGTGTGTCGCGGGCCAGTGCGGGGATCTGTCCGACCAGCAGCGGGAGCGGGGCGACCAGTGCGGCCTTGAGCAGGGTCTTGCGGGTGATGCCCTTGCGCCCCTGCTCGGTGGGCGTGTTCTCGGTGTCCATCAGTGGCCTTCTCGGTGTCGGGGGTGAGGCGGCCCGGTCCGGGGCGCCGCGCTCGGCGGTACGCCGGCGGGTGTGGGTGGCGGCCGGCGGCGTGAGCTGGGGGCGCGGTCCGGCCCGGGGCGCCTTGACTGCACCCAAGCTGACACGGAACGGATCAGCGGAACACCTTACAAATTTCCATAACTGGGTGATATGGAAGGAGTTCGCGGGCCGGGTCCGGTTCACGGGCGCAGGACGACGCGGCCGGTGGTCTGGCCGTCCTCCAGCATGCGGTGGGCTTCGGCGGCCTGGTCCAGGGGGAGGATGTCGCCGATCCGCACGCGCAGGGTTCCGGCGGTCAGCAGGCGGTTGACCAGCGCGGCGGCGTCGGCGAGGTCGGCGGCGCTCGCGTTGGAGAGGGCGAAGCCGAGCAGCCGGGCGTCCCTGGTGTAGAGGGAGCCGACGGGGATCTCGGCGCGGGCGCTGATGCCGGCGGTGAGCAGGACGCGGCCGCCGCGGGCGAGGAGCGGGGTGACGCCGGGGATGTCGTGGTGTCCGGAGGTGTCCCAGTACACGTGGACGCCGTCGGGTGCGGCCTTGCCGAGGTGGGTGAGCAGGTGGGGGTCGCGGTAGTCGAACACTTCGGTGGCGCCGAGGTCGTGGCAGTAGGGGGTGTCGGCGGGGCGGGCGGTGGCGATGACGTGGGCTCCGGCGCGGGCGGCCATGGTGACGGCGCAGGAGCCGACGGCGCCCGCTCCCCCGCCGATGACGACGGTTTCGCCGGGGCGGACGCGGGCGTCGCGGAAGAGACCGAGGAACGCGGTGGCGGCGGGGTGGAGGGCGGCGACGGCCGTGACCGGGTCGACGCCGGGCGGCAGCGGGTAGAGCCGGTCGGCGGGGACGACGGCGTGGGTGGAGAAGGAGCCCTGGCGGCCGCCGTGGCCGAGGCTGTTGCACCAGACGCGGTCGCCGGGGGCGAAGCCGGTGACGCCGGGTCCGGTCCTGGCGACGGTGCCGGCGAGGTCGCGTCCGATGACGAACGGGAAGGGGGTGGGGGTGCGGTAGAGGCCGGATCGGACGTAGGTGTCGACGTGGTTGGCGGCGACGGCGTCGACGTGGACGAGTACGTCGGTGGGGCCGGGTTCGGGCAGCGGGAGGTCGCCGACGTGGATGCGTTCGGCGGGGCCGAGTTCGGTCACGTAGGCGGCGCGCATGCGCGGGGTGCTCATGGTGGGGTTCCTTTCCCGCGGTCCCGTCCCGGTCGGGGCGTGGTCAGCAGATGCGCGGGAGCGGGTCGCCGACGAGGAGGTCGACGATGCGGGTGCCGCCGAAACAGGTCTTGAGCAGGACCAGGCCGGGTGGGTCGTCGCCGGCGCGGCCGATGAGGGCGGCGTCGGCGCCGAGCGGGTGGGAGCGCAGGGCGTCGAGGGCGGCGTCGGCGCGGTGGGGGGCGACGACGGCGACCATGCGGCCTTCGCAGGCGACGTAGAGGGGGTCGATGCCGAGGAGTTCGCAGGCTCCGCGTACCTGGGGGCGGATGGGGACGGCGTTCTCGTCGAGGACGACGCAGGTGCGGGAGGCGGCGGCGATCTCGTTGAGCACGGTGGCCACTCCCCCGCGGGTGGCGTCGCGCAGGCAGCGTACGGCGTCGCCGCAGGCGGCGAGGAGGCGGGCGGTGAGGTCGTGGAGGGGGGCGGTGTCGGAGGTGAGCTGGGCTTCCAGGTCGAGTTCGCCTCGGGCGAGCATGATCGTCATGCCGTGGTCGCCGATGGGGCCGGAGACGATGACGGCGTCGCCGGGGGTGACGGAGGCGGCGCTGAGGGCGGCGCCGCGGTCGAGGGCGCCGATTCCGGCGGTGGTGATGTAGCAGCCGTCGGCTTTGCCGTTCTCGACGACCTTGGTGTCGCCGGTGACGATGTGGACGTCGGCGGCGCGGGCGGCGGCGGCCATGGAGGCGGTGATGCGGCGCAGGTCGGCGATGGGCAGGCCTTCTTCGAGGATGAAGGAGGCGGTGAGGTGGCGGGGGGTGGCGCCGCACATGGCGAGGTCGTTGACGGTGCCGTTGATAGCGAGGTCGCCGATGTCGCCGCCGGGGAAGAAGAGGGGTTTGACGACGTAGGCGTCGGTGGTGAGGGCGAGGTCGCCGGTGACGGCGCCGTCGGCGAGGGGTTCCAGGAGGGGGTTGCGGAACGCCTCGAGGAAGACGGCTTCGATGAGGGTGTGGGTGGCCTTGCCTCCGGCGCCGTGGGCGAGGGTGATGAGTTCTTCCCTGATGCGTGCTTTGCCGCGGCGGGCGCGTTCGATGCGTTCGAGGACCTGGTCTTCGCGGGTGGGGCGGTGGAGGTGGCCGGCTTCGCGTACGGCGGTCTCGGCCCAGGGGGCGGTGGTCTCCTCGCTCGGGTCGGTGTTCACGGGCTGGTCGCCTCCTTGACGCGCTGGCGGGAGAACCGGCCGAAGTTGTAGTAGGCGGCGCAGGCGCCTTCGGAGGAGACCATGCAGGTGCCGATGGGGGTCTCGGGGGTGCAGGCGGTGCCGAAGACCTTGCACTCCCAGGGTTTGAGCACGCCTTTGAGTACTTCGCCGCACTGGCAGGCCTTGGGGTCGGCGACGCGTACGCCGGGGATGTGGAAGAGGCGTTCGGCGTCGTAGGCGGCGTATTTCTCGGTCATCTGGAGCGCGGAGTGGGAGATGGATCCGAGGCCGCGCCATTCGAAGTAGGGGCGAAGTTCCATGACGCGGCTGATGGCGTTGAGCGCTTTGGGGTTGCCGTTCCAGGGGACGACGCGGGCGTACTGGTTTTCGACCTGGCTGCGGCCGTGGGCGAGCTGGGTGAGGATCTGGTAGACGGAGCGCAGCACGTCGAGGGGTTCGAAGCCGGTGACGACGAGGGGTTTGCCGTAGGTGTGGGCGATGAACTCGTAGGGGCGGCAGCCGATGACGGCGGAGACGTGGCCGGGGCCGATGAAGCCGTCGAGGTGCAGGTCGGGTGAGTCGAGGATGGCTTTGATCGCCGGGATGATCGTGACGTGGTTGCAGAAGACGGAGAAGTTGTGGATCCCTTCGGCTTCGGCGCGCAGGACGGTCATGGCGGTGGAGGGGGCGGTGGTCTCGAAGCCGATGGCCATGAAGACGACGCGTTTGCCGGGGTTCTGTCTGGCGATCTTGAGGGCGTCGAGGGGTGAGTAGACCATGCGGATGTCGGCGCCGCGCGCTTTGGCGTCGAGGAAGGAGCCGCGGCCTCCGGGGACGCGCATCATGTCGCCGAAGGAGGCCATGATGACGCCGGGTTGCTCGGCGATGTGGATGGCGTCGTCGAGGCGTCCCATGGGGATGACGCAGACGGGGCAGCCGGGGCCGTGGATGAGGGTGACGGCGTCGGGGAGGTAGTCCTCCAGGCCGTGCTTGTAGATGGTGTGGGTGTGGCCGCCGCAGACCTCCATGAACTTGTAGGTGCGGCCGGGGCGGCAGAGCGCGGCCATCTGGCCGGACAGGGCGCGGGCCTGCCCGGCGTCGCGGTATTCGTCGACGAAGCGCATCGGGTGTCACCCCTGGTCGATGGTGGATTCGCGGAGGGCGGCGATCTCGTCCTCGTACGGGTCGCCGATGCTGTTGAGGAAGTCGAGAGCGGCGGCGGCCTCCTCTTCGTCGATCTTGGAGAGGGCGAAGCCGACGTGGATGAGGACCCAGTCGCCGGGGGCGAGGTCCTCGCGGTCGAGGAGGCCGATGTTGATGGCGCGCCGGACGCCGCTGATGTCGACCATGGCGAGGTCAGGATGGTCGGGCAGGATCTCCGCTATCTCGCCGGGGATGCCCAGGCACATGGTCGGCCTCCGTGGTCTGGATGGATTCGAGGATGAGTTCGTCGCCGCCTTCGGTGACGATGTCGATGCCGCCGCAGCCGCCGCAGGAGGCGAAGGCGTCGTCGGACGTGGTGACGTGGCGGCAGGTGCGGCAGATGTGCCGGGCCGGGATGATGACGAGTTCGAGGCGGGCGCCTTCGGCGGGTGATCCGACCGAGACCATGGCGAAGGCCTGGTTGATGGCGGGCTCGCTGATGCGCAGGAGGGCGCCGGCGCGGACGCGGGCGTGCTGCACGGGCCGGCCGGCGGCGCGCTTCTCGACGGCGTCGAGGATCGCTTCGGCGATCCCGATTTCGTGCACGGTGGTCACCCCGTTCCGGGAGTGGCGAATGGTTACGTTGCGTAGTCATTCCCGGCCGGTGGGGGCGGTGGTGCTGTGATCGGGAAATTTCCGGTCAGGGCATTTTGATCAGCCGGGATCGGCCCGAGATCAGCCCGGGATTAACCGGATGGGCCGGGTCAGGCGGGCAGGGAGGCGCCGAGGGCGTGCTGGGTGAGTTCCCGCAGCACGTGGTAGAGGGTGGTCTGCGCCTCCTGGATGCGGTGCACGGACGGTGAGGGCACGACGAAGAGGTGGTCGAGCAGGCCGAGTTCGGCGAGCCGACCGCCGCGGTCGCCGGCCAGGCCGACGGTGAGCAGGCCGAGGCGGGCGGCTTCGCGGAAGGCGTGGACGACGTTGGTGGAGCCGCCGCTGGTGGACAGGCCGAGGGCGATGTCGCCGGGGCGGGCGAGCGCGGCGAGCTGGCGGGCGAAGACGACGTCGAAGCCGACGTCGTTGGACAGGGCGGTGACGACGGCGACGTCGCTGGTGAGGGCGAGGGCGGGCAGCGGGCGTGCGGGCGGGTCGGGGTGGAGGAAGGCGGTGGCGACCTCCTGGGCGTCGGTGCTGCTCCCGCCGTTGCCGAAGGTGAACAGGCGTCCTCCGGCGGCGAAGCGGGTGGCCATCTCCTGGGCGCAGGCGATGAGGCGGTCGCCGTCGAGTTCGGCGAGGTGGCGGCGGAGCCGTACGATCTCGGCGGCCTTGGCCTCGGTGGAGCGCTGGGCCTCGGCGAGGACGGAGCGCAGGTGGTCCTGGTCGGGATAGAGGAAGGGGTACAGGCCGCGCATCTCCTCCGATGGCGGCTCGTCAACGACGGCCATGGTCGGTTCCTTTCGTGATGACGGCGATGGCCTCTCCGGCGTGAACGAGGACGGTGTCGCCGACGGCGGCGTCGACGAGGGCGACGCTGATCTCTTCGGTGCCGGTCCCGGTTCCGGTGTCGGCGAGCGCCAGTCCGCCGTGCAGGAGCTGGACGACGGTGGCGGGGGTGGCCTGGTCGGCGCAGGTGGTGCAGGAGGTGCAGGTGTCGTCGCAGGCCGGGGGCCGCTGTTCGGCCGTCACGGGCCGGGGCTGGGTGTGGGGCGGGGCGAGGGGCTGGGTGTCGCTCGCGGGCTGCTGCGCGGCGGGGTGTTCCAGGAAGAGGTGGGCGAGCTCCCACAGCAGGTGGTAGGCGGTGACGTGGATCTCCTTGACCACGGCCGGGTCGGTGGAGCGGGCGAGCAGGACGTGGTCGGCGTCGATGCGGGGCGACTCCCCCTGCGGAGGCGGGGGGACGTCGCCGAGCAGGGCGACGGTGAGCAGGCCGCGGTCGGCGGCGGTGCGCAGGCCGCGCAGCACGTTGGCGCAGCGGCCGTCGCGGGAGATGCCGAGGGCGATGTCGTGGGGGGCGGCCCAGTGCGCGAGCTGGTGGGCGAAGGTTTCGGCGAGGCCTTCGCGGACGCCGATCGCGGTCATGGTGGCGGCGTCGTTGCTGAGGGCCAGGGCGGGCAGGGCGCGCTTGCCGACGGTGACGGGGTGCATGAACTCGACGGCGATGTGGGCGGCGTCGGCGCCGGCGCCGCCGTTGCCGAAGACGATGAGTTTCCCGCCGCGGCGGAAGCGGTCGGCCATGGCCTGGCAGGCTTCGGCGACCCGGGTGGAGTCCCGGGCGAGGGCGTGGCCGGGTGAGTCCCGGCGGAGGAAGGCGTCCCGGAGGGCGAGCTGCATGGTGGCTGCGACAGACATGTGTACGCTCCGTTGTTCCGCGTGGCCGTCAGGCTACGTTTCGTGGTCGCGGCGGGGGCGGACCTGGAGCGCCGGGCGGGGGTAAAGGTCTGCTCACGTGCCGTGGGGCACTGGTCGGGGCGGGCGTGGCGGCGGCGGGCGCGGCCGGGCGCGGCGGTGAGGATGGCCGGGTGAGCAGCGGGGAGGCCGCCGGCCGGGGCGGGGATCCGGAGCGGGTGCGGATCCGGGTCGAGGGGATCGTGCAGGGGGTGGGGTTCCGGCCCTACGTGCACGCGCTGGCCCGGCGGCTGGCGTTGTCGGGGTGGGTCGGCAACGACGGGCGCGGGGTGTTCATCGAGGCGGAGGGGGCGGCCGAGGACGTCGCGCGGTTCCAGCGCGAGTTGCCCGGTCAGGCGCCGCCGCTGGCGGTGATCGACCGGATCTCGGTGACGGCGATCCCGGTGCTGGGTGAGCGGTGCGCACGCGGGTTCGGCATCGTGCCGAGCCGGGACGGCGGGCGGCGGACGCTGGTGTCCCCCGACGTGGCGACGTGCGCGGACTGCCTGGCGGAGTTGTTCGACCCGTCGTGCCGCCGGTATCGGCATCCGTTCGTGAACTGCACGAACTGCGGGCCGAGGTACACGATCGTGCGGGATGTGCCGTATGACCGGGCGGCGACGACGATGGCGTCGTTCCCGATGTGCCGGGCGTGCGCGGCGGAGTACGGGGATCCGGGTGATCGACGGTTCCACGCCCAGCCGGTGTGCTGCCCGCGGTGCGGGCCGGTGTTGCGGCTGCTGGACGGGCGGGGCGGTGAGGTGGCCGGTGACCCGGTGGCCGGGGCGGTCGCGGTGCTGCGGTCGGGCGGTGTCGTGGCGGTGAAGGGGCTGGGGGGTTACCACCTGGCGGTGGACGCGACGGACGCGGCGGCGGTGGCCGTGCTGCGGTCGCGCAAGCGGCGGGAGGACAAGCCGTTCGCGGTGGTGGTCGCGGATGTGGCGGCGGCGCGGCGGTTGTGCGTGGTTGGTGGGGAGGCCGAGCGGCTGCTGGTCTCCCCCGCGCGTCCGATCGTCGTGCTGCCGCGCCGCGCGGACGCCGCGGCGGGGCGCCCGTCGGTGGCCGCGGAGGTGGCCGAAAGGGTGGCGGAGGAGGTGGCGGAGGAGGTGGCGCCGGGTGAGGGCCGGCTGGGGGTCATGTTGCCGTACACGCCGGTGCATCATCTGCTGGCCGCGGAGCTGGCCCGGCCGTACGTGCTGACCAGCGGGAACGTGTCGGACGAGCCGATCGTGCACCGGGACGGGGAGGCGGTGGAGCGGCTGGGCGCGATGGTGGAGGCGTTCCTGGTCCATGATCGGGAGATCCACGCGCGGGCGGAGGATTCGGTGGTCGTCGTGGCGGGCGGGCGGGAGATCCCGGTGCGGCGGTCGCGGGGATACGCGCCGCTGCCGGTACGGCTGGCGCTGCCGGCGCGGCGGGCGGTGCTGGCCTGCGGTGCGGAGCTGAAGAGCACGTTCTGCCTGGTCCGGGGTGAGCGGGCGTTCCTGTCGCCGCATGTGGGCGATCTGGAGAGCTATGAGACATTGCGGTCGTTCGTGGAGGGGATCGGGCATTTCCGGCGGTTGTTCGGGGTGGATCCGCGAGTGGTGGCCCACGACCCGCATCCGGAGTACCTGTCGAGCAAGTACGCGCTGGATCTGGAGGGGGTGGATCTGGTCGCGGTCCAGCATCATCACGCGCACATCGCGTCCTGCCTGGCGGAGGCGGGCGAGGTGGGACCGGTGATCGGGGTGGCGTTCGACGGGACCGGGTTCGGCGTGGACGGCACGCTGTGGGGTGGCGAGGTGCTGGTCGCCGATCTGGAGGGGTTCACCCGGGTGGCGCACCTGGGGGTGGTGCCGATGCCGGGCGGTGCGGCGGCGGTGCGGCAGCCGTGGCGGATGGCGGCGGCGTACCTGGACGCCGCGTTCGCGGGGGCGCCGCCGGAGGGGCTGGCCGTGCGGGAGCGGAACGCCGGCCTGTGGGATCGGGTGGTGGCGGTGGCCCGGTCGGGGGTGGGCTCGCCGCTCACGTCGAGCGCGGGGCGGTTGTTCGACGCCGTGGCGGCGATCGTCGGGGTGCGCGACGGCGTGACGTTCGAGGGGCAGGCGGCGGCCGGGCTGGAGCGGTGGGCCGACCTGGCCGAGGAGGGCGCGTACGCGGCCCGGGTCGAGGCGGGGCCGGGGCTGGTGATCCGGGGGGACGACCTGGTGCGCGCGGTGGTGGCCGACGTCCTGGACGGCGTGGACGGGGCGGTGGTGTCCGCGCGGTTCCACAACGGGCTGGCCGCGGCGGCGGTGGCGGCGTGCGCGCTGGTGCGGGAGGGCGCCGGGCCGGGCGGGGCCGGGAGCGGGCTGGGCACGGTGGCGTTGTCGGGGGGCGTCTTCCAGAACGGGCTGCTGCTGTCCCGCGTGGTGGGCGGGCTGGAGGAGCGCGGGTTCCGGGTGCTGACTCATCGCCGGGTGCCGCCGAACGACGGCGGCATCAGCCTGGGCCAGGCCGCGGTGGCGGCGGCCAGGGACGCGGCGGGCCTGTCATAGCGGGTTTCAGCGACCGGGGGTCGCCTTCTTGGGCCAGAGGGTGTAGCTGATCGGCCACAGCAGGGCGAACAGCGGCACCTTGGCCACGCCGAGCATGAACTGCGTCAGCGCCTCGGTGCGCGGCGGGTCGCCGACCAGCCAGATGATCGCGAACAGCAGGGCGCAGGTGATGGCGTAGGCGGCGAGGATGCGCAGCCACACGATCCATTCGTAGCGGGCGCGGGCCATGCCGCCGGCCGGTGGTTTGGCCGGCGGGGGGCCGCCGGCGAGGCGGTGGGAGGCCCAGGCGTCGGCCCATCGGATGGTGCGGTGGCCGAACATGACGGTGAACCCGAGGTAGGCGGCGGCCAGGCCGTGCTGCCAGGTGGTGGCCGCTCCCCCGCGCACGTCGATGACCGTGGCGCCGAGCAGGACGAGGTCCAGCAGGGGGACGGCCAGCAGCAGCGCCGCGCCGGTGCGCCGCATGCGCAGCAGGTAGCGCGCCAGGAGTCCGAGGCCCAGGAACACCCAGAAGCCGACTTCACATCCGATGATCACCGCGAGCACTCGCTCACCACCTCCACGATCCAGGGTGGTGTGCCGGGGCGGCGGCGGTCGTCGTCGCCGGTGATGAATGTCGCTACATCCTTCGGTGTACGGCGGCGCCGTACCGGAGGGGGAAGGGGCCGGTGGCGGGTCGTGGTGAGATGGGGTGATGTTGACTCCAACCAGGCAGGACGCGGCGATGGCGGTGGCCGCCTTCGCCGCGGGTCTGGTCCTGGTTGCCGGCGGGGCCTTCGTGCACCGGGGGCTTGCCGCGCCGGTGCTGGCGATCCCGCTGGCCGTGACGTGCGCGGGGGTGGCGGTGCGGCGGCGGGCGCCGGTCCTGGCGCTGGCGCTGGGGGGTGTCGCGCTGGCCGGTGACGTGCTGCTCGGCCCGTCGCTGGCGACCGTGCTGATCGTGACGGACAACATCTACGCGGGTGTGCTGTACGGGCCGCGCCGGCTCGGGCGGATCATGCTGTGGGTCTCGTCGGTGGGCGCGGTCGTGGTGGGGGCGGGGACGGCGCTGGCGATCCATGACTGGCGGGTGCTGGCCGCCATGGCGATCCAGGCGGCGCTGGTGGGGGTCGTCCCGGTGACGACGGCGATCATCGTGCGCCAGCATCGGGACCAGGCGGCGGACGAGCGGGCGCGGGCGGAGCAGGTGGCGCGGTTGGCGGAGCTGGACCGGCGGGCGGCCGTGTCGGCGGAGCGGGCCCGGATGGCGCGTGAGCTGCACGATCTGGTCGCCAACCATTTCAGCGCGATCGCGATCCAGGCGAGCGCGATGCTTTCCCGCGCCGATCTGGACGCGGCGACGTCGCGGCGGATCGTGGAGTCGATCCGGGAGAACAGCGTCCAGGGGATGGCGGAGATGCGGACGATGATCGGTTTCCTGCGGGAGGAGGGTGAGGAGGTCGACGAGGCCCGGCGTCCGCGGCTGTCGGATGTCGAGGCGTTGATCGAGCGGGCCGGGTTCCCGGTGGAGCTGGCCGTGGCGGGGACGCCGCGCGAGCTGCCGGCCGCGGTGGATCTGGCGGGGTTCCGCATCGTGCAGGAGTCGCTCACGAACGTGCTGAAGCACGGGACGGGCGCGGGTGTTCGGGTGCTGGTCGGGTACCGGCCGGATCTGGTGGAGCTGACGGTGGTGAACGAGGTCGGGGCGGGTCCCAGCGGGCTGCCGGGTGCGGGCGCGGGCCTGGCGGGGATGCGGGAGCGGGCGACGCTGCTCGGCGGGAGCTTCGAGGCCGGGCCGCATGGGCGGGGCTGGCGGGTGCGGGTGGAGCTGCCGGTGGCTCCGGCCGGGGCGAACGGGAGCCTGTCGTGATCCGGGTGCTGGTGGCCGACGACCACGCGGCGGTGCGGGCGGGGCTGGTCCTCATCCTGGAGGGGGCGCCCGACATGGAGGTGGTCGGCGAGGCGGGCGACGGGCGCTCGGCGGTGGAGATGGCGGTGCGGCTGCGGCCGGACGTCGTGCTGATGGACGTGCGGATGCCGCTGCTGGACGGGATCTCGGCCACGCGGGAGCTGGCCGGGGTGGCCGACGTGCTCATCCTGACGACGTTCGACATCGACGAGTACGTGTTCGGCGCGTTGCGGGCGGGGGCGGCGGGGTTCCTGCTGAAGAACACCGACGCGGACTCACTCGTGGCGGCGGTGCGGCTGGTGGCCCAGGGTGAGGGGTTGATCTCGCCGTCGGTGACCCGCAAGTTGATCGCCGCGTTCGCCGGGGCTCCGGCGGCCGATCCCGGGGCGCTGGAGGCGTTGACGCCGCGCGAGCACGAGGTGCTCGCCGGCCTGGGCCGGGGGCTGTCCAACGCGGAGATCGCGCGGTCGCTGGGCATCGCGGAGGCGACCGCGAAGACCCATGTGAGCCGGGTGCTGGCGAAGCTCGGCCTGCGCAGCCGGGCGCAGGCGGCGGTCTACTGGTCGGGGCTGTGATCCCGCGCCCCTGAGGGGCGGGTGGTGCGGCCGGGCACGCGGCGTCGCGGGACGGCGCCTGATCGCCGCCCGGCATGACCTCCTGCGATTACGGACAGTAACGATATGGCGGGAGGGGGATCGTGGGACGGCGGGTCATGGCGCGGGTGGTGGCGGCCTCGCTGCTGGCGGGCGGCTGCCAGGCCGTCGTGCCGTCGCCGGAGGACGGCGGGCGGCGGGCCGTACTGTCTCCGGTCTCCCCCGTGCCGCCGGCCTCTCCCGTCTCTCCCGTCTCTCCTGTGTCGCCGGGGGCCTCGCCGGTCCCGCAGCTGACGCCGCGCCAGTTCGCGGCCAGGGGCAGGTTCACGGTGAACCAGGGCACGGTGAGCCGCTCCCAGGGCGGCTTCCAGGCCGACGGGGCCAACGAGTCGGCGGTCCTGGTGTCCGGCCCGGCGCGGCTGGCGCTCACCAACCCGCAGATCGACAAGACCGGGAACTCCGCGTCGAACAGCGAAAGCGGCTTCTTCGGGGTGAACGCGGCGGTGCTGGCCCAGTCGGGCGGATCCGCCGAGATCTCGGGCGGGTCGGTGACGACGGACAGCGCCGGCGCGAGCGGCCTGTTCGCCTACGGGGAGAGCTCCACGGTGTCGATGACGGGCGGCACGATCGAGACGTCCGCCGACTACTCCCACGGCGCGTCGGCGGCGGACAGGGGCCGGGCGACCCTGGCCAGGGTGAAGGTCACGACCTCGGGCATCCACTCCGCCGCGGTGCTCGCCGCGCGTGGCGGCGGCGAGGTGACGGTGATCGGCGGGGAGCTCGCCACCTCCGGGCGCCTGTCCGCCGGGGCGTACAGCATGGGCTCGGTGACGTGCGTCGGGGCGCGCCTGGAGGCGGAGCAGAGCGAAGGGCTGGTGGTCGACGGGGCGAGCTCGTTGTCGGCCAAGGACTGCGTGGTGCGGGGGGCGGTCGGGGCCCGGATGTTCCGGCTGGGCGGCCGGAGGCAGGGGCCCGGCGTGCTGACCCTGGAGGGCGGCCGGCTGATGGCGGAGAAGGGCGACACGTTCCAGGTGAGGGGCACGACCGGGCTGATCACGGTGCGGAGGGGGGTGCGGGTGCGCAACGACGGGCGGCTGCTGCACGTCACGCGGCGTGGGCGGGCGGCCCTGACGGTGGCGGGCAGCGCGCTCGACGGCGACGTCATGACGGACGAGACCAGCTCGGCGACGGTGGAGCTGCGCGGGAGCGCGCGGCTGACGGGGCGGATCTCCCGGGCGGCGCTGGCGCTGGACGCCTCGAGCCGATGGTCGGTGACCGACGACTCCGTGGTCGGCGCGCTCACCGGCGCGCGGATCAAGGGCGGGGTCGTGGAGAACGTCGTCGGGAACGGACACGTCGTACGCTACGACTCTCACCTGACGGCGAACCGCGCTCTGGGGGGCAGGTCCTACGCGCTGGCGAAGGGTGGACGTCTGCTCCCCGGCCGCTGAGGGCCGAGGAAGGGGTAGGGCCGAGCGGTGGCGCGCCGGCTCAGACGGTGTGCTTGGTGACGAAGTCGGCGATGGTGTCCTGCATCTGCGTCAGGCCGGGTTCTTCGAGGGGGTAGTGGCCGGCGCCTTCGAGCATGACGATGTCGACCGGGACCTTGGTGATGCGGGACAGGAACGGCCGGCTCAGGTGGAGCGGGGTCCAGCGGTCCTCGGCGGGCTGGGTCAGCAGCACCGGGCAGGCGTCGAAGTCCTCGGGCTCGACGGTCGGGGTGTAGCCGCCGTAGCGGTCCAGGAAGCGGACGCTGACCCAGTTCCCGGCAGAGGTGCGGTCCCTCACCATCACCTTCAGTGCGGCCGGGTCGTTGGCGAGGGCCGACATCTTGGCGGCCAGCGTCATGGGGTACTTCATGCGGGCCGCAGGTGTCCTGGCCAGCAGGTGGAAGAAGGGGATGCCCGCGCGCGAGGTCAGTTTGTCGTGGGCGGTCTCGTCGCGCACCTGCTGGTCGCGCTGGTCGAGGAAGGTCATGCCGACGATGCCGGCGAGGGTGCCGCGGGGCGCCTTGGCGGCGACGTGGTAGGTGACCATGCCGCCCGCGCTGAGCCCGTACAGCACGATGGGGCGGTCGTCGCGGGACCGCTCGAAGGCGAGGAAGTCGACGACGAGGTCGACCCAGTCGTCGTAGGACGGGGTGGATCCGGGCCTGACCTTGGTGAGGCCGTAGCCGAGGTTGTCCAGGGCGACGGTCTCGAAACCGCGCTGCGCCAGCGGGGCGCCCAGCACCAGGGACATCTGGCGGCCGTTGGTGCCCACCCCGTGGTGCAGGACGACCTTGGCCTTGGCGTCGGGGGTCCGGTAGCGGTCCAGGTGGACGCGGTGCCCCCGCCAGTCCCAGAACTCCTCCTCGGGCGCGGTGGCGTCGGTCAGGCGCAGGCGGGAGGGCAGGAACTGCTGGAGGTCGCGCCAGGCCTGCTGGTCGCGGTAGTACGTGGGGACGGTGCTGCTCACGGTGGTGCCTTCCGCCGGTGGCCTGCCGGTGGTCAGGCCGGGGTGGGGATGGGACGGGCGAGTGCCCCGCGGATGATCATCCGCGTGCCGGCGCGCAGTTCGCGGCGTACGGCGTCGGCGTCGCGCAGGTCCTCCTCCAGGCCGCGGGTGAAGGTGAGCAGGACGGCGGCCGCCTGCTTCGCGGTGTCGGGGGTGGCATCGGACAGGGCCGAGATCAGGAGCTCGGCCAGGTGGGCGGTGTAGGTGGTGACCAGGTGGGGCGCCTGGGCGGTGGCGGCCGACAGCAGTTCCTGGGCGTGTGCGGGGCTGTCGTGCCACAGCCGGATGGCGACGTCCAGCTTCACCGCGAGCACGGCGAGGACCTTCTCCTCGGGCGTGCCCGCGGCCTCGGCCGCCGTCCGTGCCGCCTCGCGGGCCCCGTCCAGCCGGGACTGGACGATCCTGACGATCGCCTCTTCCTTGCTGCCGACGTACTTGTAGACGGTCGGGCGCGACATCTGGGCCTCTTCGACGATGTCGGAGACCGTGGTGCGCCGGTAGCCGTTGCGGCAGAAGCAGCGGTAGGCGGCGTCGAACACGAGCTGGGGGGAGGAGACCTTCGGCATGTCTACAAATTTAACACCAGCATCGAAAAGTGTAAATTTGTGGATGGCTCCCCTCGGGCCCTCCTCCGGGGCGGCCCACCGCCGCGGCGAATAGCGCCGTTGGCCCCTCCCCGGTCGTCCAGGCCCGCGCGGCCGCCCTGGCCGGCGGCCCCGCGCCGACGCCGGCCGCCGCGGTCGGGGGATCAGTCGATCTCGTGGTCCAGCACGAAGGAGTGCCCGCCGTTCTCGAGGATGATCTTGCCCTCGCCACGCAGGCCGGCGAGCTCGCCGGTGCCGGAGGTGGGGACGATCAGCCAGCGCATCCACTGCTCGCCGTTTTCGGCGCCGGCGCTGTGCTGCAGGACGAAGCTGCCGGTGCGGCCGCCGAGGCTGCCCTGGACGTGCTCGATCCCGGTGTAGGCGGCGGGGCCGGCGTCAGTGGCGACGGTGAGGATCTCGGTGGTGCTGGTCCCCCGGAGGTCGCCCTGGAATTCCTTGGTGATGCGCACCCGGGTGATGGTCGCGCCCTCCCGCTGGTCGGTGGCCATCTCGGTCCAGTCGGTGATCTCGAACGTTCCGGTCGCGCGCGTGGTCATCGTCGTCTCGCTCATGTCGTGGGATGGGGTCCGGCCGGGCGCCGAAGGCCGGCGCCGGTCTGGTGGTGAGTATTCAGGCCATACCTGTCAGCCCGCGTCAGGTTGGTCCACGGCGTTCATGCGCGGCGGGGATCAGGCGGGCTTCTCCCAGATGGAGACGTGGCTGGTGCTGTCGGCGGTGAAGGGGCCGCGATCCCAGTCGCCCCAGCGTTCGCGCAGCCGCATCCCGGCGAGCCGGGCCATGAGGTCGAGCTCCGCCGGCCAGACGTAGCGGAACGGGATCGACCGATACTCGCCGCGGCCGTCGACGACCTCGACATAGTTGGAACTCATCGCCTGGGTGGCGACGTCGTACACGTCGATCGCCCACAGTTCCGGGCCGGTGCGCCACGGCACGGCGTTCTGGCCGGGCGGCAGCTTGCGCAGGTCGGGGACCATGACCTCGATGACGAACCGGCCGCCGGGGGCGAGGTGGTCCGCGACGTTGCGGAAGCAGGCCACCTGCGCGTCCTGGGTGGTCAGATTCATGATCGTGTTGAAGACCAGGTAGGCGAGCGAGAACGCGCCGTCCGCCTTCGCGGTCGCGAAGTCGCCGATCGTCACGCCGATCGCGTCACCGCCCGGCTTGGCGTGGAGCCGGGCCACCATCGCGCGCGAGAGGTCGATGCCGTGGACGGGGACGCCGCGGCGCGACAGCGGCAGCGCGACGCGTCCGGTCCCGATGCCCAGCTCCAGCGCCCGGCCGTCGCCGGCGAGCTCGGCCAGAACCTCGACCGCCGGGTCCACGGCGGCGGGTTCGAACATGTCGGCCGCCGCCTCGTCGTAGGTCGCCGCGACGTTTTCTCCGAAGTAGCCGTCAGGATCGTCCATGCCGCAGACCGTAATCAGGTGAGCCCTCGCGAAGCCATCCGTTTTCCGCCGGGCGGGGTCGGCAGGCCACGGACGGTGCTCTCGGCACCGGAGGTCTCGGGGCGCAGAGCGATGAAGTCGCTGGTTACAGCGATCACTTTTCTAATGTCTCAACGGCAGGGATAGCATTAGGTGCGTGAGTGACGTCGTTCCCCTGACGGGTGAGCCCCTGGCGCTGGACCTGGTCAACACCCGCCCGGCCGTCGGCGATCTGATCGCCACCCCCGACGCTCTGCGCGCCTGGCTGGAACTGCAGGCCGGACGGCTGCCGGACGCGAGCACCGCCGAGCTCACCGTCGCGGATCTGGCCGCCGTGCACGCGGTACGCGACCACACCGCCCGCGCACTCGACCGCGTTCGGCAGGGTCAAGCGCCGGACGCCGCCGATCTGGCGGCGCTCAACGACGCGCAGCGCGCCGCGCCCGCGATCAACGAGCTGTCCTGGGAGGGGGTGGCGGTCGTGACGCGCCGCGGCCGGTCAGGGCCGGTCGGGGTGCGGCTCGCCGCGGCGCTGGCCGAGGCCGCCGCCGACCTGCTGGTCGATCCAGGCGTCACCAAGGTCCGCCAGTGCGAGGCCCACGACTGCGTGATGCTGTTCCTGCCCGCGCACCCCCGGCGCCGCTGGTGCTCGGCCTCCCGATGCGGCAACCGCGTCCGCGTCGCCCGCCACTATCACCGCAGCAAGGCCCCCTGACGGAACACCCGGCGACACGGGCCGGGGTGAGATTTTTCCACCGATCTCGTCAACGAGGTACCGCCGGGGCGGGTGCTGCCACATGATCGGTGTCATGCGTCTTGCGCGACTGCTCCCCCGGCCCGCCCGAGCGCCGATGCCGCCGGCCCCCGACCGCCGGCCGGTACGCGGAATGTCCCGCGAATGCTGACCTCGCCGTTCCCGGCGCGCGGTGGCGCGCGGGCGGCCGACCGGGTGTTCGGGGCGTCCGCCGCCACACCGCGCCGGGCGCGGGCCTTCGTCCGCGCGCAGCTCGCCGGGTGGGGGCTGCCGGAGCTGACCGACACGGTCGAGCTGCTCACGTCCGAGCTGGTGACCAACGCCGTGCGGGCGACGGAGGCGGTGGCCGGCCTGCCGGTGGCCTCCTCGGTGTTCCCCGTGGCCTTGCGGATGGTCGCGCTGCGGCTGGTGCTGTCGGCCCGCAGCCTCGTGATCGAGGTGTGGGACGTCAGCGCGCAGACGCCGGCCACGCAGCGGGCCGATCCGCCGGACGAGCTGCGGGAGGGCGGGCGCGGGCTGACGCTGGTCGGCGCGCTGTCCACGGCGTGGGGGCAGCGCACCGCGCCCGGCCGCGGCAAGATCGTCTGGTGTGAGGTCGCCGTGCCCGTGAGCCCGGCCCCCTCCCCGGTTTCCGCCGCGCCGCCCGTACGGCGGCCGAGCACGACGCTCCCGCGGCGCCTGCGGCACGCGCGGGTGGCCGAGCGCGCCGACGGCCCGGACGCGCGTACGCTCCGGTGCGTTCTGGAGGGCCTGCGCCGGCTCGACTGATCGGGGCGCGCCGGGCCGGGAAGCCAGGGAAGGCGGGGAAGGCGGGGAAGGCGGGAATAGGCAAGGCGCCGCCAAGGGCGTGCAGGGTCAGGCCACGATCAGCGGTCCGGGCGTTAGTCGCGCGCCGGGTGGGCACGGTGGGCCTTCGGGAGCCGCTCCGAGGCCGGGCCGCCGGGGCCCCGGCCGGGAGCGGAGGTGAGGTCCGCCGGGAGGCGACCATGGACGCTCGGATCACATTGCGGGTGGACGGCCGGGTCAGGCCGCTCGCGCTCGATACCCGCACCACGCTGCTCGACGCGCTGCGCGACCACCTGTCGGTCACCTCGCCCAAGAAGGGGTGCGATCACGGCCAGTGCGGCGCGTGCACGGTGCTGCTGGACGGGCGGCGGGTGGTGAGCTGCCTCATCCTCGCGGTGACCTGCGACGGGGCCGAGGTCACCACCGCGCAGGGGCTGGCGCAGGAGGGCGAGCCGCACCCGGTGCAGCGGGCCTTCCTGGAGAAGGACGCCTTCCAGTGCGGCTTCTGCACCCCCGGGCAGGTCTGCTCGGCGGTCGGCATGCTGGAGGAGGTCAAGGCCGGGCATCCCAGCGAGGTCACCGATGACCTGACCGGGCCGGTCACGCTGGACGACGAGGAGATCCGGGAGCGGCTGAGCGGCAACCTGTGCCGGTGCGGCGCCTACGTCAACATCGTCGCGGCCCTGCGGGAGGAGGCCGAGTCGTGATCCCCTTCGAGTATCTGCGGGCCGGCGATCCGGCCGAGGCGGTGGCCGCCGTGGCGGGGCGGCCGGGCGCGGCCTTCCTGGGCGGCGGCACAAACCTGGTGGACCACATGAAGCTGGGCGTGGCCGGGCCCGATCTGCTGGTGGACGTGTCGCGGCTGCCGCTGGACCGGGTCGAGGAGACCGCGGGCGGCCTGCGGATCGGCGCCGCCGTACGCAACAGCGACCTGGCCGCGCATCCGCTGGTCCGCGAGCGCTACCCGGTGCTGGCGCGGGCGCTGCTGTCGGGCGCCTCCGGGCAGTTGCGCAATGTCGCGACGACGGCGGGCAACCTGCTGCAACGCACCCGCTGCCCCTATTTCCAGGACGTCACCACGCCGTGCAACAAGCGCGTGCCGGGGTCGGGGTGCTCGGCGGCGGGCGGGTACACCCGCTACCACGCGATCTTGGGGGCGTCGGAGCACTGCGTGGCGACGCACCCGTCGGACATGGCGGTGGCGATGGTCGCGCTGGACGCCGTCGTGGCCGTGCTCGGGCCGGGCGGCGCGCGCACGCTGCCGCTGGCCGAGCTGTACCGGCTGCCCGGGGACGCGCCGCAGCGGGACACGGTGCTGGAACACGGCGATCTGATCATCGCCGTCGAGCTGCCGCACCTGCCGTTCGCGCGGCGTTCGGCGTACCGGAAGGTGCGCGACCGGGCCTCCTTCAGCTTCGCGCTGGTGTCGGTCGCGGCCGCGCTCGACCTGGACGGCGGCCTGGTGCGGGACGTACGGCTGGCGCTGGGTGGCGTGGCGCACAAGCCGTGGCGGGCGACGCGGGCCGAGGCGGAGCTGCGCGGCGGCCCCGCCACGGAGGACGCCTTCCGCCGGGCGGCCGAGGCCGAGCTGGCCGCGGCGCGGCCGCTGCCGGGCAACGCGTTCAAGGTGGCGATGACGCGCAACGCGGTCGTGGCGACGCTGCGCGCGCTGGCCGAGGAGGGGCGATGACGGTCTGGCGGGAAGCGGTGGGCACGCCCGCGGCCCGGGTGGAGGGGCCGGCCAAGGTGACCGGCCGCGCCGGCTACACCTATGACCGGCCGGTGACCGATCCCGCGTACGCGTTCCCGGTGCAGGCGACGATCGCGCGCGGCCGGGTGGCCTCGATCGACTCCGCGGCGGCGGCCGGGGTGGAGGGGGTGCTGGCGGTGGTGACCCACCGCGACGCGGCGCGCCTGGCCGACACCGGGGATGCCGAGCTGGCGGTCCTGCAGTCGGACGAGGTCGGCTTCCGGGGGCAGTTCGTCGGGGTGGTGGTCGCCGAGACGCCGCAGGCCGCGCGGTACGCGGCCGGTCTGGTGCGGGTGGAGTACGAGCAGCGGCCGCACGACACCGAGCTGCGGGCCGACCGGCCCGGCCTGTACGCGCCGGAGCAAGTCAACGGGGGGTTCGTGAGCGACACCGACGAGGGCGACGTCGACGCGGCGATGGAGGCGGCGGCGGTGACCGTGGACCGGGCCTACACGACGCCGATGGAGTTCAACAGCCCGATGGAGCCGCACGTCAGCGTGGCGGTGTGGGATCCGGGTGAGCGGGCTCCGGGCGGCGGGTTCGCCGAGGGCGCGCGGCTGACGCTGTTCGATTCGACGCAGGGCCCGCATGTGGTGCGCTCGACGCTGGCGCAGGTCTTCGGCCTGCCGCCGGAACGGGTGCGGGTGATCTCCCCGTACGTGGGCGGCGGGTTCGGGTCCAAGGGGATGCCGCACGCGCACAACGTGCTCGCGGCGCTGGCGGCGTGGGCGGTGCCGGGGCGGCCGGTCAAGCTGGCCCTGACCCGGCAGCAGATGTTCGCGCTGGCGGGTCATCGTACGCCGACGATCCAGCGGGTACGGCTGGGCGCCGGTGCGGACGGGCGGCTGACGGCGGTGGCGCACGAGGTGGTGGAGCACACCTCCGCGATCAAGGAGTTCGCGGAGCAGACGGCCGTCGGGGCGCGGATGATGTACGCGGCGCCGAACCGGCGGACCTCGCACCGGCTGGCCGCGCTGGACGTGCCGGTGCCGTCGTGGATGCGGGCGCCGGGCGAGGCACCGGGGTTCTTCGCCCTGGAGGTGGCGATGGACGAGCTCGCGCAGGCGTGCGGGCTGGATCCGATCGAGCTGCGGGCGCGCAACGATCCGGAGGTGGACCCGGAGTCCGGCCGGCCGTGGTCGGGGCGCCATCTGGTGCGGTGCCTGCGTGAGGGCGCGGCCCGTTTCGGATGGGCCGAGCGCACGGCGCCCGGCACCCGCCTGGTCGGGCGCGAGCTGGTGGGTCTGGGGGTGGCCGCCTCGACCTATCCGTACTACCGGTTGCCGGGGTCGCGGGCGGTGGTCGAGTACGAAGGGGGCGGCCGTTACACGGTGCGGATCGGCGCGGCCGACATCGGCACCGGCGCCTGGACGGCGCTGACGCAGATCGCGGCCGACGCGCTGGGCTGCCGCCTCCGCGCGGTGCGGGTGGAGATCGGGGACAGCGATCTTCCGGCGGCGACCGTGGCCGGCGGGTCGTCGGGGACGACGAGCTGGGGGTCGGCGGTCGTCGCGGCGTGCCGGGCGTTCCGCCACGTGTACGGGGAGCAGCCGCCGGCGGGCGCGGAAGCTGGCGCGGACATGCCGGACGATCCGGACGCCGAGCGGTTCGCGATGCACTCCTTCGGGGCGCAGTTCGCGGAGGTCCGGGTGGACGCCGACACCGGTGAGGTGCGGGTGCCGCGGATGCTGGGGGTGTTCTCGGTGGGCCGGGTGGTCAACCCGCGGACGGCGCGGTCGCAGTTCATCGGCGGCATGACGATGGGGCTGTCGATGGCGCTGCACGAGCGGGGCGTGCTCGACCACCGCACCGGCCATGTGATCAACCACGATCTCGCGGAGTATCACATCGCCACCCACGCCGACGTGGTGGACGTGGACGCCGTCTGGCTGGATGAGGAGGACGTCCACGCCGGGCCGCTGGGGGCCAGGGGCATCGGCGAGATCGGCATCGTGGGCGCCGCGGCGGCGATCGCCAACGCGGTGCACAACGCGACCGGGGTGCGGGTGCGGGATCTGCCGATCACGCCCGACGTGCTGCTGCGCTGAAGCCGCCGCGCCGCGGTGCGCGCCGGGATATCCGGAGGACGGTCGAGACCGGGCAAGATGCCGACCAGGTGGTAACGCTCCGCTAATCGGCGACGTGATCGTTGATGAGGTCGTACGCGGCTTGGGTGAAGGCGTGAACGCGTGCGGTCGCGTTGTCGGCCCGCCACAGCAGGCCCCATCGCAGAGGCGGGGCGTCATCGAAGGGGATGTAGGCGACGTCGGGGCGGGCGTAGTAGCGCCGGGCATGGGCTCCGACCGGGAAGACGCCGCGACCGGCGCCGATGAGCGTGAGCATCTCGTTGAAGGTGGCGGCTGAGGGGCCGGGCTCGATCGGCCGTCCGGACGGCGTCGTACGTGGCGTGCGGTCGTCGCGGAGGGAGTCGGGCAGCGTGTCGGGAAGTTGGAGGAGCGTGGCCCGGGCCAGATCTTCCAGACAGACCGACGAACGGCGCGCGAAGGGGTGCCGGATGGGGACGGCGAGCATGCGCGCCTCCGATATCAGGACAGGGCCGGTGGCGATGCCGGGCTCGTCGAAGGGGAAGGTGCCCAGGGCCAGGTCGATCTCGCCGTCGCGCAGCCACGGCATGAGTTCGACCATCTGCGCTTCGCGGAGCCGGACGTCGCAGTCGGGTTGGCGCTGCTGGAACAGTTCGGTGGCTCCGGCCAGCAGTTGCCCGCCCGCCGCGCCGACGAAGGCGACCCGCAGCGTTCCGGTCAGGCCGCGGCCGCTGGCGATGGCCTGTTCGAACGCGCTGGTGATCTGATCCCAGGCCGGACGCAGGTCCTCGTACAGCCGCCTGCCCACCGCCGTCGGCTCCACCCGGCGGCTGGTGCGATTGAACAGCGGCACCCCGGCGCGGCGCTCCAGTTTGGCGATCGTCTGGCTGATCCGGGCGGTGGACACGTGCAGCCGCTCGGCGGTGCGGCCGAAGTGCAGCTCTTCGGCGAGAGTGAGGAACGCCTCCACCTCGTGCCGCTCCAGCATGATCCTCCCATCGTTAATTCACGCTTGATGATCATTGCATAGCGGCGCATTGATCCCCATCGGTCCCGGATCGAGAGTGGAACCGCTCAACCACCACTCTGACCTGCACGGGATCCCCATCGGCTTCAGCGGCCGGGTCACCGCGCGGTCATCCCGTGCGCCACCGCGCACACCACGCCTGTCTCCTCCGATGTCTCACGAAGGTGTTTTCTGATGTCCACCGTCCCCCCGGCCCGGGCCGGGTTCCCTCGCCCACATCTCGCGCTGGCGCTGCTGGCATTCGCCCAGCTGATCATTTCCCTCGACTACAACATCGTGTACGTGGCGCTGCCGGAGATCGGCGACGCCCTGCACTTCTCGGCGCAGACCATGCAATGGGTGATCAGCGCCTACGCGGTGGCGTTCGGCGGTTTCCTGCTGCTGGGCGGCCGCGCCGTGGACCTGTTCGGGCCACGCCGCATATTCATGCTGGGACTGGCGCTGTACGCGGTGGCGTCGCTGGCGGGCGGCCTGGCCGGCGGGCCCCTGCCTCTGGTCGTGGCCCGTGCCGTGCAGGGGCTCGGCGGCGCGCTGCTGTTCCCGGCCACGTTGACGCTGGTCTCCACCGGATTCGCCGAAGGCCGCGAACGCAACCGCGCGTTCGCGGTGTGGGGCACCGCCGGCGGCAGCGGCATGATCCTCGGATCGCTGCTGGGCGGAATCCTGACCGATGCGTTCGGCTGGACGGCGGTTTTCTACGTCAACGTGCCGCTGGCCACCGCGGCCGCCCTGCTCGCCCTGACTCTCGTCCCGCACGACGCCGCGCGGGCGAGCGGCCGCCGGTTCGACCTGGCCGGGGCGCTCGCCGCCACCGGCGGAACCACGCTGGTGGTGTTCGCCCTGGTGCAGGGGCCCGAATCCGGCTGGAACACGCCGGCCGTGGCGGGCGCCGGGGTACTCGGCGCGGCACTGCTGGCGGGGTTCGTGGTGATCGAGGCCCGCAGTTCCGACCCGCTGCTGCCGCTCGGGCTGCTGCGCGGCCGCGACCTGGGCACCGGTGTGCTGGTGACGTTCCTGTACATGGGCACCTTCGGCACCCTGCTGTACTTCCTGACCGTCTACTTCCAGATCGTGCAGGGATACGACGCCCTGCGCACCGGCTTGGCGTTCCTGGTGCCGATGGCCGCCATCGTCGCCGGATCCCAACTCGCCGGACGGCTGGCCACCGTCCGCGGCACCCGCACCGCGATGATCGCCGCCCTGACCGCCCTGGTCGCCCTCGGCTTCAGCCCCGCCCGCCGCCAGATCGCCCTCACCGAGCGGGGCGAGCACGCCACCGCGTGACTCCGGGGCGTCCCCCGAGGGGCGGCACTGACCCACAACACGTCCGGATAAGGAGAAATCATGAATGTTCTGAGCACCCTGCGCACCGTCGTCCGCGGTCAGGTCCGGCTGCCCGGTGACCCGGGCTTCGACGCCGCGCGCCGTCCCTGGAACCTGGCGGTCGAGCAGCCGGTGGCCGCCGTGGTCGAAGCAGCCGACGCCGCCGACGTCGCCGCGCTCGTCCGGTACGCCCGCACCGCCGGGCTCGGCATCGCGACACAGCCCAACGGGCACGGCGCGACCGGCCGTACCGACGGCACCATCCTGCTGCGCACCGCCCGGCTCGACAGCCTGCGAATCGACCCGGACGCCCGCCGCGCCCACATCGGCGCCGGCGTGTCCTCCGGCCGGGTGCAGGCCGCCGCCGCGCCGTACGGACTGACCGGCCTGCCCGGCAGCTCCCCGGTCGTCAGCGTGACCGGCGTCGCCCTCGGCGGCGGGCTGAGCTGGTTCGGCCGCGCGTACGGGTGGGTCGCCGACAGCGTCAGCGCGTTCGACCTCGTGGACGCGGACGGCCACCGACGGCACGTCACCGCCGGCACCGACCCCGACCTGTTCTGGGCCCTGCGCGGCGCGGGAGGCGACTTCGCGATCGTCACGGGCCTGGAACTGACCCTCCACGACGCGCCGCGCCTGTACGGCGGCCGCATGGTGTGGACGGCCGAGCACGCCCCCGAGGTGATGGACGCCTACCGGCAGATCACCGCGACCGCCCCGGACGAGCTGACCGTGTGGCTGGACCTGCTGCACTTCCCCGGCTCCGACCCCATGGTCGCCGTCGATGCCACCTACCTCGGCGGCGCCGAGCAGGCACGCAACCTGCTGGCCCCGCTGGACCGCCTGCCCCGGCCGCTGTCGGACGGCAGGCGGGTCATGGCGGTCTCCGAACTCGGGACCATCACTGCGGAACCGACCGACCCGGGACCCGGGCTGTCGCGCGGCGAACTCCTCACCGACCTGGACGACGTCGCGGCCAAGACGCTGCTCGCCGACCCGATCGCGCCGCTGCTGAGCGTCCAGATCCGGCACCTGGGCGGCGCGTTCGCCCGCCCTTCCGACAGCCCGCACGGCCCGCTGGCCGCGCCCTACGCGCTCTACCTGTTCGGCGTCCCCACCGACCCGGCGACGGCCCGGGCCATCGCGGACAAGCAGCGTGCTCTCGCCGGCGCACTTCCCGTCAGCGGCCGCAAGCCTCTCACCTTCCTCAATCCCGGAGAGACCGCGGCCGACGCGTTCACTTCCACCACCCTGAGCCGGCTGCGCGCCGTCAAACGCCACCGGGACCCGCACAACACCTTCCGCAGCAACTTCCCGGTGGGAGGGTGACAGCCGGGAGGCCGGGTGAGCGGCCAGCCTGCCTTCGGACTAGGGAGTGTCAGACACGACCTAACCGCCTCGCCGGCCCGGCCCCCGACGGCGCAGGCCGTATGCGGCGGCCCCGACGGCCAGGACGACCGCTCCGGCGACCACCGACGAGAGCGGAAGGGCGAAGGCCAGGATCAGGCAGCCGGCCAGGCCGAGTACGGGCACGGCCCGCCGGTGCGGGGCTCCGGCCGAGATGAGCGTCACCGCGCTGGCGTTGGCGATGGCGTAGTAGACGAGCACGCCGAAGGAGGAGAACCCGATCGCGCCGCGCAGGTCCGCCAGGCCCGCCACCACGGCCACGACCGCCCCCACCGCCAGCTCGGCGTGGTGGGGCACGCCGAACCGCGGGTGGACGGCGGTGAGGGCGCCGGGCAGGTGCCGGTCGCGGGCCATGGCCAGCGTCGTACGGGAGACCCCCAGGATCAGCGCGAGCAGCGAGCCGGTCGCGGCGACCGCCGCGCCGACGCGTACCAGCGGCACCAGGCCGGGCAGCCCGGCGGCGCGGGCGACCTCGGCCAGCGGGGCGGCCGCCCCGCCGACTCCTTCGGCGCCCAGTACGCTCAGCGCCGCGACCGCGACCGCCGCGTAGACCACCAGGGCGATGCCCAGCGCCAGCGGGATGGCGCGGGGGATCGTGCGCGCGGGGTCGCGGACCTCCTCCCCGAGCGTGGCGATGCGCGCGTATCCGGCGAACGCGAAGAACAGCAGGCCCGCCGCCTGCAGCACCCCGCCGGGTGAGGCGTCCGAGCCGAGGCCGAGCCGGGACGCGTCCGGCGCGCCGGAGGTGAGGGCGGCGACCACCACGGTGGTCAGCACCGCGAGGACGACGGCGACGCTGACGCGGGTGAGCCAGGCGGACCGGTGCACCCCGACGTAGTTCACGGCGGTCAACGCGACCACGGCGGCCACGGCCACCGCGTGCGCCTGCTCAGGCCAGACGTAGTAGCCGACGGTCAGGGCCATCGCCGCGCACGAGGCGGTCTTGCCGACGACGAACCCCCAGCCGGCCAGGTATCCCCAGAACTCCCCCAGGCGTTCGCGGCCGTAGACGTAGGTGCCGCCGGAGGCCGGGTAGCGGGCCGCGAGCCGGGCCGAGGAGGTGGCGTTGCAGTAGGCGACCGCCGCGGCCAGGGCCAGTCCGAGCAGCAGCGCGGATCCGGCCGCGCGCGCAGCCGGGGAGAGTGCGGCGAAGATCCCCGCGCCGATCATGGACCCGAGGCCGATCACCACGGCGTCGAAGAGCCCGAGCCGGCGTCGCAGCTCGTCCGGGACCGCGGCGGCGGTCGTCGCCTTGCCCAATCGGCTCACCCCTTTTCCCGCCGTCACCGTACGCGAACGGGCCGGACCCGCATGCCGCCGCGACAGACCGTCGGCAACGGTAGCCGACCTCGTCGGCTGCGGTGGCACGAGGTCTGGCCCAACCGCGAACCCCGGCGGTGCGGCGCGCCCTGGACTCCGGCCCCCGCCGGTCACCGGGGAGAGCCGGAGCGCCGTGTGGCCGCTGCCCGGGTCGAGGCCGCCGAAGCCGGTCGCGAGATAATTTCCGGAGGATGTCCATCTGGCAGTGCCCCGTTCGTAGTTATGGCATGCGGCGATCCCGCCGCGCGACGAGACAACGGAACACTGAGGGAGCCGATCATGAAGTACATGCTGCTGATCCAGGCGGGCGAGGTCGCCGAGAACGGCGAGGCCGCCGAGAGCGATTTCGGGGCCTGGGTGGCCTACGACAAGGCGGTGAAGGACGCGGGGATCTTCGTTTCCGGGGAGTCCCTGGCGGACCTGGTCACCGCCACGATGGTGCGCGTCAGCCCGGACGGCGAGCGGACCGTGACGGACGGGCCGTTCGCCGAGACGCGCGAGGTGCTCGGCGGGTTCTACGTCATCGACGTGCCGGACCTGGACGCCGCGCTGGACTGGGCAGCCCGCTGCCCCGGCGCCCTCGGTAGCGGCTCGGTGGTGGTGCGGCCGGTCGCCGACTTCGGGGTCTGATTGTGCGTGACGAGCGGGCGGACGGTGTGGCCTCGGTGGAGGCGGTGTTCCGCGAGGAGCACGGCCGGCTGCTGGCCGCGCTCGTCCGCCGCTTCGGTGATCTGGACCTGGCCGAAGAGGTCACGTCGGAGGCGATCGAGGCGGCGTTGGCGCGCTGGCCGGTGGACGGCGTCCCGCCGAAACCCGGAGCCTGGTTGATGACAACGGCGCGGCGCAGGGCGGTCGATCGGCTGCGGCGTGACCAGGCTCTCGCCGCGCGGCTGGCGATGCTGCGGGTGGAGGCGGAGCGGGCGGAGCCCCCACCGGCCCAGGACGCGGACGGCGGCCTGCCGGACGAGCGGCTGCAGTTGTTCTTCACCTGCGCCCACCCCGCGCTCGCGGCCGAGGACCGGGGGGCGCTGATGCTGCGCTGCCTGGCCGGGCTGTCCACGCCGGAGGTGGCGCGGGCCTTCCTGGTGCCCCCGGAGACGATGGCCAAGCGGATCACCCGGGCGAAGAAGAAGATCCGCGCCGCCCGGATCCCGTTCCGGGTGCCCGGTGCGGACGAGTTGCCGGGGCGGCTGCCGGGCGTGCTTCAAGTGGTGTATTCGATCTTCACCGAGGGGTACGTGGCCAGCTCGGGCCCGCGTCTGCAGCGGCTCGACCTCGCCGAGGAAGCGATCCGCCTCGGGCGCATCCTGCGCCGTCTTCTGCCCGCTGAACGGGAGGTCGCCGGGCTGCTCGGGCTGATGTTGCTGGTCCACGCCCGGCGGGACGCGCGCAGCGGCCCGGACGGCGAGGTGGTGCTGCTGGACGAGCAGGACCGTGCCCGGTGGGACCGCGGCATGATCGCGGAAGGCCGTGACCTGGTGGCCGTCGCGTTGACCGGCGGGCCGCCGGGCCCGTACGGGGTGCAGGCCGCGATCGCCGCCCTGCACGACGAGTCCGTCAGCCTCGACACCACCGACTGGCCGCAGATCGTGGCGCTGTACGACGTGTTGCTCGCACTCGTCCCGTCTCCGATCGTCGCGCTGAACCGGGCCGTGGCGGTGGCGATGCGTGACGGCCCGGAAGCCGGCCTGGCGCTGCTGGACGAGCTGGCCGGCGAGCCGCGGCTGCGCGGCTACCACCCCTACCCCGCGGCGCGGGCGGATCTGCTGAGCCGGGTCGGCCGATTCTCCGAGGCCGCCGCGGCCTACCGCCAGGCCCTCGAACTGGCGGGCACCGAGCCCGAGCGCGCGCACCTCCGGCGGAGGCTGGACGCGATCGAGGATTAGGTGGGCGAGCCGGCCGCCGGAACGCGGCGTCACGTGCCCGGGATCCGGCAGAGTCAGCGCCGCCTCGGCGCGTTCCCGGGACAGGCCCGTGTGGTGGGCCTGTCCCGGGTACGGCCGTCGGCCCGGTCAGCAGCGGCGTCCGTTGGGCGAGGTCGGCGTCCGCCGGCATCCCGAAGTGGGTGAGCACGGGCGGGGGCCACATCGGCCAGGCAAGTCATGCCGCCTCCGGCGACGTCGCTCGCTCATGAGGGACACGGGTCGCGCCACCGACGCGGGTCAGGGCGTGGGGCCGTCCCGTCTGTCAGGCCGGCACGCTGTTGAAACCGCACCAGGGCAGCGCGTTGGGCGAGAGGAATACATTGCCGCTAGCCCAGACGAACCCCCAAGAGTTGTGGGCTCCCTTGCCCGGCAGATACCTGTCGCCCTGGGTGTAATAGGCCCAGATCGGCTGCCCGTCCGGCGTGTTCCGCGTGGTGGTCTTGCAGAGGAAGCCGCTTGTGGTGGTGTCCAGCCAGCCTTTCTGGAAGGTGAAGTTGGAGGAGGAGTACACCGCCAGAGGCGCGTTGTTACGTGCCTTCACCCAGCCCGGGAAGGTGTGGCCGTACGGGTCGCGGACCGCGGCCGCCGAGGCGTTGGCCACCGAGGTCGGCGCCAGCGCCAGCCCGAGACACAGCGCGCCTGCGGCGATCAGTCTGTTCATGGTGCTTCCTTTCTCGAAGGGGTGGCAGCCAGTCAACGGCGGAGACCTGCGGACGGCCATGGCGGTCGGCCGTGGGTTGCGAGTTTCCGCAAGAACCCGGATCGGCGTTGACTTCGGGCACCGGCGCATCGGCCCTGTTCAACGGGGGTGGCCGAGGCCTTGTCGTCCTCAACGCGGACGCCGCCGAGGTGGGCGGATGGCGCGTGCGCCACTACTGTGAGGCTGCCGACGTCGAGGCGACTCACAGTGGACGGCGGGCCGGCCGTTCCGGGACGGTCCCGCCACGGCGTCGCCGGGCCCACGAACCCGTCTTATGGTCCGTCCACGTGGTCCGTCATGGTCGCTCACCCCCGGGAGACAGCCGTGTCCCTGCCTCTGCCCGACCCCTTCTCCCCGCCGCGCTCCCGGGCCGGACGGCCTGCCCGCCTTGGCGTGGTCCCCACCGTCGTGGCCCTGCTCGCGGGACTGCTCACGGCCGCCGATCGCGCCGACGCCGGGTTCTCGCCGAGCCCGTCGCCGAGCGTGACCCCGGCCGCCTTGCCCTCCCCCTCCCCCTCGCTATCGGCCTCGCCGTCCCCCCGCGGAGGCACGTTCACCGTCGTGGCGGCGGGCGACATCGCCGCGCAGTGCACGGCGAGCTCCAGCTCCTGCGCCCATGCCAAAACGGCCGCGCAGGTCCAGGCGATCAACCCGGAGTTCGTCCTCACGATGGGTGACAACCAGTACGACCGCGGCACGATCGACGACTACCGGAAGTACTACGACACGACCTGGGGCAAGTTCAAGAACAAGACCCGTCCCACGGCGGGCAACCACGAGAGCTACGACCCGGCCGGGTTCGAGGCCGGCTACAAGTCCTACTTCGGGGCGATCGCGTTCCCGAACGGCAAGAGCTGGTACAGCTTCGACCGGGGCAACTGGCACTTCATCGCCCTCGACTCCAACCTCTTCGACCGGACCGCGCAGATCGACTGGCTCAGGGCCGACCTCGCCGCCACCACCAGGGGCTGCGTCGCCGCGTACTGGCACCACCCGCTGTTCAGCTCCGGCGAGCACGGCGACGACCCGGTCAGCCGGCCCGTCTGGCAGATCCTCTACGACGACGGAGCCGACCTGGTGCTCAACGGGCACGACCACCACTACGAGCGGTTCGGCCCGCAGAACCCCTCAGGCAAGGCCGACCCGAACGGCCCGGTCGAGCTGCTCGGCGGCATGGGCGGCGCCGAATCGTACAAGATCAAGAACGTCCGGCCCAACAGCCGGTTCCGGCTCAGCGGCACGAGCGGTGTGGTGAAGCTGACGTTCACCGACAGCACGTTCTCCTGGCAGCTCATCGGCACCGATGGCAAGGTGAAGGACACCAGCCCGACCTACGCCTGCCACTGAAGTACGCCCCGGCGATCCGGTGGCCCCGGCCGGTGGCCGTACTCGCCGACGCCTGCGCGCGGCGCGGGAAAACATGTTGCGGAAATGTCGGTGCCCTTCACTAGGGTCTTGCCACGTGGCAGAGCAACCAATGATCTTCGCCCGTGGCCTGGTCAAACGCTTCGGCGACTTCACCGCGGTCAACGGCATCGACGTCGAGGTCGCGCCGGGCGAGGCGTTCGGCTTCCTGGGGCCCAACGGGGCGGGCAAGTCCTCGACGATGCGGATGATCAGTTGCGTGTCCGCGCCCACCTCAGGCGAGCTGCGCATCCTGGGGATGGACCCGGTGCGCGACGGCACCAGGATCCGCGCCCGGCTGGGCGTCTGCCCGCAGCTGGACAACCTCGACCCCGACCTGACAGTGCGGGAGAACCTCACCACCTACGCCCGATACTTCGGGCTGTCCCGCGTCGAGGGGCGGCGGCGGGCCGATGAGCTGCTGGACTTCGTCCAGCTCAGCGACCGGGCGGGCAGCATGGTCGAGCCGCTGTCGGGCGGCATGAAACGCCGCCTGACGATCGCCCGATCCATGATCAACGAGCCGGACATCGTGCTGCTCGACGAGCCGACCACCGGCCTCGACCCGCAGGCCAGACACCTGCTGTGGGAGCGGCTGTTCCGGCTCAAGCAGCGCGGCACCACGCTCGTGCTCACCACGCACTACATGGACGAGGCCGAGCAGCTGTGCGACCGGCTCGTGGTCATGGACGGCGGAAAGATCGTCGCCGAGGGGTCGCCGCGCTCGCTGATCGAGACGTACTCCACGGCCGAGGTGGTCGAGCTGCGCTTCCCCGACGGCCTCGACCTGAACGCCGACTACGCGGCGAAGATGAGCGGGATCGGCGAGCGGGTGGACCCGCTGCCCGACCGGGTGCTGCTGTACGCCGACGACGGCGACGCGGCGCTGACCGAGGTGCACCAGCGCGGTCTGACGCCCTCCAGCGTGCTGATCCGCCGCTCCACCCTGGAGGACGTGTTCCTCCACCTCACCGGCCGGACGTTGGTGGACTGACATGACCGCCGGCACCGTCCGTCCCAGCATCGCCGTCCTGGAACGGCAGCTGACGCTCTACCGCAGGCTGTGGCGGGCGTCGGTGTTCTCCTCGTTCGTCCTTCCGGTGCTCTTCGTGATCAGCATCGGCATCGGCGTCGGTGGATACGTCGGCTCCGTCAAGGGCGTCGACTACCTGTCGTGGATCGTCCCCGGCGTGGTCGCCTCGACCGCGTTCCAGATGGCGCTCGGCGAGTCGACCTACCCCGTGCTCGGCGACTTCAAGTGGTCGCGCGCGTTCCACGCGATGCGGGCCACCCCGGTCCAGCCGAACCACATCCTGACCGGCCACCTGCTCTACCTGCTGTTCCGGGTGACGACCGCCGTCCTGGCGTTCCTGCTGGTAGTGCTGTTCTTCGGCGCGCTGCGCTCGCCGTGGGCGGTGACGGTCCCGCTCGTCTGCGCCCTGCTGACGGTGGCCACCGCCGCGCCGGTCAGCGCGTTCGCGGCCAGCATCGACAGCGACAGCCACTTCACGCTGCTGTTCCGCTTCGTGATGATCCCCGCGTCGCTGTTCTCGGGCGTCTTCTTCCCCATCGAGCAGCTCCCCGGCCTGATCCGGCCGGTGGCGTACGTCTCGCCGTTGTGGCACGCCGTGGAGCTGTGCCGCTCGGCCACGCTCGGCACCGCGCCGCCGTGGCCGGTCGCCGCGCACGTCGGCTGCCTGCTGGTGTGGGCCGTCGCGGGCACGCTGCTCGCCGCACGCCGGTTCCGCCGGAGGCTGGAGGACTGATGTTGACCACTCTGGCGGCCGCGAGGTCGATGCGCGCCTCCCGTCCGGGGCTCTCCACCACACGGGTCGGCGCGGTGATCAGCCGCAACGTCGGCGCGTTGCGCTCGGGCCCGGCCTACTGGATCGTGCTCGTCTCCGGCTTCTTCGAGCCGCTGCTGTATCTGCTGTCCATCGGCGTCGGCGTGGGCGCGCTGGTCGGCGATCTGACTGTCTACGGCCGCACCATGCCGTACGCCGCCTTCGTCGCCCCGGCCATGCTCGCGGTGTCGGCCATGACCGGGGCGCTGGCGGAGACCACGTTCAACGTGTTCTTCAAGCTCAAGTACGTGAAGACGTACGAGGCGGTGCTCGCCACGCCGGTGCGGCCGGTGGAGATCGCCTTCGGTGAGCTGACGTGGGCGACCGTCCGAGGCTCCTTCTACACCGCGATCTTCCTCGGCGTGATGGTCGCGCTCGGCCTGGCGCCGGTGGGCGGCGCGCTGGCCGCCTTCCCGGCGACGATCCTGGTGAGCCTGGCGTTCGGCGCGGTCGGACTCACGATCAGCACGCTGATGCGCGGCTGGCAGGACTTCGACCTGCTGACCACCGGCCAGTTCGCGATGTTCCTGTTCTCCGGGACGTTCTCCCCGGTGCAGGACTACCCGGCGTGGGCGGAGATTCTGATCCAGATCACCCCGCTCTACCACGCGGTCGAGCTGGTGCGCAGGTTGTCCCTGGGCGTGTACGGCCCCGGCCTGCTGGGGCACGCCGCCTACCTCCTGGTCATGCTCGCGGCCGGGTTGTGGTTCGCCGCCCGCCGCATGGAGCGCCTGCTCTGCCCCTGACCGGCTGTCCGGCCGGGCGCCTACGGCGCGGGAGCGGATCCGGCCGCCGGAGCAGGAGCGGCGGCCGGGTCCTGTCCCTCGTCCCTCGGCCGCCGCTTCGCACGGCTACCCAAGGAACTCCCGCAGCGAACGCGGTTGGCGACCCAGGATGTCGGCCACGGTCGTGGTCGTGCTCGCCCAGCGGCCATCCCCGATCTGCGACATGAGTCGGGACAGGTCACGGGCCGCTTGGGCGGGCATGCCGCGCTTCTCCAGGTGAGTGGCGGCTTCCTCGACCGGCAGGTCCACGTAACGCACGGGCCGGCCGAGTGTTCGGGTGAGCTCGGCGGCGACCTCGTCCTGCGTAGGCGCCACCGGCCCGGTGAGCTCGTAGGTGGCGTCGGCCCCGACGGGACGCGCAAGCAGCACGGCCGCGACCGCCCCGATGTCACGCGCGTCGATGTAGCCGACCCTGCCTCTGCCGTACGAGCCGAAGATCCGCCCCTCCTCGTCGACGTCGCCCGCGAGATTCTGCATGAAGCCGACAGGCGCCAGGATCGACCACGGCACTCCTGAGGCCTTGAGATGCTCGTCGACCTGTCCGTGCATGCCGAACCCGAGCAGGCTGCTCGACGTCACGCCGCGCACGGAGACGGTCACCACCTGCGCCACTCCCGCGGCCGCCGCATGATCGATGACCGCCTGATGCGCTCGCACGAAACCCGGCCACAGCCCGCTGTTGAGAAAGAGCCTGTCACCCGGCCCGAGCGGGATGCTCTCCGGCCGCTCCAGGTCACCGACCACGTAGTCGCATCCCAGTTCCTCGCCCTGTTCCGCGCGCCGTACCACGGCTCGCGCCGCACCGCCGAGCTCCTTGATCAGCGCACGCCCGATCGTGCCTGTCGCACCTGTCACCACAATCATCGCGCAACCCCCTAAGCGGAATATTGGCTTCCTCTTCTATACTAAGCGGAAGCTTGTCGTCCAGTTATGGGGAGTTCAATGCGCGCCGATGCACGCCGCAATCGGGACAGGATCCTGGAGGCCGCGCGGGACGCGGTGGCCGAGCGCGGCACGGACGCGCCGATGGAGCTGATCGCCCGCCGGGCCGGCGTCGGGGTCGGCACGCTCTATCGGCGCTTTCCCGACCGCGGCGTGCTGCTCGCCGCCTTGGCGGAGCAGTACGTTCACGAGCTCATGGACGCCCTCGACCGCGCCGCGGCGGCCGAGCCTGACGCGTGGGCGGCCATTCGCGCCTTCGTCGTCCACAGCGTGGAGAAGAGTCGCGGTGCCATCGCGGCCGCGCTGGCCGGGACCTCAGCGCCGCAGGCGAGGCAGGCGCTGACGCGGCGACTCGACGAGTTGGTACGGCAGGCGCAGGTGGACGGTGCGATGCGTTCAGATGTCGGCACCGGTGACCTCATGGATCTGCTCAACGTGTTCGCCTGCCACCCGGGCGTCATTCCGGAGCGCTTCCTGCCCCTCATGCTCGACGGGATAGGCCGCCGTTCGGAAAAGGGCTGACCGGCTACCGGCGGCCATCCGGGATGGTGATGAGCTCGCCTTCGTAGACGGCGACGGCGAGCTGGGCGCCGTCCCGGACGTGCAGCGTGCCCGCTTTTATGCCGGTATCACGGTCCGATTTTCCGGCGGACGAACGGCCCCCACGCAGCGTGGGGGCCGTTCGGCACGTGCAAGGAGCGGGAGATCAGACGCCGAACGCCGCCGGGTAGCGGATGACGCCGCTCGGGACCGGCCGCTCAGGGTCGAGGGCGAGCGCCATCATGTACTTGTCCTCGACGTCGAAGGGCGGGCGGATGCCGAACCCGGAGGCCGGGGTGAAGCCGAACCGCGGGTAGTACTCGGCGTGGCCGAGCACGACCACCAGATTCTCGCCCTGCTCGCGGGCGGCGCGCAGGGCGGCGTGGATGGCGGCGGAACCGGCGCCCCGCCGCTGGTGCTCGGGCCTGACCGCGCACGGGCCCAGCGCGAGCGCCGGGGAGTCGCCGACGTGGCAGCGTGTGAGCAGCGCGTATCCGGACAGGTCGCCGCCGAGCGACTCGGTCAGCCAGGACAGGCCGGGCATCCACGCCTGCGGGTCGGCCCGCAGAGCCTCGATGAGGTCGGCCTCGTGCGGGGTGGGGAAGGCGGCGAGGTTGATGTCGCGGATGGCGGCGACATCGCCGGCGGTCTCGGGGCGGGCGGTCCAAGAGGTGGTCATGGTCGGGTTCGCTTCCTCGTTCTCCCGCAGTCGCAGGACGTAGTCGGTGTGCTGATAGTCCGCGACGTGCTCGCGGCGCAGGGAAAACGCCGCCACTGCGGGGTCGCCGATCACGCCGGGCAGGCTGTCGGGCATGGTGGTGTGTGCTCCTGGTGGACGTTGAGCGGACCCGGAGACCGGCGGGACGCGGCCGGTCATGGCTGCTGATCCCGGAACTTGTAGGTCGCGCGCAGATGACTGGTGATGGCCTTCTGCCGCCTGGCGCGCTCGTCGCGCAGCCGGGCGTCAGTGCGTGAGGCGGCCCAGGCGTTCTCGCGTCGCAGTTTGCGATAGCTGTCCAGCCGGCGCTGCGGCAGCTCGCCCGCCCGGATGGCGGCCTGGACCGCGCAGCCCGGCTCACTGTCGTGGGCGCAGTCACTGAAGCGGCAGGCCCGGGCGAGGTGCTCGATCTCGGCGAAGACCTGCTCCAGGCCGTCGGCGGCGTCGTGGAGGCTGATGCCGCGCAGGCCGGGGGTGTCGATCAGGACACCACCGCCGGGAAGGGGGACCAGTTCGCGGCTGACGGTGGTGTGGCGGCCCTTGCCGTCTTGGGTCCGTACGGCGCCGGTGGCCAGGCGTTCCTCGCCGAGCAGCGCGTTGCCGAGGCTGGACTTGCCCGCGCCCGAGGGCCCGAGCAGCACGGTGGTACCGCGCAACAGCGCGGCCAGCGCGTCGATGTGCCGGCCCGTGGCCACGCTGGTGACCAGGACGTCCACGCCGGGTGCCAGCGCGCCCGCCTCGGCGTATGCGGCCTCGGGGTCGGCGACCAGATCCGCCTTGGTCAAGACCATCACCGGCTGTGCCCCGCTCTCCCAGGCCAGGGCGAGCAGCCGTTCCAACTTGGCCGCGTCCAGGGGAACGGCCAGGGACAGAGCGATGACGACGGTGTCGATGTTGGCGGCGAGCACCTGCCCATGGGAGGACCCGGACGCCGGCGAGCGCACGATCGCACTGTGCCGCGGAAGCAGGGCCACCAGGTGTGGATCGGTGCCCGGGCGCAGCGCGGCCCAGTCGCCGGTGCAGGGGGTCAGGAGCGGGTCGGGCCCGTGCGGCGCCGCGAACGTGGCCCGCACCGGGCCAGACGCGGTGATCGCCGAGCACAGTCCGCGATCGACGCGTGAGATCCGGGCCGGTAGGAGGCCCGCTTCGTAGTGTTCGGTGAAGTCTTGGTCGAGTGCGTCGGTCCACCCGTACCGGGACAGGCCGGATGGATCCGTGAAGGTATGTGGCAACGTGAGACACCTTGCGGAGAAGGGGCCCCGACGAGACGCGGACGCCACCCCCATAGGCGAGCCTGACAGCTCAAGGTTGGGGGAAGAAGCAGGTCAGACCGGGACCCGGGACGTGAGGATGGTCCGGGCGCTGCGCACGGCAGCGGTCTTCACCGCGGTCATCAAACCTCACCTCCCTCTCATGCCGATCCAACATCAAACGTCCGAGAGCCTAGCACCCTCAGCTGCGGTGCCGATCACATTGTGCCGGGGGACGAAGTCCAAAAACTGATCGACGTCGACCGGCCGGGACCCGCCGCCGGCCCGCCGCGAAAGGGCGCACGCGCGGCTGTCGTTGCCGCGGCACTCGACTGACCCCTACGCCTCAGACAGGATCCGTAACTGTCGGTAGCGTCCCGTAACGTTGCGCCCGTTGTCGTCGGCATCGGAGGGGTGGCCACCGTGAACGAGATTCCCGAGCGCAAGCTGGAGCTGATCCGAAAGCTCCTGGCGGTGGCCGAGCATCCCAACACCGGCGCGGCCGAGGCCGCCGTCTACCTGGAGAGGGCGTGCGCCCTCATGTCGGCGTACGGGGTCGAGCAGGCCGTGCTGGCCGACGCCGGGCAGGTGCGCGACGAGGTCGATCAGTTGACCGTCGAGATCGGCAATCCGTACCAGCCGGATCGGCGCTCCCTGCTCGCGGGCGTGGCCTCCGCGCTGCGCTGCCGCACGATCTACAGCAAGGTCGGGGCGGTGTCGCGAGTTCAGGTCATCGGCTTCCGGTCCGATCTCGACCTGGTGGAGATGCTCTTCACCTCCCTCTGCCTGCAGATGGCCTCCGCCGTCGTGCGTGAGCCGGTGCCGTCCGGGCACACCACGATCAGCTTCCGGAAGAGCTGGATGGCCGGATACGCCAACCGGGTCTGTGAGCGGCTGCGCGCGGCCGAGAAGGCGGCCGCTATGGACGCCGACCGGGCGGGGGCGCCGGGCGGCGGGCGCTCGACCGAGCTGGTGCTGCGCGACCGGGTCGCCGAGGTGCGTCGGGAGTACGAGCGGATGTTCCCCCATGTGCGCCGCGCCGGGCGGCGCACGATGAGCGACTGGTCGGGCTGGGCCGGGGGCCGGGCCGCCGGGGATCGCGCCGATCTGGGCGGCTCCCGTGTCGGCGCCCCGAGCCGGGCCGCGCTCGGCCGGTGAGGTTCACCCGCGGCGGGCGCCGATGACGGCCGTCGCGTCCAGTTCCTCGCAGGCGGCCACGCGCGGGACCAGTCCGGCGCGGGCCACGGCCTGCGCGGTCGGCGCGGCCTGGCGTCCGCTCGTCTCGACCAGGAGGTGACCGTCCGGGGCGAGCCACCGCGCCGCGTCGGCGATCACCCGCCGAACGACGTCGAGGCCGTCCGCGCCGCCGTCGAGCGCCACCCTCGGCTCGTGGACGCGGGCCTCCGGCGGCAGCAGCCCGATCGCTTCGGTCGGCACATACGGGGCGCTGGCGATCAGGAGGTCGACCCGTCCGCGCAGGGTGGCGGGCAGCGGCGCGTACAGGTCGCCTTCGTGGACGTGGCCGCCGGCGGCGGCGAGGTTGCGCCGGGCGCAGCGCACGGCGGCGGGGTCGATGTCGACGGCGTGCAGTTCGACGCCGTCCACGGCGGCGGCCAGGGCGACGCCCATCGCGCCCGTGCCGCAGCACAGGTCGACGACGACCGCGCCCGGCCGGGCGAGGGCGATCGCCTGACCGACGAGGAACTGGGTGCGCGGGCGGGGGACGAAGACGCCCGGGTCCACCGCGATGCGCACGCCGCAGAAGTCGGCCCAGCCGAGGACGTGTTCGAGGGGCAGGCCGCGGACCCGCCGGTCGACCATGGCGGCGAGATCGGCCGGGGTGGGTGCCGCCGAGACGAGGAGCCGTGCCTCGTCCTCGGCGAAGACGCATCCCGCGGAGCGGAGGGTGGTGACAATGTGTGACATGGAGGAAAGCGACGGCGAAGCCGACATGGGAGCCTTTCGGAAGCCGAGGGGCGCTCCCGCGTGCCCGGTCAGACGAGCCGGACGGCGGTGAGAAGGGAGCACCCTGCCTGGTACAGCGGAATGGGGCTCACCTCCTCGCGTTCGGGATCGTCGCTGGGGACGGCAACACTACCAGAGCGGTCGGGTCCTCCCGCCTCGAGAAGGACAGGTCAGGGCCGAAGCCGCCGGTGAAGACTCCTGCGATGGCTCTCCGGTAGTCCTGGGCCAGCCGCGCTCAGGCGGTGTGCTCGAGGAACTCCCGGGCGGCCGGGATGTCCCAGTATGGCTTCAGGTGGCGGCGGAAGTCGGCCAGCGCACCCGAGGGGCGGGCCGAATCGACGCCGCCGTTCTGCTCATAGGCATGGCGTGCGATGGCACCATCACGCAGAGTGGCGGCCGACAGGGCGGGTACGGCCAGGACCAGGGGGTTCTGAGGTCGTCCTGGTGGTGGGCGTGCCCGCGTGGGCTGGGCATACCCGGATGATCGTCGGCGAGAGTGAGGGTGGCTCGGTGTTGCGGGGTTTCAAGAATTTCCTGATGCGCGGCGATGTGATCGTGGTCGCGGTCGGCCTGATTACGGCGTTGGCGTTCAGTACCTTGATCAAGGCGTTCACGGACAACGTGATCAATCCGATCATCACGGTCGCGCAGGGCGGCAACGCGCCGGCGCTGGGCTGGCAGCTGGGCAAGTCCGGCAACCCGGCCACCTACCTGAACATCGGCGCGTTAATCTCCGCGATGATCTACTTCGTCCTCTTCATGGCGGTCGTCTACTTCCTGATCGTCATCCCCTACAAGCGCGTCCAGGCCCGGCGCGGCGTCACGGTGTTCGGCGACCCGAAGCCGGCGAAGACCTGCCCCGCGTGCCTGTCGGACGACTTGCCGGTGGCGGCGTCGAAGTGCCGCTACTGCGCCACCGACCAGCCCCCGTACCCCCGGTAGGCCTGGTTCTCCTGGCGGCGGTCCCCTGGTGGCGCTGTGGCACATCCAGCGCGAGCCCGGCGCTCCTCGGTGAACCGTACGCCAGCCGGTCGACTTCCCGGATGTCTGCATGCCGGTGCCCGCCGACCGGCTGCACCACGCCGTCACCGGCCTACTCCGTCTGCACCGGTCCGAGCGTCTCACCCCGGCGGGCATCGATCCCGCCGTTCCGCTGCACGTCACCGGGAACGGCTGGCCCACCGGCCCGGAGCGTACGCCGGAACGGCAGGCGCGGGTGTGGCGACCGTCGTCCGTGCGATCAACGGCTGCCGAGATGAGGCCAACGTCGGCGGTTACCCCCACTTCGCGCTGCGTGACGCCGACAGCTCCCAGCCGGGACTGTTCCACCGGTTCGGCCTCATGTCCGACGACTACACGCCCAAGTCGGCCTTCGCCGGTATCGGAAGCTGATCGCCGAGCTGGGGCGCTGACCCCCGGTTTACGCGTCGGCCTCGCGCTGCGGGCGCGCGTGTACGGCGTCGAGGACGAGCGCGAGGAGGCGGTCGGCCCGGCCGGGGTCGTCGTCGTTCCTGGCGGTGGACAGGGCGATGCCGACGACGAGCTGAACGAGGTCGCCGGGCGTCAGGTCGGGGCGGGCGGCGCCGTCCCGCTGGGCCCGGGAGAGCAGGGCCGCCGCGGCCTCCTCGATCACGCGCTGGCAGTCCAGGCCCGGCGCGTCCCGCTCCTCGAGCATGAGGGTGCAGGCGAGGCCCTGGTTGACCCGGGCGTGGTCCAGGAACGCGCGGAGCCATTCGGCCAGCGCCTCGTCGGCGGATTCCGCGGACAGCAGCCGTCGCGCGTGCTCGCGCAGGGTGTCGATCCGGTCCTGGAGCACCGCCGTCAGCAGGGCGGAGCGGTTGGGGAAGTGACGGTAGAGGGTGCCCGGCCCCACGCCGGCCCGGCGGGCGATCTCGTTGAGGGAGGCGTCGGGCCCCGACTGGGCGAACGTCTCCCGCGCCGCGGTGATGATGAGGTCGTGGTTTCTCCGCGCGTCCGAGCGCCGCCGCGCGCTGATCAGGCCGTCCGCTGTCATCGTCCCATTCTCGGTCATCTCGGGTGGGGCGTCGCCCTTTGCGACAGTCAACCGGAGAGGTTCTCCGGAGATGTGGGCGCCGGCCATGTGTGCCGCGGATGCTGTCCGCGGATCCGGCGACGCCGCCCACGGAGACGTGGCGGGAGCTCGCGCCGGGCGCTGCTCGGGTAAGCCGGGACCGGCCCGCGGGCGTCCGTCAGGCGGAGATCGCGCGCAGGCCGCGGGCGACCATCTCCCCGGCCCGGTCCAGGGCTCCGGGCCGGTCCTCGACCAGGAGCTCCAGCCACAGTCCGGACACCAGCGTCGCGAGGAAGTGGACCTCGGAGGCGCCGCAGGGGTACCCGGCCCGCTCCAGCAGCGTCCGCACGATGTCGTGCCATCCGTCCGTCCAGTTCCGGGCGATGTCCTGGAGGGCGGGTTCGCGGCCCGCCTGCAGGTACAGCTCCCAGAGCCCGAGCTGGCGGCCCCGGTCCGACGCGTACGCGCGTAGGAACGCCTGCGCCAGCTCGACCAGGGAGCCGGTGGCCGCCTCCTCGGTGAGTGAGGCCCGCATCAGCCGCAGATCGCGTTCGACGAGCACGGCGAAGGCCCGCGCCACCAGCTCGTCGCGGGACGTGAAGTAGTAGCTGGTCGCCGCGAGCGGGATGCCCGCCCGCTCGGCGACCGCCCGGTGGGTCACCGCGGTGAAGCCGCCCTCGCCGAGCAGCGTGACGGCCGCCTCGACCAGTGCCTCCTTGCGGCGCAGCGCCCTCTCCTGGGGCTTGCGCCGCGCCTTCGCGCCATCCCCGCTCGGGGTCGAGCCGGTCAATGGGCACCCGCCAGGTTCAGCAGCACGACGCCGCCGATGATCAGCAGGATGCCTCCGATCTTGGCGAGATTCATGTTCTCGCCCAGGAACAGCATGCCGATCACGGCGATCACCGCGGTGCCGACTCCGGACCACACCGCGTACGCCACGCCGAGCGGCATCTGCAGCTTGAGGGCTCTGGCCAGGAACACGAACGAGGCGATGTAGCCCACCATCATCACGACGCTCCACCCCTTGTGGCTCAGCCCGTCGCTGAATTTGAGCGCGGTGGTCGCGACGACCTCCGAGGCGATCGCGGCGGCGAGCAGGAGCCAGGCCATGGGGGAACCTCCACAAAAACGGTACGCTCGTCCCACTTTAGTGGAAATATCGTGATTAATTAGGGCGCGTGACAGGCCCGCACAGGCCTTCCAGGGGCAGACTGCGAGTACAGGCCGGGGCCGCCCCGCCGTTTCTGTTCGCCGGATTCGCCGGCGGCGTGGCGGCACAGCACTGCTGCATCTCTTCTTCACGCTGACCCGGGACAGGGGCGAGTGGGCCGCCCTGCGTTCCGCCTCAGTCGTTGAGCAGTCGTCGTGCGGTGAGGGCGAGCCTGGCCCGTGTCAGTCCGGTGGGCTCGGTGAGCTCGATACCCAGGGTCTTTCCGATCTGGTCGAGTCGGCGGGCGACGCTGCTGTGGTGCAGGTGGAGAAGGTCAGCGGCCCGGCGTAGGGAGCCGGTCTCGCAGTAGGCGTCCAGCGTCTCCAGATCTTCTGGGTTGCCGGCGATTCGGGCGATCGCGGCCACGTCGGCGTTGCCGCGCGCGGCGTCGGCGGGTATCTCGGCCAGGAGCGCTATCGCGCCCAGACTGTCGTAGTGGACGACTGGCTGGCGTGGGGTGGTGAAGCGGAGGGCGGTGCGGGCCTGCTGCCAGGATCGGTCGGGGCTCGCGGCGGCGCCGAGGCCCGCGCGTACGCCTGCCGGAAACCGCGCCGGGTCCACGGTGGTGGCCAGGATGACGCCCATGTCGGCGAGTGGCGCCGCCTTGACCAGGCGGACCGGGCAGATCAGGCCGCCGACCTGATCGAGCGGAAGCTGTGACCGTACGGCCACGACGTGGATCGGCAGGTCGGCGGCGAAACCCAGGAGCCGCAGCGCCCGAGCTCTGGCCGCCTCGTCGCTTTCGGAGCTGATCACCAGTTCGACCAGGGCGGGGTCGGCCATGGTGGTGCGGGCCGGGCCGTACCTCTCCACGACCGCCGCGGCGGCGATGGCGAGCCGGTCCAGCAGCACTTCGTCGAGCGGGCTCGACGGGCCGGGGCGTTCCAGCCACACCGTGCCGATCTCCTCCTCATCGAGCGTGATCGGCGCCGTCGTGGACGGGGGTGGCGGTGGAGCGGTTGCTTGTCTGCCATCAGGCGCCATGCGGATCATCCGCCCCGTGCCGTGGAGCCGAATCCCGACCGCGCACTCGGCCAGGCCCGCTGAGGCCCGGGCGAGCGCCGGCAGATCCACTCGTCGGCGCATCAGTGTGTCGTAGAACGCGACGACGCGAATCGTGCCTTGGACGTGCGAATCCAGGTGCGGCAGATGTTCGACCAGGGCCTGCATGGCAGGAGGATAGGGCCTCCACGGCTGGAGGATAAGCGCCGATCGGTGCGTGATCGGGATGAGATGTCCGACGGATGGCGGATGATCTCGGAGGGGGCGGTCATGAGGATGGATGGCATGGATCCCGAATTGGAAGCATTCATCCCATTTCTCCCGAAAACCGACCTGACCGACCCGGTCACCGCGCGCAAGAACTTCGCCGAGCGCGCCGCCGCGAGGCCGGCGCCGGACACCGCGGACATGGAGATCGAGGACCGTACGGTGCCCGCCGATCCGGATGTGGCGGTGCGCATCTATCGCCCGCGCCAGGCCCAGGGCGCCATCGTCTGGTTGCACGGCGGCGGAATGGTCTTCGGTGACCTGGACACCGAGCACCCGTGGGCCGCCCGGATCGCCGACGGCTCCGGCGCGATGGTGATCTCGGTGGACTACCGCCGGGCCCCCGAGCATCGGTTCCCGGCCGCCCTGGACGACGCCTACGCCGCGCTGAGCTGGACGGCCGAGCACGCCGCAGAGCTCGGCATCGACCCGGAACGGATCGCGGTCGGAGGTCACAGTGCCGGCGCGGGCCTCGCGGCCGCGGTGGCGTTGCGGGCGCGTGCTGAGCAGGGGCCGCCGATTCGCTTCCAACTGCTCAACGAGCCTGGGCTCGACGACCGGCAGGAGACGTGGTCGCAGCGGCACTTCACCGATACGCCCTGGCATGATCGCGACAAGATCACCACGGCGTGGCGGCACTACCTGGGCTCGGCGCCCGCCACGCCGTACGCCGCGCCGGCACGGGCCGCTGACCTGTCCGGCCTGCCGCCCGCTTACATCGCCACCGCGGAGTTCGACCCGGTCCGCGACGAAGGCATCGGCTACGCGCTGCGCCTGCTGCAGGCGGGCGTGTCGGTCGAGCTGCACCAGTGGCCCGGCACCTTCCACGGGTCACAGGCGATCCTGTCCGCCGAGGTGTCTCAGCGGCAGATCGCCGACCTCGCCGCGGCACTGCGCCGCGCCCTGACCTCCTGAGGTCGCCACGGCCGGGTCATCCCAAGGCCCGGCCGTGTGGACGAGGCAGCGAGGCCCTGGACGCTCACCACACCACCGAGGGCCGGTCGGTCTTCCCCTTCCTGGCCCAGGAGCATCCCGAACTGTCCGAGGTGCTGGATCGCCTGACCTCAGATCACCGCATCATGGCGTCCCTCCTGGCCGATCTCCGCAAGGTCTCCGCAACCCCCTCCGCCCCCGACTTCCATACGGATCTGGAACGCCTGTCGGTCGAGCTCATCACTCACCTCGACCGCGAGGAGCACTACCTCGTCCCGGTCCTCAACTCCCTGACGCACTTTCCCGGACAGTCAGCTTCTCGGCCGTAAACGACCGAGCTTGCAGCTCCTCGCCATCGATGGATTCGACGGTTCAGGCCGCGTACGGCAGCGTGACTCACTGCCCAGCGTGGCGAACCACGCCGCGTTGCGATGTCGATAACAGACCAGAGAGCCGTTCCCCGGCATACCGGGTGCGTTCAGTCCCGCCACCGCAACACGAACCGTAACGATAAAACCACGAAGAGGGAAGCCATTCCTCTCGGGCGCTGAAGCCGTCGAGAAGCCGGTAGCCGCCATGGTGTCCGGCGTCGCCGTACAGGGGGATGCCAGCGGCGTGTAGCGGCTCGACGAGAAGCTCGAATCCACTGACAATACGTGTCAGTGGAGGTCTCATACGGTCCGCTTCATGGCATTCATCGAGAAGACCATGCGGCCGCTCGACCCCGTTATCGTCGGCGGCCGCACCTACGAGCGCGACCACGTCGACCGGCCCGGCCACGAGACCGAGCCCGAGGTCGAGAAGGCGGACGTGTTCCCGCCGCGACTCGTGCCTCCGCCTGCCGACGACTCCCCCGCCGGCTGGGTCGTCCTCCACAGGGGCGCGGACACCGGCGCCTGCCTGCTCGCCAACACGCGCCCGGAAGGACCGGTGGGTCTGTGAACGACTTCGACTTCTACATCGGCACCTGGAACGTGGCCAACCGCAGGCTGGTGAAGCGAGGCGCCGGCAGCAGCGAGTGGGAGGAGTTTCCCGGAAGGTCTGTCGCGCACAGCGTGTTCGGCGGCGCGGGCAACTTCGACGAGATCACCTTCCCCACCAAGGATTTCGACGGCGCGACGATCCGCCTGTACGACGCCGAGCGGGACGAGTGGTCCATCCACTGGATCAACAGCACGCGCGGCCTCGATCCGGTTCCGGTCGTCGGCCGGTTCGTCGACGGGGTCGGCACCTTCTACGCCGACGACACCGACGACGGCCGCCCGATCCGCGTGCGGTTCCTCTGGTCCCGGATCACGCCGGATTCATGCCGGTGGGAGCAGGCGTTCTCCTACGACGGCGGGCAGTCCTGGGAGACCAACTGGATCATGGCCTCCACCCGCGTCTCCTAGAACGGCGCAGGTCAGCGGGCTGACCGGGCTGTGACGGTGGCCGCTGAGATGACCAGCAAATGGGTTGCCCCCCGGGGCGCCGTCTGTTGTACTCCCGACGAACAGCCGATCGAGCGAGGAGCCGGAAATGCGCGAAGCGTTCATGTCCACCCAGAAGAGAGCTTCCACCGATCCAGAGGGCATGACGCTTCGTGCAAACGCTGAACTTAGGGATTTTGGCGCATGTAGACGCCGGTAAGACAAGCCTGACCGAGCGGCTGCTCTTCGCCGCCGGTGTCATCGACGAGATCGGCAGCGTCGATGACGGCAGCACCCAGACCGACTCCATGGCGCTGGAACGGCAACGCGGCATCACGATCAAGTCCGCCGTCGTGTCCTTCGCCATCGATGGCGTCACGGTCAACCTGATCGACACGCCCGGCCACCCGGATTTCATCGCCGAGGTGGAGCGAGTGTTGAGCGTGCTTGACGGCGCCGTACTAGTGATCTCCGCCGTTGAAGGGGTGCAGGCGCAGACCCGGGTGTTGATGCGGACGCTGCGGCGGCTGCGCATCCCCACCCTGATCTTCGTGAACAAGATCGACCGCGGCGGCGCCCAAGATGAACGCGTCCTGCGGGACATCTCAGCGAAACTGACGCCTGCCATCATGCCGATGGGATCGGTCCGCGACCTCGGCGCGCGCGCCGCCGGCTTCACAACGTACGGCGCGGCCGACGACGCCTTCACCACCGCGCTGACCGATCTACTGGCCGGCCACGACGATGCGATCGTGGCCACGTACGTCAACGACGAGACGGCGGTTCCGTACGACCGGCTCCGGGACGAGCTCGCGGCGCAGACCAAGCGGGCCCTGGCGCATCCGGTGTTCTTCGGTTCGGCGATCACGGGTGCGGGCGTGGACGCGCTGATCACCGGTATCACTGAGCTTCTGCCCGCAGCCGAAGGCGACGTCGACGGACCTGTTTCCGCCACCGTGTTCAAGGTCGAGCGGGGTCCAGCCGGCGAGAAGATCGCCTACGTCCGCGTGTTCTCGGGGACCGTCCGAACGCGAGATCGACTGCGACTCCGCGGGGACAACGAGGGGAAGGTCACCGCGGTCCATGTCTTCGATCGCGGGTCGGCCGTCACGCGTGCGTCGGTCACCGCGGGAGAGATCGGAAAACTCTGGGGACTTGCCGATGTCCGGGTCGGCGACGCGATCGGCACATCGCGTACGGCCGCGGAGTGCCACCGGTTCGCCCCGCCCACGCTGGAAACGGCCGTCGTTCCCCGACGCCCCGAGGAGAAGGGGGCGTTGCACGTCGCGCTCACCCAGCTCGCCGAACAGGACCCGCTGATCAACCTGCGGCAGGACGACCTCCGGCAGGAGCTGTTCCTCTCGCTCTACGGCGAAGTGCAGAAGGAGGTCATCCAGGAGACACTGGCGACCGACTTCGGCATCGACGTCGATTTCCGCGAAACGACGACGATCTGCGTCGAACGGCCGATCGGCACCGGGATGGCCGTCGAAGTACTCGGCAAGGAGCCCAACCCGTTCCTGGCCACGGTCGGGCTGCGGATCGAACCGGCCGCCGCGGGTTCCGGCGTGGGCGTCAAGCTGGAAGTGAAGGTCGGGTCGATTCCGCTCTTCATCTACAAGGCGGTCGAGGAATTCCAGAAGGCGATCGAGAACACGGTGCGGGAAACCCTGCGCCAAGGCCTCCGGGGATGGCAGGTCGCCGACTGCACGGTCACCATAACGCAGTCCGGCTACACGTCCCCGGAGAGCACCGCGAGGGACTTCCGCCTCCTGACGCCGCTGGTGCTGATGAGCGCGTTGCAGCAGGCCGGAACCGTCGTGTGCGAGCCGGTCCACCGCTTCCACCTCGATGTCCCGGCAGACACGGTCGGAGCGATCCTGCCCGTGCTCGCACGGTTGCGTGCCGTTCCACGAGTTCCGGAAATACGGGGTCCGGCGTGCGTGCTCGAAGGTGAGATCCCGGCGGCTCGGGTGCACGAGCTGCAGCGACAGCTGTACGCGCTGACGCGCGGTGAAGGTGTGCTGGAATTCGCCTTCGACCACTACGAACCGGTCCGTGGCGCGCCTCCGAGCCGACCGCGGTCGGATCTCAATCCGATCAACCGTAAGGAATACCTGCTGCACGTCATGCGGCGGGTCTAGCCGACGATGGCAGGAATGATCAGACAGTCCCCACGGTCTGCTGCTTCGCTAATCGGGACGCGGTTCCTAGCGGGTGAGGATGCTGATTCCGATCATGCGTGCGCCGGTCTCCGTACGCGGGCGGTGCGTGCTGCCGGGCGCGAACACCACATAACTGCCCGGCCCGAGGCGCCGCCCTCGGTCGATGAACTCCCCCGACACCACGTAATAGCGTTCCTCGCCCTCGTGGACGTCCACCTCGGGCCACTCCGTCCCTGGAGCGAAGTCGTACATCCACCCGCGAGCCCACTCGGTGGCCGGCAAGCGCCGCCGAACGATCCCGGGAACGACCTCCACCGGTTCGACCTCGTCAACGTGCAGGACCTGGACATCACTGAACTCTTGCGTCATGAAGCCAATCGTCACGGGAGGTCTCGCTCCGCACCAGCGTCAGGAATGACGCCGGCAGATACTTTTCTGCCATGAGTGTTCACCGCGTGGTCGCCCTGGTCCTGCCACCGCAGTCCACGTTCGAGCTGGCGTGTGCCGCCGAGGTCTTCGGCATGAGTCGGCCCGGTCTACCCTCCCGCTACGCGTTCGACGTGTGCGCGGAGCGCCCGGGCGCCGTGCCGACCCTGGCCGGCTACGACATGGCGGTGAGCCACGGACTGTCGGCCCTCGAGGTCGCGGACACGGTGGTGATCCCCGGCTGGCAGCACCGCGAACAACCCGCCCCGCCCACCGTGATCGACGCGGTACGGCAGGCACACCGGCGCGGCGCCCGCCTCGTTGCGATCTGCTCCGGCGCCTTCCTCCTCGCCCAGGCAGGACTGCTGGACCACCGCAGGGCGACAACCCACTGGCGGATGACCGCCGAAATCGCCACCCGCTTCCCCGACATCCAGGTCGAGCCGGACGCGCTCTACATCGACCTGGGTGACATCGCCACCAGCGCGGGCACCGCCGCCGGCATCGACCTGTGCCTGCACCTGGCCCGAACCGATCACGGCGCAGCCCACGCCGCGCAGATCGCCCGGCACATGGTCATGCCGCCGCATCGCGAGGGCGGGCAGCTGCAGTACGCCGCTCCACCTCATGCCGACCGCCCGACGGAGTCCCTGGCCCCTGTCCTCGACTGGGCCACCGAGCGGCTGCACGAGCCCGTCACCGTCAGCGACCTCGCCACCCAGGCCAACATCTCACCGCGAACCCTCGCCCGGAGATTCGCCGACCAGCTCGGCACCAGCCCCGGCCGATGGTTGCTCCAGCAGCGTGTGATGGCGGCTCGCGCCCTCCTGGAGGAGACGGACCTCCCCGTGGAGACGATCGCCACCAGGGTCGGCCTGTCCTCTGCGGCCAACCTCCGCAGACGCTTCCACGCCATGGTGCACGCCACGCCGGCCGCCTACCGCCGCTCCTTCGGCGGCCAGACCGGCGGCACGCAGCCGAGCGGCTGAGGCGTGTCGGCGAGCACGACGGCAACCCCGTTCACGTGGGCCGGATATCCGCGTCGCGACCGGCGGACGGCTCCGGGCGGGTCCGCCGGGGTGGGAAGCAGGCCAGGAGCCGGCGCAGGCCCTCCTCGACGCGCTCGGCCGGGATCCCGCCGTAGCCGAGGACGAGCCCGTGGCGCGCCGGACGCTCCCCGCAGTAGGCGGCGAGGTTCTCCACGGCGACGCCCGCCTCCCGGGCGCGGGCGATCACCGCGCCGAGGTCCGCGTCCTCGTCGGCGTACGGGACGAGCCGGGCGCACAGGTGCAGGCCGGCCGCGGACGGCATCACCTGGAGCAGGCCGGCGAAGTCACGCCGGAGCGTCGTGAGGATCAGGTCGCGGCGGACGGCGTACTCGCGGGTGGCCTTGCGGATCTGCCGGCCGAGCATCCCCTCGTCGATGAACCGGGCCAGCGCTGACTGGGTGACGACGTCGCCGTGCCAGTCGGCGAGCTGCCGGGCGCGCCGCAGCGCGGGCAGCAGCGACGCGGGCGCGACCAGGAAGCCGGCGCGCAGCGTCGGCAGCAGGGTCTTGGAGAACGATCCGATGTAGACGACGCGGCCGGCGCGGTCAAGGCTGTGCAGTGGTTCGAGCGGCCGTCCCCCGAACCGGAACTCGCTGTCGTAGTCGTCCTCGATCACGGTGGCGCCGCGTCGTTCCGCCCAGTCGAGCAGGGCGGCCCGGCGTTCGGGCGACATCGGCGTGCCCAGCGGGAACTGGTGGGACGGCGTCACGTAGACGAGGCGCGCGGTGGCCGGGATGGCGGCGACGTCCAGGCCCTCCGCGTCCACCGGGACCCCGGTCACGCGCGCGCCGAGGGAGCGGAACAGCAGGCGGGCGGGGGGATAGCCGGGCTCCTCGACGGCCACGTGGTCCCCCGGCTCGATCAGCACCCGGCCGACGAGGTCGAGCGCCTGCTGGGCCCCCTGGGTGACCAGCATGTCGTCGGGCTCGGCCCGCACCGAACGCGATATCCCGATATAGCGGGATATGGCGGCGCGCAGTCCCGGGTGCCCGGACGGGTCGCCGTAGGCGGCGGCGTGGACGACGGAGGGGCGCAGCTCGCCGGCCACCAGGCGCCGCCAGGTCGCGAGCGGGAACAGCCGCGGGTCGGGCGCGCCCACCCGGAAGTCGTAGCCGGGCGGGGCGCCGCCGTCCCCGCCGACCGGGGTCGTGAGCTCCTGCCACAGCCGGCGCGGCGCCACCGCGCCCGCCTTCCGCCGTCGCGGCGATGCCCCGCCGTACGCGGCCGGGCGGCCGGGCAGCGCCTTTTGGGTGACGAAGGTCCCCGCCCCGGCCCGGCCTTCGAGAAAGCCCTCGGCGGCCATCCGCTCGTACGCCAGGGCCACCGTGTTGCGCGACACCTCCAGCCGCCCGGCCAGCTCGCGGGACGGCGGCAGTCGCTCGCCCGGCCGGAGGCGCCCGTCGAGGATGGCGTCCACGATCTGCCGGTAGATCCGGGCGGAGAGGTCACCCCGGCCCGCGAGGCTCACATGGAAGTCCATGGTCCGCAGCGTATTTGGCCCAACCAGGTCGCCGGGAATCGGCTCTCGTGCCGAGGCGGCGTGGGAGCTCCAGGTGAGGTCGCTGCTGGTGATCTTCGGTGCGGACGACCGGAGAGGGCGATCCTCATCCGCCACCCGGATGCCGATTTCGGGATGGGATCCGCGGCACGGCTGCTGCGCCACGCTGGCCGGTACGCCGATCTCTGGAACATCTCCATGGCCTCGTAGGGGCCGGGACCGCCGATTCGCCTGGCAAAGCCGTCGAATGCGTGTTCTACTGAACCTCATGCGAGCGGTGCAGGAGTCGCTCCTCGACGCCGGGAGCGCGTCCCCACCGGTCGAACGCCCCCGGATCGAGCGGCAGGCGGTCACCCGGGCCATCGGCGGCGTCACCTGCCATGAGGTGGCGGCGCGGACGGCCGTCGAGCGGGTCCCGGGGGCGGCGGAGCTGCCGTACCGGTGGGGCGTGAGCCCCTACCGGGGGTGCGAGGGCGCGTGCGCGTACTGCGCGGCCCGCCGCGACCACCGCGGGATCGGCCTGGACGCGGGCGCTGGGTTCGCCTCCACGATCGTGGTGAAGACCGGCCTGGCCGACCGGCTCCGGCGTGAGCTGGCGTCACCGCGGTGGGAGGCCGAGCCCGTCGTGCTCGGCGCGGCCGGCGACTGCTACCAGCCGGTGGAGGAGGTCTACCGGCTGATGCCGCCGATCCTGCGCGCGCTCGCCGACGCGGGGAACCCGTTCACCGTGATGACCAAGAGCCCGCTCGTGCTGCGCGACCTCGACCTGCTGCGGGAGGCGGCCAAGGTCGCGCCGGTGCGCGCGACGGTCCCCGTCGGTTTCGTGGACGACCGGGTGCGCCGCTCGGTCGAGCCGGGCGCCGCGACGCCGCAGCGTCGCCTGGAGGTGTGCGCCGCGCTCAACGAGGCGGGCATCCCGTGCGGGGTGCTGATGGCGCCGATCCTCCCCCTGATCACCGACTCCCCCGATCACCTGCGCTCCACGGTGCGCCGGGCGGCGGAAGCCGGGGCGGTGAGCGTGACGCCGATGGTGCTGCGGCTGCCGTCGGGCACCCGCGAGTGGTACCTGTCCTGGCTGGAGCGCGAGCACCCGGGCCTCCTGCCGCGCTACCAGGCCCTGTACGGCAGGGGCTCCACCGCGGAAGCCGGCTATCGGGCGCGGATCGCCGCCCAGGTGCGCGGCCTCGCCGAGACGTACGGCATCGGCCGGGGCGACCGCCGCTGGCGGCGGCGCCGCTCCCCCGCCCGCCAGCTCACGCTCGCCTGATCGCTCCGGAACGCGGGCCGAAAGGGCGTCCTGCGTCAAGCACGGTTCTCCGGCTTTGGGGCAACCACTCTCGACAGGGGTTTTGCCTCCCTTGGATGCGCCCGGCCGTCCGGCGTGCCTAGCGTGAAAGTGATGGGCACGCCGTTTCGGCGACTTTCGTACGGCTCCCGTACGACCGAATCGACGCTCCGTAGCCAGGCCGGGTCTGGCAGCCGAAACCATCACGACACGGGGTGATCGCTCATGATGAGGCACGCTTTGGCCGCGGGGGCGATGGCGGCTTCCGCTCTCGTCGTCCCCGTGACGCTGCCCGCGCAACCGGTGAGCGCGGCACCCGCGGCGACGGTCGCCACCACGTCGGCGGTGCCCGCGTCCACCACGATGACCACGACATCCGCCACGCACGGGAGCCCGTGCTGGCACGGCCGGTGCCATGGGTTCCGGCACTGGCGTTGGCACCGTCACTGGGACGGCGGCTGGCGTCACCGCCACTGGGGCGGGCACCGTCACTGGGATGGCGGCTGGCGCTTCCGCCACTGGCGGTGGTAGCCGCGCATGACCGCGGACCGTGACGCGCCGATCCGGGGCGCGCGGTCCACAACCTGAGACCGGGGCCGTCGTCCTGCGGTGCTCCGCGGGGCGGCGGCCTCATCCATGCCCGCCGCGACCCGGGCGATAGGGCCGGGTCAGGCCGGGTAGGCGTGGGTCTCGGTGGCCTTGACGGACGCCCAGACACGCCGGCCGGGGGCCAGGTCCAGGTCGGCGACGGCGGCGGGGGTGACGTCGGCGAAGGCGCTGATCGGCCCGTCGAGGTGGATGCGGATGTTGTCCCCGTGGCGTTCGACGCCGTCGATCACGGCCTCCCAGAGGTTACGCGGGCTGCCGTCCGGCCGGGAGCGGTAGAGCGCGACGGCGGAGGGCGCGAAGGCGACGAAGGCGGGGCCGTCGAGGCGTTCGGCGACGCTGAACTGGACGCCCTCGACCGTGACCCGCGGGCCGTCGGCGTGGCCTCGGTAAAGGTTGAGCCCGACCAGGCGGGCGACGTAGTCGGTGCGCGGGCGGCGGCCCACCTCGCCCGGCGTCCCCTGCTGGACGACGGATCCGTTCTCGATGACGACCAGCCGGTCGGCCAGGACCATGGCGTCCAGCGGATCGTGGGTGACCAGGACGGTCGCGCCGTCGAAGTCGGACAGGTGGCGGCGGAGCTGGGAGCGGATCTCCAGCCGCGTGTGCGCGTCCAGCGCGGCCAGCGGCTCGTCCAGCAGCAGCAGGCGGGGCCGTACGGCGAGCGCCCTGGCCAGGGCGACCCGCTGGGCCTGGCCGCCGGAGAGGTGCCGGGGCTTGGCGGAGGCGTGGTCGGTCAGGCCGACGCGCTCCAGCCACGTGGCGGCGGCGCGGCGGGCCTCGGCGCGTCCCGCGCCCTGGCAGCGCGGCCCGAAGGCGACGTTGTCCAGCGCGGACAGGTGCGGGAAGAGCAGGTAGTCCTGGAAGACCATGCCGACGGGCCGTCGCTCGGCCGGAAGGGTGTGCGTAGGGTGGCCGTCGAGGCTGATGCGGCCCCCTTCGGCCAGCGGCGTGAGCCCGGCGAGGGCGCGCAGCGCGGTGGTCTTGCCCGCGCCGTTCGGGCCGAGCAGGGCGACGACCTCGCCGGCGGCGACCTGGAGGTCGAGGTCGAGGGTGAAGCCGGGCCGGGCGACGACAAGGCGCGCGTCGAGTGCGGTGGGCCGGGTCACGGGCTGTTCACCCACTTGTCGCGCAGGCAGGCCAGGATGATCACGGAGACGGCGAGCAGTACGAGGCTGAGGACGATGGCGGCCTCGGGTTCGGTCTCCAGGGCGAGATAGACGGCGAGCGGCATGGTCTGGGTCCTGCCGGGGAAGTTGCCGGCGAAGGTGATGGTGGCCCCGAACTCGCCCAGCGCGCGGGCCCAGCACAGGACGCCTCCGGCCACGACACCCGGGGCGATGAGGGGCAGGGTGACCCGGCGGAACGCGGTCCAGCGCGAGGCGCCGAGGGTGGCGGCCGCCTCCTCGAACCGCCGGTCGGCCGCGCGCAGCGCGCCCTCGACGCTGATGACGAGGAACGGCATCGCGACGAACGCCTCGGCGACGACGACCCCCGCGGTGGTGAAGGGCAGCGTGACGCCGAAGGCGTCGTCGAGCCACTGGCCGATCAGGCCGCGCCGTCCGAGCACCAGCAGCAGCGCGACGCCGCCCACCACCGGCGGCAGCACGAGAGGGACGGTGACCAGCGCGCGGACCAGGCGGCGGCCGGGGAAGTCGACGCGGGCGAGCAGCCAGGCCAGCGGCACGCCGAGGAGCAGACACACGGCCGTCGCGGCGGTGGCGGTGAGCAGCGACAGCCGCAGGGCTTCGAGCACCTGCGGCTCGGCCAGCCGCCGGGCCAGCGTGGCCCAGGGGGCGCGTGCCAGCAGCCCGGCGAGCGGCAGCACCAGGAAGGCCATGCCGACGACGGCGGGAACCAGCAGCATCCACGGCACACGCCCGGACACGCCGGACCGCCCGGGACGGCGACGGGCTTCGCCCTGAGCGGTCGGCGGGGTGGACCGGGTGGACAGTGTCACGGCGTTCTCAGGGGGCGTCGAACCCGGCCTTGGTCAGCACGTCCCTGCCCTGCGGCGACAGCACCAGGTCGACGAACTCCTTGGCCAGGTCGCCGGCGGGCGCCTTGGTCAGCGCCGCGATCGGGTAGTCGTTGATCGCCTTCTCTGCCTCGGGGAAGGAGATGCCCTGGACCTTGTCCCCGGCCGCGATCACGTCGGTCTTGTAGACGAGGGCGGCGTCGACCTCGCCCAGCTCGACCTTGGTCAGCGTGGCCTTGACGTCCTGCTCCAGCGTGACGGGGGTGACCGTGAGCCCGGCCGCGTCCAGCGCCTTGACGGCGGCCGCTCCGCACGGGACCTGCTCCGCGCAGAGCGCGACCTTGGTCTTCGGGTCGGCCAGGTCCTTCAGCCCGTTCACCTTGGCCGGGTTGCCGGCCGGTACGGCGATCTCCAGCCTGTTGCGGACGAACGTGGTCGGTTGGCCGGCCAGGGAGGCGTCGGTGACGGTCTTCATCGTCGCCGGGCTGGCGGCGGCGAACACGTCGGCGGGGGCGTCCTGGGTGATCTGCTGGGCCAGCGTGGCGCTGGAGCCGAAGTTGAACTTCACCGTCGTGCCGGGGTGGGCCGCCTCGAAGGTCGTGCCCAGCTCGGTGAACGTGCCGGTGAGCGAGGCGGCGGCGAACACGGTCAGCGTCTTGGCCGCGCCTCCGGAGGAGGCGGGCGCGGATGTGTCCGCGGTGCCGGAGCCGCAGCCGGTCAGGCCGGCGGCGAGGACGAGGGCGAGGGGGGCCGCGACGGCCCATCGGAAGAGACGCCTTGACAAGGGGGGCTCCTTACTGGCTCACACGCGTGTGCTGTCCGGGATCTCCACGACGACGTTGGTGGACTTGATCACGGCGACCGCGACCACGCCCGGTTCGAGGCCGAGCTCGTCGGCGGCCTGGCGGCTCATCAGCGACACCACCCGGTACGGCCCAGCCGCGATCTCCACCTGGGCCATCACCGCGTCCTTGATCACCTCGGTCACGATCCCGCGGAAGCGGTTGCGGGCCGAGGAGTGACCCGAGCCGTTCTCGTCCTCGATCTGGCCGCGCGCGAAGGCGGCCAGATCCCGGCCGTCCACCCGGCGGTGGCCGTACTCGTCCCGCTGGGCGGCGAGCCGGCCGGAGTCCACCCAGCGGCGCACGGTGTCGGCGCTGACACCGAGCAGAACGGCGGCCTCACTGATCCGGAACGTCGTCACGAACAATCACCATACCTTCGCACATTCCAGCATGAACACCATATTGCCCTTGCAATAGCGACACCGAGACTGGCGCCCCCATCGCACCCGCGCGGCCCCTCACGACCATCGACCGGGACCTGATCACCCACCACCGCGCTGCGACCGCGCACCGCCGAGTCTCACCAGATGCTGCACCGGTTCGCCCGCGGCGGCCCCGAGCACCCCACCTACCAGGTCATCGAAGAACTCGGCCGAGTGATGCGCACCATCATCTGCGGCTGCCTCGCTGACGAGCTGCCGCGAGATCAACGAAGGCCTGACAGCCACGGAGAAATTGGAACAGCGCGAGCAAGGACATCTTCTGCGGCAAGGCCGGCGACCTGGCCGGAGACGACCGCGAGCACGTGGAGGCACGTATGGATATCGGCTCACTGGTCAGCGCACGGCTTTGAGCAGCAGGTCCTGAAGGGATTTCTGCTCCTCGTAGGACAAACCGGCCAGCGGCGAGCCCTGGGACAGAATTTTGATCAGTTGCTCGCGCAGGGCGCCGCCCTGCGCGGTCAGGGCGAGTCGCTTGGCTCTGCGGTCGTGGGGATGGGCCTGCCGCTCGATGATGCCCTGCTTCTCCAGACGGTCGGCGATGTAGGTCACGTTGGACGGCTCGCACCCCATCCGCAGCGCGAGTTCCCGCATCGTCATCGGACCGGTCAGCTCACGTAGCGCGACCGCTTGTGGCCCGGTCAGCTCAAGCTCGACCACGCGCCGGCGGACGTGGTCGTCGATGCGTCGCGCCAGCTCTGCCACCAGTCCGCAGATCTCCCGCTCGGCGGCCAAGTCGCGCTCCTCGCCACTGTCCATGCCTCCATCCTAGCAACTACCTCAAGCTAGGACATTTGCAGTTTGAATAATTCAAGCTTTAAGGTCTTGCTCGTGCAGAACTCAACCACTCCACTGCGGCTGGGGATTCTCGGAGCCGGTCCGATCGGCCGGGCGATCGGCCGCTTCTGGATCGACGCCGGCCACCACGTGACCTTCGGCGTCCGAACGCCGGAAAAGCTCCTCGCCTTCACCGGCGAGCTGGGGCCCCGGGCCGAGGCCGCGTCGCTGGAGCAGGCCGCGGCCACCGCCGACATCGTCCTGAACGCGCTCAACTACCAGGCCGTCGACGAGGTCCTGGCGGCCACGGCCGCACACCTGGCCGGGAAGATCCTCATCGACGCGAGCAATCCCATGGGAGTCTCCGCGGACGGACGGATCATCTCGACACTCGCCTCGGGCCTGACCGCGGGAACCCGCACCGCCCAGCGCCTGCCGCAGTCGACGATCGTCCGGGCCTTCTCCCACGTGATGGACGAGTCCCTCGCCTACCGGGGCTCCGCCCAGCCGGGCTTCTGGGCCATGGCGGTCGTCGGCGACGATCCTGAGGCCAGCGGAATCGTTCATGCTCTGGTACGAGCCACCGGCTTCGTCCCTGTTCACATCGGCACCCTCGCCGAGTCGGCGCCCTTGGACCCCGGCGGTGTTCTGTTCCCCCACATGTTCACCCCCGCCGACCTGACCGCTCAGATCTCGGCGAGCCTGGCGCCTGCCCCCGTCGCCATCCCCAGCTGATGTCGGGCACGACGCCTGGCCGACCCGCCTCAGCGTCCGAGGGAGAAGCCGGCCAGGCATCGGCCGACTGCGGTCCCGATTATCAGCAGTCATCCAGCTAAGGAGTCAGTTATGCCAGGAGCAGTGGTCATCGGAGCCGGTCCAGGGATCGGCCGGTCGGTCGCCCGCCGATTCGCACGCCAGGGCCTGCCGATCGCCCTCATCGCACGGAGCGCCGGAACACTCGCCGACGCGGCCGAGGCGGTTTCCGCCTTCGGCGTGCCCGTCGTCGCGCTGACCGCCGACAGCGCCGATGAGACGGCGCTGCGCGCTGCCCTCGACGCGGCGTCCGATGAGCTCGGCCTCCCCGACGTCGTGGTCTACAACGCGGCGATCATCCAGGCGGACACGCCCGGACAGCTGCCGGCGCGCGCCCAGCTGGACGCCTGGGCGGTCAACGTGGTCGGCGCGCTCACCGCCGCCGCCCACATCGCACCCGCGATGGCGCGGCGCGGGAGCGGTTCGTTCATCATCACCGGCGGAATGCCCGAGCCGAAATCGCAATATGTCAGCCTCTCGCTCGGCAAGGCCGGAGTGCGAACGCTGGTGGACCTGCTCGACCAGGAATACGGGCCCTCCGGAGTCCACGTGGCCAGCGTCACCGTCGACGGCCCCGTCGCTCCGGGTACGGCCTTCGACCCCGATGACATCGCCGAACACTACTGGCGGCTGCACACCCAGCCGCGACAGCAATGGCAACGGGAAGTCCTCCACAGCGGCCGCAGCGTCCCCGCTGGGGAAGGCGTCACGGTCGGCGCCACCTCGGACGCCGGCGGCGACCAGCGTTGACCGGTGTCACAGGAAGCGGGCGCCCGGACGCAGACCCGGAACGCACCGCGTACGGCGTCATCGCCGAGCTACTGGACCGCCGGCGGCGCGCCATTCGGGGGGCGGCGACAGGTCGCCGCCCCCCGAGCGGGTCAGTGCGATCAGTGCCGCTGCTCCGTGGGCAGTGAGAGGTAGAGGCGGGTGCCCCGCGGCCGGTAGCCGACACGCTCATAGACGCGGCGGGAGCCGTCGCCGGAGTACTCCAACCACACCGAGGCGGCCCCCTGGGCGAACATCGCTCCGGTCAGCGCGGCGGTCACCGCGCCGGCGATGCCGCGGCCGCGGTAGGCCGGACGGGTTCCGACGCCGGACAGCTCGGCGGTGTCCTCGGCCGGCGGAGAGCAGGACGCCCCGCCGGCACAGCCGCTGTCCGGGGCGCGGACGAAGCGCACGGCACCACCGTTCTGCTGGGTGCGCCGCAGCAGGGCGACACCCTGCGGGGAGGAGGCGAAGGGTCCGCCGAATGCCTCCCCGAGGGCGGCGTCGAGCGCGGCGTACTCCTCGTCGGTGGCCGGGGTCTCCACACGCGGTGCGTCGGTGAGGTGAGGGGCCGTCAGCGTGCTCGGGGTGCAGACGAGGTACTCGTGCACGGCCTCGGTGCCGAAGCCCGCCGCCCGCAGCGCCGGCGCCACGGCAGGGGCGGCCTGCGGTGCGAACTCCAGCCGCGGCAGCAGGCCACGCTCCCGGAAGGACGTGATCAGGGCCGCGACGTCCCGCTCGGTCGGCTCTGTGCCGGGCAGCGGGGTCGCGTAGTTGAGGTAGGGGCTGTCGGTGTCGGGGTTGAAGCCCGCGACGAAGCCGCCGATCTCAACGACCACGGGGCGGCGGCGGAGGTTGGCGACGGCGAAGCTCTGGACCTGGATGTCCATGGTGGGTTGACCTCACGAAGTCTCAGGATGAGCCCGAGGCGAACTCGGGCAGGGCGAACCGGCGGTGCGTTCGGCACCGAATCATGGGGCCGCCATGCGCGACAGGCTGAGGCCGCTGGCCGCTGGGGAGCGGGCGCTCAGTGCCGGTGGCGGCCGCTGGGGGACGCCGAGATCATTGGCTGTCGTTCCTCACCGTGAGTCCGTCTGCGAGATCGCAGAGCGCGCGCCACTCTTCCACGGCCGGCGGGGGCGAGCAAGTGCTTTTCTCTGCGTCTCGGCTGTCCCGGCCCGCTGTCACGCGCCACGCGGATGCGCTCGGGTGGGATCCACGGCTCCTGCGGCTGGTCTCCGCTCCGTCATTGCGCTGGACCCGCCCGTGTTTAGGTCAACGGAACCAGCCTGGCCAGTTCCCCACGGGACGAGACGCCCAGCTTGGGGAAGGCCTTGTACAGGTGGTAGGCGACCGTGCGCGGGCTCAGGAACAGCTGCGCGCCGATCTCGCGGTTGGAGGCTCCTGTGACAGCCAGCCGTACCACCTGGAGCTCCTGAGGGGTCGGCTCGCCCGCCGAATCCGTCACGATGACTGGTCTGTTCCGCGCCGGGCGTCATGAGGGGTCGCCGCTCCCCCGGCCGCGCGGGCTCGCGGTGGGGTGAAAACCCGTCGCCGGGAGGGGGCGTGGGGGCACAGGATGGCCCCCATGTCGTTGCGCTTCCACGAGATCTCCGAGGCCCGGAACCGGATCCTCAACCCGCTCACCCACGACAAGATGGCCCTGCTCGCCGAGATCTGCGGTGTCTCGCCGGGCGTGCGGCAGCTCGACCTTGCCTGCGGAAAGGGCGAGATGCTGTGCCGGTGGGCCGCCGACCACGGAGCGGAGGGCGTCGGCGTCGACATCAGCGACGTCTTCCTCTCCGCCGCCCACGAACGCGCCGAGGAGCTGGGCGTGGCCGACCGGGTCCGGTTCGAGCGGGGCGACGCCGGGGCCTACGCCGTCGAGCCCGGGGCGTACGACATCGTCTCCTGCATCGGCGCCACCTGGATCGGCGGCGGCCTCGCGGGCACGCTCGACCTGATGCGTCCCGGGCTGCGCGACGGTGGGCTGCTGCTGGTCGGCGAGCCGTACTGGATCTCGCCGCCTCCGGCGGAGGCGTGTGCGGCGCTCCAGGTGGAGGCCGCGTCGTTCGGGACGCTGCCTGAGACGCTGGACCGGTTCGAGGCCGCCGGGGTCGAGCTGATCGAGATGGTGCTGGCCGACCAGGACAGCTGGGATCGCTACATGGCTCCGCAGTGGTGGGCGCTCAGCGACTGGCTGCGTGCCAATCCCGGCGACCCGGAGGCGGCGGAGGTGCGCGCCTTCCTGGAGCGCTCCCGCCGTTCCCATCTCGCGTACGGCCGGCGGCACCTGGGTTGGGGCGTGTTCGTCGTCCGCCCGTGCTGAGCGCCTGCGGAGGAAAAACCGGTCGCCTCCGGCGCGCGGCGGGCTCTAGGGTCCGGCCGTGACTCCTTTCGACGACTCCGCCATCGAGCGGTTCGCGGCCGACGGGTTCCTCAAGGTCGAGGAGGCGTTCCCGCGCGAGACGGGCGAGCGCGCCCTGGCCCTGCTGTGGGAGCGCCTCGGCCTGTCGCCGGAACGCCCGCAGGAGTGGACCCGCCCGGTGGTGTGGGTGGAGCCGACCGGGGAGGGGGCGCTGGGCGAGGTGATGCACGCCGCCCGCCTCACCGACGCGCTCGATCTGGTCGCGGGCGTGGGCGGTTGGGCGCCGCGCCCGGTGATCGGGATGACCCCGGTGCGCTTCCCCCATCCGGAGGACTCCGGCGACGCCGGGTGGCACATCGACCAGAACGTCCCGGGTCCGGACAACGCCTGGGGCGTGGTGACCGACCGGTCGCACACCTTCCTTCTCCTGCTCCTGTTCTCCGAGGTGGGCCCGGACGACGCGCCCACCCGCCTGCGCGTGGGCTCCCACCGGGACGCGGCGCGGGTGCTGGAGCCGTACGGCGAGGGCGGCCTGCCGTTCTTCGAGTCGGGGCCGATCCTGGACGAGGCGACCGCGCACCGGCCGGAGGCGCTCGCCACGGGGTTGCCGGGCGACGCCTACATCTGCCACCCGTTCCTGGTCCACGCGGCCCAGCGGCATCGCGGGAGCCGGCCCCGGTTCATGTCGCAGGTCCCGATGTTCCTGCGGACGCCGCTCAGCCCGGGCGGCTCCACGCCGCTCGACCAGGTGACGCGGGGCGGTCGATCGTGACCGTTTCATCCGGCTTCGGGGACATCGTGGCGGTTCGTCGGACCGCTGTTAGGATCGCCCGATGAAGATCAGAAAGGGCGGTCCGGCCGACGTTCCGGCCATGCTCGGCATGTTCGACAGCGCGGTGGCCTGGCTGACCGAGCAGGGGCGCACCGGCCAGTGGGGCAGTACGCCGTTCTCCACCGACGCGGCCAGGATCGAGAGCGTCACCCGCCGGGCGTCGGAGGGCGACGTGCGCATCGCCGAGATCGACGGTGAGCCGGCCGGCAGCATCGTGGTGGGCGCCGCCATGCCGTACGTGACCCCCGCGCCGGAGCCGGAGTTGTACGTGCAGATGCTCGTGATCGACCGCCGGTTCTCCGGCCGGGGTGTGGGCGCCGCACTGCTCGGCTGGGCCCGCGAGGAGGCGGCCCGGCGCGGCGTGGGCCTGCTGCGGGTCGACTGCTACGCCGGCGACGACGGCAGGCTCGTCAGGTACTACGAGAGCGTCGGGTTCTCCCGGACCGTCGAGTTCGTCGTCGGCGAGTGGCCAGGCCAGGTCCTGGAGATGCGGATCTCCCCCGCGGACTCCTGACGACGTCCGGCCCCGCCGACCGTTCGCGGGCCGGCCGGGGCCGGAAGAAAACAGTTGCCAGGCGACATCCTCCGCATGAAGGATGTCGCCATGATCAGGGTCGAGTCGCTGACGAAGGTCTTCCGCCGCCCGCACACCTTTTCCGGCCCCCTCGGCCCCCTGCGCACCCTCCTGACCCGCCGATACGACGAGCGGACCGCCGTGGACGGCGTCAGCTTCGAGATCTCCGCGGGCGAGATCGTCGGCTATCTCGGCCCGAACGGCGCGGGCAAATCCACCACGGTGAAGATGCTGACCGGCATCCTCACCCCCACCAGCGGCCTGATCGAGGTGGACGGCCGGGTGCCGTGGCGGGACCGCGAGGCCAACGCCAGAGCAGTCGGCGTGGTCTTCGGCCAGCGCAGCCAACTCTGGTGGGACCTGCCGCTGATCGACTCCCTGCGCCTGGTCGGCGACCTGTACGACGTGCCCGCCGCCCGCTTCGCCGGATCGCTGCGCCGCATGTGCGACCTGCTCGGGCTCGACGACTTCCTGCAGACACCGGTCCGCCAGCTCAGCCTCGGCCAGCGGATGCGCGGCGACCTGGCGGCGGCGATGCTGTACGACCCGCCCATCCTCTACCTGGATGAGCCGACCGTCGGCCTCGACGTCATGGCCAAGCAGGCGGTGCGGGAGTTCATCGCCGAGACCAACCGGCTCGGCCGCACCACCGTCGTGCTGACCACGCACGACCTGGCCGACGTCGAGGCGCTGTGCGAGCGGATCATCCTCATCGACAAGGGCCGGGTGCTGTACGACGGTGGCATCGACGATCTCGTCACGGCCTACGCGCCGCCGCGGCGGCTGGTGGTCGAGCTGGCCGACGATGAGACCCGCACATTCGAGATCGCGGCCGGACGGCCGATACCCGAACTGATCGCCCAGGTCGCCGCCGAGCACCCCATCCGCGACCTGTCGATCCGGGAGCCCGACCTGGAGGGCGTGATCACCCGCATCTACGCCGAGAGCGAGCGGTGATCCGCCCGCTGGCCGGGATGGCCCGCGTCGGGATGCGCTTTCAGTTCGCCTACCGCAGCGACGTGATCATGAGTGTGGTGGCGCTGGTCGCGCAGGTGTTCCTGCTGCGCATGGTCTGGACGTCCCTCTACAGCGGCCGGGAGTCCGACCCCCGGGGGCTCACCCTGGAGGCGCTGCTGGCCTACCTGAGCCTGGCCAACCTCCAGGCGTTCGTCACCACCCCGATCATCCCGATGATCGCGCATTTCCGGATCCGCACCGGCACGGTGTTCTTCGACCTGTCCCGGCCGACCGGTTATCTGCCCCAGATGGCCGCGTTCCAGGCCGGGCACACCGCTGGAGGGCTGCTGATGCTCGCCCCGGCGATCCCGGTGGTGCTGCTGGTCGGCACGATCACCCCCACCGAGCACCCGATCGGCTACGCGGCGACGCTGGCGCTCGGCTACGTCATCTCGGTGATGATGTCGCTGCTCATCTGTGTGATCGGCTTCTGGACGCTGGAGACGGGGGCGATCTCGCTGCTGTACCGGCTGGTCAGCCACTTCTTCGCCGGGACGATGGTGCCGCTGTCGTTCTTCCCCGGGGCGCTCGGCGTCCTGGCCGACGCCCTGCCGTTCAAGTACATGGGCTACGTCCCGGCGGCCGTCTACGTGGGGCAGCTCTCGGGCGGGCAGATCGGCCGGGCGGTGGCCGTCGAGATCGGGTGGATCGCGGCGCTGGCAGGGGTGCTGTGGGCGATATGGCGACGGGCCCACCACAAGGTGGTGATCCAGGGTGGCTGAGGTCGTGCGCGCGCTGCGCCTGTACTGGCGGTTACAGCGTGCCGCCATGCGCGGCGCACTGCAGTACCGGCTGAATCTGGTGATCGGCATCGCCGCCGGGGTGGCCTACCAGGGCAGCGGCTTCGCCTTCGTGTGGGTCGTCATGCACACGTTCCCGGCGGTCGGCGGCTGGAGCCTGCGGGAGATCGCGTTCCTGTACGGCATGCGCCTGACCGCGCACGCGCTCTACGTCCTGCCGTTCAGCAGTCTCATCGGCCTGGACTGGCTGGTTCGTGAGGGAGAGCTGGACCGGGTGCTGCTGCGTCCGCTCAACCCGCTCGTCCAGATCATGGCCAAGCGCCTGGGCGTGGGACAGCTCGGCGACCTGCTGGCGGGGCTGGTCCTCCTGGTGGTGGCGCTGCCGCCGCTGGGGCCGGCCTCGATCCTGTTCTGCCTGGCGGCCGTCGTGGGCGGGGCGCTGGTGGAGGCGGCCGTGTCGCTGGCGTTGGCGTCACTGGCGCTGCGCACGTGGAACACGCTGGGGGTGCGGGCGTTCGCCGACGACCTGTTCAGCAAGTTCGGGTCGTATCCCATGAGCGTCTTCGGCGGCGCCGCCCAGTGGGCGCTGACGTTCGTGCTGCCCGTGGCGTTCGTGGCGTACGTGCCGGCGAGCGTGCTGCTGGACCGGACCGGCGAGCTGAACGTGCCCGCGCCGGTGGCGTACGGGAGTCCCCTGCTGGGGGTGGCGCTGTTCGCCCTCGCCTACCGGATCTGGTCCCGCCAGCTCCGGCACTACCAGAGCACGGGAACATGATCGGATCCCCGAGGACGTCTGCCAGCGGATAATCCACGACGGATCGGATTGTTATGCTGCGGCTATGACCGCCATGGCGCCGACCCGTACCGAACCGGACCTGTCGTACCTCCTCGACCACACCGGCCACGTCCTGCGGACCCGGATGGCCGCCGCGCTCGCCGAGATCGGGCTGACCGCGCGGATGCACTGCGTGCTGGTCCACGCGCTGGAAGAGGAGCGCACCCAGATCCAGCTCGCCGAGATCGGCGACATGGACAAGACCACGATGGTCGTCACGGTGGACGCCCTGGAGGAGGCGGGCCTCGCCGAGCGCCGCCCCTCCAGCACCGATCGGCGCGCCCGCATCATCGCGGTCACCGAGGAGGGCGCACGGGTCGCCCGGCACAGCCAGGAGATCGTGGACCGGGTCCACGCGGAGGCGCTGGCCGCACTGCCGGAAGACGAGCGCGAGGTCCTGGTCCGCGCGCTGAACCGGCTCGCGGACGGTCACCTGGCCGCGCCCGTGGAGAGCCCCCAGCCGGTACGGCGGGCCCGCCAGCGCGGAAAGTAGAACCGAGAAAGATAGTCTGCAACGGAACTATCTGCTACGGTCTCTCTTGTCGTCTCGTCTGACAGGAGGGACCTCCCATGTCCACCCCCTCATCGGCCCCCTCATCGGCACCGGCCCGATCGCGGCGGATCGCCCTCGGCGTGATCGCCACCGGGACGCTGATGGTCGTCCTCGACGGCAGCATCGTGACCGTGGCGATGCCCGCCATCCAGAGCGATCTCGGCTTCTCCCCCGCCGGCCTGAGCTGGGTCGTCAACGCGTACCTGATCGCCTTCGGCAGCCTGCTGCTGCTCGCCGGGCGGCTCGGCGACCTGGTCGGCCGCAAACAGATGTTCCTGGCCGGCACCGCGCTCTTCACCGCCGCCTCCGTGCTCGCCGGGGCCGCCACCACGCCCGCCGTGCTGGTGGCCGCCCGATTCCTGCAGGGCGTCGGCAGCGCGATGGCCTCCGCGGTCGGCCTCGGCATCCTGGTGACGCTCTTCACCGAGCCGCGGGAGCGGGCTCGGGCGATCGCCGTCTTCAGCTTCACGGGCGCGGCCGGCGCCTCGATCGGCCAGGTACTCGGCGGCGTCCTCACCGACGCCCTCGACTGGCACTGGATCTTCTTCATCAACCTGCCGATCGGGCTCGCGACGCTCGCGGCCGGGGCGTACGCGCTGCCGGCGGTGCGCGGGATCGGACTCGCGGCCGGGGCCGACGTCCTCGGCGCCGTCCTGATCACCGCCGGGCTGATGCTCGGCATCTCCACCGTCGTCACCGGCGGGGAGCGCGGCTGGACCTCGGGTGTCACGCTCGGCTCCGGCGCTCTCGCTGTCGCGCTGCTCGTCGCGTTCGTCGCCCGCCAGGCCACCGCGCGCTCCCCGCTCATGCCGCTGCGGATCTTCCGCTCCCGCGCCGTCTCGGGGGCCAATCTGGTGCAGGTCCTGATGGTCGCCGCGCTGTTCGCCTTCCAGATCCTCCTCGCCCTGTACCTGCAGAACGTCCTCGGGTACGGCGCGGCCGCGACCGGGCTGGCGATGCTCCCGGCCGCGGTGCTCATCGGCGCCGTCTCGCTCGGCGTCTCGACTCGGCTCAACGCCCGCTTCGGCGAGCGCAACGTCCTGCTCGCGGGACTGGCCCTGCTGGTCGGTGTCCTCGGACTGCTCGCCCGCGTCCCCGTGCACGCGGACTACGTGACCGACCTGCTGCCGGTGATGCTGCTCGCCGCCGGCTTCGGCCTCGCCCTTCCGGCGCTGACCGCGCTCGCCATGTCCGGCGCGGCCGACGGCGACGCGGGCCTGGCCTCCGGGCTGTTCAACACCACGCAACAGGTCGGCATGGCCATGGGGGTCGCGGTGCTGTCCACGCTGGCGGCCTCCCGTACCGAGGGGCTGCTCGCGGAGGGGATGAGCCAGGCCGTCGCGCTGACCGGCGGCTACCGCCTGGCCTTCGCCGTCGGCGCCGGACTACTCGCCGTGGCCTTCGCCGTCGCCCTCGCCGTACTGCGGCGGCCGAGTGAGCGGCCCGGAGAGCCCGTCCCCGCCGCCACCCGGACCACGGCCGCCTGACCTCCTCCACGACCACCCGAACTCCACGACCACACGAAAGGCATGTCCCATGAGCGCGACCGAGCACAAGCCGGGCAGCGGACCCGAGCCCCGGGTTCTCACCCAGGAGGAACTGTCACAGGCGTTGGGCGATCAGCGGTTCGGAGTGCTGGCGACCGTCAGGAGCAGCGGCCACCCGCATCTGTCCACCGTCGTCCACCGCTGGAGCCCCGAGGAGCGGGTGGTGCGGATCTCCTCCACGGCCGGCCGTCTCAAGGTGCGCCAGTTGCGGCGCGATCCGCATGCCGCCCTGCATGTGAGCCCGGATGCCTGGTCGTTCGTCGTCGCCGAGGGCGAGGCGGAGGTGTCCGAGGCGTCGGCCGTTCCCGGCGACGCGGTCGGACGGGAGCTGCTGGCCCTGACACCCGGCTTCGCGGATCCCGCGGACGAGGCGGCCTTCCTTGAGCAGATGGTGGCGGACCGGCGCGTGGTGATCAGGATCCGGGTGTCCCGCCTGTACGGAACGGCGCTGGACGTCGCCGCCGAAGGCTGACCATGGCCACGATCAGGGCGGAGATTTCACCCGTCCGCGTACGACGGCGGGGGCGGGCGCCGTGGCCGGGCACAGAACGGCCCTGGCCGTCCCCGCTGCGGGGACGGCCAGGGCCGGTGAAGGTCGGACTATCCCTGGGACTTGGACGTGGACTTCAGGGCGCTGCCCTGCTTCCACTGGCTGTACGGCATCTGCCAGAACCCCCAGCCGTTGTTCCACTCGAGCGCGCGGGTGGTCCCGACGATCTTGACGACGTCGCCCCGGTGGAAGTTCTGGTAGTACCACTTGGCCTGCGTCGGGTGGGCGTTGATGCAGCCGTGGCTGACGTTGGCCCGGCCCTGGGAGCCGACCGACCACGGCGCGCTGTGCACGTACTCGCCGCTGCTGGAGATGCGGACCGCGTGGTCGACGATCTCCTTGTAGTAGCCGGGGTCGCCCTCCTTCTTCCCCGGGGAGATCATGGTGACCGGATTAGCGCGTTCCATGGTCAGATGGACGCCGCTGGTGGTCGTGTATTCGCGGGTGGTGCCGTTGCCCGCGCTGATCTTCATGGTCTGCACGGTCTTGCCGTCGCGCTTGACCACCATCATGTGCGTTTTGATGTTGACGTAGCTGACCCACTCCGCGCCGATCTTGATCTTGGCGGTGTGGTCCTCGACGCCGTACATCTCCGGGCCGCCCTTGACGCCGGCGAGGTGGGCGGTGAACGTGACGGTCTGGTGCGCGGGCCAGAACTTGGCGGTCCGGTAGATGGCCAGCCTGTCGTTGATCCACCGCCAGGCACCGGGGACCGGCTTCTGCGCCTTCACTTCAAGAGCGGCCTCGACCGCCGCCTTGTCCTGCACGGCCTGGTTGAACGTCACCATGATGGGCATGCCGACGCCGACCGTCTCGCCCTTGAGTCCCGGGGTCACGTCGGCGACCGCGAGCTCGATCTTGGGTTTGTCGGTGGTGAAATCGCTCGTGGCGGTCGCCGGCCCCCCGTCGCCGTTCGCCTTGGCCGACACCGTGTAGTTGGTGGACGGCTTCAACGGCTTCTTGGAGATCCACTTGGTGCGGGTCTTGTTGAACGCCCCCTCGACCTGCTCCCCGTCGGTCTCCAGGGTGACCTCTTCAAGCGAGCCGTTCGCCGCGGTGACGACGACGGTCTTGTCCGGGCGCACCTTCGCGGTGCCCTCGGCCGGACTTATCTTGATCGCGGGCGCGGCGGCCGCGGTCGCTCCGGTGTCGCCGGAGCCGTCGGTTCCCGAAGCGCCCCCTGCGCCCGAGCCCCCGGAACAAGCGGACAACACGACGGCCGTGGCGGCGGCGAGGCCGACGAGTGGCAATCTCATGCGCGTGTTAGTGGTCAACGCAAACGTCTCCCCCATGATGGCAAAGTGCAATACAAGACTCTATTAGGACCAACTCCGCCCGTAGTCGTTCTTTTGGAGAGTTAGGTCACACTTTCGTTACGTAATACCCTGAACTTAGTTCTATCCGAGTAAAGTGCGCGTCAAACCAAAAGCATGATCATCGTCAATATGGCGCGACGCTTCGGCGCCGGCCGCAATGTGCGGCGCCCATGATGGACGGGTGGCCTCCGATTCCCAGATCGCGCTGACCCGGCTGGCCGGGCTGCTCGCCGACGGCACCCGCGCAGCGTTCTGCCTCGCGCTCCTCGACGGGCGGGCCTGGACGGCCGGCGAGCTGGCCCGGCACGCGGGCGTCGCCCCATCCACCGCCAGCGAGCACCTCTCGCGCCTGGTCGCCGGAGGCGTGCTGGCCGAGGAGCACCAGGGGCGCCACCGCTACGTACGGCTCGCCGACCCGGCCGTGGCGCAGCTGATCGAGGACATGGCGGCGCACGGCCCGCCCGCGAACTCGCCGCCCGGGACCCTGCGCGTCGCCGGTGCGCGCCGCGCGCTGGCCTTCGCCCGCACCTGCTACGACCACCTGGCCGGGCGGCTCGGAGTCGCGGTCGCCGACGGTCTGTCCGGCCACGGCCTGCTCGAACGGCGGACGGGCTTCGCCTTCACCGAGGCCGGGACGTCCTGGCTGGAGGACGTGCTCGGCAGCCTGCCCGGCACCACCGGCCGGCGACCGCTCGCCCGGCAGTGCCTGGACTGGACCGAGCGCCGCCCGCACCTGGCCGGGACGGCCGGGGCCGCCCTCTGCCGCCACGCGCTCGACCAGGGATGGGTCGCCCGCATCGGCTCGGGGCGCGCCCTGGTCGTCGGCCCGGCCGGAGCCGAGGCGTTCTCCCGCCTGCTGAACATCGACGTCGCGGCGCTGCGGCTCTCCCTCGACGACGGCGGCGGCACGTAGCCGCCGGGCTCACAGCAGGCGGTGGGTCAGCCCGGTGTGCCGCCTGCCCGCCCCCTTGGTGCGTACGGCTTGGCCGAGGGCGCGCCGGGAGCCGACGATGACCACGAGCTTCTTGGCCCTGGTGATCGCGGTGTAGAGCAGGTTGCGCTGCAGCATCATCCACGCGCTGGTCGCGAGAGGGATGACCACGGCCGGATACTCGCTGCCCTGCGAGCGATGGATGCTCACCGCGTACGCGTGGGCCAGCTCGTCCAGCTCGTCGAAGGAGTAGTCGACGTTCTCGTCCTCGTCGGTCAGGACGGTGAGCTTGCTCTCCTCCGGCGTGATGCCGGTGACGACGCCGACGGTGCCGTTGAACACGCCCGCGGCACCCTTGTCGTAGTTGTTGCGGAGCTGCGTGACCTTGTCGCCCACGCGGAACACCCGCCCGCCGTACCGGCGTTCGGGCATGCCCTCGCGCGCGGGGGTGAGCGCCTCCTGCAGCGCGATGTTCAGCGCGCCCGCCCCGGCCGCGCCCCGGTGCATCGGCGCGAGCACCTGCACGTCGCGGCGCGGATTGAGCCCGAACTTCGCCGGAATGCGGCGGGCGACGACGTCCACGGTGAGCGCGGCGATTTCTTCCGGCTCTTCGCATGGGAAAAGAAAGAAGTCAGGGAATTCGCGCACCAGAGGCGATTGGCCGGTATTCACCCGGTGCGCATTGACGACAACGCCGGACTGCTGCGCCTGCCGGAAGATCTGGGTGAGCCGCACCCTCGGGATGTCGGGCGCGGCCAGCAGGTCGCGCAGCACCTCGCCCGCGCCGACCGAGGGCAACTGGTCGACGTCGCCGACGAAGAGCAGGTGCGCGCCGGGCGCGACGGCCTTGACGAGCTTGTTGGCCAGCAGCAGGTCGAGCATGGACGCCTCGTCCACCACGACCAGGTCGGCGTCCAGCGGGTTGTCCCGGTCGAAGGTGGCGTCGCCGCCCGGCCGGAGCTGCAGCAGGCGGTGCACGGTGGTCGCCTCGTGGCCGGTCAGCTCCGCCAGCCGCTTGGCCGCCCGGCCGGTCGGCGCGGCAAGGATGACCTTGGCGCGCTTGGCCCTGGCGAGCGTGACGATCGAGCGCACGGTGAAGCTCTTGCCGCAGCCCGGTCCCCCGGTCAGCACGGCGACCCGTTCGGTCAGCGCCAGCCGTACGGCCTGGGCCTGCTCGGGGGCGAGCTCGGCGCCGGTCTTGCCGTGCAGCCAGTCCAGCGCGACCGGCCAGTCCACGTCCTCGAACGCGCGCAGCCGGTTTCCGGAGGTGGTGAGCAGGCCGCGCAGCGTCGCGGCGAGAGACGCCTCGGCCCGCTGGAACGGCACCAGGTAGATCGCGGGCACGGTGCCCTCGGCCGCCGGGATCTCCTCCCGGACGACGCTCGCCTCGCGGGAGTCGTCCGCGGTCAGCTCGTCCAGGCAGGTGGTGACCAGCTCGGCCGAGACGTCGAGGATCTTCACGGCGTCGGTGACCAGGTTGGGCGCGGGCAGGTAGCAGTGGCCGTCGTCGGCGGCCTGGGACAGCGTGTAGCGCAGGCCCGCCTTGACCCGCTCCGGGCTGTCGTGCGGGATGCCGACCGCCTGCGCGATCGTGTCGGCGGTCTTGAACCCGATGCCCCACACGTCGTCGGCGAGCCGATAGGGCTCCTTGCGTACCACCTCGATCGAGCTGTCGCCGTACTGCTTGAAGATGCGGACCGCGATCGAGGTCGAGACGCCGACCCCCTGCAGGAAGATCATCACCTCTTTGATGATCTTTTGTTCCTCCCAGGCGGCGGCGATCATCTTGGTGCGCTTGGGGCCGAGCCCCGGCACCTCCACCAGCCGGCCGGGCTCCTCCTCGATCACCCGCAGGGTGTCGGTGCCGAAGTGGTCCACGATCCGCTCGGCCATCTTGGGGCCGATCCCCTTGATCAGCCCCGAGCCGAGGTAGCGCTGGATGCCCTGGACGGTCGCGGGCAGCACGGTGGTGTACGACCACACCTCGAACTGCTTGCCGTACCGGGGGTGGGAGGTCCACCGGCCGGTGAGGCTCAGGGACTCGCCCACCTGGGCGCCCAGCAACGGCCCCACCACGGTGAGCAGCTCGTTTCCTGAGCGCTCGGTCGCCACCCGGGCGATGGTGTAGCCGGTCTCCTCGTTGGCGTAGGTGATCCGTTCCAGAACCGCCGAAAGACAGGTACCGGAGCCACCAGATGCCTCGGGGTTCACGCCGTCACCTCCATACCGAACACCCGGGGCAAGCCTAGGCCAGGAGTCCGACAATGAAACACCAGTGATCACCTTTGCGAGCCCGGCCGGGCCGGCCGCCCGTTCGGGGTATTTGTGGGGCTTGGCCTGACCGCCGGCCTTCTCATCCATGCCGGGCGGCACGCCATCGGCGGGCGGGTGCGGGACAGTGCCCCAGACGCTCCCACCGCGCGGCCGGCGCGGCAGCACGTACGTCCGCGGTGTCGAATCCGCCGGATCCGGTGAGGGGCGGACCGACCGCTCAACCGCCGGCCAAGTCATCGGCGGCGACCTGGCCGGCGCTCGTGGCCCGCCGGAGGAAATCAGCGAGGAGCGCGAGTTCCTTCTCGTCGTAGCGGTCGCAGATCTCGTCCATCGCTGCGTTCATCCCTGAAAACAGGTGGAAGACCTCGGCGTTGCGGTCACGCAGGGCGCGGACGACGACCGAGCGGCGGTCGTTCTGGTCGCGTTCACGTACGACCCAGCCGCCGCGCTCCAGCCGGTCGAGGATGCCGGTCAGGGTGGCGGGATGGAGGCCGGCACGGCGGGCGAGAGCACTCGGGCTCATCGGGCCCTGACGCACGAGGAGGTCCAGGCACCCGAGGTCGACGTCCTTGAGGGACAGGCGGGCGCTGACCTGGTGGTTGAGCATGGACAACTCGACGCTCAGCTCACGCAGTGAGTCCTTGATCGTGCTTGCCAGCCGCCTCTTGCTGCGCGCGGCCTCTCCACTTTCGGGAGATTCTATGGAACTCATATAATATCGTTCTCATATCGTATGGTTTTCGGGTGACTCAGCGTACTGGGCACACGAGTCCGCGAACGAGGAGGACTGGCCATGATCCTGGTGACCGGGGCGACGGGCAACGTGGGGCGGGAAGTCATAAAGCTGCTGCTGGAGGGCGGGGAGAAGGTGGCGGCCGTCACCCGCTCCCCGGCCACCGCCGCGCTGCCGGAAGGCGTCCATGTGGTGAGTGGTGATTCCTCGCGGCCCGCATCGCTGGCGCCCGCGCTGGACGCCGTCGGTGCCGTCCTGATCAGCCCGCGGGCGGTCGGGGACGCCGCCGCGGAGCTGGTCGCACTGGCGGCCGAGCGAGGGGCGGAGCGGGTGGTGCTGCTGTCCGCGGCAACCGTCGAGTTCGGTGGCGGTGAGCGCCGCTTCGCCGACGGATTCGCGGCGGCCGAGGACGCCGTCATCGCATCGGGCCTGCCGTGGACCTGTCTGCGGTGCTCGGACTTCGCCGCCAACAGCCTCGCCTGGGCGCCGCAGATCCGCGCGGCCGGTGTCGTCCGAGGGGCCTACGGCGACGCCGCGACCTCGCCCGTCGACGAGCGGGACGTCGCCGCCGTCGCCGCCCGGGCGCTCGTCGACCCCGATCATGCCGGGCACCGCTACGTGCTCACCGGCCCCGAGTCGCTCACCCAGCGCGACAAGGTCCGCCTCCTCGGGGAGGCGCTCGGCAAAGAGCTGGCCTGGGAGGAGCTCCCGCCCCAGCGGGTCCGCGAGGCCATGATCGCCCAGGGTCATCCGGAGGATGTCCCGGACCGGCTGCTCGGTTACCTGGCCGACCGCACGGAGACGCCCGGCCCCTCGTCGGACACCGTGGCAACCGTCCTCGGCCGGCCCGCGCGGACCTTCGCCACCTGGGCCGCCGATCATGCCGAAGTATTCCGTGGCTGACTCGCCGTCGCCCGGCCGTTATGGGCGGCACGGCACGGCGCCCGTCTGAAGGCCCGTCCGAGGGCTTGTCAGAGAGAAAGCAGGGCGGGCGCGAGCTCCCTCAGGTGCTCCAGCGGTAGCCGGCCGCCGGGCGCGAGGGGCTGGATCGCGACGTGGTCGGCACCCGCGTCCAGATGCGCCTGCACCCGGTCGCGGATCGCGTCCTCGTCGCCCCAGGCGACGATCGCGTCCACCAGCCGGTCGCTTCCGCCGTCGGCGAGGTCGTCGTCGTCGAATCCGAACGTGCGGAGGTTGTTGGCGTAGTTCGGCAGAGCCAGGTAGGGCGCCATGTGCTCGCGCGCGTACGCCCGCGCGGTGCCGGGGTCGCGTTCGAGCACGACGGCCTGCTCGGGCGCGAGGACCGGTTCGTCCCCGAGCACCTCGCGCGCCCGCGCCGTGTGCTCGACCGGCACGAAGTACGGATGCGCGCCGTCGGCGCGGTCACGGGCCAGTCCCAGCATCTTGGGCCGGAGCGCGGCCAGCAGGAGGGGCGCCGGATGGGTGGGGGCCTTCGCGTCGTACCTCGCCTGATCCATGGCGTCGAGGTAGCCGGCCATCGCGGCCACCGGCCGCCGGTAGTCGTGGCCGCGCGACTGGACGAGCGGGGCGTGGCTGACGCCGATGCCGAGCACGAATCGGCCGGGGAACGCCTCGGCCAGCGTGGCCGCGCCGGAGGCCATCGCCGTGGCGTCGCGGGCCCAGATGTTCGCGATCCCGGTGGCGACGGTGATCCGCCTGCTGGAGCAGAGCAGGATCGCCGCGTTGCTGAGCGCCTCCTTGGTCGTCGATCCCTCGCCGAACCACAGGGTGCCGTAGCCGAACTCCTCGATCTCGGCGACCGCCTTCCTGGTCGCCTCCCCCGACAGGCGGCCGATCGCGGCGTGCCATACCCCCACCCGGCCGATCCTGGTCCGCTGGTCGTCCATGAGCTCCTCCTAAGATGTTCGATCGAGATGGAACATTACTCAGATGTTCGACGCACATCGAACAGTGGGGGTACCGGCCGAGGCCGATCCCTCACCCACGTGCATCCCCAGGAGGCGACTTTGCAGTCCGCCCTGCACGCCCTCGCTGATCCGGTGCGGCGGCTGATCATCCGGCAGGTCGCCGCCTCGCCCGAGTGGACCAAGGCGTGCGGCACCTTCGACATCCCGGTGCGCAAGTCGACGCTCAGCCACCACTTCGCGGTCCTCAGGGAGGCGGGGCTGCTGGAGCAGCGCGACGAGGGCACCCGCCGCGTCAACCGGCTGCGCGCGGCCGAGTTCGGCGCCCGCTTCCCCGGCCTGCTCGACCTCGTCCTGGCCGAGGGCGCCGAGCCCGGGAGCGGGGAGAAAGCGGCCGGCGCGGACGGCGTGGACGGGGCCGGCTGAGCCGCCCCTGACCGGGCGTGAGGTCCGCCGATGCCGTCCGGGTCTGTCGGAGCACGCCGCTAGCCTTGGACCCATGTCGAAGGTCGAAGAACGTACGGCTCGCGCCCTGCTGCACAGACTGGCGGCCGAGCAGGCGGAGTCACGGGTGCCGTCACTGGCCGCAGGTCTGGTCCGAGGGGGTCAGGTCGCCTGGCTCGGTTTCCGGGGCAGGGTTGACGGCGCGTCGCCGACGGCGGACACGCAGTACCGCATCGGGTCGATCACCAAGAGCATGGTGGCGGTCATGGTGATGCGGCTGCGCGACGAGGGTGCGCTCGACCTGCTCGACCCGCTCGGCAAGCACATGCCCGGCACGCCCGCCGACGAGGTGACCGTCGCCCACCTGCTCTCCCACACCAGCGGGCTCACCGCCGAGCCGCCGGGGGTGTGGTGGGAGCGCACGCCCGGTGCGCCGGCCGACGAGCTGCTCGCGGGTCTCGGCTCCGGCCTCTCCCGGCACCGCCCCGGCCGTCGCTACCACTACTCCAACCTGGGCTTCGCGCTGCTCGGCGAGTTGGTCACCCGCAAGCGTTCGATGCCGTGGGAGCAGGCGGTGCGTGAGGAGGTCCTCGAACCGCTCGGCATGACCGGCACGACGACGCGGCCGCGCGCCCCGCACGCCCAGGGCTACGCGGTGCATCCCTGGGCCGACGTGCTGCTTCCGGAGCCCGAGAACGACCACGGCGCCATGGCCCCGGCCGGGCAGTTCTGGTCCACTCCGGTGGATCTCGCCCGCTGGACGGCCTTCGTCGCCGGCCACACGGGGGGCGTTCTGAGCCCCGACACCCTCGTCGAGATGCGTGAGCCCGCCGCGGTCGACGACGGCGAGAGCTGGGTCTCGGGGTACGGTCTCGGCCTGCAGCTCGTCCGGCACAGTGGCCGTCGCCTGGCCGGGCACACCGGATCGATGCCGGGGTTCCTGGCCACCGTGTGGGCCGACCCGGCCGCCGACCTGGGCGTCCTGTTCCTGGCCAACACCACCTCGGGCGTGCGGGCCTCGCTCACGAAGGACCTGCTCGACATTCTCGCCGCGCACGAGCCGGCGCTGCCGGCCGAGTGGGTGCCCGGCACGGCCGACGCCGACCTGCTCGCGCTCACCGGCCCGTGGTACTGGGGGCCGAGCGCCTACCTGCTGCGGTTGCTGCCGGACCGGGGCGTCTCGCTCACCCCGGTCGGCGGCCAGGGGCGCGCCTCCCGGTTCGTCGCCCAGCCGGACGGCACCTGGCTCGGCCTCGACGGGTACTACGCGGGCGAGACGCTGCGCGTGGTCCACTCCCCCGAGGGCGGCGTCCACATCGACCTCAACACGTTCGTCTTCACGCGTGAGCCGTACGACGCCTCGGCGCCGGTCCCCGGCGGCGTGGACGAGGGCGGCTGGCGCTGACACGCCCGGTCCCGCCGCCGACCGCGTGGCGGCGGGGCCGAAGCGCCGATCATCGACCCGGCCAAGTCAGACGCGACCCAGGCGCCAGAGCGAGGTGACCTCCGCGGCGCGGGAGGCGTGCAGCGGATGCCGCGGCCGGGTCTCGATCGTGTTCGCCACGCGGTTCCGCACCCGCAGCACCTGATCATCGCCAGGGTCCGGCTCAACTTGGTCCCGGCCTTGAGCAGATCGGCCTCGTACCCCAGGGCTCCCGCGCGGAAATCTCCGCGTCGTCAGCGCACGCCACCCCGTACGGCGCTCCGTCGTCTCCGCCCTCGGCAACGAATCCACCATGGCGTTCGCCGAACCCCGCCCTCGCCCGACGCTCGCCCGGGGCGCCTCTATCCGGTTCAGGTTCCAGACCGCCAGCCCAGCGTCGCGGACGCCGCCGACATCGGCACATCCGCTTAGCCGCCAGCTCCCGGCGGCGTATGCACAGCCGTGGGCTACTACCTCGCGCCCGGCACCCGCGTCCCCGTCATGCGCATGTACGCCACCGACATCACCCTCCGAGTGGGCGTCTCGCACGCCCGCGCCGCCCTCACCGACCTGCTGGACTTCGTCCACCGCACCGACTTTCCCGCCGAACGCGTCACCACCCTGCTCGCGGACTGGGACGACGCCCCGGCCGCGTACGCCGCGAAAGCCACGAAACTCGTTCTCCAGCGGGACCGGCTCACCGGCGACGCGGGGGCGGGCTCACGCGTCGCGCGCCCGTAGCAGCAGCCCACCGCACAGGAGCGCGGCGGCGGCCCACGCCGCGAGCACGGCCAGTCCGGCCCACGGGCTGAGCGGCAGGTCCGAGAGACGCGTGGTGGCCTGGACGGCGAGCCCCGCGTTCATCGGAGAGATCTGCCACAGGAGCTTCTGCCAGCCCGGATCGGAGACCATGAGGGGAACGGCCGAGAGGACGTAGAGCAGGCCGAACACGATCCCCATGGCGATCGCCGCGTCCCGTACGGCGACCGCGACGCCGAGACTGAGCAGGGCGATGAGCGCCAGATAGAGGACCGAGCCCGCGGCCGCCCGGAACGTCGGGCCGTCCGCCAGGGACAGCAGCGGCTGGCCGTGTTCGGGGACGAACCCGTTGCCGGGCAGGATGAGCCGCCCGGCCAGTACGGACGCGAGCACGGCGCCGGTCGCCGCGAACAGCGTCACCCCGGTGAGGACGGCCGCCTTGGCGGTCAGGACGGCGACCCGGCGCGGCATGGCGGTGAAGGTGGTCCGGACCAGGCCGGTGCCGTACTCACCGGTGATCACCAGCACGGCCAGGACGGCGACGATCGCCTGGCCCACCTGGACCCCCATGAGGGCGAGCTTGGGAACGTCGTAGGCGCATCCCGCGGGCGGGCAGGAGACCACCGCGGCCGCGGCGGCGCTCGCGGCGGGGGTCAGGGTGACGACGGCCAGCAGCAGCCAGCCGATTCCAGGCAAGGTGCGTAGTTTGGTCCACTCGGCCGACAGATGCCGCTTCATGCGTCCCTCCGGCGAATCCGGACGACCGCCAGCCCGAGGGCCAGCGCCGCGTAGGCGCAGAGCACGGAAAGGCCGGCCCAGGGGGCCAGCGGGTAGTAACCGGCCGACGGCGCGTAGTACGAGATGACGTGCGGATACTCGGGGATGCTCTGCTGGACGGCGAATCCGGCGGCCGGGGTGAGCCGGAGCAGCCACTGGGCCGCGCCGACCGGCAGGACGGACGTGGTCGCGAGGACGTGCGGCACGATGATGACGGCGACGGCCGCGGTGACCGCCGCGGCGCTGTTCCGGAACAGGGCGCCGAGAGCGAACGCGAGGACGGCGGAGACGGCCGCCAGCGCCGCGACCCCGGCGATGACTCGCAGCTCGGTGAAGGTGTTCACCGGGAGGACGGGGTTGCCGTTGGAGCGCAGGATCCGTGTGCCGACGACGACCGTGATGCCCGCCGCGGCCGACCCGGCGACGAACGTCACCGTGCCGATCACCGTGGCCTTGGCCGCCAGCACCCGGCCGCGCCGCGGGCCGGCGAGGAGGCTGGTGCGAATCAGGCCCCGCCGGTATTCGGCGGTGACGAACATGACCGCGACCACGATCACCCCGACGAGGCCGGCCGGCAGGCCGGAGAGGGTGCTTTCGATCCGCTGGCCGTCCCCGAGCGGCGCGATGTCGCCGACCCCGGTCACGGTGTAGGTGTCGCCGGACTGCGCGAACCCGCCGGGATGGTGGGGCGTCGACCCGTCGGGCTCCATGGTCACGCCGATGTCGTCGCGCTCCCATGCGCCGCCGGACGTTTCGCCCTCCACGGCGACCTGGTCGAAGTCGGCGATGGCCTCGGTGAACCGGCTCTGCTGGATGCTCCCGCCGAAGTCGGCCTGCTGGACCGTCAGATCGCCCGGAGAGGCGACGAAGAACCCGACCTGCACCGTGTCGGGCAGACCGGCCGGCCGGGCGGTGCCGACCACGGTCCAGTGCCGGCCGTCCGCCGACTCATAGCCGGTGAGCTCGTCCCCGGCGCGGGTCAGCCGCAGCCAGCGCGGGGAGCCGTTCGACACGCCGCCCGGGCGGCCGGCGATGTCCTGGGTGAAGTCGTACTGCATCCGCACCCCGTGGCCGCCGGTGACCATCGTCGCCGCGTACGCGGATCCTTGCCGGGTTCCGTCCTTGACCATGACCCCGGCCTTCGCCCACGGCACGACGCCGTCGACGACGTTGCGCGCCCCCTGGGTGACGTCAGGTTTGCGGATGTGGCCGGTCATGGAGCTCACGCGAGCCGTGATGCCGCCGTCGCCGGTCAGCGACCTGTGCACGAAGTAGAAGCGGTCGTCCACCGCTTCCCCGCCCGGCCCGACCGGAGTGGCGGGGCAGACATCGGTCGGACCGCCGCACGAGGTGTGGCTGCCCGACGCGGCGACCAGCCCGAGCGTCACGATGACGAGCGGCGCGATCGCCAGGCCGAGCACCCAGCCGCGTACCGTCCTGAACTTGGTCCACTCGGCGCGGAGCAGGCGCCGGAAGCCACCGCGTGACGGGGCCGTTCCGGCGCTCATCGGCCCGCCTCGGCGTCCGCCGCGCGGAACTCGACCGCGTTCCGGGTGAGCTCCATGTAGGCCTCCTCCAGCGTGGCCCGGTCGGCGGCCACCTCCGAGAACGGCACGGCGCCGGCGGTGAGTGCCGCCACGACGCGTTCGGCCGCCAGCCCCGAGACGGTGATCACGTCGCGGTCGGCGCCGGCCACGGTGGCCCCGGCCCGCGACAACACCGTCGTCGCATGCTCCCGGGCCGTCGTACGGAGCCGGACCCGGTCACGGGACACGGCGGCGATCAGCTCGGCCACGGTGGTGTCGGCCACGACCCGGCCCCGGCCCACCACCACGAGACGGTCCGCGGTGTCCTCCACCTCGCTCATCAGGTGGCTGGAGACCAGGACGGCGCGGCCCTGCGCGGCCAGCGAACGCAGCAGGCCGCGGATCCACACGATGCCCTCGGGATCGAGGCCGTTCACCGGCTCGTCCAGCATGAGCATCGGCGGGTCGCCGAGCAGCGCGGCGGCGATGCCGAGCCGCTGCCGCATGCCGAGGGAGAAGCCGCCGGCCCGGCGGCGGGCCGCCGATCGCAGGCCGACCTGTTCGAGCACCTCGTCGACCCGCTTGGCGGGCAGCCCCTGGGAGTGCGCCAGCCACAGCAGATGGTTGCGCGCGGTACGGCTGGGCTGCAGCGCCGCGGCGTCGAGCAGGGCGCCGACGTGGGTCAGGGGTGTGCGCAGGCTCCGGTACGGCCGCCCACCCACCAACGCGGTGCCCTCGTCGGCCGCGTCCAGGCCGAGGATCACCCGCATCGTGGTGGACTTGCCCGCGCCGTTGGGGCCGACGAAGCCGGTGACGTGTCCCGGGGACACGGTGAAGGACATCCCGTCCAGCGCCACAGTCTGGCCGAACCGCTTGCGCAGGCCGTGGACTTCGATGGTTGCGTGCATGGCTCCGGTTGTACGGACCCGGACCTAACACGGCCCGAACGAGCCCTGTCACATCGTTGTTAGGTCGGGCGCGGCATCCTGAAGGTCGGCACCGAGCAAGGAGATGACCGATGAGGACGCTGCGTCGTATGGCCCTTGGGGCCCGCACCGTGCGGTGGCGGTTCACCGCCCTGTACGGCGTCATGTTCCTCATGTCCGGTGCCGGACTGCTGGTGATCAACAACCTGGTGGGACTGTGGGGGACGCAGTCCAGCCACGCCGCGCCTCCCGGCGCCGCGCCGGACCGGCCGGACACGCTCGCGGCCGCCATGGAGCTCAACCAGCTCCTCCAGGCCGAGTTGTCACAGGTGAAGGCGGCCCAATCTCGTCAGCTCCTGGTCGGCTCGATCGTCGCGCTGGCCGTCATGGCCGTGGTCTCGGTCGCGCTGGGCCGGATCGTCGCTGCCCGGGTGCTGCGCCCGCTGCGCACGATCACCGCGGCCACCCGCCGGATCTCCGCCGACGACCTGCACAAACGCCTGGCCGTGGCGGGCCCGGCCGACGAGGTGAAGGACCTCGCCGACACCATCGACGGACTGCTGGAACGCCTGGAGGCGTCCTTCGCCGCCCAACGCCGGTTCGTCGCCAACGCCTCCCACGAGCTGCGCACCCCGCTGACGACCATGCGGGCCTCGCTGGACGTGGCCATGGCCAAGCCGGATCCGGTGCCGGCCCAGACGGCCGCGCTGGCCGACCGGCTCCGCGCCGAACTCGACCAGGTCGACCGGCTTCTGGAGGGCTTCCTCATCCTCGCCCGCGGCCAGCACGGCGCGTCATCCGACGGCACGGCGTTCTCCCTCGGCCGCGCGGTGTCCGCGGCCCTGGACGCCCACGCCGCCGGCATCGCGGCCAAGGGACTGACCGTTCACGACGGTACGGTCGACGACCGCGCGTGGACGCGGGGGGACCCGACACTGCTGGCCCGGATGATCGACAACGTGATCGACAACGCCGTCAGGCACAACCACGACGGCGGCTGGATCCGGTGCGCGACCGGGGCCGAGGGCGAGAGCGCGCTCCTCGTCGTGGAGACCGGCGGGCCCGTTCTCGATCAGGGCCAGGTCGCGCTGCTGGCGCGGCCGTTCCAACGGCTCAGCGCGGACCGGACCGGCTCCGACAACGGCTCGGGGCTCGGCCTGTCGATCGTCGCCGCCGTCGCCGAGGCGTACGGCGGCGGCCTGGAGCTGCGTGCCCGGCCCGAAGGCGGCCTCCGGGTCGCCGTCTCGCTCCCCCTGACGAGCGCGCGGGCGGGTGTCCCGGCGTGAGAGTCCTGGTAGTGGAGGACGCGCGCGCCCTCGCCGCCGTCCTGATCGAAGGGCTGTCCGACCAGGGCATGGCCGTGGACGTGGCGTACGACGGCCTGGAAGCCGCGGCCAAGCTCGACCTCAACGCCTACGACGTGGTCGTCCTCGACCGCGACCTGCCGGGCGTCCACGGTGACACCCTCTGCCAGATGATCAGTGAGCGCGACGACCGCGTCATGGTCCTGATGCTGACCGCGGCCGGCTCGCCGGGCGATCGGGTCGCCGGCCTGACTCTGGGCGCCGACGACTACCTCGCCAAGCCCTTCCACTTCCCGGAGCTGGTCCTGCGCATCCGCTCCCTGGCCCGCCGCCAGCCCTCCGCCCGCCCTCGAACCCTGCGCGCGGCGGGCATCGAACTCGACCCCTTGCGCCGCACCGCCACCCGGGACGGCCGGCCGCTGGACCTGTCGGTCAAGGAGTTCGCCCTCCTCGAAGCCCTCCTGCGCGCCAGTCCCGCGTTCCTCAGCAGCGAAGACCTGCTCGAACAGGTCTGGGACGAACACGCCAACCCGCTCACAAACACGGTCACCGTCACCGTCGGCCGGCTGCGCCGCAAGCTCGGCGATCCCCCGGTCATCTCCACCACGCCCGGCGTGGGCTACCGGATTCGTCCGTAGTGCCGGCAGGCCCGAGACGATCCACAAGAAGACGTCCAAGCGTCCCCACCACTTCACTATGACTTCAAGCTTAGAGCGAAAATAGCACTCGATCACTTCAAGCTCATAGTGATCAACCGTTTGCATCGCTTCATGCTTGAAGTTACGGTGAGGGCGTGGAAGAGCACCAGAAGCGCGAGGAGGCGCCCGTCAGGCACCAGCTGGACGCCGACGAGCAGCAGCAGTGGTACGCGTTCGCCTATGTCCTCACCCAGCTGCCGGCTGCCCTGGAAGCGCAGATGCAGCGGGACGCGGGCATCGGGCACTTCGAATACATGACGCTGTCGGCGCTGTCCGGGGCGCCCGAGCGCACCCTGCGCATGAGCGATCTGGCGCATTACGCCGGCAGCACGCTCTCGCGGCTGTCCAACGTGGTCGCCCGGCTGGAAAAGCGCGGCTGGATCCGGCGCCGACCGGACCCCACCGACGGCCGCTACACCTTGGCCACCCTCACCGACCAGGGCCAGGACACGGTCGCCGGCGCCGCACCGGCCCACACCGAGGAAGTGCGCCGCCTGGTGTTCGACCCGCTTACCAAGGCGCAGCAGCGCCAGCTGGGCGCCATCGCACAGCGCATCCTGCGCTCGATGGACGCGCCCTGCCCCACCGACTGGTCACCCGCTGATCCCCGCTGATCCTGGATCACCCACCGCACATCCCGCATCCCGTCCCCGGGTGCTCGTTCGGGCCCGGCAGAGCAAGGAGAAGGTTCCGTCATGCCCACTCTCGCCATCGTCGGAGCAGGTCCGGGTCTCGGCCTGTCGATCGCCAAGGTCTTCGGCGGCCACGGCTTCAACGTCGCTCTGATCTCCCGCAGCAAGGACCGGCTCGATGCCCTGGTGGCCGAGCTGGGCGGGGCCGGTGTCACCGCCGCCGCGTTCCCCGCGGACGTCGCCGACCCCGGCCAGCTCACCGCCGCCCTCACCGAGGCGGCCGCCCGCTTCGGGCGCATCGACGTCCTGGAGTTCTCCCCGCACGCCGGTCTCACCATGGTCCAACCCCAAGACGTCACCCTGGACGCGCTGCGCCCACAGGTCGACGCCCTGCTGTTCGGGGCGGTAGCCGCAGTGCAGGCCGTGCTGCCCGCCATGCGCGAGGCCGGCTCCGGCACCCTGCTGTTCACCACCGGCGGCGGCGCCATCGCCCCCTACCCCATGCTCGCCACCGCCAACATCGCGCAGGCCGGCCAGCGCAACTGGGCCCTCAACCTCCACAAGACCCTCGCCGACCAGGGCATCTACGCCGCCAACGTCGCGATCAACCTCATGATCGCCGACGCCGGCCAGGCCCTCGATGGCGTTCCGCACCGCGCCCCGGACGACATCGCGCAGGACTACTGGGAGCTGTACACCCGCCGCGAGGCGGCCGAGCACTTGATCGGCTGAGAGCCGCGGGGACCGGGCGACCGCCCTGGGGCGATCCGCTGAGCCGGACATGTCAGCTCAGGCAGTCACGAGCCTTGGCGGAGCGGGACCCGATCGACCGGATCCGTCCGCATTCCGCGATTTGCGGCGTGTGCGGTGAGGGCGCCGATCGCGCAGATGATCGCAAGCCCGAACAGGACATACCGCGCCGAGTCGAGCATCGACCCGCCACCCAGGTTGACCAGAATCCCGGCGACCGCCGTACCGAACGCGATTGACAGGCTCGTCATCGTGGCGATCGCCGCCGCCGCCCGTCCTCCTTCCTGTGGATCCCGGGTGCTGGACATCGCGGCCACCGACAGGTGCGGGTAGGTGAGGCCGATGCCCGCACCGGCGACGAACAGCACCGGCGCCAAGCGGGTGGGGCGGAGGGCGGGATGAGGGCCACGCCCTCACCTCCGCCATTGGTTGAAGGCCGCCTTGCACCTCCAGGTTCAGGCTCACCGGCCATGGCCATGGAGCGGTTCTGCGCATCGCCGGTCCGCGGCGCAGCCGTAGGGCCGGATGTCTCGACAGCCGGCTCCGCGCCGCCGGGCTGTTCGCGGTCGTCATCACTCATGACTTCAAGGCTGTCGCTGAACTATCCCCGGAGACTTTCCGCCGCCTGTCGTCGACGGTGCTGCGCCGACGCATGGGGAAAGCCTCAAACCCCGGTGGAACCTTGCCGCCTCAATACCAATGGCGGACAAGCCGCTGTAGTCAACAGCGGGCACGCACCGATCTGAACACCGCCTACCGGAACTTCTTCACCTCGATCACCGGCAGACGCAAGAGGCTGAAGGTCGCCCCGTCCGCTTCGATCCAAGAGGAGGAAGGCGCGGTGGGGTTGGCCGGCATCCAACGAAAAGTGTTGCCGGGCGGCGAAGGGGCGGCCCAAGCGGGGAAGGTGATGTTGTCGGGGGGCGTCATGACGGCTTCCTGGTGGTGGCAGTGGCGGCGGCGCGGCGCCAGGCGGCCTGGCGGAGCAGGCGCAGGCCGTTGAGGCCGACGATGACGGTGGAGCCCTCGTGCCCGGCGACGCCGAGCGGCAGGGGCAGCTCGCCGAGCAGATCCCAGGCCACCAGCACGGCGATGAACGTGGCGGCGATGACGAGGTTGGCGACGACCAGGCGGCGGGCGCGCCGGGCCAGGGCGATCACGGCGGGCACGGCGGCCAGTTCGTCGCGGGTGATGACCGCGTCGGCGGTGTCCAGGGCGAGGTCGGATCCGGCGCGGCCCATCGCGATGCCGATGTGGGCCGAGGCCAGGGCGGGGGCGTCGTTGACGCCGTCGCCGACCAGCGCCACCCGCGCGCCGCTGTCGTGAAGTTCGCGGACCGCGGCCACCTTGTGCTCAGGCAGCAGCCCGGCCCGTACGTCGGTGGCGCGGATGCCGGTGGCGGCGGCCACCCGGGCGGCGGCGCGCGGGTTGTCGCCGGTCAGCAGCATCGGTGCGGTCAGGGTGAGGGCGCCGGTGTGGGCGATGGCCGCGGCAGCGTCGGGCCGCACGCGGTCGGCCAGGCCCAGCACCGCGACAGGAATCCCGTCCAGCTTCATGATCACTGCGCTGTGCCCGGCGTCCTCCAGTTCGGTCACCACGGCGCCGTACCCACCGTCGTCGTCGGGGGCGGCCTGCGTCGCGGCCGTGGTCTTTCGCTCCTGCGGGTCGTCCTGCGGGGAAGGTGCGGGGCGGCCGATCTCGACCAGCCGCCCGTGCACCCGGGCGCGCACGCCCGAGCCGGGCACCGCCTCGAACGAGTCGGCGCCGGTCCAGATCAGCCCCTTGTCGAGGGCCGCGCGGACGACGGCGCGGCCGAGCGGGTGTTCGGAGCCGTCCTCGGCCGCGGCGGCCAGCGCCAGCAGGGCGTCGGCATCGGCGCCGACGGAGGCGGCGGGCAGGGGGCGCAGTGCGGCCAGATGCGGGCGCCCCTCGGTGAGCGTGCCGGTCTTGTCGAAGGCGACCTGGGTGACGGTGGCCAGGTGCTCCAGCACCACGGCGGACTTGACCAGCACGCCGTTGCGGCCGGCGGTGGCGATGGCGGCCAGCAGCGGCGGCATGGTGGCCAGCACCACCGCGCACGGCGAAGCGACGATCATGAAGGTCATCGCCCGCACCAGCGCCTCTTGCAGCGGCACGCCCCAGGCCAGCGGGAGTACGAAGACGGCCAGGGTGGCGGCGACCATGGCCAGGGAATAGCGCTGCTCGATCTTTTCGATGAACAGCTGAGCGCACGCCTTGGTGGCACCGGCCTGCTCGACCATGGCCACGATGCGGGCGATCACCGTGTCGGCGGCGGGCCGCGTCACGCGCACGCGCAGCACGCCGAGGCCGTTGAGGGTGCCGGCGAACACCTCGTCCCCGGGCCGCTTGTCCACCGGCAGGCTCTCGCCGGTGATGGTGGCCTGGTTGACGTCGCCGGCGCCGGACACGACCTGGCCGTCGGCGCCGATGCGTTCCCCGGGCCGGACCACGATGACGTCGCCCACCTTGAGGTCGGCGGTGGGGACGACCTCCTCGTCCTCCGCCTCGGTCAGGCGGGTCGCCCGCTCGGGGGCCAGGTCCAGCAGACCACGGACCGAGTCCTCGGTGCGTTTGGTAGCCACCGCCTCCAGCGCGCCGGAGGTGGCGAAAATGACGATGAGCAGGGCGCCGTCGAAGACCTGCCCGATCGCGGCGGCGCCGATGGCCGCGGCCACCATGAGCAGATCGACGTCCAGCGTCCGCTCGCGCAGCGCCCGCAGCCCGGCCAGGCCCGGCTCCCACCCACCCGCGGCGTAGCAGGTCAGATACAGGGCCCACCACAGCCACGACGGGGCTCCGGCCAGCTGGGCGATGCCACCGACGGCGAACAGCGCGGCTGCCGCGGCCGCCCAACGCACCTCCGGCAGCGAGCAGGCCCCGGACCGCCACCAGCGGACCTGCCGGGAGGCCGCCGCTGGGGGTGCGGCGACGGGCGTTCTCAGATCGGTAGTCACCGAGGCATCATATGTGCGCATGCACGCAGGTATGCAAATAGTGAAGGCTCAGGGATATGCTGGATTCATGCACACCTCGCTGCCTGACTTCGACATGCCCAACGAGGAACAGGTGCACTTGGCCGCCGAGTCGTTCCGGCTGCTGTCCGACCCCACCCGCATCAAGATCCTTTGGGCGCTGCTGCAAGGGGAGTCTTCGGTGGCCTGCCTGGCCGAACTCGCTGACGCCGCCCCCACCGCGGTCAGCCAGCACCTGGCCAAGCTGCGCCTGGCCGGGCTGGTCAAGGGCCGCCGCGAGGGCACCTTCGTCTACTACAGCGCGGCCGACGAACACGTGCGCCGCCTTCTCGCCGAGGGTCTGTTCCACGCCGACCACATCGACCGCGCCGACCAGGCCGGTGGCCGGGCTTCCGCCATGCCCGCACGTACTGCCTTCTAATCTGGGACTCCCCCGGACGCCTCGGAGGGGCTCCGGCGCGCTGTTGCCGACGATCGCTCGCCACAACGCATCAACGCGGTCGCGCTGTGCCCCAGCTACGGCGAGCCGACCGCCGAGCCGGCGCGTGCCGCGGAGGAGGGGCGATGAGTGACGCGTGCGGCTGCGGCTCCACCGAGCCTCGCGAGCAGGGGGCCGAGGAGGAAGAGCGGGAGCCGCAGCGGCTATGGCAGGTCAGCGAGCTGCGGTTCGCCGCCGCCGCGGGCATCGGGCAGGTGCACGCCGACCTGCGTCCGCAGGACAAGTCCGCCATCGTGGCGGACATGCGGCGGGCGCGGCCGACCGCGATGGTCGGTGACGGCGTCAACGACGCACCCGCTCTCGCCGTCGCCGACGCCGGGATCGCCATGGGCGCCATCGGCACCGACGTGGCGATCGAGACCGCCGACGTCGCCTTGATGGGTGAGGACCTGCGCCATCTGCCCCAGGCGCTCGCGCACGCCCGCCGCTCCCGGGCGATCATGCTGCAGAACGTCGGCCTGTCCCTCGCCTTGATCGGTGTGCTGATCCCGCTGGCCGCCTTCGGCGTGCTGGGCCTGGCCGCGGTCGTGGCCGTGCACGAACTCGCCGAGATCGTCGTCATCGGCAACGGCGTTCGCGCCGGGCGTGCCAAGCCACTGCCCCTGGCCCAGCAGGTGAGCCCCGCGCTCGCACCGGCGACGGCGGGAGCGTGAGCACGCACGCATGACCACGCCCCCGCAGCCCGGCCACCGGCCACGCGGAGCCCGAACGGCCCCGGTAGGCGGCCCGCCGAGGGCGTGTCCGTTGGAAGCGTGAACGCGTCCGGCTCGCGGAGGCCGGCCAGGCCGGGTCGGTGTGAGGATCGGGACATCCCCCGAGCGGCAGTCGCCGCCCCGATCCAGGAGGTTCTCGTGATCATTGCCATGGTCGACTTCGACATCGCCGCTGCCGACCGTGCGGCGGCCCTGGCCCAGGTCGACAGCGTTCGCGACGAGGTGCGCGCGATGCCGGGTAACGTCGCCTACCGGGCGTACGCCTCCCGGGAGGACGCGACCCGGGTAACCGTGATCCACGAATGGGACGACGAGGAGTCATTTGCCGGCTACCTGAAGTCAGACTCCTTCGCACGCTCTGGTGAGGTGCTTCGGCCGATGATGGTCGGGTTGCCGGTGAGCCGGCGCTTTCGCGCGGAGTTGCTGGAGACCGTGGCCTGACCGGTGTCATGGCGGCTCCCTATGATTGGTCGATGCGAGGCTGCGGATGAACCGGAAGGCGTACAGCTTCGTCCGCACGTTCCCGCAGGAGCCCGCTCGCGCGCTTGAAATGGACGGCCATTACCTGCTCTGCGCCTCGGCCGGTGCCCTCCGGCTCGAGGCGCAGGGCCAGGCGTGGCTGCTGCCGCCGGCACGGGCCGCCCTGATCGAGGCGGGCCAGGCGATCAAGGTGAGCATCCCGCAGCCGGTCACGACCGCGTCCGTGCTGTTTGACCCCCGATTCACCGCGGCCCCGCCGGCGCCGTTGACCGTGTTCGACCTCAGCCCTCTGGCACGCGCGCTGGTCAACGAGTGCGGCACCTGGGGCGAGAGCGACGAACCTCTTACGGCGTACGCCGAGACACTTTTCACCGCACTCGCCGCGGTGTCCTGGCGGCTCGCCGAGCGGCCGAGTCCAGTCGTCGTGCCGGCGGGGCGATCACCGGAGCTACGTCGAGCCCTGCAGTTGACCGAGGAGCGGCTCGGCGGCGAGCTCCGCTTCGAGGACGTGGCAGAGGAGGTGGGCCTGGCGCCACGGTCGCTGGCCCGGCGCTTCGAGGATGAGACCGGTATGACGTGGCGGGCGGTCCTGCGCCGGATGCGGATCCTGCGTGCGATCGAAGAACTGGCTGCGGGCGATACTCCGATCACCAAGATCGCGTTCGCGGTCGGCTACACCTCACTGTCGGCGTTCAACGCCGCGTTCCGACAGCTGACCGCCCGCACGCCCACGGAGTACCGAGCCAGCTTCCGGCCCTGACCAGGTCCGGGCTCACGGCGGCGATCAGGTCCGATGCGGTGTCGTGTCAGCGGCCGCGTCAGCACCGCGACGGCCCGGTATCAGGGCGGTCGGCGATCGTGGATGCCATGAACGGATCAGCGATCGCGGTCTCGGGGCTGCGAAAGGCATACAAAGACAAGGTCGTGCTCGACGGCATCGACCTTGATGTCCGTACCGGCACGATCTTCGCTCTGCTCGGCCCCAACGGCGCCGGGAAGACCACGACGGTGAACGTGTTGACCACGCTGCTGTCCCCCGACGCCGGGAAGGTGGTCGTCGCCGGGCACGACGTGGCCACGGAAACGAAGGCGGTGCGCGCGGCCATCGGGGTCACCGGGCAGTTCGCCTCGGTGGACGACCTGCTCACCGGCGAGGAGAACCTGCTGCTGATGGCGGATCTCCTGCACCTGCCCAAGGCGGAGGGCAAGCGAGTCGCCGGCCGGCTGCTCGACCGGTTCGATCTGGCTGAAGCGGCGGGCAAACCGGCGTCCTCCTACTCCGGCGGCATGCGCCGCAAGCTGGACCTCGCCATGACGCTGGTCGGCAAGCCGCAGATTATTTTCCTGGACGAGCCCACGACGGGACTCGATCCGCGCAGCCGCCGCACCATGTGGGAGATCATCCGGGAACTGGTCGCCGGCGGCACGACCATCTTCCTCACCACCCAGTACCTCGAGGAGGCCGACGAACTCGCCGACCGCATCGCCGTACTCGATCAAGGCCGGCTGGTCGCCGAGGGCACCGCCGACGAGCTCAAGCGCCGGGTTCCCGGCAGCCACGTCCGGCTGCGGTTCACCGACCGGCACGCGCTCGACGTCGCGGCACAGGTCCTGCACGCGTCCACAAGGGACGACGAAGAGCTGACCTTGCGGGTACCCGGCGACGGCGGGGTGCGGTCATTGCGCGCGCTGCTCGATCGGCTCGATCGGCATTCCATCGACGTCGAGGAACTGTCGGTGCATACACCGGACCTGGATGACGTCTTCCTCGCCCTCACCGGTCACGGGAACAAGGAGATCAACGCACGATGAACGTCATCTCAGACTCCGCGACCATGCTGCGGCGCAACTTCCGGCACACGATGCGAAATCCGGTGGCGCTGTTCAACGGCATCATCATGCCGATCTTTCTGATGTTCCTGATGGTCTACGTATTCGGCGACGCGTTCAGCGTCGGCGTGAACTACGCCGATTACGCGACACCGGGGCTGATCCTGACGACCGTCTGCTACGGCATCGGCTCCACCGCGATCGCGGTGAATTCCGATATGACGAACGGATTCATCAACCGGCTTCGCGTCATGCGGGTGTCCCGGGCCGCGGTGCTGAACGCGCACGTGATCGAGACCGTGCTGCGGAGCCTGGTGGCCATCGCGCTCGTCACCGGGGTCGCGCTGCTGATGGGATTCCGGCCGTCGGCGAGCTTCGCGGAGTGGCTCGGCGTGATCGGCATCGTCGTGTTGACGGTGGTGGCGATCGGCTGGCTGACCGTCGCCTTCGGCCTCGCGGCGAAAACGCCGGAAAGCGCGGGCATGGCCGCTGTCCCGCTGATGCTGCTTCCCTTCTTGAGCAGCGCGTTCGTGCCGGCCGACAAGATGGGGCCGGGTGTGCGGCAATTCGCGGAGTACCAGCCGTTCACCTCGGTCATCGAAGCCCTGCGCGGGTTGCTGACCGGCACGCCGTCGGCGGGCTCGGCCGTCAGGGCGGTCGCCTGGTGTGTCGGGCTGGCGCTGATCGGCTACCTGTGGGCGCGCCGGTCGTTCACGAAGCGAGGGTGATCTCGGCCAGTTCGCGCCAGTCCCGCCGCTGCCCGTCACGGATCGCCTCGGTGAACACGGTTTCACCGAGGCGATTCCGCGTCTCCGCGGTGATCCTGGAAACGTCCGGCAGCGAACGATCCGGCGTGCCGCGCACGCCGTCGCTCGCCGCGAGCAACCGCGCGGCCTGCTCGTCCTGTCCCTGGCGCAGCGCGAGATCCGCGATCCCGACCAACACCTCGGCGATCAGCGGCTGGTACGCCGTCTCCGCCGCCGCGCGGAACGCCTCGCTCCGATGCGCGCGGGCCGTCTCGAGGTCCGCGGTGAGGTAGCCGGACAGGTCCATGGCCTTGGCGCGGATCCAGCCGCTCACTTCCTCGCTGCCCGGCGTCGCCCGCACCGTGTCCAGGTGCCGGCGTGCCTCATCCGGCTCGCCGCGCCAGCGCGCCAGCTGCGCCTTCGAGAGCGCCAGCTCGGCAAGCGCGTCCGGCCAGGTGATCCCGCCCGCGCACCGCTGCGCTTCGGTCATGGCGGACGTGCTGGATCGCTCATCGCCGAGCAAGCAGTACAGCTGAGCCTGCCGCAGCCGCAGGCTGACCACTTCCTCCCGCACGCCCAGCTCGGTCAGCGCCGTGCCCGCCTCTTCGTAGTGCTCACACGCGCGGGCGAACTCGCCGCACATGGCGAGCCGATCGGCCAGGAACGCCAGCGCCAACGAGATCCCCATCCGGTCACCCAGCGTGCGGAACTCGGCCAGGGCGATTTCGGCGTCGATGTCCACATCAGTCTCGTCACCGCCGAGCGTGAGCCGGAATCGGCCACGCGTGAGCCTGGCCTGCGCGCGCACCCATGGATCGTCATCTGCGACGAGCGGCTCCAACGCGGGCAGGAACCCCGTCGGCTCGTGCAGCATCCGCTCCCAAAGCCCGACGAACCCGAGCATGGGGTGGCGAGACCCGCTGCGCCGGGTGACCCGGTACGCCTCGTGGATCCACTCCCGCGCCTGATACTGATCGCGGCCGACCCCGGAGGTCAGGAACACTGTCACGATGGTGTACGCCAGCGCCCGCACCTCATCGGGCACCTCACCGGGCATCGAAGCCGCCGCGATGCTCAACTCGGTGCCCTCGGCCCGGTGCCCGCTGAGGAACCAGTGCCAGCCCGCCGCCCCGACCAGCCGCATCGCCTTGTGGGCCCATCCCTCGGCGATCGCCCCGCGCAGGGCCGTACTGATGTTGTCGTGCTCGGCGTCGAGCGTGGCCAGCCATTCCAGCTGTTCGGCCCGGCGCAGGTGCGGATCGGCCGTCTCGGCCAGCTCGGTGAAGTAGGCGAGGTGCGCCCGGCGGGCCGACACGGTCTCCCCGGCTTCGGTGAGCCGGTGCGCCGCGTACTCCCTGATGGTGTCGAGCATCCGGTAGCGCGGCGTGCCCTCGCCGTCGGCGAGCAGCAGCGACTTCTCGATCAACGCGGTGAGCACGTCGAACACCTGCTCCCCGGCGAACGCCTCGTCCCCGCACACCCGCTCGGCCGCTTCCAGGCTCGCCCCGCCGGAGAACACCGAGAGCCGCCGCAGCACGCCGCGTTCGGCCTCGGTGAGCAGATCCCAGCTCCAGTCCACGACCGCGCGCAGCGTCTTGTGCCGGGAGAGCGCCGTACGGCTGCCGCCGGTCAACAGGCGGAATCGGTCATCGAGCCGATGCGCCAGCTGATCGACGGTCATGGTGCGCAGCCGTGCCGCGGCCAGTTCGATCGCCAGCGGGATCCCGTCGAGTGCCCGGCAGATCCGCGCCATGGCCGCCAAGGTGGGCGCGTCGGAGCCGATGTCCTTGCGTACCAGATCCGCGCGGTCCCGCAGCAGCCGCACCGCGGGCGAGGACCCGACCTCGGAGGGGTCCGCTCCCTTCGCGGGCAGCGCGAGTGGCTCGACCAGCCACAGCACCTCCCCGGTGATGCCGAGCGGTTCCCTGCTCGTGGCCAGAATCCGCAGCCTCCGGCACTCCCCCAGAAGCCGATCCGCGAAAGCCGCGGCCGCCTCGATCACGTGCTCGCAGTTGTCCAGGATCAGCAGGATCGCGCGCTCCCGGACCGCGGCGATGAGCCGATCCATCGGCTCTCCACCCCGCGCGTCACCGAGCAGCGGCTGGTCACGCAGGCCGATCGCGGTGAGGGCGGCCTGCGCCAGGTCACCGCCTGCCCGGACCGAGGCCAGTTCGACCAGCCACGCCCCGTCCGGCAGTTCGGCGAGCATCGTCCGCGCGGTCTCGGTGGCCAGCCGGGTCTTGCCGGAGCCGCCCGGCCCCGTCAAGGTGACCAGCCGGTGCGTGCTGGCCAGATCGGCGACCGCGGCGATGTCATCGGCCGTGCCGACGAAACTCGTCAGCTCGGCGCGCAGGTTCGTCCTGCGGTTCTCCGCCCGCTCGCCCAACTCGCCCCGGAGCAACGCGGTGTGCAGCGCGGAGAGCTCGGCCGACGGATCGGCGCCCAGCTCCTCGGCGAGCCGCTCGCGCGTCCGCTGGTACACGGTCAACGCCTCGGTCCCACGCCCCGCCTCCGCGAGCGCTCGCATCAAGGCCGCCACGAACCCCTCACGCAGCGGATACGTGGCGACCAGCTCGGTCAGTTCGGAGACCAGCTCCGAGCCGCGGCCGAGGCGGATGTCCGCATCCACCCGATCCCCGAGCGCGGCAACGTACAGCTCGTCCAGCCGCGCGACCGCGGCGTCGAACGCATCGCTGCCGTGCAGCGCGATGTCCGCCATGGCCGTACCGCGCCACAACGCCAGGGCCGAGCGGAGCAGATCCGCCCGCGCCGCAGGCTCGGCGGCGCGGCCCTGACCGACCAGGTGCTCGAACCGGGCCACGTCCACGGCATCAGGGGTCACCGCCAGCCGATACCCGCCGGAATCCGCCTCGATCACGCCGTCCGGCAACACCCTGCGCAGCCGGGACACCAACGCCTGCAAGGCGTTCACTTCGTCCGCGGGCGGCCGTTGCCCCCAGATCCAGTCCACGAGCCTCGCGCGCGTGACGATCCGGCCGGGGTCGAGGGCGAGGACGGCCAGCAGCGCCCGCAGCCGAATCCCGGGAACCTCCACCACGGCTCCATCGCCGTTCCTGACCTCGAACGGTCCGAGCAATCCGACGCGCACGCCAGCAATTGTGCCGATAACCGCCCCCGCGCGCACACCGCCCGCATGCCGGCCCCAGGACAGCCGTCACCGGCCGGCGGTCACACCTCCCAGGTGACCGGGAGGCTCTTCACCCCGTAGACGTCGGCGGTCTCCGGGCGCAGGGCGACCTCTTCGGCCGGTACGGCCAGCCGCAGCGTGGGGAAGCGGTTGAGCAGTGCGGGGAGCGCGACCCGCATCTCGACGCGGGCGAGTTGCTGGCCCAGGCACTGGTGGATGCCGTGGCCGAAGGCCAGGTGCCCGCCGTCCTGCCTGCGCAGGTCGAGCACGTGGGGGTCGGTGAAGCGCCCGGGGTCGCGGTTGGCGGTGTTGTAGGACAGGATGACCGTCGTACCGGCCTTGATGGTGTGGCCGCCCAGCTCGACGTCCTCCAGCGCCGTCCTCATGAATGACTTGACGACGGTCAGATACCGCAGCAGCTCCTCCACGGCCCCGTCGATGAGTGCGGGCTCGGCGCGTAGCGCGGCCAGTTGCGCCGGATTCTGCAGCAGCGCGAAGGTGCCCAGCGCCAGCATGTTGGCGGTGGTGTCGAACCCGGCCGACAGCAGGATCAGGGCCATGCCCCGCAGCTCCTCGTCGGTCAGGTCGCTGTCGGTGAGGTCGCTGAGCACGTCGTCCGTGGGGTTGGCGCGCTTGGCGACCACCAGCTCCCCGAGGTACTGCTGGGTCGCGGTGTAGGCCGCGATCAGTTCCTCGTCGCTGGTCTCCCCGCCGAGGAACTTGTCGATCTGATCCTGGAAGCGGCCCCGGTCCTCGTACGGCACGCCCAGCAGTTCGCAGATCACGACGGCGGGGATGGGCTTGGCGAACGCGGTCACCAGGTCGGCCGACGGGCCGGCCTTCTCCATGGCGTCCAGGTGGTCGGCGGTGATCTGCTCGACCCGCTCGGTGAGCAGGCGCATCCGCCGTACGGTGAACTTGCCCACCAGCGGTTTGCGGTAGCGGCTGTGCTGCGGCTCGTCCATGAGGATGAACTCGCCGGGCGGCGCCGGGGGGACCTCGATGTCGCCGAAGTCGACCAGCGGGTGGTGGCGCATGAGCTCCCTGCGTGAGCTGAACCGCGAGTCGGCCAGGACCGACCGGACCAGGTCATAGCCGGTGATCAGCCAGCCCTGGTGTCCGTCGGGGAAGGGGAAGCGGCTGATCGGGCTGTGCTCGCGGGCGTCGATCAGCTCCTTGGGCGGGTCGAAGGGACAGCCGGGCCGGCGCGCGGTCGGCAGCGTGGTGACGGTGTGTTCCATGGCCATTCCTCTCCTCAGCCGTGGGATGCCTTGCGCAGCCCCGAGGCGTTCATGGCATCCACCATCGCCGACCGCCCTGATACCGGGCTGTCGCCGTGCTGACACGGCCGCTGACACGACACCGCGCGGCGGAAATCAAGGAGTGGATGGGAGCACGTCGAGGCCCAGGCACCGAAGTATTCCTGGGTCGCGAAGCGGACGACCGCCTCGGCCATCTGGCGCGGGGCAGGGGGCGGTCGTGCTCCAGCCACCAGGTGATCGCGCCCAGGGTCAGGTTGGCGGCGGGTCTCCACGCCGCCCCAGGAGCGCCGCGTACAGCCGGTGATGGCGCCCACCGCCACACCGTCGACGTGGCCTACTGATCAGCGTGGGCGGCTGAGGGCGGCCTCGGCCAGATCCGTCCATTTCTCGGCCGAGGAGTGGGGCACGACCACCCAGTCCTTTATCTCCCTGCCCTGCCCCATGGGGTCGAACAGGGACGCCCCGGCCAGCTGGAGCGCGGCTGTGTGTTCGGGGGTGTCTCTGACCAGCCGGAACACCATCGCGCCGTCGCGCTGCAGGCTCGCGAACACCTTCCCCGCCTGATCTTTGAGCGCGGGACTCCCCATCATCCTGGAGATCCGTACACCCAGATCGGCCAGCTCGGCGCCGACCTGCTTGAAATCCTCTTCCGCGCTCATCGTCAGTTGGTCCCAAACTCCATGGCGGTGTGGTCGAGCAGCTCGTCGTGGTCGGGGCTCTTCCCGCGTGACGCGATCGCCTCGGCCCCGCCTTCCGGCAGAACGGCGATCAGGCTAGTCGTCCGGGCGGTACCGATCAAGGCCGGATGCGGGGTGCCGACCATGCCGAGTCCCGCCGCCGGTCCTCGACTATGCGCGATAGATCATCATCAGCGTCGGCCAGGGCACATGCGAAGATCGGAGGTTAACGGCGATATCGCCCTGACGTCCTCGCTGGTCTATGACTGGCTCACCGACGTCCTGCCCGGCCCGGCCTACCCCGTTTCCCGAGGAGGGTCGGCTCACGCCAAGATCGGTACATGACGAACATGCCCATCGATCTGCGCGCCGCGCTGTCCGGTTTCGACCAGTTGTGGAGCCCGCGGATCGTCACCCGAGTGAACGACTACGACGTACGGGTCGCCAAGGTGGCCGGCGAGCACGTGTGGCACGCCCACGACGACACCGACGAGTTCTTCCTCGTCATCGAGGGCGAGCTGAGCATCGCCCTGCGCGACACGGCCTCCGGGGAGCGCGTCGTCGAACTCCCCCAGGGATCGGTCTTCGTGGTGCCGCGCGGCGTCGAGCACCGGCCCTCCTCCCCGCGCGGAGCCTCGATCCTGCTGTTCGAGCCGACCGGGACGTCGAGCGTCGGCGACCGGCACGACGAGATCCCCGGCCACGTGGACGCCACAACCGGGCACCCGCTCGCCTGAGCGGGTGCCCGGCGCGCGGCGGCCGGAGATGAACCGGTCGCCGCCGCACGGGGTGCCGCGACGAACTGCTTGCTTCTGAAGCGCGCGGGGTCGCGATGACGACGCGGGAACTACGACGTCCCTGGCACGCGAACCCGAGCGGGCTCGGTCAGGGCAGCGGCCAGCGCGGTCACCTCGGCTTGTGCCGTGGCCAGCGAACTCGCCGCCGAGGACCGGAAGCCGGCCAGGTGCGGGACCAGGTCGGCCAGGGTCATCTCGGCGGTGATGAAGGAGAGATTCCCGTCGGAAACGCCGTGCTTCGCGAAGTACGCCCGCAGGTAAGAAGTCTGGAAGTCCCAGGCCTCCATGGGGGTGCCGGGGCCGTAGGCGCCGCCTCGTGTGGTGATCACCACGACCTTGGTGTCGCGCAGCAGGCTGTCCCCGGTGCCGGGGGCACTGAACGCCCCGGGGAAGCTCACCCGGTCGATCCATGCCTTCAGTGAGGCGGGTATCGAGAAGTTGTACATCGGGGCGCCGATCAGCACGATGTCGGCTGACAGCAACTCGGTGATCAATGGGTGGGTCAGCTCCCATTCACGCCGCTCGGCCGGGCTCGCGATCAGCTCGCCCACCCTTGCCGGCGGGAGGAGGCCGTCTCGCTCCACCCGCCTGCCCAGCGCGCAGTAGGCACTGTCCAGCGGCGGCACCGGGGCGGCGGCGAGGTCCCGGTACGTGTATCCGGCCGAACCGTGCCGGGCCCTCCAGGTGTCCGCGAACAACGCGGTCAGCCGCCTGCTGATCGACTCGTCGGAACGATTGGCACTGGAATCCACGTGCAGCAAGGACGTCATGGTCTTCTCCTGTCACCTCAGTTACGTCGGATACGTCAAAGGAGGCGACGGAACGAATCGTGGAAAGGTGACCGGGTGAACGAGCATGACGGGCTGGCGGAACGGTTCGAGGAGCAGCGGGGCCAGTTGCGCGCGCTCGCGTACCGGATGCTCGGCTCGCCGAGCGAGGCCGACGATGCTGTGCAGGAGACGTGGCTCCGCCTGGGGCGGATCGACGTTCAGCGGGTGGACAACCTGGCCGGCTGGCTGCGTACCGTGGTGACCCGCATCTGCCTCGACATGCTCCGCTCCCGCAGGTCACGGCGGGAAGATCTCGTTGAGCAGCAGGTGCTCGACGAGGTCTCGACCCCCGCTCGGGGGACCCAGCCGGAGAGCGAGGCGGTGCTGGCCGACGCCGTCAGCAACGCGCTGCTCGTGGTACTCGACACGCTGAGCCCCGCCGAACGGATCGCGTTCGTGCTGCATGACATGTTCGCCGTGCCGTTCGACCAGATCGCCCCTATCGTGGAGCGCACGCCCGTCACCACGAAGAAGCTCGCCAGCCGCGCGCGCCAGAAGGTCCAGGGCATGCCGCTGGTCTCGGCGACCGACCTTGTCCGGCACCGGCGAACCGTCTCCGCGTTCCTGTCCGCCGCGCGGGCCGGCGACCTCGATGGGATCCTCGCCGTGCTGGCTCCGGACGTGGTGCGGCGTGCCGATCCGGCTGCCTTGGCGCCGGGCGCGGCGACCGAGGTCCGCGGTGCCCGGGCCGTGGCGGAAGGGACCGTGGCGCTTGCCCACAGGTCGCGGCTCGCCGAACTCGCGCTGGTGAATGGCGCGGTGGGGGTCGTCGTGGCTCCTCAGGGCCGGCTGGTCCTCGCAGTCACCTTCGCGATCGAGCACGACAAGATCATCGAATACGACGTGATCGCCGATCCCGCGCGCCTGAGGAACCTCGATCTTGCCGTGCTCAGTTCGGATCGCCGGGAGTGAAGGTCTCCCCGATGGAGTGTGCCGCGTTCGGACAGGACAACCCCGGCGTCGGCCTCGACGGCGGTTCTATGAGCGCGTCGCCTCGTAGTCCGGGAGCCCGGCCGGGGCGGTCCGGGTCGCCGGGCGCATGGTCAGGATCAGTACGGCCAGTCCGGCGAAGATGACCGTGGCGACGACGCCGGTGACGTGCAGGCTCGCGGTGAACGCCTCCCGCGCGGTGTGCAGCAGTTCCGCGCCCTGGGCGGCGGGAAGACGCCGGCCGGCGGCGACCGCGTCGGCCAGCGAGTCGGACGTGCCGCCCATCCGGCTGCGGTAGACCACCCCGGCCACCACGCCGAGCAGTGCGAAGCCGAGCGAGCCGCCGAGGTAGTTGCCGGTCTCCGACATCGCCGCCGCCGAGCCGGCGCGCTCCGGCGGCACGGACCCGACGATCAGGCCGGTGCCCAGCGCGAACAGGGGGCCGGTGCCCAGCGCCAGTACGGTGATGCCGATCATCACCAGGGGCAGGGCGCCCGCACCGTCGACGCCGACCAGCAGCAGGCTGCCCAGCGCCGACCCCACCAGCCCGCCGGCGATGGCGGTCGTCTGCTTCATCCGCCGGGCCAGCGCCGGCGCGGCCATGGTGCCGACCGCCACGCCCAGGCCCATCGGGGCGAACAGCATCGCCGAAACGACCGGTGAGAAGCCCAACACGCTCTGCAGGTACTGGGTCACCAGCAGGCCCGTACCGGCCATGGCGATGCCGGCGAAGACCAGCCCGATGAGCACGGCCGTGAACGGGCGGTTGCGGAGCAGCCGCAGGTCCAGCAGCGGCGTCTCCAGCCGCAGTTGCCGGCGTACGAACAGGAAGCCGATGGTCGCGCCGACGACGAGGGCCACCGCCGGCACGACTGGCGCACTCTCGACGGTCAGCTGCTTGACGCCGTAGACCATCGAAAGCACCGCCACGAGCGACAGTCCGACGCTGGCCGGGTCCAGCCGGCCGGCCCGGTCGCTGCGGAACTCGGGCAGCAGGATCGGCCCGGCGATCAGCAGCAGCGTCATCGCCGGGACGGCGACCAGGAACACCGATCCCCACCAGAAGTGCTGGAGCAGGAATCCGGCGAGTACGGGCCCGAGCGCACCGCCGGCGAACTGGCTGGTCGCCCAGATCGCGATGGCCTGCCCGCGCTGCCGTTCGTCGTGGAACATGTTCGTGATCAGGGCGAGCGTGGACGGCGTCAGGGTCGCGCCGGCGACGCCCAGCAGCGCTCGCGCGACGATCAGCATCAGTGGGTTGACCGAGAAGGCGGCCACGACCGACAGCACCGCGAACGCCGCTGCGCCGATCATCAGCAGGCGCCGGCGGCCGATCCGGTCGCCGAGCGTACCCATCGTGATGACCAGGCCGGCCACCAAGAATCCGTAACTGTCGCTGATCCACAGCTGTTGGACGTTGGTGGCGCCCAGGCCGGCGCTCAGCTGCGGGAGCGCGAGGAGCAGCGCCGTCATGTCCAGCGCGACGAGGAATGTCGGCAGAACCAGGACGACCAGTCCCAGCCATGCCCGGTTGACTCGCATATCCGAAACCCCTTGTTCTCTCGATGTCTCGCCGGTTGGTCGGAGCGGCCGGGAGCTTCTTGACATCGGTACGGAAGGAAATCTCGCGCGTCCGCCACGGCGCGGCTCGCGGTCCGGGCGATGCGGCGACGACTCGTGAAAAAATTCTGGAGGGGATGTCAAGACGACGCCGACGGCTCCGACCATCTGGTCGAAGGGCCCAACCGGGGCTCGTGAATCACAAGGAGCACCACATGCAGTTCCTGATCAGCATGCACATCAACCCGGCCGTGCTGGACGCGCTGACCGACGAGGAGAAGGCGGCGATCGGCGGCGGCCACGGCACGTTCATCGAGGCGCTGAAGAAGTCCGGCGAGCTGATCACCACGCAGGCGCTGATCGACCCGTCACAGGCCGCCGTGGTGTCCGTACGCAACGGCCAGCCGGTGGTGACCGACGGACCTTTCCTGGAGTCCAAGGAGTATCTGGGCGGCTTCTACCTGATCGACTGCGAGAACAAGGAACGGGCGATCGAGCTGGCGGCGCAGATCCCGGACGCCGCGATCGAGGGTCTGGGTGTCGAGGTGCGGCAGGTGATGTTCGCTGACGGACAATTGGAGGCATGACAGCATCAGCCATCGAGGACCTGCTGCGCGAGCTCGCGCCGCAGGTCCTCGGCGCGTTGGTACGCCGGTACGGCCAGTTCGAGGGGTGCGAGGACGCCGTGCAGGAGGCCGTCCTCGCCGCCACCGTGCAGTGGCGGGCCGAGGGAGCGCCGGACAACCCGCGCGGCTGGCTGATGACGGTCGCGTCCCGGCGGCTCATCGACCAGATGCGCAGCGACCACGCGCGCCGCGAGCGGGAGTGCGCGACGGCCGCCGAGGCGGCGCCTGGAGACGTGCCGGACACCGACGACACGCTCGTCCTGCTGTTCCTGTGCTGCCATCCGACGCTGACCGCGGCCTCCCAGACCGCTCTGACGCTGCGGGCGGTCGGGGGCCTGACCACTGCCGAGATCGCCCGCGCGTTCCTGGTGCCGGAGGGCACGATGGCGGTCAGGATCAGCCGGGCCAAGCAGCGGATCAAGGCCGCCGGCAGCTCGTTCACCCTGCCGGACGGCGCGGAGCGCGAGGAGCGGCTACGGGTCGTCCTGCACGTGCTCTACCTGATCTTCAACGAGGGCTACATCGCCTCCTCGGGCAGCGAGCTGCACCGTCCCGACCTTGCGCACGAGGCGATCCGGCTGGCCCGGATGGTGCACGCGCAGCTGCCCGAGGACGGCGAGGTGACCGGGCTGCTCGCGCTGATGCTGCTGACCCATGCCCGCCGGGAAGCCCGTACGACCGCGGCGGGCGACCTGGTGCCGCTGGACGAACAGGACCGTACGAAGTGGGACCGCGGCCTGATCGACGAGGGCGTCCAGCTGATCAAGGGGTCGCTGGCCGGCCCGGAGCTGGGGCCGTACCAGTTGCAGGCCGCCATCGCCGCCACGCACGCCGACGCGGCCACGGCCGAGGAGACCAACTGGCCGCAGGTGCACGCCCTTTACCTGATCCTGGAACGGATCGCGCCCAACCCGATGGTCACCCTCAACCGGGCGATCGCGCTCGCCGAGACCGAGGGGCCGTCGGCCGGACTGGCCCTGCTGTCCACGTTGGACGGTGACGAGCGGATGGCCGGGCACCACCGGTTGCTGTCCGTACGGGCGCATCTGTTGGAGAAGGCCGGTGACATGGCCGGGGCGTACGAGCACTACCGGCGCGCCGCGAAGGCCACCGCCAGCATTGCCGAGCAGCGCTACCTGGAGTCCCGGGCCGGCCGGGTAAGAATGTGACTTTGGCGATTGGCGGCGGCGTGGCCCGGCGCATTGGCCACGATCTCGAACGGTGACTCAGGATCCGGATCCGATGTACTGGTCGGCATACTCCGTGGAGGGCGCGATGGGTGTGATGACGTCGATCAGGACACCGTTCGGATCGGCCACGATGAAGTGCCGCTGCCCGAAGTCCTCGCTGCGCGGTTCGAGTTCGGCTCGCAGGCCCTCGCGAACGACGAGCCGCTCCCACTCCGCGTCCACGTCTTCCACCTCGAAGTTGAGCAGCAACCCTCGCACCGGAACGCGGTAGGCCTCGGGCAGCGTCGGGTGGCGGTAGTCGAGCAGCGCGAGCTCGTACGGCAGCGCTCCCGCCCGCCGCAGGCTCACGTACCAGTCCGCCGCAAACGTGGTCTCGAACCCGAAGAGCCTGGTGTAGAAATCGCGCGACTCCTGAAGCCGGGACGTTGGACGAGGCCGCCTCGGCCCGCCACCTGGGCGAAGCGCTCACCACCCTGATCGAGGTGGGAACGATCGCCCGGCAGCCGGTCGCGCCGCTCGCTCACCTGTTGTCGGGAGCGATGAACGAGGCGGCCCTGTGGCTGGCCGGGTCGGCGAACCACGGCGAGGTGAATCCCGGCGACCTGGCCGACACATGGGCCGCCCTGTCCCGGATGCTGGAGGCGCTGCGCATCGGCTGAGCCGGCCGGCCTGCCGATCGATGACGACCGGCGTCCCGGAGATTTCTGCAAAGAAGTCCGGGAGGGGGTGTCGGATCGGGGTGGTGGTGTTCGTAGCAGGGGTGAGACCGTCCACAGAGGGCGGCGCCAAGGTGAAGGAACCGCGATCATGAAGCTGACGACCATGACTCAGGTCACCATCGATGGAGTGATGCAGGGCAACGGCGCCGCGTCGGATGACCGCGGTAACGGATTCGAGCGCGGCGGATGGGCCCGGGGAAAGGGCGACGACGAGACCAGGACGTTCATCACGCAGACCTACCAGCGCGCAGAGGCGTTCCTGTTCGGCCGGCGCACCTACGAGCTGTTCGCCGGCTCCTGGGGCGCAATCGACCAGATGCGCGCACATCCCATCGGCGTGGCCTTGAACGAGGCCCCCAAGTACGTCGCCTCGACCACGCTCACCGCGCCGCGTTGGGAGGACACGACCGTTCTCCGCGGTGACCTCGCGGCGGCCATCAGTGAGCTGAAGGCCAAGCCCGGGGGTGAGCTGCAGGTGCACGGCAGTGGCACCCTGACCCGGTGGCTGCTGGAGAACGATCTGGTCGACGAGATGATTCTGATCGTGATTCCGGTGGTTCTCGGCCAGGGCGCGAGGCTGTTCCCGGAGACCGGTCCGGATCTTGCGCTCGACCTGCTCGAGTCGCGGGTCGACTCGAAGGGCGTGACGATCCAGGTCTACCGGCCCGCCGGGCGCCCGCGGTATGCAACGGCCTGAAGTCCCCGACCACCGAACCACGCTGTCTTGACACCACAGGAGATGATCTTCGGATGCGGTACCTGGTTTCCGTGATCGATGACAAGAGCAATCCCGGCAGCACGGACAGGCAGCCTGCCATCAGCGCGTTCAACGAACGACTGATCGCCGAGGGCTACTGGGTATTCGCGGGCGGACTCGCCTCGCCCGACACGGCCACCGTCATCGACAACCGGGGCGAGCAGGCGGTGTTCAGCGACGGGCCTTTCGTGGAGTCGAAGGAGTACCTCGCCGGCGTCTGGGTGTGGGAGGCCCCCGATCTGGATGTGGCGCTCAAGCTCGCCGCCGAGGCGTCGAAGGTCTGTGATCGGAAGATCGAGGTGCGGCCGTTCCAGTGAGCGACGTCGAGGAGGCGATCACCCGGGCCCATCACGAGGAGTGGGCCCGGGTGATCGCCGCCCTGACCAGGCGTTTCGGTGACCTCGACATCGCCGAGGAGGCGGCCGCCGAGGCGTTCGCGACTGCCGTGCAGCGGTGGCCGGCCGACGGCGTACCGCCCAACCCCGGCGCCTGGCTGACCACCACCGCCAACCGCAAGGCCATCGACCGGATCCGGCGCGAGAACAAGCGCGACGACAAGCACAAGGAGGCTCAAATGGTGTACGCCGACGACCCGCCCGAGCCTCTCGGCGCCATCGACGACGACCGACTCCGGCTGGTCTTCACCTGCTGTCATCCGGCGCTGGCGATGCAGACCCGCGTGGCGCTGACGCTGCGCATGGTCGGCGGTCTGACCGTGCCCGAGATCGCCCGCGCCTTCCTGGCGGCCGAGAGTGCCATGGGGCAGCGGATCACCCGCGCGAAGGCCAAGATCAAGGCGGCTCGCATCCCCTATCGCGTGCCGGCCGCCGAGGATCTCCCGGCACGCGTCACCGGCGTCCTCGCCGTCCTGTACCTCGTCTTCAACGAGGGCTACCTCGCGACCGGCCCCGACACCGATCCCGTACGTCACGACCTGACCGCCGAGGCGATCCGGCTCACCAGCCTGATCCGCGCGCTCCTGCCGCAGGACGGAGAAGTGGCCGGGCTGCTGGCGCTGATGCTGCTCACCGAGGCCCGCCGCACCGCCCGGATCTCGGCGAGCGGCGAACTGGTCGCGCTCGACGAGCAGGACCGTGGGGCCTGGGACGCGGCGCTGATCGCCGAGGGTCACCGGCTGGTGCGCGAGCGCCTCGCCGCTGCCGCCGCCGGGGTGGCTCCGGGCCGCTACCAGATCCTCGCGGCGATCAACGCCGTGCACACCTCCGCCCGCGACATACGCGACACCGACTGGTCGCAGGTCATCGCCCTCTACGACCAGCTCGTCCGCCTCGACCCCTCGCCGATCATCGCCCTCAACCGGGCCATCGCCGTGGCCGAGCTCGACGGCCCGGAGGTGGCACTGGCCATCGTTGACCGCCTCGCCGAGGCGTTGGCCGGCTATCACGCCTACCACGCCACCCGCGCCGACCTGCTGCGCCGGCTGGGCCAAAGTCAGCAGTCACGCGCGGCCTACGACCGGGCCATCGAGCTGGCCGGCAACACCGGCGAGACCGCCTACCTCACCCGCCGCCGCGACCAACTGCAGTAGCGCCCGCGCCGGTCATGGACAGGGGTGCGCCGCTGTCAGCCGGCCACGTGTCATTCAAGGTCCGCAGAAAGGTGGTTCCCCCCATGTTCAGCAGTGAGCGGTTGCAGGCAGCGCTGGAAGAGCTCGCATGCGGCCGCGGGCCCGGCGTCTTCGCTCTCGTCGCGGACGGCGCAGATGTCGTGTTCACCGGCAGCGTTGGCACTGCCGACCTGAACCGGCCGAGGGTGATCACCAGCGCGGACCGGTTTCGCATCGCCAGCGTGACCAAGATCTATCTGGCCACCGTGATCCTCCAACTGGCGGCCGAGCAGCGATGCCACCTCACAGACAGCCTCGACGCCTGGCTGCCCGGCCTGGTGCCGGCGAGCGACGGCATCACCCTGAACCACTTACTGCGGATGCGCTCCGGTCTTCCCGATTATGTGTGGCCCGTGCTGGGCGATCCGCCCGATCCCGCACGCTTGCAGCGATACTTCGCCCCGCAGGAACTCGTCCGCACGGCGCTCGCCCAGCCCGACCGGTGGCCGCCGGGGAAAGGCCGGCGATACTCCAACACCGACTACATCCTCCTTGGCCTGATTGTTGAGGAGGTGACCCGGCAATCCCTGGCCGAGGTCATTCGTCAGCGGATCTTTGCACCGCTTCATCTGGACCTGACCTACATGCCGGGAAGCGAGATGCATATCGAGGGTCGTCACGTTCGCGGCTATGTGAGGCTCGACCGGGACGTGGGCTACATCGACTCCACCGAGTTCACGCCCTCGGAGTCCTGGTCTGCCGGAGCCATCATCTCCACCCCCTCAGATCTGGCCGTCTTTCTCGATGCTTTGCTCGGTGGCCGCCTCCTCGAGCCGCGGTGGCTCGCTCTCATGCGAACGACGCCGGCGATCGGCGGAGACCTCAGTTACGGGATGGGGCTGGCGAGTTACACCCTTGGAAACGGGACCGCCCTCTACGGGCATGGCGGCACTCACTTCGGAGTCGACTGCTACGCGTTCCGCTCAGACGCCGGACGAACCGTCATCATCTATCAGAACAGCTGGGACCGCGTCACCCGCGGCATCCCCAGGCAGAACCCGTTTCTCGACGCAGTCTTCACGGCGTCAACTCGCGATTGACCTGAGACGCCGACGCCGGCCGTCACGAGCGGCTCGGTGATCCCGCTGGGGCGGCCGGAAAGGGGCCGCGAGCGTGACCGGTGATCGTTAAGGTGATCGTCATGGCGCTGCTGTCCTACCTCAACGAGTTCAACCGGCGGCACCCGTGGAGCCACAACGACCACTACGGCCGCTGGGTCGCCGGCCAGGTGGTCGCATCCGGCGCGCGCCATGTCCTCGACGTCGGGTGCGGCACGGGCAACCTCGTCGCTCTGCTCCGCCGCCGCGGCGCCACCGTCACCGGGCTCGAGCCCGACCCCGCGACCGCCCACACCGTGGCGGAGCGCTTCACCGACGATCCCTCGGTCACCATCGTCCAGACCGGCTTCGCCGGGCGCGACCCGCACCGGCGCTGGGACGCCGTCACCCTCGTCGCCGTTCTGCACCACCTTCCGCTGGCGCCCACCCTGCGGGAACTGCGCGGCTGTCTCACCCCGGGCGGGCGCCTGGTGGTCGTCGGCTGCTACCGGGAAGCCGGCTCGGCCGACCTGCTCGCCTCCCTGCTTGCCGTGGCCGCCAACCCGATCATGGGGCTGGTCAAGCACCCGGCCCGCGCCGATGCGCCGCCCCTGCACATGACGGCGCCCACCGCCGATCCGCAGGAGACCTTGGCCGAGATCCGGGCCGCGGCCGCACGGGAGTTGCCCGGCGCCCGGATCCGGCGTCGCCTGTTCTGGCGATACACCCTGGTCTACGACGCCCCCACCGGGGGATCCCGGTAGCCCGCTGGGCGGCCCACTCCGCCAGGGCCACGATGAGCGACAAGCGGGCGGCGGCTTCTGGTGCGGGGGGCGAGGAGATGTTCATCGGCTGGTCGACATGGCCGATGGGGATGGCGTTGTGGTCAGAGTGAGGCGCGCAGGTGTTTGACCGTTGCGGTGATCGGGGGCCTGGTGTCCTGGCGGCGCCAGGCCAGGACTGTCGTGCAGTGGTGGCCGCCGCGCAGGGGAACGATGACCACGCCGGACCGTGCGTAGTGCTGGTCGGTGCTCATCGACACCAGCGCGACCCCGACCCCGGCGGCGACCGACTCCAGGGTCTCCTCCAGGGCGTTGGACTCGGCCGCCACGTGCCCGCCGGTGGCACCGATCGCGGCCGGGGCGCGGAAGTGGGCCCACTCGGGATCGGGTGATCTCGGCGTGACCCAGGCCAGTCCGTGCAGGTCGTCGGGGTGCAGGTCGTGCCGCGCGGCCATGGGGTGAGCCACCGGCAGGGCGATGGCGCGGCGGTCGGTGGCCAGCGGGAGAGTCTCCAGTGCGTCGGTGGAGACCGGTGGCCAGATGACGGCCAGGTCGCTTTCCCCGGTGAGCAGGCCGCAGGTCGGGTCGTCGAAGTCGAATCTGCGTAGTGCCAGACGGATTTCGGGCTGTTCACGCAACACGTTGATCACCGTGCTGGTGCGTGTCCCGGCGGCCTCCCCCATGAACCCCAAAGTCAGATCCGACGGGTCGGCCCCGGAAAGCGTGGCCTCCACCTCATCCAGCGCGGCCAACGCCGGCAACGCCCTTTCCAGGACGCGCCGGCCATGCGAGGTCAAAGTGATGCCCGCCTGCTCTCGTCGCAGCAGGGGCTGGCCTCCGCGGGACTCCAGGCGGGCGACGGCGGTGCTGACGCTGGGCTGGCTGACACCCAGCGTCTCGGCGGCGGCGGTGAACGATCCCGTCCGCGCGACCGCCGCGAACGCGCGCAGAGCCGAGACGGTGACACGTGAGGACTCGGCCATAACCTAAGGCTATAGGTATGTGGTCGGACTATTCGACTGTCCGCAACGACGTGCCGAGACTGGCGCAGTGATCAAACTCAATGGTTCTGACCTGCGCTTGGCCACAGGGGCCGGCGTCGGCGCCGCCGTGTACTCGGCGGTGTTCGGAGCGCTCGCCGTCCAGAACGGCTGGTCGGTGGCGCAGGCGGTGGCGGCCAGCGTCGTCATTCATGCCGGAGGTGCCCAGCTCGTCGGGCTGGCAGCGCTCGGTGCGGGTGCCGCACCGCTGACCGCGGTCGCCGCCGGAACCCTGGTGAACATGCGGCTGGGAGTGTTCGGATTCGCGTTGGGTGACCTGTTCGCCTCATGGCGAGGACGGTTCAGCGCCGCCCACCTGGTCTCCGACGAGTCCGCCGGGACCGCACTGACCCGCGCCACACCCGCGGAACGACGGCGGACCTTCGTGGTCGTCGGCCTGATCCTGTTCACCGGCTGGACGATCGGGACGCTGATCGGCGCCGTCTTCGGGGCGACGCTCCCCGACCAGGTGCGCGGCATCCTCGACTCGGCCGCGGCAGCGGTCTTCGCGGCCCTGGTGGTCCCTCTGATCCACGGCCGCCGCGAGCTGGCGTTGGCGCTGCTGGCGTTCGTCGTGGCCCTGGGAGCGGTGGCCCACGTGCCTCCCGGCGTCCCGGTACTGCTGAGTGCGCTGATGGTGGTGCCCGCCGCGCTGATCCGGAAAAGGAGCGTGGCGCGATGACCGTGTGGCTGTTCATCGGTGGTCTGGCGGCCACGACCTTCCTGGTCCGGCTCGGCGGGGTGGTGCTGGCTGCGCGCGGCGGCGGAAAGGCCGACTCCGGCACCGGCATGGTGGCGTTGCTTCCGGTCGCGCTGCTGGCGGCTGTCGCGGCCACGCAGGTGGTCCCCAAAGGGCACCTCGAACCCCATCTGCTGGCAGCGGCGGTCGCCGCGGGCCTGGCCAGCACACGGCTGAGTTTCCTGCCGGCGGTGCTGGTCGGAGGTGCGGCGGGGGCACTTGTCAGCCTCATCTGACCACGCCGCCGCACGCCTCCCTTGCCACAGGAGCGGGCAATCCTCAGCCGCCGCCGCGCCGCCAACAGGCTGGACGCCGACATGTTGGATGAGGACCTGGCCGGGCCGGGCACCGGGCGTTCCTTCGGGCCCGCATCCGCGAAGACCGCGAGCGGGACGCGTGCACGCCCACCTCGCCGTGCTCTGCGTGCACCACGGAGAGCACGACGCCGACGGAGGCGGCTGCGTCGCGCGGCGGCAGGTGGCTGGTCGCCGCCTACCACAACAGCCCCGTCAACGCGAGCTAGCGAACCCCGAGGCCGGGCCACCAAGAACAACGCCTCGGTGGCCCGCGCTGCGCCGTTATCGTTTTCGACGATCGCGACGACCTGGGCGACGCGCGTTCCTCGTCGTCCCCCTCGTCCCGGGGCGCGGGTACCGCCCCGTCACCTGATCGGCCGGCCGGTTCATGAGTCCTCCTTCTCGCCGCCGAGCCGGGTGGCCAGGAACCGGCCGGCACGCTCCAGCGCCGCTGCCGCCTCGGCCGATTCGTCGTCGAGCTGGAACACGTGCGGTTGACGGGGAACCACCTCCAACGTCACCGCGACCTCGTCGGCCCCGGCACGTCCGGCCAGCCGTACGGCGTCGTCCAGCAGGAGCTCGCTCGAGCCGACCTGGATCAGCAGGGGCGGCAGCCCGGTGAGATCGGCGAAGACCGGGCTCGCCTCAGGCACCGCACCGTCACCGCCGGCAAGGTACCGATCGAAGAGCCACTTGAGATCGGCCGGAGCGAAGAACGGGTCCACCCCGTCCTTGGACCGCATGCTCGCGCTGCTGAGGGTCAGATCGACCGCCGGCGAGAACAGGACCGCCGCCGCCGGCATCGGCAGGCCCGCGTCCCGGGCGCGCATCATGGTGACGACGGCCAGAGCGGCACCGGCCGAGTCGCCCGCGACCACCAGCCGCTGCGGGTCGACACCGGAGTCCAGCAGCTCGCGGTAGGCCGCCAGGCAGTCATCGGGTGCGGCCGGGAACGCATGCTCGGGCGCCAGCCGGTAGTCGAGCGAGACCGCCCGGCCGTCCAGGTGCCGCAGCAGCGCGGCGGTGAGGTGGGCGGTGACCCGCGCCGACCCGACCACGAACCCACCGCCGTGGAGATACAGCAGCACGTCCTCGCCCACCGTGCCCGGCGCCGTGGTCCGCAGCTCCAGTGCCGGCCGCCCGCCGAGTGTCGTCGCCGACGAGTCGACGTCCGCAGGCAAGGCCCGGGTGAACATCGCCGCGAACTGCTCGCGCCGTTCGGCAATGTTGAACATTTCGTCCTCCAGAATTAGTCAGGGTGCCTTACAGTCAGGCGACCTTACCATGCCGGGTGATACTGTCAAGCGGCCTGACGAACTCGCCCGAAAGAAGGACCGCACGACGATGACGACGCGTTCAGAACGCGGGAGCGGCAACCCGAAGCTGCCACTCCCCACCCTGCTCACGCAGGTCAGAGACATCGCGCTTGAGGGACTTCACCAGCAACTGGCCGACGAAGGGTTCGAGGGGATCCGGTTCGTCCACGGCTCGGTCTTCCGGAACATCGACGCCGAAGGTTCGCGGCTGACCACGCTCGCCGAACGCTCCGGACTCACCAAGCAGGCGATCGGCGAACTTGTCGGCGACCTGGAGGATCACGGTTACCTCGAGCGGGTCGCCGACGAGGCCGACCGCCGCGCGAAGATCATCCGGCTCACTGACCAGGGCAGGATGGCCCAGGCCGCGGCCGCCCGGATCCTCGCGGACGTCGAGCAGCGATGGTCCCGGCTTCTCGGCAGGGACCAGATCGCCATGCTGCGGCGCGCTCTGGAACAGGTCATCGCCATCGAAGCGGCTGGCACTCCGACCGTGTCCCCCCAGCAGTAGGCGTACCGGTGCGGCGCCGGGTGTCCTGCGCCGGGGTGTACGGGTGGGTCGCCGGGATCTGCCCGCTGACCCAGCCGCGATTCTCAGATCATGCGTCGCAGCGCGGTCTCCACGGCATCGATCAGGGGGTCACCTTCGGTCGGTGGGTGCCGTACGAGACCGAGCTCGACGTCCGGCAGGGTGGGCAGGGCGTCCGCGTTGTGGCAGGCCATGGCCGGTTCGAGGTTCGCGGGCATGAGCGCGGCGACGCCGAGCCCGGCCCGTACCGCGGCGAGCACACCGACCAGGCTGTTGCTTTCGAACGCCACCCGCCAGCGCCGATCGGCACGTTCCATCGTTTCCAGCACTGACGTGCGCCAGGAGCACGGATTCGAGAACAGCACCACCGGCAGCGGGTCGGCAGTCACGTCCACCCCCTGGCCGATCGCCCAGACCAGCGGGCGGCGTACCGTCCAGCGCGGCGGCCCGGGAACGTCCGGCACCGCGTCGAGCACGAGTTGGACGCGTCCCGCGTCGTAGGCCTCCCGCATCGCGGCGTTGGAAAGGCTCAGCACCTCCAACGTCGCGCCGGGGTGCAGCCGGGCGAGGTCGGCGAGGGCCTGCGGAAGCCGGGACGCGGCAAGGTCTTCAAGCAGCCCGATGCCACAGTGGCCGGTAAGCGCGCGCCCGGTTTCGGTGAGTGCCTGCGCGGAGAGCGTGAGAATGCGTTCGGCGTACGGCAGGAGCTCCTCACCCGCCCGCGTCGGCGAGACGCCAGACGGTGACCGGTGCAGCAGCGGACGGCCGACGACGCTCTCGAGCTTGCGCAACTGCTGGCTGAGCGCGGGCTGGGTATGTCCGAGCGCGGTCGCGGCGCGGCTGATGCTGCCCGCCCGCACGGCGGTGACGAATGACCGCAGCAACGCGGTCTCAAGATCCCTAGCCATAAGTATTCATTATGCCGTCTCCAACGAAATAACCACTTCCTATGGCATGGCAGAGGATCTAGCGTCACGCAGGTGACCAGCTACCGACAGGTACTCGCCGTGCCAGGGATGGCACCACTGCTGAGCATGTCGCTGCTCGCCCGTACCGCCATCACAGCATCTGTGATGGCGCTGACGATGTATGTCGTGCTGGGCCTGGACATGAGCTACGCGGCAGCGGGTGGCGTCGCGGCGGCTATGACCGCGGGGATGGCGCTGGGCGGGCCGCTGCTTGGCCGCATGATCGACTGGCGGGGTCCGCGCATCGTATTGCGGGTCACTGTCGTACTGCAGGTCGCGTTCTGGCTGAGCGTGCCGATAATGCCGTACGGGATCCTGCTGGTCGCCGCCTTCGCGGCGGGTCTGCTGCTGGTGCCGGCCTCGCTGGTGACCAGGCAGGCGATCGCCGCGATGACGACGGCGGGACAGCGCCGGGCCGCGTTCGCGCTGGAATCGGTGCAGGGCGAGCTGTCGTACATGGTGGGCCCACCGATTGTGATCCTCTGCGCGGCGAAGGTGTCCCCCGGCGTGGTGGCATGGGGCGTCGGCGCCGCGATCGTGGCGGGTGGAGCGGGGATCGCCTTGCTCAACCCACCGCTGCGTGCCGAGGCGGCGGCCGACACGGTCGGCCGCCCCCGTCGCCGGGAGTGGCTGGGCCCGGACATGATCGCCGTGCTGGTGATGGCGTTCGGTGTCACGATGCTGCTCAGTGGTACCGACCTGGCCATCGTCGCCACCCTCGAAGAAGCCGGCCAGGTGTCCTGGGCCGCCGTGGTCGTGGCAGTGTACGGCGTGGCCTCCGTCGGCGGTGGGCTGGTGTACGGCGCGCTCCCTCGGCCGCTGCCCACGTGGCTGCTGCTCGGTCTGCTCGGGCTGGCCACCATTCCTGCCGGGCTGGCCCACGATTGGCCCTGGTTGTGCGTGGCCGGTGTCGGTGCGGGGCTGCTCGCCGCGCCGACTCTTTCCACGGTGGCCGACGCGGTGAGCCGGCTCGCGCCCGCCGGCGTGCGTGGCGAAGCGACAGGCCTGCAATCCTCGGCGCTGAGCGCGGGTTTCGCGCTCGGATCCCCGATCGTGGGGGGAGCGATCGACCTGTCCGTGCCGGCGGGCGGCTTCGCAGCGGCCGGGCTGGCCGGCCTCGCCGCCGCGCTGATCGGATGCCTGCTGTCCCGCCGCTCGCCCGCCCGGACACGGTCTCCGCTCAGCGATCTCGGCCTCGCCGGAGCCGCGGACCTCGATCCGCCCGGGGCCGGCGCCCGGTCCGGCACATCTCGCCGCTCGTCGACGGCATCCCGATGACCAGGGAATCCCATGCCCGGCCCAAGCCTCTTCGTAGATCTTTACGGGGCCGCCGCCGGGCGCCGGCGCCCGGCCGTCGATCTCTGCCCGCGGCATCGGGATCGGCGTACCCACAGGGGGTTGCGCGCCCTGCGGCCGATCGTCGATCTCCCTGACCGTGAGGCCGGAACCCCGTTAACCGATCATTACGGAACTATGTCCCAGTTTGTCCATGCTTGACCGATTTGAGTTCGTCTATTACTGTTTTGGGAACACGGCGCATACCTGACCTCTGCGCGGTATGCCTGCCCCATAACCGATCATGCGGTTGTCCTTTCCTGGACCTGACCGCTCGACCGCTGAGTCCGCGTCGTCGCGGAGCCGGGGACCCACCATCACTCTGGGGTGAATCGGTACAGCCGTACCGTAGGGCGACTTCCACGCCCGAACCCGTCAGCTAACCCGGTAGGCGGCTTGGAAGCAAGGGAGTAGACCCCCGTAATGCGAGCCCCTAAGACTCTTCTTCGTACTGCCCTGATCACCGGAATCCTCGCCGCCGGCACCGCCGTCCCCGTGACGATGGCCGCGGCCCACGCGGAGACCCTTCCGACCGGCGCGCAGGCGGCCAGCGTCAGCCCCCTCATGAAGAAGGCCTCCTCGCTGCCCAAGGTGAGCCCCGAGCAGCTCCTGAAGATCGCGCAGGACCAGGTCGGCATCAGTGAGAACGCCAACGGCGGCGGCACCAAGTTCCACGAGTGGTACATGAACTCGCAGCGGGCGAAGGAGACCGTCGCCCGTGACGGCGGCCACGTCAACGCCTACGCCAACGCCCCCTGGTGCGACATGTTCGTCTCCTGGGTCGGCGAGAAGGCGGGTCTGCGCCCGGTCCTCGGCTGGGACGCCTACACCGTCCAGCACGCCAAGTGGTTCCAGGACAACCACCGCTGGGGCAACAAGGCCACGCCCGGCGCGGTCGTGTTCTTCGACTGGCACGGCGGCAAGAACATCTACGGCATCGACCACGTCGGCCTCGTCGTCAAGGACAACGGCGACGGCACCATCAAGACCGTCGAAGGCAACACCGGCAACGGCAAGGTCGAGATCCGCACCCGGCCGATGAGCCAGGTGACCGGCTTCGGCTACCCCGTCTACACCGCGTGATGTCCGTCTGACAGACGTGACTCCATGAACGCCCCCGGCAGACCGCCGGGGGCGTTCTGCTGTCCGGATCAGGAGGCGGAGATGCGCCGCACTCCACGGGCTGAACCCGGCCTCCGGCCGTGGTCGACTCGCGGTCTCCGCTCTCCTTCCGGCGCCGCGGGTCAGGGCGTCGGCCTCCCCGATCGCCGCTTCCGAGATCATTTGCCGTCCGTCGAGGGTTTTGCCGAAACGGTGGCGTGGATCGCGGCGAAGGCCAGGAGGGGGGTGGCGGTCCGCGGCGTGTCCTCCAGCATGGGCGACTGTCTCCGTCCGTGCCGCCGGCGGATTGGACAAATGTTCTCGTCAGTCGGCTTTCAGCGGCCGGGTGGCATGCCGGGTCCCCGGAGGACGCCGACCTCGGCGGACGTTGGGGTGGCGCCGCAGTTGTCGCAGGTGAGGTGCTGGCGGAGGGGGCCACCGCAACCGTCGTGCCCGTAGATGATCGGCGGTCCGTCGGGGGCGGCCCAGCGGTCACCCCAGTGGGTGAGCGCGATGATCACAGGCTGGAGGTCCAGCCCCTTGTCGGTGAGGACGTACTCGTGCACCTCGGGGGCGTCCGGCTGAGGCCTGGTCTCCATCAGGCCGGCCTCGACGAACCGCTGCAGGCGACTGGTCAGGATGTTCGGGGCGATGCGGAGCGCGCGCTGGAACTCGGAGAACCGGGTGGCGCCCGTGAACATCGCGTTGCGGATGATCAGCAGGCTCCAGCGCTCACCCACGATCTCCAGGGCGCGTGCCGCCGAACACACCTCGTTGTCGTACAACCTGCCGAGCATCAGGCACTCCTCACCGCCACGCAGGCAACTTGCATCACGCAACTGCGCGATCTAGATTGCTTTCATGATGCTAGTAGATCGGCATCTTCGTATCTCCACTGGAGGACACCATGCTGGTGAACAAGAACGCCGTCATTTACGGGGCCACCGGAGCGGTTGGCGGTGCTGTGGCCGAGACCTTCGCTCGGGAGGGAGCCCGCGTCTTCCTCACCGGACGTGATCTCGATCGGCTTGAGGTGCTGGCCGACAAGATTGTGAGCGCGGGCGGACAGGCCGAGTTCGCCCGCGTGGACGTCCTGGACCGCACGATGGTGACCGACCACCTGGCCGAGGTGAGGCGCGCGGCCGGTCAGATCGACATCTCCTTCAACGCCACGGGCATATCGCACCGGGGTCTTCAGGGCATCCCCCTGGCCGACCTGCCAGAGCAGGATTTCAGCCGTCCGATCGACTTTTACACCAAAGCCCAGTTCATCACCGCGACGGCGGCGGCCCGGCACATGACCGAGCAGGGCTCCGGGGTGATCATGACGCTGTCCGCCACACCCGCGCGGCTGGCCGCCCCGCTCGTCGGCGGCATGGCCCCGGCCTGGGCCGCCATCGAGGCGTTCTCCCGCGTGCTGGCGGCCGAGCTGGGCCCGGTCGGCGTCCGGGTGGTGTGCCTGCGCTCCAACTCCATCCCCGAGACCCCTCTCATCGCCGAGGTCTTCTCCCTGATCGCCCCGACCGTCGGTCTCACGCCGGAACAGTTCCAGGCCGGTGGCGAACAGGCCACCATGCTCAAGCGGCTGCCGACCCTGGCCGAAGTCGCCGACGTGGCGGCCTTCATGGCCTCCGACCGGGCCAGCGCGATGACCGGCGCGGTCGCCAATCTCAGCGCGGGCAGCGTCACCGACTGACCCGCTGTGCCACCCGACGGCCGCATCACTTCGGGACAGTCGACGGGGTCCGATCCTCCAGAGTGGGGCCTGCCGGTGGGGCCCCTGCCGAGCCGCCCTGCGGGCGGGCCGGGGCGGCGGCTCAGGTGAGGACGGAGACGACCTGCCGCGCGGCTTCGGCGATCAGTACGTTCTCCCGCGGGGCGTTGTATCCGCGGCGGTCGGACATGACGGCCAGCACGAGCGGGGCGGCGTGCGGCGGCCACACGACGGCGATGTCGTTGACCCTGCCGTAGTTGCCGGTGCCGGTCTTGTCGGCAACCTTCCAGCCCTTGGGCAGCCCGGCGCGGATGCGTTCATCACCGGTGGTGTTACGTACGAGCCAGCCTTTGAGCAGGGCGCGCTTGTCGGCGGTCAGCGCGTCGCCGAGCACGAGCTCCCGGTAGTCGGACGCGATCGCCCGGGGAGTCGTGGTGTCACGCGGGTCCTTCGGGCGATCGCTGTTCAGCTCGGGCTCGTAATTGTCCATGCGGCTGACACTGTCTCCCAGCTCCCGCAGGTATGCGGTCAACTTCCGGGGGCCGCCGATGTCGCGCATCAGCAGGTTTCCGGCCGTGCCGTCGCTGTAGCGGATGGCAGCGTCACACAGTTGCCTGATGGTCATTCCGGTCGCGACGTGATCCCGGGTGATCGGCGAGATGGAGTTGACGTCGGCCTCGGTGTACGTGACGCGCGTGTCCAGGTGGCTGAGCGGGTTTCGGTGCAGGACCGCCGCCGCGGCGAGGGCCTTGAAGGTGGAGCAGAACGCGAACCGCTCGTCCGCGCGGTAGGCGACGGTGCCGCCGGTGCCGGTGTCCAGGGCGTACACGCCCAGGCGAGCCCCGTGCTTGCGCTCGAGCGCTCTCAACCGCGAAACGCCCGGCGCAGGGCGGGGAGTCGGGGTCGGGGACGGCTCGGAGGCCGTAGCACCGGCGGTGGGGCGACCGGGAGCCGGGGACGACGCGGACGCCGAGCGGTCACCTGCGTCGCACCCCGCCACCGGCAGGAGAGCCACGGCCGCCAGCAAAGCGCGGCGCGAGAGGCCGGACCGCTCGTCGGACATTCGGTGGTACCTGCTTTCGCTCGCCCGGGTCGCTACCCGATCTCTGGTGGATCGGATGCCGCCCAGCAGACCAGAACCGATCACGCGGTGTCCAATATTGCTATCGGTCCCGAATCGATCGGGTAATCAATATCGCAGCTGGTCAGGCGGTATTTGGTGACCGGTGGGCGATACGAAAGTCGCGGCTCGTCCGTCTTCGGTCGCGGATGTGGCCGTCGAAACGGCGACTTCCGACGGGGTGACGAGCGTCCGTGGGCCGATCCGCCAACGCGCCGCGGCTTTCTAACGTTGCCTCATGCGTCATGCCATCCAGCTCTTCGGGCTCTATCTGGTCGTCGCGGGCATCAGCGGAACGATCGACCGCCTTGCCGCGCAGCCGTTCCTCGGTGCGATCCTCAACTACTTCAACCGCGTCATCGTCCCGCGGGTGGACCTGTTCACCGGGTACGAGGTCTACGCGAACCTGGGCCTCGCGCTCCTCGGCGGCGTCATCGTCGTCGCGGCGGACGACCGCAGGACGGCCTGACGGGGGCCGGTCGGCGTTCACCGCGCTCCCCCGCGCGCGTCACCTCAGACCTGGACCGGCGGCGCTCAGCTTCGGCCCTGTTCTCCCGAAGCTGCCGCGAAGTGACAAGTAGCTCTTTGCAATCAGAGTGGCGCTTGGCCAGGGAGAGCGAGGCGGCTTCGGGGTACGCCTCGCGCTTGGCGTGCACAGTGGAGTCGGCGCTTCCGGTCTGGGCGCACGTCCGGCAGGCCAACAGACGGGTGGTGCTGCGGTCGACGTATGGGCTCCGAGGATCGCCCGCGCCGTGCTGGAGGCGCGGAAGCGGTTCTCCGCGTCGCGGTAGGCGATCAGTTCCTCAGCCGTTGTCGCCGAGAAGTCCGGCTCTGGCGGCCGCGTGGTGGTAGCGGTCTCGCTCATGTGTCCTTCTTTCCTCCCGGCCGGATGCCGGATGTGTCGTTGCGGTCGGACAGCGGGTGTCCGCATTATGCACGCACTGCGCGCATCGGCAAGTGCATAGAGTAGGCTGGGCCCTGACGAGAGGGATGAGATGACTGGCCGCAGGCGATGGTCGACCGAGGAGATCCTGGACACGGCGGTAACGCTGCTGCGCACGAGCGACGCCGAGTCGTTCAGCGTGCGCAAACTCGCCGCCGCGCTCGGGACCGACTCTTCCAGCCTCTACCGGCACTTCCGCAACAAGACCGAACTGCTGCGCGCGGTCGCCGACCGGGTCCTGCTGGCCGCCATGGACAGCCACCGCTCCGAGGGCGACTGGAAGCAGCGCATCACCGCCCTGGCCCTGCGCCTGCGCGAGGCCTTCGGTGAGCAACCCCAACTCGCCGCGATCTGGGGACGCTATGGGTCCGGTGGCGCCGGATCCCGGTTGGTCATGGAGGAGATGCTGCAGGCCCTGCGCACGTCCGGCCTGCCCGACCAGGAGATCCCGGCGCGCTACCACCGCATCGTGATCCTCCTCGCCGCCCTGATCTCCTCCGAGGCCGGCATCAGCACCGTCACCCCCGAGGAGTACGAACAGGGCATGGAGCAGTTCCGCGTCGCCGTGCTCGGCGCCGACCCCGAGCGCTTCCCCGCCCTGGCCCACTTCGCCCGCGACGTCCGCCCCCTCGGAGCGGACCGGCGCGCCGCATTCGAAGAGATCCTCGCCGCCCAACTCGCCCACATCGCGGCCCAGATCCCCTGACGCGCCGGATCGCCAGCGCGAATAGCAGTAGCGGCCGGAGGAAGTGGACGTGCTCGTACCGGAGCGCGGAGAGCCGGGCCGCCGGGCCCGTCGGACCGTCGCCTGGTGCGCCTGCCGGGGCCGGTAGCCGCCGGGGCCGCCGTTGCGTGCGATCTCTTGTGTGATCGTCGAGGTCGGCCGGTCGAGCCGCCTGGCGATCTCGCGGTAGGAGAGTCCGTCGGCGAGTCCGGCCGCGATGCGCTGGCGGTCCTGCTGGGTCAGTCGTCCTCCTGGCATGCCGCCAGACGTGGCCGTTGTCGCCTTTCGGCCTGGTCGCCGACGCTACTTGCCGGCGCTTCCGGCCTCGCCAAGATCAGCGGGTCACGGCGGTCTCCCGCTCCACACGCGACAGCTTCTCGGGATTGCGCACGTGGTAGGCGCCGGTGACGTAGCCGTTCTCCACGCGCACCGCCACGACGCCGTCGATCTCCCCGTCGACTCGTACGAGCAGCCCCGGGCCACCATTGATCTGTACCGGCTCGACCGACCTTTCGGCGTCGCGCTTCCACCAGCCGGCGGCCAGCAAGCGAGCCACCTGGCCTGCCCCCACGACGGGCCGCAGCAGGGCGTGTTTGACTCCGCCGCCATCGCTCAGGGCGACGACGTCCGGCGCGAGGATGTCGAGCAGGCTTTGCAGGTCGCCGGTTTCGACCGCTCGTTGGAAGGCCTGGAGCGCGGCTCGGGTCTCCGCCGGGGAGGCGATGCCGCGTGGTCGGCGCGCGGCGACGTGTGCCCGCGCCCGGTAGGCGATCTGGCGGACCGCGGCCGGGCTCTTGTCGACGGCTTCGGCGATCTCGTCATAGTCCAGATCGAACACCTCGCGCAGGACGAACACCGCCCGCTCGATCGGCTGAAGCGTCTCCAGCACCAGCAGCATCGCCATCGAGACGCTCTCGGCGAGCTCGACGTCCTCGGCCACATCAGGCGCGGTCAGCAACGGCTCAGGCAACCACGGCCCGACGTAGGACTCCTTACGCCGGCTGAGCGCACGCAGCCGGTCCAGCGCCTGCCGGGTGACGATCCGCACCAGGTAGGCCCGCTCCCCCCGCACGGTGCCGAGATCGACGTTCACCCATCGCAGCCAGGTCTCCTGCAGGACGTCTTCGGCGTCGGAGGCGGAACCGAGCATCTCGTAGGCAACGGTGAACAGCAGGTTGCGGTGGGCGACGAACGCCTCGGTGGCGGAGCCCACGGAGTCCACGGAGTCGACTCGGTCGGCACGATCGAGCGGCTCGGCTGGGTCCGCACTTCGTTCGCCGCACTCGCTCATGCCCGGCTCCTGTCTGTTCGCTCTCAGCACTGCCACACGCACAAGACGCCGGTCCCCATCGCTTTGTAACACCCACGGTAGGTGGCCTATGTCACATGGCCGCACTGTTACAGAGCTCGGGGCGCCGGCGTCTCGTGTTCGTCAGGACGCCGCGCGAACGATCCGTACGGCACTACGGCACGCACCATCACGAGTTGAGAATGAGCAGGGAAGACCTCACCATGTCCACACCCACGACGACCGACACGACGACCAAGCAGGAGGCCCTGCGGTCGCGTATGCCCAACCCCCTCCCCTTCGTCCCTGAGATGGCGGTAGTCGGCGAAGGCCTGCACAAGGTCATCAAGAACGGCTCGATTCCGCAGGTCACCATCCACCTCCTGCTGCTGCGCGCCGGGCAGATGCTCGGCAGCACGTACTTCACCATCCGGGAAACCGGCTACCTCCGCAGGATCGGGGAGTCAGAGGAGCGCATCACCGCCGTGGCCACCTGGTGGGACGCCGCCTACTTCACCGACGCCGAACGGGTCGCGCTGGAGCTCGTGGAGGCGGTCCTCACCCCGAATCCGTCCGGGGAGCGCGTCCCCGATGAGCTGTACGCCAAGGCGTCCGCGCACTACGACGACAAGGCGATGTGGTCGCTCATCATGGCGATCGCCCACATCGGCTTCTTCACCCCCGCCGCTCTCATCGCCAAGCCGATCCCCGGCATGCCCCCCGGCCAGAACTACAGCGAGTAAGAAAGGCACGCAGCATGAGCATCACGACGTTCGCGGTGGCGGGAGCAACCGGGCGGCTGGGCCGCCACGTCGTCGACGTCCTGGCTGAGAGGGGACACCGTGTCGTGCCGATGTCCCGAGCCACCGGCGTTGACATCATCACCGGTGAGGGCCTCGCCGAGGCCCTCACCGGGGTCGAGGCCATCATCGACGTCGCCTCGTGGCACGCCTCCGACCAGGAGGCGGCGACGGAGTTCTTCCGCACGTCGGCCCGCAATCTGCAGGAGGTGGGTCAGAAGGCGGGGGTCGCCCAGATCGCCGTGGCGTCCATCATCGGCGTCGACAAGGCCACCGCCGGTTTCGTCGCCGCCAAGAAGGTGCACGAGGAACTCCTCCTGTCCGGCCCGCTCCCCGTCCGTATTCTGCGGGCCGCACAGTTCCACGAGTTCGTCGGTCAACTCCTGGACTGGCAGCAGGGCGGCGACGTCGCCTACGTCCCGGCCCTGCCCACCCAGCTCGTGGCCTGCCGCACCGTGGCCGAGGAACTGGTCGACCTTGCCCTCGCCCCCGACGCGCCCGCTCCGGGAACACCGGTCCCCGAGATCGCCGGCCCCCGCAGGGAGACCATGGCGGAGGCGGCCCGACTCGTCGGCGCCCGCCGAGGCATCAAGGTCGTCGGCGTCGACGGGTCCGGCATGCCCGATGCCGAGATCGCCGCCAACGGCGGGTTCCTGCCCGGCCCGCACGCCAAGCTCGCCGGACCCACCTTCCAGGAGTGGCTCGACGCCCAACCCTGAGCCGGCCGTACGGCACGGCCTTGCCCTTGTTTTCGGAACTCCACGGCCCGGAGCCTCCGAGAACAAGGGCTTCCGCTCCAGCGGATCGGTCAGGAAGCGCTGTGAGCGCCACTCGATGACAGCTCCTCAGCACCACGCGGCGAGCACTACCTGCCTGAGTCGCGGACCTTCTTGCCGGCCGGCCTTCGGTGACCGAGCAGGCCCGCGCGATCGGAGCCCGGATGGAACCGGTGCTCATCCTGTGGGACTGCGCTGACGGCTTCTTCGAGGCCTACTGGCGCCGACCCGAGGCATACCTGGACGAGGATGTCCGTCGCGGGGTATCGGTCTGGGCCAGAGTCGGGCCGGACGCCGAGCAGCGCGCAGTGCACAGCCTCCGGGACGATCTCGCATCCGGTCGGTGGGCCGAACGCAACCCCGACCTCGTCGATCTCGACGCGGCAGAGCTTGGCCTTCGCCTGCTGATCGCCTGAACCCGCGCGGCCCGCGGTTGCCGTGCCCGCCGATGCGTCTCCTTCTCCCGCGTGCGCCGGCTACGGCCGGCGGCGGGAGATCGCCCGGTCGATCAGGACGGTCGGCACCGTGACCGCCGCCAGGCCCGCGCCGATCCACGCGACGGACGTGATGCCGGCGCCGGCGTTCAGGGCGACCCCGGCGAGCGCGGGGACGAGGCTGATGCCGAGCTGGAACGCGGAGACGGTGGTGGCCCCGGCGAGCGTCGGCGCCTCCGACGCGATGGTGAACACCCGCCCGTAGATGGCCGGGTTCAGCACGAATCCGGCGATCCCGAGCACCAGGACGAGGGGGACGACGGCCGGCGCGTACGGGGCGAAAATCGCGAGCAGCACCGAAGTGGCCGCTATCCCGATCGCTCCGATGAGCAGTGCGTGGGTGGGCCGCCGGTCGGCGATCCGGCCTCCGATGGAGAGGCCGATGAAGGCGCCGACGCCGAACAGCACGAGGATCGCGGGCACCCAGACGCCGGGGACGCCGGTTACGTCGGTCAGGAACGCCGCCAGGTAGTTGAACGAGATCATGTACGCGGCGGTGCTGAGGAGGGTGGCCGCGTAGACGACCCAGAGTTGCGGCCGTCGCATGGTGCGCAGTTCGCTCCGCACGCTCGGCTCGGTCTTCGCGCTCGTCGCGGGCAGCGCGAGCAGGACCAGGATCGCTCCGGCGACGGTGAGGGCGACCACGCCCCAGAACCCGCCCCGCCATCCGGTGAAGTAGCTGAGCATCGCTCCCGCCGGACCGCCGGCGATCATGGCGAGGCTGAGCCCGCTGACCACGACGCCCGAGGCCCGCGCGGTGCGGTCGGGGGTGACGAGGCTGATCGCGGTGACCGCGGCGACCGCCCAGTACCCCGCGTACGCGAGACCGCAGATGAAGCGGGTGGCCAGCAGCATCCCGTAGCTGTCGGTGAGCAGGCCGATCGCCACGGAGGCGGCGAAGATGGCCTGGGTGGCCACGAGGGTGGTCCGTCGCGGCCAGCGCAACGTCAGGATGGCCAGGGGCGGCCCGCCGATGACGACGCCGACGGCGAACGCCGAGATCAGCGCGCCGGCGGAGGGCAACGTGATCCGGAGGTCCTCCGCGATCGTCGGCAGGACCCCGGCGAGCAGGAACTCCGCGCTGCCCATCGCGAACAGGCTGAACGCGAGCAGGTAGACGCCGAGCGGCAGCCTCCCACGGGAGACCGGCGCCCGCTGCGCGGTGGTTTCGACGCCGGCCCGGGGTCGCGGATCCACGACGTTCCCCACCGCCCGGTCGGCGGCGCCGCCGATGGGCTCCGCCGTGCCCGCGTTGACGATCTCTCCATCACGATGTCTCTGCATCGTCCTCACCTCCGCCCGGGACTGTGACATCCGCGGCGCGCGAAGCGGAACATTTGTTGCCGAAACCGGGACGTCCGGCGGTCCGTCCCCTCCCGTCAGGCCTGGGAGGCGACGCCGGTCAGCCGGTCCCCCAGGGAACTTCGCGTTGGGAGACGGCGCTGGGCGTGACCCTGAGGCGGCGGGCGAGCTCGACCGCGGGCAGCGGATCCTCGAGGAGGCGGAGCAGCCTCGCTCTGGGCGCGCCGACAAGCGACACGAGGGCGGGCTCGTCGACGGCGGGCGCCGCTGCACGGGCCGCGGACGTGATCAGGTCCGCGGCCCGTGCAGCGGACGACCCAGCCGATCTGATCGGCGTGGCGATCGGTGATCCGTGCCCTTACCGCTGGTGGGCGATCTGGATCAGGTTGCCGCAGGTGTCGTCGAACACCGCCGTGGTGACGGGCCCCATCTCCATCGGCTCCTGGGTGAACCGCACCCCGAGCGCGCGAAGACGCCTGTACTCCTCGTGGACGTCGTCGACGGCGAAGGAGGTGAAGGGGATGCCGTCCTTGACCAGCGCCTCCTTGAAGGGCTTGACGGCGGGGTGGCTGTCGGGCTCGAGGACCAGTTCGGTGCCGTCCCGATCCTCGGCAGAGACCACGGTCAGCCAGCGGGCATCGCCGAGCGGGACCTCGGTCTTCTTCACGAAGCCCAGCACCTCGGTGTAGAAGCGCAGGGCCTTGTCCTGGTCGTCCACAAGGACACTGGACAGATGGATCCTCATGAGTCCTCCGGTGCGTCGCGCCTGATCCACCGCTCGGCGATGTGCTCCAGCGGTGCCGTGTTCAGGTCATGGAACTTGTAGCGTCCCTCCCGCCGGCTCTCGACCAGGCCGGCGGCTTCCAGCACGGCAAGGTGCTGGGAGATGGCCTGGCGCGACAAGCCGAGCTGGTGTTTCATGCTCAGCCGCGAGCAGATCTCGAACAGGGTCTGCCCCGACCGCTCGGCGAGTTCGTCGAGGATCTTTCTGCGGGTGGGGTCGGCCAAGGCTTTGAAGATGTCTTCGGCCACGCCCCACTATAGGCAAGCACACACTTGCCTATCAAGTGGAGCCGTAGAAACCCGCCGGCGCGCCGCGAACGCTCCTCACCCCGCGGCGGCGCCGGGCGGCGAGGTCGTGGCCGATCAGAGGCGGCAGCCGGGCCGGCGGAATGTGTCCGGACAACGCCGAGGTCAGTGCCCTCGCCTCCGGCCATCAGCGGTGTACGAGGCGGTTCGAGGCTCCGCGTCCTGGTCCACCTCCTCGAACAGCGCCGCCGCCCGCGCGGCGGTGTCCATGGCCCGGCGACCAGTGCTGAGGAGCGCGAGGATCAGGATGCCGACGCCGAGTCCGACCACCAGCCACCACACGCCGCGCTCCGCTCTGGTGTAGGCCGTCCCGCCGCGGGCCAGGGCCGGTCCCACGATCGTTCCGGCGATCGCGACTCCCAGGGTGGTGCCGGTCTGCCGGCCGGTGGAGGCCAGCGAGGCGGCCACCCCGGCCATCGAGCGGGGCATGCCGGCGACCGCCGTGTTGGTGATGGGCGGGTTGACAGTGCCGAGGAAGACACCGAACAGCAGGTAGGTCGCGAGCACGGCCGGCAGCGGGGTGGCCGCATCGAGCCAGAGCGACGCGGCGCCGCCCAATACCAGCGCGATCCCGGAGACCGTCAGCGGGAGCTTGGGCCCGCGCGCGCCGACCAGCCGGCCGGTGCGTGGGGAGAGCGCCACGACCAGCAGGCCGACGGGGAGCATGCACAGTCCGGCTGCCAGCGCCGACATGTCGCGCACGTCCTGCAAGTACTGGGTGGAGACGAACAGGAACGCGCTGAACCCGCACAAGGCGAAGAGCGCCATCAGGATCGCCGAGCTGAACGGCACGCTGCGAAACAGTCGCAGCTCCAGCAGCGGGTCGGCACGGCGCGGTTCGTAGCCGAGGACGCCCAGCACACCGAGCATGGCGACGGCGAGAAGGCCGAGGATGATCGGTGAACTCCAGCCCAGCACTTTGGACTCGATGATCGCGTAGATGACGCCGGCCAGCACCAGGATCACCAGAGTCTGGCCCACCGGGTCGAACCGGCGCGCCCGGACGGCGCGGGACTCGGGCACGAACAGCACGGTGCCCACGATCGCGACGGCCACGATCGGCACGTTGACCCAGAAGACGAAGCGCCAGCCCAAACCGTCGACCAGGGCACCACCGAGGATTGGACCCAGAGCCAACGCCAGGCCGGACATCGAGCCGAACACGCCGATGGCCCTGGCCCGCTCAGCCGGGTCCGGGAAGGTGCTGACGGTGATCGCCATCGCCACCGGGTTGAGCATCGTGCCGCCGATGCCCTGCAGCGCGCGGGCCGCGATCAGCCAGCCGATGCTCGGTGCCAGGCCGCACAGGAGCGAGCCGACCCCGAAGGCGGCCAGGCCAACCTGGAAGACGCGTCGGCGGCCGATCCGATCGGCGGTGGAGCCCGCGAGTACGAGGAAGCCGGCCAGCACAAGGGTGTAGGCGTCGACCGTCCACTGCAGGCCGGACTCCGAGGCGTGCAGGTCGCGGCGGATCGCCGGTAACGCGACGTTGACGATGGAGATGTCCATGACCACCACGACGACGCTGGCGCAGCAGATCGCGAGCGCCAGAAATCGGCGATGCTGACTTAATTCGGGCATGCGGATCCAATCGGAGGACACTGCCGGCGGCGGGCAATGCGGACTTCTCGGTGATCGGCCCGACGCTAGGATTTCGAGCGTGCTCGAAGTCAATCCGCTGCCATTGCCCAGGGTCGCTCGCTCCGACTCCGAGGCGGGCCTGAGCATCGCCGAAGCTGCCCGCCGCACCGGCGTCAGCGTGCACACCCTGCGCTACTACGAACGCGCCGGCCTGGTCGTCACTCCCGTCGGCCGCACCGCCGGCGGACGGCGGCGCTATCAGCAGCTCGACCTTGACTGGATCGTCATCTGCACGAAGCTGCGGGCCACCGGCATGCCCATCAAGGCCATCCGCCGCTATGCCCAGCTCGTCTCCACCGGGCGCGGCAACGAGCAGGAGCGGCTTGCCCTCCTGGAGGCCCACCGCGCCGAGGTGACCGCCAAGCTCGCTGAGATACAGGAGAACCTCAGGCTCATCGACCACAAGATCGACGTATACCGGGGCCGGCTCGCCGCCGGCGACGCCGACCAGCTCTGGGCACCGGGCAGCCCAGCGGACGTGCGCTGACGAATCCTTCGCGTGCGCTCTTGGGTCGCGCCTGGCAGAGCGGTGGAGCGGCTTTGCGGCGTCAGGAGTCGTGCGGGGTGGCGGTGGCGGCCGCCAGCAGGGTGAGGGCGGCGTCGCGGGCCTGGTCGGCGGTTCCGGTCATGCGGTGGTGTGCGGCGACGACGGTGGCGCCCTCGACCAGGATGAGCAACTGGCGGGCGAGGGCGGCGGGGGCGGCGGCTCCGGCGCGGGCGGCGATGTCGGCGAGAAGGTCGAGGTAGCGGTCCAGGTGCCGTGCGGTGATGGCGCGTACGGCGTGGTCGTGGTGTTGGGTGGCTGCGTTCACCACGGCGCAGCCGCGGAATGTCGGTTCGTCATGCCACTGTCGCAGGGCGTCGAAGATCGCGGCCAGTTGGTCCGCGGGGTCGTCTCCGGCCGACGCGACGGCCGCGGCGAGCCAGTCGGACACCCGCTGGCTGCGTACCTCCAGCATGGCCGCGACGAGGCCGTCCTTGGTGCCGAAGTGTCGATAGAGCGTTTCCTTGGACACCCCGATGCGCGCGCACAGCTCTGCGACGCCGATGCCGTCGAGTCCGCGCTGGTACAGCAGCGGGGTGGCCGCCTGGAGGATGGCGGCGCGGGTGCGCGCCGGATCGATCGTCGTTCCCTTGGCTACTGGCACACACAGATGGTACCGCTCGGTTCGATCAACTGCTAGGGTCACAGGCCGTACCGAGCGGTTCGATCTCATGGGGTGGTGTCAACGTGATCGTTGTTCGTCGGCGCGATCGTCGCAGTGGGGCCGCCCCGCGCAGGGCCGCCGATCGTCGGGTCCTGGCGGCCGGACCGGTGCGGGGACGGTGGGACCGCCGTGCCGCCCGCCACCGCAACGCACCGAACCCGAAGCCTGAGATCACCCGCACGCCGGCCTTCGCCGACCACCAGACAAGGAGAACGACAGTGACCACCTTCGTGCTGATCCCTGGCATGTGCCACGGCGGCTGGTGCTTCCACGAGCTCGCCGAACAGTTGCGCTCCCACGGGCACCGCCCATATCCCCTGACCTTGACCGGGTTGTCCGAGCGCAGCCATCTCCTGAACCGCGGCGTGAACCTGGACACCCACATCCAGGACGTGACCGGTGTGCTGGCGGCCGAGCAACTCCAGGACGCGGTCCTGGTCGGCCACAGCTACGGCGGAATGGTGATCACCGGAGTCGCCGACCGCATGCCCGAGCGCGTCAGATCACTGGTCTACTTGGACGCCGTCGTGCCAGGCGACGGCGAATCCATGTGGAACCTGGTCTCCGACAACGAACGGCAGTGGTATCTGGAGGTGACGGCGTCGGGCGACGCGGTCCGTCCGATGCCCTTCTTCGACCCGCGCGCCACACCCCACCCCCTCGCCTCCCTCCTGCAGCCACTGCGCGCCACCGGCAGCCCCACCCACAGCCGTCGCGACGTCTACGTGTATGCGGCAGGATGGCCGACCCCATCACCGTTCACCACCACCTACCAGCGGCTACGCCGGGACCCCGCATGGACCACCCACGCACTCGACAGCGGGCACAACCTCATGCGCGACGCCCCGCAGGACCTGCTGAAAATCCTGCTCGAAACCGGCGAAACCAGCTGACCCACCGAAACGGGACTTTTCTTTCGGATGCTCGTCATGCCCCGTGGCGTCGATGGCCGGGTACGTGCCCTCGTCGATCAGCTGCGCGTACGCGGAAACGTAGCCGGTCGTCACGTTGATCGCGGTGCCACCTCGAAGGCGGGCTCTCGCGCGCCGGGTCCCCCGCCTCATGGATGCACCACCGATTGAGGGTTTATCGCGATGAAAGCGGAGATTTCCACGAGAAAGTTTACAGTGAAGGTTCAAAGATACCGTTGAGGCCATGGACATCAAGGACACAGCGCGTCCGCTCGACGGCGCGGGCGTATCGACGTTCCTCCGGTCGCTGCCCGCCAAGCCCCAGCTGCTCGGCCTGGGCGAGGCCAGGCACTTCGTGGGGGAACTGGGCGAGGTGCGCAACGAGATCTTCCGGCATCTGGTCGAACACGAGGGCTACCGGTCGTTCGCCATCGAGAGCGACTGTCTCATGGGCCTCGTGGTGGACGACTACATCACGACGGGCGCAGGCACGCTCGATGACGTCGTGGAACGCGGCTTCAGCCACGGCTTCGGCGCGTCACCGGCCAACCGCGAGCTCGTACGCTGGATGCGGGCGTACAACGAGGGGCATGACGAAAAGCTCCGGTTCTTCGGATTTGACGGCCCTCTGGAGTATTGGGCGGCGAGCCCGCGCCAGGCGCTCACCGCCCTCTACGCCCTCCTCGACGGCCCGCTCCCCCGCGCTGTGGTAACCAAGGAAACCCTCGACACACTGCTGGGCCCGGACGACCGGTGGTCGAACGAGGCCACGGCCATGGATCCGTCCCAGTCGATCGGCCAGTCAGCCGACGCCCAGCGGCTGCGACTGATCGCCGACGACCTGGTGGCGCTGCTCGACACGCAGGCGCCGCAGCTGAGCGCGGAGGACAGGGAGCGGGCGGCACTGTACGGGCGCACCGCCATCGGCCTGCTCCGCTACCACTACTGGATGGCCGACACGTCCCCGGCACGGTGGACCCGGCTGTCGGCTCTGCGGGACGCGATGATGGCCGCCAACCTGCGTGCCGTCGCCGAGCACGGCCCGGCCCTGGTCTTCGCCAGCAACCTGCACCTGCAGCGGAACAAGAGCTCGATGTCGTTCGGCGACCAGGCGCTGGAGTGGTGGAGCGCGGGAGCGATCACCGCGACGCACCTGGGCGACCGGTACGCCTTCCTGGCCTCGGCCTTCGGCACGGTCGGCGACGACGTTCCGTCCCCGGACACCGTCGAGGGCCTCCTGTCCACGCTCCCGTGGGACCACTCTCTCATCGACGCCCGCCGCCTGGCCGAGGCCGTCACGAAGCCCGCCCCGCGCAACTCCCACGATTTCGCCTACTTCCCGCTGGACCCGGCCCAGCTCGACATGATCGACGGCGTCGTCTTCCTCAAGCAGGCTGTCAGGCTGAAGAAGCTGGGTTGACAGGCGCGCGCGTCAGGCTGTGCTGCCTTCCGTAGTGGCCATGCTGAGAATGATCACGAGATGGCGAGGACGGTCCATGCCGGGCGGCCGATGACGATTCGAGGGCTGCGGTGGCCAGGTGTTCAGCGAACGGTGCGGAAGAAGGTGCGCAGTTCGTCCACGAACAGGTCGGGGACCTCGAGCGCGGCGAAGTGCCCGCCGCGCTCGTACTCGGCCCAATGGGTGATGTTGTTGAGCGGTTCGGCGAATCGGCGGATCGCGATGTCCTCGGCGAAGTTGGCCACTCCGGTGGGCACCTGCGAAGGCGTAGGCCAGCTGTTGGTGTGCATGGATTCGTAGTACATCTGCGCCGAGGAAGCGCCCGTGTTGGTCAGCCAGTAGATCATCGCGTGGGTGATGACATCGTCGGGTCCGATCGAGCCGGCAGGGTGGGCCCAGTCGTGGAACTTCTCGCCGATCCAGGCGAGCTGGCCGATCGGGGAGTCTGCCAGGCCGAAACCGAGCGTGTGCGGACGCGTGGCCTGGATCTGGAAGTAGGCGTTGCCATCGGAGAGGAACCGGTTCATCCGATCGAGCCGGGCCTGCTCGGCGTCGGTGAGCTCCGTACCCTCTGGCACACCGCCGAACGGGATGAACCCGGCGGTAGCGGCGTTGACGTGCACGCCGGCGACATGTTCTGGATCCACCCGGCCGAGATCGGGTGCGATGAACGCGCCGAAGTCGCCGCCTTGTGCCCCGTACCGGTCATATCCGAGCCTGGCCATCAGCTCGGCGTAGGCGGTGGCGATGCGGCGCGAATCCCAGCCCACCGGGGCCGGCCCGGTGAACCCGAAGTTCGGATGCGACGGGATCACGAGGTGGAAGGCATCGGCGGGGTCGGCGGGGTCGATCAGCGGGTCGATCACCTTCAGGAACTCCGCGATCGACCCAGGCCAGCCATGTGCGAGGAGCAGCGGGAACCCCTGCCGATGGCGCGAGCGGACGTGCAGGAAATGGATGTTCAGCCCGTCGATCTGGGTGGTGAACTGCGGGTACCGGTTGAGCCGCTTCTCCGCGGCGCGCCAGTCGTAGGTCGTTGTCCAGCACTCGGTCAGATCCTTCAGGTAGGCCACCGGCATGCCACGGCTCCAGCCGACGTCGGGAACCTGGCTGGGCCAGCGAACAGCTGACAGACGCCGCCGCAGATCGTCCAGCTCGGCCTGCGGGATGTGGACGCGGAACGGCTTGATCTCGCTGTTCAAGAAACGACTCCTCGTGATCGACGCGAAGTACTCGGCCTCGCGTACGGGGTTGGCGCCCTGGCTGGATTCACCGCCGGGCGGCGATCGCCGGACGAGCATGTCAGCCAAGGAGGTCAGCTTCAGTCCTCGTTGCCGTGCACAATGCAGACATGCTCGAAACGTCTGCCCGGCTACTTCGGTTGTTGTCGTTGCTGCAGCAGCGCCGGGACTGGCCCGGTCCGCAGCTGGCCGACCGGTTGGGGGTGACGGTGCGCACCGTGCGCCGTGACGTCGATCGGCTGCGCGAGCTCGGTTACCCGGTGCACGCCACGATCGGGAACGTCGGCGGGTACCGGCTGGGCGCCGGGGCCGCCATGCCGCCGCTGCTGCTCGACGACGACGAGGCCGTCGCGGTCGCCGTGGGATTACGCACCGCGGCGAACGGCACGGTGGCGGGGATCGAGGAGACGTCGGTGCGGGCCCTGGCCAAACTGGAACAGATCCTGCCTGCGCGGCTGCGGTACCGGGTCTCGGCGCTGGACGCGGCCACCGTGGCGCAGCACCGTCCGGGTGCGGTGGTCTCGGCGGAGGTGCTGACCACGATCGCCACGGCTTGCCGCGACCACCAGCGGCTGCGCATGGACTACCGTGATCACGGCAGCACGGACACCATCCGTACGGTGGAGCCGCACAAGCTGGTCCACGCCGGGCGCCGCTGGTACCTGGTCGCCTACGATCTCGACCGGGCCGATTGGCGGACGTTCCGGGTCGACCGGCTGCGGCCGCGGCTCCCGGCCGGTCCGCGGTTCACACCGCGCGAGCCGCCGTCCGGCGACATCGGCGGGTACGCGTCCTGGGCGGTGGGTGTCGACCGCTATCGCTACCAGGCCCGCTTCACCATGTACGCCCCGGCGGCGCAGGTCGCCGAGCGGGTACCGGCCGACGCGGGGGTGGTCGAAGCCGTCGACGAGCGCACCTGCACCCTGCGCGCCGGCTCGAACTCCCTGGACGGGCTCGCCCTGCATGTCACCCTGCTCGGCTTCGACTTCACCGTCCGCGAACCGGCCGAACTCGTCGAGCACTTCAAGAGGTTGCACGCACGCATCGGCCACGCGCTCGAAACGCCACATGGAAGTCCCATGAGCGGACGTCCCGGCTAGCCGGATACGGCTCTTCTTTCCCATGGGCCTGCGGCCGTAGCCGGTAGTTGGCGCTGATGCACACCCATCCCTGGCCGGCGAGGTGGTAGAGGATGATCACGGGGAGGACCGCTATATGCTGCACGCGACCAGGTTTTCCATATCTAAATAGCTTTAGAGGTATAATGGATCTGCTGTCGCTGCGCTACTTCCAAGTCGTGGCGCGCCATGAGCACATCAGCAAGGCGGCCGAAGAGCTCCGCGTCGCCCAGCCCTCGCTCAGCCGGACCATCGCGCGACTGGAAGCCGACCTGGGCGTGCCGCTGTTCGACCGGCACGGCAGGCGGATCCGCCTCAACCGGTTCGGCGCCGCGTTCCGGCGCCGGGTCGACAGAGCCCTGGCCGAGCTGGAGGACGCCAGGCGCGAACTCACCGACGCCGCCGGCCACGCCCGCGGCAGCGTCTCGCTCGCCTCGGAGACGCTGCTCACGGTCACCGCACCGGTCAAGAGTTTCATCGCCGAGAATCCAGGCGTCGCCGTGCGCCTTTTCCAGGCGACACCGGAGGTCATGGCCGAGCGGCTGAGCGAGGGACAGGTCGACTTCTGCCTGGCCTCCGAGGTGCTCGACGGGCCGGGGCTGGGCCATGAGGAGCTGGTCCGCGAGGAAGTCTGGCTCGGCGTGCCGCTCGGGCATCGGCTCGCGGGCCGGCGGGAGGTGACCATGGCCGATCTGGCGGGAGAGCCCGTCGTCACCACCCGGCCGGGGATCTGGCAGCGCACGCTGGCCGAGCGGCTGTTCTCCGAGGCCGGACTGGAGCTGGTGGTCGCCTGTGAGATCGACGAGGCCACCACGGCCATCGAGATGGTCGGCGCCGGGCTCGGCGTGGGGTTCGGGCCCGCGTGGTATCTCCGCTCGCCGATGGCGTCGCGGGTGCCGTTCTCTCCCGTACGGCTGGCCGCTCCCGGTGCCGAGCGGGTACTGCGGCTGTACTGGCGGGAAGGGGCCTACGTGTCCGAGGCGGCGCGCCGCTTCCGCGACCACCTGACCGCCTCACTGGTAGCGCCTTAAGGCCGAAATCTCGTCCGCAGGCCAACGCCGAGGCCGTCGCAGGCGGAGCTGGAGCGACCGAGCGGCCCTAAGCTCTGACAACCCTGGTGGCGCAGAGCCGGTCGTAGGGGGGCCGGCCCGAGCCCAGGAACAGGGTGAGCCCATACAGGCCGAGCAGCCCGTAGGTGACGATGGCCAGCGTCAGGTCGCGCGGGCCGAACTCGCCCTTCGGCCACGCGAGCTGATTCCAGACCATGGTGTGGGCCACCTCCCACGGCAGGAGCACCCTGAGCGCCGTCCGGGCGAGCGCCACCGACCTGCTCGGACGCGCGCCCGAGAGGGTCTCCACCTTGAGACCGAGCAGGCGCTTGCCGGGCGTCGCCTGCCGCGCGGACCATTCCCGCGAGGCCAGCCAGACCGTACCGGGGACGGAGAGGATCGCCGCCGCGACCACCTGGGCGAGAATCCTGCTCCCGAGGCCGTCGATGGCAGGGATCAGCTTGATCCCCGCGAAGTAGAGCGGGACATAGACCGCCGCCACCACGCCCGCGTAGGCCATGATCAGGCCGTAGTCGATCACTGTGGCCGCTACTCTGCGCAAGGCCGCGGCCATGCTCGTCTCCAGGGTCCGGGGGGTCGTTGGAGACACCGTATCCGGTGCCATCGACTGTGCAGCCTGCGGCACCGATCATCGAGATCGGTCCCGCAGGTCAGCCGGCGGCGGGTCAGGCCGCTCGCCAACCGTCCCCCATCGGCTGGGCAGCGCGGGCGCGGGGCCTCCTCCATGTGGACCGCCTCGTGTTCGGTCGGCCGGGCACGAGGCGGCGGGGGCCTGCGTCGAGCGCATGTAGATCTCAAACCACCCACCATCGGAACGAAAGTCCCGGTACGCGACCGCTCCCGTAACGTGTAGCCATCTCGTATTGCACCGACTGATGCAAAACCGGTAACGTGCTCGTATGGCGAGGCCGAGATCATTCGATGAGGACCGGGTCCTGGACACTGCGATGCGCACGTTCTGGGCGAACGGTTATGAGTCGACCTCGACCAGGGACCTGTGCGAGGCGCTCGGCCTGGACCGCAGCAGCGTGTACAACGCCTTCACCAACAAGCGCGAGCTGTTCAAACGCGCGTTGACCCGCTACATGGACGCCACCACTGCCGACCAGCTGCGGATCCTTGACAATCACGAGCTGCCGGCGATCGAGCGGATCCGTGCGCTGTTCGCCAAGATCCTCCAGACGGAGGCGGAGAACCGGCGCGACGGCTACGGCCTCGGCTGCCTGACTGTCAACACCACGATGGAGCTCGCCGGCCGCGACCCGGAGATCGCCCTGATGCTTGATCGCAACACCGAGCAGCGAGTCGTCAACCTGAGCGCCGTCATCGAGAGCGGGCAGGTCGGCGGTGACATCGGCTCCACCCGCGATCCCGCCGAGCTCGCCAGGTTCGTCAACGCCGTGATCGCCGGGATCCGGGTGGCCGCTCAGGGCGGCGCCGACGACGCCACCATCGAGGCCATCGCGGCTACGGCCATGGACGCCCTGGCCTGACCTCTGCTTTTTTCATGCCCAAGTTCTACACCGATTGATGCAAAAAGGAATCCCTTGCCCAGAGCCGTCTACGTCCTGGCCATAGGCATCTTCGCCATGGTGACCAGCGAGTTCGCCGTCGGAGGCCTGATGCCCGAGATGGCAGGCGGACTCGGCGTGACCATCTCCCAAATCGGCTATCTGATCACCGCCTTCGCGGTGGCCATGTCGGCGGGCGGGCCGCTGATGACCGTCGCGCTGGTACGGATACGCCCGAAACCCGCGCTCATGCTGCTGTTTGCAATCTTTCTGGTAGGCAACGTGCTCGCGGCTGTCGCGCCCTCCTACTCGATCATGATGGCCGCTCGCGTCATCACCGGCGTCGCCTCCCAGGCGTTCTTCGGGGTCGCCATCTCGGTGGCGGTCCAGCTGAGCCGCCCAGAGGTACGCGGCCGCGCCCTCGCCATCGTCTTGAACGGATTGATGCTCGGCACCTTGCTCGGGCTGCCACTGTCCACACTGATCGGCGGGCAGCTCGGCTGGCGCGCCGCCTTCTGGGCCGTCGGCGCCCTGACCGTCATCGCCGCACTCGCCACGATGACGGGCGTTCCCAGGCTCGGGCCTGCTGACGGCGGCAACAGCAACTTCAGGCAGGAGATGGCGGTTTTCAGGAACGGCCGGCTGTGGCTGGCGCTGTCGACCAGCACCCTCATCATCGGCGCGACCTTCGCCGCCTTCAGCTATCTCAGTCCAATCCTCACCCAGGTCACCGGGTTCACCTCGGGGGCCGTTCCCCTCCTGCTCGTCGCGTACGGCGCGGCCACCGTGATCGGGAACTACATTGTTGGACGCCTGGCCGACAAGCACACCACCAGCGTCCTGTTGTCCGGGCTGATCCTCAACACGATCTTCCTGGCCGGGTTCGCAGTATTCGCCCACCTCAGCGTCCCCGCGGTGATCGCCATGCTGGGCGTCGGGCTGGTTGGAGTGACCATGAACCCGGCGATGGCCGTACGCGTCCAGCGCGTCGGCAACCCGGGGCCGCTGGTCAACACCGTCCACGCCTCCTTCATCACCCTCGGGGTGATCATCGGTTCCTCGGTCGGCGCGCTGGTCATCGACGGCTTCGGGCTGCGATCTCCCCTCTGGCTGGGCGTCGGGCTGGCCGTACTCGGGATGGTGTCCCTCCTGCCCGAGCTTGGCCGTACCAGGGCGCAGTCATCGACGGAGAGCCTCGCTCAGGAGCGCGTCGAAGCCGCCACCACCCACTGACGCGCCGCACAAACCGAATCCACCACCCACCGACGCGATGCATGGGCCGAACCGCGCAGCGGGCGACCCGTCCGCACGAGAGCCCGCCCGCGTCCGCACCCAGGGCGGCCACCGCGGTTGTGCCGTGCCGCCTCGCGAAGCCGTGGCGAGCTGCTGGTGCTCTCGCGTTCGGCGGTCAGGATGGCTGAACTTCATCGAAAAGGGCGAGGGCTTCGGTGGGGTCCGGGCTCACGAGGCGTTCCAGGCCCGCCATCGTGATCTTCGTCCACCTGCCGGCCCGTGCCCACATCCGTTCCTCGAAGGCGCGGACGGCCTCGTCGAGATCGTCGGGGCCGGGGGCGGCGGCGACGGACTCGGCGAGTTCGGCGCCTTCCAGCATCGCGAGGTTCGCGCCCACCCCCAATGGGGGCATCAGGTGGGCGGCGTCGCCCAGCAGCGTCACCCCGGGGACGTGGGCCCAGGTGTGGGACACGGGCAGGACGTAGAGGGGGCGGTGGACGAAAGCGGTGCTGTGGCGGAGAAGGTCGAGGACGGGAGCGGCCCAGCCGGCGAACAGCGCCAGCACGCTTGATCGCACGGCCTCGACGTCGGCCAGGTCCAGGCCCGCGTCCAGGCCCGCGCCCCGGTTCAGGCCCGTATGCCGGTCCGGGTTCGTGTGCCAGTCCAGCGGCGCGCGGAACTGGGCGTACACCTTGACGTGGCCGCCGCTGTTGCGCTGAGCGACGAGGGCGCGGTTCACGCCGTACACAGCCATGGAACCGTCACCGATCAGCCGGGCGAGGTCGGGGTGGCGGGTGTCGACGTCGTCCAGGGAGGTCTCGACCAAGGTGATGCCGGTGTAGTGCGGCGTCGCGGACGAGACTGCCGGGCGGACCCGGGACCAGGCGCCGTCCGCGCCGACCACGAGGTCGAACGTCTCCTGTCGCCCGTCCGCGAAACGGACCAGCACGCCATCCCGGGTCCCCGGCACCACCTCCGTCACGCCCCGCCCCCACTGAACGTCCAGGGGGCCGAGCAGCAGGTCACGGAGTTGCCCGCGGTCGATCTCGGGATTGGCCCGGTCATCCGGACGGGGTTGCCAGTCGCGCAAGACGGTCCCGTCCGTGTCCAGGATGCGCATGGCCTGCCCCTCGGGACGGGACAGCGCCTGGAACTCCGCCAGCAGCCCCGCCTTGACCAGCGCGAGCTGGCCCATCTTTTCGTGCAGGTCCAGCGTGCCGCCCGGGGGCCGGGCGTCGGGGGCGGGATCGCGTTCGAGGACGGTGACGGGGTGATCGTGGCGGCGCAGGACGCGGGCGAAGGTAAGGCCGGCGGGGCCGCCCCCGATCACGGCGATACGATGTCTCATGTCGATACACTGTATTTAGACAATACGGCGTATCGCAACAGTACGATGTAACCCATGACTGTGTGGGACCGGCCGGAGCCGCCGACTCGCCCCGCCCCGCTCGACCGCGAGCGAATCGTCGCCGCCGCCATCGCGCTGGCCGACGAGGGCGGGCTGGAGGCGGTGTCATTGCGCAAGGTCGCCGCCCGGCTGGACGCCGGCCCGATGCGGCTGTACGGATACATCTCCACCAAGGAAGAGCTGTTCGACCTCATGGTGGACGAGGTCCACGCCGAGCTCCTTCCCGAGGAGCAGCCCGGCGGCTGGCGGGAGGCGCTGCGCGGCCACGCCCACCGCACCAGGCAGGCCGCCCTCCGTCACGAATGGCTCGCCGACCTGCTCGGCGGCCGTCCGAGCCTGGGCCCGAACGCCCTCGCCGTGGGAGAGGGCACGCTGGCCGCCCTCGACGGCCTCGCCGACCTCGACACCGTCATGCGCGCCGTGGAGACCGTCAGCGCCTACATCACTGGCGCGATCAGGCGCGAGATCGCGAATCTGCGGGCCGAGCGCGCCACGGGCCTGTCCAAGCGCGACTGGCAGCGCGCCCACGGCCCGCATGTGAGCAGGATGCTGGCCACGGGCCGCTTCCCCGCGCTGGCCAAGGCCGTGCACGACGGCAAGGAGGTGGACGCCGAGACGTCCTTCACGACCGGCCTGGACTGGATCCTCGACGCCGTCGCCGCCAAACTCGCCCAGCCGCCGGCCTGACGCTCAGGATTCCCAGGTCACATCCCGGCGCCGAGCGACCCCGCCAGACTGCGCACCTACCGGCTCGACTGGTTCAACGGCAAGCTTTGACGCCGGACGACCGCGCTGCGCCTTCGACGCGCCCGGCAGCTGCAGGAACGGTCGCACCGTGGCGTACTTCTCGGTCAGCGCAGCACGCGTGCGGCACCATCGTGCGCTCGGCGAGCAACTGTCCGGGATCCTCCGGCAGGTGAAGGTCGACCTTCTTCTTACGGCCGTCCAGCAGCTGGGGCAACTGCTTCATCGCCGCCGGTGCCCGCGCGCCCGCGCTGTTGGAGCCGAACTCGATCACGCTGGTCAGCGTCTTGAGGCGGCGTCTCGACGGTGCTGGCGGTCGCGGTGTCGGGTGTTCGACGTTGGGCGTTGAGTACGGAGTCGAGCAGGCCGGGGAACAGGGTGTCGAGATCGTTCCGGCGCAGCCGTACCAGCCGGGATCGACCCTGCACAGTCGTCCACGTCACGCCGGCCTCGCGCAGCACCCGGTAGTGGTGCGACAACGTCGTCTGATGCACGTCGATTTCGGCGCCGATCGCGTTGCAGAAGTCCTCACCCATCTGGTCGAGCCGCCGGACGAGGTCCAGCCGCACCGGATCAGCCAGAGCGCGCAGCACCTCCACCAGCCGGATGGCCTCGGCCGCCGGTTGTGACACCTCACGCATCGCCGCCCCCTGTGTTCCGCACACCCGCCACGCTATCAATATATGGATACATGGACAAGCATCCATATATTGCCTAGGGTTCCCCTCGGTACTTCTGAGGCCCCTCTGGAAAGGTGGCACCACCCGGTGTTGAAACGACTTCTTCCGCTGGCCCTGGCGACCTTCGCCGTCGGCACCGACAGCTACGTCATCGCGGGCCTGCTCCCGGCCATCGCCACCGACCTGCGGGTCTCCACTCCCGCCGCCGGGCAGTTGGTGACGGTGTTCGCCCTGGTGATGGCCCTGTCGGCGCCCGCCATGGGCGCGCTCACCAGTGGACTGGACAGGCGGACCGCGCTGCTGATCGCGTTGTGTATCTTCGTGGTCGGCAACGCTGTCACCGCCCTGGGCGCCAGTTACGAGTTGGTGATGATCGCCCGCATCGTCACCGCGGTCGGGGCCGGAATGATCAACTCCACCGCCTCCAGCACTGCGGGGGCCATCGCACCCCCGAAACGCCGAGGCAGGGCCCTGGCCTTCGTGATGGGCGGTCTCACGTCGGCGACGGCGTTGGGTCTTCCTCTCGGCACGCTGATCGGCCGTACCGACTGGCACATCACCCTGTGGGCCGTCGCCGGGATCGGCCTCGTCGCGGCCCTCGGGATCGCCGCCGGCCTGCCCAAGGTGACGCTCCCCGCCGCCTCACTGGGCGACCGGCTGCGCCCGCTCAAGCAGGGCCGGGTCCTCGCGCTGCTGGCCGTCACCACGCTGGTCTTCCTCGGCGCCTACACCCTCTACACCTACATCGGCCCGGCCCTGCAGGATGCGACCGGCGGCTCCGAATCGCTGCTCGCCGTCATCCTGCTGGCCTGGGGTATCGGCGTCCTGGCCGGAAACATCATCGCCGGACGGCTGGTCGACCGGCACGACCCCGCGCACGTGTTGACCGGTCCCCTCACCATCGCCGCCGTCGCCCTTGCCCTCACTTCGGTGGCGACCGCCACGCTCGTGTCCACCCTGGCATGGGCCGCGATCTGGGGCGCGGCCCTGGGTGTCGTCGTCGTGCCCCAACAGCACCGGCTCATCGCCCTCAACCCGGCCGCGGCACCGGTTCTGCTCGGACTCAACTCCTCGGCCATCTACGTCGGGATAGCTCTTGGTGGCGGCCTGGGTGGACTGGCGCAGGAGTGGTTCGCCATCGTGCCCGCCGCGTTGGGGCTGCCCGCCGCCGGTGTCACGATCCTGGCCCTGCTCTACCACCTGGCCACCGCACACCGCCGTTCGCCCGCAGCGCCTGTGCCGGCCCCCTCCACCCCGGAGAAGGCCGGGCGGGGCGTCAGGCCGTAGGCCGGGGGGCCTGTCCGGTGTCGCCCGTGGACGCCTCGTCGTGGCGGTTCGCCCGGAACTCGGCCGCGACCGCGCGCTCGCGGAGCTGGGCCGCCTCCGCCCTCGCCGCGTCGAGCTGCGCCCGAAGGTCCTGCAGACGCGCCCGCTCCAGGGCCAGCTCGGCCTGGAGCCGCTCGCGCTCCGCCGCGTCCGAGCGCGCCCGCTCCGCGGCCGTGGCCAGCTCCTCGCGGGCGGCGCGGGCGTCGGCGACGGCCTTCGTGGCCTCGGCCTGAGCCCGCGAGGTCTCCGCTACGGCGAGGGCGCGGGCCGACTCGGCGGCCTCGGCCCGGTCCCGCTCCCCGTCCGCACGGGTGATGGCCCGGTCGCGCTCCGCCTCGGCCGCCTGGGCCCGCGCGATGGCGGCGGCGGTCGCCTGCTCGGCCTCTCGATGCGCCCGGCGCGCCATCTCCGCCTCCGCTTTCGCGGTCGCGGCGTCGGTGCCGGCCTGCTCGCTCTCCTGCCGTGCCTGTACGGCGTCCGCCTGGGCCTGCTGTACCTCGGCGGTGGCGCGCTCGGTGTGCTCGGCGAGCTCGTGCAGCGCCTGCTCCCGGGCGGTCTCGGCGAGGTCGGCGCGCTTGCGGGCGTCCTCGACCGCCTGCTTGGCCATCCGTTCCGTCGTCGAGGCCTCGCGCAGCGCGGCGAGCGCCTGCTCCCTGGCGGTCTCGGCGTCGGCGAACGCCCCGTCGCGCTCCGTGTGCGCCTCCTCGGTCCGGCGGCGAGCTTCCTCGGTTTCGCGCTTCGCCTCTTCGGTCGCCTCGCGGGCCAGCCGTACCTGCTCGAACGCCTGCTCCCGCTCGGTGCGGGCGATGGCGACGCGGGTGTGCGCCTCGGCCTGTATCGCGCTCAACCGGGCCTCCACCCCGGCGGGGCTCAGCTCCTCCGCCAGGACGTGCGCGAGCGGAGCGATCGCCGCGGCCAGCCCCTTCTCCATGCGCTCGTAGAGATCCTCGGCGCGGGCGAGCGAGCCTTCGAGCCCCGGCGTCGCCCGGCGCAGCTCGCGGTCGCGCTTGGCGGCGGCCTGGCAGTCGCCCTCCGGACAGTACTCGCGGGGTCTCCCCCGCCCTGGCCGTTGCTCGATGGGCATGCCGCAGTGCTTGCACGGCGTCGCCGCCGGAGGGGTCGTCATGGTCGCCAACTCTAGCAATTTCTGGATTTCTGGAAACTCAAAAACAGAAAAGGTGAAATCTTGCGCAGAACGATCCGTCGATCACTTGGGAGAATGTCAATTCCCGCAAGTAATCCCGAACGGGTGCGGCCGCCCTGGCTCAGGCAGGTGTACCGGCCTCGGGGAGCAATGGAACAGTGGTTGGCGTCAAGCATTGACCGACGTCATGGACGCCGTTGACGGCGGGCGTTCCCGCCGGTTACCCGTGCTTGTCCGGTTCGGCGTCGGCGAAGGCGCGGTATCCGCCGAGATCTCGGGCTGGGCGAGGACGTCGCCGCGGTGTACGACTCGGACCGGACCCGGGGCCATCATCGGATGCTGATCCGCCGGCGTAGCGAGGTCGTGTCGGACATTCAGCAAGACCGCCGTCGTCGTCATCACCGCGAAGTCCGCCGGGCGCAAGGTCTTCGGCCTCGCCACCGCAGGCGTCCGTCTCGCTTGACCTCTTGCGCGTCAGTCCGGCAGCCAGTGCAGCTCGTGCGCCAGGGTTTTGGCGACGGCACGGATGCGGCGGTGTAGTGGCGACTGCTCGCCTGGGAGGACCAGGTGGATCGTCAGGCTGGGCGCGCCCCGCAGCGGTCGCCAGGTGAGACCGGCCGGTTGTGCCGTGACCGCGGTTTCTCCGGCCGGGGCGAGGGTGACCCCGTCGCGCAGGTCGCGCTGAGACATGTCGAAAGAGACTGCGGGCGTGTGGAATCGGGGGTGTGGTCGGGTGTCTCGGAACAGTGCGGACAGCTGATCGTGGATCACGGGGTTGGCCGCACGGTCCGGGAGTCGCAGCGGATACGCGGCCGCGTCGGCGATCTCGATCTCCGGGTGTTCGGCCAGCGGATGGTGCTGCGCCAGCTGGACCCCGACGCGCTCACGCCGCAGCAGGAACCGGCGCACGCCACGGCCCGGCTGTTCACCGCGGGTGATCCCGGCATCGATGCGGCCGTCGGCGACCGCGGGGGAGATCTCCGGTGTCGCCATCGGGACCGCGCCGACCTCGAGTCCGCTGTTGCCGCGAATCAGCCTGTCCACCAGGGCCGGTGCCGTCTCGGCCCCGGCGCTGAGGCTGTATCCGATGCGCAGCGTGCCCAGTTCACCGGCCGCCGCGCTCCGGGCGGTGTCCCATGCCCGGTCCAGCGCCGCCAGCGCGGGCGGCGCGGACTCCGCCAAAGCCGCACCGGCCGTGGTCAATACGACGCTACGCGTGTTGCGGACCAGCAGGGCCGTACCGAGTTCCGCCTCCAATCGGCGCATCCGGGCGCTGAGTGCGGGCTGTGCGATACCGATCCGTGCGGCCGCGCGGGTGAAGTTCAACTCCTGCGCCAGCACCAGGAAGTACCGCAGGCTCACCGTATCCGGCGCCACGTGCCCTCCCTGCCGATTGATAACGATCCGTTCTGAGTCTATCCCGTACCGATCTTTCCCTCGACCGCACATCAAGCCCTAACCTGCGCATATGACGATTCCACTGACCGCAGTACCCGTCGCCGGGATCGATCGATCTGAGTGTCAATTCGAAGTCGGACGTGTCCGGCCCAACACAGGAGGTTTCCATGGCTAAGGGCTACTGGGTCAGTGTCTACCCCGCCATTTCCGACCCTGAGAGGCTGACTGCCTACGACAAGCTGGCCCGTCCGGCTGTCCAGGCTGGGGGCGGGCGCCTCCTGTCCCGTGGCGGTCGAGTCGTCGCCCACGAGGCCGGAATCACGCAACGCGTCGTTCTGATCGAGTTCGACAGCTTTGAACAGGCCGTCGCGGCATACGAGAGCGAGGCATACCAGAAGGCGCTGGTGGCCCTCCCCGACGGCGTCGACCGCGACTTCCGCATCATCGAAGGCATCGACTGACCGGCGGGCCCATCAAGGAGGCCGCCCCCGACCAGGAGGTCATCCTCACCGTCCACGAGCTCAAGCGCCTGGCCCGGGTGTGAGTAGTTGACGTACAGGAAATCCCGGTGAGAATGATCATGGTCGTCTAGCACACGCGATCGGCCTGGTGCGGGGGTTCGGAGGAAGATCCTCGATCGCTGCCGGGGCATGGCTACCGTCCGCCGCATGCCGGTGGAATATTTAACTGATGAGCAGGCCGAGGCGTACGGGACGTTCACCGAGGTGCCCACCCGCCCGGAACTGGAGCGGTTCTTCTTCCTCGACGATGACGACCGTGACCTGATCGCCCTGCGGCGTATGGACGCACATCGCCTGGGCATGGCCTTGCAGATCTGCACGGTCCGCTACATCGGCCGGTTCCTGGGTGAGGACCCACTCGCGGTGCCGTGGGAGGCCGTGGAGTACCTGGCCGGACAGCTCGGCATCGCCGATGCCTCGTGCGTGAAGCGGTATCCGGAGCGCCGGTCGACGGTGTACGAGCACGCGGCGGAGATCCAGAAGCGGTTTAAGTACCGGGACTTCGCGGATCGGAAGTGGGGGCGGGAGTTCCGCGGCTTCCTGTACGGGCGGGCGTGGACGCATGCCGAGGGGCCGGTGGCGCTGTTCAACCACGCGGTGACGTGGCCGTTGACACGGGTGCTGCTGCCCGGCGTTTCGGTGTTGGCACGGCAGGTGTCGGAGGCCCGGACGGTTGCCGAGCGGCGCTTGTACGAGGCGGTGACCCGCGCCGCGTCCCAGGCTGATCCGTCGCTCGCGCGGGCGCTGGCTGAGCTGCTGGTGGTGCCGGAGGGCAAGCGGGTCTCTGAGCTGGAGCGGCTGCGTACTCCGCCGACCAAGTCGACGGGTACGGCGATGGTGCGGGCCATGGAGCGGGTGGAGGAGATCTCGGCGTTCGCGCTGGGGCGGGTGAACCTGTCCCGGGTGCCGGTGAACCGGCTGTCCACGCTGGCCCGGTACGGGCAGTTGAGCAAGGCGCAGACGATCGAGCGGGCGCCGGAGCCGCGGCGGACCGCGCTGTTGACGGCGGTGGTGCGTCAGTTGGAGGCGCAGGCGGTCGATGACGCGCTGGACCTGTTCGCGGTGCTGATGGCGAACCGGCTGATCAGCCCGGCCCGTCGGGCGTCGGACCGGATCGTCTCGCGATGCTGCCGCAGCTGGAGAAGGCGGCCCGCATCCTGGCGAAGGCGTCGAAGATCCTGACCGAGGAACTGGACCTGGTCGCCGAGGCCGGGACGGACCTGGACGTCGGCGCGTTGTGGGCGGCGGTTGAGGAGGCCATGCCGCGTACGGCGGTCGCGGGGGCGGTCGCGACCGTGGAGTCCCTGGTGCCGGAGGACGACGGGTCGGCCGAGGCGGCCATGCGGGAGAAGCTGGCCCTGCGCTACAACACCGTCCGGCTGTTCCTGTCTCTGCTGGGTGAGTCGGACGCGCTCGGCGCGGCCCCGGCCGGGCGGCGGGTGCTCACCGCGGTGCGCCGGCTGCCCGCGCTGTCGCGACGGCGGGTCAGAAGACCAGCGGTTCTGGCGGGCCGACCTGCCCGACGACGGCGGTGAGCCGGCCGCCGGGTACGACGTGGCCTGCCACAAGGTCAACCTGAAGAAGATCGCCACGCACTGGCCGGACATGCTCCGCGTGGCCGGGTCGCTCATCACCAACCAGGTCCGCGCCTACGACCTGCTGCGGATGTTTGGCCGCGAGGGCCACCCGACCCCGCTGGGGGCCGCGTTCGCCGAGTACGGGCGGATCGACAAGACCATGCACCTGCTCGCCCTGGTCGACCCGGTGGACGACACCTACCGGCGGCTGATGAACCGCCAGCTCACCGTCCAGGAGTCACGCCACCGGCTCGCCCGCGCGATCTGTCACGGCGGCCGCGGCCAGATCCGCCAGGCGTACCGCGAGGGCCAGGAGGACCAGCTGGCCGCCCTGGGCCTGGTCCTCAATGCCGTGGTGCTGTGGAACACCCGCTACCTGGATGCCGCCGTGGCCCGGCTCCGCGCCGAGGGCCACGACATCAAGGACGAGGACGCAGCTCGCCTCTCCCCGCTCAGGGACCGGCACATCAACTTCCTGGGCCGCTACCTGTTCAACATCACGGCCAGCGGCCCCGGCCAGGGCCTGCGCCCCTTCCGCGACCCCGCGGCCGAGGACGACGAGGAAGAGAACTGACCGCCGGCGGACCCAAGACGTTAGGCCGTTCGTGGTACCCCGTGCAGGCCGGGCGGCACCGCCTGGGTACCCAGCGCAAAAGTATGCTGATCGCCGAAAACCTGGCGCTCGCCGACCGACCGCGGCCCAGCCGACGAGTCGAGAGCAGGAGGCTCAGCGGGCCAGCAGGCCCCGGATCACGGCTGCGATCTCGTCGGGTGCCTCTTCGGCCATGAAGTGCCCGGCGCGGGTCAGCCGGTGGTCCAGGTCCGGCGCCCACGCCTTCCACACCCCGGCAGCGTCGTAGCCGAGCTGCGCGCCCCAGTCCTGCTGGACGACCGTCACGGGCATGGCCAGCTGCGACCCGGCGTCCAGGTCCGCTTGGTCGTGCATGACGTCGATGTCCGCCGAGGCCCGGTAGTCCGCGACGATCGACGCCACTGCCGCGGCGCTCGCGCGCAGGTATTCGGCACGTACATCCTCGGGCATGGTGGTCGGGTCGTTGGCCCAGGCGTCGAGGAAGGAGCCGAAGAACGCGTCCGCGCTGCCTGCGATCATCGTCTCCGGCAGGCCGGGCGGCTGCGCCATGAGGAAGAGGTGGTAGCCGACCGCCGCCGAGGTGCCGTGCAGGACGTTCCACATGTCGAGCGTCGGCACGATGTCGAGGATGCCCAGGTGCGTGATGGTCTCAGGGTGGTCCAGCCCCGCCCGGAAGGCGACCAGGGCGCCTCGGTCGTGGCCGACGAGGGCAAAGCGCTCGTGGCCGAGCGCCGCCGCCAGGGTCACGACGTCGGCGGCCATGGTGCGCTTGGCGTACACATCGGGGTCGGAGGCCGCCGGCTTGTCGCTGGCGCCGTAGCCCCGCAGGTCAGGACAGATCACCGTGTGCTCGTCGGCGAGCCGCTCGGCGACGTGTCGCCACATCAGGTGGGTCTGGGGAAAACCGTGCAACAGCACGACCGGGCTTCCGCTGCCGCCGACAGCTGCAGTCAGCTCCACACCGTCCGCACCGGGCAGGCGGACGTGATCGAAGCCGGGAATGGTGAGCGTCATGAGGGACCACCTTTCGGGTCGAGGACTTGACCGGATCAGCTTGGGCGACGGCGATCAGCAGCCGATCAGTACGGTTGGGCGCAGTCGGCCCCTGGCACGGAGGATGGGGGCATGCGAATCGACTTGCTCGGTGTGGTGCGTGCCCTCCGCGACGACGGCAGCCCGGTTGACCTGGGCGGACCCCGCCATCGTGAGGTACTCGCCCGGCTCGTCGCCGCCGAGGGACGGATGGTCACCACCGACACCCTCGTCGATGACCTGTGGACCGTTCCGCCTGCCCGCGCCGTGGGTGCTTTGCGTACCTTCGTCGCCGCGCTGCGCCGTGCCCTCGAACCCGACCGGCCGCCCCGCAATCCGCCGCGCGTCATCGTCACCGAAGGTCCCGGCTACGCGCTGCGCCTGCCGCGCGAGGACGTGGACGTCCATCGGTTCCAGGACACCCTGGCCCGAGCCCGCCGCAACCCCGCCGCGGTGACCGACCTCGGCGCGGCACTCGCGGCCTGGCGAGGACCCGCCTACGCCGATGTGACCGGCTCCGCATGGGCGCAGCGCGAGCGGAACCGGCTGGAGGAATTGAGGTTGGAGGGGGTGGAACTGCGCGCCCGGATCCTTCTCGACTCCGGAGAAGGGGCCGATCTCGTTGCCGAACTGGGTGCCCATGTCGCCGAACACCCGTGGCGCGAGCCGGCCTGGGAGTTGCTTGCCCGCGCGCTGTACCGCACGGGCCGCCAGGCCGACGCGCTTGCCACCCTCCGCCGTGCCCGCGCGATGCTCGTCGACCAACTCGGACTCGACCCCGGTGGCGACCTTCAGCGCTTGGAGACGGACATCCTCAACGGGTCCGCGCCCCCCGAAGGAGCACGTACGGCGTGGACCGGCCCTGGTGTCCGGCTCGGCCCGCGCACCACCGTGGATCTGGCCCGCACCCTCGCACTGGCGGGTGGCGACGCCCTCGTCCGCTCGCGGCGCGACCGCCTCGCCGCCATCCAGGCGGCGGAACGCACGGGAAACCTCTCCCTGACCGCCCGGATCATCGGCGCCTACGACGTGCCCGCCCTCTGGAGCCGGGCCGACGACCCCGAGCAGTCCCGCGCCGTCGTCGCGGCTGCCGAGCGCACGCTCACCGGGCTCGGCCCAGACGGCCCTGCCGACCTGCGCGCCCGCCTCCTGTCCACGGTCGCCGTCGAGAGCCGCAGCGCCGATCTGTCCGGGACCGAGCTGAAGCACGCGCAGCAGGCGGCGCGTCAGGCCGAGGAGCTGGCACGGGACCTGGCCGATCCCGCCCTGCTGGCCTTCGCCCTCAACGGGGTGTTCCTTCAGTCCTTCACCCGCCCCGGGCTCGCGGCGGCACGGAACCGGATCGGCGCCGAGATCCTCGACCTGGCCACCCTGCACGACCTGCCGAACTTCGCCGTACTCGGCCGACTCGTCCGCCTGCAATCCGCCTCGGCCCTCGGCGACCTCGACGCCGCGACCTCGCACGCCAACGCGGCCGACCAGCTCGCCGCCATCACCGAGGCGCCCCTCGTCCCCGTCCTCACCGGGTGGTTCAGGGCCCGGGCCACGGCCGCCCGCAGCACCGAACCCGGCGGACCGACCGCCGCCACGGCAGCAGCGCACTACCGCGCTGCCGAGGACGCCCTCCGGACGGCCGGAATGCCGGGACTGCACCGCGGCCTGTTCCCGCTCGCCCTACTGGGACTGCGCCTGCTGCACGACCGGCCCGTGCCCACCGACCCGCACCTCGACTGGGGCCCGTACAGGCCCTGGACTCGCCCACTCGTGCTGCTCGCCCAGGACCGGGTCGAGCAGGCCCGTACCGCCCTCGCTGCGGTGCCCGAACCACCGCGTGACCACATGCAGGAGGCTATGTGGTGCCTGACCGCCCGCGCCGCCGTACGCCTCGACGAGCGCGGAATCGCCGCGCACGCTGAAGCTGCCCTGCGTGATGCCTGTGCAGAACACGCCGGCGCCGCTAGCGGAATGCTGACCCTGGGCCCGGTGGCGCGGTACCTGGCAGAGGCGGAGGCATGCGCCGGAGCAGGGTAAGCGACCGCAATCCGCGAACGCCGAGCCCGTCCGCGCTCACCCCACGGCCCCGGCGGAATCAGGTCGCCATGACGTTCAGGGGCATCCGTCGCCGACGCCAGGCAGTCGGCGACGGTCTCGACGCCAAGCGTGGTGATCCACTGCCCGTAGGCGTTCACGCAGGGCGCTGTGGCAATCTAGGCGACAGCCCTGGTGATGGTCCCTGCTGTCAACCGCATCGTGGGGGCCGGCGGGCCGTCTGTAACGGCTTGGTGACAAGCGTGACGCTCGGCGATTCGCATAAATGACCAGTTGCGAGAGTTCTGCGAACACCCCGGAGCCGCTCGCGAATCCGCAGGTCGCCGTTCGCAGAACCCCTCTCAAAACCGGCGTGTTGTGCGAGACAGTTCTGACACACTGCCCGGGTGGGTCTGACGCCCGATCAAGCCGCAAACGCGGTAGAACGAAACGACTGTCCGAAGTGTGAAGCCCCGGCCGGCAGCCCGTGCCGCACCCGCGGCGGGAAGACCGCCACGAAGTACCACACCGCCCGCTTCATCCTCGTGCCCGCACTCCGCGAGGAACTCGACGTCCCCGTACCCGAGGACCGAGGTCCGGGGCGGCCATGGAAGCCGGGCCCGCCCGCCCCGTCCCTGCCGACTGCCCCGGCGGCCAAGCCGATCCGGATCGGGTACGCCCGCTGCTCAACCGCCCAGCAGGAACTCGCCTCCCAGCTCACCGCGCTCGAACCGGTCTGCAAGCGGATCTTCTCCGAGAAGATCTCCACCCGCATCAAGAACCGTCCCGAGCTGGAGAAGGCACTGAAGCTGGCGTACGACATCAAGGAGGCCGCCCCCGACCAAGAGGTCATCCTCACCGTCCACGAGCTCAAGCGCCTCGCCCGCAGCGCCGCCGAGCTGATGACCCTCTCCGGCCAGCTCCAGGCCGCCGGCGTGCAGCTCGAACTCCTCACCGGCCCGCTCACCGGCATCTACGACCCCAACGGCATGGGTGCCATGTTCTTCGCCGTCCTCGCCGTCGCCGCCCAGCTCGATCGCAACTACATCCGCGAGAAGACCCTGGAAGGTCAGCAGGCCGCGGCCGCCAAGGGCAACCACGGCGGACGACCCAAGGTCATCGACGAAGACATGCTGACGTTCGCGCAGGCGCTTAAGGACAAGGGCGTCCCCGTGCCCGAGATCGCCAAGAAGATCACGATCAAGACCGGCAAGAACGCCGGGCGACATCCCTCTGTCGCCTCGCTGTACCGCCCCTTCCCCGACGCCGAACCGGACAAGCACGGGTAACCGGCGGGAACGCCCGCCGTCAACGGCGTCCATGACGTCGGTCAATGCTTGACGCCAACCACTGTTCCATTGCTCCCCGAGGCCGTGTACCGGGCGGGCAGGACCGCGAAGCACCACCGGGGCCTGGTCCGCAAGCGGGTCGGCGTAGCCTACGACCAGGCGGAGGCCCCCTCGATCTGCTTGGGCATCCATGACAGCATGAGCCCGCTTCAGCGCGCTGAGCTGCTGCGGCTGCCGGAGGAGCGCGATGGGGACGGTACGACGCTGTTCAACCGGTTGAAGAAGCAGCGCATGATCTGACAGCGGTGTTCCTCGTCGCCCTAGCTAGGGACGCGGCCGCACAACCGTCCTTGTTTCCGGGTAATCGGGCCGGTTCGCCCCGGGCCGACGCGCCTCAGAGGCAACTGAGGACCAGCCGCTCCCCCGCGTTGAGCACGGCCGCGCGCAGCTCGGCGTCGGTGCTGTCGGCACAGCCGGGGTCGGTGGCCGGCCCCAGGCAGGCGCTGAGGAAGCAGGCGACCGCCATCCGGGTGGTCATGTCGGGGTCCGGGCCGCCCAGGGCGCGGCGTACCCGCTCGAAGAGCTCCGCGAGCTCGGGGTCGGACTCCAGCAGTCGCGTGGCGGTCGGGTCCGACATCATCACCTGGTAGCCGAGGCGATTGGTGACCAGGCACTCGGCCATGCCGGCGATGACCGTGCCGGCCCGAGCCCGCTGGTCGGTGTGGCTCTCGGCCAGCTGCACCGCCGCGGCGAGCTGGTCCAGGCCGGGTCGCAACGCCGTGATGACGATGTCGGCCTTGGTCCGGAAGTGGTGATAGACGGCAGCCTTCGTGACCCCGAGCCGGTCCGCGATCATCTGCAGCGAGGTGGCGCCGATCCCGCGATCGGCGAAGAGCTCGAGCGCCGCCGCGAGGACTCCGGCGCGGCCCGGCGCGGCCGGCTTCCATGTGACCATTCTCCCAGCCTAGCGGCTAGTACCTACTAGCCGAACGGCTAGGATGGCGATATCCGCCACGACGCTCTGGAACCACCGTTCCGGCAGACACCACGGGAAGAGCGCCGCATCACGGCTACGACCCACTGAGAAAGGAACCCGTGTCATGAGTGCGCCACACCCCTCCGAGCCCCTCCGAGTCGAGGACACCACCGTCGACCTGCTGGTGATCGGCTCCGGTACCGGCATGGCGACCGCCCTGGCCGCCCACGAGCGCGGCCTGAAGGTCGCCATCGCCGAGAAGACCATCCACGTCGGCGGCTCGACGGCCCGCTCCGGCGGCGCCTTCTGGATCCCCGCCAACCCGGTCCTCGAGCGCGACGGCGCGATCGACTCCGAGGAGCGCGGGGCCGAGTACGTCGAGGCCGTCGTCGCCGGCTCCAGCCCGCGCGAGCGTTGGCAGCCCTTCATCGACAACGGCGCCGAGACCGTGCGGATGCTCGAGCGCACCACGCCGCTGAAGCTGTTCTGGGCCAAGGGCTACTCCGACTACCACCCCGAGAAGCCAGGCGGCAGCGCCGCCGGTCGCTCGGTCGAGTCGCGCGCGTTCGACCTGCGCAAGCTGGGCAAGGAGCGCAGCCGCTTCCAGCCGGCCACGATGGAGGCGCCGCTGCCGATGCCGATCACCGGCGCCGACTACAAATGGCTCAACCTGATGGCGAAGAAGCCGGGCAAGGGCTTCCCCAAGGCGATCAAGCGGGTCCTGCAGGGCGCGGGCGGCAAGGTCATCGGTCGTGAGTACGTCGCTGGCGGCCAGGCGATCGCCGGCGGCATGTACGCCGGACTCATCGAGGCCGGCGTACCGATCTGGACCGAGACCGCACTGACCCGTCTCGTCGTCGAGGACGGCCGTGTCACCGGCGCCGTACTCACCCAACGAGGCCGCGAGGTCACCGTGACCGCCCGTCTCGGCGTAGTGCTGGCCGCCGGCGGCTTCGACCACAACATGGCGATGCGCCAGCAGTACCAGTCGCCCTCGCTGGTCGAGGACGTGAGCCTCGGCGCCGTCGGCAACACCGGCGAGGTGATCCGGATCGCCCAGGAGAGCGGCGCGGCGATCGGCAACATGGAGCAGTCGTGGTGGTTCCCGGCCGTGCACCCGGTCGCCGACGGCGCGATGCCCTCGATCCTGCTGGCCGAGCGGTCGCTGCCCGGCTCCTTCATGATCGACTCCCAGGGCAAGCGCTTCATCAACGAGTCCACCGACTACATGACCTTCGGCCAGACCGTGCTCCAGCGCGAGCGCGACGGCGACCTGGTCGGCGAGATGTGGCTGGTCTTCGACCAGACCTACCGCAACAGCTACGTCTTCGCGGGCGGCTCCTTCCCGCGGATGCCGCTCCCGAAGGAGTGGTACGAGGCGGGCATCGCCCACAAGGCCGCCACCCCTGCCGAGCTCGCGCGCGCCATGGGCGTCCCGGAGTCCGCCTTCGAGGCGACCGTCGCCCGCTTCAACGCCAACGCCGGCGCCGGCACCGACGAGGACTTCGGCCGGGGCAACTCGGCGTACGACCGCTACTACGGTGACCCCACCGTCGTGCCGAACCCCAACCTGCGCCCCCTCGACGGCCGCCACTACTATGCCGTCAAGGTCGTGCTCTCCGACCTCGGCACCTGCGGCGGCCTGATCGCCGACGGCCGCGGCCGGGTGCTCACCGAGGCCGGCGAGCCGATCGAGGGCCTCTACGCCCAGGGCAACACCGCCGCCAACGTGTTCGGAGCCGTCTACCCCGGCGCCGGTGCCACCATCGGCCAGGGCCTGGTGTTCGGCTACATCATCGCCTCCGACGCGGCCGAGCGAGCCGCCGCTGTCTAGTGGCCCGTCACGCAGCCGGGCCGGCGAACCCTCCGGCCGCCACCGTTTGCCCTTGCGGGGCATCAGGTTCAACGGCCCGAACTCGTCCACGCAGATCACCCGCCCATCGGCGGGCGGGTGATCGTAGACGGGTGTGAGTAGTTGAGGTACAGAAAGTGCCGCTGAGATTGATCTTGGTCTGATCTGCCTAGTGCGTGGGGGCTTCGAGCTGGCGGGGCACTGCGCCGGCGCGCAGCTCGCGCAGGTCCGGGATGTGGTTGTAGAGCGTGCCCGGCGAGACGCCGAGCAGTTTGGCGATCGATGTGATCGAGCGGCCCGGGTCGGGCAGCTCCTCGGGAGGGATCTTCAGAAAACGAAGGTTTTTGACAGCTCTCGCGCGCCGGACGGCAGATTCTGGGAGTCCGCGTGAAACCCCCTTGCACAATGGTCAAGAATCGTTGACCATTGCTCGCATGCCTACCGATGATCTTCCCGAGACGTTTCACGTCACCACTGACGAGCAGCTGCGCGCCGTCTCCAATCTCACGCGTCACCGGATCATGGCCGTGCTCCGCTTCGAGCCGGCGACGATTACGCAGATCGCCGAGCGGGTTGGCCTTGCGAAGGGGAGTTCCAGTTATCACGTGCGGCTGCTGGAGCGGGCCGGCCTGGTGAAGGTGGTGCGGACGCGGAAGGTGCGGGGGGTCACCGAGCGGTATTACGCGATGGCCGCGCGGGCGATCGTGCTGCCGGATCCGGGCGAGGGAGGGCCGGATGTGCTGATGCGGCATGCGGTGGCGGACCTGGAGGCGTCGCCGGTGGATGGCGAGCGGCACGTACGGATGGCGCATCTGCGACTCACCGAGGAGCAGTTCGCACAGCTGGGGGCGCGGTTGCAGGCTCTGGCGGACGAGTACCAGGAGCTGTCCGATCCGTCGCTGCCGGACGTGTCGCTCGCCTTCGCGCTGTTCCGGCCGGCGCCGCGCCAGCAGGCCGACGGGGACGCCAAGTGACCTCAGACGTTCGGAAGCTGCCGACCGGGTTCGGACGGCTGTGGACCGCACAGACGATCTCCTCACTCGGTGACGGAGTAACGCATGCCGCGCTGCCGCTGCTCGCGCTGACGTTGACGCGGAATCCGATGGCGCTCGCCATCGTCACGGCCGCGGGGACGCTGCCGTGGCTACTCTTCGGAGTGCTCGGCGGTGCGCTGGTGGACCGCTGGGACCGCCAGCGCACGATGTGGGTCACGGACACGACACGTGCGGTGCTGCTCGGGATACCCGCGGCCGCGGCCGTGCTCGACGTCCTGAACATTCCGCTGCTCGCGGCCGCCGCCTTCCTGCTCGGCCTCGGCGGACTCTTCTTCGATACGGCCGCCACGGCCTATCTGCCGGATCTGCTCCGCCGCGACCCCGCACTCTTGGAGCGCGCCAACTCCCGCTTGCGCGGAGCCCAGACCGCCATGTCCGGCTTCGCGGGGCCGCCTGTGGGCAGTGTGCTGCTCGCGTTCGGGCGGGCGTTTCCGCTGCTCGCCGACGCGGTGTCGTTCATGCTCTCCGCACTGCTCGTACGTACGCTGCCCGCCATGCCCCGGCCCGTGCCGGAGGTCCGCGAGTCGCTGCTTCGGCAGGCACGGGCCGGGGCCTCGTACGTCTTCCGGGACCGGGTGCTGCTCGGGCTTGCGCTCCGCCCGGCGGTCGGGAACGTCGCCTTCCTCGCTGTGGAGACCGTCCTCGCCCTCTTCGCGCACGACCGCCTCGGCATCGACACCTACGGCTTCGGCCTGCTCCTCACGGCGGAGGCCACCGGCGGCCTGCTCGGCGCAGGCCTAGCCTCCCACCTTGGCCGACGACTCGGCACCGGCACCGCACTGACCTGTACGGCCGTCGTCGAAGGGCTTGCCATCCTGGGCCTGGCCGCTGCCCCGAACCCCTACGTGGCCGGCCTGGCGCTCGCCGTCTGCGGGGCTGGCATGGGCGCCACGATGGTGCTCGGGCCCTCCCTCCGGCAGGCGATCGTCCCGGCCCACCTCATGGGCCGGGTCGCCTCCACCTCCCGCATGCTGGCCATGTGCGTCGCCCCTATCGGGGCTTTCCTCGGCGGCTGGCTGGCCACGACCTACGACATCCGCACCCCGCTCTACGCCGCCGGCGTCCTCCTCCTGGTGATGACGGCCGTCACGGCATCCATGACCAGCAACCGCCGGGTCGAAGCCGCGCTGCGTGCCGCCTTCCCGGCCGGCGGTCCAGGTCATCCGGCGTACAAGGATCCCGCCCAGGAGAATGCACCCGACTTGTTGTGACGCCTGCCGCGAAGGCGTCACAACAAGTCGGGTGCCCGGCCCCCGGCGGGGCGCAACGAGTGGCCGGGGCGGTTGGGTGTGCCGGCCGTCAATCCTCGTCGTCCTCGGAGGCGTCCGGGTCCCGGAAGGGGCGCAGGCCCTGGCCGGGGCCGCCAGATCGGCATGACCCCAGCCGCCTACCGGGGCGCCTTCACCCACCGCCCGAGTGCGAAGACTGGTCAGTGGCCGCGCGACTCGGTCCGGACCTGGCGTTTCATAGGTGGTCGCCCGTGAAACACCTCGCCGCGCAGCGGCCCACCTGCGACGATCATGTTTCATGAGTTGTTGCAAACGACTGGACGTCTGAAACACCCTCATGAAACGCTCCGGACTCATGAGCGGCGACTTCAAGCACGTGGAAGCACATGACTGCCCGATGTCCACCTGCGCCGCCCCCGCGGGCTCCCCGTGCCGGACCGGCAAAGGCAAGGTGGCCATCCAGTACCACACCGCCCGCTTCCGCCTCGTGCCCCAACTCGCCAAGACGCTCAGCGTGCCAACCCCGGCCGTACGGAAACCGGGGTCGGTGTGGGCCGAGCTGCCCCGGCCCGTGAGCGCCGACGTCGAACCGGTCGGGCACGTGCGCCTCGGGTACGCCCGCGCCTCGACCGCTCGGCAGTCCCTCGACGCGCAGCTCGACTCCCTCGCCGAATCCGGGGTGACGCGCGTCTTCTCGGAGAAGATCTCCACGCGTGCCGCCAGGCGCCCGGAGTTGGAGGCTGCCGTGAAGTTCGCCGGGGAGATCCGCTCCTCCGGCGTCGCCGTCACCCTGGTCGTACACGAGCACAAGCGGCTCGGCCGCGGCATCGAACTCGCCATGCTCGCCGAAGAGTTGAAGGCGAGCGACGTCTGCCTGGAGTTCCTCACCGGGGAGCTGAAGGGCTCGCACGACCCCTCTGGCATCGTGTTCACCGTGCTCGCCGCGATGTCCGGCATGGAACGCGAGTACATCCGCGACCGCACCCTCGAAGGACACGAGTCCGCCCGCAAGCGCGGCAAGACCATCGGCGGCGCCGGCGTCACCGACGACGACATGCTCTTCACCGCCCTGCGCCTGCGCGATGAGGAGTTGAGCTTGCGTGACATCGCCAAGCGTCTCGTCATCACCACCGGCACGAAGAAGGGACAGCACCCCTCGCCCGCCACCGTCATGCGGATGCTGCGCGAACATGATGAGCAGGCCGCTACTGCAGCGAATCGGCCTGTGTGAGCGTTGCCTGCGTCGGAGAATGCCTGCTCATGGGGGGTTCGGCGCCGTACGCCAGCTCTGATCAGGCCGCTCCGTCCGCCGTCGCCACCTCCTGGATGCTGTCCGGCGCCGCGGTCGGCTTGCTGATCGTACGGAGATCCTCGGTTCTCGGGAACCCAAGGGCGCAAATCCTTCCTCAGCACCCCAACGGCTCGGCGTCGACCCTTGGGTTCGCAGGAACTCTGGGCTTTCCCGGCCCCTGGGGAGTATCCGAACGAAAAATAGCGGTAGACGTCAGGCGATGTGCCCCGGCACGGGACCCTGTGCCGCCTCCGGTGCCTGGTCCTCAGCCGGGATGCTTGGCCATGACCACCAGACCCGGCCCGCTTTGCTCATCCGCAGGGAGCCGAAGTTCGGCGACCGGGCGCAGTCCAGCCTGCTCGATCAGGTCCACGAGTGGTTCCGGCCGCCATTTGTGTGTCGTCCAACGAACGGGTACACCTCCGTAGGCCTCGGTGCGCACCACGTCTTCGTCGCCGACGTGTGTCGCGGTGATGAAGTGTCCGGCTTCAGGGCGCGCGAACAGGGCGAGAACCTGAGGAAGGACGTCACGGGGGAGGTTGACCAGTGATTACCACCCGAGCACGCCGCCAAGGGACGCTTCACCAAGGTCGAGGTCGGTGGCAAGGCGACGCTGAAGCGGCATTGAGGATGAAGACGGCGCGCGTTCTGGATCATGCGAGGAGAGAGATCCACCCCGTACTTGTCGAGTCCGCATTCGGCAAGGTAGGCGGTCACCGCCGCGTGGCTCGGGCGCAGCGGGATGAAGATGCAGGCACAGGCGATGATTCAGCAGGTCGGCTGGCAAACCGACGCCGCGCACGAGCAGTGGCGACGGCAGGTACTTCGAGACGCCTGCATCGAGTACGTGGGGGCATCCCGTCTGTACGTGCGCGCCGAACGCCAGCTGGGCCCGATAATGGCGTCGTGATCAACAGGCGTCTGCGCGTGGTACTGGCCGAGGACTCCGTTGTTCTCCGTGACGGCATGGTCGAGCTGCTCGGCGCCCGCGGGTGTGAGGTGGTGGCCACCGCCGGGACGGCGCCCGGGCTGCTCGCTGCGGTGGTCGAGCACAGGCCCGACGTAGCCGTGGTGGACATCCGGATGCCACCCACACAGACTGATGAGGGCATCCGCGCCGCCGTGGAGATCCGCGCGAGGACGCCCGAAGTCGGCATCGTGGTCTTCTCCCAGCACGTCGAGACCACCTGGGCCTCCCGGCTGCTGGCGGATGGCGCGGCGGGCATCGGGTACCTGCTGAAAGAACGCGTCGCCCGCACTTCCGAGTTCGTGGACGCGCTGTACCGGGTCGCTGACGGGGGCACGGCACTCGACCCGGAGATCGTCACACAGTTGATGCGTGGCGGACAGCGCAGCCGGGTGGACACCCTGACGCCTCGCGAGCGCGAGGTGCTGGAGCTGATGGCACAAGGCCACTCCAACCGCTCCATCGCCGCGCTGCTGGTGGTGTCGGAGCGGGCGGTGGAGAAACACGTCGCCGCCGTCTTCACCAAATTCGGCCTACGGGCGACGGACACCGACAACCGCCGGGTGAAGGCCGTCCTCACCTACCTGGCGGAGAACGGGAGTCGATCGGCCATCACAGACGCGTCGGCAGCTCGGCGGTGACCACAGTCGGTCCGCCGGGCGGGCTGTCGATCCGCAGAGCGCCGTCCACCGCCGCGAGCCGCTCGGCCAGGCCCGTCAGGCCGGTGCCGACGCCGAGCGCTGCACCGCCGCGGCCGTCGTCGCGCACGGACAGGTGGGCCCGGCCGTCGGTCGCGCTCGCCTCGAGTTCGGCCGAGCGGGCACCGCTGTGCTTGGCGACGTTGGTGAGCAGCTCGGCGGCGCAGAAGTAGAGGGCCCGTTCGACCACTTGGTCCGGTCGTTCCGGCAGGTTTAGGCGGACGGTGACTGGCACTGGCGAGGTGGCGATGAGCCCTGGCAATGCCTCGCTGAGGCCGCCGTCCAGCGCCACCGGGTGAATGCCTCGAGTGAGCCGCCGCAGCTCAGTGACGGTGTCGTCGGTCTGGCCGCGGGCGCGGTCCACCAGGGTGCGCAGCCGTACGAGGTCCGGGCCGGAGGCGGGAGCGAGCGCGTCTTCGGCCAGCGAGAGGGTGATGGCCAGAGCGACCAGCCGGGCCTGGGTGCCGTCGTGCAGGTCACGCTCCAGGCGGCGGAGCTGGTCGGTGTTCTGCGCGAGCAGGGTGGCGCGGGCGATCTCCAGCTCGCGGACGCGCCGCTGGGCACGAGCCGGGCCGAGCAGCAGCCGGGCGAGCCGCCGGTTCGCTCCGCTCAGCACCCGAACCGCGCCGGGCACTGCGGACAGGATCACCAGGCCCAGCAGCATGGAGGCGGCATCCAGCCAGGTGGCGGGCCGCGGGCCCGGTTCAAGCAGGCGTCCCCAGAGCGGGAAGCCGATCAGCCAGCCGCAGCCGAGGGGAAGCGCCACGGCGGCGGCGAACCCGAGCACGCCGATCGGCAACCGCAGCACCAGATAGAGCAGCGACCGCCAGGCGATCGGGTCGGTCAGCACGACACGACCATGGGCGACCACGCCCACCGGGCGGGGCAGCCTGGCCGGCGCCTCGACGTGCTCGCCGAGTAACCGGCCGACCAGCTGCCGGTGCAGCGCGCCGAGACCACGCGCGCCCATCAGCGCGGCGGCCACGAACGGCAGGCCGAACACGGTGAGCGAGAGCAGCGTCCCCGCGTAAAGGACAGCAAGTGCGTAGGCCCCGCTGAGCAGGGCGAGCGGCAGTCCGACGACGGCGAAGGCCCATTCGCCGCCCCGGACGGAGAGGTATCGCCGCTGCTCAGCCACGGTCGGCCCCGGGGACCTGAGCAGGCCCACCCGAGGCGGGCGACCCATTGCCGCGCTCAGTCACGGCTACCTCCCACCAGCTCCGCCGCCGGACCGCGAACCGCCCGCAGGCCCGTGGCCAGGATGCCCGGGACGGTCAGCACCGTCGCGCCCGCGGCGATCCACCAGCAGCCGGCCACCGGGAGGGACGGCAACGGCGCCCCGGTCACCGCCGTGCTGAACGCCGCCGACGCGGCGCCCGCGACCGCCGCACCGAGCAGGACCCCCACCGCCGTGGTCAGCACCGCCTCCGCGGTCAGCATGCGCAGCAGCTGCGACCGGGTCGCGCCGACCAGCCGCAGCAGCGCGAACTCGCGGCGCCGGTCGGCGGTCACGGCGACCAGGGTGTTAACGGTGGAGACGGCGGCGAAGCAGACGAGCAGCGCCAACTCGGCCTGACGCAGCCAGACATCCGTGGCGGAAGTGACGCTGGTCGCCGCCGTGCCCGCAGCGTGCTCGGCGGTGCTTGTCATGATCAGCATGGTGCCCGACAGGCCCACGAGCAGTGCGACTGGCACCACGGCGGACGACAGTCGCCGCGCGTACCCGCGTAGGTTGGCGTCGGCCAGCCATCCCGCACCGGGTGCCAGCGCCCGTACTGGCGTGCCCAGCGCGGCCGCCAGGACGCGCGCCGCGAGCGGCCCCGCCAGAGCGACCGCGACCAGCAGCACCAGCGAACCGAGCAACGCCGCCTGACCCGCCTTGTCCACCTGCTCCGCCGGCCGCGTCGCGGCCAGCCGCAGCAGCAGGCCGCCGCCCACCAGCGCGCCGACTGCGGCGAGCAGGCGCAGTGCGCCCGTTCGCCCCTGCTCGGTCGAGCTCGCCGTGAGGGCGGCCGCGGGCGTGATCCGAGAGATCCGCCGGGCCGCGACGGTCGAGGCGGCCAGGCCGACGGCGAGTGCGACGGCCAGCGCGACCAGCATCGGTATCGGGGTCGCCGGCACCCGCACGCCCGGCGCCGCCATCCCCCGCCGCTGCAGCTCGGCGAGGGAGCCCTGGGCCGCCGCGGCGCCGACGATCCAGCCCGGCGCGGCCACCAACAGCGTGGTCACGACGACCTGGCCATGGACCAGACGCCGCGCCTGACGGGGCGTCGCCGCGATGGTGCGCAGCAGGGCCAGTTCCCGGTGCTGCTGGCGGAGAGCGAAACCCAACGCATTGACCACGACGAAGAACGCGACCAGCACAGCGATCTCACCGAAGGCGCCGGCAATCGCCATCAGGCTGGGCCCGGCGGTCGACTTCCGGGCTGCCGCCGGGGCGGTGGCATCCGCGGCGAACAGCGAGCCGAACAGCGTTAGGGTGGCGACGGCGAGGAAGAGCGCGACTGCTAGACCGACGAAGGCAGCCGGACGTCGGCGCATCTGCCCGAGCGCGAGCGAGATCACAGCCCTCCCTCACCCAGCCGACTCAACAATTCGCCGACCTGGGCGGCAGTGGGCCGGTCAAGCTCGTCCACCACCACGCCGTCGGCGAGCAACAACACCCGGTCCGCGTACCCGGCGGCCACCGGATCGTGGGTCACCATCACGCAGGTCCCGCCGTCCATGTCCACACCGGCGCGCAGCAGGGCGAGGATCTCGTGGCCGGTGGCCCGGTCCAGCGCGCCGGTCGGCTCGTCGGCGAACAGCATCGGAGGACGGGAGACCAGTGCCCGGGCGATCGCCACCCGCTGCTGCTGCCCACCGGACAGCTGCCCGGGCCGGTACCGCTCGCGCCCGGCCAGTCCCACCCGGGCGAGCGCGTCCTGCACCCGGCCCCGGTCGGGCCGCTCGCCGGCCAGTCGGCCGGGAAGCTCGATGTTCTGCGCGACTGTCATCGCCGGCATCAGATTGAACGCCTGGAACACGAACCCGACCCGGGTGCGGCGCAGTGCCGCCAGCCGCCGCTCGGGCAGCCGGGACACCTCGGTACCGCCCCACCAGACGGAGCCCCGAGTGGGCCGGTCCATCCCCGCCAGGCACTGCAGCAAGGTGGTCTTACCGGAGCCCGACGGCCCCATCACCGCTGTGAACGTCCCGGGCGCAAAGGCCACCGATACCCCGCGCAACGCCCGCACGGTGGCAGCGCCGCGTCCGTACTCACGGTGGAGGTCCTCCGCCCGTGCGGTGGTTCCTGTCCCGATATCCGTCGCCGTCTCAGCCATGCCCTCATCCTCGGCGGGCGGAGGACGGCGATCGATCGTGCCCGCCCCCGAATCGGGAGTTCGGGAAACCGCACCCCGGTCGCCAGCAGACGACCAAGCAGACCGGCCGGGAGGCACTCACTCAGATGCAACGCGCTCTTGGAGTGCTGCGCGGCAAGCTCAAGACCCACGGGCCAGTGCTCATCGTGGTCGACCAACCCGCCTCCATCGGCGCGCTGCCCGTCGCTGTGGCTCGCGCCGAAGGCTGCCAAGTCGCCTACCTACCCGGCCTGACCATGCGCCGCCTGACTGACCTGCACCCCGGCAACGCCAAGACCGACGCCCGTGACGCGGTTTACGCTGGTCGAGCACGCTTCGTAGCGATCGCGACAGGCGCGGCAGGACGGTCTCGGCCGCGCTGGTTCCGGGAACGACGACCGTCCGGGCTTCTAGCGCGACCGGAACTTCGTCGACCAAACGGCCCGCCATGCGCGGAGCCAGTGGCTGGGCGACTGTCAGGAGCTGCTCGCGTCCGGCGTCCCGCAGGCCGTTCGGGCCGCCGAAGCGTGCCAGGAGAGATCGCCAGAGCGCGGCCCATCCGCTAGACCTGGACACCGTGGAACCAACACCAGTGGAGCGCCCGTGACCGACCCGAGCCGTGGCATCGACCAGTCCGATGAGGAACCGCTAATCGGTGACGGCGTCACCCAAGGCATCGTGCGGGTCGGGGACACCGTGCGCCGCCCGGTCCGGCCCTTCACTCTGACGATCCAGGCTTACCTGGCGCACCTGCACGCCGCAGGATTCTCCGAGGCGCCCGTTCCTCTCGGGCTCGACGAGCGGGGCCGCGAGGTGTTGTCCTTCGTCCCCGGTGACGTTCCCCGTGAACCACTCCCGCCGGAGACGGCGAGGGAGGAGGTACTGGTCGCACTGGCGCAGCTCATCCGGCGGCTGCACGACGTCGCCGAGGGCTGGGTCGCACCCGAGGACGCCGTCTGGGGCGGGATCCCCGGGATGCGGATCCGGAACTCGACCCCGGACGGTGAGCCGATGCTGGTGAGTCACCGCGACTACTGCCCCGGCAACGTCGTCTTCCGCGACGGCCTGCCCGCGGCGCTCATCGACTTTGACCTGGCCAAGCCCACCACACGGGTCGACGACCTTGCCAATGCCCTCTACTACTGGGCACCGCTGCTGCATCCCGAGGACCGGGCGCCCGCCTTCCGCGACCTTGACATCCCGCACCGCGTCGCGGTGTTCGCTGACGCCTACGGCATGACGTCGGAGCAGCGCCGTGTCCTGGTCCCCACGGCCACCACGATGATCGGCCGTTTCCACGTCAACATGCGCGCCGCAGCCGAAAGAGACCCGGTGTTCCGGCGTTTCTGGGACGAGGGGGTGAAAGATCGGCTGCCTCGTGCCGAGGCGTGGATACAGCAGGAGGGCCCGGCCATCACAGCCGGAATCGCCCACTGGTGACCGTCCATTGATCATGGCGTTGGTGAGGTGCGGGCGTGGCAGTGCGGTCGGTCGAAGGCGGTGCGGCTGGAGAACGCGGCAGCCAAGCCGGTGATCGTCCCCGACGACGATCGGGTGCGGCCGCGGGCGCGTCTATGTGCCTCGTTGAAGATGAGGCAATCCCACCTGACCCGAGGCGTCCGGCGTGCCGTCCCATCTTGGTGAAGCCTCGATTGAGGGGCGGCAGCCGCGAGGGTACGCGATATATCTGGACTTAACTCCAAAGATGAGTAATGTCGCGAACATGGAGAGGTAGGAGTCTCAAGGAGACGACCATGCATGTCGCGATCATCGGAGGCGGTCTGGCGGGACCGTGCCTGGCCCACGGGCTGCGACGGGCCGGATTCCAGGTGACGTTGCACGAGCGTGATTCGGCGCCGGCCAAGGGGCAGGGCTACCGCATCCACATCGCACCGGAGGGTAACCGCGCACTCCACGACTGCCTGCCCGAACACCTTCACCGCCTGGTGCTGGCCACCACGGGGGTGCCCGGCTCGGGCGTGACGATCCTCGCCGAGGATCTCACCGTCATCAACCGGTTCCCTGTCGGCGACCCGGCGGCCGAGCCGACCCCCGACAGCCACATCAGCGTGGACCGGCTCACTTTGCGCACGATCCTGCTGGCCGGGCTCGAGGAGGTGACCCGGTTCGGGGCCGCGTTCACCCACTTCGCCTACCTTCCCGGCGGCCGGGTCGAGGCGCGCTTCGCCGACGGCGCCGTACAGGAGGCTGACCTGCTGGTCGCCGCCGACGGGTCGATGTCGCGGGTCCGGCGCCAGTTCCTCCCGGACGCCCGGGTCGTGGATCTCGGCGTGCGGCTGATCTTCGGCAAGACCCCGCTGACCGACGAGGTGGCGGCGATCACCCCGGCCGAATCCCTGGACGGCTTCTCCACGATCGTCGGCTCCGGCGGACGGTTCATGCCGCTGGCCGGGCACCGGTTCCGGCGCGATCCGCGCGCCGCCGCCGCTGAACTCGGGCTGGGCCTGGAGTTCACCGACACCCGCGACTACGTGATGTGGGTGCTCGGCACGCCCGACGACGTGTCAGCGCTGGACGGCGCCGGATTGCGAGACGCCGTCCAGGAGCGCGTCGCCGATTGGCATCCCCGACTCGGGGAGATCATTCGGCGAGTGGACCCGGCGACGGTCCGCACTGCGTCCATGCGAACGTCGGAGCCGGTGGAGCCGTGGCCGAGCGGCCCGGTGACGCTGGTCGGCGACGCCATCCACTGCATGGTGCCAGCCGGGATCGGTGCTGCGGTGGCCCTGCGCGACGCCGCATTGCTCACCCGCCGGCTCACCGAGGCGCGCGACCGCGGGCTGCCGCTGGTTGAGGCCGTACACGCCTATGAGTCGGAGATGCTCCGATACGGCTTCGAAGCTGTGGCCGCCGCAGCCAAGCAGGCTGGCCTGGCGACGACCTAGGAGAACAGGAATCAGCGAGGAGCGCGGCAGGGTGTGCCCCGTAGATCAAGGTGAGGTCGACGGCGCACTGGTAGATACGTTCTCGCTTGCGTCTGCCGGCACATTGCGAGATAGGCCGGATCGCCTGCTGAGGAGCGTCAACGCGGTGATCAAGGCCAGTGCGGCGAAGACGCCGGCTGCCCCAAATGCGGCATGCTGCCCGGCGGTGAGTGCGAGCGGTAGCGGTGCCGGACCACCGATCGCGGATGTGTAGGCGGCAGCGACGCTGGTGCAGATGGCAGTGCCGAGGGCGGTGCCGACGGCAAAGGAGGTGTCGGCGAGACCGGCGGCCATGCCTGAGTCATTTTCGGTGACGCCGGTCAGCGCGGCGATCTGTGCACAGACCGTGGCGGCACCCATTCCCGCCCCGAACAAGAACAGGGCGGCCGGCAGAAGACTCATCGCGCCGCTGGCCGGTATGCGGGTGAGCAGCAGGCAGCCGCAACCGAGCAGGACGGTCCCGGCGGCAGCTACCCGCCCCAGGCCGATCCTGGTCACGACTCGTTGGCTCAGCAGGGCGCCTGCGACCGCGGTGACGGTCATCATCGCGGTCGCCAACCCGAACTGCGCCGCCGACCAGCCGAGCACCTGCTGCACGAAAGAGGTGAGGGTGACGAGCATGCCGTCGACGGTCATGCCGGCGATGAGCAGGAGGAGGTTGCCGCCGATCAGCATGCGCGAGCGCAGCGCCCGGAAGGGAACGAGCGGGGCCACCGATCGTTTCTCGATCAGGACGAACATCCAGACCAGTACGGCCACGGCGGCCAGTAGCCCGATGGTCTGTCCGTTCGCCCACCCGGATGTCGGCACCCGGGTGATCACGTATACGAGCAGGACGAGTGCTGGGGCGATGGTCAGCGCACCAGGGATATCGAAGGAACGGAAGCGTGCTCGGTCCCGGCTTTCGCGCAGCAGGGCGGGGGCGAGCACCAGCACGAGAGTCCCGACCGGGACGTTGATCCAGAACACCCACTGCCATCCGAGGATGTCGGTGATGATGCCGCCCAGTAGTAGACCGGCTGTGGCGCCGAACCCGCCGAGTCCGCCCCAGATACCGAGCGCCTTGTTCCGCTCGGTCCCTTCGGGGAAGGCGTTCATGACCATCGACAACGCGGCCGGAGCGATGATCGCGGCCGAGACGCCCTGGAGTGCACGGGCGGCCACCAGCGTCTGGATGGATGGGGCGAGCCCGCACGCCAGCGAGGCCAGGACCCGCAGCACCATCCCGGCGATGAACACCCGCCGACGGCCCAGCAGATCCGCAGCGCGGCCGCATAACAACAGCAGTCCGCTGAAGGCCAGCGCGTAGGCCGTCACGGTCCATTGGATGCCAGGGCCGTGCAGGCGAAGGTGGTGTTCGATCGCGGGCAGAGCGGTGAGCAGGCTGGTGCCGTCCAGAATGGTCATGAAGAACGCCGTGCCCAGCAGCGCCAGCACCCGCCAACGTCGATTCGGCGAAGGGTCGCTCGTGGTCAGCACTGTTGATCGATGCTTCGCAGCAGTTCTGCGGCGAGCGCGTCAAGCCACTTGCCGGTGCCCTGCTCCCGCCAGCGTGGTTCTTCGCGGCCATCGAGGAAGGTGCCCTGCTCGGTGAGTAGCAGCCGGGTGCCACCACCCTCGGGGTAGAACTGCACCGTCGTCAGCGACACTGTCGCAAGGTCTTGCCCCTCGGACAGAGTGGAGGTGTAGACGATCCGCTCGTCCTGGACGATGTCGCGGTACCAGGACTCGAACGTCAGCACCGCGCCACCGCCGGAGCGGCCGCGGTTGACCTCCCGCCCACCGACGCGGAAATCAAGCTCGTGCTCGGCGTCGGGGCCGGCGAACCAGCGGGCCTTTGCTTCGGGGTCGGCCCACGCGGCGAACACCGTGGCCGGTGAGGCCGCGTAGAGGCGTTCGAGGGTGAACGTGGCATGCGTGACCACGTGATCGGTCATTGTGTGCTCCCTTGATCTGGGCTGTCGTGGTGTTCGGTCAGGTAGTCGCCGAGGCGGTCGAGGCGGTGTTCCCAGGCAGTGCGTTGCGCAGTGATCCAGTCCTCGGCCATTCGCAGCACACCCGGCTCGATGTGGCAGGTGCGTACCCTTCCGGCTTTCTCGGACCGGACCAGTCCGCACGCCTCCAGTACTTGTAGGTGCTGCATCACCGCCGGCAGCGACATGGCGAGCGGCCGGGCCAGCTCACTGACCGAGGCAGGCCCGCGGATCAACCGCGCAACGATCTCCCGGCGAGTTGTGTCCGCCAGCGCTTGGAACACCCGGTCCAACGAACCAGCTTGGTTAAGCATGTGCCTAACTATTTAGTGCCGGCCGCAAATAGTCAAGCACTTGGTTAACCTTTCTCGCCGGGGGCAGCTTCCATCCCGGGCAACGGGCTGCGGCCGCTGCCCGGGATGCCGTCGACCTTGACGATGACGACGATGGGCAGCAGAGGTGAGTGGGCGCTGCCGCACAGCGTCCACGTCGCCGATGTAGAGGATCGTGTCCTCGTCGGGGCCCAGCGGGGGCGAGTGCCTTGGCATCGTCATGTCCGTTGCCCCCGCCCCCTGGTGTCGGCGCCACTCTCCCGGGCGGCACAGGGTTGGTCAGTCTGCTTTCGGCTGGGTGCGTCGGGCGTAGGCGCGGGCGGCGCGGGCGCGGTCGCCGCAGCGGGTGGAGCACCAGTGGCGGCGCCCGTGACGCAGCAGGTAGCGGTTACAGGGGGTGGAACCGCAGCTGGTGAGGCGGTCGGCGTCGGGGCCGGTGAGGAAGTCGGCCGTGTTGGCCGCGAGGGTGGCGAGGGCGCGGTCGAGGATCTCGTTGGTGGGGCACGGCGCCGCGCGAGGAAGTCGAACCGATCACCGGCCATGTCGTCGGATTCGTCCTGACCGGAGAGGGCCTACCCACGGTCTACGTCAGCAGCGACAACGCCTCGCTCGACCTGGTCAAGGAGATCGCCGAACGGTTCGGCCCGGTGGACACCGCCATCCTGTTCGCCGGAGCTCCCCGCTTCCCCGTCCTCTTCGACGGCGCACTGATCGTCCTCGATAGTGCGCAGGCCGCCGACGCCGCCCGGATCCTTGGTGCCCACCGGGTGGTTCCCGTCCACTACGACAGCTGGGCGCACTTCACCGAGGGCCGTGACGAACTCATCGCCGCCTTCACCGACGCCGGGCTGCTCGACCGCCTGGACCCGCCACAAGCTGGCCCGGGACGTGTGCCACGGCAAGCGCGGCACCATCCACCAGGCGTACCGGGACGGCATGGAGGACCAGCTCGGCTCGCGCGGCCTGGTCCTCAACGCCATCGTGCTCTGGACGACCCGTTACATCGACGCCGCCGTCGCCCAGCTCCAGGCCGAGGGCCACGAGATCCGCGAGGAGGACATCACCCGGCTCTCCCCGCTCAAGCACCGCAACCTGAACCTGCTCGGCCGCTACAGCTTCACCGCCTCGACCCCGGACGCCGGCGCCCTGCGCCCGCTGCGCGACGCGGACGCGCCCGAGCTGGACGAGGACGACGAAGGCGTGGACTGAACGCCCACATCGGGTGACGCGGGCATATCAGGTGGCCGGGGTGCTCGGAAATCGCAAGCGCCGGTAGGGGAGCTGATGTCAGGCTGCCTGGTATGGCTAACTAAGCCTTGATTGGTGCGGCCGTCCTGGCGGCCTGCTCGATCTTCGCGCAGTAGGCTGCACGGGCTTCCTCGTCGATCTGCTTCTCGTGTTCGGCGCGCAACCCGGTCCGGCCGTCGAGGCCCTCGCGCAGGATATCGGCGTGCCCGGCATGCCGGGTGGACTCGCCGAGGACATGGACCATGATGGCGAACAGGTTCGTGTGCCAGGCCGGCGTTGACTCCGGCCACCACGGCACGTGGCCGGGGGCGTCGAGGGGAAGCTCGTTGATCGTCGCGTCCGAGTGTTCCCACGTGCGCCGGTAGAACCCGATGATCTGCTCGCGGGTCTCGTCTTCGGTCGCCCACAGATCGCTGCCGTTGGAGTCCTGCCACCGGGGCAGCGGTTCCGGGGAAGGGCGGTCGAAGACCTCGCCGAAGTACCTGGCCTCGACGGTGGCCACGTGTTTGACCAGGCCGAGGAGGTTGGTCCCGGTCGCTGTCAAAGGTCGGCGGGCGTCATATTCGGACAAGCCGTCGAGTTTCCAGAGCAGCGCCTTGCGGTCCCGCCGCAGTCTCTCGTGCAGGTTGTCTTTCGCGAATTCATCGATCATGCGGCATGAGCCTGCCATGGGCTGCCCGTGGTCTCAAGATCCCGTACATGGTCCGCAACGACTGGCAGAGCCGAGGCCTGTCCATGGCCGCCGTTGTTCACGCTCACGGACAGCAGTACTGCCTCGGGGCGAAGAGCGGGCGCCGTCGCCGGCCTCTGGCGGCCGCGAGGGCGTAAGGCCGAACGGGGTGGCGGGAAACGGGCAGGCTGGACACCCTCACCAGGGTTCAACCCTGCGACCGAGGATCGAAGCCTGCTCGCCTGTCGTCAAATGATCGTTTGCCGACAGGCGGGGGTCGGCTGTCCCGGCGCCTGAGCGCGGGGGCCGTCAGGCGGGGATGGTAAGGACCGCGTTCGTCACAAATCCGGCGTGCGCCGAGGTCCGTGGGGCCGTTAGGGCCGGCCGGAGGGCGTGGCGGCGTTCCGGCCAGCCCCGAGCAGCACGAGGGGTCGCGCCCAAGGCCAGTACGGGCCCCAGTCGAGGTGCGGGTCAGTGGACGCGGGCCGGTCGTGCAGCAGGCGCACATCGACCAGGCGGTCGATTCAGGACCGGGGGCTTTTCAGGCTCCGTGCGGTGAGTTCGATGAGCGTTGTTCCTCTTGCAGGGGAGCCTCCCAAGTGGCGGTGATGTCGCGGGCGACATCGCGTAGGAGGTCGATGAGCATGTCTGCGAGTGGTGTGAGGCTGGCGTCGGTTTTGGTCAGGGCGTAGAGCTGGCGGTAGGGCCTGGGGTGGGCCAGTTCGCGATGGGTGGTGCCGGGCGCATGGGTCAGGGCCAGGCGCGATACCAGAGCCACAGCGCTGCCTGTGCCGACGAGGGCCTGGGCAACGTCGTAGGACTCGGTCTCGAACCGCACGGTGGGAGTGAAGCCGGCCTCGCGGGCAGCGTCGTGGAACTGTTCGCGGGCGGCGTGGCCGGCCAGGATGGAAACCCACGATTCGTCGCGCAGTTGTTTTAGGCGCAGTTCGGTGTCCGCGGGCTGCCCGGTGGCCAGTGGGTGGTCGTCGGGGAGAACCACGACCATCGGGTCCAGCAGGAGCGGGTGGGCGCGTAGGTGCGGGGGCGGCGCGAGCGGTGTGCCCCAGGACGCGACGATGGCGAGGTCCAGGCGCCCTGCGCTGATCTCGTCCGCTCCGCGTCCGGACACCACGTCTACGACGGAGACGTCGGCGTCCGGATGGCGGTACCGCAGGGCCGTCAGGGCGGGTGGCAGCAGGTGCAGGGCAGCCGCCTGGAACGTTCCGATCCGCAGCCGTAGGGAGAGGTGGCCGAGCAGTGCGGCCAGTTGCGCCTCGGCCTTGTCCGATGCCTCCTCCACGATTCGACCCTGGGAGGCGAGCAGCGCACCGGCTGCGGTGAGCGTTGCTCCGCGAGGGCCACGGATGACCAGGGGCACCTGCCAGTCGCGCTCGGCCTTGACCACCTGCTGTGTGACCGCCGCGGGCGTGAGCTGGAGGGCGTGAGCCGCCGCCGTCAAGGAGCCGTGCCGCTCGATCAACGCGAGAAGCCGAAGCTGTCCCGGATCCACCACCATTCACTAATCTTAACGCTGCATCCTTCTCTTTTAACTTCTCTTACGGGTACGGGAGAGGAAGCCTGGTGGTGCACCCATCGGCCGCGATCCCGGAAGGGGCTCTTTCCCCATGCCTACGCATGTGCCCGTTTTCATCGCCACCACATTGCTGCTGGCGATGCTGCCAGGCGCGAGTCAAGCCATGATGATCCGGCAGGTTCTGGGAGGCGGGCAACGCACAGTCCGAGGAACGCTCGCGGGCAACGCCACCGGCTTCCTGCTGTGGTCCACGGCCGCCGCGGCCGGGCTGTCCACTGCCCTGCTGGCCAGCCCGCGCGCGTACGCAGTGCTCCGGATCGCAGGCGGCATCGTGCTGATGATCCTCGGGGTGAACACGCTGCGGACCGCGCTCACCACCGCTTCCACCAGTCCGCCTCGCGAGGGCGGGCGCCGCACCGGCTTCGCGGGCGGATACCTCACCGGCCTGAGCACCAACCTCGGCAACCCGAAGGCCGGCGTGTTCGCCGTCTCGGTGCTGCCCCAATTCGTGACGCCGCAGGGCCCGGTGTTCCTGTCGACCGTCGCCCTGGGAGCTCTGTGGGCGCTCGTCAGTGCCTCTTGGTACCTGTTGCTCACCTGGGCCGTCGGCCGAGGGCGCGCCTTGATATCGCGGCCAACGGTCCTGCGGGGGCTCAGTGTGACGACCGGCGTCGTCCTGCTTGGGCTGGGCGCCGCGGTGGCAGCGGGTGTCTGAGGGCCGGGCCAGTACTTATTCCAGCGCGCCCGACCGCGCAGGCCATCTGCCGTCTTGTGTACCGGCAAGCATGAGGTTGCCCTGCGCGACCGGCGGCGACGAAGCACACCAAGACGGTCGCCTCAACTTCACCGCCCACTCAGGCCCGGATAGATCCCACGCGGGAGCGAGGAAGCCGATGACGCACGCAATGACACCGGACGGAACCCGCATCGCCTACCAGCTCCAGGGCCCGGGGACGCCGCTGGTCCTGCTGGCGGGCCAGGCCAACAACCACCACTGGTGGGACGCGACTCGCGCCGACTTCCATCCTGCTCGCAGCACCATCACGCTCGACTACCGCGGCACCGGCGACAGCGACAAGCCCGACACCCCCTACAGCACCGAACTGTTCGCCCAGGACGTCATCGCCGTCCTCGACGAACTCGGCATCGACCGGGCCGACGTCTATGGCACGTCCATGGGCGGACGGGTGGCCCAGCAGCTCGCGGCCCGCCACCCCCACCGGGTGGGCGCCCTGGTCCTCGGCTGCACCTCACCCGGCGGCCCGCACAGCGTCGAACGGGGCAACGACGTTCGCCAAGCCCTGGCGCACCCTCAGCCTGGAGCCGCGCGACAGGCCCTGCTGGAGCTGATGTACACCCCCCAATGGCTCGCCTCCCATCCCGGCCCGCACCACACCCTCGGCGACCCCGGTATGCCTGCCCACGCCCGGCGCCACCACCTCGCGGCCAGCAAACGGCACGACGCCTGGGACATCCTGTCGGACATCAGCGCACCCACCCTGGTCGTTCACGGAAGCGACGACCTGCTCAACCCCACCGCCAACGCACCCCTGCTCACCGACCGCATCCCCAACGCCCGACTCCACCTGATCCCCGAAGCCCGACACGCCTACTTCGAGGAGTTCCGCACCCACGCCAGCCCCCTCGTCCTGGACTTCCTCACCACCGCGTACAGGCCGTAAGAACAGCGCAGCCGATACTCGGACACCCTGTATCCGGGATACACGACCAAGCGGACCTGGACGCCGGGTTGCAGCTGGCCATGCCCGTGACGGTCGTCCAGCAGGACTGGGGCGCGCAGCTGGGCACAAGAAGCCGGAGAACGCCCGCCGCTACTTCAAGCCCTCGCCCGACGCGATCGCGGAGATCACCAGTCTCCTCGCCCCGGGCGACGGCACGCGCTGATCGCGACGCCTGCTATGAGGTGGCGTCGGCCCACAGGTCGGTGCTGTTGGCCCCGATGAGAGCGCTGATGTGGGTGAGCACGTCACTGACCGGTTGCGGGTCGAGTCGGCGTCCGTCACGCAAGCGCAGTGCGACGTGATCGTCAGCGGCCTCCTTGGCGCCGATGACGGCTTGGTAGGGAACCAGGCGAGCCTCTCGGATACGGGCTCCCAGGCTGCCGCGTTCCGGTCCCGCGATCTCGGCACGCAGTCCGAGACGGGTGCAGCGTTGGGCGAGGGCTGCGGCGTTCGGCAGTTCGGTGTCGGAGATCGGGAGAATGACCAGCTGAGTGGGGGCGAGCCAGGCGGGGAAGGCACCGCCGTGCTGTTCGATGAGATGAGCGACCGCACGTTCCACGCTGCCGATGATGCTGCGGTGGACCATGACCGGGCGGTGCTTGGCACCGTCCGCGCCGATGTAATGCAGGTCGAACTGCTCGGGCTGGTGGAAATCCACCTGGACGGTGGACAGGGTGGACTCCCGGCCGGCGCCGTCGGTGACCTGGACGTCGATCTTGGGGCCGTAGAACGCGGCCTCTCCCTCGGCTGCCTCGTAGGGCAGGCCGGAGCGGTCGAGGACGTCGGTCAGCAGGGCGGTGGACCGTCGCCACTTCTCGGGTGCGGCGACGTACTTGCCACCAGGGCCCGGGAGGGAGAGCCGGTAGCGGGTCGGGGTGATGCCGAGCGCCTCGTACGCCCGGCGGATCATCTTCAGCGCCGCCTGGGCCTCCTCAGCGACCTGGTCCAGGGTGCAGAAGATGTGCGCGTCGTTGAGCTGGATGGCCCGCACACGGGTCAGTCCGCCGAGCACGCCCGAGAGTTCGGAGCGGTACATGCCCCCCAGTTCGGCCATGCGCAGCGGCAGTTCGCGGTAGCTGTGGGAGCGGGAGCGGTAGATCACCGCGTGATGGGGGCACAGGCTCGGCCGCAGGACGACCCGCTCCCCGCCGAGTTCCATCGGAGGGAACATGTCGTCGCTGTAGTGCGCCCAGTGCCCCGAGATCTCGTACAGCTCCCGCTTGCCGAGTACCGGTGAGTACACGTGGCGGTACCCCGCTCGCCGCTCGGCGGCGCGGATGTACTCCTCCAGGGTGTGCCGTACGGTGGCGCCGTCGGGCAGCCAGTACGGCAGACCGGCGCCGATCAGTGGGTCGGTGTCGAACAGGCCCAGTTCACGGCCGAGCTTGCGGTGGTCATGCATGGCGGTCTCCTCGCGGACATCGGGCGAGTGACCGCAAGGCGAAGCCCCGGGGCACTCGCCCCGGGGCTTCGGATCAAGACATCTGTCAGCGCGCCGGGACACTCTCCGGCGTCGTCGTCATAGCAGCGCGCTTCATGTCGCAGACGTTAGCAGGACGTAGCGATGTCCACACGGTCATTCCTCGTCAGGAGTGCCCGGGTCACGCAGGGGTCGCAGCCCGCCGGGCAGGGGCTCGCTCACGTCACCTGCCAGATGCGCGCTTCGGGGGCCACGCGACATCGTCGATCGCCAGAAACGGCGAGGCCGCGACCGCGGCCGGCGTCATCCCGGCGAAGGCCATGACGTCTCTATGGAGGTGGGACTGGTCGGCGTAGCCGCTCTCTGCTGCCACCCATGCGGCGCGGTGGCCGGCGGCGAGACGGTGGGCCGCGTGGTCGAAGCGGACGAGCTGGGCGACACGCTTGGGGGTGAGGCCGACCTGAGCGCGGAACCGCGACCAAAGGCGCTTGCGGCTCCATCCGGTCTCGGCGACCAGTCGTTCGACACGTACCCGCCCTCGGCTGGCCACCATCTGTCCCCAGGAGAAGGCGACCTCCGGGTCGACAGCTCGGCCTGTGTCCCCCCGCCGAGCCAGCACCGCCTCCGCGATCGCGAATCGGGCCTCCCACGACCCGGCGGCGCGCAATCGCTCCTGGGTTCGCACGGCCTCTCGTCCCCAAAGGTCATCGAGCGCGACCACCATCCCGTCCAGCTCCCACGAGGCACCCAAGATCGCGCGTGCGATCATCGGCGAAAGCCGCAACTGGAGGCACTCGGAACGTCTGGCCAACCCCCGCCCTCGAGCCCTGTTGGGCACCAGCCCGGCGACGACGCGTTCTCGCTGCTGCGAACCACAGCCGTCTTCGACGAGGAATGGTGGGTCGCCGAGGTCGAGTATCACCGTGACCGCGGGGTGCGGGAGGAACGCGACGTCGAGGAACTCGTTCGTCTGATCGCTGAACCCTGCCATCATGACCCCGGGCAGCCGGCCGGGACGCGACGGGACCGTGATCTCCCATCGAGGCACATCGGCGCTTCGGTGCCGGTTCTGATCTCGCCCCATGACACCACCTTGCGCCTTCGTCAAATGGATCGCCACCGTTGAGTCACACGGTCGGCACCGAATGGCAACTCCCGATCAGCGTCGGCCGGCCCACACCTCGCGCTCGGCACCGTCGGGGTCGTCGACGACGGTGATCCGCTCGTCGATCAACGCCGTGGACCGGTCGGCCAGGTTGTATCGGGGCCAGCCCGGGTCGCCGTCGGCGACGAAGCGGACCCAGGCACCGTGGGCCGTGTCGGCGACGACCTGTGGTGGTTCGTCGCCGATGAGGGCGTAGCTGGACTCCTCGTCGAGGAGGTCGAACACGTACGGGACCTCCACCGCGTGGGCGGCGCCGAGGCGGCCGGCGAAGCTCGGCGACTCGTGGTCGAAGCGGTACATCCAGGTGTCGGCCCCACCGGCTTCGAGATGCGCCTCGGCGACCCGGATCGCCGGAACCCGAACGAAGCGGTCGGTGGTCACGGCAGCGAGCAGATCCCCGCTGCTCGCTCCCGGCCGGGCTGCCCGATAGCGCTCGACCGTCCCGCCGGGCGCGCCGAGGGCGCCCGCGATCGCAGAGAGGGCGGGCTCGTCGACGATGTCAATCATGCCGGTGGGGACGAGGCCGATCCGGATGTCGTCCCGGTTCCACCCGGCCAGGAGCCGCACGCCGCTGCCGGCGCCCCTTCGCAACGCGTCGAGCGGGTGGTCGGGGAGGGTGTCGCCGTCGACGACTGGGGCGAAGGGGAGGCTTGCCCACTCGGCCGGGTCCGAGGCGGTCTGGACCTCCTTGACGAGGGCGGACGCCGCCCGCGCGAGCCGTTCGGCCGGCACCTCGCTGAAAGCCTCACGTGTCGGGGCGATCCCGAGCGACTCAGCCAGCCTTGCGGCGAAGCCCACGGCGGCCTCGGCCGTGTGTGTCTGGGCGGCAGCCCCGCTTTGGGTGACCGCCTGGCGGAACAGGCCTCGGGCGCGAGGCATGGCCATGAGGTTGACGATGCTCATGGCCCCGGCGGACTGGCCGGCGACGGTCACTCTCCCCGGATCGCCGCCGAAGGCGGCGATGTTTCCCTGGACCCACTCGAGCGCGGCGATCTGGTCCAGTAACCCCAGATTGGCGGTGCCGTCATCGAGGTAGAGAAAGCCCTCGGCGCCGAGCCGGTAATTGATCGTGACGCACACGACCCCGTCGCGGGCGAAGGAGGTGCCGCGGTAGCCGGCGACGGAGCCGGACCCCTGTGTGAACATGCCGCCGTGAATCCAGACCAGTACCGGCAAGCCGGCTCCCCGGGGATCGGGGGTCCACACGTTGAGGTTGAGGCATTCCTCGCCAGGGATCACGATCTCCGGGAACAGCGCCGCGCTCTCCGGACCGTAGTCGCCTTTCGGGCAGGTCGGCCCATAATCGGTGGCGCTGCGCTCGCCCTCCCACCGCACGGGCGGCTCGGGAGGCCGCATGCGGCGCGCCCCGAAGGGCGGGGCGGCGTACGGGATCCCGAGGAACGCCGCGACTCCCTGGTCCATCCGACCCCGCAGCCGACCGCTTGCCACCTGAACCTCTGGCGCGCTGTCCACGGTCATCACCTCTCCCGTCGCTTGGAGCTCCGCGGCCTCCGCACGTGGAGCCGTGCCGAGATCGAGCATCACAAGCTCAGGCCAGGGTGTATTGAACAAATGTTTCGCTCTGTGGTCGGCATCATGGGCACCGGCGGCGGCTTGGCGGGCGTGGTCCACGACGGCCACGCGACGCCGTCGACCCGGCCTGCCACAGTTGGTGCCGCTCTTTCCCGGATCCGGCGAGGGGCACCGGGTCATGGTCAGCCGCGGAGCGACGGGATCAGGCCCGCCTCATGCGCGGCGATGGCCGCCTCCACTCGGTTGCGCGCGCCCAGCTTCGTGAGTACGGCGCTGACGTGCGCTTTCACCGTGCCCTCGGCCAGATGCAGTCGGCTCGCGATCTCCGCGTTGGACAGCCCCGCGCCGAGTCCGGCCAGCACGTCGCGCTCCCGCCCTGTCAGCCGGTCCAGTGAACGGTGCGGGTGGGCGGACCGGTGCGCGCGCATCCCGGCGATGACCCGGCCGGCGACCCGCGGAGACAGGTAGGCTCCGCCGGCGCCGACCGCCCGTACGCCGTTGAGAAGTTCCCTCGGGTCGTCCGCCTTCAGCAGGAAGCCGTCGGCGCCCTCTTCGAGCGCTCGGGTGATGTACTCGTCCTGGCCGAAGGTCGTCAGCATGATCACACCGACCGTGGTCAGCTCCCGGTGGAACCGTGCCACGGCCGTCAGCCCGTCGAGGCCGGGCATCTGGATGTCCAGCAGGACCACGTCCGGCCGGTGCCGGCGGGCGAGCGCGATGGCCTCGTGCCCGTCGCCCGCCTCGGCGACCACTTCGACGTGCGGGTCCCGGGCCAGAATGGCGCGTACCCCGGCCCGGACCATCGCCTCGTCGTCGGCCACCAGGACCCGGACCGGCCGGCCGCTCGGTGTCGTCTCTTCCACCCGGCGAGCCTATGGTCGGCGCACCGCCGTGCGCGGCGTGAGCCCCGGAGATCCCTCCCGGGTCGGGGCGCACCCCCGACGAAAGGCAGGGCACCGCTGCCGTTCGACCGATGGGCGACGGCTGTGCCGACCCCTAGCGTCGCTGCTGTACGGGAAGCGCGGTGGCCTTCCGCGTTCCCGTGCACCGCGCTCCGCGTTCCCGTACACCGTGCTCCGCGACCCGTGCGCCGAGCATCGCGACCGACGACAAAGGAACTCCGTGATCAGCCTCCGAGGACTGACGAAACGCTATGGCGGCACCCTCGCCGTGGACGACCTGACCTTCGACATCCAGACCGGCCGCGTAACCGGCTTCCTCGGCCCCAACGGGGCCGGGAAGTCCACCACGATGCGCATGATCCTGGGGCTCGACCACCCCACGCGCGGGCGGGCCTTGATCGCCGGCCGGCCCTACGCGGACCTGCGCCGGCCACTGCGGGCGGTCGGGGCGATGCTGGACGCCCGGGCCGTTCACCCGGCCCGCTCCGGCCGCACACACCTCGTCGCCCAGGCCCGGGCCAACGGCATCCCGGTACGCCGGGTGGACGAGGTGCTGGAGACGGTGGGCCTGACCAAGGCGGCCCGCCGGCCGGCCGGAACGTACTCCCTGGGCATGAGCGGGCGGCTCGGAGTGGCAGGCGCCCTGCTCGGCGATCCGCCCGTGCTGATTTTGGACGAGCCCGTGAACGGCCTCGACCCGGACGGCGTGCGGTGGATCCGCCGGCTCGTGCGCGACCAGGCGGCGGAGGGGCGCACCGTGTTCCTCTCCAGCCACCTGATGAGCGAGATGCAGCTGACCGCCGACCACCTCGTCATCATCGGGCGGGGGCGGCTGCTGAGCGACACCTCCATGACGGACTTCCTGGCCGCCGCATCACCCGCGTCGGCGCGCGCCTCGGTGCCCGACCCGGAGCAGCGGGCGACACTGGTCCGCCGCCTGATGGCGATCGACGGCGTAAGCGTCGAGACGTCGGCGGACGGCGAACTCACCGTCGAGGGCAGCACCGCCGCTGAGGTGGGCGACCTCGCCCACCACTGCGGCGTACGGCTGCACGGCCTGAGCGACATCCGGGTGTCGCTGGAGCAGGCGTACATGGACCTGACCGCGCGAAGCGTCGAGTACGCGACGGGCGGCACCGCAGAAAGGGGCCGACAGTGACCACGACCACAACGCACGGCGGGCAGGCGGCTTCGCCGCGGACCGCGCCCGACGCTCCGGGCCGGCGCACGCCCGGCGGCTTCGCCGGGGCGGTCGCCTCCGAGTGGACCAAACTGTGGTCCGTCCGCGCCGCCTACCTCTGTCTCCTGGCGGGCCTCGCGATCACGGGGGTGTTCACCTTCTACTACGCCTCGATCGCCCGCATCAACGACCATCCGGTCCAGCCCGTCGGGAACGCCGCAGCCGCCTCCGCCGTCATCTCCCAGTTCGCCGTCGTCATCCTGGCCACGGTGGCGGTGACCTCCGAGTACTCGACAGGCAGCGTACGGGCCACGCTGTTGTGGGTGCCGCGGCGGCATCGGGTCCACGCGGCGAAGGCACTGGTGACAGCCGTGGTCGCGTTCCTCTCCGGCGCCGTGTTCGCCCTGGTGGGCACGGCCGTAGCCTGGGGGGCGTTCGACGGACGGGCCTCGCTCGACATCGGCACGACCGTCCAGCAGATCCTTGCCGTCGGGGCCTACCAGGCGCTCGTCGCCGTGCTCACCGTCGGCGTGGCCTTCGCCACGCGGCACCCGGCCGGCGCGCTGTCGATCCTCATCACGCTGCTGTGGGCGCTGCCGAGCGTGCTCCTGGGGCTCGGCGGCGACACGTTCACGGCCGTCAACGACCATCTGCCGCACGGAGCGGGCGACCACTTCATGCACGTCGGCGCGGACGCCCCGTACACGTCGGCGACGGCCATCCTGATCGTGGTCGCGTGGGCCGCGGCGGCACATCTGATCGGCCTGTTCGTGCTGCGCCGTACGGACGCCTGACGCCGCACCGGCCCGGCCTCCCGCGGATCGCCCACCACGTCGCCGGGCTCTCGGGCACGTCCTCCAGAATCGACCCGAGCACGTGACGACACCAATCGGAAGGACACGACACACCATGCGGCGCCCGCGCATCCCCCCGGCCAGGTACGTGCTCGCCGACGTGGCTCTGTGGGCCGTGCTCGCCGCCGCCACCGGATACGGGTTCCAGGATGCGAGCGCGCCCTCGCCGGTCGTGGACCTGCTGCTCCCGCTGGCCGTCCTGGCGGTGGCCGTACCGCTGTCCCGCAGCCGGCCGGGAGCCGCGGTGTTCCTCGTCAACGGGCTGTGCGCACTGGGCATGGCCGACTCCGCGACCCCCGCCAACGCCCACGTCCTGTCGCTGGCCGCGCTCAGCTGTCTGCTGGGCGACCGGGTCGCGGCGGCCCGGGGCCCGCTGCTGGTGCTCGCCGCCTGCCTGGCCGTCGACGTCGCGGCCTGCGCCGTGCTGCGGGTGCCGGCCGTGTGGTGGTTCTACGCCCTCACCATGCTGCCCGGTGCCCTCCTGCTGCCATGGCTGGCCGGACGGCACTGGCGCGGTCGCCGCGAACTCGTACGGGAAGGATGGCGCCTGGCCCGAAGTCTGGAGGAACGGCAGCACCTCGTCGCGGAGCGGGCCCGGCTGACCGAACGCGCCGACATCGCGGCCGACATGCACGACTCCCTCGGCCATGTCCTGAGCCTGGTCGCCCTGCGCGCCGGCGCCCTGGAGCTCTCCCCCGACCTCACCGGCCGCGACCGCGCCGACCTCGCCGAGCTGCGCGGGACCATCGCGAACGCCGTCGAGCAGCTGCGGGAGACCGTCGCCGTCCTGCACGAACCACGTGAGTCGGGGGCGGATACGAGCTCGGGCGGCCTGCCCGTCAAGGACACGGTCGAAGACCTTCTCGGCCGGGCGGTCGCCTCCGGGGTACCGGTGCGCTGGGAGCGGCACGGATCGGTGCCCGCGTTGTCGCCCCTGGTCGAACGCGGGATGTATCGGGTGGTCCAGGAGGCCCTTACCAACGCCGTGAAGCACGCCCCGGGCGGCGTGGTCCGGGTGGGGATCACCCACGAGGCCGACCGCACCCGCGTGACCGTCGTCAATGCGGCCCCATCGGCGGGCGGGTCCGCTGACGAGCCTGGGCAGGCGGACGAAGACCGGACCTCGGGCGCCGGACGCCGGGGACTGACGGGGCTTCGGGAGCGGGTGACGGTTCTCGGCGGCTCCTTGCGGACCGGTCCGCACCAGGGCGGGTTTCGTGTTGCCGCCGTCCTCCCCCACCAGGCCCCGGCCCGTCTTGCGACGCGGGCAGCGGCCCCTGACACGGGCAGGGACACGGAGCCCGGCGCCACCCCGGAGTCCGCCAAACGGCTCGCCGAGGTACGGCGCACCGCGCGCCGCCGCTCCGTCGTCGCCTTTGCGGCGCCGGTCACCGCGGCAGCGTTCTTCGTGCCGGCCGCCGTCTATCTGGCCTGGCAGTTGACGACGGGAGTGCTGTCGCCGTCCGGGTTCGACGAGCTGGAGACAGGGCGGTCCCGCGCCGAGCTCGCCCGGCTGCTTCCGGCCCGCGATTTTCCGTATCCGCCCGACCACGCCCGTTCCGCACCCCGGCCGCCGGCCACGCACTGCGAGTTCTACCGCTCCGGCCGTGACCTGCTGGACCAAGTCGACCTCTACCGGCTCTGCTGGCTCGACGACATTCTGGTGGCCAAGGACACCGTGCAGGCGAACCAACGCTGACCTGCTCAGAAGACCTGAGTCCTCGCCACCACCCATGACCGCTCGCGTCCCACGGAGCCTCCGCGAAAACCCGTTGGCGGACCACGGCGACCGCTGCTACATTTCCGGAAGCCGTGCGAGAGAACGAGGAGGTGGTACCCGTGAACGCAGTATCGACATGGGTGCTCCCCTCCGGGGTCACGGTCGGACGATAGGTCGTCCGGGAGCGCCGTTCAGAGCACTCCCGAAAGGCACGACCATGCGATTCACCTCCGAGCAGCGCCTCGATGACGGCGTCCTCGAACGCAAATTCACCCTCGGCGAGATCCCCGGCATCCTGTGGACGCCCGCATCCGCATCCGCGCCGGTCCCGCTGATCCTGCTCGGCCACCCCCCGCTCGGACTGCACAAGATGTACCCCCGGCTGGTGGCGCGGGCCCGGCACTCCGCGGCGGACGGCTTCGCCGCGGCCACCATCGAGCTCCCCGGGAGCGGTGACCGGCCCCGTTGGGCCGCCGCCGAGCAGGCCCGCGCCGACCTGCGCAGGGCTATGGAGGCCGGCGAGCCGGTCAGCGACGAGATCATCGACGCCCTCGTCCTCCCGCTCGTCGACAAGGCGGTCCCGGAATCGCAGGCCGCCTTGGACGCCCTCCTGTCGCTGCCCGAGATCGGCGGCCCGGTCGGGTACTCGGGGGGAGTGATCTCCATCGGGATCCGGCTGGCGGTGGTCGAGCCGCGCATCGTGGCCGCCGGCTTCTTCGCCGGGAGTTTCGTGCCTCGCACCATGTTCGAGGAGGCCCGACAGGTCACCATTCCGCTGCATGTCCTGCTGCAGTGGGATGACGAAGGGAACGACCGACAGGCGGCCCTGGACCTGTTCGACGCCTTCGGCTCCAAGGAGAAAACGCTGCACGCCAACATGGGCGGGCACACCGGCGTCCCGCAGTTCGCAGGGGAGGACGCGGCCGGGTTCTTCGCCCGGCACCTGAAGTGAGGCCGGGCCGTCAGGCCGGCAGCAGACGGTAGGCGGTGTCGGCCAGAATGCCGCTCATCGAGGACAGGCCCCGGCCCTCCTCGAAGGCGGTGGCCGGCAGATGCACAACCGCCCCGATCGCGGCGGTACCGGCCATCGGCGGTACCGGCCGGTCGGGGCGGCGCTCGGCCACCAGCGGCTCCATCAGCTGGGCCCACGTCCCCGAGTGGAGGGCCTGAACGACCATGATCGTTCTCAGCGCCGACGGCGTACCGATGTTCCCCAACACCGGACGAGGACTCACGGCTGGCACACCACCCCGTCCGGGCGCGAGCTCAACCAGACGGCGTGACCGAGGAACACACGCCGAACCACTGCTCGGCGCCGTACTCCTCAAACCGCTCCACCTCGGTGAACCCCAGCGCGGCTCCGGGCGGATTGTCAGGTCGCTATCAGTGCGCTGGGGGCCGGCCCTGCGTCGCCTGGCTGTCTGTGGATCTGCCGCCCCGAGCGGGAACGCTCAGACGGCAGGCGACCGGCGCTGAACGCGGTCGGCGTCCTCAGCACGGTTCTGGGCTTGGTAGAGCCGTAGCGCCTGACGCCACGCGCTGCGGGCCTGTTGCCGGTCACCGATCGTGGCGTGGACGTCTCCGAGGTGTTCCAGGGTGTTGGCTTCGTCGAAGGCGTTGCCGATCTCTTGGAGCAGCCTGAGAGCTTCGTTGTAGTAGCTCAGGGCTTGGTCGTACTGACCTGTGTGGTGGGCGATGTATCCCAGGCTGTCGAGTGTGTTGGCTTCTCCGTCGCGGTTCTGGTGGCGGCGGAACAGGGCCAGGGCCGCTTCGCAGTGGGCGAGGCCTTCGGTGTGCAGTCCGAGCTTGCTCGCGTACCAGCCCATGTCGTTGAGCGCGTCGGCTGTCCACACAGGGTCGTCGAGGGCTTGGTAGAGGCGCAGGGCCTGGGTGGTGTGTTCCAAAGCCTGCCGAAACTCCTCCCGCTGCGCCCAGGACATCGCCAGACCTTGATGGATCTGGGCCTGGGCGGCGAGGTCCCCTGTGCGCTGGGCGAGGGTGAGCGCCTGCTGCAAGTGATCCATGGCCAGGCCATGCCGGCCCATCCGCGTGCAGGTGTGGCCGAGGATCCGGTGAGCCAACGCTTGAGCCTTCGGATCGTCGAGATCGCGAGCGGCTTCCAGTCCCGCCAGCCAGCCGTCGAACTGGTCCTCAATGGTTCCGCGCCGGAAGTGGAAGGTGCCCAGGCTCCAGGCGAGCTGCCATACCGCGTCGTGCCAGTTCTGCTTCGCGGCGAGGTGCTGGGTGGCCAGCAGACAGGCGTGTTCGTCGGCGAACCACGTCCAGGCGGCGGTGTCGTCGGCCGGTGGCCCCTGCCACCATCCAGGAGCGGGGGCGCCGAGCTTGATCGGTGCGCGATGCGGCGCGAGAAGCCGTTCGGCAGCGTAGGCGGTGTGCAGGTAGAAATCGACCAACCGCCGAAGCGCGGCCTGCCGAGCGGTCTCGGGCTGGTCCACGCGGGCTTGTTCGGCCGCGTATAGGCGGACCAGGTCGTGCATGCGCCACCGGCCCGGAGTGTGCTGATGGATCAGGGACATCCCTTCCAGCTCTCGCAGCGGTCCGCGTACTCGGGCGGAAGGAACGCCGATCAGAGCGGCGATGGCGCCGAGGCCGATGTCCGGGCCCGGTGCCAGGCCCAGCAGTCCGAATACCTCGGCGGCTCGGGTGGAGAGGCCGAGGTAGGAGGTGGTGAACACGGCGCGCAGGTTGGTCCGCAGATCCCCGGTGTCCCACGCGTCCAGCCGGCCGGTGGTGTCCCGTAGTTCGGCGGCGAGCGCGGCCAGCGGCAGCTGCGGGCTGAGCACGGCACGGGCGGCGAGGACGGCCAGCGCCAGCGGCAGACCCGCGCAGCAGGCCAGCAGGTAGGCCACGGCTTCCGGTTCCGCCGCCAACCGGTCGGCGCCGAGTTGCTGGAGGAGCAACTGGTGGGCCTCGGCGTCGTCGAGTGCGTCCAGAGCGACCGGCCGGGTGCCGTTGGCCACGGCCATTCCGGCCAGCTGATGGCGGCTGGTCACCACGACCGTACAGGTGGGGCTGCCGGGTAACAGGGGGGCGGCCTGATCCGCGTCGCGGACGTTGTCCAGCATGATCAGCATCCGCCGTCCGGCCACCAGGCTGCGGTACAGGTTTACCTGCGCGTCCAGGTCTGTCGGCATCCCCTGGGGATCGACGCCGAGTGCCTCCAGGAAGCCGTGTACGGCGGTGGCCGGGGACAGCGGCCGCTCGATCGGATCGAAGCCCCGCAGATTGGCGAACAACTGTCCGTCGGGGAAGCGGTCGATGCTCTCGTGCGCCCAGCGTAGGGCCAGCCACGTCTTCCCGATGCCCCCGATCCCGCCGATGGCGGAGATCACCACCGTGGCCCCCGGCCGGCCGCATTCGTCCAATGCTCTGCTGAGCTGCCCGAGTTCGGCTCTGCGGCCGGTGAACCGGGCCGGCGGGGCCGGCAACTGACGCGGCACGATGCCGGGCGGCCCGGCCAGTGTGATTGTCGTGGAAGCGGGCGGTGTTGTCGTGGGGTCGGCGGTCAGGATGCGGCGGTGCAAGTCCTGCAGTGACGGGCCGGGGTCGGCGCCGAGTTCCTCGACCAGGTGCAGCCGGATCCGCTGGTAGTGCTGCAGGGCCTCGGCCGGCCGGCCGCTGCGGTACAGGGCGAGCATGAGCTGGCCGGCCAGCCGCTCGTCCAGCGGATGGCGTGCCGCCCGCATCGTCAACGCGGGAACCAGTTCGGCGTGCCGCCCCGAACCCAGGTGGGCGTCGGTGAGGTCGAGTTCGGCGGCATGCCGCTGTTGGGCCAGCCCTTCGCGCAGCGTGTTCAGCCAGGGGGTGTCCAGGTTGGCGAAGGCATCCCCGCGCCATTGGGCGAGCGCCTGCTCCAGCAGACGTCGGGCGTGGCCGTCGTCGGCGGTTCGGGCTTCTCCCACCCAGCGCTGGAACCTGTGCAGGTCGACCGTCATGGGATCGACGCTGATCACATAGCCGCCGCTCTGCCGTGCGATCCGCGCGCCGTCGACCGCCGCCAGCATCTGCCGCAGGCGGGACAGGTAGCTGTAGAGCGTGTCGCGACCACGCCGAGGCGGGTGGTGGCCCCACACCCGGTCCAGGAGCTGGTCGATCGACACGCGCCTGCCGGCCTCGGCCAGCAGTACCGCGAGTACGCACCGCTGGCGGTGATGCCCGAGTTCGACGCGCCGGCCGTCTACGCGAACCTCCAGGTCACCCAGAAGTTGGAACTCCATCGGCATGCCGCACCTCCAACTCTCGATCACCAGTCTGTAGCGGCTCCAATCTGCCGATTCAAGGTTGTTCGCAAGGATTGTCCAAGGTTGGCCACGCATCGTCGTCTACGAACCGGTGCGCGGTCGTCGTCGGATCCACCCCCGGACCGAGGTGGCCGGCTGTTGCCAACGAAGGAGATCCCATGAAGCGCACGTTCGTACGCCTGGCGGTTGCCTTGCTGCTCGCCGTGTCCGCCACGGCCGGTGGGGTGGCCGTCGCATCGTCCGCGTCGGCTCGCGATCTGCCCGCGTGCTGCTGACCACACGGTGAAGACAGTCAAAAGCGGTCCGGCCGGAGTCACTTCCGATGACTCCGGCCGGACCGCCGGGGTTCTCGGCCTGGGACGTCGCGCTCCGGGCCGTAGTCGATGGCGCTATTGCCCCACTCGGCCGTCAATGCGTTCGCGCAGCAGATCGGCGTGCCCGCAGTGGCGGGCGTACTCCTCGACCCGGTGAACCCACAGCGCCCGGACAGCGTCGCCGTCGCGGCCGACCCGCGCACCCAGATCCGGATACTCGGCCAGCGCCGCATCGGTCGCCGCCTGTTCGCGAGCGAGATCGGCGAACGCGCCGTCGACCAGCGCCTGATCCGCAACGGCTCCCTCGAAGTCGCTGTCACGCGCACCGTACAGCTTCGGTGCCGGATCTTCTGGCTGAATCCAGTTACGCCAGTCCCGCTCCACCTCGGCAAGGTGGCGAACCAGCCCCAGCAAGGACATGGTCGACGGCGGCACCGACCGGCGCGCCATCTGCTCCGGGTTCAACCCCTCGCACTTCATCTGCAGGGTCAGTCGATAGTTCGTCAGGAAGTCCCGCAGCGTCGCCAACTCACCGTCCGGACTGACTCCATCAGTGTTGCGGGGGTCGTCGTCGGGGTTCACCCACATGTCCGGGTAGACACTGGCCTGGGTCCATCGCTCGGGTATGTCGCTCACCGTGTGAATGATTCTGAGCAACGGTCCGACGGGCAAGTGATTATTCGGGCGCGCCAGCCGGCCCGTACGACGGCGGCGATGCGCTGCGGGTGTCGTACTGCAGCTGTTACCTGCGCGCGCCGGTCCCGTTCGCCGAGCTCATTCGTCGAGCGTGAGCTCGGCCAGCTGGCCGCGGGCGGTGACGCCCAGCTTGGGGAAGGCCTTGTACAGGTGCTGGCCCACGGTGCGCGGGCTCAGGAACAGGTGTGCGGCGATGTCCCGGTTGGACAGCCCTGTGGCGGCCAGCTGCACGATCTGCCGTTCCTGCGGGGTGAGCCGCACGAAGCGGTCCGCGCCGTTACGGCGCGGCGCGCTCCAGCCCGTGGCGCCCAGTTCCGTACGCGCCCGCTCGGCCCAGGGTTCGGCGCCGAGCCGCTCGAAGACCTCCAGCGCGGCCCGCAACTGCTCCTGTGCTTCGCCGGTGTGGCGAGCCCGGCGCAGCCACTCCCCGTACAGAAGTTCGGTACGCGCGCGGTCGAAGGGTCGATCGTGGACGGCCAGCGCGGCGCGGAAATGCGCGCCCGGGTCGCCGGAGGTGTCCAGCAGGGCGCGGCATCGGGAGACCAGGGCGTCGGCCCAGCGCTGATCCAGCGTCGCCGCCCAGGCCTCCAGCCGGGAGAACGGCTCCGCGGCGCGGGCGATCCTGCCGCTGCGCAGCGCGGCCTCGACCAGGTCGGGGACGTGGTGCATGGCCATGATCTGGTTGCGGGACCGACCGTAGACGAGCGACTCCAGGCTGAGTAGGGCCTGCTCGGAGCGTCCCTGGCCGAGGTCGAGCAGGGCGAGCGCGCCCGGGTGCGCCGTGGCTGGATCGAGCGCCTCGCCCCGGACCGCCGCGAACTGGTCCAGCAGCCCGGTGGCCTGGCGCGCCCACGCGGGCTGGCTGGTGTCGCCGGAGATGGCCACGGCCTCACTGGCCAGGCTGCGTGCCTCGGCGTGGCGGCCGCGAGCGTACTCGACCCGCGAGAGGAACGTCAGTGCCTGCGGCAACAGACCGACCATGCCCTCGGCCCTGATCGTGGCAGTGGCCGCGGAGGCCAGCATGTGGGTACGGGCGTCGTACTCGGCCAGGCCCAGCCCGCCGATCAGTAGCAGCCCGCGACGGTCGGCCTTCGCCAACGCGCGGGCCGACTCCACCACCTCGGCCAGGGGCGGCAGCCCGTCCGCCGGCCGGCCGAGCGCCATGGCGATGAACCAGCGCGACAGCTGGTGGACCGGGACGACCTCGTCGCCGGGCGGCACCTGGAGCGTGTCGAGCTGCTCGGCGGTGCGCCAGGCCATGTCGCGGTCCCCGTCGAACCAGATCATGGACGCGGCGTCGAGCAGGAGCCAGGCGGCCGAGCGCGGATCGGCGGCCGCCAGATGGTCGACGCCCGCCGACAACATCGCGTGCGCTCCCGCGAGATGTCCTTCGCCATAGTCGGAGCAGGCGCGCACCCGGATCAGCCGGGAGGTCAGCTCGGTGTCGGGATTGCCGGCGCCCTCGGCCAGGTTCCTGGCCCGATCGAAGCGACCGCTGTACTCGGTCGCCTCGGCGGCGAGCGTGAGCCTGCGTGCCCGGTCCGCGATCTCCGGACTCAGCGAGGCGGCGCGCTCGTAGGCCGCCGCCGCGGCCGCGTACCCGCTGCGGGAATGGGCGCGGTCGGCGGCCGACTCCAGCCGGGCCGCCACCCGCTCGTCGGCGGCCAGCGTGGCCGCGGCCAGGTGCCAGGCACTCCGGTCGGCGTCCGCGGTACGGTCCAGGGCGTCGCTGAGCGCGTGGTGCACAGTCAGCTGCCTGGCCAGCGGCGTACGCTGCCAGACGGCCGCGCGCACGAGCGGGTGGCGGAACTCCAGCCGCTTGCCCTCACCCAGGACGACCAGCCCGGCCGCGAGCACCTGCTCCACGTCCTCCGGCGTACTCCCCAGCGCCCCGGCGGCGGCCAGCACGATGCCCGGCTCACCCGTGCTGTCGGCGGCGGCGACCTGGAGCATGACCTGGGCGCTCGTCGGCAGCCCGTCGGCCTGGGCGGCGAAGGCCTCCTCCAGGCGTGCGGTGAGGGAGAGCTCGTCGGCGGGGCCGTGCGACTTGGGCAGCTCGATGAGCGCCAGTGGGTTGCCCGCCGCCTCGGTGAGAATCCGCTGCCGGGACCCGGCGGGCAGGGTGCGGCCGGCGGAGTCGAGCAGCTCCGCGGCTGCCGCCTCGTCCAGGCCGGACAGCTCCAGCACGGGCAGTCCCTTGGCCTCGAACCCCGGGCGCGTGGCGAACACCATCACCACGCCCTCGGCCGCCAGCCGCCGCGCCGCGATCAGCAGCGCTTCGGCCGAGGCGTGATCCAGCCACTGGGCATCGTCGATCAGGCACACCACCGGCCCGCTCTCGGCCAGCTCGGACAGCAGCGACAGGACCGCCAGCCCGATCAGGAACCGGTCCCCCGCACCGCTCTCGCCGAGCCCGAAGGCGCCGCGCAGGGCGGCCGCCTGCCTGTCCGGGATGTGCTCCAGACGGCCGAGTACCGACCTGAACAGCATGTGCAGGGCACTGAACGGCAACTCCGCCTCTGCCTCGATGCCCGTGGTCCGCAGGACGTGGACATCGGTCCGGTCGGCGTGGCCGAGTAGGGCGGTCTTGCCGATGCCGGGCTCCCCCAGGACGACCAGGGCGCCGCTGACCCCCTCCCGCGCACCGTCCAGCAGCGCGTCGATGATCTTCAACTCATGATCCCGGCCCCACAACATGGGTCGAAGATTACCTATGCGATGACTCATGCCGAGATCTTGGGCTCCTTCTACTGTTGTCGACATGAAGCCATACAGCGTGAACATTGCCCAGGCCGACCTCGATGACCTGCACGAACGGCTCCGCCGTACCCGATGGACCCGCGAGATCGCCGGGCAGGGCTGGAGCCGCGGCGTACCCCTGGACTACCTCAAGGGACTGGCCGACTACTGGCTCAACGACTTCGACTGGCGGGCGGCCGAGACTGAGTACAACAAGCACCCGCAGTTCGTCACCGAGATCGACGGGCAGAACATCCACTTCTTCCACATCAGGTCGAGCTCCGAGGACGCCCTGCCGTTGCTGCTCCTGCCCGACAACCCGGGCGGCGTGATCGGCTTCCTCGACGTGCTCGACGAGCTGTCGCGTGACTTCCACCTGGTCGTCCCTTCCTGCCCGGGCGTCGGGTTCTCCGGCTATGTCACCGAGCCGGGCTGGACGGTTCCCCGTACGGCCGCGGCCTTCGCCGAGCTGATGTCCAAGCTCGGCTACGAGCGATTCGGGACACAGGGCGGCGGCGGAGGCGCCAACCTCGGCCTGGAGCTGGCCCGCCAGGTGCCCGAGCGGGTAGTGGGCGTGCACGTCAACGCCTGGGTCGCCTTCCCCTCGCCGGACGAGAGCGAGTTCACCGCCGACGAGCAGCGGCGGCTGGGCATCATGCAGAACTTCATGCAGGAGGGCCTCGGATTCAACCAGATCATGTCGACCCGGCCGCAGACCATCGCCTACGGGCTGACCGACTCACCGGTCGCGCAGCTCGCGTGGATCGTGGAGAAATTCAAGGAGTGGACCGACTCCGCAGCCGAGCTCCCCGAGGACGCCTTCTCCCGCGACCGGATCCTGACCGACGTGAGCATCATGTGGTTCACCGCCACCGCGGGGTCAGTGGCCAACCTCTACTACGACATGGGCCACGACCCGGGCGCCTACGCCCCCAAGCCGCGGGTGACCGTCCCCACGGCCGTGCTGCTGGCCAAGGATGACGTCACGATCCGCCGCTTCGCCGAGCGGGACGCCGACATCCAGCGCTGGACCGAGCTCGACCGCGGCGGCGCCTACCTGGCCCTCGAGGTGCCCGACCTGCTGGTGGCGGACGTGCGGGCGTTCTTCGGCCGGCTGGTCGAGCCGGCTTCCGCGGCGAGCGCCTGACCAGGAAGTGCACGACGGGCCGGGCGATCGCCCACAGCAGTGCCCCCAAGGGGCACCTCGAGTCGCTCGGCCCAGATGATCCGGCTGCGCACAACCGCACGTCCCGGCCGGCTCGAACACGGTGAACCCGTTCCTCATCACCGACGAGGCCGCCGAGCTGATCGACTTCCTCAAACCCGGCTGGCCGTTCACTGACGGCCTGGAGTCGGGGATCCCGGAGGAGAGATCGGGGGGTATGCCCTACCGCGCGAGGCCAGCCGATGCTGCATGATCTTTCTTGTGAAGGCGATGGTGATAACGGGCGGTCTGCTGGCTTCCGCGGCGTTGGTGAGTGGATGTGGCTTGCAGAACATCACGCGAGCAGCCAACAACGAGACCGTCACGTACGACGTGAAGGACAAGGTGGCCAGGGTCGTCCTGGTGGGCGGCTCGGGTGAGATCGAGGTCGACGAGGCGGACGACAGCGTCGTCAAGGTGGGCGAGACCCTCCGCTGGTCCTCAGGCAAGCCCGTCACCGAGCACAAGGTGGAGGGCGACGCTCTCGTGATGAGCTACGAGTGCCCGCACGCCATGGACAACTGCTCGGTCAGCTACAAGGTCAAGGTGCCCAAGGGCATGCGGGTAGAGGCGAAGGTCGGTTCGGGTGACGTCCGCCTGAACGCGCTGAGCGGCCCCACCAAAGTGGAAACCGGTTCCGGTGACGTGTATCTCACCGAGCTGAGCGGTCCGATCACGGCCAAGGTGGGCTCCGGGGACCTGGAAGGCACCGCGCTGACGGGTAAGGAGCTCAAGGTCGAGGCCGACTCGGGCAACGCCACGCTGAAGTACGCCACCGTTCCCGACAACGTCAACGTGTCGGCCGGCTCGGGGGATGCGGAGATCACACTTCCCGACGGGCCGTACAGCGTGGACACCCAGACGAGATCGGGTGATACGACGATCTCGGTGAAGACCGATCTGGGCTCGCCGCACAGGGTCGTGATCCACACCGGTTCCGGCAACGTCAGCCTCCTGCCCGCGTAGGTCGCGCCGCTGCCCGGCGACATCCTTCCCCGCCTTCCTCCGGGAACGGCGGGGATTTGGTGTTCCTTAAGGGCGCCGGCCGCCGGCTCACCTGTCCACGCCCTCCTCGGGCGGCGAGCTCCGCACCGCCTGGCCCGACCTACGATTCTCCTGTGACAAGCAACCGATCCGCCTCCTCGCAGCATCTGAGCGACCTCGCGCGACTGCGGCGTGTTCGGGACCGGATCGACCGGGAGTACGCGCAGCCGCTGGACGTGGAGGCGCTGGCCCGTGGCGTGCACATGTCGGCCGGGCACCTCAGCCGCCAGTTCCGGCTCGCCTACGGGGAGTCGCCGTACTCCTATCTGATGACGCGTCGCATCGAGCGCGCGATGGCGTTGCTGCGTCGCGGCGACCTGAGTGTCGCCGAGGTCTGTTTCGCGGTCGGCTGCTCTTCCCTGGGCACCTTCAGTACGCGTTTCACGGAGTTGGTCGGCATGCCGCCCAGCGCGTACCGGCGCGAGGCGGCGCGCGCGACGGCCGGGATGCCGTCGTGCGTGGCGAAGCAGGTGACCAGGCCGGTCAGGAATCGAGAAGCGCCGACTCCCGAGCCGCACATAGCCTGACCCGCATGGATATCACTATTCACACGTCCTTTCTCCCGCATGACGACCCGGACGCATCCCTGTCCTTCTATCGCGACGCCCTCGGCTTCGAGGTCCGCAGCGATGTCGGACACGGCAGGATGCGCTGGATCACGGTCGGCCCCGCCGGCCAGCCCGGCACGTCCATCCTCCTGGCGCCGCCGGCCGCCGACCCCGGCATCACCGACGACGAGCGCCGCACCATTACCGAGATGATGGCGAAAGGCACCTACGGCTGGATCTTGCTGGCTACCCCCGACCTTGACGGCACGTTCGAGAAGCTGCAGGCCGGCGACACCGAGGTCGTCCAGGAGCCGACCGAGCAGCCGTACGGGGTTCGCGACTGCGCCTTCCGCGACCCGGCGGGCAACCTGGTCCGCATTCAGGAACTGCGCTGAGCCGTGCGCGGTCTACGAAGAAGAACCAGACGCACTGCTCGAAGCTGGTTGGATCGAACCGGCGATGCCGACGGAGACCGCGAAGGCGGCCCTGCCTAACAGGCCTAATAGATGGAGTCACGATAAGCATGAGCACGAGGACGGACACGCAGTCGCCTGCGCTGCATGTTGCCGACAGCCACGATCTGATCCGCGTGCACGGCGCGCGTGAGAACAACCTCAAGGACGTCCGCGTCGAGATCCCCAAGCGCCGGCTGACGGTGTTCACCGGCGTCTCCGGCTCGGGCAAGAGCTCGCTGGTGTTCAGCACGATCGCCGCGGAGTCGCAGCGGCTGATCAACGAGACCTACAGCGCGTTCGTCCAGGGTTTCATGCCGACGCTGGCGCGGCCCGACGTCGACGTGCTTGACGGGCTGACGACCGCGATCATCGTGGACCAGCAGCGAATGGGGGCCGACCCCCGCTCCACGGTCGGCACCGCCACCGACGCCAACGCGATGCTGCGCATCCTCTTCAGCCGACTCGGGACGCCGCACATCGGATCGGCCCAGGCGTTCTCCTTCAACGTCGCCTCGATCAGCGGAGCGGGCGCGGTCACCGTGGAGCGCGCCGGACAGAAGGTGAAGGAGCGTCGCGCCTTCAGCGTCACCGGCGGCATGTGTCCGCGCTGCGAGGGCCGGGGCTCGGTCAACGACATCGACCTGACCCAGCTCTACGACGACAGCAAGTCGCTCAACGATGGCGCTCTCACGATCCCCGGCTACAGCATGGACGGTTGGTACGGCCGCATCTTCAGCGGTTGCGGCTTCTTCGACCCGGACAAGCCGATCCGCGAGTTCACCAAGAAAGAGCTGAACGACCTCCTCTACAAGGAACCGACCAAGATCAAGGTCGATGGCATCAACCTGACCTACGAGGGTCTGATCCCGAAGATCCAGAAGTCGATGCTGTCCAAGGACGTCGACTCGTTGCAGTCGCACATCCGGGCGTTCGTGGAGCGGGCGGTCACCTTCACCATCTGCCCCGAATGCGATGGCACCCGGCTCAACGAGGGCGCCCGGTCCTCGAAGATCAACGGGATCAGCATCGCGGACGCGTGCGCGATGCAGATCAGTGACCTGGCCAAATGGGTCCGCGGCCTGGACGAGCCGTCGGTGGCGCCGCTGCTCGCCACGCTGCAGCAGGTCCTCGACTCGTTCGTGGAGATAGGGCTGGGCTACCTCTCGCTCGCCCGGCCGTCGGGCACGCTGTCGGGCGGTGAGGCGCAGCGCGTCAAGATGATCCGCCACCTCGGCTCCTCGCTCACCGACGTCACCTACGTCTTCGACGAGCCCACCACGGGCCTGCACCCCCATGACATCCAGCGGATGAACGACCTGCTGCTGCGGCTGCGCGACAAGGGCAACACGGTGCTCGTCGTGGAGCACAAGCCGGAGACGATCGCGATCGCCGACCACGTCGTCGACCTCGGCCCCGGCGCCGGTACGGCGGGCGGCACCGTCTGCTTCGAGGGCACCGTCGAGGGGCTGCGGGCCAGCGACACCATCACCGGCCGCCACCTCGACGACCGGGCCGCCCTCAAGGACACGGTACGGACGTCCACCGGCACCTTGGAGATCCGCGGCGCGACGGCGAACAACCTGCGCGACGTCGACGTCGACATCCCGCTCGGGGTACTCGTCGTCGTCACGGGCGTCGCCGGTTCCGGCAAGAGCTCGCTCATGCACGGGTCGGTCCCGGCCGGCGCGGGTGTGGTGTCGATCGACCAGGGGGCCATCCGCGGCTCGCGACGGAGCAACCCGGCGACCTACACCGGACTGCTCGACCCGATCCGCAAGGCGTTCGCGAAGGCGAACGGCGTGAAGCCGGCGCTGTTCAGCGCCAACTCCGAGGGCGCCTGCCCCACCTGCAACGGCGCCGGCGTGATCTACACCGACCTGGCGATGATGGCCGGCGTCGCCACCACCTGCGAGGAGTGCGAGGGGAAGCGGTTCCAGGCGTCGGTGCTGGACTACCACTTCGGCGGCCGCGACATCAGTGAGGTGCTCGCGATGTCGGTGACCGAGGCCGAGGAGTTCTTCCGCGTCGGCGAGGCGCGCACGCCGGCCGCGCACGCCATCCTCCACCGGCTCGCCGACGTCGGGCTCGGCTACCTCAGCCTCGGCCAGCCGCTCACCACGCTGTCCGGCGGCGAGCGGCAGCGGCTCAAGCTGGCCACCCACCTGTCCGAGAAGGGCGGCGTCTACGTCCTCGACGAGCCGACCACCGGCCTTCACCTCGCCGACGTCGAACAGCTGCTCGGCCTGCTCGACCGGCTCGTCGAGTCCGGCAAGTCGGTCATCGTCATCGAGCACCACCAGGCGGTCATGGCGCACGCCGACTGGATCATCGACCTCGGCCCCGGCGCCGGCCACGACGGTGGCCGGATCGTCTTCGAGGGCACACCCGCCGACCTCGTCGCGGCCCGCTCCACCCTCACGGGCGAGCACCTCGCCGCTTACGTCGGCATCGACCGGTAGGTCGGCAGCGGGAAAGCCGGAGGTCGGCGCGATGAGCCGACGCCTCTCCTCGTCTTCCGCGGAGGCGGCGTCGGCCGGCGCGGAGAAGGGTGGAGGTAGTTCGGTTTATCCGAGGGCCGTCCACCCCCGGAAGCGCCCCGCACAGGGCCGCTTCCGGTCACGCCGACAACCGCTGGTGGAGGCGACGGGCCTCCTCGACCACCCGGCTACCCCCGCGCCGCGTCGCGACCGCGGCGAGCTCCGGGATGTCGCCGCGCGCTCCGGCCAGGGCGGCCGCTCTGGCACCGACCGCGAGGAGGTCCCCGAGCCCCGCCCTGGCCCTCTCCCCCGCCGCGGGCAGCAGCGCGGGCAGCGCCTCCGTGAGGATCGACCACACCGAAGCGTGCGCCCCCGCCCGCACGGCGTCGTCCAGGACGGTCACCGCTCGGTTGAGCTTCAGCAGGCCCGCGACGGCCATGTCCACGAGCAAGCGTCCGATCTCCGCCGCGGGCACCTCGTCCCGCGCGGCCAGTGTGACCAGGGCGTCGGTCGCCGCCGCACGACGTGCCGGCCGCGCGTGGGCCATGACGCAGACGATCGCCCCGGCTGTCGCCGCACCGACCGGGCCGTCCCCGTGGACGAGTCTCCGGAGCGCCACCATCTGGCCGTCGTCGCCGTAGGCCAGCCATGGGGCGGATTCCAGGAGGTGCGCGGCTACGACGTCGCGGTGGGACGGCATGATCGTCGGCCACCACACCGTCTCACCAGAGTGGGCCCCCGACACCGTGTCGGTCTCCACGGTCCACAGCTTCCGGATCTCCTCGGGAACACCCGGAGGCGGCGTCACCCGGGAACGCATCCTCTGGATGGCCATCTCCATGCCGTAAATGCTGTCGTACCCGCGGCGGCTCCCGACATCGCTCGTCACCGTGGGATCGGGCAGCCCGCCGTCGCGCAGCAGTGCGGCCAGGCGCCGCCCCGCCTCCGAGGTCAGTCGTTCCGCCCGTACGACCGTCGCCGGGTCCACGGTCCTGGGCAGCCGGAGCAGCGCCTGGTGGAAGTCGGCGGGCAGCGGTTCGGCGCCCTCGAGGCGTTCCATCCGGTCGAGCAGAATGCCGGGGTCGACGTGTCCGGTCGCCGCGGTCGGCGTCGCGAGCAGCAGCGGCATCGAGTGCCCGGCCTCCAACATGAAGATCACCTCGCGCAGCCGGCGCTGGACGAGCACTTGGACGCTCCGGTCGTAAGGCGGGTGTTCGCGCTGGTAGTCGGCCAGCCGACCGGTGAGCTCCCTGCTCTCCTCAGGAGACACCACCGCCAGCGCGGCCCGGGACAGCAGGGAGTGGGCGTACCGGTCGAAGCCGCTGATGCCGTACACGTAGACATGGGAGTCCAACGGCTCGCGCCAGGCGCGCCGCCGCCACGGGGTGAGCGCCGCGACGACGGCCGCGCGGTCACGGTGGGTGAGTTCGACCAGCGCCGCGAGGATGCGCTCGAACACGGCGGGCTCCTCAGGCCAGAGGGGGCGGCGGCCCAGTTCGACCGCCAGTTCCTCCGCCGAGGTGATGGGCGGCAGGAGACCGGGCAGCGGCGCCACGATCAGGGCCGCAGCTGTGGGTGGATCTTCCGGCTCCTCGGCCGTCACCTCACCGAAGACGGCCGCGATCCGCTCCCGGAGCTCGGGCACAAGCCCGCCCGCCGCCGCCCGGACCTCCTCCGCCGCCAACGGGTCCGCATGCGCCGCGAGTGCCACCGCGAGCCGTACCGCCCGGCCCTGGAGGGCGGCGTCTTCGTGGCCGAAGACCATCGCCAGCGCGGCCAGCGCGCCGCCGGCCCGGCCGGGAGCCCCGTCACCGGTCGCCGAACGCGCGATCCACCGCAGGGCGGCCGTGACGAACTTCTTCTCCGGCCGGAAGGCGAGGGCGTGGACCGCCTCGGCGAACAGCTCGTCACCGAGCAGGCCCTCGTCGTCGGCCGGGCCCAGCGCGTCGAGCGCCATCTGCAGGAACGGCGACGCGGCCGACGGCAGCAGCCGGACGAAGTCGAGCAGCGGGATCTCCGCCGACGAGGGCCGCAGGTTCGTCCACATCGTCACGAACGGACTGAGCTCCGCCGCGTCGCCCCCGGCGAGGAAGCGCGCGGCGCAACCGTCGATCAGGTCCTGGCGCTTCAGCCGGCCGGAGTCGCCGAGGTCGGCGAGTGCCGAGACGAGCGACGTCTCCGGGGCCCACTCGTGGTCCGCGGCCAGTGTGGCGGCGACCCCCTCCGCGCGGAACAGCCGCGGGACCATCGCGTCGAGCAGCGGGTCGTCCTCGATGGTGGCGCGCCCGCCGTTCTCGCGGCGCTTCGCGCTCGCGTGGCGGACCCAGCCATCGACGAACGTGTCCGCTTCCGGCGGCTCGCTGCCCGTCTCCACCAGCAGCCCGACAGCCAGCTCCCACCCCGGCGGACCGTCGAGACGACGCCACCGGCCCGCCGGGCGCGGCAGCCGCCGTACCAGCCGGGCCGCAAGGTCCGCGCGCCACTCCTGCGGCCGGGCCCGCACCAGCGACCGGATGCGCTCGGCGTCCAGGCGCGGGTCGGGCACCCGGCTCAGCTCGCGCCGACCGAGCCAGGCCGCCACCTGAGCCGGGCGCGTGAAGCAGGCCGCGCCCGCGAGGCGAAGCCCCGCGGCCTGGCTCTCGACCTTCCAGCGTGTCGCCATTCCCTCGGCGAGGCGGTCGGCCAGATAGCGGCGAAGCCGCTCGGCCACCACCTGCCGTCCCGGCTCGTCGAGGGACGCGAGGACGTCCATCAGGTCGTCGTTGCGACGCCCTTCGATGCGCTCGAGGACCTCCTGCCACGGGTTCACGCGAGCACCGTGCCGTAGGAGCTGGACGGACCTGGGCGGCCTGACACCGGGTCGGGAAGGGAAGAGCGAACGTGTGAATACGTCGGCAGCGCATCAACCATGGCGGGGACCATACTGATCGCCACCGACAGTTCCGCTGTGCGTCGCGCAGACGTCGTCGGCCCATATGTCGTCGGCCCATATCACGACATGTCCCCCGACGTAACCGGAGGGCGGTGGTTCGGCTCGGTGACGACTGTCGCAGAGTTGGACTATGTGCCACTCCACCGACAGCCGCCCGCCCGCCCCGCCCGACCCGGGCCCGGTCGCGGAGCACGAGCCCGTCACGCTGACCTCGGCGGACGGCAGCCGCCTGGCCGCGCACGTCGCGCTGCCCGCCCGGCCGCCGCGCGGACGGATGGTCGTGCTGCCCGACGTGCGCGGGCTGCACCCCTACTATCGCGAGCTTGTCGTACGGTTCGCCGAGGCCGGGTTCGCGGCCGCGGCGATCGACTGGTTCGGCCGCACCACCGAGAACGACGAGCGCGGCGATGACTTTCCGTTCCGGTCGCACCTGCCTCACGTGGACCCGCGCAACGTCGCCGCCGACGTCTCGGTGGCCCTGGAGCACCTGGCCGGGCGCGGGGCGACCGGCCCCGCCTTCACCGCGGGATTCTGCTTCGGCGGCAGCATGTCGTGGCGGTTGTCCGCAGGCCCGGTGGACCTGTCCGGTGCGATCGGCTTCTACGGCCGCCCGGCGCTGGTCCGCGAGGTGATCCCGGAGATGCGCCGCCCACTGCTGTTGCTCATCGCGGGCAACGACAGCGTGACCCCGGCCAGGGAGTTCGAGGAGTTCACCGGCGAACTCGCCGAGGCCGGCGTGCCGTACGAGGCCCACACCTATCCCGGCGCCCCGCACTCCTTCTTTGACCGCGCCTACGCCGAGTGGGGTGAGGCGTGCGCGGACGCCTGGCGGCGGATCCTCGATTTCACCGACCGGCACGGCGCGACGGCCGGACCCGCCTGAAGCCCCCGCTCGCCCGCTCGGATGGGTGAGATGAGCCCCGAAGCCGAGCACTCACGGAGGTCATGTCGCCGCGACGGTTGACCCTGACGCAGGGGCAACCTCTCAGCATGGTGGCATGACCACGAAGAGCAGTGCGGTGGAGGTCGCCGGCCCACGCGAGTCGTACGGCGGCCACGGCGACGATGGGCAGCGGGCCGAGAGTAGCGACAGGACGATGCGGCACTTCACGATCCACCACGACGGCGTCACAATCCCGGTGTCTCGCGGCGGCCAGGGACGACCGCTGGTCCTGTGCCCCGGGCTGAACTCGACGCGGGCCGACCTGCACGAACTGGCCGACCTGCTGCGGCGCGACCACGACGTGGTGACCTTCGACCTTCGGGGGCATGGCCTCGCCTCGGCCGCCGGCCGGTACTCCTTTGAGGCGTTCCTGAGCGATCTGGCCGCCGTGATGGCGGAGCTGGCACGCCTCGACCTGGATGCGGCGCCCGTGCTGGTGGGCTACTCGCTGGGCGCGGACCTGGCCGTGCACTATGCCTCCGAGCATCCTGGCAGCGTCGCCGGGCTTGTTCTCATCGATGGGGCGAACCCGGTGCCCGAGCCGTTCATCACCGAGGCCGTCCTGCCGGAGTTCCGCGCGATGTGGGAGGACATGGTGACGCAGCAGGAGGCCGTGCGGGGCACCGCGCGTCAGGTGTTGCTCACCGCCCAGGAGATTCTCGACCTGAATGTCGAGATCGATGCGGTACGGTCCGAGATCTTGGACCGGTACCAGAAGATCGACCGGCCCATCAGCATGATCATGTCGACCTCGATGGCCGGCGGCAGGGGCGCAGGGCATGCGTCGCGGTTCAATCAGAACTGGCGTGCCGGCGTCGAGCGGCTTGGCCGCGAGCAGCCGCGCATCGACACGTCCTGGCTCGACGCCGACCACGGGCTGGTCTTCACCCACGCCCCGGAGATCGCCCAGATCATCCGGAGTACACACGGCCCTGGCGGCCACACCCGAGGAGACTGGCGGGATGCTGACCATCGGTGAGCTGGCGTCGTACGCCGGAGTGACGGTGCGCGCGGTGCGGCACTATCACGCCCAAGGGCTGCTGCCGGAGCCGGAGCGGGACCACTCCGGCTACCGCAGGTACGACGCCGGCGCCGTGATCGAGCTGATCAAGATCCGGACTCTCGCGCAGGCGGGGGTCCCGCTGGCTCGGGTTCGGGAGCTGCTGCGGGCCGACGAGGAGGAGTTCGCCGCAGCGGTCGCGGACATCGACAAGCGGCTGCGGGCGGAGATCCGGCAGCGGCAGCGGCACCGGGAGCAGATCGCCCGGCTCGCCGCCGGGGACAGCCTGACGCTGCCGCCGGAGGTGGTCGAGTATCTCGACCGACTGCGGGTGCTCAGGGTCGACGAACGGATCGTCCGGGCCGAGCGTGACGGCTGGATCCTGCTGGCCGCGCACTCACCTGAGCGAGTCCCGGAGTGGATGGTACGCAAGCGGGAGCAGATCGCCGACCCGCAGCTCATCGACTTCTATCTCACCCTCAGCCAGGTTCTCAACCGGACCGCCGACGACCCTCGGCTGGTCGAGCTGGCCGACGAACTAGCCGCCTACATCACGCAGTTGGCCGACGAACAGGGCGAGGACTACGTTGACGACACCGACATCGAGCCTCCGCTGGTCAAGCTGATGGACACACTGGCGTTCGACACTGTGCCACCGGCCCGTCGGCTGATCGAGCTGTTGAAGAGACGCGGCTGGACCGGCTGGACCAAGCTCGAGCGCGTAGACCCACGGGGACGCGGCGCCGGGCCGGCGCGTCCTTCGGATGGCATCCCCCGATCAGTTGGGTGAGCGGATGTCGTAGGCCTGGCGGGCCGCGACGATGGCGGGGCCGGCGCGGCGGGCCCAGGCGCCCAGCGCTTCGAGAGGCTCGCGGATTTCTTCGACCAACGCGGTGGTGGCGTACTCCACGCGGGGCGGCGCGTCGGGGTACACGGTGCGGGTGATCAGGCCGTTGCGCTCCAGGTTGCGCAGGCTCAGCGTCAGCATGCGGCGGCTGACGCCTTCGATCGCCCGTTCCAGCTGCGTGAATCGGTGTGGGCCGTCGCCCAGTTCGACGAGCACCTGGGCGCTCCACTTGTCACCGATGAGCGCCAGCACCTCGCGGAGCGGGCATTCGGCGGACGCGGCCTCGTCGGCGGACACGATGGCCTGGTCTGTTACCGCGATGTTCCGTTGGGACAAGAAAGTGCCTCCTTCCCGGCCGTTCGATCTTGCTCCAAGATGGGGCCCGTTACAAGTCGTAACGTTCCTGGACAGGAGCTTGTGTGGTCCTGTCTTGGCGTACGGAGATCCACCGAAAGCAAGGAGCAGCGGGTGCCGACCGCACGCAACAACGGATTCACGATCGCCTACGAGATCACCGGAGACGGCCCTCCGTTGGTCCTGCACCCGGGCATGTTCCAGATCGGCGCGCACTGGGACCGGTCCGGCTACACGGCGGCGCTGGCGGCCACCCACACGGTGATCACCGTCGACCCGCTGGGGCTGGGGGCCAGTGCCGCCCCGCAGGACCCCGCGGCGTACACGCTGGAGCGACGCGCCGATTACGTCACCGCCGTGCTGGATGACGTCGGTGCGGACAAGGCCGCGTTCTGGGGCTATTCGCTGGGAGCTCTCACCGGGTACGCGGTCGCCGTACACGCGCCCGGAAGGCTCACCCGCCTTGTCGCCGGTGCCTTCGACCCCATCGGCGGCTTCCGCTCGGCGATCGGACCGACGCTGCGCCACCTCGGGCTGCCCGCGGATGTCGACCCCTACCAGCTGGTCAAACAGGGAGCCGCCGCCGATCCCGCCCAAGCCGCCGTCATCGACGCCGGGGATCTCGGGGCGTTCCGCGCGAACTACGAGGCGTTCTCCCATGAGCCCGGCCCGCACGCCGACCTGGCGGCCTGCGGCGTCACGATGCTGATGTACGCGGGCACCGCCGACCCTTGGCACGATCCGATGCGGACCTTCGCGCGGCGTACCGGCATGGGCTTCTTCTCCGTGCCCAACGCCGACCACCAGGGAGGCTGGAACAGGTCGGCCGACGTGCCCTCCGGCGTGCTGCCGTTCCTGGCCGGCGGCCCCGACGCCTGACGCGTCCACGTGAACCGCCTGCCGCCGTCACTCAGCCAACCGCCGTACTCGGCCCGGACGGCCGTCCCGCACGGGCGATCGGCCTGCTCATCGATGCACTGACCATGACCTGGCTTCCGGCACGGGTCGCCGGTCAGCCGCGTGCGTCGTGCGGGACGTGCAGCGAGAGGTGCGCGGACAGGGCGCGGAGGAAGTCCGGGGCGTCGAAGACCGCGCCCGCGGAGGCGACGCCGGTGGTCCTGGTCCGGCCGGTGAGAATGCGGTCGACGGCCTCCACCGCGAGCGGCGCGCTGATGGCGTAGATGTCCTGACCGGTGGCGGCCACGCGGCGTTCCGTGCCACCGGAGCGGACCAGGACGTCGACGACGAAGGTCTGCGCGGAGCGGCCGCGGTCGTCGACGGCGGCCGGGGCCGCGGCGTCGGGAGCGGACAGGTCCGCGGCCGCCTTGGCGGTCATGTAGGTGCGCACCTCCGGGACGGCCAGATGGCTGGGAACGGTGACGACGTCGGCCATGGTGAACTCTCCGATGACGCTCTGGGGGCCGAGCGGAGCGGGGAAGGGCCACTCCAGGGTCGGCAGAGCGTCGTCGTGGTACTCCAGCCGTCCGCCGGTGTAGCGGACCCGGCGGCCGCCCCGTCGCTGCCCCGAGACCGCGCCCGAAGCGAGCGTTCCGGCAGTGGGGTGCCAGCTGCTCAGGCCGTAGGCGATGCGGGCCTCGTCCGCCGCCGTCCAGTCGCCCATCGCGGTGGTGACCAACAGGTCGCCGAGGCCGCCATAGAAGGCCATCGCCGGGACCACCACGGTGCCCGCGGCGCGGGCGCGCCCCGCGAAGTGCGCGAACGTGTCAACGTTCGCCTCGATCTCGGCCGCCACGTCGACATACGGGATGCCGGCGCGCAGCGCCGCCTCGACCAGCGGGGCGGCGGTCGAGGCGAAGGGCCCGGCACAGTTGATCACGGCGGCCGCGCCGTTCAGCGCGCGGTCGAGCGAGGCCGGATCGTCGACCGACGCCTGCCGCGCCTCGCGCCCCGGTTGGGCCTGCGCCAGCGCCAGCAGCTTGTCCTGGTCGCGGCCGAGGAGCAGCGGGATGTATCCGCGCTCGCGCAACTCCGCGACCACGAACCGCCCGGTGTGCCCGTAGGCGCCGAACACCGCCACATTCCGACCCGATCCCATGCCTGCTCCCACGTGCTCGAAGTGATCCACTGCGGAGATCCTGTCCCCGTTGACTCATCGGTGCCAGTGTCCGAAACGACGTAACCCGTACAATTTCCGACATGAGCTCCGTCCCGCGCTCCGTCGCGATCGCCGCTACCGACGGGATGCTGCACTTCGAGCTGGCCCTGGCCCACGAGGTCTTCGGCTCCGCCCCGGCCGCCCTGCCCGGCCCCTGGTACGACGTCAGGGTGTGCGGCACGCACGCCGTCCGGGTCGGCCGGTTCCGGCTGGAGCCGGACTGCGGGCTCGACCGGCTGGCGCACGCCGGCACCGTGATCGTCCCCGCCTTGGCGGACGTCGACGAGGACCCGCCGGCCGACCTGGTCGAGGCGGTGCGCGTGGCCCACGAGTCCGGCGCGCGGGTGGTCTCCCTGTGCACGGGCGCGTTCGTGCTCGCCGCCGCCGGCCTGCTGGACGGGCTGCGCGCGACCACGCACTGGGCCCACACCGAGGAACTGGCCGCACGCTATCCCCGGGTGAAGGTCGACCCGGACGTGCTCTACGTGGACAACGGCAGCGTGCTCACGTCCGCGGGCAAGGCCGCGGCGATGGACCTGTGCCTGCATCTGGTCCGCCGCGACCACGGCTCGGCAGTCGCCAACGTGGTCGCCCGCCGCCTGGTCGTGCCGCCCCACCGGGCCGGTGGCCAAGCCCAGTTCGTCATCACACCGGTGCCCGCCCAGGACGGCCATCCCCTGGCCGAGCTGCTCCCCTGGGTGATGCGGCGGCTGGATCAGCCGCTCACCGTGGAGGACCTGGCCCGCCAGGCGAGCATGAGTTCGCGCCACCTGGCCCGCCACTTCCGGTCGATAACCGGCACCACCCCGCTGCAGTGGCTGCTGACGCAGCGGATCCGCCGCGCGCAGGAACTGCTGGAGACCACGGACGACAGCGTCGACACCATCGCCTCGGCCGCGGGCATGGGCACGGCGACGACACTGCGCCGCCACTTCCACCGCACGATCGGCGTACCGCCGGACGCCTACCGCCGGACGTTCCGGGCGTGAGGCCGCGGTCCTCACCTTGACGGCTCTCGGCCGTCTCAGCGGCCGACGGGCCACCGGCCTTTGCGGGCGAGAGTGACCGGCTCTGGATCAGGGCTCGGCCCGGCCGGTCGCCCAGGCCCACGCGGCGATCGCGACGCGGTTCCTGGCGCCGGTCTTGCGTTGGATGGAGGCGACGTGGTTCTTCACGGTGCCCGCGGACAGGAAGAGCTCGGCGGCGATCTCGGCGTTGGTCCTGCCCTGCGCGACCAGGGTCACGATCTCGTCCTCTCTCTCAGTGAGGACGACGGTGGACGTCTCGCGTGGCCGGCCGCTCCCGCGCAGCAGCCGGACGGTGAGCTGTGGGCTGATGAGCACGTCGCCGCTCATCGCGGCCCGGATGGCCTCGATGAGCAGCGTGGGGCCGGAGCGTTTGAGGACGAACCCGGCGGCGCCGTGCCGCAGCGCGGCGTGGACGTACTCGTCCAGCCCGAAGGTGGTGACGACCACGACGTGGATGCCGGTGCCGGCCAGGGCGCGGGTCACCTCGATGCCGTCGGCCCCGGGCATGCGGATGTCGGCGAGGACCACGTCGGGTTTGATCGTCTTGGCGGTGTCGATCGCGGTACGTCCGTCGGCGGCTTCGGCCACTACGGTCATGTCGGGCTGGGCGTCGAGGATCAGGCGGAAGGCGCCGCGGATGCCTTCCTGGTCGTCGGCGATGAGGATGCGGGTGACCACTCCGGCGATTGTGCCAGTGGCAGACGGGCGGTCAACGACCACCCGTCGGATACGGCTTCCGCGGTCAGCTCGCCACCCTGGGCCTGGACGAGCGAGGCCAGGGCGGGCAGGCCGATGCCGCCACGCCGGGTGATCGGGGCGCGGACCACGCCGTCGTTGGTCATCGTGACCTCCAGAACTCCGGACGAGGCGCTGACGCTCAGGTCCACGCGTCCGGCCCGCGGTGCGTGCCGCCGGATGTTGGTCATTCCTTCGATCACGATCCGGTAGGCCAGAGCCGCGGTCTCCGGCGGGACCACCAGAGCCGGATCCATGCGCAGGTGGACCGGCGCCGGGCCGGCGGCGGAGAACCGTTCGGCCGCCTCGCGGATGCCGCCCAGGTCGCCGCCGGGAGCGAGGGGCCGGTCGTGGTGCAGCATGTCCAGCGTCCGGTCCAGCATCGACAGGGCGCGCTGGCCCGCCGCCTCGACGCGTTCGAGCGCCCGCAGGGGTTCACCTGCCACTTGGCCCGCCTGGGCGTGCGCGACCATCTCGCTGATGTCGTGCGCCAGATAGTCGTGCAGGTCCCTGGCGAGCCGCAGCCGCAGGGTCAGGCGGGTGTCGGCCACCGCGCGCTCCTGCCGTACGTCGAGAAAACGGAGGTAGCCGCCGACGGCGGCGGCCACCAGCGTGCCCAGCCCCCAGAACGCGCACACCCCCACCCCTTCCAGCGGCGAGGCGGGCGCGAACACGCGCAGCAACCAGACCGCCGCGGCCAGACCCGCCGCCGGAGCGGACAACACCGCCCGCCGGGACGGCGCGTACCGGATGACCAGGCCGACCAGCACCATCAACGCCACGCTCTCGACCATGCTGAGCGCGCCCGTGACCGGCGTGGGGCGCCCCACGCCGGTCACATGAGCCAGCGTGACAGACATCGACAGGCCCGCCGCGAGCAAGGCCGACGCGGACAGGTGCGGCCGGAACCGGGGCCGGGACAACCCGATCACGGCGAGCGTGACAGCAGCGGCCACCGATACCCCGGCAACAACCAGCATCACAGACACCTGGGCGACGATACGCGCCTTTTGTGCCGTTCAGCGGAGTGCCGAACGGCACCTGTTCTCACCGTGAGGGGTGCCGAACGGCATCTGGCTCGTCAGCCCTCCGCGTCGGGAGGCTGGTCATATGACAATCTTCACTTCTCGCCGGCAAGGGTATGTGGCGGCGCTGTGGGCGCTGACCTATGGCGCGCTCGGGGTCGGGTGGGCACTGGGCGCGCCCGGGTACCCCTGGGGCGCCGGCGATCCCGACCCGATCGGCGCCCTGTCGATCCTGACCGGGACGACTCCGGGCTTCGGCTGGGCGATCGCCGCCTGCTGCCTGGTGACCGCGATCACGGCGCTGGCGTTGACCCGCGGGAGCGGCCGCCGTACGCCGGTCATCGCGGCCTGGACGATCGCCGCGCTCCTGGTCCTGGTGATCCCCGACTCGCGGTTGATGATGGGCGTCGCCTACACGCCGCTGCTGCTCGTCGCCCCCGTCTTCGGCTGGGGCCTCGGCGGCACCACCTTCGCCGACGTCTGGCCGTGGCCGGTGCTCAACCAACTCGTGTGCGTGCTGGGCGGCCTGCTGCTGGCCGCCGCGGCGCTGGCCTATCGACGCGACGGGGGACGCGACGAGGAACGCGGACGCTGGTTCACTCCGGAGCGGGGGCGGGTGGCGGTGTATGTGGCGATCGCGGTGCCGCTGGTGTACTGCGCCACCCGATGGGCGTGGGCCCTGGGCATCCCGCTCGGCGTGAACGCGGAGTTTCTCGCCGAAGGCGAGGACGGTCTGTGGCTGGCGGGCGCCTACCTGGCCACCTTCGGCGCGCTCGGCGGCCTGCTCACCCTCGGCCTGACCCAACGGTGGGGCGAGATCTTCCCGCGTTGGATCCCCGGATTGCGCGGGAGAATGGTGCCGCCGCTGCTCGCGGTCGTCCCCGCCGGATTCGCCTCGATCATCATCACCGTGGCCGGGCTGGCGTACATCCGCTGGACCGTCGCCGGCCGGTTCGCCCTGGCCGAGTGGGGGGCCTGGCTGCCGGAGTGCTTCTGGCCGATCTGGGGCGCCGCGCTGGCCACCGCCACCATCTGCTACCACCTGCGCCGCAGGTGCGACGGGCACCAGGGAAGCGCCGTCCGTCCCCCTCACGCCGATCACAGCATCCGGTCGTGAACCTGGATCCGCAGCCGAGGGAGACGCCCTTGAGCACCGGGGTCAGCCGCGGTAGCGGTCGGCGAGAGCGGTGCTGCGGCCTTGGGCTCCCACGGCGACGACCCGAGCTGCGAGCGCAGATCAACGAGCACGCCGACGACGGCGGCAGCGGCATGTGGCTGACGCTCCTGGGGCGTGCCGTGGCCCGCGGCGAGGCCCCACCCGAGGCCCTCCAGGTGACGTCCCTCGGGTGGCCACGACCGCGACAGACCTGCGTCGAGGGCACGCCGATCACTGACCACGACCGGACATCGCCAGCCAGGGCGGCGGGTTTGCGGTGCGAACAGCCCGGCCTCTCCCCCAGCAGAAGTCATCGGTCAATGCCGTCCCATCATCGACAGCGAGTCGCCGATCCCGCGGCTGGGTTGCCGACGGCCTTGGGCGGTCGGCGCGCGGCGCAGTGCCGCGGCGAGGTCGGCGCTCTGCCGCTGACACCTCGGCAGAGCGGCCCCGGCGGTGCGTTGCGCGCATGGTCGCCGCTCCGGGCGCGCGTGGACAGGGTGACTGGGAGATCGCCCGGATGGTGTCCGGGCGACCTTGGTACCGGGGGCGGGTTCTTCGGCAGGGTCAAGCTTCTGCCGGGCCGTTTTGCTCGCGGCCGGGGTTGGCTGAGTATCGCCGGGCCGGGCATGTCTGACCGTCGAGGGAGTGCCGGGGAGTGTCGGGGGCGTGTTGAACGCCGTCGTTCAGGTGCCTGGGTTCCGTCGGTGGACGGTGGTGGCGCGGGGGTTCAGTTTCGCTGGTTTCGGGGGCTGGTGTAGGTGAAGCCCCAGCGGTTCTTGCCGACCTGGTGGAGTTGGTAGTGGGTGGGGTTGCGGTAGCGGTCGCGGTTGTGGAACTGGCAGGTGGGTCCGAGGTTGTCCAGGTCGGTGGTGCCGCCGTCGGACCAGTTGGTGATGTGGTCGATCTGGCAGAGGTGGGCGGGCATGGGGCAGTGGTCGACCATGCAGTGGGTGTAGCGGGTGAGGATGGCGCGGCGTTGTTGTCGGGTGGCGCGGCGGGCGGTGCGTCCGACGTCGAGGACGCAGCCGTCGGCGTCCATGACCAGGCGGGTGAGGCCGGAGGTCTGGGCGAGGCGGTGGATGTCGGTGACGGGCAGGAGCTGTCCGGTGGCGAGCAGCAGCCCGGGCAGCGTGCGTCCTGAGATGAGCCCGCCGGGCGTCGCCCAGTCCGCACCCCGCCCCCGTCCCTGGCTCTGGCTCTGTGCCTGTTCCGGCCCCCGCGCCTGGCCTTGTCCCCGTGCGTGTCCCGGTCCTTGTTTACGCTGTTCGCCATCGCGGGCAGGCCGATCGTTCGGCCTACCGGCCCGGGTTCCCTGGCCGCCCGCTCTCTGACCGCGCTCCGCTCTCTGACCGCGTCCGTCCGCGTCGCGCTGAGCGCCTTCATCTCGCCGCCCGCCGTCGTGAGTTTCCCGGCGATGCCCTGCGTCGTGCCCAGCGTTCTGGTCGGGTCGCCTGTCGCTGCGGGTGTCCTGCTCGCGGCTCGTGTCGTCTTGATCGCTCTGGCCGAGCCGCTCATGGTCCCGGGTAGGGCGATCACGCCGCACACCATCGTGAGCGCTGCCTTCCGGCGAGCCAGACACGTCAGCTGACGAAGCGGCAGACGCCTGCCCACCCGAGAAGGTGGACGTTCCGGCCGGAGTGGAGTCGGACACCTCGCTGCGCGAAGGGCCGGATGTCTTGGAACGCGCGGGGTCGGACGCCTCAGACCGCGTCGAGCCGGGAGTCTCGGCTGACGAGCGGCCGGATGTCGCGGAGTGCGCAGGGCCGGACGCCTCCGGCCGCGAAGCCGTGGGCGTTCCCGCTGATGAGAAGCCGGACGTCTCGCCCGGTGAAGAAGCGGGAGGGTCATCGGGAAGGGACCCGGCGTTGATCAACACCAGCAACTCGGTACCGATCTGCTGCTCCAACAACGCGATCAACACATCCGCGTTCCGCACCCGCAGCGGCCGCTCATCCCCCACCACCCGCGGCTTCGCATACGCATCCAACAACGCCCGCAACCGCGCCCCCGCCTCCCGAGGCAACCGAAACTCCCCCTCCACCCCGCCCGAAGCGCTCTCCCGCACCAACAGAAACCGCTCCCGATAATCCGCCTCGCCGTCATCGGCTTCCCCGTCCGGATCCAGCACCGCACGCAGATACCGCCCCGCACGCGCGATCTCCGCAGGAGTCGCCTGATCCGCCA